>NZ_JARXYX010000017.1 GCF_029893585.1 Streptomyces sp. LBL
CGACCCCCGATGTGGAGGCCCTGGCCGCCAAGGTGCTGCACCTCGGCGATTCCCCCGGCCCGTACGACGACGTGCGCCACGCGGAACTGGTGTGGCTGATCGCGGCCGCGTCGGCAGCGGGACGAAACGTCCACAACCCGATCGCCCTCGCAGCGTTCCACATGGAACTCAACGGCATGCTCTCCCCGGACACGCTGATCAAGACGCCCGGCAGCGCGGCTCGGGGACGTGACTGGACCCGCAAGCGATCCACGATGCCCCTGGAAACGGCGTATTACCTGCGTTCCCCCGACGGCACTCTTGAGGCGGCATCCGGCGCGGACGCCTCGCAGTACACGCCATGGAACCCCGAGAAAGCCGACCAGGTGCCGGGAGGGGCCGTCCCGTACTTCGTGCTGGCGGACGGCGGCCCCGACCACATCGACATGCCCTGGCCGGACGGCTCGACCCGCCGGATACCCCCCGAGGAGATCGCCGAACTGCTCACCCGGGATTCGTGGTTGAACGTCCGTGACGCCGACAACCCGATCGCGATGGTCGTGTCGAACGCGGCCACCGGCAGCCGGGGCATGTCGAAGGCCCCCGCACGCCGCGAGGCGACCGCGCGAATCGTCTTCTCGCCGACCGTTCCTGCGGGCCTGCACGACGACCCCGTGAACGGTAAGCGCGTCATCGTGGTGACCGCCGGCCCGGGCCAGCATCTCGACTGGCTTCGCAATCGGCCCCCGCGCCTGAGGCCCAGTGCCACCACTCCTCAGACGTCCGACGCCGCATCGGCCGGGCTGATCACCAACGAACCGGCCGTCACCGACGCCGCGGTCAACGGACCGGCCGTCACCGACGCTCCGGCCGCGGTCAACGGACCGGCCGTCACCGACGCTCCGACCGCCCACGTACGGTCGGATAGTTCGTCCGACAGCATCGACGCCGTTTCCACGACTGACGACTCGGGCCCCGCCGATCTCGTGACGAACGGCACGCCCGGTCGGCTTCCCGATCCAAGCGCCGATCTCGTCATGAACGCGGGTCCGGGCCAGCACGCGCCGTCGGGTTCCACGTCGCAGGCCGGCACCGGGCCGTGGGCCGGCCCCTCGGGAACAGCGAGTCTCACGCCTGGCACAACGCCGCTGGAGATCCTGCCGAGTCGGTCGGCTGTCATCTTCGCGGAGGGCTCCTCGGGACTCGACCCGGCGGAGAGCGCCCACGTCGTCGATCTGGGACGCCGGATGGCGAACGCCGGGCTGCGGGACGTGTTGGCCGGTCTCTCGCTGTTCAGAGCGAAGGTCATCGTGCGTGGCGGCGGGGCCGAGGCGCGTGCGAACGCCGTCATCGGCGCGCTCCAGGGCACCATGCGTACGTTCCTGACGCGGGCCCAACGAGACGTGCGCCTCGGAGGCAGAACCGTCGACGCGCGTGACTTCGCGATCACCGCGGACGTACGGGACGGGCGGAGCGATGGCGCGGACCAGCGGAATCAGGTGACGGTCGAGGTCACCCGGCCGGGCTTCTCGGAAGCGGTGGAGCGGCTGGACGTCCTGCGCCGGGCGGACTCCGACCCGGCGGTGCGCGAGGGTCTGTTCGACCCGGATCTCCTCGTCCGCCGCATCCTGCACCTGTCGGCGAATGATCCGGTAGGGAGTGGGCAGCGCCGAGAGCTGTACGCGATCGTGAATGAGGCGATGGCGGCCGGCCGGGCGAACAGCCTGACGGAGCTGGGGCTCTACTACCTGGTCAAGCGCGGCGCGTTCACGTCCGCGACCAGGATTCTCTCGAAGGACGGAAAGCCCACGGGCGTCAACTGGACGGGCAGCCCGGTGAAGGACGTGGAGACACGGGCGTACCACGTCAGGGAGGAGCCGGATCCGGCGCAGCCGCAGCGGAAGCTCCAGCAGCAGCCCAACGCGGCGCCCTGGCGGCCGAAGCCCAGCCTCCCCAGCCCTTACGTGGTGGTGGCCGAAGGAGGACACGACCACGTCATGATGGCCCTGCCGGGCTTCTCCTCACCACGGCGGGTCCCGATGGACGAGTTCATCGCGCTCATGGCCATGGACCGGTCCCTGACGGGCCTTCCGGCCAACGTCCCCCTGCTGCTGGTGATACCGGGCGCGGGTGCCCAGGGCCTGGAACTGCCCCGCAAGGCCGCCATGAAGTTGGGCAGGACGGTGTGGGCGCACACCCGTGTCGTGAAGGCGCTCCCCACCTCGGGCCTTCACAGCGAGATCGTGGTGGCCGACCGAAGGAGGGCCAAACAGCCGGTCGGCCACTGGATCGGCGCCCGGCCCGGTGATCTGCGGGAGGAAGACCTGGAAGCCGCCAAGGGCGGCTCCGTCCGCACCATCACCGGCGAGGTCATCCCGGACAGCGAGATCGAAACCACCACTCTCGCGCTCGACGGAAACACCCACGGCCGTGTCGCCTTCGACGACGCCGACCTGACGATGCGGGAAAGCTACAGACACCTTCCCCAGATCACGAAGTTCGTTACCGCGGATCCCCTCACGATGACGCCGGTGAGCGCGCCGGAGGATGTGCCATGGCTCGGCCGGAAGGCGTACTTCGACTCGACGCACGGCATAGCCAACGCGATCAGCGCACGAGTCCGCGGTGGCCGGAAGGTGCTCCTGGACGGAACGCAGCACGGAGCCTTCCTGAAACGACGCCCGAGCATACGGCGGCTGACCCCCGAAGACGTGATCGTGACCATGGTGTGCTGGGCAGACGCCCAGGCGGACGGCTTCCCGTATGTGGACTCCGGCAAGCCCGATCCCTTCGTTTACGATCCGCTGGGGACCGTCTCCCCTGCCCAGCTGACCGCGAACGAGACGGCGCATACCGTCTTCGCCGTTGACCGGCCTTCCGGCCTCAACTCGCATAAGATGTTCCACGTCATCGAAACCGATCCGACGCTCCGGCCGCGTAAGTGGCGTGAACTGCGCCCGGAGCCGTACGGCGCGGAGCTGGACAAGCTGGCCGAAATCGCCGGTCTGCACACTTCGGGGGGTGCCGCCTCGCCCGAGGTCAGGGCGACGACTCTGCGGCTGGTCCGGGCCCTGCGCCTGACGTTCGAGGTGTCCGTCGAGAACGACAAGGACGACCCCGCCGGTCAGTACCAGTCGCTCTTGCGCGGTATCGGCGCCCTGGAGAAGCTGCGCCGGGCCGAACCCGGGCACTTCGGCCGCTTGGGCATGTTCCGGCTGGACCTGCTGAACCGTGCCGCTCTGAGCCACGCGAGCCTGCCACCGGTTGTCAACGGCAAGCCCAACAAGCCGACGCCGGACGCGGTCAAGGCTCTGCTCCTCGCGGCGGCCGTCGCGCCCTCCGGCACCAAAATAACCACGTCCCTCCCCTCGCTGGTAGGGGCCGTGCAGTTGCTGCGACAGCAGCAGCAGCAAGACCCTCTCGGTGCGGACCAGCGGGTGGCGAAGCTCCTGAGCCTGCCCGCCAATTCCGTGGTGACCAACGCGCACCGGGAACGGGTGCTGTGGGCGTTGGTCGAGGCGTACGAGGCCCTGTCCGTCAACCCCGACCTGAACTCCCTGAACGCCCTGGCCAACAAGGTGCTGCACGTGAGCGCATCCGCCGGTCCGTTCAACGCGGCACGGCGCGCGGAACTGGTGTGGCTGATGGTGTCGGCGGCGGTCGCGGGACGGGACGTCCACAACCCTGCCGCCCTCGGCGCGTACCACCTCGCGTTCAAGGGCGCGCTCTCCGCGGGCACCCTGCTCCTTGGATCCCGCGGAGAGGTCATCGGCCGCGACTGGACCGGGGAGGGCCCTCAGCCCGCCATGGAAACCGGCTCTTTCGTGGTGTCCTTGGACGGTGGCCTCGACGCGTCGGTCAGCGGCCGCTCACAGCACAGCTTCCCCGGGAAGGCGGCGGGAGCCGGTACGGACCCCGCGAAGCCCGACCCGTTCCTCATCCTGGGCAACGGAGAGCACGACTACCTCGACATGCCCTGGCCGGACGGCTCGACCACCCGCGTACCCGCTGACGAGCTCGCCGAACTGCTCATCCTCGACCCGTACCTGTCGAGGCGCCCGCCGAACTCACAGGTCACCCTGCTCACATCGAGCGACGGAGGCAGCAGCCTCGACCTGGCGACGGCCATGAGCAGCCGTACGGCGCTCGCGCGGCCCGTGGCATCGCCCAAGGGCTCCGTGGACCGGTACGCCGATCCCGCTACCGGTAAGAGTGTCATCGTCATGACAGCCGACCCCGCCCCGGGCACGCAGTACTGGGACTTCGCACGTCCCGCACCGCCGCCGTCCACCGTCGCGGCTTCCGCGGCCGCGCCGGTCACCAACGAACTCTTCGACGACCCCGCCGGCGAAGACGTCGCCGATTCCGTCACCAACAGCGATCTCGACACCGACACCCTTGTCGATGTCGCGTCCGACACCGCAGCTGTCACTGACACCGCATCTGTCACCGACACCGATTCCGTCACCGACAGTGTTTTCGACACCGACACCGACACCGACACCGACAGTGTTTTCGACACCGACACCGACACCGACGTCACGTTCGACAGCGACACAGAGTCCCTGAGCTCTGAGCAGGATCTCTCCGGAAGCCGCTACGCAGAGGAAGCCACCCTTTTCGAGGAGCGACCGGGGGCGTACCCGAGCAAGGACGCGGGCACTGACGCCGCCCCGGTCGTGGACCAGGCCGCCGTCAAGCACCCGGCCTCTGCCACGAACCCGGTCACGAACCCTGCCACCGTCACGGACCCGCTCACGGACGTGGACCCGCTCACGGGTCCGGACACGCGACTGGGTGAAGGCAAGAGCCCGGACGAGGCGGGTTCGAGCGCGCTACGGACGCCCGCTCACGACGCTCTGGCGGCTGCCCGCGGGCCTCTTCGGGTGCTCGGCCGTGCGGAGTTGACGGGGTTGGTGGGCCGGGTGGCGGGCCGGGGGCAGGCGGTAGGCCTGTCCGTCGAGCGTTGTCTGGTGCTGTTGGGGGCGTTGCGGGACGAGTTGTATACGCGAGGAGTGCGTCCGGCGATCGCACTGGACGATTCGGTGGTGGGCCGGGACTCGGCGGCGGCGTCGCTGGTGGTGGGTCCAGGGTGGCGTGGGGTGCGGTCGTGGGGTGCGGTGTCGGACGCGGTCGCGGCGGCGGGGCCGGGTGCCGCGGCGTTCGTTCTGGCGCGGCGTCAGGGCGACGCGCTGGGGCATGCGTGGGCGGCGTACAACCTCGGCGGGCCGGACGGCGTGGTGTGGGTGGACGTGTCGGCGGGTGCCGACGGCCAGGTGTCGGCTCTCCCGCCGGCGGTCGCGGCGTCCGATGCGCGGGCGGTGGTGATCGATCCCGCCGGGCAGGCCATCGACCCCGCCGGGCCTGTGGCGGCGGGCGCGTTGCCGGTGTTCGCTCAGTCGGATTCCGCGGTGCACACGGTGCTCGACGCGGCGACCGGGCGCCGTTACGGCGCCCTCGGCCTCGAAGTCGAGAAGCGTCAGAGGTTCGTCATCAGCGGGGTCGGCGACGTTCCCCCCAAGCAGGTGCTGGCCACCGCCCCCGGTTTCAAGATCGTTACTGATCATGCCAGGTTCTGGCTGACCGCCGACGGACGGCTGCACCTCGCGGCCCCCCAGCTGGCACCGGGAGAGCCCATGCCCCAATGGCGCGGCTACCTCATCGGAGAGATCGTCATCGAGCCGATGCGGGTGCTTCCGGGAGAGCGGAGGCAGGACCCGGAGGAGACGATGGCGCGGTTTGCGAGGGTGGAGCGGGCGTTTGACAGCAGGGACGATCCCCGTACCGCCGTACCGATGGCTCTCGCCGATCTTCTCCCCGCTCAGGACGGCTGGAAGACCACCGACTTGGGTGACAAGGCCGTGGTCGGCCCGACTCCGGTCCGAACGAACCTCGCCTATGTCCAGCCCACCCCGGGTATGCCCGCTCTGGGCCTGAGTGTTCTCCAGGACGCGGCGGTGGACCGGCTGTGGCCGGGCCCCCTCGAGAAGCTGGAGGCGGCGAGCAGGCTATTCGGGATGCGGGCCACCGCGGAGTTCCTGCGCCGCTTCACCGGCCGGAGCGACATACCCGAGATTGTCGTTCCTTTCTTCTCGTCCATCCCGGACGTCGATGACATCTGGGGCTACCTGCGGTTCGCGTACGCGCACACCGTTGCCAGGCCGGTCGGCGCCATGCTCGTCCAGCTCCCGTCGTCGGCGTTCATGGCCAAGAACGCCCTGGCGGTGGCGTCCCGCCATCCGATGGACCGCATCTGGCGGGCTCTGCGGCCCCGCTCCCGGGACTTCTTCAACACCCGCCACGACAGCATCAGCGGGCATCTCGCCATGACCCTCGCGAAACTGCTGGAGCACTATCGCCAGGACATCACGCCGGACAAGCCGTTCTTCCCGGGGTTCTTCGACGCCACCATCGGTGATGTGCCGTCAGCCCGCGAGCACACGACCTCCGTACTGACGGGACGCACCTCCCAGGGCAAGGTCGTCACGCAGAAGCAGATGGTCGACATGGACGACTATCCGACCCTGGACACCGATGACGGTCGGCTGGAGATTCCGCTGGTCCTCACGGAACTGCGGCACTTCGCGTACGACAGTCAGTTGATGACCCCCGAGGACATCCGGCGTGCCGTCGCCGAGTTGTCGAAGCTCAGCCGGGAGGTGTACCAGCGGGCACTTACGTACCGTGCCCCTCTGGCCGATGACGTCCTGAACGAATCCATCGTGCGGATTCTGGACAACCCGGTGGTGCGGGGACTCGCCCACTTCGTGCACCTGGCCTTGATGGCGGGTCTGCCGCAGGCCGAAGGCGAGCCCTGGAAGCTGATGTCCACGGGGGACAGTCAGCGGATCGCCCGTGCACTGGGCGCCTACGCCCTGGGTACCCCGCTGCCCGATCCCGTGCACCAGGCACTTCGGACAGCCGTCGACGAGGCCGCCGGCCTTCTCGATACCGTTCCCCCGCAGCTCCAGCCGCAGTACCGCACACTTGTCGAGCGGGCATGGGCCGCTCTGGACGTTCTGGCCGATCCCGCGCTGACGCCGCCGGTGTTGCCGTGGGTGTCGGAGCTGGTGGCGCTGGACGGGTCGCGTGTCCTGGTGGACCGGGTGATGGTGGTCAAGCACCGGGATGCGGACAGGAAGCCGGTGGGGGTGTCCTCGCGTCCGGTCCAGGACTGGCAGGACGCTCGTCGGCATGCCTACGGGTTGTTGCCCGAGGCGGAGGGGTTCACCTGGGTGCGGCAGGGACCGGTGCCGTTGGAGAGTCCGGTGCAGCCGTTGCCGTTCGACAAGGCGTATCTGGTCGGGCTTCGTGGTGATGCTGGGGGTGCCGCGCTGGCGTTGTCGGATGGCACCGACGCGGTATTCGACTATGCGCGGATCGTGGATTTCCTCTTCGCGGTGGACGGTGATCTGACGGCGTTGCCGCCGGAGTCCCCGGTGCTGGTGACGGGGGTGGATCTGGCGGGTCCGCCGGTGGATGATCCGCTGGAGGTTCCGTCGGCGGGTCAGGTGCTGGTCAACGGTCTGGCCCGGTGGGGGTGGGCGACGGAGAGTGGGCTGGAGCCGGTTCTCGTCCCGGGGGACGGTGATCTGGGGCCGCGGTTGCAACTGGTGGAGGGTGACCGGTGGGTGGGTTTCCGTCCTGAGCCGTCAACCGCTGAGCTGGGCCGGCTGGCGGAGCGGGTGACGGGCGAGCGGGGCCGCGCTCCGGATGTGCTGCGGTGGGTGCGGGCGATCCGGCTGGTCTACGGACCGATGCTGGAGAACGACACGGCGGCGTTCGAGGCGCTGTTGCAGGGTTTCTGGGCGCTGGAGCGGACCCGGGCGGCCCATGGCATCCAGTCCCCGCTGACGTGGCGCGATCTGCGGATCGCGATCGGCTCGCACTTCGCCTCCAACGGGCAGCTCGTCCCCCCGCTGCCGGTGGCTCTGCAGTTCCTGTTCCTTTCGGCGGCGGGCACGATGGGCGTCGATCTGGAGCTGTCCCGGTTCTCGCTGGTCCCGCGGTATCAGAGTGCCCGGGCCTGGGGCCGGTCCGCCGCGGGGGAGGCCTTCGGCGGCGGTACCGCGCAGGGCGAGGAATCCGCCCAGGACCCGGCCGACACCATCGACCCGTTCACGGTCGACACCGCGATCGCCGACGCGCGCGGTGAGCACGATGACGCGCTCGCCGCCTTCAACGAGGCCGCCCGTACCCTCGCGCTCCTTGATCAGCGCATGGCATCGGGCGAGGGAAACAGCGACGACGACACGAGGCTCCACAACGCCTGGGAAGAGGCGACCGCCGCGCGGCGGCGGCGGCTCGATGACGCCGTGGAGCGACTGCTGAGCCTCGGCGCCGATACGGCCCACGACGCGGCGGTGGCGCCGATCGTCCCGCCCGTCAGCCGTACGGACGACGAACGCCGGCTCATCGCCGCCCTGGTCACCGCCGAGGACCTGCCCGAAGACCCCCCGCACCTCGCACCCGACGACGTCGTCACGATGGCGGAACTGAACGCTCTGGGCATCACGTTGGAGGGGGGAGCCGCTCTCCAGATGGTCCTCAACGGGTCCGTGCCGGTCCAGGGCAGCGGGCTGAAGCCCGTCGACCACGTACGGCTGCTGATGAACCGGCCGGGGCCGTGGAGTGAGGCGCTGGACGATGTGGCGGCGAGCGCCTCACGCCGTACCTGATTCCCCTGCGGTACTCCGGGGTGATCTCCTGTCCGTAGGAGACGCCGGGCTGAAACGCATGCAGCAGTTCCGCTTGCTGCTCGCGCGAGGGAACGCGGAAGTGGCGCACAGCGTCTTCCTCGAAGCACTGGCGTCTCTCGTGGCGTACGAACTGGAGCTCAGGATCGCGCTGCTGGACCCGGCCGGGAACAATGTCGTCCTCGGACCGGGCCATGGACCTGTCGTGCCATGCGACGTTCATGCTCTCCACCCCGTCAAGTCGTCTTAGCGGGCCCCCGGTTAGTGCTCTGCGCCATCAGACTGTTAACTGATGAGGGTGAGTTTGAAAAGGATGAACCGTGTCTTCTGGTTCTGGAGTGGCTGCCGGTGACTGAATACGACGACGGGCCCGTCCCGGAGATGCCCCCTCCGCCCGAGCCGTTCCCCGCCGCTGACGACGCCGGGGCGATACCGGTGTACGAACCGTTCGCCACCACGCGCGCCGTCGCGGGGGAAGCCGACGATGATACGGAGGGCGGGGCAGAACCGATGCCCGAACCGCCCCCGGAAGTGGTCGAGGCCGCCCGGCGGCTGCCCGACCAGTGGGTGAGCGTGCCCGACCCGGCCTGGTCCGGCGACGGCGTGCCGCCGGATTGGGCGATTCCCGGCCGATGGCGCGCGGACTCCACGGGCGAGATCGTGGCGTGGGAGGACAGCGAGGAGTACCGCCCCTCCCCGGAGGCTCTCGGCTGGCCGACACCCACCGACCCCGTCGAATCCGCCATCCAGCTCGCTGTCACGGGATACGGCCCCGCCGAGGACGTCCTCCGTACGCTGGCCGCCGCCAAGGTCGCGGTGCTCACCAGCCCCGACGGCGAGCCGCTGCCCGTGCGGTCGTCGGAGGGCGGGCCGGTGATCCCCGTCTTCACCTCGGCCGCGTATCACCGCGTCGTCGGGGCGTTCGCGGCCCGGCTCATCCCGGTCCCCGACCTGGTCGAACAGCTTCCTGACGGACATGCCCTCTACGTCAACCCGACCGGCCCCGCCGGCATGATCATGGAGACCGAGGCGCTGATCGAGGAGATCGCGGCCCAGAAGCGCGGTGAGCCGCGGCCGACGAGCGTGAGCGAGTCGGGCGAGGAGAGGGCGCCGTACATCCAGGCCGTACGGGTGGGGGACACGACGGAGGATGGGTCGCCGGCGGGCCTGTCCGACCTTCCGGAACCGTCCGACCTTCCGGAACCGTCTGATCTACCGGAGACCGTTGATCTACCGGAGCCGATCGAATTTCAGGAGCCGTCCGATTCTCCGGAACCGGCTGAAACCGCGGAGGCTCCGGCCGACAGGGGGAGTCAGGGGTGAGCCGCTGGGGGGTGCCTTCGTCAGGCGTCGTGGCGACCGGTCCTCGGCAGCAGGGGCGCCCGCCGGCCCTGCGGAGCCCGCCACGCCCGCGCCCGGTCGACCGGCCGCTCCCGTCAGCGTCCCCGGCCCGGAATCCGCTTCTGCTCCCGCCGCGCGTCCGGCGCCGCAGCGCCGTTCGGTCACCGGCAGGCGCGTCCGGCAGCTGTCCGGGGACGGTGGCGCCCCGAGGAAGTGGTGTTCGTGCCCGGGACCCTCTTCCGGGTCCTGGACGTACGCCGGGGTGACTCGGCCCCACAGATCTTCTTGTGTGAACTGACCGCTCCTCACACGGCGAACAGGCCCGATCCCGAAGCGGACCGTGTCGCGCTCGCCAGATGGGACGACGTCGTGCGCGGGCGTTCTGCCCCGGAGGGCACCGGCCGGTGGCCGGACCGCTGCGCCGGGGGCACCGGCGCCGGGCCGTGACACGACACCGCACCGCAGACATGAGTAAGGGAGTCGCATGACACGTCAGCATGATCCTTCCAACCGCGCACGCCCGACGCCGCCCAGTACGTCCGACTCGTCCCCGGTGGCGATCCGCCGGGCGGTGTCGATGCCGGGAGCGGCCGAGGATCCGGGTGACGCCCTGGCCCCGGGCGGCGGGGAACCCAGGGTGCCCGCACCGGGTGCTCTGAAGGGGGACGCCGAGTCCAAGAGAGGCCGGGCCGGGAGCCCGGAGAACGAGAGCATGGCGGCCGCGGACCATCAGCTTCAGGGCAAGGTCGCCGCGGACACGGCGGCCGCGAGCGACGAGTCCCAGGGCAAGGAGGCCGAGAACG
Source organism: Streptomyces sp. LBL (assembly GCF_029893585.1). Taxonomy (GTDB): domain Bacteria; phylum Actinomycetota; class Actinomycetes; order Streptomycetales; family Streptomycetaceae; genus Streptomyces. The sequence goes on from NZ_JARXYX010000017.1 coordinate 10,820, forward strand.
AGGGTACCGTCGGCCGGAGCACCGACAGCGACGGCGCCCGGGAGGAGACCTCGGAGAGAGACAGCGCGAGCCGGCAGAGCGCCCAAGGCGCGGACGCCGGTTCGGGCGCCCGGACCGCCACCGGGCAGCCGGTCGCGGCGGCGGCCGGGGAGGAGACCTCGGGTGCCGGGACCGCCGCCGTGGCGACCGTGTCCACCGTCGGCGCGTCGGCCGGGGCCGGCACCGCGGAGGCGGCGCAGGGCAGCGGCGGCGCGGGCGCGGGCACCCGGGAGGGTACGCACCACAACGGTCCCAAGAAGCCGATGCTGGCCGCGGCGGCGATAGTCGGCGCGCTACTGATCGCGGTTCCGTTCCTCGTGTCGGCGCAGGACGACGACAGAAAACGCCCGACCCGGTCCGAGAACGCGGCCGGCACGGTCCTGGACTCCGAGCGGTCCGCCGTGCCCGGCTCCTACAAGTCCAAGTCGCCGTCCCCTTCCACCAAGCCGGGCAAGGACAAGCCTGCCGCGCCGGTGGTCCGGCCGCCGCTCACGCCGTCGCCGAGCGCGTCAAATAAGCGTGCCGTGGACAAGCCCAAGCCCAAGCCCGAGGTCAAGCCCGAGGTCAAGCCCGAGGTCAAGCAGTTGACCCCGGCCGAGAAGCTCCGACAGTGGGCCAACGGCCGCTCCAGCGCGCAGACCATCGTGCTCAAGAACGCGGGAACCGGCCTCTGCGGGGACGTCCCCGGCTTCGGCAAGGGCGAGATCGGCAAGGCGGTCAACCAGTACCCGTGCGACAACTCGGCCAATGACAACCAGCTGTGGACCCTGGACGTCGTGGCCAAGGAAGGCGGACCCCAGAACGCGCCCCTCTTCCTGATCCGCAACGTCAAGGACGGGCTGTGCATGGACCTGCCCAACTCCGGTCCGGGGGTGCTGGGCTCGCAGATCGCCGAGTCCCCCTGCGCGGCGACCGGTGACAACCAGCGATGGTGGCTCGACCCGCGAGGGGACGGGACGAACTGGATCCGTAACGTCGTCAGCAACGACATGTGTCTGCACCCGCTCGGCGGGCCCGGAGCGGGCAACGACGCACGGCTCGAGATCGCCCTGTGCGGTGACGGCACGTCCGATCACTGGATCGTCTGAGCCCGCCCGGCCGGCCCGCCGCCGGCCGCGTGACGCGAGTCCGCCCGGGCGAGCCCTGCCGTCGACGGCGACCGCGCGGTGGTGTTCGCTCCCTTGCACGTTCGTTATCCAGTGACTGTTGTTGCTGGGTGTCGCTGAAGCTCGTGTGCACCGCCTTCCGGCAGACCCTGGACACGCTCGCCGCGCGGCTGGAGCGCGAGGGCGTCCAGGCGGCGGTCGGTCTACCACGGCAGCCTCTCGCGCCGGGGCAAGGAAGCGGCGGTGGCGTCCTTCCGGGATCAGGCGCCGGTGCTGCTGTCCACCGAGTCCGCCGGAGAGGGCCGCAACCTGCAGTTCTGCCATGGAACCCCACGGGACTGGCTGTATCGGAAGGACTCCACAGTTCGGGGGAATTGACAGCGACAAGCTCACCTGGCACCTGCGCTGGACGACAGAGCCTGGGTTCCTGATGTATCTCCGGGGGTGACTGACCGTCCGCCGGGCGGTCAGGAGGGTGTCCGGTTCATCGGTTGTCGCACGCCGATGCCGGACACCCTCCTCTCATCCACCGCCGGACGTCACCACCTCTCGGCCGGCGCGCCGTGCGGTCAGCGCGTCAGGAGATACGCGTCGATGATCGTCACCGTGTGCGTGTTCCCGCCCTTGTCCGTCAGACGGGCTCGGAAGGAGACGGACCCGGCGTCCGAGGGGTGGGCCAGAGTCACCTGCCGCGTGCTCCCGGAGGAACGGACGTCCGTCTTCCGCCAGGTGGTCCCCGCGTCGTACGAGACCTCGACCGCGAGCGCCTTCACTCCCCGCGTGGCCGCCGCGCCCTCGACGACGAGCGGCACCGTCAGGCGGGTGCCTGCCTTCGCGGTGCCGGTGGACGTCAGTTCGGGAGCGAAGCGGACCGAGGACAGCGGCAGCATGGCTTCCCGCGTACCGGACACCCGGCCGGAGACGAACGTCCAGGAGGCGCTGACCCGGCTGCTGAGCCCGGAGACCTCCGCCGGCCGGGAGAAGTCCGTGGTGAGGCGGTAGGACTGCCGTGCCGCGGGGAGCGTGGTGACGGACCGGCAGCGCAGGTACTTCCGCGCCAGGGCGGTCGCTGTGCTGTACACGTAGGGGACACCGCCCGAGGTGAGGGTGACCTTGCCTGTCCCGGTCACGGAGTCGCCGAGGTGGCCGGAGCCGTCCGCGAACTGCGGCAGGCATATCGCGATGTCGTCACCGAGACGCGACACACCTCCGCCGCCCGGCCCCTCGCCGAGGCTGGGCCCGAAGACACCGGTGTTGAAGGTCTCCGAGTAGCTCCGTCCGGCCCGGTACGTCCGGTCCGCACTGCTCTGGAACGTCTCGTGGCCGCCGTCCGCGCCCTTCTGTACGAAGTCGAAGCCCCAGGTGTAGCCCTTGGGCACGGTGACGTAGTGCCGCTGGCTGCCCGGGAGGGCGAAGTCGGCGGCGGGGACGCTGTAGCTCTCGCCGACCGGCGAGTACCAGACGGCCCCGACGCTGCCCGTCTTGCCCGCCGCGGGAGCGCCCACGGCGATGTCCGCGCGCGCGAGTTCGCTCGTACTCGTCGTGTGCGAGAAGCCGTCGAAGAACGAGCCGGACCTCGTGTACAACAGGTCGTACGCGGTGCCGGTGCCCTTGCTGAAGGTGGCGCCGACCTGGGCCTCGAAACCGGCGGCGGGTGAGGCCGCGCCGCCGGACTGGGCGATCCTGAGCCGCGAGACGTCACTGCCGTTCAGGACGCCCACGGCGAGACTCGACCCGGCCGCGCGCATCACGTACGAGGCGTAGGCGCCGTTGGACGTAGCGTCAGGATCCGGTGGGGTGAGCGACACCGGCTTGGCCTCACGGGCGTCCAGGACCGTGCGGGTGTCCTTGGTCACCGACAGCCGCGGCTGCACCAGTTCCACCGACCCCGCGCCCGCACCGCTCCAGGTGCTGACATTGGCGAAGACGTTGTACGCCCCCTTCGGCGCGCGGAACCGCGCGACGCCGTCGGTGATCCCCTGGCTCCACAGCAAGACCGGGCCGTCCAGGCCGTAGAGGATGATGAACGGGAAGAACGCCGGGTCGCCGTTGCCGTCGAGGACGTTCATCGTCAGGTCGTACGACTCCACCTCGGCGTCGGCCGCCACGGCGGTGCGTACGCTCTGGCCGCCGCCGGTGGCGAGCAGCGCGCCCGAGTAGGCGCCCCCCGCCGGCACGGTGCGGGTGTCGGCGGTCACGTCCACGGAGGCGGTGCCGCCCGCGGGCACGGTGACGCGCTTCGACGATACGGTGAACAGCCCCCGGGGAGCGGACTTTCCGTCGGCGTCGGTCGCCCGGACGGACAGGCCGAGGGTGACCGCCGAGGTGCCGGTGTTGCGGTAGGTGATCCGCTTGGTCAGCGGAGTGTCGTCGGTGTGCGGCCACTGCTGGGTGCCGAAGCCGACAGACGACACCTCACTGCTCACCGTCTGTGCGACGGCCCTCGCGACGTCCACCCGCCCGGTGCCCTGCTGCTGCGCGGTCAGCCCGGCCGTGGGTTTCGCGGAGGAGACGAGGGCCTGCTTGAGCTGCTGCCCGGTCCAGTCGGGGTGCCGCTGGGCCAGGATGGCCGCGGCGCCCGCGACATGCGGGGTGGCCATCGAGGTGCCGTTGAGGGAGACGTAGCCGTCGCCGGCGGGGGTGCCTATCACACCCTCGGCCGCCTTGGCGGCGACGATGAACCGGCCAGGCGCGGTGAGGTCGGGCTTCAGGGAGCCGTCCTGGGTGGGGCCCACGCTGGAGAAGGTGGCGATCCGGTTCTGCTTGTCCACCGCGCCGACGGTGAGCGCGGCGGCCGCGCTGCCGGGGGAGCCGATGGTGCCGGCGAGGGGTCCCGAGTTGCCGGCGGCGATCACGAACAGTGTTCCGGACTTGGCGGACAGTGTGTTGACGGCCTCTTCCAGCGGGTCGATGCCCGCGGTGTCGGTGCCGCCCAGGGAGAGATTGACAACGTTGGCATGCTGGTCCACCGCCCACTGCATGCCGGCGATGATGCCCGACTCGGAGCCCGATCCGCTGTCGTCGAGGACCTTGCCGTCGAGGATCTTCGCCCCGGGGGCGACACCCTTGTAGCGGCCGCCGGACTTGGCGCCCGAACCGGCCGCGATGGAGGCGACATGGGTGCCGTGGCCCACCCGGTCCACGTTGTCCGGCGAGGAGCCGAAGTTCTTCTCGGCGATCTCCCGGTCGGCCAGATCCGGGTGGGTCTGGTCCACACCCGTGTCCAGTACGGCGATGGTGACGCCCTTGCCGTCGTAGCCGGAGGCCCACGCCGTGGGAGCGCCGATCTGCGGCACGCTCTGGTCCAGGCTCGCCGTCCGGGCGGCGTCCAGCCATACCTTCTCGATGCCGGAGGCGACGCGGGTGGCGCCCGCCCTGGCACCCGTACCGGCGTCCGTCAGCGCGTTCCACACCCGCGCGGTGCCGGACCTGGGCGCCTCGACCGCCTGACCGTTGATCACCGACAGGTCCCGCCCGGCGTCCGCGTCGGCGGCGGCGAGTTCCCGTTTCGCCGAGGCCTCACCGCTCGTGCGGTAGGTCACGATCAGCGGCGTCGAATCCCGCCGCGCGTCGTCGTAGCCCGAGGCGAGCAGCTCCGTCACGTCGAACAGCCGTCGGTCCACGGTGCCCTCGGTCAGCGGCCGCATCGCGTCCTCGGGGATCACGTAACTGCGGCCCTGGTAGCGGTGGACGGAGATCGTGACGTCCTCGCGTCCCGCACCCGCCCGGACCCCGGTGACCCGCCCGGCGCCGTCGGTCGTCACCGTGTCCCCGGTGATCAGGGTGACGGTACGGCCGCCACTCTGCGCCGTACCTCCCGCCGGTGCGGTCTCCGCCGCGGCCGACGGGCCGGGTCTGATCCCGGGCGCCATGCCCAGGGCCAGCGCGGCGGTAATCGCCACAGCCCCCGAGCGCGTCCATGAGCTCATGCAAACTCCCTTGTTGTCAGGTGAGTTGAGTGGTATTCAGGTGCTGCCATCGTGGCGGCGGCCTCATGATCCCCATTGCGGTACCTCCGCACAAGGCCGTCCCTGTCCGGCCCCCCGAACTCCCGTTCGCCCGAGCCGACCGCGTACTCCGCCTCGGTGGCCGTGGAGCGGATCAGGCTCGCGCCCTTACGGGGACGAGCGGCGCTGGTTCCGTACCCAGGTCGTCGTGAACAACCTCCGTCCAGAGGCCCGGCAGCGCCTGAAGAAGGACCCCGCCTACCGGGTGGCGCACGGCCGTTGGGTCCGCTGCGCCGAACCCGCCGCGGGGGCGGGACCCGACCGGCCCGACCCCGGGGTGGCCGCACGGTGCGCCCACGAGAGCGGCGTCGACGAGGTACGCGCCCGGCTCGACCCGGTCCTGCTGGCCCGGGGCCGTACCGAGCGACTACGTCTTCCTGGACGCCACGCGGCCGATCCAGCGTTCCCGAGGTCCTCGACCAGCGTGGTGATCAGCGCGTCGGCCCGGTGCCGGACCTCGTGCTGGTTGCGCAGGGATCGTCGGCAGCCCCGAAGCCGGGCCAGGGCGGGCAGTTAGCCGTCCACGGCGGCCCTGAGGCGCGTGCGCATGCGGTTCGCTCGTCGAGGTCTGCGTGCTGTGCCCGTCTCCGTCAGCTCGTGCCGCCCCACACTGCTTCCAGGTCCTGGCAGCGGACCGTGATGCTCGCGTCGGTCAGCGCGATTTCGTGCGTGCAATCGCCGTCCTCGTCGGGGAGGATTTCGTCGAGGAGGACGGTGTCGACGAGCATACGGCCCTCGGGCAGCGGATCGCCCCCGGCTTCGAGCTCGAATACGCCCTTGCGGACGGTCGTCTCGCTGACCCCGGCCGCCCGCGCGACCAGGCGCACGCCCCCGTGGCCAAGCAGTCGAGCCTCGGTCGCCAGCGCCAGCCGCTGCTGACGCTCATTCAAATGCGGGAGCAGGACCTCGAACCGTCGTGCCAGCTGGCCGCGCACAGCGTCGGATATTCGCACACCACATCAACGAGATCGTTCCTGCGAAGCAACGTGTTGTTCTTTGACGGCTTCATCTGCTGCGAACAGTTTCCGGCACGCGGACAGGACTGGGACAAGATCGCCAAGGGTTTGAAGCCCGTCTGCACGGCGCCGAACCAGTGCGCCGCGACCGAGCGGTTCAGCGAGTTCCAGGAAGCCTGGGGGAAGAAGTACCCGGCGGTGATCAGGCTCCGGGAGAACGCCTGGGCCGAGTTCGTGCCCTTCCTCTCCTTCGACGTCGAGATCCGCAAGGTCGTCTGCTCGACGAACGCCATCGAGTCCGTCAACGCCCGCATCCGCAAAGCTGTTCGCGCTCGCGGACACTTTCCCTACGAGGCCGCGGCCATGAAGTGCGTCTACATGGCCCTCATGTCGCTGGACCCGACCGGCAAGGGCCGCAAGCGGTGGACCATGCGCTGGAAAGCACCCCTGAACGCCTTCCAGATCGCTTTCGAAGGCCGGCTCCGGCCGTCAACTGACCCCTACAAAAACTGGATCAGCCGTTTACTGGACACACCGTCAACGGTTCTTTGTTGTGGGTGGGAGATCGCCGTCTTTCCGTCCAATCGTTGGTTTAACGGACTGCCGGAGTAATCGCCATACTCTACCGGCGGGAACGGTTGCGTTCCATGCTGGCGGCGTGGAACGCAGGGGGCGGGTAGTTCGCCGGCGACCGTGGTCCCGGGGTCCGCACGTGGCCGGTGTTTGTCGGTCGTCGGGTGCGGCCGGGGTGCCTTGACGGTGTCGAGGCGGGCGGCCGTTTCCGAGTCGTGCTCGTCCCGTGCTCGGTGGCGAGGCTCGGCATGTACGTCGTTTTCGTGATCTTTCGTGGTGCCGGCGTCCGCCGTGCCTGTCGTGTGCGGCCGTGGGGGCACGGCAGGGCACGACCTGTGCATGGCCTGTAGCAGACCTATCCATACCCCGCCGAACCGGAGGAACCCATGGACGGCGACACCCAGTCCTACGTGGTCGTACTCAACGACGAGGAGCAGTACTCGATCTGGCCCGCAGACCGTGACCTCCCACTGGGCTGGCGCAGCGGCGATGTCAGCGGTTCCAAGACGGAATGCCTGACCCATATCGGTGAGGTCTGGACGGACATGCGCCCGTTGAGCCTGCGCCGGGCCTCGGAGTAAGCCAATTCAGCCACCCGCTCCCAGCAGTGAAGGATGACGTGCGAGATGGTGCTCAACGAATTCCATGCCCGGGTGGCCGAGGCACCGGATGCGGTCGCGGTGCAGGACGGTGACCTGAGGCTGACCTACCACGGCCTTGCCGCGCACGCGTCCGCTTTGGCGGTCGAGCTCACCGAGCGAGGGGTGGGCCCAGACAGTGTCGTGGCCGTGTACGCCGACCGGTCGGCGGAACTGGTGGTCGCGGAGGTGGCTGTTCTGCTGGCGGGCGCGGCCTACCTGCCGCTGGACCCGGCCCACCCGGCCGCGCGGATCCGCCAACTGTTGGAGGTCTCCGGTGCCGCCGCGGTCCTCAGCACCGGGCCGCTGGTGTCCGGCGGGGCGCCGCTGGGCGATGACGTCCTGCTGGTCGATCTGGCCGAGGAACCATCGGACGCGACGGTCCTGGCGCCGCCCCGGCTGCACGGTGCCGCGCTGGCGTACGTGATCTACACGTCGGGTTCCACCGGCCGGCCCAAGGGTGTCGCGGTGAGCCACGCGAGCCTGGCCAACCTGATGCGCTGGCATCACAAGACGTACGGGACGCGGCGGGAGGACCGTTCGACCCTGCTGGCCAGTCCCGGGTTCGACGTGTCCGTCCAGGACATCTGGTTCACCCTGACCGCCGGCGCCACGCTGGTGGTGCCGCCCGCCGAGGTGCGTACCTCGCCGCCGGCGCTCGCCGGGTGGCTGGCCGATGAGCAGATCACCGTGACCTTCCTGCCCACGCCGTTGGCCGAGGCCGTCCTCGACGAGACCTGGCCGCCGCACACGGCGCTGCGGACCCTGCACACCGGTGGCTCGGCGATGCAGCGCGGTGCACCGGACGGGCTGCCGTTCACCGTGGTCAACCTCTACGGGCCGACCGAGGCCACGGTGAAGGTGACAGCGGGCGAGGTGCTGCCGGCAGGGCCCGTGCCGCCGCCGATCGGGGTGCCCGTCGACGGTGTGCGCTGCTATGTCCTGGACGGGCTCGATCAGGTACCCGATGGCGAGGCCGGTGAGCTGTGCCTGGCGGGCGCATGTGTGGCGCGCGGGTACCTGCACGACCCGGCGGGTACAGCGGCGGCGTTCGTACCGGACATCGCCGTTCCCGGGCAGCGGATGTACCGCACCGGCGACAAGGTCCGCCGCCGCCCGGACGGGGCCTTCGAGTACATCGGCCGCTACGACGACCAGGCCAAGATCCGCGGGTTTCGGATCGAGCCCGGCGAGGTGGCCACGGTCCTCAAGCAGCACCCCGGTGTCCGGGACGCCTTCGTGGCGGTCGAGCACTCGGGCCGGCCGGACGCGCGCCTGGTGGGCTACGTGGTCACCGGTGTCCCCACAGCCGAGTTGGTCGAGTTCGTCGCGGCCCGGCTGCCCGGCTACATGGTGCCGGCGGCCGTAGTCGTCCTGCCTGTGCTGCCGCTGACGCCCAACGGCAAGGTCGACCGTGCCGCGCTGCCCGCTCCCGACCGGGCGGCGGCAGGCCTGGCCGATGTGGCGGTGGCGCCGAGCACCCCGACCCAGACGGCGCTGACACGGATCGTGTCCGCGCTGCTGGGCGGCGTGCAGGTCGGCGTGCACGACGACTTCTTCGCGCTCGGCGGGAACTCGCTGCTCGTCGCGGGGCTGGCGGGCCGTATCGCGGCGGAGCTGCACACCGCAGTGAGCATGCCCGAACTGTTCGGTGCACCCACCATCGCCACTCTCGCGGCGATCATCGACCAGCGCTCTGCCCTGACGGAAACGCAGGACGCCGGGCGTGAAGCCACCACCCGCGCGATCGCGCCCGTCGCGCCGCCGGTGCGCCGAGCCGCCCGGAGCCGCCCGATCCCGCTGTCCCTGCCGCAGGAACGAGTCTGGTTCTTCGAGCAGCTTTCGCCCGGCAACCTGGCCTACAACTTCCAGGCCACGGTGTCCCTGCAGGGCGAGGTGGACGTCGATGCGCTGCACGCGGCGCTGAATGAGATCGTGCGCCGGCACGAGATCCTGCGGACCGCTTTCGTCTCCGTCGACGGGGTGGGCCACCAGCGTCCGCTGGCCCAGGCCCAGGCGTCGCTGACCGTGCTCGACATCCTTGCCGAGCAGGCCGACGAGGTGGTCGCCGCGCAACTGCGCGAGCCCTTCGACCTGACCGAGCCGCCGCTGGCCCGCTGGGTGCTGCTGCGGCACGGCAACGGGCAGAACACCTTCCTCCACGTGGAGCACCACTTCGTCCACGACGGCTGGTCGCTGTCGGTGTTCCTGTCCGAGCTGCGCGCCCTCTACCCGGCCTTCGCCGCCGGCCGGCCCTCGCCGCTGCCCCAACTGGCCATCCAGTACGCGGACTACGCGATCTGGCAGCGGGACTGGATGCGCGGGGAGGTGCTGCGCGCGCACGTCGACCACTGGACCGCCCGGCTGGCCGGCGCCCCGGACACCCTGGAGCTGCCCGCTGACCGGCCCAGGCCGCCGGTGATGACCTTCCGCGGCAGGGCTCCGCGGATCCTGATCCCCGCCGAGCTGGCCCGAAAGCTGCGGGCTTTCAGCCGCGAGAACCGGGTGTCACTGTTCTCCACGATGTACGCGGGCTTCACGGCGCTGCTGCACCGCTACACCGGGCAGCAGGACATGCTGGTCGGGACCGGCGCGGCGAACCGGAACGTGCCCGAGCTGGAGCCGCTGCTCGGCATGCTCGTCAACACGCTGGTCATGCGCACGAAGGTGTCGGCCGACCAGCCGTTCAGCGACCTGCTGGCGCAGGTGAGGCAGGGCGTCGCCGAGACGCTGGCCTGGTCGGACACCCCGGTGGACGCGGTGATCGACGCGATCGACCCGGCCCGCGAACCCTCGCGCACCCCGCTGTTCCAGGTCATGTTCAGCTTCCACGACTCCGCAGTGCCCGACATCGACTTCGGCGGGCTCACCGGCAGGGTCACCGAACGCTCGAACAACTCGGCCAAGGCCGACCTCAACGTGATCGTGATCCCGCGGGCCGAGCAGCGCCTGGGCCGGGAGCCCCGGCCCGAGGACGACGACCTCGCCATGATCTGGGAGCACTCGGCCGACCTGTTCGACGAGGCCACCATGGAGCGGATGGTCACGCACTACCTGACCCTGCTCACCGACGCGGTGGCCCGGCCGCAGACCCCGGTGGGGACGCTCCGCCTGCTCCCGGACGCGGAGGCCGAGCAGCTCGAGCGCTGGGCTCGCGGCCCCGGCGCGGCCGAGGCCGAGGCGGCCGGTGCCCAGCCGGTGACCGAACTGATCGGACAGCAGGTCCAGAGGCAGCCGGACGCCGTCGCGGTGCGCTGGCCCAAGGGGCAGCTCAGCTACCGACAGTTGTGGCAGCGCGCCGGCGCCCTGGCCCACCGGCTCCGCGAGTCCGGCATCACCGCCGAGGAACCGGTGGCGGTCTACGCCGACCGTTCCCCCGAGCTCGTGGTCGGCGAACTCGCGGTGCTCATGGCCGGCGGATGCTACCTGCCCGTGGACCCGAGCTACCCGGCCGAGCGCGTCGCCTTCATCCTGCAGGACGCCGACGCGCAAATGGTCCTTGCCACGTCCCACACGCGCCTGCAGCTGCCCGCGTCCACGCAGAGCATGCACGTGTTCGACCTGGACTCCCACACCACCGACGAGCCCGTCCACGCGGACCAGGTCACCCCGGACCGGCTCGCGTACCTCATCTACACCTCGGGTTCCACAGGCCGGCCCAAGGGCGTCGCCCTGGAGCACCGGGGCCTGGCGAACCTGGTCGCCTGGCACCAGGCCCAGTACGCGCTCGAACCGGCGGACCGCACCACGCTGTTCGCCAGCCCCGGCTTCGACGCCTCGACGTGGGAGATCTGGCCCACCCTCGCCGCAGGCGCCACCTTGAGCGTCGTCCCGCCCGAGCTGCGGGCCGCACCGGCGGAGCTGGTGCGCTGGATGGGCGAGGAGAAGATCACCACGGCATTCCTGCCCACCCCCGTCGCCGCGGCCGCACTGACCGAGCCGTGGCCGGCCGACACCGCGCTGCGCGCACTGCTGACCGGCGGCGACGTGCTGCCGGCCGCACCCGTCGACGACCTGCCGTTCCGGCTGTTCAACCACTACGGGCCCACCGAGAACACCGTGGTGGCCACGGCGGGCCTCGTCCCGCCGGATTCGGCAGGACCGCGCCCGCCCATCGGCAGGCCGATCAGCGGGATCGACGCCCGCGTGCTGGACGCTCAAGGACAGCCGGTGCCCACCGGTGTCCGCGGTGAGCTGTACCTCGGCGGCACGGCGGTGGCCCGCGGCTACGTCAAGCGTCCGGAGCTCACCGCGCTGAGCTTCCTCGCCGACCCGTTCGCCGACCGGCCCGGCGCCCGCCTGTACCGCACCGGCGACCTGGTCCGCTGGCGTCCCGACGGGCAGCTGGAATTCCTCGGCCGCGCCGACGAGCAGGTCAAGATCCGGGGCTTTCGGATCGAACCCGGAGAGATCGCGGCAACACTCAGGGACCACCCGGACCTGCGGGACGCCGTGGTCCTCGCCCGCCCCTTCGCACCGGGCGCGGAAGCCTCGCTCGTGGCGTACGCCTGCGCCGACGGCCGAAGCGACACCGTCCTCGAGGAGAAGCTGCTGGCGTTCCTGCGAGACCGCCTGCCCGTGTACATGGTCCCGGACAGGGTCGTGCTGCTCGACGCCCTGCCGCTCACCGAACACGGCAAGGTCGACCACGACGCGCTGGCCGCCCTCGCGCCGAGCACCCCGGCCGAACCCCAGGCGCACCAGGCACCGCGCACCCCCGCGGAAGAGCGCATCGCGCAGCTCGCCTCGGCGCTGCTCCACGACCAGCCGGTGGGGCGCGCGGACGACTTCTTCCGCGCCGGCGGCCACTCCCTGCTGGCGGCCCGCCTGGTGGCCCAGGTGAACGAGGCCTTCGGCGTCCAGGTGCCCATCTCCACGTTCCTCCAGCAGCCCACCGTGGCGGGTCTGGCGGACGCTGTGACCGCCGCGACGGCGGGGGCGGCATCAGGCCGCCCCGCCCCGATCATCGCGCGCGCCCGCCGCACGGCCGTGCGGCCGGGCGAGCCCGGCCGGCCCAGTGACGACAAAGCCGCGTCGCTCCCACGCGACACGCAGGAAACCGAGGTGCAGCAGTGAGCGGACCCATCGAAGCGGAGGCCGCCGAAGAGGACGGTCCGGCACCGCTGTCCTACGCGCAACAGCGACTGTGGTTCCTTGACCAGCTGCAGCCGGGCAGCGCGGTCTACAACGTTCCGCTCGGCTACGACATCACCGGCCCACTGCACCGCACCGCGCTCGAACAGGCGCTGACCGAAGTCGTGCGCCGGCACGAGATCCTGCGCACCGCCTTCCGCTCGACCGGCGGGACACCCCACCAGGTGGTCCTGCCGCCCGCCCCCGTGTCGATACCCGTCGTCGACCTGACCGCACCCGGCCGCAGCGCGGACGAGGCGGCGCGCCTCGCGGACGAGGAAGCCGGCACCCCGTTCGACCTCGTCGCCGGCCACGTCATCCGGGCCCGCCTGCTGCGCCTGGGTGAGCAGCAGCACCGGCTGCTGCTCACCGTGCACCACCTCGCCTGCGACGGCGCCTCGGTCACAACGCTGGGCCGGGAACTCGAAGTCCAGTACCTGGCCGCCCTGACCGGCCGGCAACGGCACGAGCCCGACCTGCCCATGCAGTACGCCGACTTCGCCCAGTGGCAGCAGAGCACGCTGGCCGGGCCCGAACTCGACCGGCTGCTGGCGTACTGGAGGAACCGGCTGACCGACATGCCCGCCCGGCACCTGCCCACCGACCACCCGCGCCCGCCCGTGCAGAGCTACCGCGGTTCCGCGCTCACCTTCGAGCTGCCGCCGCAACCGCTCCAGCGGCTCGAGGAACTGGGCAGGACGGAAGGCGTCACGCTCTACAGTGTCCTGCTCGCCGCCTTCGCAGTGCTGCTGCGGGCGCACGTCGGCGAGGACGAAGTCGTGGTCGGCACCCCGGTCTCCGGACGGGAACGCCCCGAACTGGCCGGCCTCATCGGGTTCTTCACCAACACCCTCGTCCTCCGCTGCGACCTCGCCCGCCACCCGACGTTCCGCGAGCTGATCCAACGGCTGTGGACGGAAGTCAAGGGAGCACTGGCCCACCAGGACCTGCCGTTCGAGAAACTCGTCGAAGAACTGCACCCCGACCGCGACCTCGCCCAGAACCCGCTGTTCCAGGTCCTGTTCAGCTACCGCTACGAAGAGGAAGGCGCCGGGCTGCGCCTGGACGGCTGCCAGGTGCAGCCGGTGCTGGGCGACACCGGCGCAGCCAGGTTCGACCTCACACTGAGCCTCACACGGACCCTGACCGGCGTGCGCGGCCGCCTGGAGTACAGCACCGATCTGTTCGAGGCCACGACCGCAGAGCGCATCGCCCAGCGGTACGTCAACGTCATCACCGCCGCCGCGAACGCCCCCGACCGACCCGTCGACGAACTGGCAGTACTGCCGACGGGCGAACTCGCCACCCTGGCCGACTGGCAGACCGGCACCCCGGCCGAGATCGCCGACGCCCCGGTGCACCGGCTGCTGGCGGAGCGGGTGGCCGCAACCCCCGACGCCGTCGCCGTGATCGCCGCCGACGCCACCTTGACCTTCCGCGAACTCGACCGCCTCGTCGACCGCTTCGCCGCCCAGCTGCGCCGACTCGGCGTGGCACCCGACGAGCCGGTCGGCGTCCACCTCGGCCGCACGTCCCTGCTGATGGTCACCCTGCTGGGAATCCTCAGAGCGGGCGCGGCCTACCTCCCACTGGATCCCGACTACCCACGCGACCGACTCGCGTTCATGGTCGCCGACGCCGGCGTGCGCCTGGTCGTCGCAGACCCCCACTCCGCCGCGGCCGCCGGGCGCCTGGGCGCCGCCCACGTCGTGATACCCGACCTGACCGCAGCACCCGACACCACCCCCGACAGTCCGCCGCCCCCGGTCATCACCCCCGACAACCTGGCGTACGTGATCTACACCTCCGGGTCCACCGGACAGCCCAAGGGCGTCATGGTCACCCACCGCAACGTGGCCAACCTCTTCGCCGGAATGAACGACGTCTTCGGCGCCGACGAACCCAGCACCTGGCTCGCGGTCACCAGCGTCTCCTTCGACATCTCCGTCGTCGAACTGCTGTGGGCGCTGACGCACGGACACCGCATCGTGCTGCGCCGTGAACCGCCCCTGGCGTCCGCCCCCGCCGCCGAGTCGGCTGCGATCACCCAGGCCCGCACCCGCCCCATCGACTTCAGCCTGCTCTACTTCGGCAGCGACTCCGAAGCCAGTTCCGAGGACCGCTACCGTCTGCTGCTCGAAGGCGCGAAGTTCGCCGACCGCAACGGCTTCACGGCCGTGTGGACGCCGGAGCGCCACTTCCACCAGTTCGGCGGGCTGTACCCCAACCCCTCGGTGACGGCGGCGGCCGTCGCCGCGATCACCGAGCGGGTCCAGATCCGCGCGGGCAGCGTGGTGCTGCCCCTGCACGACCCGTTGCGAGTGGCCGAGGAATGGTCCGTCGTGGACAACATCTCGGCCGGCCGGGCCGGCATCTCCTTTGCCTCCGGCTGGCACGCCAACGACTTCACACTCGCACCGGACCGGTACGGCAAGCGCAAGCAGCTGATGATGGACGGCCTCGCGGAGGTCCGCAGGCTGTGGCGCGGCCAGAAGGTGACGCGGAGCAACGGCGTCGGCGCCGAGGTCGAAGTCGGCGTGTTCCCCAAGCCCGTCCAGCCGGAGCTGCCGGTGTGGCTGACCAGCGCCAAACACCCGGAAACCTTCCGGATGGCAGGCGAGGCCGGCGCCGGGGTCCTCACCCACCTCCTCGGGCACAGCCTGGAGGAACTGGCCGAAAAGATCGCACTGTACCGCAAGGCCTGGCACGAGCACGGCCACGGACCCGGGGACGGCCACGTGGCGGTCATGGTCCACACCTTCGTCGGCCCCGACCTCGACGAGGTCCGCGAGCTGGTCCGGGAGCCGATGAACCGCTACCTGGAGACCTCCTTCGACCTGATCGCCTCCCTCGGCGCCACCACCGGAAGCGCCGAGGACTTCAAGGCACTGCCCCCCCGGGAACTACGGGAACTCGTCAACCGGGCGTTCGACCGGTTCTTCGCCACCGCCAGCCTGCTCGGTACACCCCAGGTCTGCGCCGACATGGTCGACCGGATGAAGGCCGCCGGCGTCGACGAGGTCGCCTGCCTGATCGACTTCGGCGTCGAGGAGAAAGCCGCACTCGACGCCCTGACCCACCTGACGACCGTCCGGGACATCAGCGAGGAGCGCAAGAACGCCGCGCTGGCCAAGGCCGAGGAACCGATCGCCGAACAACTGCGCGAACACGCGGTGACGCACCTGCAGTGCACGCCCTCCCTGGCCCGCGCCCTGCTGGCCGACCAGGACACGCGCACCGAACTGCCCCGGCTCAGCCGGCTGCTGGTGGGCGGCGAAGCCCTCCCCGCAGACCTGGCCCGCGCCCTCGCCGACGCCGTCGCCGGCACGGTCCACAACATGTACGGGCCGACCGAAGCCGCGGTCTGGGCCACCACGTCCCAGGTCCCGCCCGACGGCGGCCCCGTGCCCATCGGACGCCCGCTGGCGAACGTACGGGCCTACGTGGTCGACCGCGACACGCGGCCGTGCCCCACGGGCGTACCCGGAGAACTGCTCCTCGGCGGGTACGGCGTGGTCCGCGGCTACCTCAACCGCACCGAGGCGACCGCCGAACGCTTCCAACCCGACCCGTTCACCGACCGGCCCGGCGCACGGGTCTACCGAACGGGTGACCTGGCCCGCTGGACACCCGACGGCACACTCGAATTCCTCGGCCGAATCGACGACCAGGTCAAGCTGCACGGCCACCGGATCGAACTCGGTGAGATCGAGACGACACTGGCCGAACACGCAGGAGTCCGCTCGGCGGTCGCCGTCATCCGGGGCACCGGCGCGGAACAACGCATCATCGGCTACTACGTCCCGGCAACCGACCGGCCCGCGACCGGCACCGAACTGCGCGCCTTCCTCGCCACGCGGCTGCCCGGCTACATGGTGCCCAGCGCCCTCCACCCCATCGACGCGATGCCGCTGACCCCGAACAAGAAGGTCGACCGCAGGGCACTGCCCGACCTGTCGGACACCCGGCCCCAGGGCACCAGGGCGTACACGCCGCCGACGAACGCGACGGAACAGCTGGTCACCGACGTATGGCGGGAGGTACTCGGCGTGGACCGGGTGGGCCTGGACGACAGCTTCTTCGACCTCGGCGGGAACTCACTGCTCGTGGTGGTGGCCCGGGCCCGACTGCTCGAACACAGGGACAGCGGGCTCTCCCTGGTGGACATGTTCCGCTACCCCTCCGCACGGGCACTCGCCGAGGCCATCGACCGCAAACCGGACGAAGGACCCGACGAGGCGGTCAGCGCGGGCGCCGCACGGGCAGCCGCCCGCCGCAGCGCCAAACAGGCCGCCGCGCGGCGCGCGGGCAGGGCAGGGGCATGACGGTGCCAGCGAACTTTCCGACACGGCAGCGAGCCGATGGGGGCCTTGGGTGAGTACCGCAACGGAAGACGGAACGGAGCCGATCGCGGTCGTCGGCCTTGCCGGACGACTCCCGGGATCCCCCACCATGGAGGCGTTCTGGCGCAACCAGCGCGACGGCGTCGAATCGGTCTCCAGGTTCAGCACCCAGCAGTTGGCCGACGCCGGATGGCCCACCGCCATGGTGAACCATCCCGACTACGTGCCCGCCGCCGCGGTCATCGAGAACGCCGACCACTTCGACGCCGAGTTCTTCGGATACACCCGGGAACAGGCGGAGATCAGCGACCCGCAACAGCGGATCTTCGCCGAGTGCGCCTGGCACGCACTGGAAGACACCGGCCACGACCCCTCGCGGTTCGACGGCGCCGTCGGCGTCTACGCCGGCTGCTTCGCCAACAAGTACCTGCCACTGAACCTCCTCGCCAACGCGCGCTTCCGGGGATCGATGGCGGCCTTCTCCGCGCGCCCCTACAACGACAAGGACTTCCTCGCGACCAGGGCGGCCTACCTGTGCGACCTGCGCGGCCCCGCGATGACCGTGCAGGCGGCATGCTCCACCTCACTCGTCGCCATCCACCTCGCCTGCCAATCCCTGCTGGGCCACGAATGCGACATGGCCCTGGCCGGGGGAGTCGCACTGCCCATCCCGCTGATCGGCGGCTACCCGGTGGTCGCGGGCGGCATCTTCGCCCGCGACGGCCACTGCCGCCCCTTCGACGCCGCCGCCAACGGAACCGTCCCCGGATACGGCGTCACCGTCGTGGCACTGCGCAGACTGAGCGACGCACTCGCGGACAACGACAACATCCGCGCAGTCATCCTCGGCAGCGCCCTCAACAACGACGGCTCGGCGAAATTCGGCTTCAGCGCCCCGAGCATGCAGGCACAGGCCGAAGTGATCGCCACCGCCCAGGCAGTCGCCGACGTGCCTTCGGAGAGCATCGGCTACATCGAAGCCCACGGCACAGGCACCCCCCTCGGCGACCCGATCGAACTGGCCGGACTCACCAAGGCCTTCAACACCAGCGAACGCGGCTTCTGCGCGATCGGCTCGACGAAGGCCAACATCGGCCACCTGGACGCCGCCGCAGGAGCGGCCGGCTTCGCCAGGGCGGTACTGGCACTCGAACACGGCGAGATCCCGCCGAGCATCAACTTCGACACACCCAACCCCGCACTGCTGCTGGACCGCACACCGTTCTACGTACCGACCACGGCCCGCCCCTGGCCACGAGGCGCCACACCGCGACGAGCCGGCGTCAGCGCCTTCGCGGTCGGCGGCACCAACGCCCACATAGTGCTCCAGGAAGCGCCGACACCCCCACCCAGCCCGCCGAACCCACGCGACCAGCACGTGCTCGTTCTGTCCGCACGCAGCGAAAAAGCCCTGGCGGACGCGGCAACCAACCTCGCCGACCGCCTGGACGGGCCGGACGACCTCGACCTCGCCGACGTCGCTTACACCCTGCAGGTCGGCCGACGCGCATTCCCGCTCCGCCGACACCTGGTGTGCCACGACCGTGCCGAGGCGACAGCCGCCCTCCGGGCACTGGCACAACCCGGAGCCGTGAACACCGCCGACGACCTGAACGCCCGCCAGGTGGCCTTCATGTTCCCGGGCAGCACCTCCCACCGGCCCGACGCCGCCGCAGCGATCTGTCGCAGCGAACCGGCCTTCGCCCGGGAAGTGGACCGCTGCGCCGAACTGGCACAGCCACTACTCGGCTACGACCTGCGCGGACTGCTCTTCCCCTCCACCTGGGACGGCCCGCAGACGGGGCACGACGACCCGCGCGGCCTGCCCGCCGCAGCCTTCACCCTGCAATGGGCCCTCGCACGGCTCTGGCAAGCCTGGGGGGTACAACCCACCGCGATGATCGGCGAAGGTGACGGCGAGTACGTGGCAGCCTGCCTGGCCGGCGTGATCGACCTGGCCGACGCCATCGCCGCCACGGCCACCGACGCCGAGATCCGCTCCCACGCCGGGGCCACCGGGCCGCTCGACGCCCACGCCACCGAGTTCGCAGCCCAGGTGGCACGCTACGAACTCAAACCGCCTCAAATCCCCTACATCTCCCAAACAACGGGAACCTGGACCACCCCGCAGGACGCCGCCGACCCGGCCCACTGGGCCCGCCACCTGAACGAGCCGACCCGCTTCGCCAAAGGCCTGCGCACACTGGCCGACGAACCCGGCCGGATCCTGCTGGAGGTAGGGCCGGACAGCACACTGACCGACACCCTCGCCCAGCAGCAGACAGCCGAACAACCGGTGGCACTGCCCTCACTGACACCCACGCACGGCAGCCGATCCGACCTCGCCACCCTGCTCGACACCGTCGGCAAACTGTGGCAGGCCACCGCGGACATCGACTGGGACGCCTTCCGCGGCCCGTCACGACCGCGCCGCCTGTCCCTGCCGGGCTACCCGTTCCAGCGCACCCGCTACTGGATCGGACCCGACTCCGGCAGTTACCAACCACTGGGCCTGGAGGAGACATCATGGACGAGCCGCTCATTGCCATCGTAGGCGCCGGCGTCATGGGCACCGGAATCTCGACGCTCGTCGTCGGACACGGACTGCCCGTCGTACTGGTGGACATCGACGAGGACGTGCTCGAGCGCGCCACCGCCGCATCCGCCAACGGCCTTCGACACGCACAACTCACCGGCGCACTCCCGCCCGGACGCACCCCGGCGAAACTGCGCACCACACTCTCGCTGAACGACATCGCGGACGCCGCCGTGGTCATCGAGGCGGTCACCGAACTGCCCGAGAAGAAAGCGGAAGTCCTCGCCGCCGTATCGGCACTGGTCCGCCCCGGAACCCCCCTGATCTCCAACACCTCCGGCATACCCATCGACGAAATGGCCGCATGGGTGAAAAACCCGGGCGACCTCATCGGAACCCACTTCATGAACCCCGCCTACCTGATCTCGCTGGTCGAGGTGATCCGCGGCCCCCAGACCGCCGACACCACCGTCGAATCGGTGCTCTCGCTGCTGACCCGAATCGGCCGGCACGCGGTGGTGGTCCGTGACGCACCCGGCTTCGTGACCAGCCGGCTCCTGCATCCGATGATCAACGACGCCGCACAGGTGGTCCGCGCCGGCACCGCCACCGTCGAGGATGTGGACACCCTCATGCAGGGCTGCCTCGGCCACCCGACAGGCCCGCTGCGCACCGCGGACCTGATCGGCATCGACAACCTCGTCGACGCTCTGGAGGCGCTCTACGCCCGGACCGGAGACGAGCGGTGCCGCCCCAGCGAGCTTCTCCTCGAAAAGGTCCGGCGCGGCGAACTCGGCCGAAAGAGCGGCCGCGGCTTCTACAACTACAGTGAGGCACAGTCATGACTTCGGAACAGCAGACCGAAAATGCGCCCTTCTTCGACGCGGACGCCGTCATCGACGAGATCACCAGGTTCGTGGCCGAGCAGACCCGCACCAGCCCCGACGCGGACCAGGACCTCTTCACCACCGGGCTCGCCAACTCCATGTTCGCCATGCAGCTGGTCGTGTTCCTGGAACAGGCCTACGCCGTGACGGTCGCCGGACCGGACCTGCAGTTGTCCAACTTCCGCACCGTCAAGAGCATGGCCGCACTCGTCGGCCGACTCCAGGCAGAGTCTGCCGCAGACAGCGATGTCTGACGGACCCTCCTCAGGACACCAGGACATCTGGCATCTCGTCGAGGACAACGCCGGCGCATGGGACATCGCCGGCGAAATCCCGCGAACCGTCCTGAGTGAACTCGGCGCCGCCGGCCTGCTCTGCGCCGAAGTGCGCAAACAGTACGGCGGACTCGGCCTGGGCAGCCAGGAGAACGGGCAGCTCACCGCCCACGCCGGCAGCCTGTGCAGTTCCCTGCGCAGCGTGATGACCTCCCAGGGCATGGCCGCGTGGACGATACAACGCCTCGGCACCCGCGACCAGCGCGCCGTGTTCCTGCCGCAGCTGACCGGCGGCCGGCTGGCCGCCGTCGCCTTCAGCGAGCCGGACGCCGGCAGCGACCTAGGCGCGATGACCACCCGAGTGCGCTTCGACGGCGACACGGTGATCGTGGACGGCAGCAAGACGTGGATCACCGCGGCGGCCTACGCCGACCTGATCGTCGTCATCGCGAAAGCGGGCGACAACGCCGCGGCGGTCGTCGTGCCCACAAACGCCGAGGGCGTCCGGATCGAGAAGATCCCGCACCCGATGGGCTGCCGCGCGGCAGGCCACGCACAGGTGCACCTGGACGGCGTACGCCTGCCGGCCGCGAACGTGCTCGGCGGCACCGGCCTGTCGCTGCCCTTCCTGGTGACCACCGCCCTGGCCTACGGCCGGATGTCGGTGGCCTGGGGCTGCGTCGGCATCCTGCGCGGCTGCCTCGACGCGGTGACCGAACACGCCAGAACACGGCAGCAGTTCGGCAAACCCATCGCGGAGCACCAACTCATCTCCCGCAGGATCGCCGAACTCTACACCGCCGAACAGGTCGCCACCGCGGTGTGCCGGCACGCCGGCGAGTGCTGGGAGTCAAGCTCACCGGACCTCGTGATCGCCACCGTCCTCGCCAAACACGTCAGCGCGACCGAAGCCGTGCGCGCAACCGCGTCGGCCATGCAGATCATGGCCTCGGCGGGCGCCTCGGACGGCCACGTGGTCGCCCGGGCCTACCGGGACGCGAAACTGATGGAGATCATCGAGGGCAGCAGCGAGATATGCCAGCTCGAACTCGCCAGACACGCCCTGGCGACCGGGAACCGCCCACTCCGGAAAAAGGAGGCGCAGTGAGTGGACCGCTGTCACCCGACGAACCGATCACCACCGTCAAATGCGTCGTCTGGGACCTGGACAACACGCTGTGGAAAGGCACCCTCCTCGAAGGCGACGCCGTGGCCATCGACGCCCGGGTCTACGAGACCATCGTGGGCCTCGACTCCCGCGGCATCCTCCAGGCAGTGGCCAGCAAGAACGACCACGGCCCCGCCTGGCAGCGCCTTGAGGACCTCGGCGTCGCCGAGTACTTCGTGAACGCCAGGATCGGATGGGGCCCCAAGTCGTCGTCGGTACGGGAGATCGCCGACGAACTGAACTTCGCCCACCACACGATCGCCTTCATCGACGACCAGCCGACAGAACGCGCGGAAGTCGTGTTCCACCTCCCGCAGGTGCGCTGCTACCCCGCCGAGTCGGCGACCGAGCTGCTGGCACTGCCTGAGTTCACCCCGGCAACGGTGACGGTCGACTCACGCCACCGCCGCCAGATGTACCAGGCCAACGTGCGCCGCCAAGCCGAGCAGGAATCGTTCAGCGGGCCCTCCGAGGAGTTCCTGCGCTCGCTGGACCTCGCGATGGAGATCAGCCGAGCCACCGCCGACGACCTGTCCCGGCTGGAAGAGCTGACACTGCGCACGAGCCAGATGAACGCCACCGGCGTCCACTACGGCGACGCCGACCTGCGCGCACTCCTGGACGACACACACCACGAGGTCCTCACGGTGGTGATGAGCGACCGCTTCGGCTCGCACGGCGCCGTCGGCGTCGCACTCGTGGAGACCGGCCCAGCGGTGTGGCACCTGAAGCTCCTGGCCACCTCCTGCCGGGTCGTCTCGTTCGGCGCCGGCGCCACCGTGCTGAACTGGCTGGTCAACGAGGCGGCCACAGCCGGCGCCCACCTGGTCGCGGACTTCCGGCCCACCGCACGCAACCGGGTCATGGAAGTCGCCTACCGGTTCGCCGGATTCACCGACGAGCTCTGCGCATGCTTTGCCGAACTACCGCCTTCGCACGACGGACAGACACAACGACTGCACATCACACCGACACCCAGGCCGGCACCCGACACGCTGCGCCTCACCACCGTCCCACTGGCAACGACCTGACACGCCGTCCCTTCAGGCGCTTCGGTGCCGACGTACACGAGGCTCACACCACGCTCGCCGCCCCGTTCACCAGCGAGGGCGGCGAGCGTTTCCACGCGTTCGGAGCGCCGCCAGCCGTACCCGGCCCTGCTTCCCGACCTCCACGCCACCGCCCGGACGCACCGGACGAACGTGCGGGTCCAGAGCGGGCAAGGAGTCCTCCGACAGCCAGTCGGAGGACTCCTTGCCCGCCAGTGCAGCGACGGAGGCCGGCCGAGCCGCCGGCCACGACCCGCTACGTCATCGCTTCCGGGCGAGTGTGATCCCGTCGGCCATCGTGAGCATCGAGACGTCCACGCGCGGATCGTCGCGCAGCGCCGCGTTGAGCGCCCGGATCGCGGTGGTGTCCGGGTCATGGCTGTCCGGGTCGACCACCCGGCCGAAGAAGAGCGTGTTGTCTATGACGATCAGCCCTTGCGGCCGCGTGAGGCTGAGCGCGGCCTCGTAGTACGCCCCGTAGTTGGCCTTGTCCGCGTCGATGAACACGAGGTCGAAACTCTCCCCGCCCCGCTCCTCGGCGAGGGCGGCGAGCGTCTGCGTCGCGTCACCGAGGCGAACGTCTATGCGGTCGGCGACTCCGGCGCGCCGCCAGTAGTCGACGCCGATCGCCGGCCACCGCCCGTTGAGGTCAAGGGTGATGACCGTGCCGTCCGGCGGTAGCGCACGCGCCATGCACAACGTGCTGTAGCCGGTGAAGGTGCCGATCTCCAGCACCGATCCGCCACCGGACAGGCCGACGAGAAGCGCCAGCAGCTGGCCCTCCTCGGCCATGACCTGCATGGCCGAGCCGCCCGGCAACCCTGCGGTCTGCGCCCTCAGTTCGGCCAGGATCGGGTCCTCCCGCAGGGACACGGCGCGGACGTACTCGCGGATTTCCGGCGTTGCCACGATCTGATCTGCCATGCCGCAGCTCACCGCCGCCTGGCGGTGCACGAGAACGACAGCGGGATCGGGTCGCCCGGGATCCGCCAGTTGTGGTCTCCGTCGGGCACCATCAACGGGAGCCGCTGCCGTGCGTCGTAGGGAACCTCGCGGATCCGCTCGATGGTCAGGCCGACGCCGATGAGCGCGTTCACCACCTCATCCACGCTCCACCGCCAGCCGTACAGGCTGTGCGTCTCCACCTCCACCTCGTCGGCGATCCGGTCGGCGTAGCTCTTGGACATCTCGTGGTGCACGTCCCGGGACTGGAACAGCGAGCGGGTCACCCGCAGTTCCCCACCGACGTCGCTGAAGAGGGTGAGCATCGGGTGGATCTCCACGACCGTGAGGGTGCCGCCCGGCTTGACGTACCGCGCCGCCACCTCGGCCCAGCCGTTGATGTCGGGCAGGAACGAGAGGGTGCCGTAGCCGGTGAACACCATGTCGAACTGGCCGTCGAGCACCTTCGGCAGGTCGTAGAGGTTCGCCTGGACGAAACTCGCGTCGAGGTCGAGCTCTTCGGCGAGCTCACGGGCGA
This sequence comes from Streptomyces sp. LBL, assembly GCF_029893585.1. GTDB lineage: Bacteria > Actinomycetota > Actinomycetes > Streptomycetales > Streptomycetaceae > Streptomyces. The sequence continues at coordinate 35,010 of NZ_JARXYX010000017.1, forward strand.
TGTCGATCGCCTCGTCCGAGATGTCGGTGCCGGTCACCTGCGCGCCCATGCGGGCCAGCGAGAGCGAGTTGACGCCGATGTGGCACTGCAGTTCCAGCAGGGACCGGCCGCGGACGTCGCCCAGCTCCTCCTGCTCCAGCTTGCGCAGCATGTTGTGGCCCTGCTTGAACCTTTCGACGTCGTAGTACGAGGACTGCATGTGCGCGCGCGCTCGCAGGTTGAAGCCTTCTCGGTTGGCCGATATCTTCTCGAGGTCGCTGATGGAAGTCATCGCTGTTTCCCTTCGGCGTGGATGGGTGGCTGCGGGCGGTCGCCGACGACCAGCGGGGCCAGATTGCGGCGGCTGGTCACCCCGAGTTTCTGGTAGGCGCGGCCCAGGGAGTTGTCGACGGTGCGGGCGGACAGCCCGAGCCGGTGCCCGATGGCGGGGCTGGTGAATCCGTTGGCGGCCAGCAGTGCGACGTCCCGCTCGCGGCTGGTGAGTTCGACCAGCGGGGCGGTGAGCTGCAACAGCGGGGTCGTCGTGGTCGGACACGCGATGGCGCTTGGGGGCGTGGAGGTGTGCCGTAGTGCGGCCGCGGCGGTGGCGGTCTCCGCAGCGAGCAGGTCCATCCCCAGTTCGGTGAACTTCGCCGTGGCGACGTCCAGGGCTGCGGGATCGGAGCGGGCCAGCGCGGCCGCGGCGCCGGCCATGGTCGGCACGACCGGCCCCGGCACCAGGTCGGTGAGCGCGGCGAGGCGGTGTCGTACGGCGTTGGGATTGCCGAGACGGGCCACGTCGTAGCTTGCCGTGGCTTCGACGGCGTGCTGGCCCAGGGCCATGGCGATGTCGGCCGCGGAGAGTGCCTGCCTGGCGGCGAGAGTGGTGTTTCCGCCCGCCGCTGTGGTCCACGCCTGGCTCAGGGTCGACCACTGGAGGAACAGGCGGCTCTCGGGTGCCCGGTCGGGGTGCTGCCGGGTGTGTCGGATGCCGGCCCGGTCGCCGAACACGGCGAGCTCGGCCAGACGCGGCGCCGGCATGAGGTGCGAGGTGCCGCCGTCGAACAGGCGCGAAGCGGCCTTCGCGTCGGCGATGGCGATGGCCGCGTCGGCGACCTGGCCGCGCAGCGCCAACCAGCCGTGGGCCACCGCGATGTTTCCGGCGGCCACCTCGTGGCGGTACCCGTTCTCGGCTGTCCGGCACGCGTACCGCACCTGGCCGGCCATCAGCAACGCGAAGCAGTGCGCGTAGCCGATCTCGGCGAACCAGGGCTGGCCCGGGTCGGGTGGGTCGATGCCCGCCGACGCCCGGTCGAACCGGCCGGCCGGGCCGGCCGCGACGACCAGGGTGGTCACCGCCGGCCGGATCGCCCCGTCGGGCACGTGCCGGTCGTGCAGCACGTTCTCGCGTGCGGCCGGTGCCGAGCAGGTACAGTCGTCCAGCAGCAGGCTGGCCCAGTGCGCCTCGGCCGCCGGGCTGCCGGCGTCGCCCGGGCTCCGGTGCGCGGCCCCGGCCTCGCCCGCTCCCCAGGAGGGGATGGCCGCCGCGGTCACCGCCCAGTGGGCGCAGCGCGCGGTCGGGGCGCTGCCCGGCGGCTGGTGGGGCGGCGGGTCGGCCACCGCGACGGCTAATCGGGGTTCGGCCGGTTCGTTCGCCGGAGCCGTGCCGGCGGTGCTGTTGCTGACGATCACGACGCCGGCTGGAGCCGCCGGCCTTGTCTTGGCAATTGACTGCACAACAATTACCCCCCTGTGTCGTGAAAGAAGACCCTTCGTACTGAGTCCACTGTCCGGAATCGGACCGTGCCTGAGCAAAACAACATTCCGCCCGTCCGGTTTTCCGAGCGGAGCGAAGTGGCGCCACTATGAGTGGCGGTGTCCCGAACCGGTCTCCCCAGATCCGCATCCGGCTCGGGACGCCCGAACTGCCATCAGTATTCGCGAAGTTCCTGCGGTGCCGCCGGGAATCCCCGCCGTTCCCGGGGCACGCGACCGCGATCCACGGGACGTGTTCTAGACGTCGATCGCCTTTTCGACGGGGGTCCTGCCGCCGACCACCACGTAGATGCGGCCGGCGGTGTCGGGCCGGTCGATGAGCGCCGCGAGCACGGCGGCGACGTCTTCCCGGGCGACTTGGTCGAACCTGGCGTGCTTGGGCGCGACCCTGTTCCCGGCGGTGAGTTCGACAGTGCCGTCGCCGCCTGCGTCGGTGAGCACACCGGGTCGCAGGACCGTCCAGTCGAGCTTGGTCCGGGCGAAGATGTGCTGTTCGGCGGCGTGCTTGGCCCGCAGGTAGGCGGAGTACCCCTCACCGATGCCGCGCTCGTCGGCGCAGCCCACGTTGATGGAGCTGACGTGCAGGAATCGTCGCACACCGGCCTGTTCCGCTGCGTCCATGACAAGCGCGACGGCGGCCCGGTCCATCGTGTCCCGGCGTGCGGCGGTGGCGCTGTTGCCCGAGCCGGCCGAGAAGACGACGGCGTCCGCGCCGGCCAGGGCCGCGGCCACCTCGTCCACCGTCGCGTACTCGAGATCGAGCACGACGGCCTCCCCGCCCACCCTCCTGATGTCGTCGACGTGGCGGGGGTTGCGCACGATGCCCACGACGGAGTCGCCGCGTTCGGCGAGGCGCCGGGTTAATCGCAGGGCGATTTTTCCGTGACCACCGGCGATGACGATCTTCATTCGATACCCTTTTCCGGATTCGATGCCTCGGGTTTCCCCGGATTGGTGCTGCGGGCGGGTAGAGCCACCCCGTCAAGCCTGCGCTGTGCCGAATAATCCGTGCCGACGACCTGCCCGGCCGGAAATTGACGTACAGGTTCGGACAAGCAAGTTATGCAATCGCCCTGTCGGCCGCCATGGCGGCCCCGGGTGCGTCATCCGAATGATGAATGAGTGAAGCATCGGTGACCCTATTGGTCAATCGGGTCTGCCCCGATTTCTCCGGGGTGGGGATCGAGTGGGGGTCGGGCGGCCAGTGACCACAGGTAGCTCAGCGGCTCGCCGTCGGGTTCGTCGCGGTACTCGGCGATCAGGTCCTGGATCCGGCGGTGGAGCGACTCCACGGACTCGGGCCGCAACCGCAGGACGCCGCGCTTGGCGCCGCGGCCGGAGTCCTTGCCCGCAGCTATCAGTTCGGTGCGGTGGGCGCCGAGCACGGCCAGGTCCACCTGCTGGGCCAGGCCGGAGTCGTCGGGCGGGATGATCAGGCCCCGGGTGCGTGTGGTGGCGAGATAGGGCCGTTGCAGTGCGCCGTTCTCGCCGGTGCAGACCGGTTCGGCGACCAGGAAGTTTGTCTTCAGCAGGGCGCGGACGTGGCGCAGGGTGGTCGCGGGAGCGAGGTCGAGTTCGACCGACAGCTCCTTGTTGGTGAAGGCGCGGTCCAGGCACAGCCGAAGGATGCGCCAGCGGACCGGGTGCCCGAGTGCTTTGAGGTCTTCGATCGTCGCTTCCACGTCCAGGACTGTACCTTGCCAAGCCGTCACCGGTTTGCTTGACTGCTATCGATTTCATTCTATGCAATCGGTTGGAGGTTTTGTGATCACGCAGCTCCGCGACTGGGTAGACGCCCGGGACCTGGACGGTGAGCTGGCGGACTGGATCTCCCGGCCGAGCGTGAGCCGGACCGGCGAAGGCATGGCCGAGGCCGCGGCCCACGGTCTTCGGCTGTTACGCGCCTCGGGCCTGCAGGCCCGCGAAATCGACACCGGTGGCTGGCCCGCGCTGGTGGGGACGGCGGACGGGCCCGGGCCGCACGTGCTGATCTACGGCCACTACGACGTGCAGCCGGCCGGGCCGCTCGAACTGTGGACGACGCCGCCGTTCGTGCCGTCGATCCGCGATGGCCGGATGTACGGGCGCGGCGCGGGCGACAACAAGGGACAGCATCTCGCGCAGCTGCTGGGGCTGCGTGCCCTGCGGGATCTGACCGGCGGATTCCCCTGCCGTGTCACGGTGTTGCTCGACGGCGAGGAGGAGATCGGCAGCCCCAACCTGGCGGTGGCCGTACGCCAGGTCGGGCAGCCTGATCTGGTGATCTGGAGCGACGGGCCCGTGCACGACTCGGGCCGGGCGTGCGTGGTTCTCGGCGTGCGCGGGATCCTGATGTTCGAACTGCGTGCGCGAGGTGCCGACCGGCCGCTGCACTCGGGGAACTGGGGTGGGGTCGCGCCGAATCCGGCGTGGACGCTGGTGCAGCTGCTGGCCACCATGCGGTCGGCGGACGGGACCGTGACGGTGCCCGGCTTCGCCGACGACGTCGCGCCGTTGACCGGTGGTCAGCGTGCCGCGCTGGCGGATCTCCCGGTGGACGTGGTCGGGACGCTCGAAGCGATCGGGGCGGCCGGCATGGAGCCGCCGACGGGGCTGGGATTCCATGAACGCCTGGCCAGGCCTACGCTGACCGTGAACTCGCTGAGCTGCGAGGATTCCGGCGACCACCGCGCGGTGATCCCCGACGTCGCCGTCGCCCGGTGCGAGACGCGGTTGGTCGGCGGCCAGACACCGGACCGGGTCGCCGACGCCATCCGGCGGCACGTCGCGAAGTACGCCCCCGATGTCGAGTTCGTGCCCGGCGCAGCCATGGCACCCTCCACCACACTGCCCGAGACCCCTTATACGGCAACGATCCTCCAAGCGGTCGAGGACGTCCTCGGGCAGCGGCCGCTGCTGATCCCTTCGCTCGGCGGAAGTCTGCCGATGGCCGTGCTCAGCGACGGGCTCTCCTGCCCCTGCTACGGCGTGCCGTTGGCCAACGCCGACGAGGCCAACCACGCACCCGACGAGAATCTCGACCTCGACCGGTTCCGCCACGGGATCGTCGCCGCGGCGACGATCCAGCTCGCATTGGCGGCGCGCTCATGACCGTCTGGGGCGCCTGGCCGGCGAAGGAGGGCTTCGCGTACGTCGGCGACGAGTCCGGCCGGCCGCAGCCGTGGTTCCAGACCTGGGCGGGGGAGCGGCGGATGTTCCCGATCGACGGCGCGGTCACCCGGCTGGCATGGCGGCCCGACGAGACACGCCTGCTTGCCGTGGTGGACGTGACCGGCGGCCAGGACTACCGGCTGGCCGAACTCGATCCGGCCACTGGCGAGGTGGAGTGGATAGCGGAAGAGCCCGGTGTCAGGCGCGAGATAGGCGTGCCATATTCGAGCGGGAGCCAGCCGTACAGCCCGGACGGCCGCCTGCTCGCGTACGCGACCAGCGCGCGCGACGTCACCTGCCTCGACGTCTACGTGCGGGACCTGACCACCGGCGTGTCCAGGATGGTCCTGGAGGGCGACGACCGGTACGTGCCGATATGTTTCTCCCCCGACTCCAGGTACCTGCTCGTTCTGAAATTCCATCAGAACACCGACCAGGACCTGTTCGCCTGTGACCTCGCGACCGGCCTGACCCAGCACCTCACCCCGCACGAGGGCCCGGCGAAGTACCAGCCAGGCGGGTGGAACGAGGACGGGATCTACGTCTGCACCACCGAGGGCCGTGACTTCCTCGGTGTCGCTCTGCTCGTACCCGGCCGGCCGCTGAAGTGGATCGCCACGTCGGACGCCGACGTGGAGAACGTGATCGTGGGCCCGCAGGTCGTCTGGGCCCTGCCCCGGGGCCGGCACACGGTGCTGTGCACGCCGCAGAACGCGGTCGAACTGCCCGGATTCGCCTCCCAGCCCTTCGGCTACGACGGCTTCGTGCCGCGGTTCGCCGGAGACCGCCTGCTCGCACAGGTCGGCGCCGCCGACCGGGCCACCGAGTTCTTCTCGGTGGACCTGGAATCCGGCGAGTCGCACCGGCTCACCGACTTCAGCGACGGGCTGCCGAACGACCTCGTCGTGCCGGAAACGGTCTGGTTCACCGCAGCGGACGGGCTGGAGATATCCGGGCTGCTGTACCGCCCGCGTTCGACGGCCGGTCCCGTCCCCGCGGTGCTGACCGTCCACGGCGGTCCGGAGTGGGCCGCGCTGCCGGTCCACGACCCGTTGATCCAGCGGTTGGTGCGAGCCGGAATCGCCGTGCTGGCGCCGAACGTGCGCGGGTCGACCGGACGGGGGCTGGCCTACCAGCGGCTGATCTACCGGGACTGGGGCGGCGGCGACCTGGCCGACTTCGAAGCCGCCGCACGGTTCCTGCGAAGCCTGGACTGGGTGGACGGCGATCGCCTCGGCGTCCACGGGATGTCCTACGGCGGGTTCGCGGCGCTCAGTTGCCTGACAAGGCTGCCGCACCACTGGCGGGCCGGTGCCGCGATCTGCGGGCCGGCGGACCTCGAAATGGACGTCCGGGCCCTGCCGCCGACGTGGAGCCGGCGGGTCGTGGAGTGGATCGGGGACGTCGATGACCCGCAGGACCTGGCGAGACTGAAGGCGGCGAGCCCGCTGACCCACGCGGCCGACATCCAGGCGCCGCTGCTGCTGGCACACGCGGAAGGCGACACAACCGTCGCCATCAACAGCACCGAGCAACTGCACAGGACGCTCACCGAACTGGGCAAGACCGTGCGGTTCATCCGCCTCTCCCGTGGTCATCTCCCGGACGACCGAGATGAAAGGGAAGAACTCGACGCCGCTTTCGTGCAGTGGTTCCACGATCATCTCAAGCCGTGATGAAACAAACCGCGCATTACCGCCGGACGGACCGGAATATCGGACCCAGCGGTTTTCGAATCCGTCATGAGCGCGGGCACGGCACCCGGCACCGACAACTGATCAGGTTCCCCGACCCCCACTACTGAAGGCATACCCATGACACACGGAACAAGCACCGAACCAGTCACCTCCGACGTCTGATCGGCCGACAGGAGCATGACCGCCGCGGCGCTTTCGACCGCCACCGGCCCGTCTTATGCCCTGCGTTACTGACCAGCACCCGAAAAACCCGGAAGGGACAGGCACAGAAAATGCCTTCTGCAGTAGCCGGCGCCGTGGCGCCACCCCGCCGACGTCTCGGCTTGATCTTGGCGCTTCTCGCTTTCGCCCAGTGCATCTACGCTGTTGACTACAGCATCGTATTCGTGGCATTACCCGAGATCAGTACGGGTATCGGCTTCTCCGCACAGACCCTCCAGTGGGTCGTCAGCGCCTACGCCGTCGCCTTCGGCGGCTTCCTCCTGCTCGGCGGCCGTGCGGCAGACCTGTTCGGACGCCGCCGGATGTTCACCTTCGGCCTGTTCCTGTACGCGGTCTCCTCGCTTGCCGGAGGGCTCGCGGGCGACCCGACGACCTTGATCATTGCCCGTGCGGTGCAGGGCATCGGCGGCGCTTTCCTCGCCCCCGCAACGCTCTCCCTGGTCACCACCACCTTCGCCGAAGGCCCTGAGCGCAACCGCGCACTGGCCATCTGGGGCGGCGCCGGCGGTAGCGGCATGATCCTCGGCTCGCTGCTCGGCGGCGTGCTGACGGGCGCGTTCGGCTGGGCATCGATCTTCTTCGCCAACGTCCCGCTCGCCGGCGGAGCCATGCTGCTCGCGTTCGCCATCATCCCGAAGGACACCGACCAGGGAGCCTCCGGGCGCAAGTTCGACCTGCCCGGCGCGCTGACCGCGACCGTCGGTCTGACGCTGCTGGTGTTCACCCTCGTCCAGGGACCGGAGTCGGGCTGGGCTTCGCCGACGATCCTGATCACCGCGGCCATCGCGGTGGCCGTGCTCGCCGTGTTCTTCACCATCGAGAGCCGCGGCCGCGACCCGCTGCTGCCGCTCGGCCTGTTCCGCAACCGCAATCTGAGCACCGGCACCGTCGTCACCTTCATCTTCATGGGGACTTTCGGTGCACTGCCCTACTTCTTCACCCTCTACTTCCAGACCGTGCACGGCTACTCCGCGACGAAGAGCGGCATCGCCTTCCTCCTGCCGTGCGTAGGGGTGCTCATCGGTAACCTGTCCGGCGGGAAGCTGGCCACCCGCTTCGGAGTGCGCGCCACGCTGATCGGCGCGCTCTTCCTGGGGCTCGTCGGCACCGTGGCCTTCGCCTTCTCCGTTTCGCCAAGCGGCTCCTACCTGCAACTGGTGCCGGGCGTGTTCATCCTCAGCCTCGGCCAGGGCACCGTGTTCACCGCGATGTACGCGGCGGCGACCACCGGCGTCGAGGCAGAGGACCAGGGCATCGCCTCGGGCGTCGCGGCGACCGGCCAGCAGGTCGGTGCCGCGGTCGGCCTCGCCGTCCTGGTGGCGGTCGCCAACTCCGGTCACGAAGGACTGACCGGCGAGGCGCTGCGCGTCGCCACCTCCGACGGTGTGCGCTCAGCCATGTGGGCGACCGTGGCCGGCATCATCCTGATCATGCTCACCGCCCTGAACTTCAGGCGAACCCCGGTGGTTCCGGCCGCCGAGGAGCCCGGGAGGCAGGAGGACGTGGTTCCGCCGTCCGACCTTCTGGCCTGAACGAGTAAAAGATGATTCCACTCGTGTTCACCACGCACGAGTGGAATCACCATTTGTTCATGCGGATCCGCCAGTCCCCGTGAACGCTCGGCGAAAAGGCCGACGGATACACGTCACCACCGAGGTCTTCGCACAACCCCGACGCCTACGGCACCGTCCACCACCCCCGTCCCGCAGCGTCCACCGACAGCCCGTCCGGCACCCGAACCCGACCACCGCGCGGGCCACCGGCCGGGCCGCACACCCCTGACCGAGTACAGGCCGCACCACCCCGAAGCCCGCACCGCAAACACCCTCAGGTACCCGTATGAGAAGGAGGCGCAACCCAGTGCACCGGATCGTGAACGTGGTCGGTGTCGGCGGTTCGAGCCGGCCCGGATCAACCGCCGAGCAGGCCCTGCGGATCGTATTGGACGCGGCACAACGACGCGGCGCATCAGTCCAACTGATCGCCGGCCCCGCACTGGCCATGCCGCTGTACGACCCCCACGGCACCACCGCACCACAGGCCCGACGGCTCCTGTCCGCCATAGCCGGCGCCGACGCCCTCGTCCTGGCCAGCCCCGCCTACCACGGCGGAATCTCCGGCCTGGTCAAGAACGCCCTGGACCACGTCGAGGAACTACGCGAGGACACACGGCCCTACTTCAGCGAACGGGCCGTCGGATGCGTAGCGGTCGCCCACGGCTGGCAGGGCGCCGTCTCCACACTGGCCGCCCTGCGCGACGTCACCCACGCGCTGCGCGGCTGGCCCACACCGCTGGGCGCCGCGATCAACACGTCAACGGCATGCTTCTCACCCGCCGGAGACTGCAAGGACACCCACGTCCAAGAGCAACTGGAGGAAATAGCGTCCCAAGTCGTCGAGTTCGCCACCATCCGCGCCCTCGCGACCTCCACCACCTGATCTGCCCGGTGGCCCAGGCCGGAACGACCGGCTGCGGCCACCGCGCACCGTTCGCACCGACTCCGGACTGCCCAGGAACGGCGAGCCGCTGCCCGAGGGCTGCTTCGTCCTGCAGCCGCTGCGGACCGCCGCCCAGCCGCTGGTCGCCGCGCTGCGTGCCTTCCGTCCGCATGTCGTCACGTACGACGAGAACGGCGCGGGTGTGGAACCGGTGCGGCAGCAGTACCTGCCGGCCGTCGTGCCGTCAGCTCCCGTGCAAGCGATACAAATACTCGTGCGCGGTGGGCAGGGTCTCCAGGAGGGTGCGTTGCTGGCGTTGGACCGTGTCGAAGAGGGGCTGGGCGGCCGCGACCGATTCCGGGCTGTGGGCCAGGAGCGGAAGGGGGGCGTTCGGGAGGACGCCCAGGCCAGTGAGGATGCTGTAGTAGCCGGCGTCGGTGCACAGGCCGTCGCTGTCCGTGCCCGGTGGTCCGTAGTACGCCGGCTCCTCCGTGAGCGGTGAACCGGTGCCGAGTCCGGCACGGTAGGACGCGAGTTGCTCTTGCAGGCGGGGGGAGAGCGGCAGTTGGCCGGTGGACTGCCAGAACGGGGTGTCCGATCGCGGTGCGCAGACCACGTGCGCCTGTACGAAGTCGCGGACCCCGTGGTACACGTCTTCGGTCTCCCGGTTGAAGCGGTCGCTGTGCGCCGGGTTGAACGTACGGTCCGGGAAGTACGCGGCCAGCCGGTGCAGCGCCGTGATGACCAAGTGGACGCCTGCGGGTTCCAGGGGCGGCAGAAAGCACGCCGACGCCCCGATGGCGACCACGTTCTTCACCCATGAACGGCGTGTGTGGCCGGCCCGGAACCGGGCGGTGGTCACCTGTGTGTTCGCCGGGTCGAGGCCCCACAGGGCGCACAGGTCGTCCATGGCCTGCTGCCGGGTCGTGAATTCGCCGCTGTACACATGGCCGGTCACGAAACGGCCGCGCAGCGGGATCTTCCAGGCCCAGCCGGCGGGCATGGCGAGGACCGAGGTGTACGGTTCGACGCCGTTCGCGCTGTCGTCATGGGGGACGACGGTGGTGATGGAGCTGTCGCACGGCAGTTGGTCGCCGACGCCGATGAACGGCTCTCCCATGACCTCGTTGATCAGTGCCCCGCGGAATCCCGAGCAGTCCACGAAGAGGTCGCCCTCCAGCATGTGCCCGGCCGGGGTGCGCAGCGCCGTCACATGGCCGCGTTCGTCCCGGACGGCCTCGACACCGGCCAGGTCGCTCTCGACCAGGGCGGCCCCCTGTTTCTCGATGGCGTGGCGCCGCAGAAAGGCGCTGGCCAGCCCGGTGTCGAACTGCCAGGCGTACCGGGTCGCCGGGCGCCCGTCGAGCCACCTCGGGGATTTCTTGGCGTCCATCAGGGGAGGCTCGCGGAAGCACGCGTAGTCGAAGGGTTCGGTGCTCGTTCCTTCGTGGCGGCGCTTGAACCAGTAGTGCGACAGGGGGACCCGGTCGTAGTGGGGCAGCAAGCCGAACGGATGGCTGAAGTGGTCCCGCCCGCCGTCCGGCAGTGTCCTGGCCGTCGCTTCCGCGCCGCCGCCCGTACGCCAGTTGACGAACCGTACGGCCATGCCGAAGGTGGCGTGGCACTCGCGCATCCACTCGTCCTCGTTGATGCCGAGGTAGTCGAAGAACAGCTCCCGGAAGGGGGGCAGACTGGTCTGGCCCGCCGCGTTCGTGATGTCCCGCGACGGGTCCGCCGCCGGATCCTCCAGGACGGTGATGCTCACCGTCCTCTGCAGGGCCTTCCCGAGGAAGGCGGCAGTCATCCAGCCCGCCAGGCCTCCGCCGAGGACGACGACCTTGCGAACGAGTAACTCCTTGTCAGCCATGGGCAGGGCTCTCTTCCAGGACGGGTGAGCGGAGCGGGGAGCCTGTCCAGGGTTCCGGACGCGGCTATACGGAATCTTTAACCGTGTTCCGCGCGAGGCGGCTATGGGGCCCGTATAGATGATTCGGGCAGCCTGCCGTAGCTGAGAGCGACCGGTGACCGGTGACCGGTCACTGGTCACTGGTCACTGGTCACTGGCGACTGGTGACCGGGGACGGCGATCGCAGAACCGATCACAACGCTGCACCGACAAGGAGACCGTACTGTGCTGATCATCGGCCATGGCGAGGTGCGTGGCGTCCTCGACGGCAAGGAGCAGGAGATCCTGGCCCTCGTGGCGGACGCCTACCGGCTTCACGACGAGGGGCGCACCGCCCTGCCCCACTCCGTTTTCCTCCGTTTCCCCGGAGATGACCGCAACCGCGTCATCGGCCTGCCGGCCTATCTGGGCGGCGACCACCAGGTCGCTGGCATGAAGTGGATCGCGAGCTTTCCCGGCAATCTGGAGCAGGGCAAGGAGCGAGCCAGCGCCGGCATCGTCCTCAACTCGATGACGGACGGCCGCCCTGAGGCCTTCATCGAGGCCTCGCTGATCTCCGCCCGGCGCACCGGTGCCTCCGCCGCGCTCGCCGCCGGACTGCTCGGAACCGAGAGGGAGCCGCGTGGGATGTCCTTCATCGGGCTGGGCCCGATCAACCTGGAGGTGCTCCGCTTCAGCAAGGCGCGGTTGCCCTCACTGACCGACCTCTGCCTGTACGACCTCGACCCGGCGCGGGTCGCCTCGTTCGCCGAAGAGGCCCGCAGCATCGTGCCCGGCGTGACGGTCACCACGGCGGCGGCCCCCGAGGAGGCGCTGTCCGCCCACCGGCTGGTGTCCCTTGCCACCACCGCGTCCAGCCCGCACCTCGGCCTTGCCGCCACCCGTCCGGGCACCACGGTGCTGCATGTGTCGCTGCGCGACCTGACCGTCGAGGCGGTACTCGGCGCGCAGAACGTCGTGGACGACGCCGACCACGTGTGCCGTGAGCGCACCTCGCTCCATCTCGCCGAACAGGCCACCGGTGGGCGGGAGTTCGTCGACGCGCCGATCGGGGCGCTGCTGCGCGGCTCCACCGATTTCGTACGCGATCCCGAACGGGTCCTGGTCTACTCGCCGTTCGGGCTGGGGGTGCTCGATCTGGCGCTGGCGCACTGGGTGCGGCGGCGGGCCGAGGAAACGGGAACGGGCACCCGGATCGAGGGATTCCTGCCCGGATCCGCCCGGCTGTCCTCCTCCGCCCCGGCCACGTCGGCCGCGGCCGTGGCCGACGCGAGCGTCTGACTTCCGCATCCATCTGAAGTCCGCGAGTGTCCGGTTTCCGGAGGCCCCTGGTTTCCGCGGGCCCGTGACGTCCAGTGAGCGTCTGCCGTCCGCAAGCCTCTGACGTCCGCGAGCCTCGGACCTCCGTAGGCCTCTGAGGTCCGCGAGCCTCGGACCTCCGCAGGCCCCTGACGTCCGCGGATCGCTGACATCCGCCCACCGCTTTGATCACGCGGCGACCCTGGTTCCCGGCCAGGGCCGCCGCTTTGTCGTGGCGGCTGGGGGCGGCTCTGCCGGATGAAATCAATTCAAAACCGCACCCCCGTACTTTCGTGGAGGGTGAGAGGGAGCCCGCGTGGTTCCACCTGTCCCCACCTCCCCCTACGAAAGACAGAGGCGTATGAGCAACGACGCAGTCCAGCTCAGGTCGGTGACAAAGACCTATGGGACGGGCGACCGGGCCGTCACCGCCCTCCAGGAGGTCTCGCTCACCCTGCCCCGAGGGTCGTTCACCGCCGTGATGGGCCCCTCCGGATCCGGCAAGTCCACCCTCCTGCAGTGCGCGGCGGGCCTCGACCGGGCCGACTCCGGCAGTGTGCTGCTGGGTGACACCGAGCTGACGGGACTCTCCGAAAAGGCGCTGACCCTGCTCCGCCGGAACCGGATCGGCTTTGTGTTCCAGGCATTCAATCTGTTACCGATGCTCACGGCCGAGCAGAACGTGATGCTGCCGCTCCGGCTCGCGCGGCGCCGGCCCGGCCGGAACGAGGTGCGCGAGGCGCTGGACCGGGTCGGGCTCGGTGACCGCGCCGGGCACCGGCCCTCGGAGCTGTCCGGCGGGCAGCAGCAGCGGGTCGCGCTGGCCCGGGCCCTGATCACCCGCCCCGAGGTGCTCTTCGGCGACGAACCCACCGGTGCCCTGGACTCCACGACGGGCCGTCAGGTGCTGACTCTGTTGAGAGAGCTGACCGACCGTGAGCAGCAGACCGTGGTCATGGTCACCCACGATCCGGTCGCCGCCTCGTACGCGGACCGTGCGGTCTTCCTCGCCGACGGCCGTATCTGCGGCGAACTGCTCCGCCCGACCGCCCAGGACATCGCCGAGCGGATGACGAAGCTGGAGGAGGCTCCGTGCTGAGCATCGGTCTGAGCGGGTTGCGCAACCGCTGGACGCACTTCGTCGGCGCGTTCCTGGCCGTGGCGCTCGGTGCGGGGCTCACAGTCTCCATGGGGCTCGCGCTCGCCGCGACCTCCGGCGCGCCGCAGAGCCTGAAGGACCAGGACCCGGACGCCGTGTTCCGGGTGAACGCCATGCTCGCCACGGCGGCCACCGTCACCACCTTCACCTCCGTCTTCGTCGTCGCCTCCACGTTCGCCTTCTCGGTGGCGCAGCGGCGGCGTGAGTTCGGGCTGCTGCGCACCGCCGGGGCGACGCCCGGTCAGGTCCGGGCCGCCGTGGTGACCGAGGCAGGGCTGGTCGGTGCGTCGGCCGCGCTGGTCGGTTGTCTGCTGGGGCGGCTGGGCGGTTCCGAGCTGGTGGGCTGGATGGTCGACGAGCGTCTCGCGCCCGCCTGGCTGACCGTGGGCGACCAGTGGTGGCCGTATCAACTGGGCTTCTGGTCAGGGCTGTTGGTCGCGGTCGTCGGGGCGCTCGCCGCCTCCCGCCGGGCCTCGCACACCAGTGCCGTCGAGGTGTTGCGCGAGTCCGATGTGGACCGGCGCGTCATGACCGGCGGGCGGTGGGCGTTCGGTGGGCTGCTGCTCGCGATCGGTTTGGCGCTGCTGGCCGGCAAGGTCGCCGCGGACCCCGCCGACCTGCTCAAACGCAAGACCTACACCACCCAGCCGCTGCTTCTGATCGGTGCGTTCGCGCTGCTAGCGCCTGTCGCGGTACGGCCGCTGGTGCGGCTGGCCGGCTGGCTGCCCTCCCGGCTCCCGGGCGCCTCCGGGATGCTCGTACGGGAGAGCGCGACGGGCAGCGTACGGCGTACCGCTGCCGTGGCCGCGCCCGTACTGGTCTCCGTGGCGCTCGTCGGCTCGCTGCTCGGCGCGACCGCCACGGTCGGAGCCGGACGCGCGGACGAGATCCGCGACCGTACGAACGCCGATTTCGTCGTCACCGCGGACAGCGGCGGGCGGGGGCTTTCGGGTGCGGCACTGGACGCGGTCCGTGCGGTGCCCGGCACCCGGTCGGCGGTCTCCGCCCCGACCGTGGTCGAGTACCTGGTGGAAGGTGTCGCGCGGGTCCCCGACCCCGGACGCGCGGTCGACCCGGCCACTTTCGCGGGCCTCGCGAGGCTGCCGTTGGTCGAGGGTTCCCTGGACAAGCTGGACGACCGGTCCATCGTGGTCAACGAGGAGTGGGGCGCGTCGGTCGGCGGACCGGTCGACATCTGGCGGGAGGACGGTTCGAAGGTCCGGCTGACCGTCGCCGCCGTGCTGCGTACCGGAACCGGCTCCAACGGCGTGTATGTCACGGCCGCCAACGCGCCCGGGGCCACGCCGGACCGTGTCGAGGTGAGGCTCAAGGGCGGTGCCGACCGGGCCGCCGTCGCCGCGGGGTTGCGCGAGGCGGTACGGGGGGCCGGCGCCACCGTCGCCACGACCGAGCAGTGGATCGCGGCCTCGCAGCCCGACACCAAGCGGGAGAACCGGCTCGCCGTGATCATGGTGATCGGCCTGGTGGTCCTCTACGCGCTGATCGCTCTGGCCGGGACGATGGTGATGGCCACGTCCGACCGGATGCGTGACCTGGCCGTACTGCGTCTCACCGGCGCCACCCGGGGCCAGGTCCTCAGGGTGGTGGCGCTGGAGGCCGTGACCGTGGTCGCCGTGGGCTCCGTGCTCGGCGTCCTGGTCAGCGGCGTCAACGTACTCGGCGTCTGGTCCGCCGTCTCCGTCCTGGTGGGCGGAGCCGCACCCCTGTCGGTGCCCTGGGCGGCCATCGCGATCGCCGCGGCGGCGTGCCTGGTGGTCGCGGTGCCGGCGGCGGTGGGGGCGGCCGCGGTGCTGGTTCGGCGGGGGACGGGTGCACGGCCTTCGGTGTGACGGGTCGGTTCGTACGGCGCCGCGGCCGGGTCGGGTTCTCCCGGTCGCGGCGCTGTACAGGGTCTCGTGCCGGCGCGTATCTGGGCCTCCGTGGTGCCTGCCCCGAGGTGGGGCGCCACCACGAGGTCGGGGCAGTTCGAAGAGAGGGGAGAGGGGAGAGGGGAGAGGGGAGTCGACGCAGGGCTCGGCCGGGAACACATCGAGCCCTGCGCCGGCCACCCGACCCGGCCCTCTTTCCGTGCCGCGTACAGCTCGTTCTCGTCGATGACGCCGCCGCGGGCGGCGTCGACGATCCGCACTCCGGGCTTTGCGCGGGGTCAGGAGGCGCAGGCCGCGTCCAGCCGCTCGCCGGCCTGCTCCAGCTTGCTCATCGTTTTCAGCAGGCCGCCGTCCTGCCCCGTGCTCGGCCGGGAGTGGCGTGCCCCGGCGGCGTACTCGTCGTAGACGTCGGCGAACTCAGCCAGTGCTGTGCGGACTTGGTTGTCGGTGGCGCGTTTTCCCGCCTCGCGCAGTTCCGCGGCGAGATCCTCGGCGTCGCGGGCGACCGACTCCGGATCCTTCTCCAGATCGTCCTGGCTGTCGGCGAACCTGTCCGCGGAGGCGATGGTGCGCCCGCAGGGGTACGGCTGCCCCGTGGTCCCCGCCGACTCGGTGGTGCTCTTGCAGCCGACGGCGGCGAGTGCCGCCAGTGGAACGAGCAGGACGGCGGCCATGGCACGGAGCGACCGGTGCGACCGGTGCGACCGGTGCGGCGGGTGGGACGGCGATGACGACGGCGACGACGGCGATGACGGCGATGACGGCGATGACGGCGATGACGGCGATGACGGCGATGACGAGGTACGCATGCGGAAGCCTTTCCTCGGGAGGGGCGGGTGGAGCACGAGAGGAATCACGGGTGCCAGGTGGTTCCCGGCCCGGGCCGGCCCGGGCCGGAGACCACCTGACAAGGGATCAGTAGCCGCCCCACTGGACGAGCATCCGGTCGCGCTCCGCCTGAGACACCAGTTCCACGGAGCCGACGGGCCGCTCGGGGTCCTCGGCCATCGTGCGCAGCGCCCGGACCAGCCGCACCAGGAAGGACTGCGCTTCCGCCTCCCCGTACACGTCCGGCCGGTAGCCCAGCCGCAGCTCCAGCCTGGTTCCGGCCGGGACCGCGATAAGCCGCAGCGGGTAGTGGGTGGCGTCGTCGACGGAGAGATGTACGAGGCGGGGCCCGTGCAGCGCGTCGGCCATGGCTTGGGTGTCCAGTGGGTAGTTGACCAGCATCGTGGTGGTGTCGAAGAGCTGGCGGGCGCCCGCCAGCCGCTGTACCCGCGACAGCCCGAGGTGGTGGTGCGGCATCAGGGCGACCTGTTCCCCCTGGAGGCGGGTGAGCAGTGAGTGCAGCGGTTCGGCACCGTCCAGACGTACCCGTACCGGCAGGGTGTTGCAGAGCATGCCGATCATCCGCTCGACGCCCGGCACCTCCGGCGGACGGCCGGAGACCGTCTGCCCGAAGATGACGTCCTCCCGGCCGGCCGCCTGGGCCAGGACCAGCCCCCAGGCCGCCTGGTACTGGGTGTTGAGTGTGACGCCGTAGCGGCGGCCCTGTTCGCTCAGGCCGGCGACGACGTCGGCCGGTACGTCGAGCGTTGTCTGCCGCTGTGGCACCGGGGGCCGGTCGGCTGCCGCCGGGGCGATCAGCGTGGGGCCCTGGCAGTCGGCCAGCAGAGTCGCCCAGGCCTCCTCCGCGGCCTGCTGGTCCTGAGCCCGCAGCCACGCCAGGAACGCGGTGTAGGGAGCGACCGGCGGCAGCGCGGCCGGGTCCCCGGTCCACAGCGTGAACAGTTCATGCGCCGCGACCGGCAACGACCAGCCGTCCCACGCGATGTGATGGGTGTTCAACAGCAGCCGGTGCCGGTCCGGAGCCAGCCGGATCAGCGTGAAGCGCAGCAGCGGCGGCCGCTCCAGAGCGAAGCCGCGGGCACGCTCCCGCCGGGCCAGTTCCAGGGCGGCGTCCTCCCGCTCCGCCTCGGGCAGCCCGCTGAGATCGGCCTCCTGCCAGGGGAGCACCACCTTCTCGTGCAGCACCTGTACCGGGGCGGTGAGACCCTCGTGGCGGAAGCCGGCCCGCAGGTTGGGGTGGCGGTCCAGGAAGGCCTGTCCGGCGGTCCGCAGCGCGGCAGCATCCACCGGGCCCTCGAAGTCGAAGGCGACCTGGGTGTTGTACGTGTCGCCGTCGGCCGAAGCCTCCTGGAGCGAGTGGAAGAGGAAACCCTCCTGGAGCGAGGTCAGCGGCAGTACGTCGGCCAGGCCGGGATCGGTGGCCTCCAGCAGCTCGATCTCCTCCTGGGTGAGGTCGGCCAGCGGCAGGTCGGACGGGGTGCGTCCGGCGTTCTGGGGACTGGTGGCGGACCGGGCGAGGCCCCGCAGCGCCTCCACCCACAGCCCGGACAGCCCGGTCAGCTCCGCCTCGCTCAGCACTCCTGTGGGGGCAGCCCACTCCGCGTGGAGCTCATGGCCCTCGGCGGTGTCCCGCGCGACCACGTTGATCTCCAGGGCGTAGACCGCGGGCATGTCGGGATCGGCGCCGCCGGGGAGCGTGTCCAGCGGCAGCGGCTGCCACGGGCCCGCGTCGGTGCCGCCCAGCCGTCCCAGGTAGTTGAAGAGGATGCCGGGACTCGGCAGTGCGGCCAGGCGTTCCCTGGCCTCGGGGTCGAAGTGGCGCAGCGGGCCATGCCCGAGACCGTCGCCGGGGACGGCGCGCAACTGCTCCTTGACGGCCTTGACCGCCGTGGCGGCGCCGCGTCCCCCGCCGGTGATCTGCGGCCACTGGGCGGTGCCGGGCGCGAGACGCACCGGGTGGACGGCGGTGAACCAGCCGACCGTACGGGTCAGATCGGTACCGTCGTCGGTGTCGCCGCTGCCGCGCCCGTGCCGCTCCAGGTCGATCAGGACCGGGGTGTCGGGGGCCGCTTCCGAGCGACGCCGCCGCCACTCGGTCACGGCAAGCGCCAGCCCGGTCAGCAGGAGGTCGTCCACCTGGCCGTGGAAGGCCGCGGGGGCCGGGCCCAGCAGCGCCGCTGTGACCGCCGCCGGTACGGTCGCCCGGATCCGGTGCGTGGTCGCCGCGGTGTCGGTCGCCGGGTCGGGCGGGCGGCTGCCGAGGACGGGCTGCGGCAGATCGGACAGCGCTTGCCAGGCGGGCAGTTCGGCCCGCCAGTGTCCCTGCTCCGCCCGGCGCACCAGCCGGTTCGCCCAGCTGCGGTACGAGGTCCCCACCGGAGGCAGCTGCGGGGTGCGGCCCGCGGCCAGGGCCTCGTACGCCGCCTGGAGATCGGGCAGCAGGATCCGCCAGGACACGCCGTCGACCACCAGGTGGTGGATGGCCAGCAGCAGGCGGCTCGCGCGGTCCGGACCGGCGTCGAACCAGACCGCACGCACCATGGTCCCGGCCTCCGGGTCGAGCCCGTCCCGGGCGCGCTCGGCGGCGTCGTGCACCAGGGCGTCCAGCGCGTCCCCGTGGAGTCCGGCGGCATCCACCCGTACGAGCAGCTCCGGGTCCCGGGCCGTGGCAGCGGCCGGGGGGACCAGCAGGCGGCCGGTGTCCGTCTCCAGCCGTGCCCGCAGGGCGTCGTGGTGGTCCATGAGGGCGTGCAGAGCCGACCGCAGCAGTGCGCCGTCCACACCCTCCGGCAGCGCGACGGGCACCGCCTGGTGGAAGCGCCGCCAGGCGCCGCGGCCGAGGAAGTCCCTGGCCACGGGAGGCAGTGCCACCGGCCCGAGCGCGGCACGGTCGGGTTCCGTCGGGCCCTCGCCGGGACGGCTCTCCGTCCGCGCGGCGGCGGCCAGTGCCGCGACCGTACGCAGCCGGAACACATCCGCCGGGGTGAAGCGCAGCCCACGCTCGCGGGCCCGGGCCACCAGCTGGATCGCCATGATGCTGTCGCCGCCGTGGTCGAAGAACGACCCTTCGGCGGGCATCCGTCCGACGCCCAGGATCTCCTGGAACAGGCCGGCCAGGATCTCCTCCCGCTCTCCGGCCGGGATACGGCCGCCGGTGTCCTCCGCCGCGAAGTCGGGTGCGGGCAGCGCGGCCCGGTCGACCTTCCCGTTCGGGGTGAGGGGCAGCGCCTCCATGATCATGACGATGGCGGGGACCATGTACGCGGGCAGCGTCCGCGCCACATGGGCGCGCAGGTCCGCCGCGTTCAGCCGGCCGGCCGGCACGTCCGCCGCGGGGGCGGCGTACGCGACGAGGCGGCGGCTGCCCGGCCGGTCCTCGCGGGCGACCACCACGGCCTGCGCCACGTCCAGGTGGCCGGCGAGGACGCTTTCGATCTCACCGGGTTCGACGCGGTGACCGCGGATCTTCACCTGGTGGTCGGTGCGGCCGTGATAGGCGAGCGTTCCGTCCGGCAGCCACCGCACCAGGTCGCCGGTGCGGTACATCCGCTCCCCGGGCGGGCCGAAGGGACACGGCAGGAAGCGGTCGGCGGTCAGAGCGGGCCGGTCCTTGTAGCCGCGTGCCAGGCCGGCGCCCGCCGCGTACAGCTCCCCGGGGACGCCGGGCGGCACCGGCCGCAGCTCCTCGTCGAGCACGTACACCCGGGTGTTGACGATGGGCCGGCCGATAGGAGGGGTGATCGTCCCGCTCAGGGGTTCGCTCATCGTTGTGCACACGGTGGTTTCGGTGGGCCCGTAGCCGTTGAGCATCCGGTGGGTGCCCGACCAGCGGCCGACCAGTGAGGGCGGGCAGGCCTCACCCGCCACCAGCAGTGTCTCGACGCCGGGCAGGCAGCCTTCGGGGAGTACGGAGAGCGCGGCGGGCGGCAGGGTGAGATGGGTGACGCCGTGCCGTGCGACGACATCGATCAGTCCGTCGCCGGGAAGCAGTTGTCCGGCGTCGGCGAAGACCAGACGGCAGCCGTTGAGCACCGACGCGCACACCTCGAAGGTCGCGGCGTCGAAGCTCGGTGAGGCGAACTGGAGCACCCGGCTGTCCGGCCGCAGCGCCATGTTCTCCCGCTCGGTCGTGACCAGGCTGGCCAGGCCCTGGTGGGTGACGAGGACTCCCTTGGGCCGCCCGGTGCTGCCGGAGGTGTAGATGAGGTACGCGGAATGCTCCAGGCGAAGCGGGGCGAGCCGGTCCGCGTCCGTCAGGTCGGCGTCTCCGTGACTCGCGAGCGCGGCACGGGTCCGCGGGTCGTCCAGGACGAGCCGGCTGACATCTCCGGGCACGACGGCCGTGGTGGCCGTGGTGGTCACCGCGCACACGGGACGCGCGTCCTCGAACATGTAGGCGATGCGCTCGGCCGGATAGCCGGCGTCCACGGAGAGATAGGCGCCCCCTGCCTTGGTGACACCCAGCAGCGCGATCAGCCAGTCCACCGAGCGGGGCAGCACCAGCGCGACGGTCTTCTCCGGACCGACCCCGGCCGCGATCAGCCGGCGGGCGAGCCGGTTGGCCTCCGCGTTCAGGTCGGCGAACGTCAGGGTGCGGCCGTCCTCCGCGGCGGCGATCCGGTCGGGGCTCTCGGCGGCCCGCGCCTCGAAGAGCGCGGCCATGGTGGCCGGTCCGACCTCGCGGGCCGTGTCGTTCCACACGGTGAGCAGCGTCCGCCGTTCCTCGGCCGACACCAGCGGAAGGGCCCCGACCGGTTGCCCGGGGTCGTCCTGCAGCGCCTGGAGGAAGGCGAGGAAGCGGTCCTGGTACGACGCCACATCGGCGTCCGAGTACTGCTCGGGGTCCGCGTCCACGTCGATGCGCAGCCCCTGGCCGTCTCCACGCTCGTACACGCCGAAGGCGAGTCCGTCGACCGGGCCGAGCGACAGGTTGTGCGCGGACGCCCGGTGCCCGGCGAACGACAACCGGTAGTCGAAGGACATGATGTTGAGGACCGGTCCGATCAGTCCCATGTCGGTACCGGTCACGCCGAGTTCGCGGCGCAGTTCCTCGTACCGGCACATCTGGTGCCGCACCAGGGTCCGCACCTGCCGGGAGGTGTGCCGCACCAGCGCTCTGAGGTCATGTTCCGGGTCGACCTCGATGTGCAGCGGGAGCACCGTGGAGGCGAAGCACGGGGTGCGGCGGGCCGCGGCTCCGGTGCGGCCGGTGACCGGCAGGCCGAGGACGACATCGCGCTGCCCGGTCATCCGGGACAGGAAGGCGGCGGTGGCGGCGATCAGCAGGACCGGCCAGGGGCTGCGGGCCGTGCGCGCCGTCTCGGCGAGCCGGTCGGTCTGCTCCTGTGTCAGCCGCCGGGTCGTGCGGATGAAGGCGGGTGCGCCGGCGGCCAGTTCCGCCGGGCCGGGGGTGCCCTGCGGTGTGCCGGGCAGCGGTACCGGCGACGGCATGGACGCGAGTTGCTCCGCCCAGTGCGCGCGGTCCTGCTCGCCCTGGGCGGAGGTCCGGTACTCCGCGTCCTCCGCCAGCACCTCGGCCAGCGGCCGGAAGTCGCAGGGCTCCGGTTCGCGGCCCTCCGCCAGGCTCGTGTAGAGCTCGGCCACCCGCCGGGAGATGAGCCAGGACGACACCCCGTCGATGACCAGGTGGTGGAAGCGCTGGGAGTAGAGGAACCGGTCCTCGGCGAGCTTCATCAGGGCGAAGGTGGTCAGCCCGCCCTCGTCCAGCCGTACGGGGCGGTTCAGATCGGCCCGCATCCAGGCGAGCGCGGCGGCCTCCGGATCGGCCTCGCCGGTGAGATCGACGTAGGGAAGCGGCGGCAGCTCGTCGTCGAGGTACTGCCAGAGCCCGTCGGCCTCCTCGGCGATGGTCCGCACCCGCAGTGTCTCGGTCTCCCGCAGCAGAAGGTGCCAGGCCTGCTCCATGAGGGCCCGGTCCACCGGTCCGTCTATGACGAGGTACTCGCCCACGTTGTAACGGCGGCCGGTCTCGTCGAGCTGGTGGGCGAACCACAGCGCGGTCTGGGCCGCGGACAGCGGCAGCCGCGACGGACGTACGGAGGGCGGCGTGTCAGGCATGAGTGTCTCCAACGGGGTCGATGCCGAGCCGCCTCGCCAGGAACTCCATCAGCCGGCGGGGCTGCGATTCGAGGTAGAAGTGGCCGCCGGGGAAGGTGTGCGTCTCCGTCCCGGCGGCGGTGTGACGGGCCCAGAGCAGGGCGTCGCGCTCGGTGAACGCGGCGTCGTCGGCTCCGTTGATCACAGTGAGCGGGCAGGTCAGCGGCGCCCCCGGCACAAAGCGGTAGCCCGCGAGGAGCGCGAAGTCGCCGCGCAGGGTGGGCAGGGTCAGCTCCCGCAGGTCGGCGTCCTCCAGGAGGGCCGCGCCGATGCCTCCGAGTCCTCGTACGTACTCCATCACCGTCGTGTCGTCGGGGAACACCATCCGGTCCCGGAGGTCCACCTGGGGAGCCTTGCGGGCGGAGGCGAACAGCCGGGTCACGGCGGCCGGGTACCGGCGGCGCAGCAGCCGGGCCGTCTCGAAGGCCACGGTGGCGCCCATGCTGTGTCCGAAGAACGCGACCGGCCGGTCCAGCCAGGTCTCCATCGCGCCGGCGATGTCCCCGACCATGGCGGACATCTCGGTGAGCGGCGGTTCGCCGAAGCGGTCCTGCCGCCCCGGGTACTGGACGGCGGTGACCTCGATCTCCGGGGGCGCCAGGGCGGCGAGCTCCCGGAAGGCGCTCGCGCCGCCGCCCGCGTGCGGGAAACAGAACAGCCGCAGCCGGGCTGTGCTGTGGGGTACGAACGTGCGGAACCAGACGGATGCCGCGGGGCTCTTGAGTACCTGCACGGGTCAGCCCTCCGAGGCCGGGGCGCGGGTCCCGGCGGGCGAGTACGGCTCGGCCATCGCCACGGCGATCCGGCGTGGCCCGGTGAACGGCTCACGACCGTGCCCGGCCAGCATGTTGTCCACCACCAGCACGTCGTGGTGCCGCCAGTCGAAGCGGACCGTCGCCCGCCGGTAGCACGACCGCAGATGGTCCGTCACGTCGTCGGGGATACGGCCGCCGTCGCCGTAGTACGTGTTGCTCGGCAGGTCCTCCTCGCCGAACAGCTCCAGCAGGCCCTCCCGCACCTCGGCCGGGAGCGTGGTGTGGTGGAAGAAGGTGATGTGGTTGAACCACACCGGCTCGCCCGTTTCGGGGTGGCGGTGCACCGCGTCCCGTATCGCGCGCGTCCGCATTCCGCCGTCGGGCTTCCACTCCAGCCGCAGGTCCTTCGCCGCGGCGTGCCGCTCCACCTGGGAGCGGTCCGCGGTGTTGAAGACGCTCTCCCACTGGATGCCGAAGCCGGGGTGGAAGGTGCGGACCGCCATCCAGCGGCGGCGGACGAACTCCTCGCGGACCGCCGGGTCGATCAGCTCGTACACCCGGCGGACGTCGGCGAGCGGGGTGGCGCCGAGGGTGTCCGGTTCGCGGTCGCAGAAGAAGTACAGCAGCCGGGGCCAGGCCGACTGGTAGGAGTTCTCGTTGTGGATGAAGATCTCCTCGTCCGGTGGATAGTCGGTCGAGGTGTAGACGTTGCCCTTGATCGTCGAGCGCGGCGAGGACCGTTCGGAGTAGGTCAGCGGGGTCCCGGACAGCGCCCGTACGGTGGCGTCGAAGCCGTCCACGCCGTCCACCGGGAAACCTCTCAGCAGGACCGCGCCGTGGTCGCGCAGGGCCTGGCGGATCCGGGGCTGCTCGGCGGCGGCGAACTCGGCGGCGCCGGCGTGCGTACCGTCGTACTCGATCACGAGCGGGAGGGCAGCCGTCTCGGTGAGCGTGGCGGGGGCGGTGAGCGTGGCCGTCTCGGTGGACGTGGACGTGGACGTGGACGTGGACGTGGACGTGGGCGTGGCCGGGGCGGTGAGCGGAGGGGTCGTCATGAGGTCGCGTCCTCTTCCTTGTTGTTCTCGTGAGTGGTCTTTGCCTGGCCGGCGCTGAGGTCGTCCCGTCCGGCCGACCGGATCGCCGGGCTCACCGCGGCGCCGACCGCCAGCAGGGCCATCGCCCCGGACGCGGCCAGGACGGTCGCGGAGGTGGACAGGACGGTCAGCAGCAGTCCGCCCAGCAGTGCCCCGGCGGAGTTCATCCCGGAGGCCATGAGCATGAACACGCTGCTCACCCGGCCCTGCATCTCGTCCGGTGTGATCCGCATCTGGTGCACTCCCGCGCCGACGTTCATCAGCGCTCCGGCGAAGGCCATGGCCCCGCACAGCCCGCCCAGCGCGAGCGGTTCGCCGACGAAGGCCACGGGCGCCATGAGCACCGCCCACAGGGCGAACGCCCCGATCACCACGGTGGAGGGGGCGAGTCGGCTCAGCCACCAGGAGGCGCTGAGCGCTCCGAGCGCGCCGCCGATGCCCTCCGCCACACCGAGCACGCCCAGCATGGCGGGGGAGTGCCCCTCCTGTTTGAAGATCAGCACCAGTGACAGGTTGAGGATCTGGAACAGCACGTTGCTGCCCGCCACCAGGGCGACGGCGGCCCGCATGAACCGCTGCCGCCACACCCAGGCGATGCCCTCCGCGACCTCCGCACGCAGGCCGCGCGGCGGTGCCACGCGTTCTTCCTGGAGCCGTCCGCGGACCAGCAGCAGGCTCACCAGCGCGAGGAGGTGGGCGCACGCGGTGACGCCGAAGGGCAGCCAGCGGGTCAGGGAGAACAGCACCGTGCCCGCCGGCTGGCCCAGCAGGCTCGCCGCCTGGCCGCGGGCCTCGTTCCGGGAGAGCGCGGCGGCCAGATGCTCCGGGTGCACCACGTTGCGTACTGCGGCCCGTTCGGACAGCCGGTAGAAGAGGAACGCCGTTCCCTCCACGAAGGCGGCGGCCATCACGTGCGGCACCGACAGATGCCCGAGTGCCAGGGCGGCGGCGACGCTGCCCATCGCGAGGATGCCCGCCACATCGCAGGCGATCATCACCAGGCGCCGGTCCCAGCGGTCCACCAGCGCCCCCGCCGGCAGTTGCAGCAGCAACTGCGGCAGCAGCGCGGCGAATCCGACCAGCCCGGCGCCGCTCACCGAGCCCTGCCAGATCATCAGCAGCGGATACGCGGCCTGTGCCGCCTGCACACCGAGCAGTGAGAGACCCGCGCCGGTCCACAGCAGCAGATAGTTCCGGTTGCGGCGCAGCGGCGGCGGGGCGGCGGACGCCTCAGGGGCCGTGTCGACGACGGTCATGCGGCCGGCACCCCGTTACGTGCGGCGCGCTCCCCGGCGGGAGCCCTCGCGGCCCCGGCCGTGGCGACGGGCGTGAAGACGGAGTTCGCCCCGGCCCGCGACCGGGGGCCGACGGAGGCGGATTCGGGCGCCGGCGCGGCCGCGGGCGCGCGGGTCACGCTCGCCGCGCAGTGCTCCAGTACTGCCATGGCACTGTGCATCTTGTTCTCGGCCTGCTGGAAGGCGATGCTGTGCGGCCCGTCGAGCACCTCCGCCGTGACCTCCTCGCCCCGGTGCGCGGGCAGGTCGTGCAGGAAGACCGCCCGGGGACTGCTCTTCCAGAGCGAGGCCGTCACCTGGAACGGCGCGAACACCGTGCGCCAGCCGGGGTCGGCCTTGCTGCTGCCGGTGGTCTGCCAGCGTGAGGTGTAGACGGCGTCGATGCCGGAGGGGAGGTCGTTCATGTCGTGCCGCTCGACGAGCGTGGCGCCGGACGCCGCCGCGTGGGCGAGGGCCCGGCGGCGGATGTCCTCCGTCAGCCCGTAGCCGGGCGGGGTGCGCAGTTCCAGCAGTGTTCCCGGGTAGCGGGTCAGGCCCAGCGCCAGCGCGGCGGCCGTGTTGTTGCCCTCCCCGACGTACAGCAGCCGCAGGCCCGCCACCCGTCCGAAGTGGCCGAGCAGGGTGGTGAGGTCGGTGAGTCCCTGGGTGGGGTGCTCCGCGGCGCTCATCGCGTTGACGACCGGCATCCGTGACTGGGCGGCCCAGCCGCGGAACTCGGCCTCGTCGCCCGCGGTTCTGGCGACGAGCAGGTCCAGCATCCCGGCGAAGACCCGGCCTGTGTCCTCGGTCGTCTCCCCGGTGTTCAGCTGGAGGTCGTCGGGTCCGTAGGTGACGATCTGCCCCCCGAGGCGGAGGGTGCCCGCGGAGAACGCGGTACGGGTACGGGTCGATGTCCTGCGGAAGTACACGCCGGCGATCAGACCGCTCAGGGGGCGGGCGTGGGCGGCGGTTCCGGCCGCGAAGGCCGCGCCGCGCTCCACGACCGCGTACAGCTCCGGGCCGGTGAGGTCGTCGAGTGAGATCAGGTGCCTGACTGACACAGTGCGCTCCAAGTCGGGTGGTTGAGTGGAGAGTCCGGCGGGGCCCGGCCCGGCCGGCGTGTGATCGCACGTCGGCCGGGCCGGGCTCAGGCGCGTCGCCCGGTGAGGTCCGGATGTGCCGTGACGACGTGCTGTCCGGCGTCGGAGTTGGTCAGCACAACCAGCCCGGAGCCTTCCTGGAGGCGGGCTGTGGCCATGGCGCGGTAGCCGGTGACGGAGCCGCCGTGCCCGTACTCGCGCTCCGGGCCGGTGGAGTCGACCAGGGTGCCGAGCCCGTAGAGGGTGTCCCGGTGCGCGGTGAGCATGGCCCCGGCGGTGTCCTTGCCGAGCAGGGCGCCGGACAGCCCGTGGTACGAGCGCCGCAGCGCCAGCAGGGCGGTGCCGAGGTCGGCGGCGGTGGTCCACAGCCCGGCCGCGGCCACGTCCGTACGGGGCAGCCAGCCGTCGGCCAGGGGGGTGCCGTCGTCGTGGTGGCCCAGGGCGACGGGGAGGCCCGCGGTCCGCGGGAACCGGAGCTCGTATCCGCTGCTGTCCATTCCCAGCGGCTCCAGCACGGTCCGGCGCATGGCCGCGCCGAACGCCTCGCCCGTCACGTCAGCGACCAGTTGCTGGAGCACCGCGTAGTGGACGTTGGCGTTGCGGAAGACCTGCCCGGGCACGAACTCCCGGCGCACGTGGTGCCGCAGTACCCGCAGCAGCGGCCGGCGGGGCTCCCCGGCGTACGGGGTGAGACCCGACAGATGGCCCAGCAGCGCGCGTGCGGTGACCGGGACGTCGGTGTCCTCCCCGGGGACCCGCCAGGTGGTGAGCAGGGTGTTGACGTCCTCGTCCAGCGAGAACGCGCCGGCGTCGGCGAGCCGCAGCACCCCGAGCGCGGTCACGAACTTCGAGGCGGAACCGACCCGGAACAGGGTGTCGGAGGTGACGGCCTGCGTTCCTCCGGCCCGCAGGGTGCCGTAGGTCTCGACGTCGGCGACCTCGCCGTCCCGAAGGACGGCCACCGCGGCGCCGGGGACGGCGTGCGCCGCCATGGCCTCGGACACGGCTTCGCGTCGCGGTGCGCGAGCGGCGCCCCCGCGGGCGGAACCCGGTGTCACCGCCCGTTGCTCCGGCGCCTGCTCCCTCCCGGCGGACTGCTCGGCCTGCTCTGCCCCGGCGGACTGCTCGGCCTGTTCCGCCGCGGCCGCCGCCAGGGCGGCGAGCGTGGGGTGCTGGTACAGCATCAGAGCGGTGACCGGCACTCCGGTCTCCCGCGCGGCCAGGATGACCTGGGGCACCAGGATCGAGTGACCGCCGAGCGCGAAGAACCCGTCGTCCCGCCCGACCCGTTCGATGTCCAGCACCTGCTCCCAGACGGCCGCCAGCCTCCGCTCCTCGTCCGTGACCGGGGCCGCGTACGCGGCGGAGGCCGCCACTGCCGTGCGGTCCGGGGCGGGCAGGGCCCGCTGGTCGAGTTTGCCGTTGGGGGTGAGCGGAATGGCGTCCAGCCGGGTGAAGGCGGCCGGCACCATGTACTCGGGCAGCCGTCCCGCGCAGTGCGCCGCCAGGGCGGTCGCGTCCGCGTCGCCGCTCGCCTGGGGCACCCAGTACGCCGCAAGCCGGACATCACCGGCCCGGTCCTCGCGGGCGATGACGACGGCCTGACGCACCGCCGGGTGTTCCAGCACCACCGACTGGACCTCGCCGAGTTCGATGCGGTAGCCGCGGATTTTGACCTGGTGGTCGATGCGGCCGAGGAATTCGAGGCTGCCGTCGGGTCGGCGGCGGGCGAGGTCTCCGCTGCGGTACATGCGTGAGCCGGCTGGGCCGTGGGGGTCGGGTGTGAAGCGGTCGGCGGTCAGGGCGGGGCGGTTGAGGTAGCCGCGGGCGATGCCGGGGCCCGCGACGTGGATTTCGCCGGGGACTCCGGTCGGTACCAGGTGTCCGGCGGTGTCCAGCAGCCGGATCCGCAGGTCGCTCAGTGGTCGGCCGATCCGGTTGGGTGTCTGCGGGTTGAGGTCTTCCGCGGTGAGTTGGTGGATGGTGCTGTGGACGGTGGTTTCGGTGATGCCGTACATGTTGACCAGGGCGGGTTGTTCCGGTCCCATGCGGTCGGTCCATGGCGTCAGTGCGGTGGTCTCGAGTTTTTCGCCGGCGAACACGACGGCACGCAGGGCGAGTTGGTGGATGCGGGGGTCGTTGTCGGCGGCTGCGGAGACCAGGCCGCGGAAGGCGGTGGGGGTCTGGCTGAGGACGGTGACGTGTTCGCGGATGAGCAGGTCGAGGAAGTCGTCCGGGGAGCGGGTGGTGTCCTGCGGGACGACGATCAGTGATCCGCCGTGGAGCAGGGCGCCCCACATCTCGAACACCGATACGTCGAAGGCGTAGGAGTGGGCCATGGACCATACGTCGGAGGTGTCGAAGGCGTAGTGCTCCTGGGCGGTGGTCATCAGCCGTACGACGTTGGTGTGGGTGAGTGCGACACCCTTGGGTCGGCCGGTGGAGCCCGAGGTGTAGATGGTGTAGATCAGGTTCTCGGGTGTGGCGACGGGTGCGGGGTTGTGGGTGGGGGCGGAGGCCAGGGCTGCGGCGTCGGGGCCGTCGAGGATGAGCAGGGGGCCGTTGTAGATGGTGTTGAGCTTGTTCGCGAGTGTGGTGGTGGTGATGACGAGGTGGGCCTGTGCGTCGGTGACGATGTGGCCGAGGCGTTCGGTGGGGTTGGCGGGGTCGAGGGGGAGGTAGGCGGCGCCTGCTTTGAGGATGCCGAGGAGGGTGGGGATGAGGTCGGGTCCGCGGTCGAGGCAGACGCCGATGAGGTGTTCGGGGGTGGTGGCGAGGGTGCGTAGGTGGTGTGCGATGCGGTTGGCGTGTTCGTTCAGTTCGCGGTAGGTGAGGTGGGACGTGCCCGCTCGTACCGCGACGGTGTCCGGGCTCGCCGCCACCCGCGCCTCGAACAACTCGTGCACACAGGCCGTGACCGGCTCGCCGGCCGCCGCCCCGCTCGCCGCGCTGCCGAGCAACTGCTCCAGCTCGCCCCCGGGCAGGTGCACCGCGCGGGCGTCCCCGTCGAGTCCGTGTGCGATGGCTTCCAGCACCGAGCGGTACATGGCGGCCATCCGGTCCGCGTCGGCCCGGCTCAGCAGATGGGTGTCCGAGTGCAGCCCGATCCAGCGGTCGCCGTGCACCTGCACGGACAGCCCGAACTCGGTCGGCGCCTCACTGACCCCTGCTCCGGCGTCCACCCGGCCCCTGTCGACCTGGTGGAAGTCCACATAGTTGAAGTGGATGTCGAGCAGACGGCGGCCGCCACCCCACTCCCGCTGGATGGCCGGCAGCGGATAGGCGCGGTGCCCCCAGATCTCCGTCTCCCGCTCGAACACCTGGCGCAGCAGTTCGTCCCAGGTGCGGGCGGTGCGGTCATACGGGAACGGCAGCGTGTTGAGCAGCATTCCGACCAGCCGTTCGGCACCGGGCGCCTCCGGCCGGGTGTGGAAGACGACTCCGGTGTGGAAGGCCTCGGATTCGGTGAGCTGGCTCATCACCTTCAAGTGCGCGGCCAGCATCACCGTCTTGAACGGCACCCCGGCTTCCTTCGCCCGGGCCCGCAGCGTCGGGGCCAGGCCGTCCAGTTCGACGCGCACGCCATAGCTCTCGCGCGGGAGGGCCGGGTCGCCCGCCCACGGTGCGGGCGGTGTCAGGGGCGTATGGCCGGTGACGATCCGCTCCCAGAAGGCGCGGTCCTCCGCCGATGTCAGGGCCGCAAGTTCACCGGCGAGCACATCCGCGAACCGTACGGACGGTGCCTGGTACGCGGAGATCCGGCCGGTGTCGCGGGCCTCCCGGTAGGCGTCCAGCAGCTCCATCTGGAGGGTGTGCTGGCTCCATCCCTCGAGAATCACGTGGGACTGGGTGAAGGTCAGCCACCAGGTGCGCTCGCTCTCGCGGTGGGCGAAGACCCGCAGCAGCGGGGCCGCGCCCAGCTCGAACAGATCCGAGCGCTGGGCGGCGACGAAGGCACGGAACTCCCGCTCCAGTCCGGCGCGGTCCGCCGAGCGCAGATCGTGGACGGCGACCGGGACCTCGGCGGTGGCGTGCACCACCTGCATCGGCACCCGGTGCCCGGTGACCCGGGCGGAGGTGCGCAGCACCTCGTGCCGTGCGGTGATCTCCTGTACCGCCCGACGCAGGGCTGTCTCCGAGAACGGACCGTCGTCGTGGATCCGCAGCGAGACCACGGTGTGGTAGGCGCCCCGGCCGTCGTCGGCGAGTTGCTCCCCGATCATGGCCAGTTGCACCTGTGAGAGGGGGTAGGCGTCGGTCGCGTCCTCGGGGAGGGTGGCGCGGTCCGCGGCGTCGATCAACGCGAACGGCGCCACCGGGACCGCTGTCGCGGCCGGCTCGGGGGCTTCTCCGGCGCCGGTCCCGGCCGTTCGCCCGTCCAGCGCCGCGGTGAGCGCGGCCACGGTGCGGTGCCGGAACAGGTCCCGTACCGACGCCCGCAGGCCCTTGCCGCGCAGCGCGCCGACCACGGCCACGGCGCGGAGGGAGTCGCCGCCCGACTCGAAGAAGTCGTCCTCGACGCCGAGTTCCGCCACCTCCAGCACCCGCGACCAGACCTCGGCGACGGCCGCCTCGGCCGCGGTCCGCGGAGCGGTCCGCGCACGGTTGTCCAGCGCGGACGCCGGGGCGGGGAGCGCCTTGCGGTCGATCTTCCCGTTGGGGGTCAGCGGCAGTTCGCCGAGGATCACCAGCGCGGACGGCACCATGGCGGCGGGCAGCAACCGGCCCAGTTCTTCGCGGATCGCCGCGGGGTCGGCCGCGGGTGCCTGTTCACCCGTGGCCGACGCGGCGGGCACCAGATAGGCCACCAGACGCTGGACGCCGGGGACGTCCTCCCGTACCAGCACGGCCGCCGCGGAGACGTCCGGCCGGTCGGTCAGCGCGTTCTCGATCTCGCCGAGTTCCATCCGCACCCCGCGGAGCTTGACCTGGTGGTCGACCCGGCCCAGGAACTCCAGGCCGCCGTCGGCGTTCCAGGCCGCCACGTCACCGGTGCGGTACAGCCGGGACCCGGGCGGGCCGATCGGGTCGGGCAGGAAACGTTCCGCGGTCAGCGCCGGCCGGCCGCCGTAGCCGCGGGCGACTCCGTCCCCGGCCACGTACAACTCGCCGGGCGCGCCCACGGGTACGCGCCGCAGCCGCTCGTCCAGCACGTGCAGCCGGGTGTTGCGCACCGGGCGGCCGATGGTGACTCGGGTCCGCCCGGCCGGGCCGGCCCGGTCGAGAAGCGCGTGGGTGACGTCGTCGGAGCACTCGGTGGGACCGTAGGCGTTGACCATCGGCACCAGCGGGAACCGTTCGAACCAGCGGCGGCACAGGTCGGGCGGCAACGCCTCCCCGGTCACCACCATCCAGCGCAGCTCCGGCAGCGTGCGGGTGAGGGCGCCGGTGGCCCAGGCGTCAAGCGCCGCCCGGAGCAGCGAGGGCACCACTTCCAGCACCGTTGCGCGTTCCGCGCAGGCGCGCGGGAACAGTTCCAGCGGGTCGCCCGCGCTGTCCCGGTCGACGACGCGTACCTGAGCGCCGACGGTGAGCGGGGCGAGCATCTGCCACACGGAGATGTCGAAGGAGAGCGGCGCGTTGTGCACCACACGGTCCGACTCCGTCAGCGCCAGGTCCTCGATCTTGGCCAGCAGGTGGTTGCCCATCCCGCGCCGGTGTACGAGGACACCCTTGGGGCGGCCCGTGGAACCCGAGGTGTAGAGGACGTAGGCGAGGTTCTCGGGACCGGCGGCCGGGAGCGGGCCGGTGACGGGCGGCTCCGCCTGTTCCCCGGCGTCCAGGGATGTGCCGGGTTCGTCGAGCAGGACGGTCCGCGGCGGCCCCCCGGGCAGTCCGGCCAGCGCCGCGTCGAGCAGTCCGGTCAGCCGCCGTTCGGTGAGCAGCACCCGGACACCGGCGTCCTCGGCCAGGAACGCCAGCCGCTCCGGCGGGTATTCGGGGTCGAGCGGCAGATAGGCGCCGCCCGCCTTGAGCACCGCCAGGACGGCCAGCACCGTGCGCGGTGAGCGGTCGGCGCAGAGCCCCACCACCGTGTCGGGGCCGACGCCGGCCGCCCGCAGCCGACGGGCGAGCCGGTCGGCCCGGGTGTCGGCCTCGCCGTAGGTGAGGAACTCACCGTTGTCCGCGACCAGGGCGGGACGGCCGGGGTGGAGTGCCGCCCAGCGGGCGAACTCCTCCTCCGGCGCCACCCACACCGGCTCCCGTTCCGTCCGGGTCCAGGCGGCGAGGCGCTCGCGGTCCGCGTCGGGCAGGAAGGCCTCGCGGGCATCCCCGTCGGGGTCGTCCGCCATGGCCTCGAGGACCGCGCGGTACATCGCCCCCAGGGCGGCACCCCGCTCCCGGGAGACGACCCGGGTGTGGGTCTTCAGCTTCAGACCCGCGCCGGAGGTGTTGACTTCCAGGTCGAACTCGGTGGCGCCGGAGCCCAGCGCAGTCGCCACGTCCACCGTGTCCTCGTCGACCACGTGGAAGTGCTGGTAGTTGAAGATCACGTCGATCAGGCGCTCGCCACCCGCCTCCCGCTGGATCTCGGGCAGCGGGAACCGGCGGTGCGGCCACATCTCCGCCTCGCGGGCGAAGACCCGGGCCACCAGGTCCCGCCAGGTGCGGGCGGTCCGTTCGTGCGGGAACGGCAGGGTGTTGACGTACATGCCGTAGACCCGGTCGGCGCCGACCACCTCGGGCCGGGTGTCACAGATCAGCCCGGTGTGGAAGGACGCCTCGTCGGTGAGCCTGCCCAGCACCGTCAGATGGGCCGCCAGCAGCACGCTCTTGAACGAGGCACCGGAGGCGGAGGCGAGCAGGCGCAGCCGCGACTCCAGATCCCGCAGGGGCACCGGCACGTCGTACGCCGTGTCCGGCCCGTCGCCGGAGTCCGCCCATGCGGCGGGCAGCACCAGCGGCGGACGGTCGGCGACGGTGGCGTGCCAGAAGGCGCGGTCCTCCGGCGAGGCCAGCGAGGCCAGTTCGGCGTGGACGGTGTCGGCGAACCGCACACCGGGGGTTTCGGGAGCCGTCGGCCGCCGGCCGTCGCGGAGCGCCTGGTAGGTCTCCACCAGTTCCATCAGCAACGCGTGCTGGCTCCATCCCTCGGTGACCGCGTGCGACTGGGTGAGTCCCAGCCACCAGCCGCCGGACCCGGCGGCCGCCGGAGGTTCTGTGTGGACGCTCACCCGCCACAGCGGACGCCCCGGCTCCACGGCGAAGACGGCGGCCCGCTCGGCGGTCAGGAAGGTCTCCAGTTCGGCCGCGCGCGCGTCTTCGTCCGTGCCGTCCAGCGCGTGCACCGCCACGGCGACGGTCAGTTCGTCCGGGGAGTGCACGAGCTGCACCGGCACCGAGCAGCCGGCCAGGTCGAACGAGGTGCGCAGGATGTCGTGCCGGCCGGCCACCGTGGTCACCGCGGCGCGCAGCGCGTCCTCGTCGAACGGCACGGCGTCGCGGACCCGGTAGGTCGCGGCGTGGTGGTAGGCGGCCCGGCCGTCCTCGGCCAGCATCTCGACGAGCATGCCGGTCTGGACCTGCGTGAGCGGATACGCGTCGTCGAGTCCGGCCGGCAACCGCCCCCGGTCCTCGTCGGTGAGCAGCGTGAACGGCTTCACCGGCTCGTCCGTCGCGGCGGGGGCCGGCCGGCCGGTGATCAGCTCGGCGAGCGCCGCGACCGTGCGCCGTTCGAACAGGTCCCTGACCGAGATGTCGAAGCCGGCCGCGCGGATCGCGCCGACCAGCGCGACCGCCCGGATCGAGTCGCCGCCCAGGTCGAAGAAGGACTCCTCCACTCCGGCGCGGTCCACGTCCAGGTCCAGCACCGTCGCCCAGATCTCCGTGAGCCGTGTTTCCACCGGGGTGCGTGCCGTGACGGCCCCGGCGGCGCCTGCGGCGCGGTCGGAGTCGGTGGGGGCGGGCAGCGCCCGGTGGTCCAGTTTTCCGTTGGCCGTCAGCGGGATCCGCACCAGTTCCACGAAGGCGGCGGGCAGCATGTAGGGGGGCAGCTCTTCCGCGAGGTGCTCCAGCAGCGCGGCGGGCGCGGGCAGTGGCCGGGCTCCGACGGGCACGGCGTACGCCACGAGCAGTCGTTCGCCCCGGTCGTCCTCGCGGACCACCACCCGGGCCTGCGCCACGTCGTCGTGCGCGGTGAGCCGGGCCTCGATCTCGCCGGGTTCGATGCGATAGCCGCGCAGCTTGACCTGCTGGTCGGCGCGTCCCAGGTACTCCAGGCCGCCGTCCGGCAGCCAGCGCACCAGGTCGCCGGTCCGGTAGAGCCGGGAGCCCGCCGGGCCCCAGGGGTCGGGCACGAAACGGTCGGCGGTCAGAGCGGGGCGGCCCCGGTATCCGTGGGCCAGCCCCGGACCGCCCACCAGCAGTTCGCCCGGAACCCCGACGGCCACCGGCCGCAGCGCCGCGTCCACCACATGGGCCCGGCTGCGCGGGACGGGGGTGCCGATGGGCACCGACACCGCGTCCTGGGCCAGCTGGTCGACGAGGTGCCAGGTGGAGAAGGTGGTGTTCTCGGTCGGGCCGTAGCCGTTGAGGAGTCGGCCGGGCGCGCCCTGGGCCAGCACTCTGCGTATCGTCACCGGGTCCAGGGCCTCACCGCCGACGAGTACGGTGCCGACGCTCGCGACGGCATCCGGGACCGTGGCCACGGTGTGGTTGAACAGCGAGGCCGTCTGCCAGAGATGGGTCACGGCGTTCTCGCGCAGTGCGGCGGCCAGCGCCTCCGGCTGGAGTACGGACTCGCGTTCGAGGACGACGATCCGGCCGCCGCTGAGCAGCGGACCCCACAGTTCCAGGGTGGCGGCGTCGAAGGAGACGGAACTCGCGTGCGCGAACCGGGTCTCCGGGCCCAGCCGCAGATAGCCGGCCTCCCTGACCAGGCGTACCACGGCCCGGTGCGGCACGGCGACACCCTTGGGCGCACCCGTCGAACCGGACGTATACATGACGTACGCCAGGTCCTCGGCGGTCACCGGCACACCGGGACGCGCCGCCCGTGGCAGGGCGTCGGCACGGTCGGCGTGGACCACGGGGCCGCTCCAGCCGGACAGCCGGTCGGTCAGGGCATCCGTCGTGACGAGCGCTGCCGCGGCCGCGTCGTCGGCCATGAAGGTGAGCCGGCCCGCCGGGTACTCCGGGTCGAGCGGCAGATACGCCGCACCCGCCTTCAGTACTCCGAGCAGCGCCGCGACCAGCGTCGCCGAGCGGTCCAGGCAGACTCCGACCACCGCGCCGGGGGTGACCCCCGCGGCCAAGAGCGCGTCCGCCACCGACGTGGCCCGGGCGTCCAGTTCGGCGTACGACCACACCGTGCCGTCCGCGGCGGTCAGCGCCACCGCTTCGGGGGCGGCGGCGGCCCGCGCCTCGAACTCACCGTGCACGGTGGTGACCGGCGCGCTCTCGCTCTCGGCACGCGCGACGCCGCTCCACCCGCGGACCACCGTCTCGTACTCGGCTTCCGGCAGCCGGTGCCCGCGCGCGTCTCCGTCGGGACCGTCCGCGGCCATCGCCTCCAGCGCCGACCGGTACATCGCGGCCATCCGCTCCGCGCCCGTCCGCGTCAGAGCGCGCGAGTCGGAGCGCAGACTCAGCACGCCGCCGAGGGTGGTGATCCACAGCGCGAACTCGGTCGAGCTGCTGTTGATGCCGTTGCCCTCGTCCTCCGCCGAGTCGTGTCCGGCCGCGCCGAAGTCCAGATGGCTGAACAGCACTTCCACCAGCCGCCGTCCCGAGCCGAACGCGCTCTGGATCGCCGGCATCGGGTAGTGGCGGTGCGGCCACGCCTCGGTCTCCCCGGCGAACACCTCCCGCGCCAGCTCGCCCCAGGTGCGGGCGGAGCGGGCGGCCTCCCCGTAGCCGAAGGGCAGCGTGTTCAGGTACATCCCGAGCAGCCGGTCGGCACCGGGGAGCTCCGGGCGGGTGTGCCCCACCAGTCCGGTGAGGAACTCCGGCTCGTCGGTGAGCCTGGCCAGGACCGTCAGGTGCGCCGCGAACAGCACACTCTTCAACGGCACCCCTGCCTCGGCCGCCAGTGACCGCAGCCGGGGCTCCAGATCGGCGTACGAGAATCCGGCGCCGATCCGCTCCACGGGCGCGCCCGCGTCCCCGCGCCAGGCCTCCGGCAGGCGGAAACCGGTGCGGTCCCGCACCACGGAGGCCCAGTACGCCTGGTCCGCGGGCGAGTTCAGCGCGGCCAGTTCGGCCGCGACGGCGTCGGCGTAGCGCAGCGCGGGGGCCTCGTACGGCCCCGCCGGGGCGCCGTCGCGCAGCGTCCGGTACGTCTCCACGAGCTCGGCGAGCAGTGTGTGGTAGCTCCAGCCCTCCAGCACCGCGTGGCTCTTGGTGAAGGAGCACCGCCAGGAGTCGTCGCGCTGCACATGGACGTGGATCCGCAGCAGCGGGGCGTCGGACTCCAGGTCGAAGGGGCGTCCCCGCTCCCGCGCGGTGAAGGTCTCCAGGATCCGGCGCTGTCCGTCGTCGTCCAGGCCGCGCAGATCTGTCCACCCGCAGGGCACGGCCGGTTCGGCGTGCACCAGTTGGAGGGGTACGCCGTAGCCGGTGAGGTCGACCGACGTGCGCAGGATGTCGTGGCGTGCCGTGACCGTCCGCAGGGACTCCTCGAACACGCCGAAGTCGAACGGGCGCTCGTCACGCAGCAGGAAGGAGGTGAGGTCGTGGTAGGCCTCCCGGCTGTCGTCGGTCAGGTTCTCCACCAGCATGCCGAGCTGGTTCTGCGACAGGGGGTAGGCGTCCAACAGCCCGGCCGGCAGCGCCTGCCGGTCGGCGTCGGACAGCAGCGAGAACGGGAGGACCGGGGCCGGCGCGGACGCGGGCGCGGGACGGCCGGTGAGCCGCTCGCAGAGCCGGGCCACCGTACGGCACTCGAAGACGTCCCGCACCGTGACGTCGTATCCGGCGGCGCGCAGCACTCCGACCAGGCCCACGGCCCGGATCGAGTCGCCGCCCAGTTCGAAGAAGCCGTCCTCGACGCCGACCCGCTCCACACCCAGCGCGGTCCGCCACACCGCGGCGACCCGCTCCTCCGTCTCCGTGCGCGGCGCGACGAACGCTGTGCGGTGTCCGTCGTCGGCGGGCACCGGCAGCGCGCGCCGGTCCAGCTTGCCGTTGGCGGTCAGCGGCAGCGCCGCGAGAGCGACGAAGGCGGACGGCACCATGTATTCGGGCAGCCGCGCGGCGCAGTGGGCGGCCACGGCGGCGGCGTCGACACGGGGGCCCTCGACACCGAGGCCCTTGACACCGGGGCCCTCGACACCGGGGCCCTCGACGTCCGCGGGCACCACGTACGCGACGAGACGCCGCTCGCCCGGCGCGTCCTCGCGGACCACGGTCCGGGCTTCGACGACTGCCGGGTACTCGCCCAGCACCGCGTCGATCTCGCCGGGTTCCACCCGGTAGCCGCGCACCTTCACCTGGTCGTCGGCACGCCCGAGGAAGTCCACGATCCCGCCCGGCAGCACCCGGGCGACATCGCCGGTCCGGTACAGCCGGCTCCCGGCCGCTCCGTAGGGGTCGGGGACGAAACGTTCGGCGGTGGCGTCCGGCCGGCCCGCGTAGCCGCGGGCCACGCCCGCGCCGCCGATGTACAGCTCACCGGTCACACCCGCCGGCACCGGCTGCATCCGGGCGTCCAGGACATACATCGACGTACCGGGGACCGGTCCGCCGATCGGCACCACCTCGGCAGCCTCCAGGGCGCCGTCGTCCCGCACGTCGAACACACTGTTGCCGACGGTGATCTCGGTGGGCCCGTATTCGTTGACGACACGCGCGCCGCCCAGGGCCGCCGCCCAGTGCCCGGCGGTCCGGGCGAGGAGCGCCTCGCCGCCCACCACGAGCACCGGAGCCAGCCCCGTCGCCCGCTCGGCGGGCACCTGGTGGGTCAGCATCTCCAGGTGACCCGGTGTCAGCTTCACAAAACCGTAGGGCCCGTTGTCGGCGAGCCAGCCGCCCAGCTCCGACAGGTCGCGGCCCGAGCCGAAGAGCCGCACCGCGCCACCCGCCAGCAGCGGGGCGTACAGCGTCGGCACCACCAGGTCGAAGGCCACCGAGGAGAACAGCGGCGCGTCGCAGGAGGCGGCCGTACCGCCCGCGAGGTAGTCGTCGACGGCCCAGCTCAGATAGCCGGCCAGGTTGCGGTGCGATATCTGCACGCCCTTCGGGCGGCCGGTCGAACCGGAGGTGTAGATGACGTACGCGAGGGTGTCCGGATCGATGTCCACCGCCGGCGGTTCGGCACGACCCTCGGTCAGCAGATCGGCGTACAGCACCGGACCGGCGAACACCTCCGCCGCCGTCCCCGCGTGGTCCGACACCGTCACCAGTACGGGCGCCGAGGCGTCCGCGGTCACGGCCCGCAACCGCGCCGCGGGCCAGGAGGTGTCCATGGGCACATAGGCGGCGCCCGCCTTCCAGACTCCGAGCAGCGTGGGCAGCAGCTCGGGAGTGCGGTCGAGCAGCACCGCCACGACCGTCTCGGGGCCGACGCCGAGCGCACGCAGTTCATGCGCGATCCGGTTGGCCCGCTCGTCCAGCTCGCGGTGACTGAGCGTCACATCGGCGGCCACCACCGCGGGGGCTCCGGGGACCTTGGCGGCGGTGCGCTCGATCAGCCGCGGCACGGGGGTGCTCCTCGGCTCCCCGGCCCGTACGGCCCAGTCGCCGAGCAGCAGCGCACGCTCCTCCTCGGGCAGGAGGGCGGCACGGGCGTCGCCGCCCGGGTCGGCGGCCATGGCCTCCAGAACCGACCGGTACAGGGCCGAGACGCGGTCCAGCGCGGCGTCGGACAGAGCGTGCGGGGCGGCGGTCAGGATGATGTGGCCGGACCGGGAGGAGACCGTCAGCGGGAACTCGGTGGGGCTGTCGTCGAACCCCTCCGTGTGGTCGACGAACTCCCCGTCGACCTGCCGGAAGTCCTGATAGTTGAAGTAGACGTCCAGCAGCCGCCCACCGCCACTGAACTCGCTCTGGATCGCGGGCAGCGGGTAACGCCGGTGGGCCCACAGCCCGGCCTCACGGTCGAACACCTGCCGCACCAGCTCCTGCCAGGTGGCGGCGGTCCTGTCCATGACGAAGGGCACCGTGTTCAGATACATGCCGTACACCCGGTCGGCGCCGGCCACCTCGGGGCGGGCGTCGCAGACGAGCCCCGAGTGGAAGGACTCCTCGTCGGTGAGCCGGCTCA
The DNA here is from genome assembly GCF_029893585.1 of Streptomyces sp. LBL. Classification (GTDB taxonomy): domain Bacteria; phylum Actinomycetota; class Actinomycetes; order Streptomycetales; family Streptomycetaceae; genus Streptomyces. The sequence continues at coordinate 74,916 of NZ_JARXYX010000017.1, forward strand.
GCACCGCGAGATGCGCGGCGGTCAGCACACTCTTCAGCGATGCGCCGGCGCGAACGGCGAGCGCGCGCAGCGCGGGCTCCAGGTCCGCCCAGCGGGTGGCCCGCTGCACCGTGCCCCCGGACGCGCTCCTCGTACCGCGCCAGGCGTCCGGAAGCGTGAACGACGGGTGCTCGGTGACGACCGACTTCCAGTAGGCGCGGTCCTCCGCCGACTCGATCGCGGTCAGTTCCCCCGCCACGAAGTCGGCGAAACGGAGCCCGGGCGCCTCATAGGGCTCCACGGCACGGCCGTCGCGCACCGCGCGGTAGACGCGGAGCAGTTCCATCAGCAGCGAGTGATGGCTCCACCCCTCCAACAGCGGATGGCATTCGGTGACCGACAGCCACCAGCCGCCGTCACCCGTCTCATGGACGAAGAACCGCATCAGCGGCGGACGGGTCAGATCGAACAGCCGGGCGCGCTCCCGGTCGCTGTGCGCCCGCAGTTCCGCCCGTACCTCAGCCTCGTCCCGGCCGGTGAGATCCTCGGCACCGACCGGGAGCTCGGCCGACTGGTGCACCAGCTGGAGCGGGCGGGAGAACTCCGACAGATGCATGGAGGTGCGCAGCACCTCGTGGCGGCCGGTGACCGTCCGCGCCGCCTCGGCCATCGCCTCGGGGGCGTAGGGCTCGGCGTCCCGGATCCGGAAGGCGGTGACGTTGTGGTAGACGTTGCGGCCGTCCTCGCCGGTCAGCATCTCGATGAGCATGCCGAGCTGGTTCTGCGACAACGGGTAGGCGTCCGTGACGCCGGCGGGCAGCAGCGCCCGGTCTTGATCGGTGACCAGCTCGAAGGGCCGTACCCGGTGCTCGGCCGCCACCGCGGGCCGGCCCGTGATCAGTTCCGCCATGCGGGCGACCGTGCGGTGCCCGAAGACGTCCCGTACGGCGATGTCGAATCCGGCCGCGCGCAGGGAGCCCACCAGGGCCACGGCCCGGATCGAGTCGCCGCCCAGTTCGAAGAAGTCGGCGTGCACCCCGAGCCGTTCCGAGCCGAGCACGGCGGCCCATACGGCGGCGACCTGCTCCTCCACCGGAGTGCGGGGGGCGGTCGAGTCGGTGGTCCCGGCGGCCTGCGTTCCGGGGGCGGGCAGCGCCGCCTGGTCCAGCTTGCCGTTGGGGGTCAGCGGAACGGCGTCGAGCACCACGAGGGCGGCGGGCACCATGTACTCGGGCAGGGCACGGGACACCGCGGCACGCAGCTCCCGCACATCCGGCTCGACGTCTTCCTCGGGCACGACATAGCCGGTCAGCCGGCGGTCGCCGGGGGTGTCCTCCCGTACCACGACCACGGCCTGCCGCACACCGGGCAGGGCGGCCAGCGCTGTGGACACCTCGCCGAGTTCGATGCGGTAGCCGCGGATTTTGACCTGGTGGTCGATGCGGCCGAGGAATTCGAGGCTGCCGTCGGGTCGGCGGCGGGCCAGGTCCCCGCTGCGGTACATCCGTGAGCCGGCGGGCCCGAAGGGGTCGGGCACGAAACGGTCAGCGGTCAGATCAGGCCGGTTGAGATAGCCGCGCGCGACCCCGGGACCGGCGACATGGATCTCCCCCGGCACCCCGACCGGCACCAGCCGCCCCCGCGCGTCCAGCAGCCGGATCCGCAGGTCGCTCAGCGGCCGGCCGATCCGGTTCGGCGCCAGCCGGTCCAGGTCCTCGGAGGCCACACGGTAGAAGGTGCTGTGCACGGTGGTCTCGGTGATCCCGTACATGTTGACCAGCGCGGGCCGCTCAAGACCCATCTGCTCGGTCCACGGCTCCAGCGCGGCCACTTCGATCTTCTCCCCGGCGAACACGACCGCACGCAGGGCGAGTTGGTGGATGCGGGGGTCGTTGTCGGCGGCTGCGGAGACCAGGCCGCGGAAGGCGGTGGGGGTCTGGCTGAGGACGGTGACGTGTTCCCGTACGAGCAGGTCGAGGAAGTCGTCCGGGGAGCGGGTGGTGTCCTGCGGGACGACGATCAGTGATCCGCCGTGGAGCAGCGCGCCCCACATCTCGAACACCGATACGTCGAAGGCGTAGGAGTGGGCCATGGACCATACGTCGGAGGTGTCGAAGGCGTAGTGCTCCTGGGCGGTGGTCATCAGCCGTACGACGTTGGTGTGGGTGAGTGCGACACCCTTGGGTCGGCCGGTGGAGCCCGAGGTGTAGATGGTGTAGATCAGGTTCTCGGGTGTGGCGACGGGGGCGGGGTTGCTGACTGGTTCGGCGGCCACCGCGGCGGCGTCGGCGCCGTCCAGGACGAGTAGGCGGCCGTCGTGGATCCCTTCCAGCCGGGGGGCGAGAGCGGTGCTGGTGATGACGAGGTGGGCCTGTGCGTCGGAGACGATGTGGCCGAGGCGTTCGGTGGGGTTGGCCGGGTCCAGGGGAAGATAGCCGGCACCCGACTTGAGGATGCCGAGGATCGTGGGGATGAGGTCGGGGCCGCGGTCCAGGCAGATCCCGATGAGACGTTCCGGAGCCGCGCCCAACGCCCGCAGCCGATGGGCAATGCGGTTGGCCCTCTCGTTCAGCTCCCGGTAGGTGAGGACGGACGTGCCCGCCCGTACCGCGATCGCGTCCGGGCTCGCCGCCACCCGCGCCTCGAACAACTCGTGGACACAGGCCGTGACCGGAACCTGACGGTCCTCGGTGAACGACTCCGCGGCCGCGGACCGTTCGGCCTCGTCCAGGAACTCCAGCGCGGAGACCGGCACGCCGGGGCGGTGCACCGCGTCGTCGAGCAGCAGCGCGAAGTGGCGGGCCATCCGGCGGGCGGTCGCTTCGTCGAACAAGGCGGTGGCGTACTGGAGTTGAGCGTCGAAGCCGCCGTCCGGCCGTTCCTGGACCTGGAGAGTCAGCTCGCACTTGGCGACGCCGTCGCTCAACAGGAACGGTTCCGTGCGCAGTCCGGGCAGCTCGAAGGCGTCGTAGCGCCACTCGTGCAGGGTGAATCCCACCTGGTACAGCGGGGTGCGGGAGAGGTCGCGCTGCGGCTGCAGTTCGTCCACCAGCCGCGCGAACGGGACCTCCTGGTGGTCGAAGGCGTCCAGCACCGTGGCGCGGCCCTCGGCCAGCAGGTCGCCGAAGCTCGCGCCGTCCGCCCAACGCGCCCGCATCACCAGGCTGTTGATGCCGTAGCCCATCATCCCCTGGAGCTCCGGACGGACCCGGCCGGAGACCACGGTGCCGACGGGCACGTCGGTGCGGCCCGTGTACCGGGACACCAGCACCTGGAAGGCGGTCAGCAGCACCGTGAACGGCGTGGTGTCGGACGTGAGCGCGAGTTCCCTGACCAGGTCCGCGACGCCGTCGGTCAGCGGGCACGACACGTCCGCGCCCCTGGAGTCGCGGACAGTGGGGCGTGGCCGGTCGGTGGGCACCTCGACCGGCTCGACCCCGGCGAGCCGGGTGCGCCAGTGGGCGAGCTGCTTCTCCAGCCGGCCGCCGGTCAGCCGCTCGCGCTGCCAGGCGGCGTAGTCGGCGTACTGGAGTGAGGGGGCGGGCAGCGCGGCGCTGACGCCCTGCGTGTGCGCCGTGTACAGGGTGGACAGCTCACCGCCGAACACCCGGGTGGACCAGGCGTCGCACGCGATGTGGTGAAAGACCACGACGAGTACGTGGTCGTCCTCGGCGAGCCGCAGCAATGTGCCGCGGACCGGCCACTCCTCCGCCAGGTCGAACGGCACGTCCAGGGCCCGGCGAACGGCGTCCCGGGCCCAGCTCTCCCGCCCGTCCGGTGAGAGCGAGCCCGGCGCGCCGAGGAGTCCGAGCCCCAGGGGGCCGGGCTCGTCGATGATCTGCACCGGCTCGTCACCGTCCATCGCGTACCGGGTGCGCAGGATCTCGTGGCGCGCGCACACCTCGTCGAAGGCCCGCTCCAGCGCCGCCGGGTCCAGTCGGCCGCGCAGCCGCAGCACCAGCGGCACGAGGTACTCGGTGCTCTCCGGCTCCAGCCGGTTGAGGAACCACATCTGCTGCTGGCCGTGCGAGAGCCGCAGCGGAAGGGAGCGGTCCGCGCGAGCGATGGCGGGGCGTCCCCGGCGGGAACCCCTGCGCCCCGCCAGGCGGCGGCGCAGCAGCGCCTCGATGTCTGTGCCGGCCTCGGTCGCCGGCTCGCCCGTCTGGTCGATGCTCATGCCTGGTGCTCCTCGTCTCGCGCAGTGGCGAACTCCGTACCGAAGCGGGAGTCCTCGCTGAGCTGGTGGATCTCGGCGCGGATGGCGTCCTCCACCGCTTTGGCCTGTCCGGCGACGGTCGGGTGCTCGAAGACCACGCGGACCGGAAGGCTGATCTCGTACTCGTCCTGGAGTGCGGCTATCAGGCGGATGGCGAGGATCGAATTGCCGCCGGAGCGGAAGAAGTTGTCGTCGGGGCCGGCCGTCCGGCCGAGTACCTCGTGCCAGATCTCGCCGATGGCCTCCTCGACGATGCTCAGCGGCGCGTCGCCCGTGGCCGGTCGCGGTGACGCGGCCGGGTCGGGCAGGGCGGCACGGTCGAGCTTGCCGTTGGCGTTGAGCGGGATCAGCGGTACGGGAACGAAGACGGCGGGGACCATGTAGTGCGGCAGCCGTTGCCCGCAGTGGGCGGCCAGCTGTTCGTCGTCCGGGCACGGGGCGCCGTCGGCCGGGACCACATAGGCGACCAGGGAGAGGTCGCCCGAGGGGCCCGGGAGAGCGATCACCACCGTGTCGCGCAGCCCGTCATGGGTGGCCAGCACGGACCGCACCTCGCCGAGTTCGATCCGGTGCCCGAGGATCTTCACCTGGTCGTCGTTGCGGCCCAGGAAGTCGACCGCCCCGCCGGGCCGCCAGCGCCCGAGGTCCCCGGTGCGGTAGAGCCGGGAGCCGGGCGGACCGTACGGATCGGGCAGGAACCGGTCGGCCGTAAGACCCGGGCGGCCCAGATAGCCGCGGGCCACACCCGTTCCGCCGACGTGGACCTCGCCCACGCCGCCGATCGGAACCTGCCGCAGCTGCTCGTCGAGGATCCGCATCACCATGCCCGGCAGCGGCGACCCGATGGGCACCACCCCGTCGGCGACGGGCGCCGTCAGCGGGTGTACGCAGGTGCCGACGGACGCCTCGGTCGGCCCGTACTCGTTGATGAGCCGGTCCGGGCCCAGCAGCCGCGCCCACCGGTCGGCGAGCCGTCCCTGCAGAGCCTCGCCCGCCACCACCACGACCCGGGCCAGCCCCTCGGCCTGCTCGTCGTCCAACTGGTGGCCCAGGATCTCCAGATGGCCGGGGGTCAGCTTCAGGAAGCTGTACGGCCCACCGTCCACAAGACGTTTGCCGAGGTCGGACAGGTCCATGTCCTGCGGCAGCAGATGTACCGGCTGACCGGTCGTCAGCGGGGCCCACAAGTTCGGGACCACCAGGTCGAAGGCCACGGAGGAGAAGACGGCGCTCCCGCCGCCCGCGAACCGGGCGTCCGCGGGGGTGCCGTCGCCGGTTCCTGTTCCGGCCAGTTCCCCGGCCGCCCAGGCCAGGTGGTTGGCCAGGCCGCGGTGCGGCACTCCCACGCCCTTGGGTGTGCCGGTGGAACCGGAGGTGAAGATCGTGTACGCCAGGCGGTCGGGATCGGCGGCCACGTCCGGCGCCGTCACGGGCAGCGTCTCGGGCACCGACGCGGGGTCGGCCAGATCGATCACGGTGAACCGGCCGCCGTGGACGCGGCTCGCGCCGCCGCCGTCGGTGAGGACGATCCGGGCCCCCGCCGCGTCGAGCATCGCGGAGATCCGCTCGGCGGGGAACGACGGATCCAGGGGCAGATGGGCACCGCCCGCCCGCCACACACCGAGCTGCGCCGCGTGCAGCCAGGGACCTCGGTCCACCAGCACACCCGCCACCGACTCGGGGCCGAAGCCCAGCTCCGCCAGCCGGTGCGCGATGCGGTGGGCCCGGGTCTGCAGTTCGCGGTACGAGAGCGCGAAGCCGTCGCCGTGCACGGCCACCGCCTCGGGGGTACGAGCCGTCCGGGCGGCGATCAGCTCGGGGACCGTGGCTCCCGCGGGCAGCTCCGCCGCCACCGACCAGCCCTCCAGTGTGCGGAGTTCCGCGTCGTCGAGGAGCTCCAACCGGTCCAGGCGCTGCCCCGGGTCGGTGCTCGCCGCGGCCAGCACGCGCAGCAGATGGCCCGCCAGCCGTTCGGCGGTGGCTTCGTCGAAGAGGCTGGTGGCGTACTCCAGGGCACCGAAGAGGGTGCCCGCCGGCCCCGGTCGCATCATCAGCGTCAGGTCGGTGTGCGCGATGTTCCAGCCCTCGCGCAGCTCCGCGAGCTCGGCTTCGGTGTCGCCGATCCGTCCGCTGAACTCGCCGTCGTGCAGGTCGAACGCGGCCTGGTACAGCGGGGTGCGGGACAGGTCACGGTCCGGGACGAGGTCCTCCACCAGCCGCTCGAAGGGCAGCTCCTGGTGGGCGAAGGCCTGCTTCGCCGTCGAGGACACCCGCTCCAGGGCTTCGGCGAAGGTGAGCGAACCGTCCAGACGGCAGCGCAGCACGACGTTGTTGAGGAAGAAGCCGACGACACCGTCGAGTTCGGGCAGTCCGCGTCCCGCGACGGGGGTGCCCACCGGGATGTCCCACTGACCGCTGTGCCGGCCGAGCACGGTGGCGTACGCCGTCAGCAGCACCATGAACGGGGTGGCGCCCTGCCGCCGGCCGAACTCGGTCAGTTGGTCGACGACCTCGGCGGGCACGGTGAACACGGCCGCCGCCCCACGGCCGTCCCGCACCGGGGGACGCGGCCGGTCGGTGGGCAGGGCGAGCTCCGGAAGATCCCGTAACGCGTCCCGCCAGTAAGCCAGTTCGGGGGCCACGGCCTCGTCGGTGAGCCGTCCGCGCTGCCACACCGCGTAGTCGGCGTACTGCACCGGGAGCGCCGGCAGACCGGGAGCGGCGCCGTCCGGCGCAGACCCGGCCAGCTGCCCGAACTCACGCTCCAGCACGGCGCTCGACCAGCCGTCGGTGGCTATGTGGTGCAGGGCCAGACTCAGCAGCCGGCTGCCGTCGTCCAGACGGATCAGCAGCGCCCGCAGGATCGGGCCGTGCTCCAGATCGAAGCCCTGTGCACGCTCGGCCCGGAGCAGTGCGGCCAGCCCGGCGCGCGAGATGTCGGTGACACGCAGCTCCACCGGCCCGGCCGGGTCGATCACCTGCGCCGGCTCGCCGTCCACCTCCACGTAGCGGGTGCGCAGCGCCTCGTGGCGGGCGACGAGCTTCTCCACCGCCCACCGGACGGTGTCCACGCCGGCCTCGCCGGGTATGTCGAGCACCATCCAGGACACCCAGTCGGGTCCCTGGGGTGCCACGCGGTCCAGGAACCACAGCCCGCGCTGCCCGTAGGACAGAGGCAGCGGGCGGTCACGGGGGACCGGGCGCGGCCCGGGCTCCGCGTCCAGGTCGAGCAGTGCGGCCTGCGCCGCGACGGTGGTGGCGGCGAACAGGGTCCGCAGGTGCAGCTCCTGGCCGCTGGCGCTGCGCAGCCGCGCCGCCAGCCGGGTCAGTTGCAGCGAGGTTCCGCCGAGCTTGAAGAAGTCGTCGTCCAGAGCGACCGAGTCCAGCTTCAGGATGTCCTGCCAGGTCTCGGCGACCATGCGCTCGGCACGGCCGGCCGGGACCCGCCGGAGACCCACGCCGTCACCGGCCGCCGCGGCCGCCGCCGGGTCCGGCAGCGCCCGCCGGTCCACCTTGCCGCTGGCATTCAGCGGGAACGCGTCCAACGTGACGTAGACGCCGGGCACATGACTCGCCGGCAGCCGCTCCCTGAGGAAACCGCGCAGATCCGGAACGGCCTCGCCGTCGTTCAGCAGCACATAGCCGGCGAGGCGCTTCGCAGCGTCCGGCAGGGTGTACGCGGTGACCACCGCGCCCCGTACCGCGGGGTGCGTGGCGAGCTGAGCCTCCACCTCGGCGGGCTCCACGCGCACACCGTTGATCTTCACCTGGTCGTCGAGCCGCCCCAGGTACTCCAGCACACCGTCGGCCTGCCAGCGCACCCGGTCGCCCGTGCGGTACAGCCGCGAACCGTCCTTGGCGTACGGGTCGGGCACGAACCGGTCCGCTGTCAGGTCCGGCCGGCCCAGGTAGCCGCGGGCCACACCGATGCCGCCGATGTGCAGCTCACCCGGGGTGCCCACACCCACCGGGGCGCCGGACGGGTCGGTCACCAGCACCCGGATGCCGTCGATCGGCCGGCCGATGGGCACCGGACCGGAGGTCTGCGCCGGGTCGAAGCGGTGGGCGGTGACGTCGATGGAGCACTCCGTCGGGCCGTACGTGTTCCACAGCCCGGCGTCCGTACGCTGCCGCAGCCGCTGCGCCAGCTCCGCGTGGAGTGGCTCGCCCGCACAGCAGACCGCGCGCAGTGCCCCGCAGCGCTCCCAGCCCTCCTCCTCGACGAGAAGCCGCAGCACGGACGGCACCACCTGGAGCACCGTCGACGCCGTGTCGCCCAGCGACCGCACCAGCGCGGCCGGGTCGCGCTCGGCGCCCGGCGGGGCGATCACCACGGTGCCGCCGGACACCAGCGGCGCGAAGATCTCCCAGCAGTGCGCGTCGAAGGTGGGCGAGGTCTTCTGCAGCACCCGGTCGGCGGGCGTGAGGCCGAGTTCGCGCACCGCCCAGTTGATCCGGTTCGCCAGGCCGGCGTGCGAGACCACGACGCCCTTCGGCTGTCCGGTCGAGCCGGAGGTGTAGATCACGTACGCGGCGTTCGCGGGCAGCGGTGCGCTGCCCGGAGCCTCCTGGGGGACCGATGCGGGCTCCCCGGCGGCCGTCCCGGGCACGACGGGCCGCGCACCGGCCTCCCGCACCGTCGCGGCCCCCGCCTCCCCGGTGATCACCACCGCGGCTCGGGAGTCCCGGATCAGCCGGACCAGCCGCTCGGGGGGCTGCTCGGGGTCGAGCGGCACATACGCCGAACCGGCTCTCCAGACCGCGAGCAGCGCGGTGACCAGCTCATGGCCGCGCGGCAGGCAGACGGCCACGGGTATCTCCGGCCCGGCGCCCAGCGCCCGCAGCCGGTGCGCCAGCCGGTTCGCGCCGTGTTCCAGTTCGGCGTAGCTGAGGGAGTGTTCGCCGTCGAGCACGGCCATGGCTTCCGGTGTCGCGGACGCTTGCCGGGCGACGAGCGCGGGGGTGAGCGGGACATCGTCGGGTGAGAAACCCGTCCGCGGTTCTGACATGGTGGTGGCTCTCCTTGTGAGATCGTCGGTCGGCCCCCAGGAAGCGGTTCGTTCCCGGCGCCGGTGGCGGGCGCCGCTGGGGCATGAGCTGTGGGACGGAGCAGGATGCGCGGAGCGGGGCCCCGGTGCGGTGGCGGCGGCTCTTCCCCGGCCGACGAAGGGCGGGGTCCTCTCGGGTGGTGGCGGGCTCGTCGTCCGGTACGGCACCTCGGGCACCGCACCGGACGATGTTTCGCCGACCAGACACGATCGGCGGGGCGCCGTCCTAGACGGCCGGGGCGTTCTCCGCCATGCGCCTGCGGAGGCCGGCCGGGCGCATGTCGGTCCAGATCTCGCCGATGTGGGCCAGGCACTCCTCGCGGGTGCCCTCGGTTCCCTCCGCACGCCAGCCGGCGGGCAGTTCACGGTCGGTCCACCAGACCGAGTACTGCTCCTCGTCGTTGAGTACGACGCGGAAGGCGGCCTTGGCGGTGTCGGACTGCTGTTCGGGCATGTCTGTCTCCTCAAGTGATGTGCGCTGAGCAGGGAGGTGCTGTGGATGGATCTGTCCGGGGCCGGGCGGGCCGGGGGGCGTCAGACGGTCGTGGTGAGCGGCGCCTTCCACAGGTGGGCCACGTCCCCGAACCGTTGCGTGACCCATTCGTCGCAGTACACGGTGTCGAGGTAGCGGTCCCCGCCGTCGGGGAAGACGAGCACGCAGTTCGAGCCCTCGGGGATACCCGGAGCCAGCTGTTCGAGCGCGGAGACGACCGCTCCCGAGGACGCCCCCGCGAGCACCGCCTCGCGCATCACCAGCCGCCGGCAGGCGGCCACGCTGTCCAGGTCGGGCACGTGCACGACCTCGTCGGCGAGGGAGGGGTCGGCCAGCGGCGGCCGGATCCCGGCTCCGTGTCCCGGCAGCAGCCGGGGCCCGGGCGGGTTGCCGAAGATCGCGCTGCCCTGGGCGTCCACTCCGACCACCGTGGTCCGCAGGCCGTGGGAGCGGATGTACTCGGCGCAGCCGCGCAGCGTGCCGAAGGTGCTGACGGCGGTGAACAGGTAGTCGACCCGCCCGCCGAGAGCCCGGTCGATCTCCGCCATCGTCAGATGGTGGGCCCGCGGGTTGTCCGGGTTGGCGTACTGGTTGGGCCAGTACGCGTCCGGAGTGGACGCCACCAGTTCCCGTACCCGGCGCAGTCTGGCCGGCAGATACTCCCCGGTCTCCGGATCGGGCCGGCGTACGACCTCCACCTCGGCCCGGTAGGCACGGAGCATGGCGATGTTCCTGGTGGTGGTGCGGGCATCGACGACGCAGACGAAGCGCAGACCGAAGTAGCGGCAGAGCTGCGCGAGTCCCACGCCCAGGTTTCCGGAACTGCTCTCGACGACGACGGAACGGCGCGGGTCGATCTCGCCGCTGTGCACCTTGGCGGCGAGCAGCCGCACCGCTGTGCGGTCCTTGATGCTGCCACCCGGGTTGAAGTGCTCCATCTTCGCGTAGACCCGCGACGGGAAACCCGGCAGCAGCCGGTCCAGGGCCACCAGTGGTGTACCGCCGATGGCGTCGGGGAGTCCTTTGGCGACGGTGAGTCCTCGGTGTTTCATGACCGGACGGTCTCCTTGCCCTCGATGGTGTCCACCAGGCGTCCGCCACCGACCGGGGCGATCAGGACGCAGTTCGATCCCGGAGCGATACGAGGGGCGATCCGGCGCAGCGCCGCCGCGGCGGCCGCGGTCGAACGGTCGGGCAGGATGCCCTGGGTGAGCAGCAGCCGGTCCGCCATGACGGCGGTCTCCGCCGCGCCGACCCGTACCACTTCGTCCACGCCGAACGGCACCGCCAGCGGGTCGTCCGGAGAGGACCCCTTGCCGGTGTAGACCGCGATGACCGAGGTCGCCCTCCCCTGGAGCCGCATGTACTCGGCGCAGCCGCCCAGGGCACGTGGATACGCGAGGTCGCACAGGATGTGGTCGACCTGGCCGTCGAGTGCCTCGGCGATCTCCCGCGGAATGTCGGTGTCGTCCTGGGGCTGCAGCGGCCCGGCGGTGGCGCTGAGCCACAGCACCCCCGGTTCGGACGCCGCGAGTTCCCGGACCCGTGCCCGGCCGGCCCCGGCGGGCACCGTCTCGGCGCGGGCGCCGTACGCGGTCAGCAGCGCCGGGTACGGCTGCGGGAGCGCGCCCTCGACGACGGCGAGGAAGTCGATTCCGTAGTAGCGGCACACCTGAGCCAGCGACACGGCGAGGTCCGGCGAGCAGACCTCGACGGCCAGTGAGCTCCCGGGCAGTAGTTCCCCTCCCCGTATGGCGTCCCGCATGAGGGAAAGAGCGGTGCGGTCCTCGATGCTGCCCCCCGGGTTGTGCCGCTCCATTTTCACGAGGACACGGGACCGGAATCCCTCCAAAAAATTCTCCAACTCCACCAGTGGGGTCGCTCCGATGGTGGAAAGGATTCCTCGGTGTACGTCCCGGTTCACTTCTTCCCCTCTCCCTGATTCCTGAATGAATATGCGACAGCCGTCTACAGGGCTTCTATGGGAATTCCCGCTTCCCTATACGGGTCGGTCAGTCGGACATCGCCACGAGGACACGCCGGGCCCCGGTGAAGGGGCGGCGGCCGTGCGCCAGCAGGACGTTGTCGATCAGCAGCAGGTCCCCGGCCCGCCAGCCCACGTCCACGGCGTGGTCGAGTCCGCGGTCGCGGATCTGTTCCACGTACGCGGCCGGGATGGGGCTGCCGTCGGCGAAGGTCACCCACTGGGGCAGTTCCTCAGGCGGCAGGATCGCGGCGAGCTGCGCCGCGGTGTCGTCGCCGAGACCGGCCGGATGCCACTGGTCCGCCTGGTTGAACCACACCTCCGCCCCGGTGACCGGGTGGCGGGTGGTGGCCGGACGGTGCTGGGCGACCCACAGCCCGCCGTCCGCCTTCCACCGCCACTCGGCCCCCGTGCCGGCGAGGAACGCCTCGACCCGGCCGCGGTCCTCGGTCTCGAAGGTGTCCTGCCAGCTCTTGCCGAGCCCGTACCCGTCGTGCAGGTTCTGTACATAGCGGACGCCGTCGCGGAACGCCTCGCGCACCTCGTCGTCGAGCGCCCGGAGCCACAGCGCGGCGTCCACGACGGGTGTCGCACCGCCGGACCCGGGGGTGGTCTCGCAGTAGAAGGCGAGCCTGGCCGGCCAACTGTGCGCGTAGCTCATCTCGTTGTGCATCGAGATGGTGAATTCCTGCGGGTACTCGGTCGATGTGTACACGTTCCCGCCGACCTTGGTGCGCGGGGAGTTCCCGTGCACATAGGCGAGCCGGTTGGGCAGGAGCAGATCAAGTGTCGGTCCGAGCGTGTCCGGGGTGATCCCGAAACCGCGCAGGACCAGTCCCTTCTCGCGGGCCAGCACCTCAGTGAGACTCGCGCCGTCCGTGAATTGTCTCAAGGACTCGGCGAGTTGCTCCGTTCCCGTACCCCGTGCGGCCGTGTTCGCGACGATCTCTCCGGGGGTCCAGGAGTCGGCCTTCTGTTCCTCGGCGGTGTGCATGGACGGTTCCCTCATCTCTGCGCCGGGTTGGTCACTTCGTTGCAGAGTCCGCCGGGCTCCATGCCGGAATCTATGAAGGTCCTACACGGCCGCCCCAGGGACCCGGACCCGGTCCCGGTCACCCACGCCGAACGGCGCCGGACCACGGTCCGGCCCGTCGGCGACCTCGACGCGGGCGAGGGCACGCGGCCGCGTGCCCCGGCGGCCCGCCTCACGGTCGCTGGGGCGGCAGTCGGTCGTAGGCGGCCGTGTCCCGCCTCACGGTCGCCGGGGCCGCAGGCGGCCGTACGGTATCCGCCGACCCGACCCGACCCGGCCCGATTCGTCCGCACCGCCCCAACACGTGAGGAAGCGGGCCGTGTCCCTCCGGTCCGGAGGCGACGCGGGCTGCTGCTCCCTCCAATCCGGACGGGAGACGGGTCGCTGTTCCCTCCGGTCCGGACGGGACACGGGTCGCAGTTCGCGCCCGGCGGGTCACCCGGAAGCGGCCGCCGCCAGGCCGGCCCGCGGTACCAGGCGGAGGCGTGCACGGGCCGCCGCGGGCTTCGGCGACCTACCGCGCGCCGACCCCTCGGGTGCCGGTGCAGTGTCCCCGGCCAAGGCCAGCAGACGGACCAGCTCGTGGCACCTGTACAGCGGCTGACCCGTGACATCGACTCCGCAGATGTCCAGCAGGGCCGCGTCCACCAGCGACTCCAGGCCGCGTTCCGCCTCGTTCGCGCAGACGCCGAGGAGTTCCCCGGCCTGCTGTGCCGTGAACGGCCGCGGCCCCGTCCCGGCGAGCGCGTTCAGGACGACCCGACCGCCCGCGTCCAGCAGCAGGACCGAGCGCCACAGGGCGTCCCGGACGCTGAGGTCTCCATAGCTCAACTCGTCCAGCCGGAACCGGGGTTCGGCCAGCCGGGCGGCGAGACGCGCCGCCGGCCAGAACGGGCGGGCCGCCAGCCGGGTGCCGGTCACGCGCAGGGCGAGCGGCAGTCCGGCGCAGCAGGCGACCAGGTCGTCGAAGGTGTCCGCGGCCCCGTCGGCCGGCGACCGGCCGGCGGCCGAGGCGAGCAGCGTCAGCGCGTCGTCGTCGTTCAGCGGACCCAGTCCCAGCGAGAAGGAACCGGCCACGTGTGTGAGCTGGGTACGGCAGGTGACCAGGACCGTGGCCTCGGCACTGCCCGGCAGCAGCGGCCCCAGCTGGACGTCACTGACGGCGTTGTCCAGCACGATCAGCAGCCGTCGCTCCGCCGTACGGCTGCGATAGCGCCGTATCAGTTCCTCCAGGTCGTCCGGTGCGGCCGAAGCCCCGCCGCGCTCCGGGCCGGGCTCCCCCAGTGCCCGCAGCAGCCGCCTGAGCACGTCGCCGGGATCACGGGGCGTACCGTCGGGCCGGCACAGGTCCACGTACAGCTGCCCGTCCGGATACCGCCAGGCGTGCGCGTGTGCGGCGTGCACGGCGAGCGCGGTCTTGCCGATGCCCGCCATCCCGGTGAGCAGGAAACGCCGGGGGCGCGAGGAGCCGCCCTCGCCGCGCGAGCTGTCCGCGGCGGCCGAGATCATCGAGCCCAGCGCGGCCAGTTCGCTCCCTCGCCCGGTGAAGTCGTCGATGTCGGGCGGGAGCATCGCCGGACCGACCGGCCCCGTACCCGTACCCGTACCCGTACCCGTACCCGTACCCGCGTCCCGCCCCGCCCAGGGCCGGGCGCCGCTGCCGGCCGGTGCCATCCCGATCGGCGGCGGAGACTCAAGCCCCAGTTCCCCGCCCAGCACCGCCTGGTACGTGGCGCCGAGCGCGGTCCCCGGGTCGACTCCGAGCTGCTCCACGAGTACCTTCCGGCCCTCGTGGTACGTACCCAGCGCGTCGGCCTGCCGCCCGCACCGGTACAACGCGGTCATCAGCTGTGCCCGCAGCCGCTCCCGGGTCGGATGCTGCGCCACCGCCGCCGTCAGCTCGCCGGTCACCCGTTCGTGCCGGCCGAGCGCGAGATCCGCCTCGATCCGGTTCTCCAGCGCGAGGATCCGGGCCTCCTCCAGCGGGGCCAGCTCCATGTCCCGCATGAACTCGGTGACGTTGGCCAGAGCCGGCCCGTGCCACAGCTCCAGCGCCTCGTGCAGCAGACTCGCCGCGGTCGCGTACTCCTGCCGCCGCAGCGCCTCCTGGCCCTGCCGCTCCAGCCGTTCGAACTCCAGCAGGTCGACCCTGCTGTCCCGGGCGACGAGGAGATATCCGGGCTGGCGCCTGACGACCGCGACCTCCGAGCCCAGCAGACCCCGTAGCCGCGACATGTACGTGTAGATCTGTGCGCTCGCGGTCGCCGGAGGGTCCCAGCCCCAGAGCAGGCTGCTCAGCCGGGAGTCCGAGACCACCTGCCCGGGTGCGAGGAGCATGGCCGCGAGGACCGTGTGCATTTTGGACCCGGAAAGCGCGACCCGGCCACCGTCGTCTCTCGCCTCGACCGGTCCCAGAACCCGAAACTCCATAAGTCGTCACCCCGTTTGTCGCCCTGATCTGAGCCATGGCTAGAAGTCGAACGTACGTGCCCGGCCTATTGGCCGGATATCGATTCGATTTCGCCACCGGACCCGGAGACGCGAAATCGAACTGATAACCCCGCAATAGGCCCGCTACCTAGCGTTCTTCTCACCGCCGGAGCACAGGGCCGGCACGCAGGACAACATGACTGGGAGAAATGATGCAGAGCACCCGCACCGCCATGACGTCCGTACTTGCCACGGTGATCACGGGTACCGCCCTGATGCTGGGTGGTGCGGGACAGTCGGCAGCCGCGGAGCGGACGACGCCCGCGCAGCGGGCGACGCAGGGCGACATGTCCTGGACGGCCGTGACGTCCGACGCCCCCGTCGACAGTCCCAGTGACGACTTTCCCTGGACCTGACCGACCGGGTGGCGTGCCGCCGGAACGGCGACCACGCCTCACAACTCCGGCAGCGCCCACAGGTCCCTGGACGACACCGTCCGGGGACCTGCCTCACATCTCCAGCAGCGCCACCAGGTCCCCGGACGACACTGTCCGGGGACCTGTTCCGCCCGTGTCCCGACCGGGGTCCACCGCCTCCAGGACCCGCGCGATCCGCTGCCGCCACGCCTGCGCGCCCAGTTCCTCGAACACGCCGAGCGCACGCCGCAGTTGGGGTATCGCGTCCTGCGGTGACCCGCCCACGAGCCGGGCGCAACCGAGATCGGCCTCGATCCGGGCTCGCAGAAAGCGGTCCGCGACATCGTCGGCCACCTCCAGGGCCTCCTTCAGGACCACCACGGCCGCCTCCGGGTCGTCCTGGCGCCACCGCGCCTCCCCGATACCGCGCAACGCGTGCCCCAGCCCCAGCCGGTCGCCCTTTGCCCGGGTGAGCTCCAGCACCTCCCGGCAGGCCCGCTCGGCCGCCGCCGGATCGCCCTGGCGCATCAGCGCCTCCGCGAGCCGGTAGGTGTTCTGCATCGCGACTCGCACCGAACCTGCCTCGTGGCTCTTGGCGATGGCCTCCGTGCACAGATCGATCCCGCTGGACACATTGCCGAGTTCCAGTTCGATCTGGGACAGCAGGCCCAGTACATGGGACTCGCTAGCGAGGTCCTCCGTCTTCCGGAAGTCGTCCAGCGACTGCCCGGCCTGGTGCCGCGCGTCCTGGAGATTTCCCGCGAACCGGGAGCACACCGCGAGGTTGCGCAGCACCAGCGCGCGACCGTGCACCTCGCCGCACTCCTCGAAGAGTTCGAGCGCGGGCAGCAACGAGGACTCCGCCTCCTGGTACCTCCGCTGGTATATCGCGAGCGTGCCGAGCGAGCGCAGCATGGTCGCCTCGCCGAGCCGGTCCCCGGTGCGCCGGGCCGCCGCGAGGGCGCTCATCGCGCAGGAGTGCCAGTCCTCCAGGTAGTTGTGCGGCTCGAAAAGGGTGGTGATGTTGGCCGTCAGCCCCCAGGCGTAGGTCGACAGATCACTCCGAGCCGCTTGCTCGATGACATCGGCCAGCGCGGTCCGCTCCGACTCGAACCACCCCATCGGATCTTCCAGCAGTTCGTCGACGAGATCGTCCGGCAGCGGGAACGGCCGCACCGGCCCGTACGCCAGAGAGGGATTCCCGCCGTTGGTCCGCTGCCGGGCCGCGTCCGCCAGCATCAGCCAGCCGCTGAACGCGCGCTCCACCGCGGCCCGGCGTTCCTCCTCGCTCTCCTCGGCCTGCGCGCATTCCCAGGCGTACAGGCGCAGCAGGTCCTGGAAGCGGTAACGCGTAGCGGGGCCCGGGCTCGCGGCCACCTCCAGCAGCTGCGCGTCGACCAGCTTCTCGATCAGGATCTCCGCGTCCACGGGATCGGGGGTGTCCAGCAGCGCCGCTCCCACCCACGCGGCGAAATCGGGGGCCGTCAGCAGACCGAGCCGCCGGTACAGCCGCTGCGCTTCGGGCGGCAGATCGCGGTAGCTGAGCCGGAACCCCGCACGTACCCCGCCCTCGCCGGGGCTGAGCTCGTCCAGCCTGCGGCGCTGGTTCTCCAGCCGGGACACCAGATTCCGTACCGACCAGTGCGGTCTGGCCGCCAGCCGGGCACCGGCGATACGCAGCGCCAGGGGTAATCGGTCGCACAGCGAGCCCAGCCGGGCGGTGGCTCCCGGGTCGGCGCCGATCCGGCTCTCGCCCGCGACCTCCGCGAGCAGGGCGGTCGCCTCCTCCGGGGCCATCACGTTGAGGCCGATCTGCAGCACCGCGTAGTCACCGAGGAGGTCGTCGATCATGTCCCGGCTGGTGATCAGCACACAGCAGCGGCCGGAACCCGGCAGCAACGGTGAGATCTGCTGGAACGAGCGGGCGTTGTCGAGCACGATCAGAGTCCGCTTGCCGTCGAGCACGCTGCGGTAGAGGGCGGCACGCTCGCCCGGGTCGGCGGGGATCTGCGGCCCCGGCACACCGAGCGAGCGCAGCAACCGGTCCAGGACGGTCGACGGCGGGACCGGGGCGTCCTTCTCGTCGTAGCCGCGCAGATCCGTGAACAGCTGTCCGTCCGGAAAGCGGGCGGCGACCTGGTTGGCCCAGTGGATCGCCAGAGCCGTCTTGCCGACCCCGCCCACTCCACTGATCGCGGCGACCGTCAGGGGTGACTGCCCGAGCCGCTCGTCCAGCATCCGGTCCAACGACCGGAGTTCGGAGGCACGGCCGGTGAACGACGCCGACTGGACGGGCAGTTGTCTGGGTACGTTGGAGGCGGGCGCCGGCGCCGGGTTGACGGACGGCTGCGTCAGCTCCGGCGAGTCCAGCAGCACCAGTTCGTGCAGTGCCTGAAGAGCCGGACCCGGCTCGATGCCCAGCTCCTCGACGAGTACCTCGCGCCCCTCCTGGAACACCGCGAGGGCCTCGGCCCGCCGTCCCGAGCGGTAGTGCGCCAGCATCAGGTGCGCCCTGGCCTGTTCGCGCAGCGGATGCTCCTTCACCAGCGCCGAGAATTCCGCCGTGAGCGCCTGATGCCGCCCCAACTGGAGCTGCAGGCTCGCCTGTTCCTCATACACGTCCAACCGGACCTCGTTCAGCCGGACGGCTTCCTCCTCCACCCGGCTGCCCGTCACTCCGTCCAGTGCGCTGCCCCGCCACAGAGCCAGTGCCTCCGCGAACAGGTCACACGCCTCGGCGATCCGGCCGCCGCGGGCCACGTCCCGTGCCTGGGCGACCCGTTCCTCGAAGTCGACGACGTCGATCCGGTGTTCCAGCGAGTTCAGGATGTACCCCGGGTGCGAGGTGACGATGAGATCGTCCACTCCGGCGGTATCCTTGAAGACCTTGCGCAGGTTGGCCACGCAGATGGCCACCTGGTTCCGCGCGGTGTTGGGAGCGCCCTGCGGCCAGACGGCGTCGATGAGGTTGTCGACGGACACGACCCGATTCGGCGCCAGCAGCAGCATCGTCAGAATGGTCCGCTGTCGCGGCCCGCCCAACCTGGGGTTGCTCCCTCCCGTATGTACTTCGAGTGGACCTAACAGTCTGAACACAACTTGACGCATTCCCAGTCCCCCTACCGGCAGTTGGGCCCCCTGCCCCGCGTCATTGTGTCCTCTCCTTGGGCAAGCCGCTGCTTTCAGGACGACAGGCGTCCGATTGTCACGGTACGCGCCCCTCCTGTGACCGCCGACGCGGTACGCGGCCGCGCGGGCCCGCTGGCCGAACGGGCCTGCTCAGAAGTCGAGTTGGCCTCCCGTCCCGTTGGCCCCTGGCCACGTTGACCCCCCTGCCACGTCGAGCCGACGACGGCCGTCCGGACTGACGCTTTCCGGCCGCGCGGCAAGGCCGCACAGGGGGCCGGCTTGCCGAGCAGCGCAAGCAGCGGGCTGCCGTCGCCGCCGCCAAGAAGGCCGCGGCAGCCAAAGGCGCGGCTCGCTGCACGCCGTCGGCTGCCCCGGCCGCCCGCCCGGTCGGGTGACACGACATCACGGCGCTGCACCTGCTGGTGCAGCGCCGTTCGCATGCTCGGTGTTGAGGTTGAGAGCGTGCGTTTGAACCTCAGCGGATGAGGTGGACGGTGAGCTGAGTTTCGGTGGCACTGGTGTTGACGGCGTGGATGAAGCCCTGGGCTGTCTGGTAACAGCCCGTGCCTCCTGTGATCGCCAGGGTGATGTCACCGGGGCCGGAACCGGTGATGCTGAACACTCCCTGCACGGTGATCTGCCCTTCGGACAGCGAAAGGGTGATGTTGCACTGCAGGTCGCTCGTGTCGTTGGGGCCGGTGCGGGTCACCGTGCAGACCTCGTCGAATGAGGCGCCCACTTCCAGGTCAGCCTGCGGTAGGTGGCGTGCCACAGCTACTTCACGCGGGCATCCAGGTGAGCGCCGTGCAGCGGACGCCGGGACAGCGGAAGGCGATGAAAGTGGCCCACGAGATCACCCGTGCCGACACCCCCGGTGTCCCTCTTTGCCACACGTGCAGCGCCCGGGCAGGAGCAGCGGTTACAGGCGGCTGACCGGAGTGTGGCCCGACGGGTAGAAATACTCATGACGCCCACCGAGCCGCGGGGGAGGATCGGGGGATGGCGACGTTAAGGACGACGAGAGCCCGGCTCGGGATGCTGCCGTTGGCGACGATGGTTCTGCTGGCGGCGGGGTGCGGAACGCAGCGGGCAGGGGACACCGCCGACGGGTACCGGAGTTCGCATCCGACGCCGACCGGCATATCGACGCCGAGTACACCAGCGGGTCTCCCCTGCCCCGGCGAGAGCCCCGAGCCGACGGCGCCCGCGGCCGCCACCACCCCCAACTCGACCGTGCCGCCGACCGACCACTACGCCGAAAACCACGGCTTCAGAGTTCCCATCCCGCTTCACGGCCAGAGCCGCTGCGACGGACTCACCACCGTCGGACGCGTCAAGCGTGCACTCGAACCGCTGCGCCGGCGCGGCGACTTTGCCCCGGACAGCGTCCGCAACGCGCTCACCAGCCTCGGTTACTCCGCCGGGAAGGTGCAGGCGTACCAGAACGGGTCCGCCGGGGTCGGCTTCCTCATCGACATCGGTGCCTCTCCCTGGTGTGTGGAGGGCACGATGAGCGGTGGCTCCACCCAGGCGGATGCCTTCGGCGGCTACCCCGACGGCACCGGCTGCGAGCCCCCGAGCGGCGGCCACTGACCACAGTTAGGAGGAGGCGGCGGAGATCGCGGAACGACTCGGTCGGTTGCCGCTTGCCCTCACCCTGGCAGACGGTTTCCTCTCCCAACAAGTGCTCGATTTCCGGACGATGGAGACCTACGGGCGTCATCTGACGAAGGGCACACTGGCGAGGACTGGAGGCGGCGCCATCGAGTCGGGCATACCGTGGCGGCCGGTCTCACGGCTTGCCGATGTCCACCGCCCATACCCCCGTGCCGTCGTACGCCTCTGGGGTCGCGGTCAGTACCTGACCTTCGCCCTGGCCGGCCGCCGAAGCGTAGACCGCGTGCGCGTGCCGCCAGTCGACGCCGGCGACGGTCGTCTGCTCCACGGCGGCCGCACCCGCGAAGTCGAGAGGCACGAACTCCAGGCCGGGAAGCGCCCCCGTGTGCGCCGCCGCACCAGGGAGCTCCATGCTCGCCGCGAACAGACACAACGCGGGGACGTGCGCGCGTTGCAGCGGATCGTCGACCTCGACCACGGCCAGTCCGGACAGCAGTCGGTGCCCCCTGCACAGGGCGACCACCGCCGTGTGATCCAGGATGATCACCGGAGCTCCCCCAAGCGACCCGCGGCGATTTCCGCTCGCCAGGCCTGAGCCTCGCGTACGTCCTCGTCGGTCAGCTCCGGCCGCAGGTTCGCGCGGACGTACGCGATCGCTCGTGCCGTCCGCTCGGCCCGTTCGCCTTCGGTGGGAGTCGCCGCGACGACGCGTTCCACGTACGCGCGAGTGCTGAGTCCGCGCTCTTCGGCCAGCGTGCGAAGGCGATCTCTTGTACCTTCGTCGATCTTGATCGTGGTGTCAGCCATAGCGCGAGAATACCAATGAATACCCCGGTCGGGGTCCACGCTCGAAGAGTGGCCTCGCCCCGTGATCCCACCGGAAGACCGTGCCTGTCGACGCGGCGCCGGGGCTCCCGCCGACTCTGCCGCGGGCCCGTGCAGGGCTGGTTGACCAGGTCGCGCGTACCGGCCGGAGAGTCCCGGCCCTGCGGTTGGTTCCCACCTCGCGGCACGCCGCCGAGTTGCTCATCCCTTGCGCCACGAGGCGAGGGTAATGATCACGCTTGTCCGCCACCGGAGCAGGTCCACGCTTCTTCGATGTCCGTCGCGGCTTGGCCATCGCACCCCCGCAGGGTCAGATGTGCAACCACCTCTTAGTGGGCATACCTCCAGTGATTGGAGGGTTTTGATCACCCGCGAACCTCGCGACCCGGGAAAGTCCCCTACCTGCACCTACCGGGGGTGACATAAAGCCACCAAACACTCCATGCCACCCTTCCCCACACGGAAGTTGAACGCCAGGAGCATGAGAGGCGCAGCCCCAAGAGAGCTGAGAGGGTCTGTGAACCCAAGTCGTTCCGCTGGGGCCGGAGAAGCCGAGCTGTGGGCAGACCCTTACCGGTGGTGATCTTCGGCATCGGCTTCTCCCTCCGTCTCCCTCAGCGCGTGTCAGAAGTCGGCGGCGTGGTCCGCCGCCCAGATGTCGAACCCGGTCGCCGGGCGGCCTGTGACCTGAGTGACGGTGTCGGTGGCGGGCGAGTTGCCTGCATCGGCGTCGTCGAGGAACTGCAGCACCGCCTCGGCCTCGTCGGCGGGCATGAACCGCGAGAACTGGGCCGAAGCCTCGTGCCGGGAAAGCTCGGTGACGGTGATGTCCTTGCCCGTGGCGGCCGCGATCGCCGCAACCTGATCGCGCTGGCTCAGGCGCACCGGGCCGGTCAGCAGGCCGCTCACCTGCGGCGAGGTGTTCTCCGTCAGTGCCGCGACGGCGACCGCAGCAACGTCGCTTTCGTGGATCGGAGCGGTCAGGGCGTCGGGCTTGTACAGCGCCACGGTGTTGCCCGCCTTGATCGGCCAGGCCCAGTTGAGTGCGTTGGTCGCCAGCACGAGCGGCCGTACCGGCACCACCGTCAGACCGGATGCCGCGGCGAACGCGTTCTCGATCGCCCGGTGCTCCTCGGTGATGGTGTTGCCCGCCGAGGTCGGGTGAATCACACTGCCCGAGGACATCAGCACGATCTTGTCCACTCCGGCGGCCCGGGCGGCAGCGATCACGCCGTGCGGGCTGCCGTGGTGGGCGTAGAGAAATACCTGCCGCATGCTGGCGAACGCGCTGTGAAGGCTGGCCGGGTCGCCCAGGTCCGCGGCGAACACCTCGATGTCCGTCGGGAACTGTCCTGGCTGCGGCTTGCGGGCCGAAGCGCGCACCGACAGACCCTGCTCACGCAGCGCATTCAGGACGAACGTACCGATACTGCCGCGGGCACCCATGACCAGGGTGGGCCCACTGTCGAAGTGCGACATAGGAGAAGCCCCATTTCACGTAGAAACTACGCGCCATGGAGCCGAACCCGGCATCGAGGCGTTCCGACGCTTCACCTCGACACAAATCAGCCTACGGCATGCCAGCGACGCGTTGGGCCCCGATCACCCGATCGCGCTCTCGGTCCAGCAGCCTCTCCCGAACCCAGGACGCGCTCGGTCATGTGGACGCGGCAACGGAGCTGATGGCGGATGTCGTGGCCAGACGGGCACGCAGCCTGGGTTCCGACCACCCGTTCACGGTTGCCGGCCGGAGCTGTTGACCGCTTTCGCTTCGGGGCGGTGGAGCCCACCCGCGGCGGAGGCGTGACGGGCGTGCGTCCGCGGCGGGGTGGGCGCGGCATCAGTGGGGGTGGCGCGCCCACGGGCGGGTCCACCTTCGCCTTCATCGCACGAGGCTCTGCTCAGCGCAGGTGACCGACAAATGTGGTCCATGCGCTGGGGGAGAAGGCGAGGGTGGGGCCGGTGGGGCGCTTGCTGTCGCGGACGGGGATGAGGGCGGGGAGGTTGGCGGCGACTTCGACATGCCGGGAGTCGGAACTTCCCTTGGCTCGCGGCAACTCGATCAGCGGCTATCGACCCTCTGGGGGCGTCATGGCAGAGACCTTCAGCTCGAAGCGCGTGTGCGTACCGAGCGGCCGGCAGGTGGGTGTCCGGATCGCGCGGTCGCCGGCGGACGGGCTGCTGCGGCTGGAGGTGAGCGACGCGGGCTCGGGCAGGCCCGTGTTTCAGGCGCCCGGAGACGAGGAGACCGGTGGGCGTGGGCTGCTGCTGGTGGAGGCGTTGGCTCACCGCTGGGGTGCCGAGGAGCGCGCGGGCGGGGTCGGGAAGACGGTGTGGGCCGAGCTGAAGGCGCCGGACATCGTGGCCGGGCCCGTCGAGAGGGAGGTCGCGGCGGTCGTCGTGCGGCCTGGGCAGCACGTGAGGGTGTGGGGCGAGTGGCGCGGCGTCCGTGCGGTGCGCACTGAGCCGTACGCGGCTGGTGGTCTCGCCGTCGTGCTCGGACTGGACGAGGGCCCGGCGCTACGGGTGCCCGCGGCGGAGTCGCTGGTGGTACGGGACGGTGGGCTGCTGTGAGTGCCGGGTGCAGCCATCCTGAGCGGCGGGGTTCAAGGCCGGCGACGGCCGGCTCCTGGACGCTCACGCGGTCGAACTGATCGTGGAGGTCATCTCTCCGGCCGAGTGGCTCGCTCGCTGCCTCAAGTGACCGATCGGCGGTCGGTCCAAGCCCTCGGAGACACAGGCGTGCGGACGCGCGATCGGGGCTTTTGGGGGATATACACTCATTTGGGTGTCCAACCTTGCCGTCAGGCCTGATTCTCTGGAGTCCTCCCGATGACGTCGATGAGCCGCCTGCCATGAGGCCCCACCCGACGCGGGGGCGGATCGCGGCGCTGGACGCCCACGACATCCGGTTTCCCACGTCTCGTCGGCTTGACGGGTCGGACGCGATGAACCCCGATCCGGATTATTCGGCGGCCTATGTGATCGTCCGCACCGATGCCGGGGACGGGCTGGAGGGGCATGGGTTCTGCTTCACCATCGGCCGGGGCAACGAGGTCGAGGTGGCGGCGATCAACGCGTTGCGCCCGCATGTGGTGGGGCTGCGGCTGGGAGAGGTCCTGTCCGACCTCGGGGGGTTCTGCCGCTCGCTCGTCGGCGACAGCCAGCTGCGATGGCTGGGGCCGGAGAAGGGCGTGGTGCACATGGCCATCGGGGCCGTGGTGAACGCCGTGTGGGATCTGTACGCGAAGCGGGAGGGGAAGCCGCTGTGGAAGCTGCTGGCCGACCTCGCGCCCGAGCAGGTGGTCGCGTTGATCGACTTCCGTTATGTGGAGGACGCGCTGACCCCCGATGAGGCGCTGGGGATCTTGCGGCGGGCCCGGGGAGGGGTGCGGGAGCGGGAGACGCGGCTGCTCGCTGAGGGGTATCCGGCGTATGCCACGTCTCCTGGCTGGCTCGGTTACCCGGACAGCAAGGTCGCCGGATTGGCGCGAGAGGCCGTGGACAGCGGGTTCAGGCAGATCAAACTCAAGGTCGGCGCCGATCTGGAGGACGATGTGCGGCGGTGCCGTACCGCGCGGGGGACGATCGGCCCCGGGGTGCGGATGGCGCTGGACGCCAATCAGCGCTGGGGGGTCGGCGACGCGGTCGGGTGGATCCGGCGGCTGGCGGAGTTCGACCCGTACTGGATCGAGGAGCCGACCAGCCCGGATGACATTCTCGGCCTCGCGGCGATCCGCCGGGAGGTGGCGCCGGTGCGGGTGGCGACGGGCGAACATGTGCACAACCGGGTGATGTTCAAGCAACTGCTCCAGGCGGACGCGATCGACTTTCTGCAGTTGGACGCCTGCCGGGTCGGGGGAGTCAACGAGAACCTGGCGATCCTCCTGCTCGCGGCCAAGTTCGGGATCCCGGTGTGCCCGCACGCGGGCGGGGTGGGCCTGTGCGAGATCGTGCAGCATCTGGCGATGTTCGACTATCTGGCGGTCTCCGGCACCGTCCAGGACCGGGTCATCGAGTATGTGGATCATCTGCACGAGCACTTCCTCGACCCGGTGGTGATCGTCCGGGGACGGTACGCAGCCCCGACGGCGCCCGGCTTCAGCTCGGCGATGCGGCCCGAGTCGCTCGCCGCGTACGCGTTCCCCGGCGGCGCCGCCTGGCAGGCCCCGTACGACGTGGCCCCGGCTGAGGGCCCCCCGGCATGAACCCCGGGGAGGAATTCCAGGGGCTGGCCGCGGTCATCACCGGCGGGGCGTCCGGGATCGGCCTGGCCACCGCCGAGACCCTGGCCGCGAGGGGGTGCCGGGTGGCGGTGCTCGACCGGATTCCTGGGCACGTGCCCGCACGGCTGCACCCGGTGCAGGCCGATGTCGGGGACGCCGCGTCGGTGACCGACGCCGTGAGCCGGGTGGCGGACCTGTTCGGAGGCCTGGATGTGCTGGTCAACAACGCCGGCATCGGCGCGCTGGGCACCGTGGAGGACAACGCCGACGACGAATGGCATCACGTGCTGGACATCAACGTGCTCGGCATCGTCCGCACCAGCCGGGCGGCTCTGCCGTATCTGCGCCGGTCTCCCGGCGCGGCCATCGTCAACACCTGCTCGGTCGCGGCGCTGGCCGGGCTGCCGCAGCGGGCGCTGTACGCGGCCAGCAAGGGCGCGGTGCTCGCGCTGACCCTGGCGATGGCCGCCGACCACATCGGCGAGGGCATCCGGGTCAACTGCGTCAACCCAGGCACCGTGGACACCCCCTGGGTGCACCGGCTGCTCGGACATTCCGACGACCCGGAGGCCGAACGCGCTGCTCTCATCGCCCGCCAGCCCAGCGGCCGTCTGGTCACCGCCCAGCAGGTCGCGGACGCCATCGCGTATCTCGCCGGGCCGCTCGCCGGGGCCACCACCGGGGTGGCACTCGCCGTTGACGGAGGGATACAGGGCATCCGCAGACGTCCGGACTCCTTCCACTGACATGACCGACCACTGGCCGACCACTGGCCGACTACTGACCAGCTACTGATTGACCACTGACCACCTACTCGGAGCCGAGCACCATGAAGCGACGCATCGCCGCTGTCGGAACAGCCCTCGCACTCGGCTGCGGGCCGGCCGTCACCGCCTGCGGTGGGGGCAGCGGCAACAGCACCGACACCGCTTCGGGCGAGGTCGGGGTGGTGCTGCCGCTGCTCACCTCACCGTTCTGGGAGTCGTACAACTCCGACATCCCCCAGCAGGCCGCCGCCCAGGACGTCCGCGTGCTGGAGACGGTGAACTCCGACTCCGATCCGAGCAAACAGATCACCGACATCCAGAATCTGCTCGCCCAGAACGTGAAGGGCCTGGTCGTCTCGCCGCTGGACTCCGCGTCGATCGTCGCCGGGCTGAACGCCGCGCAACGCAAGGGCGTGCCGGTGGTCGCCGTCGATGTGGCGCCGGACAAGGGCAAGGTCGCGATGGTGGTCAGGGCCGACAACCGTGCCTTCGGGGAGAAGGCCTGCCGGCGGATCGGGAACGCGGTGAAGACGGGCAAGGTCGTACAGATCCAGGGCGATCTGGCGTCGGTGAACGGGCGGGACCGGTCGGAGGCGTTCAGCGCGTGCATCAAGAAGAACTACCGAGGCATCAAGGTGCTGGACATTCCCGCCGACTGGAACGCGGAGAAGGCGGCGGCCGGCCTGGAGGCGCTGTACACCGCCAACCCCGATATCAAGGGCATCTACCTGCAGGCCGGCGGGGTGTATCTGGCCCCCGCGCTGAGCACGCTGCGGCGGCACAACGCGCTGGCGCCGGCCGGTCACCCCAAGCACATCGTGATCGTCTCCAATGACGGCATCCCGCAGGAGCTGGACGCGATCCGCAAGGGCCTGATCGACGCGACCGTCTCCCAGCCGGCCGACCAGTACGCAAAATACGGCATCTTCTACATCAAGCGGGCGATGGAGGGCCAGACCTTCCACCCGGGTCCGACCGACCACGACAGCACCATCGTCCGGCTGCCCAGCGGAATCCTGGAGGACCAGCTTCCGGCGCCGCTGGTGACCAAGGGCAATGCGGACGACGCGTCGCTGTGGGGCAACCGGATCGGCAAGAGCTCCTGACAACCCGGGAGACCGTCTCCCCGGGTCCCAGGAAGCGAGACCGCGATGAACCAGACGCCACTGACCGAACCCCGCGCCGATGGCGCCGGCCGCCGCGCGGTGGCCGAGGCCCACGGGATCCGTAAGCGCTATGGGCCCACCGTGGCCCTGGACGACGCGCGGATCACCGTCCGGGCCGGTGAGTCGCACGCCCTGGTCGGCCGCAACGGGGCCGGCAAGTCGACCCTGGTGGCCATCCTGACCGGACTGCAGCGGCCGGACGGCGGCGTTGTCCTGTTCGACGGCGAACCCGCGCCCGGCGTCGCGGACCGTGAGGCGTGGCAGCGGCGGGTCGCCTGTGTCTACCAGCAGTCGACGATCATCCCTGATCTCACCGTCGCCGAGAACCTGTACGTGAACCGGCAACCCACGGTTCGCTGCCAGGTGATCAGCTGGCGGCGGTTGCGCTCGGCGGCCCGCGAGCTGCTGGACGAATGGGGTGTGGAGGTCGACGAGAACCTGCCGGCCGGCCGGCTCACCGTCGAGGACGCCAAGATGGTGGAGATCGCCAGGTCGATCTCGCGCGGAACCCGGTTCATCATTCTGGACGAGCCGACCGCCCAGCTGGACAGCCGGGCGATCGACCGCCTGTTCACCCGTATCCGGCGGTTGCAGAGGGCCGGGATCACCTTTCTCTACATCTCCCACCACCTGGAGGAGGTCTACGCCGTCTGCCAGGCCGTCACGGTCTTCCGGGACGCCCGCTGGATCACCACGGCGCCCGTGGGCGAGCTGGGCAGGACCGAACTCATCGAGGCGATGACCGGAGAGCGGGGCGCGGGTGCGGTCCCCGGCGTCGGCGCGGTCCGGCCGCAGCCGGCGGACGCGCCCGTGGCCGTACGGGCGCACCGGCTGAGCGGCCCGCATTTCACGGACGTCAGTTTCGCCGTCCGGTCCGGCGAGACGGTGGGGCTGACCGGGCTCGCGGGCTCCGGGAGCCATCAGGTCGCCGAAGCGCTGGCCGGGCTGTACCGGCCCGACAGCGGGCGGATCGAGGTTCACGGCCGTCCGACGCGGCCGGGCAGCGTCGCCTCCGCACTCGCGGCGGGCGTGGGCTGTGTGCCGCGCGACCGGCACCACGAAGGGCTGGTGCCGGAGCTGTCGGTGGCCGAGAACGCCTCCCTGACCATCATGGACCGGCTGGGGCGGCTGGGCGTGATCTCGCGCCGGGCCCGGGACGCCTTCGCCCGGCGGACGATCACCGGTCTCGACATCACGACGGACGGCCCGGACCAGCCGGTCAAGGAATTGTCGGGCGGTAATCAGCAGAAGGTCGTCATGGGCCGGGCGCTGGCCACCGACCCGGGGGTACTGGTGCTCATCAATCCGACGGCGGGTGTCGACGTGAAGTCCAAGCGGGCGCTGCTGTCGGTCGTCGACCGGGCCAGGGCCGCAGGACGCGCGGCGCTCGTCGTCTCGGACGAGCTGGCGGACCTGCGGACCTGCGACCGCGTCCTGGTGATGTTCAACGGCTCTCTCGCCGCCGAGTACACCGTCGGCTGGACCGACGAAGAACTGGTGGCCTCGATCGAAGGGGTCAGCACCGGCCATGAATGACACCGCGCCGAACGGTCCGACGCCCGGCGGCGGGCCGGACAGAGCGGTCCGCAGCCCCGTCCGCGCGATCGCCCTGGGCCGGATCCGCGACCTGGCGCTGCTGCCCGCGGTGTTCCTGCTGCTGGTCATCGGCGCGGTCAGCAACGCGAGCTTCCTCGAGCGGGACAACCTGCTGAATGTGCTCAGCGCCTCCTCGGCGCTCGGACTGCTGGTGCTCGCCGAGGCGATGATCCTGATCAGCGGCAAGATGGACCTCTCGCTGGAGTCGATCGCCGGGCTCGCCCCGGCCCTCGGCTTCATGGCCGTGATCCCGGCCGCCTCGTCGGGTTTCGGCAGCGAGTTGCCCACCTGGTTCGGCCTGCTGATCATCCCGCTCACCGGGGCGCTGATCGGGGCCGTGAACGGTCTGCTGATCGTCAAGCTCCAGCTCAACGGCTTTATCGTGACCCTGGCGATGAACATCGTGCTGCGCGGAGTCCTGGTCGGCATGGTGTCCGGCAAGACCCTGTTCGACGCCCCCGCCGCGTTCTTCGCCCTCGGGTCCGACAACTGGCTCGGCGTCCCCGTCTCCGTGTGGGTGACCGGCGCCTGTTTCGCTGTCGCCGGGTGGGCGCTGCGCTACCACCGGCTGGGACGCGCGGTGTACGCGGTGGGCGGCAACGCCCCCGCGGCGCGGGCGGCGGGCATCCGGGTCGACCGGGTGGCCTGGGGGGTTCTGGTCATCGGCGGGACGCTGGCCGCGCTGGCCGGTCTGGTGATCGCCGGACGGGTCGGGGCGGTCAACGCCAACCAGGGACAGGGCCTGATCTTCACTGTGTTCGCGGCTGCTGTCATCGGCGGAATCAGCCTGAACGGCGGCAAGGGATCCCTGGCCGGGGCGTTGCTCGGGGTCCTGCTGCTGGGCATGCTGGAGAACCTGCTCACCCTGGCGCAGGTGTCGTCCTTCTGGATCCAGGCCATCTACGGCGCGATCATCCTGGTGGCGCTGATGATCGCCCGGCTCACCACCGGCGAAGGCCAGGAGTAGGGCCAGGAGCAGGGCAAGGAGTAGGGCCAGGAACAGGGCCAGGAACAGGGCGAGGCCCAGGCGCGGTCCGAGGGGGAGCAGCGTCGGGCGATAAACCATAGAATGACCCATATGCCATCCGCCAGATGGGACGGCTCTCATGATGCTCCCCAAGGAGGTCACACCGGACGGATCGCATGGACCGTTCGAGATGGCGAACGTGGCTGCTGCGGTGATCGACGCGAAGGGCACGGTCATCGGCTGGACGGGGGCCGCTGAGCGACTCCTGGGATACGGCGCGGCGGAGGTCCTCGAGCGCTCCGCCGCCGCGCTGCTGGCGCAGGGCGAAGACGCGTCACGGGCGGCCGAGGTCGCCGAGGAGTGCGGGGCCCGGGAGAGCTGGGGCGGTTTGGTGGGCGTCCGGCACCGTGACGGCCACCGTATCGAGGTCGGGCTGCGGGTGACCGAGATGTCCGACACCGACGACCGCAAGGCCTGGCTCGTATCGGCCATCGACGTGTCGAAGGCTCCGACCTGGGCGGTCAGCGGGGAGGTGCTGGAAGGTTTCCTCACCCGCTCACCGCTCGGCATGGCCGTGCTCGGTCCGGACCTGCGGTACG
The DNA here is from genome assembly GCF_029893585.1 of Streptomyces sp. LBL. GTDB lineage: Bacteria > Actinomycetota > Actinomycetes > Streptomycetales > Streptomycetaceae > Streptomyces. The sequence continues at coordinate 105,407 of NZ_JARXYX010000017.1, forward strand.
TGTGGATGAACGACACCCTGGAGCGCTACGGCGGTGTGCCGCGCGACGAGCGGCTCGGGCGCCGGATGTCGGACTCGTTGCCGGGCCTGAACACCGAGGCGCTCGAAGCGCAGATGCGGCGGGTGCTGGAGACCGGCGTGCCGGTCATCGACTTCGAGTACCGGGGCTGGACCTGGGCGGATCCGCACCAGGAACACGCCTACTCCACCTCCTTCTTTCGGCTCGACGACCCGGACGGCAACCCGCTGGGCGTGTGCTACATGGGCATGGACGTCACCGACAGATGGCGCGCCCGGGAGCGCCTGGCCCTGCTCAGCGAGGCCAGCGCCCGTATCGGGGGCACGCTGGACGTGATGCGGACCGCCCAGGAGCTGGCCGACTTCTCGGTGCCGAGGCTCGCCGACTTCGTGACCGTCGATCTGCTGGAAGCGGTGCTGCACGGCGACGAACCCGGTTCGGGGCCGGCCGACAACGCGCATCGGGTGCGGCGTGCCGGGCAGCAGTCGATCCACGAGGGCTGCCCGGAGGCGGTGATCGCCACCGGAGGCTCGATCGACGCGCCCAGGTCCTCGCCGTACTTCGAGAGCATGTCCAACGGCACCGCGGTGCTGGAACCGTTCCTGGACCCGGCCACCGCCCAATGGGTCGCTCAGGACCCGGCGCGGGCCCAGAGCATCGTGGACTTCGGGATGCACTCGGTGATGTGGGTGCCGCTGTCCGCGCGCGGCACCGTGCTGGGGGTGGCGACCTTCGTCCGTATGGAGCATCCACAGCCGTTCGAGCCGGACGATCTGCTGCTCGCCGAGGAACTGGTCAGCCGGGCCGCGGTGTGGGTGGAGAACGCCCGCCGCTACACCCGTGAGCACGCTGCGGCGCTGGCCCTGCAGCGCAGTCTGCTCCCGCAGGGGCTGAACGGCGGGACCGCCATGGAGGTGGCCTCGCGCTATCTGCCGGCCGATGTACGGGAAGGGGTGGGCGGCGACTGGTTCGACGTGATCCAGCTGTCCGGCGCCCGGGTCGCCCTGGTCGTCGGTGACGTCGTCGGGCACGGCCTCAACGCCGCGGCGACCATGGGCAGGCTGCGTACCGCCGTACAGACCCTCGCTGACATGGACCTGCCGCCCGATGAGCTGCTGGCCCACCTGGACGACCTGGTGATCCGCCTGACGGAGGAGAAGGGCGGCGACGACGAACCCATCGCCACCGCGGTACTGGGCGCCACCTGCCTCTACGCCGTCTACGACCCGGTCACCCAGCTGTGCACCATGGCCCGGGCCGGACATCCGCCGCCCGCCGTGGTCAGCCCCGGCGGCAAGGTCACCTTCCCGGACCTTCCGGCAGGCCCTCCGCTGGGCCTCGGCTCGTTGCCCTTCGAGTCCGCCGAGATATCCCTCCCCGAGGGAAGTCTGATCGCCCTCTACACCGATGGCCTCATCGAGACCAGCGACCAGGACATCGACGTCGGGCTGTCCCGCCTCAGCGATGTGCTCGCGCAGTCCGGCCTGCCGCCGGAGGAACTGTGCTCGGCGGTCGTGAACAATCTGCTGACCGGCCCGCAGACCGACGACGTGGCTCTGCTCCTGGCCCGGCCGCATGCGCTGGGGGCCGACCGGGTCGCCTCGTGGGACCTGCCGACGGATCCGGCGATCGTCACGAGCGCCAGGGAGCTGGCCGTCCGCCAGCTCCTCGGATGGGGGCTGGACGACCTGGTGATGACCACGGAACTGATCGTCAGCGAGCTGGTCACCAACGCCATCCGGCACGGCACCGGACCCGTCAGGCTGCGCATGATCCGGCATGACAAGTTGATCTGCGAGGTGTTCGACGCCAGCAACACCTCACCCCGGATGGGCCATGCGCGGACCACCGACGAGGGCGGCCGGGGGTTGTTCCTGGTCGCCCAGCTGACCCGCCGTTGGGGTACGCGCTACACCCGGGCCGGAAAGATCATCTGGGCCGAACAGGACCTCCCGGGGCGGGTGGACAACGGGCGCGGGCGCTGACGGCCCGGGTGCTGTCGCCTGTCGCGGCACTCGCCCGACGTGAGACGACCGGGTCGTGCGCCGGTGGCGATCCCTCCTTGCCCGCGGCGCGTTCTGCTCATCGGGTGACACCCCTCGTGACATCCGTGTGGTGGCGATCAGGCCTGCGGTAGACGTAGGGCGAGGCGTCGGTGGCCGGGGGCTCCGTGCGCTGTGCCTCCGACAGCGCGCGTACGAGGGCGTGGTCGGGGGAGAGCGCGCAGGCGGGGTCGGTGCGGGCGGCGTCGCCGGTGAGCGCGTGGGCCTGACAGCGGCAGCCGCCGAAGTCCGTCTCCCGACGCGGACAGCCGGCGCACGGTCCGCTCATCCACTCGGTGCCGCGATAGCGGGCGAAGGCCGGGGAACTGTTCCAGATCCACTCCAAAGACCGGTCGCGTACGTTCGGGGCGTCCGGGCCCAGCAGTGTCCCGGACGCCGGGCACGGCAGGACGGTGCCGTCCGGGGCGACCGTCAGGGACACCGCACCCCAGCCGCCCATGCACGGCTTGGGGACACCGTCGAAGTAGTCCGGCACCACCCACACCAGCTCGGTGGTGCCCGAGAGTTGTTCCCGCCGGCGCTCCACCCTCTCCTGAGCGCGGGAGAGCTGGTCCCGGGTCGGTAGCAGCGCGGCGCGGTTGCGCAGCGCCCACCCGTAGAACTGGACGTTGGCGAGTTCGATCCGCTCCGCGCCCCAGGCGACACCGAGGTCCACGATGTCGTCGAGCGCGTCGAGGTTGTCACGGTGCAGAACGACGTTGAGGCCCAACGGCAGCCCGGCGGCCCGTACGACGGCGGCGGCCCGCTCCTTGGCCGCGAAGGACCGGCTGCCGGCGATCCGGTCGGACGCCGCCGAGTCCGCGTGCTGCACCGACAGCTGGACGCTGCGCAGCCCGGCGGAGACGAGTGAGGACATCCTCGCCGCACTCAACCCGACCCCGCTGGTGACCAGTTGGGTGTAGATCCCGGCTGACTCGGCCGCGGCGACGACGGACGCCAGATCACCACGCAGCAGTGGTTCACCACCGGAGAGATGGGTCTGGACGACGCCGAGTTCCGCGGCCTGCCGCAGTACGTCCGCCCATTGCTCGGTGGTGAGCTCACTCGAACGGCGCACGAGTTCAAGGGGGTTGGAGCAGTAGGGGCAGTGCAGCGGGCAGCCATGGGTGAGTTCCGCCAGCAGGGCCCAGGGAGGCGGTGGGCTTGTCATCGCAGCCAGCCCTCCTCGCGTACCCGGTCGAGGAACCGGGGCACATCGTCCGCCACGGGGGCACCGGGGAAGCGTGCCGTCAGTTCGTCGACGATCTCGCCGACCTGCCGGTGCCCGTCGCACAGCCTCAGGACGTCCGCCGCCCGGCCGTTGAGGACCACCACCCGTTCCGGCAGGACCAGCAGGTCCGTCCGGCGGACACGGTCGTGGCGGAGCACGACCGAGCGCGCCAGAGCCGGCTGCCACCCGGTCACGGCCGCTCCTTGCCGTCCGCGTGGTCGATCGCGTCGAGCAGCGACCACAGCACGTCGCACTTGAAGGCGAGGGCCGCGACGGCACGCTCCTGGTCGGCCTCGGTGCGCGCCCAGTCCAGTACGAGCCCCAGCGCCTCCTTGCTGTCCTGCCGGCCCTGGGTCTCGCGGGTACGGAAGTACGCGAGCCCGTCCCCGTCGATCCACGGGTAGTGGCGCTCGAACGCGGCGGTGCGCGTCCGCATGATGCCCGGGGCGGACAGCTCGGTGAGGGACGCCGCGACGGCCTCCAGCGGAGAGCGGAGCCGGCAGAAGTTGACGTATCCGTCCACCGCCAGCCGCACACCGGGCAGTACCCCCTCGCCGGAGAGCAGTTCGGCCCGGTCGAGCCCCGCGGCCTCGCCCAGCCTCAGCCACCGCTCGATCCCGCCCTCTCCCTCGGTCCGGCCGTCGTGGTCCTCGATCCGCCGGAGCCACATGCGGCGGAGCCGCTGCGTGTCCAGTTGGGCCAGGATGAGGGCGTCCTTGACGGGGATGTGCCGCTGGTAGTGGAAACGGTTGAGGATCCAGCGGCGCACTTCATCCGGACTCAACTCGCCTTGATGCATACGTACGTTGAAGGGATGGCGGTCGTGGTAGCGGTCCCGGGCCACGGCCCTGAGCCGATCCTCGAACGCCGTCGCGGTACTCGTGCCGACCTCTGTGCTCACAGTTGGATCACCATTCCGTCGCCGGCCACCTCGATGCCCCGGTCGGCCAGCCGCTTGTACTGCGGTACGCCCGGATCGACAAGGGGGTTGGTGTTGTTGAGGTGCGTGTAGAGACAGCGGGCACCGAGCGGCGCCAGACGCTCCGCCGTGCCGCCGGGTCCGTCGATCGGGAGATGCCCCATGGCGGTCGCGGTGCGGGTGGAGATGCCGGTGCGCCGGGGTTCCTCGTCGTCCCAGAAGGTGCCGTCGACGATCACACAGTCGGCTTGGTCGACAGCGGACTGCAGGGCGTCGGGCCAGGCGGCCAGCGCGGGGGCGTAGACAGCCGTCGCCCCGGTCGCGCGATCGGTGAGAAGCAGGGCCACGACCCAGGAATCCCCCTCGGGCACCGGCAGGTCCGCCGCGTAACGGGGGCGTTTGGCGGAGATGGGGATCGCGGTGATCGTGACCGCGGAGTCCGGGGCGGCCGTGGAGTTCGGGGCGGCTGTGGAGTTCGGGGTGTCCGAAGATGTCGAGGTGAGCGGTTCGGGGCGGGCGAGGGGTAGGTCCCGCCAGGTCAGCGGGGTGTAGGGGCCGACGACCGCCTCCAGGCGCAGCCCGGTGAGCAGTGCCTCGCGCACGGGCCCGGTGGTGAGCAGTTCCAGACCTCCGGCACCGGCTTCGCGGAGCCGGGCGATGCCGAGAGTGTGGTCGAGTTCCGCGTCGGTCAGGACCAGCCCGGCGATCGGGGTCCGCCGCGAACCGGGACCGGGATGCAGGGCCGGACAGTCCTCGATCTGGTCGCCGATGTCGGGGGTGGCGTTGACGAGATACCAGCGGTCTTCCGACGCCTGTACGGCGAGAGACGCGTGGCGGCGGCGCCAGTGCGGGTGTGCACGTGCCCCGGAGCAACCGGGGCACGCACAGTTCCACTGGGGTACGCCACCGCCCGCCGCGGTGCCGAGCACCTGCAGCAGCACGGCGGCGGGCTAACGGTTGTTCAGCGAGTAGGCGGTGACCTCCAGCGCGGTCTCGACGACCGCGTAGCCGGGGGTCTGCCAGGCCGATGCCTCTTCCTCGCTGCGCTGTGCCTGCGGTTCCACGGCTTGCTGTGCGGATTCGGTCATGAACCGTGCCTGCCTTCCGATGTGAGGCACCGGTGTGCCTGACGGCCGGGTGATGTGCACCGTTGCAGAATCGCCAGCTGAGCCATCAGGGTCAATGGGGCATCAGGAAATTGATCCGATCTCTCTTGGCTGGAAATGGGTGCCGTAAGTTCATGCATTGGTCGGATCCTTTGACATATCTCCTGGTACGAGGTAAATGCCACCGAGGAGGCTATGAAGGTATGGCTCTATGGCCTCAGTTGACCTTGTCGCTCCCCTTGCATACCTCCTACCTCCCTCGGCTACCGGGGCTGCCATGAACGTGGGGGCCGGACCGGTACGCGGCTTCGGGACCGAGGCTGCCCCAGCGTCGGTGCGCGCGGGTGATGTTGGATTTCCGGGGGCCGTCTCCGGAGCGACCCGCGGGAGAGCAACAGGGCCGTGCTGAGCGGCGGCGAGTCGTAGGTCGCCGCCGGCGTCAGATCTTGGTGATGTGGATGCCGGGGCCGCACAGCATGTGGAGGTCCTCGGGATCCGAGGTCAGGACGGTCGCGGGGGAGGGCGAGGCCAGTGCGGTGGCAGCCACGAGGGCGTCGAGGGCGTACTTGTGGCCGTGCAGACCGGCTGCGACGAGTAGCTTGCTCGCGTGGCGGGCGATCGCTTCGGTGGGCGGGATGATGTTGACCCGTGAGACGGCGTAGTCGAAGCGGGCCTGGTTGGTCTTGGGGTCGCGGGCTTCGACGAGGGTGACGGAGCTGGTGATGACGCGGATGTCCTCGGCCGCGGCGGCAACGAGCCACTCGGTGAGTTCGGGTGTGCGTCGTACGAGCTGGGACAGACCTTCGCAGTCCAGGACCAGCGTGCCGCTCACGCGGCGTCCGCCGATCCGGCCGTGTCGCCGCGTAGGAGTGCTCGCTTGGCATCGACCGCAGCCTGGTCGACCGGGCCGTGCTCGGCTTCGGCGTCCTCGATGAGTTCGCGCAGCCGGTCGCGCTCCAGTTGGCGCTGGATGAGGGCTTCGACGTAGGCGGACATGCCGCGCTTGCCGGTGCGTGCCTTGAGGGCGGCGATGGTGCCCTCGTGGAGAGAGACGGAGACCGGACGGACGGCGCCTTCGCCGGGGGCGGGGTCGGGAGTGGTGTCCATGAAGCCACATTAACAAAACTCTTGTTATTGAGTTCTTTGCCTCCAGTGGCCTCCAGTGGCCTCCGGTGGACGGACTCGGACCGCCGTGTGCCTGGCGCACGACCGTGGGGAGAGCATCAGGGGAACCGAGCGGCGGGAAGTCGGCGGATCCCGGCGTCGTACGTCCTCCGTGGCGCGCTACCGTCGGGGCCGTGGCCGAGGAATGGGACGAAGAGGGGCTGCGGGTCGTGTGCGCCGCGCTCCACGCGCAGGACGGGGCGGTGCTGCTTGCCGCGTTGCACCGTGGCCCCGTCTGTGAGGTGCTGCAGCTGGCCGGAGACGGGGTGGCCGAGGCCGCGGTACGAGGAATGCCGGGGGCCGCGGAGATGGCGGCCTTGTTTCTCGGCGCACTCCAGGAGCGCGGCTTCCGGGGCGATGAGGAGCTGGCGGATCGGCTGCGCACGGTCATGGGAGACGCGGCGACCCCTCTCCTGCGCCCGATTCCGGTCGACATGGAGATGCTCGCCATGCTGCTGGAGGGTGACCCGGCCGAGTCCGGAGGCCGGCTCGATCTGCACACCGGCGAGTGCTGGCCGGCGTTCACCGAGGAGCTGGACCCCGGGCCCTCGGCGGAGGAGGCGGACCATCCCGAGCGGTGGCTGTACGTTCCCGCTCTGGGCTCCCGGGCCGGGTACCGGGACATGGAGCTGTTCATCGACGGGCTCGGCGACTTCGCCCTGGCCGACCGGTTGCGGATCGCCATGGGCGGGCGGGGCGCCTTCCGGCGCTTCAAGGACGCCCTCGCCGGTGACGAGGGTTCCTGGCGCCGGTACCACCGGTTCCGCGATGAGCGACAGCGTGGTCGGGCCCGTGCCTGGCTGGCCGAGGAGGGCTATTGCCGGAGGCTCGCCGTCCAGCGACTCTGACCCGCGTCCCGGGCGTGGTCGTATCGTCCCGGGCCTGGCCCACTCCAGGAGGGCGGCAGTTTCGAGGTTGTGTGCTCCGCCGCTCCCGTACTCCTACTGGCGCGAGGGCTCCTGCGAAGCCGACCGCGTCGGAGAATCGGGCGGCGGGGTGACGGTTCCGCCCCGATTCCGCCGGGCGCCGGTCAGCGGACCGACCCGCCCACCAACAGTCGTACGTGAAAAGTCCTTACCGTGAACGGCTAGCATCACGGGCGCCGTTGTCGGCTGGGATGGGGTGAGGACGTGGAGCTGCCAAGGGTCGCCGTGGCCGTGGTGACCATGGGGAACCGGCCCGAGGAGGTCGACGCGCTGCTGGAGTCCGTGGCCAAGCAGGACCTCACCCCCGTACGGATCGTGATCGTCGGCAACGGCTGCCGGCTGCCCGAGTTCGCCGGGCGGATAGCGTTGTCCTGCGAGGTCACCGCCATCGACGTCGAGGAGAACCTCGGGTGTCCCGGCGGGCGGAACGTGGCGCTGGCCCGGCTCCGGGAGTTCGGGGACGTCGATGTGGTCGTGGAGCTCGACGACGACGGGCTGCTGGTCGAACCGGATGTGCTGCGCCGGGCAGCGGAGCTGTTCGCCGCCGACCCGCGCCTCGGCATCGTCGGCTTCCGCATCGCCGACGAGCACGGACAGACGCAGCAGCGGCACGTGCCACGGGTCGGCTCGTCCGACCCCCTTCGGGGTGGGTACGTCACCGGTTTCCTCGGCGGCGGCCACGCCCTCCGCATGGCGATGCTGGACGAGACGGGGGACTGGCCCGCCGAGTTCTTCTTCGCCCACGAGGAGATCGACCTTGCGTGGCGGGCCGTCGATCGCGGCTGGCGCATCCTGTACGCGCCCGAACTGCTGCTCCGGCACCCGAGGACCTCGCCGGCCCGGCACGCCATCTACTACCGGGTGAACGCCCGCAACCGGGTCTGGCTGGTCCGCCGTCGGCTTCCGCTTGCGCTCGTCCCCGTGCATCTGGGCGTGTGGGTGGTGCTCACTCTGCTGCGGGTGCGGTCGACGGCGGGGCTGCGGGCCTGGTTCGGCGGCTTCGCGGAGGGACTGCGGGAATCCGCCGGCGAGCGGCGGCCGATGCGCTGGCGGACGGTGTGGCGGCTGACCCGGCTGGGGCGACCGCCGGTGATCTGACGCCGATGGAGGTGGGGGCGGGAGCGTGGGCGATGCCACGGCCGACCCGCGTCGACACCTCACTTCGCGTCGACACCTCACTTCGCGTCGACACCTCACTTCGCGTCAGCACTTCACTTCGCGTCGGCACTTCACTTCGCGTCGGCACTTCACTTCGCGTCGGCATAACACTCCACCACCGCCGTACTGAACGGAAACCGCACCGGCGTCTCCCCGAACGTCAGCCGTCCCGCCAGGTCCGCCGCCTCCCGGATCGCCGCCGACACCGTCTCCGCCTCCTCCTCGGGGCAGTGCACGATCACCTCGTCGTGCTGGAAGAAGACCAGCTCGGCCGCCATGTCCGCGCAGGTGCGACGCAACGCGGCGAGCAACAGCAGGGTCCAGTCGGCGGCGCTGCCCTGGACGACGAAGTTGCGGGCGAAGCGGCCACGGGCGCGGGCGTCGGACGAGGCGTAGCCGGGCGCCCACTGCTGAGCGACGGTCTCGTCCTCCCCGGCGGGGATGCCGGCCTCCTCCGCCCCGTCGTCCGCCCCGACCGCCGGCGGGCAGGTCCGCCCCAGCCAGGTCCGCACCAGCCGCCCCTCCTGGCCGGCCCGTGCCGCATCGTCGACGTAGGCCACCGCGCGCGGGAATCGGCGTCTGAGCGCGGCGAGGTTCTTCAGACCGTCGCCGGACGTCTGGCCGTACACCGCGCCCAGCACCGCGAGCTTCGCCTGGGCGCGGTCGCCGGAGAAGGCGCGGTCGGAGACGGACTGGTACAGGTCGGTCTCGCGACCGGCCACCTCCATCAGCCCGGGGTCGCGGGAGATGGCGGCCAGCACCCTCGGTTCCATCTGGTCGGCGTCGGCGACGACGAGTCGCCAGCCGGGGTCGGCGACCACGGCCCGCCGGATCACCTTGGGGATCTGCAGCGCGCCTCCGCCGTTGGTGACCCATCGGCCCGTGACCGTCCCGCCCGCGAGGAACTCGGGCCGAAACCGCCCGTCCCGCACCCAGTCCTGCAACCAGGACCAGCCGTGGGCGACCCAGATGCGATACAGCTTCTTGTACTCGACCAGCGGTTTCACGGCCGGATGGTCGATCGACTCGATCTCCCACCGCCGGGTCGACCTGATCTTGATCCCGGCCTGCGCGAACGCCTTGACGACGTCGGCGGGGAGATCGGGGCGGACCCGGCGGCCGAACGCGGCGGACACCTCGTCGGCGAGTTCGGCCAGGCGCCGGGGCTCGCCGCCGCCCGCGTACCGCTCGCCGAGCAGGTCGTGCAGTACCCGGCGGTGCACCTCAACGCTCCACGGCAGTCCGGACCGGTTCATCTCGGCCGCCACCAGCATGCCCGCCGACTCGGCCGCGGTCAGCAGCCGCATACGGTCGGGATGCGCGGTCGCGTCATGTCGGCGCTGCTGGTCGGCGTACACCTCCACGAGGTCGGCCAGCGGTACGTGCGCGGCCTGCGGCTCGAACAGGGGTGACTGCGAACCCGGCTCGGCGGAACGCTGCGGCGGATCGGGCGGTACCGGGCCACCGCGCAGCCGGGCCAGGGCGGCGGCTGCCGACCGGGGTTCGCCGTAGCGCCCCTCGTGACCGAGGAGGAGCGTCTCCGCGTCCTCCACGTCGTAGCACCGCTCCACTCGCACCCCCGTGGCGAGCAGGCGCGGATACGTCTCGGTCGTCGACCGCCACACCCAGCGTGTGACCTCCGGCAGATCCCGCACCGCATCGGAGGCGTCGGACGCCCACCGCACCGGCCCCGCGAGCACTCCACCGGGGCCGAGGGCGGCGAACTCCACGCCACCACCCTCGGCCGGAGCGAGAGCCCACCGATCGGCCATGGTCACGAGTGTTGCAGGCGGGTCTGACAATGGGTCTTCCGCCGGCTCGGGCCAACGGGCCGTCCGGCCCTGACCGGGCCGTTCGGGCCACCCGGGCCGTTCGGGGCACCCGGCAAGACACCGCAGCCCGCAGCCCGCACCTGGTCCACGCCTGCAGTCCGCGTCCGCAACCCGCGCCCGCGCCCGCAGCCGTCTCAGTCCTGCTCGCCGAGCTTCACTGCGATCTTGGCGAGCGCCCCGGCGATGTTCTTCTCCGCCGCCGGCTTGGTGATGCCGAGGCCGGACAGGACCCCCTCGCCGTTCTCGAACTCCAGCAGGGCAAGCAGGAGGTGCTCGGTGCCGACGTAGTTGTGGCCCAGACGCAGGGCCTCGCGGAAGGTGAGCTCCAGGACCTTCTTGGCGTCGGAGCCGTAGGGGACGAGATCGGGGACCTCCTCTGCGGCCGGTGGCAGCGCGGCGGTGGCGGCCTGGCGCACGGTGTCGAGGAGGACGCCCTGCGCGGTGATCGCTTTGGCGGCCAGCCCCTCCGGCTCGGCGAGCAGACCGAGGATCAGGTGCTCGGGGCGGCCCTCGGCGTTGCGGGCGGCGATGGACTCGTTGTGGGCGGCCATCACCACGTTCCGGGCGCGCGGGGTGTACCGGGCGAAGCCCGCGTTCGGATCGAGGGCGGCCGACTCCTTCGGCACGAACCGCTTCTGCGCGGCCTGCCGGGTCACCCCCATGCTCTTGCCGATGTCCGTCCAGGAGGCGCCGGAGCGGCGGGCCTGGTCCACGAAGTGGCCGATCAGATGGTCGGCCACCTCGCCGAGGTGGTCGGCCGCGATCACCGCGTCCTGGAGCTGGTCGAGCGTGTCCGTGTGGGCCTTCTTGATGGCCGCGATGAGGTCGTCGAGGCGTACGGATGACGTGATGTCGGGGTTCGTCGTCATGTGTCAACCGTAGGTTGACGCTCATCACGTGTCAACCAGAGGTTGACGACAGTTCTGGGTCAAGTGAGACGATCGCCGAGTGAGCAGCACGAACAACTCCGGCAGGACGTCCGACAACTCCGGCAGGACGACCAACAACTCCGGCAGGACGACCGGCGACTCGGGCAGGACGGCCGACAACGCCGACGGCCCGCCCGGCACCGTCGGCCGCGCCTTCCAGGCCGCCCTCTACGCCGACTCCGACACCGCCCTCGACACCGCCGCCTCCCTCCTCGCCGCCGACCCCGCGGCGGACGCCGAACTGGCCCGGCGGGGCGAGGAGTTCGTCGCGGCGGCCTGGCGACGCGGCTGGCAGCCGGCGGATGTCGTACGGATCGTGCGGCGTGACTTGGACGACATCCACGTACGCATGGCGGCCACGCTGATCCGAGCGCAGTCCCCGAACGACCGGCCACGCGGCCCCCGCTGGACCGCCCAGCTGGACCGGCTCGCCCGGCTCGCGGACACCGACGACCCCGCCGCCGCCCCACCCCGCCCCGACCGCTTCACCCACGCGACCGCCGTACTGGAGCTGTACCGCCTCCTCCTACGCCTGCCCGCCCTGGAGCCCCTCGGCGAGCCACGCCAAGCCCCCGGACCGCACCACCGCACGCACGGGGCACAAGGCACGCACGGAGCACAAGGCGCACACGGAGCACAAGGCGCACACGGCACCCCCTCCCGCATGCTCACCCGCATCCGCGCGCTGCTCGCCAAGGCGGAGGCGACCGGGTTCCCTGAAGAGGCGGAGGCGCTCAGCGCCAAGGCGCAGGAGCTGATGGCCCGGCACAGCATCGACGCGGCGCTTCTCGCGGACCGGGACACCGCCCATGCCGCCGACGCGCCCGGCGCCTGCCGTATCGGGGTCGAGCCGCCGTACGAGCAGGCCAAGGCGGTGCTGCTGGACGCGGTCGCCGCGGCGAACCACTGCCGGGCCGTGTGGAACGAGCCTCTCGCCTTCTCCACCGTCGTCGGCTTCGAACCCGACCTCGAGGTGGTCGAACTGCTCTACACCTCGCTGCTCGTGCAGGCGCAGTCCGCCCTCGCGAAGGCGGAGGCGGCACAGCGCGCGGGCGGCCGCAAGCGTACGAAGACCTTCCGGCAGTCGTTCCTCGCCGCCTATGCCCACCGTGTCGGCATCCGCCTGCGCGAGGCCGCCGCGACCCCGGTGAGCGAGGACCTGCTTCCGGTCCTCGCCTCCCGCGAGGTCGCCGTCGCCGACCGCCTGGACCGCATGTTCCCGCAGACGACTACTTCCCGGCTGCGCGGAGTGAGCGACGAGGCGGGCTGGACGGAGGGCGCCCAGGCCGCGGACCGCGCCCAGGTCAGGTCCCGACATCCACTGGAGTGACACCCGCCGGAGTGACACCCACGCGCGCGGGACAGCTCCCTGCGGCTGGTCAGTCTCCCGCGCGCGTGAAGGGCCCCACCGAGGCGTCCGGCGCCCCGCCCTCCGCCTTCAGCGCCACCGGCCCGTACGACCACGGGAAGCTCTTCGCGTCGCCATCGGCCCCGGGCACGCTGATCGACAGCGTCTTCGCGGCGAGGTTCTTCCCACCGGCCGCGCCACCGCGCACATAGGTGAGCGTGAAGGTCGCGCTCTCGCCCTTGGCGAGGGTCAGCTTCTCGGGCTTGGCACCGCTGGCCCCGGGGGCGGTCGCGGAGGTGTCGCCGGCCTTGAGGGTGACCCCGGGGGTGCCGTCCAGGACGCACGGCGCGCTCTGGTTGGTGAGTGAGACGGGGATGTCGCCCGTGTCGCCGACGGCCGGCGCGACGTTCGCCGGGCCGGCCTCGACGCCCAACTGACCGATCGCGCAGGCGCCGCCGGCCTTGCCGGAGCTGTCGCTGTCACCGCCCCCTCCGCCGCCTCCGCCGCTGCTGCAGGCGGTCAGCAGAAGGGCGGCGGCGAGTGCGGTGACGGCGAGGGGAGTGGTGCGCATTGAGGGTCCTCTGGGGCGAGACGGAGCAAGACAGCGCCAGACGGCGGTACGCGAGGATCATCACGTACGAGGGGATCATCCCGCACCTGGGGGCATCACGTACGAGGGATCATCACGTACGAAGCGACACAGTTGCCGCCCCCCGAGTGCAAGCCACCAGGGCGCCCTCGCTTCCCACCGCTGACCGGCATGTCAGGAGGTGATCCATTCCGGACCCATTCAGGACGATCTTCCGATCCATGGAACACGAATGCCCCGCAACGCGTCTCTTCCTGTGCACGGGGGAGCGTGCTTGGAAGGCGGGCGCATGGTCCCGGAACTCCGGGGCAGGCGCCGGAACGCGTTCGGCACAGCAAACGTCACAGCTGTAACCGCAGGAACACCCCGCGTGCACGTGCATCTGCAGATGCAGCTGCTCATGCGTCTGCATATGAACAGAGCTATGATCCGGGTCAGTTGACCACTGCATCGATGGCCTCACCAGCCAGTGCACCACCGGGGAGCGACCTGTGGACCACGACGTGTACGACGCGTACGACGTTGCCGACGCGTCCGGCGTGTACAACGGCATGGCCGCCGCCCAACTGCGGGTGGCCTGGCAGAAGAGTCGGCACAGCAACTCGCAGGGTTCCTGCGTGGAGTTCGCCCGGCTGCCCGACGGGGACGTGGCGGTGCGCAACTCGCGCTTCCCCGACGGCCCGGCGCTGGTCTACACCCGCGCCGAGATCGAGGCCATGCTGCTGGGCATCAAGGACGGCGAGTTCGACCACCTGATAGCGAGCTGACCGCCAACGGAGCGAGCTGACCGCCAACGGGCTGACCGACAGCGAGCTGACCGCTGACGAGCTGAGCGCCGTCCGACCTCGTGGGCAACTGAGGGCGAGCGGCGCTCAACGGTCTGGAATGCGCGTAGAAGCAGCACGTCAGAAGGTGCCGCCGCGTTTCACTCGGTCGGGGGCAGCCGGAACAGCGCCCAGACGACCTTGCCGCTCAGCATGCCCGCCAGCGGGTGCCAGCCCCAGCTGTCGCTGAACGAGTCGACGAGGAAGAGTCCGCGGCCGGACTCCGCCGAGAAGTCGTCGGTGTCGCACGCGACGGGGCTCTCCTGGCTGGGGTCGCGCACCGCGCACACCAGCCGTCCGCTGCACTGCATCAGATGCAGCCGTACGGGCGGACTCTGCTCGGGCGCCCGCGGGGTGTCGGCCGGCAGCGCGTGCCGCAGGGCGTTGGTCACGAGCTCGGAGACCACCAGGCACACGTCGTCGAAACGTTCGTCCACGTCCCAGTGGTCCAGTGCGCTGCGGGTGAACCGCCGCGCCTCGCGCACCGCTTCGTAGCGGGCGGGCAGGGCGCAGGAGGCGGCGCTGGACACGCTTGCGGGATCCAGCGGCGGAAGGCCCTGCCGTAATGGCTTGAGCATGGTCGATCCATTCGTTCCCATGCGAGGCACTCCCGGGAATTCGCGGTCGTTGCGATGCAGCGGTGGCGCACCACCATGGTTTCCGATGCGCACAGCAGATGCAAGGGCAGATGCACGTGCACGTGACCGAATTAAGCCCTCCCGTACCGCTTGTTGGCCATTTTTTCCGCCATCTTCTCTCCTGCCTCTTGCCTGTCTCTTCCCGAACCCCCCTTCCGAACCCCTCCCGAACTCCCCTCCCCACCCGTCCCACTGCTGCGTGGAAACCTCGGCTTTTTCCGTCTCCGTAATCGCGCGAGTACTGCTCGGAGTGTTTTAGTGGCAGACTTCGGCCCCTGAAGACGGTTGGGGAGGCTGGCGAACGTGAGCGCGGGAGAGCCCGGATCGGTGGTGCGGCGGATGCTGCTCGGCTCGCAACTCAGGCGGCTGCGTGAGGCGCGTGGCATCACGCGCGAGGCGGCGGGATATTCCATCCGCGCCTCCGAGTCGAAGATCAGCCGGATGGAGCTGGGCCGGGTGAGCTTCAAGTCGCGGGATGTCGAGGACCTGTTGACGCTGTACGGCATCACGGACGAAGTGGAGCGCAACTCGCTGCTCTCCCTCGTGAAGGAGGCCAACGCCGCGGGGTGGTGGCACAGTTACTCGGACGTTCTGCCGAGCTGGTTCCCCACCTATGTGGGCCTGGAGGGTGCGGCGTCCCTGATCCGCGCCTACGAAGTCCAGTTCGTGCACGGCCTGTTGCAGACCGAGGCGTATGCCCGCGCGGTCGTGCGGCGCGGAATGAAGAGCGCGAGCGCGGCGGACGTCGAACGGCGTGTGGCGCTGCGCCTGGAGCGACAGAAGCATTTCCTGGAAAACAGCGCCCCCGAGTGCCACATCGTCCTCGACGAGGCCGCCCTGCGCCGCCCGTACGGCGACCGCGACGTGATGCGCGGTCAGTTCCAGCATCTGATCGAGATCTCCGAACGCCCCAACGTACGGCTGCAGATCATGCCGTTCGGCTTCGGCGGCCACTCCGGTGAGAGCGGCGCGTTCACGCTCCTGTCCTTCCCGGAGTCCGACCTCTCGGACGTCGTCTACCTGGAGCAGCTCACCAGCGCGCTGTACCTCGACAAGAGCGAGGACGTGGCCCAGTACGAGAAGGCGCTCAAGGAACTCCAGCAGGACAGCCCGGGACCGGACGAGAGCCGGGATCTGCTCCGGGGCCTTCTCCAGCTTTCGTAGGGCTGTTTCCGGAGCATGGCACTCCGTCCCCAACTCGCAGGCGGCGCACGTACGATGACGTGTGATCAGACCGTGATGCCGATCGTGTGTCTGCTAGTGACTTGGGGATCACATGTCGTCCTACTTCACCGACCTCGCTCAGCAGTACATCGACGGTGAGTGGCGCCCGGGAACAGGTTCCTGGGACATCATCGATTTCAACCCGTACGACGGCGAGAAGCTCACCTCGATCACCATAGCCACGGTCGACGAGGTCGACGAGGCGTACCGGGCGGCCGCCCGCGCGCAGAAGCAGTGGGCCGCCACCAACCCCTACGCTCGCCGCACGGTGTTCGAGAAGGCCCTCCGGTTGGTCGAGGAGCGCGAGCAGGAGATCAGCGAGGCGATCATCGCCGAGCTCGGCGGCACCCGGCTGAAGGCCGCCTTCGAGCTCCACCTCGCCAAGGAGTTCCTGCGCGAGTCGGTCCACCTGGCGTTGCGCCCCGAGGGCCGGATCCTCCCCTCGCCGACCGACGGCAAGGAGAACCGCCTCTACCGTGTACCGGTCGGTGTCGTGGGCGTCATCAGCCCCTTCAACTTCCCCTTCCTCCTCTCGCTCAAGTCGGTCGCCCCGGCCCTCGCGCTCGGCAACGGCGTCGTCCTCAAGCCGCACCAGAACACCCCGATCGTCGGTGGCTCCCTGGTCGCGAAGATCTTCGAGGACGCGGGCCTGCCCGGTGGCTTGCTCAACGTCGTCATCACCGACATCGCCGAGATCGGCGACGCTTTCATCGAGCACCCGGTCCCGAAGGTGATCTCCTTCACCGGCTCCGACCGGGTCGGCCGCCATGTCGCCACCATCTGCGCCGCGAACTTCAAGCGCTCGGTCCTCGAACTCGGCGGCAACAGCGCGCTGGTGGTCCTCGACGACGCCGACATCGACTACGCGGTCGACGCGGCGGTCTTCAGCCGGTACGTCCACCAGGGCCAGGTCTGCATGGCCGCCAACCGGGTCCTCGTGGACCGGTCGGTCGCGGACGAGTTCACCGAGAAGTTCGTCGCCAAGGTCAGGACCCTCAAGGCCGGCGACCCGCGCGACCCCGAGACCGTCATCGGCCCGGTCATCAACTCCTCGCAGGCGGAAGCGGTTTCGGGCGTCGTCGAGCAGGCGATCGCCGAGGGTGCCACGGCCCTCGTGCACGGCACGCGGACCGACAACCTGATCGAGCCGTCCGTCCTCACGAACCTCCCCGCCGACTCCGCCCTGCTCCGCCAGGAGGTCTTCGGCCCGGTCGCCTTCCTCGTCCCCTTCGACGGTGAGGAGGAGGCCGTACGCATCGTCAACGACACCCCGTACGGCCTGAGCGGCGCCGTCCACACCGGTGACATCGAGCGGGGCGTCGCCTTCGCCAAGCAGATCGACACCGGCATGTTCCACGTGAACGACGCCACGGTCCACGACGAGCCCCTCGTCCCCTTCGGCGGTGAGAAGCACTCCGGCATCGGCCGCCTGAACGGCGAGACGACGGCGGACGCCTTCACCACGCTGAAGTGGATCTCGGTACAGCACGGGCGGAGCGGGTTCCCGTTCTAGTGCCTGCCGCGGCACTGGCGAGTGCGGACCGGATCTCCGGCTCGTCGGGCCCTTGCGGACCGCCCTTGCGGACAGAATCTGACCTAAATCCCACCTAGGGTCATCGGTGTCAGGCAGCACCGGCACACGACCCGATGAAGGGCGGCCGTCATGGTCACTCACGTTCCCTCCGAGGCGCACGGCGACGAGCGCGGGGCCCTGCTCGCGTTCCTGGAGGAGCAGCGCGGCGGCATCCGCCGCGCCCTGCTCGGACTGACGGACGAGCAGGCTTCCAGCAGGCCCAGCGCGAGCGAGCTGTCCCTGGCCGGTCTGCTCAAGCATGTCGCCGAGGTCGAACAGGGATGGATCGCACGGGCCCAGGGCGAGCCGCCGGCGATCAAGCGGGACCAGTCGAACTGGCACGAGTGCTTCCAGCTGGCCGACGGCGAGAGTGTCGAGTCGCAGCTCGCGTACTGGGAGAAGGTCGCCGCAGACACGGAGGCGTTCGTCCGCGCGGTCCCGAGCCTCGACGACACCTTCCGGCTCCCGAACGACCCCTGGTTCCCGCCGGACGCGACCGTTTCCATGCGCTGGCTGGTCCTGCACCTGATCCGCGAGACGGCCCGGCATGCGGGCCACGCCGACATCATCCGCGAGTCCCTGGACGGCGCCACCGCCTTCGAACTGGTGGCCAAGGAGCAGGGCACCTCCCGGGGCTGACCCGCGGTGCTCCGCTGCGGCGGCCTAATCTGGACCGCATGTCAGCGATCCGTCTCCTCGTGCTCGGCGCGGTCCGTCAGCACGGGCGGGCCCACGGCTACCAGGTGCGCAACGACCTGGAGTACTGGGGCGCGCACGAGTGGTCCAACGCCAAGCCCGGCTCGATCTACCACGCCCTGAAACAGATGGCGAAGCAGGGGCTGCTGGTCGCGCACGAGATCGCGCCGTCCACGGCAGGGGGACCGCCGCGGACGGAGTACGAGATCACCGAGGCCGGCACGGAGGAGTACCTCTCGCTGGGGCGCCAGTACCTCACCGCCTACGACCAGCGGCCTGACATGCTCGCCGCCGCGCTCGGCTTCATGGTGGACCTGGGCCGCGAGGAGGTTCTCAGCCTCCTGGAGGAGCGGGTGCGCAGCATCGAGGCGTGGCGCACGTCGGTCACCGAGTACTACACGCCCGAGGAGGGCCCCGGTCAGCTCGGTCACATCAGCGAGATCATGAATTTCTGGGTCCACTCGGCCGACACCGGCGCCGAGTGGACCCGGGGCCTTGTCGAGCGCATTCGCGGCGGGGCGTACACCTTCGCGGGGGAGGGCGAGCCGTTCGTCGGCGTGTTGGCGGACGGTGACGAGAACCCGTACGCGACGGGGGAGCGGCATCCGGAAGACGCTCACTAGTCAAGTTTGATTAATAGCGGGGTACACTCTCCGTCGGCAGTCAGTGGTCAAGTTTTACTACAAGGCTTGTGTGGCTCGAAGGGATCCCATGACCGACGCGATCGTCGCCGAGAACCTGCGCAAGCGGTACGGCGACAAGGCAGCCCTGGACGGGCTCGCCTCGACCCGCGCGGCCGCGCCGAGGTGTGGGCGGCGATCCGCTCACTCGTCGGCGGTGGTACGACGGTCCTGCTGACCACCCAGTACCTGGAGGAGGCCGACCAGCTCGCCGACCGGATCTCGGTCGTCGACGCCGGCCGGGTCGTCGCCGACGGCACGGCGGACGAGCTCAAGGCGATGACCGGCGGCGTCCGGATCGATGTGGTGCTGCGGGACGCCGGTCAACTGGGCGCGGCTCTCGCGCTGTTGCCGGTCTCCGGGGACGAGGTCTGTCGCGGCCCTAGTGATGGAATCCGGTCGCGGCCCCCTTGTCCCGGGTCGACGGGCCTGACTGGCGCCTCAGCTCCGGCAGCAGTCGGGTCAGGTCCTCCACGAACAGGTCGGCGAGGTCGGTCGAGAAGCCGTTGCGGCAGACCACGCGCAGGACGGACAGGTCCTCCCGGTGCGGCGGGAAGGTGTACGCGGGCACCAGCCAGCCCCGCTCCCGCAGCCGCCGGGAGACGTCGAAGACGTCGTACGCCTGCACGCCGGGGACGGTCGTGAAGGCGAACACCGGAAGCTCGTCGCCCCGGGTCAGCAACCTGAAGTCACCGAGCGCCTCCACGCGGTCGGCGAGACTCATCGCCACGTCCCGCGTGGACTGCTGCACGGCCCGGAAGCCCTCGCGGCCCAGCCGGAGGAACGTGTAGTACTGCGCGACCACCTGGGCGCCGGGCCGGGAGAAGTTGAGGGCGAAGGTCGGCATGTCGCCGCCCAGATAGTTGACGCGGAAGACGAGTTCCTCGGGCAGGGCCTCCTTGTCACGCCACAGCGCCCAGCCGACGCCCGGGTACACCAGCCCGTACTTGTGCCCGGAGGTGTTGATGGAGGCGACCCTCGGCAGCCGGAAGTCCCACACCAGGTCCTCGTCGAGGAAGGGGGCGACCATCGCGCCGGACGCCCCGTCGACATGCACGGGGATGTCCAGACCGGTCCGCTTGCTCAGGGCGTCGAGAGCGGCGCACAGGTCCGCGATCGGCTCGTAGGAGCCGTCGAAGGTGGAGCCGAGGATGCCGACGACCCCGATGGTGTTCTCGTCGCACAGTTCGGCGGCGGCCTGCGGATCGAGGTGGAACCGGTCGCCGTCCATCGGGACCAGACGGGCCTCCACCTCCCAGAAGTTGCAGAACTTCTCCCAGCAGACCTGGACGTTGACGCCCATGACGAGGTTCGGACGCACGTCCCGCCCCGGATAGCGGTCGGCGTTGCGCCGCGCCCAGCGTCGCTTGAGCGCCAGGCCGGCGAGCATGCACGCCTCGCTGGAACCGGTCGTCGAACAGCCCACGGCCGCCGAGGGGTCGGGCGCGTTCCACAGATCGGCGAGCATGGCCACGCAGCGCCGCTCCAGCTCGGCGGTGCGCGGGTACTCGTCCTTGTCGATCATGTTCTTGTCCCGGCACTCACCCATCAGGACGCCGGCCTGAGGCTCCATCCAGGTGGTGACGAAGGTGGCGAGGTTCAGCCGCGCGTTGCCGTCCAGCATCAGCTCGTCGTGCACGAGCTGGTAGGCGGTCGTCGGCGGCAGGGGAGCGTCCGGGAGCCGGTGTCTGGGCGGGGCCTCGGTCATGCCGCCGACCGGGTTCGCCTCTCCGAAGAACGGGTTGACGGACCGAGGGCGTTCGTCGGACTTCTCGGGACCTTTGTGGAGCGGCATGGATGTCTCCTCGCGTCGTGTGAAGAACGGTGATCAGCGGACCGGGGTTCCGTCCTCGCGCAGCTGCATCTGGGGGCGCCCTGTCACCAGCAGCCAGGCCGGCAGGGAGGCGATGCACAGCAGGGCGAGGATCGCGGGGGAGGCCACCAGCACGGCGGCCGTGAACAGGCTCACCCAGCCCTGCCGGGTGACGGCGAGCAGCACGCCCAGCACGCCCGCGGCGACACCGAGCGCCGGATGGACGGCGGGCACGAGGGCGTGGGCGCCGAGACCGAAGGCGGTGCCGACGAACACGGCCGGGAAGATCCGCCCGCCCCGGAAGCCGCAGGACGCGGCGACGAGCAGAGCGGCCAGCTTCACCACCGTCATCGTCGCGAACTGTCCGGCCGACCAACCGTCGGGGTCGCGGGCCAGCACAGCGATCTCGTCCAGCCCCTTGAAGAGCGTCAGATGGCCGCCCAGGGCCGCCAGCAGGCCCAGCACGAGCCCGCCGGCCGGAAGGGCCAGCATCGGATGCCCGAGCCCGGCGAAGGCGCCGTGGACGTACGGAAAGGCGTACACGGCGGCCATGCCGAGCAGCGCCGCGAGGGACGCGACCACCAAGGCCGCCAACAGGTCGCCCCAACCGGGCCGGCCGAGGGCGGGAAGATGAAGGTCGAAACTCGGATGGGCCACCAGAGTGGCCGTCAGAGCCCCGGCGGCCCCGGCGACCAGGGGCGCGAAGACGCTGTCCCACAGCGGGCCCGTCAACTGCTTACCGGCCAGCGCCTCCGAGATGACCAGCGCCGCCGCCACCGGAGTGCCGAACAGTGCGCCGATCGTCGCCGCCTCCGCCAGCGCCACCCACAGCTCGCCCGGCGCCCGGGGGGCGAAGCGGCGCCCCAGCCAGAACGCGAGACCCACGTTCACCGCGATGATCGGGTTCTCCGGACCGAGACTCGGCCCGCCCGCGAGCATCAGCCCGGTCGCCAGCACCAGCCCGGGCAGCACGGCGGGCGGCAGCACCCGGGCGTTCAGCCCGGTGGTGGCCGGATCGGGACCGGCGTGCCCGGGCACCTTCCACAGCACCAGCCCGACCGCCACGCCCGTCGAGATGAGCATGACGAGCATCCACAGCACGGAGTACCCGCCGACCCCCAGGGCGTCCGGCAGGGTCTGCCAGAGCACGTCCTGGAGCTTCCCGGCCGCCGCGCTCACCCCGACGAGCAGCAGACCGGCGCCCACGCCCACCACAAGAGCGGGGAGGATCAACGGCAGCAGCGCGCGCGCCGGGGTCGCCGGGGCGGCGGGTGCCTGCTGCACGGCGTCCTGGGCCACGGGCTCACGATAAACGGACAAAACCGGCACGACATCCGGAGTGGGAACGGTGAGGACCGGCGCGACAGCGTGAGCGGGAACGGATGGAACCGGCGCGACACCCGGAGTGGGAAACGGTGAGGACCGGCGCGAGATCCGGAGTGGGAAACGGGCTTGCACCTCACGTCGCGTGAGGTCCGAACGTGGTGTGCGGACCAAGAAGGGAGCGGACGAGGTGAGCTACTCCGTGGGACAGGTCGCCGGTTTCGCCGGAGTCACGGTGCGCACGCTGCACCACTACGACGACATCGGCCTGCTCGTCCCGAGCGAGCGCAGCCACGCGGGCCACCGGCGCTACAGCGACGCCGACCTCGACCGGCTGCAGCAGATCCTGTTCTACCGGGAACTCGGCTTCCCGCTCGATGAGGTCGCCGCCCTTCTCGAGGGCCTGGCCACCGGCACTTCGGACCCGCGCGCGCACCTGCGCCGCCAGCACGAACTGCTGACCGCCCGGATCGAGAAGCTGCAGAAGATGGCGGCGGCCGTGGAGCACGCCATGGAGGCACGCACGATGGGCATCAACCTCACACCCGAGGAGAAGTTCGAGGTCTTCGGGGACAAGGACCCGGAACAGTACGCGCAGGAGGCCGAACAGCGCTGGGGCGGCACGGAGACGTACGCCGAGTCCCAGCGCCGCGCGGCCCGGTACACGAAGGAGGACTGGAAACGCCTGCAGGCCGAGGTGGACGACTGGAGTGAGCGCTACACGGCTCTGATGGCCGAGGGTGAGCCGCCGACCGGAGAGCGGGCCCTGGACCTGGCCGAGGAACACCGGCGGCACATCGGCACGTGGTACTACGAGTGCCCGTACGAGATGCACCAGACCCTCGGCGACATGTACGTCTCCGACGAGCGCTTCAAGGCGTTCTACGACTCCATGCGCCCCGGTCTCGCCGAGCACCTCAGGGACGCGATCAAGGCCAACGCGGCCCGCCACACCTCCTGACGCCCTGGCCCGGCTGACGTCCTGGCCCGGGGGCTCACTCCCGGGCCAGGACCACCGCCGTCCCGTAAGCGCACACCTCGGTGCCGACGTCCGCCGCCTCCGTCACGTCGAAGCGGAACATCAGCACACCGTTCGCCCCACGCGCGCGTGCCTGCTCCACCAGCCGTTCCATGGCCTGGTTCCGGGTCTCCACAAGCGTCTTGGTGAGCCCTTTCAACTCACCCCCGACCATCGACTTCAGACCCGCGCCGATCTGGCTCCCGAGGTGCCGGGACCGCACGGTCAGCCCGAAGACCTCGCCCAGTACCTCCTGGACCCGGTAGCCGGGTACGTCGTTCGTCGTCACGACCAGCACGTCCGCTCCAGGACCCTGGCCGCCGCCATAATCATCGATGCCCATGACTCACAGCTTTGTCCCGGTCGGCCCACAGTGCATCCTGAAGGCACCGGTGGAACCTGAGGCGGACACGTGGCGTTGATAGCTTTGTGCGTCCGCACAAGGACGCCGTACCACCCTCCACCCCTCAGGAGCCCGGAACCGTGACGACGATTGCCCTCGGACCGAGCTGGCTGGACCCCAACTATCTGCTCGACACCTACAGCATCTGGGGCCTGCTGCTCATCGTGTTCGCGGAGTCGGGCCTGCTCATCGGCTTCTTCCTGCCGGGCGACTCGCTGCTGTTCACCGCCGGCCTGCTGATCACCTCGGGGCAGCTGAACTTCCCGCTGTGGGGGGCGATCGCCCTCATCTGCGCCGCCGCGATCCTGGGCGACCAGGCGGGCTACATGTTCGGCAAGAAGGTCGGTCCGTCGCTCTTCAACCGCCCGGACTCCCGCCTCTTCAAGCAGGAGAACGTCGCCAAGGCGCACGAGTTCTTCGAGAAGTACGGCCCGAAGTCCCTGGTCCTGGCCCGCTTCGTGCCCATCGTGCGCACGTTCACGCCGATCATCGCCGGCGTCAGTGGGATGCGGTACCGCTCGTTCCTGGTCTTCAACGTCATCGGCGGCGTCCTGTGGGGCGCCGGAGTGACCCTGCTCGGCTCCTGGCTCGGCAACATCGACTTCGTCCACAAGAACGTCGAAGCGATCCTCATCCTGATCGTCTTCATCTCGGTGATCCCGATCCTCATCGAGTTCCTCCGGGCCCGCTCCAAGTCCAGGAAGACCCCGCCCCAGGCACCCGCCCAGCAGCACCCCCCGGTCATGGACGACGCGACGACCCAACTCCGCCGCGTCCCCCCGCTGAGCCAGCCTCAGCAGCCCCAACAGCCCTATGGCAACCAGGGCGGGCAGCAGTACGACAACGGCAACGGGTACGACAACGGCCACGGCAACGGCCACGGCAACGGGTACGACAACCAGTACTACGGCCAGCCCCAGCAGCAGCCCTACGCCCAGCAGCAGCCCTACGCCCAGCAGCCGTACGGCTCCCAGCAGAACGACCGGCAGATCCAGCAGCCGAACGACTGGCAGAACCAGCAGCAGAGCGACCGGCAGAACCAGCAGTACCCCTACAACGACGGCGGCCACTGAACTGATACGACGGCGGCCACCGATCGCCCGGGCTGACCCACCCGCGCCTGGAACTCGCCCAGAACGCGCCCAGAACGCGCCTAGAACCCCCGCGTCCGCTTCGCGGCCCTCCGCTTCCCGGCGGAGCCGATCCGCAGGAACATCCGCGAGATCTCCGACCCCAGGTTGACCCCGATCGCGATCGCCATCGCCAGCGCCGCCGCCGTGGACAGCGACACCAACCCCTCGTCCACGTGGTTCTGCGCGATGGCCAACAGCCCGAAGTACGTCGCGGAACCCGGCAACAGAGGCCCGATTGCCGCGGTCGTGTACGGCAGCGCGGACGCGAAACGGTACCGGGACAGCAACTGCCCGAACAACCCCACCAGTCCCGCCGCGACGGCCGTGGAAGCGACCGGTGACAGCTCGCCGGCGTAGCGCATCGCGCCGTACACCGACCACGCGACACCGCCGTTCAGGGTCACCGCGAGCACGGTGGAACGTTCCTGCTGGAGCAGCACCGCGAAGTTCAGCGACAGCAGCATCGACGCGCCGATCTGCCACAGCGGCCGCTCGGTGTTGCTCAGGGCCACGTCGGGGTTGAGATGGGCGCCGAGCTGTACGCCGACGTAGAGCATCAGCAGCACCCCGATGACGATGCCCACGTAGAAGTACATGACTTCCAGCAGCCGGGCGGCCGCGGTGATGTAGAAGCCGGTCAGACCGTCCTGCACGCCCGCCACCAGCGCCCGCCCGGGCAGCAGCGCGAACAGCCCACCGGTGATCACCGCGGACGCCTTCACGTCGACGTGTGCCAGCGTCAGCGCGATGCCGACCCCGGCCGGCGGCATCGCGGCGACCGTGAACTGGTAGAACTCCGGCAGCCCGCGCCCCGCGCACAGCCACGCCAGACGGTCGCCGAGCATCGCCCCCAGTGCGGCCGCGACGAAGACGATCAGGTCACCGCCGACGAGCACGGAGGCCGCCCCCGCGAGCAGCCCGCTCGCGCACGTCAGTACCCAGCCGGGATACGGGTGCCGGTTGCGGCGGATCTCGGCGAGCCGCCGGTATGCCTCCTCCAGCGAGATGTGCGTCTCGGGGTCGCTGAAGTCGTCGACCAATTGGAACACGGCGGCGAGCCGTGTGTAGTCGGTGCCGCGGCGGCGCACGGTCCGCGACGCCGTCACCGGATCCTCGACCAGGGACGGCTGGTACGAGATGGACAACAGGGTGAAGGTGACGTTCGGTTCGCAGCGGTCGAGCCCGTAGGACCGGCAGACCGCGAACATCGCCCCCTCGACGTCCTCCGCGCCCTCACCGCCCGCCAGCAGCAGTTCGCCGATACGCAGCGTCAGGTCCAGCACGCGGGGAACGGCCGGGCCCTCGTCCTCCTCCGCCTTGTGCAGCAGCTCCGGCGCGGGCCGCTCGGCCACCGGCATCCGCAGCATGGTGCGCATCCGGTCCTGCCACGGCACGTCCTTGGTCAGAGTGACCATGGGTATGCCGGTCGGCGGCGTGAAGGCGGCCAACGCGTGCGCGGCGCTGTACGTCCTCGGCGGGCTGAACGCCGACCCCTCCGGCTCGGCGGGCGGTGCCTGCGGAACGTCGAGCCCGTCCGGCAGAGCGAACTCGGACGTAGTCTCCGGCTCGCCGCCGGGCTTGGGCACCGCGAGCCCGTCGGGAAGGGCGAACTCGGACGTGATCTCGGGGTCGAAGACGCCCCTCACCTCGTCCGACTGCGGTTTGCGGTCCTCCGTGTAGGTCACTCGGTTGTGCTCCCTGTACGACACTTCAGCAATCCTCAGTATGCGCACCGAGACGCGAAGGGGCCGCGCCACCCCGGGAGGGGTCACGCGGCCTACGGGGCACAGCGGCGATCAGTGGCCGCCCTGCTCCTTCAAGCGCTTGTACGACCGCTCGATCTCGGCCTCGGCATCCGCGCGGCCCACCCAGTTGGCGCCCTCGACGGACTTGCCGGGCTCAAGGTCCTTGTAGACCTCGAAGAAGTGCTGGATCTCCAGGCGGTCGAACTCGGAGACGTGGTGGATGTCCCGCAGGTGCTCCACGCGCGGGTCGTGCGCGGGGACGCACAGCAGCTTGTCGTCGCCGCCGGCCTCGTCCGTCATCCGGAACATGCCGATCGTGCGGCACTGGATGAGGCAGCCGGGGAAGGTCGGCTCGTCCAGGATGACCAGCGCGTCCAGCGGGTCGCCGTCCTCGCCGAGGGTGTTCTCGACGAAGCCGTAGTCGGCCGGATAGCTGGTCGAGGTGAAGAGGCGACGGTCCAGGCGGATCCGACCGGTCTCGTGGTCCACCTCGTACTTGTTCCGTGAACCCTTCGGAATCTCGATCGTGACGTCGAACTCCACCGGTGGCTCCTCCATGATCAGCACATAGTTCTGGTGGTTAAGTGTCCCTCACGCAGGTGTGTGATCGCGAAAGGGGCTGGTGGTCGTGCCAGAGCTGAGACCTTGGCGAGCCGCGGGACCGCTTGCCACGCGGGTCGCGAACGCCGTACGACCGCGTCTGGCACGCGCCCGGAACGCCGTACGAACCCCTGTCACGCGCGCCGCGGACGCCGTGCGACCCGGTGTCACGCGGGTCGCGAACGCCCTACGAACCGGTGTCACGCGCGCCGCGAACGCCGCACGAACCGGTGTCACGCGCGCCGCGGACGCCGTACGCCCTCGCCTCACGAGCGCCGTCACGGCCGCGAAACCGCAGGTCGAGCGGCTGGCACGGGTTACGGGGCGGCAGTTCGCGCGGATCCCGAGGCCGAAGACCGTCAAGACCTGGCAGTACACCGCGACAGCCACCACCGCCGGGCTGGCGCTGGCCGCCTCCGTGGTGACCGTGACAGGCCCCTGGGACTCCACGGGTCAGCGTAAGGTCGAGCGGGACCGGGCGGTTGCCCTGCAGCGCACGGGTGGCGCAGATCACGAAGGCTCCTCCGGTACGGCGGGAGGGCAGCCCCGGCCCGCCCCCAGCGCGGCCTTCGTCCTCGCCGCCCTCGGCGGTGGCGCGCGCACCAGCACTTCGGCACCGACCGGTCAGGGTCTGTCCGCCGTTCTGCGACCGCTCCTGAAGGACGCGGCGCTCGGCACCCGCCGTACCGCCGTAGTCGTGGACGTCGCCTCCGGCAGGCGTCTTTACGGCAGCGGCGCCGACACGGCCCTGACCCCCGCCTCCACCACGAAGATCGCCACCGCCGTGGCCGCGCTCTCCGCCCTGGGCGCCGACCACCGCCTCACCACCCGGGCCGCCCTCGAACCCGACACCAGGGAAGTCGTCCTCGTCGGCGGCGGCGACCCCACCCTCACCGCCCACCGGGACGCCGAGGGCTGGGCGAGCCTGCGCACCCTCGCGGACCGGACGGCCGCCGCCCTCAAGAAGCGCGACCTCCACGAGGTCACGCTCTCGTACGACGCCACCCTGTACGCCGGCCCCCGGCTTCACCCCATCGGAGTCAACGAGAACCTCGCCCCGGTCACCGCCCTGATGGCCGACGAGGCCCGCACGGACGGCTCCGCCGACGGCCCCGTGCTCCGTGTGACGGACCCGGAGGCGGACGCGACCCGCACGTTCGCCGCATTCCTCAAAGCCGACGGCATCCGGACCACCGCACCCGGCCCCTCCAAGGCGACGAACCGCGCCGAGTCCCTCGCCGCGGTCTCCTCACCCCCGCTCTCCGCCCTCGTCGAACGCATGCTCACCAACAGCGACAACGACATCGCCGAGGCCCTCGCCCGCCAGACGGCCGTCGCACGCGGCGAACGCGCCGACTTCGACGGCGCGGGCAAGGCCATCGCCGCCCAGCTGACGAAACTCGCACTCCCCCTCAAGGGCGCCGCCTTCCACGACGGCAGCGGCCTCGACCGCGCCGACCGCCTCACCGCGAACCTGCTCACGGCGTTGCTGGTCACAGCGGGCGACCGCTCCCGCCCCGACCTCCGCCCCGCCCTCACCGGTCTCCCCGTGGCCGGCTTCACCGGCACCCTGACCAGCCGCTACACCGAGGGCGCGGCGGGTCTCGTACGAGCGAAAACAGGCACCCTCAGCGGCGTGAACACCCTCGCCGGAACGGTCGTCGACCAGGACGGCCGCCTCCTGGCCTTCGCCTTCCTGACGTCGAACACGACGGATCCGGGGGCAGCCCAGGCGGCGCTGGACCGGACGGCGACGGCGTTGGCGGCGTGCGGCTGCCGCTGACGCGGCCGACCGCGGCCGACCGCGGCCGGGGGATCCGTGCCTGGCGGACTGGCGGACTGGCGGACCGGCGCCTGGCGTACAGGCGCTCGGCGTACAGGCCGCCCGCGGCTGATCCGCCCGTGGTTCATCCGGCCCGCCGCGCCGGGTGCCGACCCGACGGGGCCCGGCAGCCGCCGACCTCCACGGCCTGCCCCAAGTGGGGCCGCTCACGTACGGTTGACGCATGACGAGCATCGGTGGTGCCGAGATGGTCGACTGGAATCTCGCGGTGGCGACCGCGACCCGGCTCGTACGGCCGGGCCCCGACGTGAGCCGTGACGAGGCCCGGGCCGTCGTCGCGGAACTGCGCCGGCATGCCAAGACGGCGGAGGAACACGTCCGGGCCTTCACTCGTATGGGGACGGAAGAGACCCACGACACGCCCGTCCTCGTCGTCGACCGCCCCGGCTGGGTGCGGGCGAACGTCGCCGGGTTCCGGGAGATCCTCAAACCGCTCCTCGAGAAGATGCAGGAACGGCGCGGCAACACCCCGGGCGGCGCGGTCCTCGGTGCCGTCGGAGGCAAGGTGACCGGCGTCGAACTCGGGATGCTGCTGTCCTTCCTGTCCTCCCGCGTCCTCGGCCAGTACGAGACCTTCGCCCCGGCCACCCGTGATCTCCCGGCGGCCGGGAACGGCGGCGGCCGGCTGCTCCTCGTCGCCCCGAACATCGTGCACGTGGAGCGCGAACTCGACGTGCAGCCCCACGACTTCCGGCTGTGGGTGTGCCTGCACGAGGAGACGCACCGCACGCAGTTCACGGCCGTGCCCTGGCTGCGGGACCACCTGGAGGGCGAGATCCAGTCGTTCCTGGGGGAGACCGAGGTCGACCCCATGACCGTTCTGGAACGCGTCCGGGAGGCCGCCCAGTCCCTGGCCGGCGGACGGCCCGAGGGCGAGGAGGACGAGGGCAGGTCCCTCGTGGAACTCGTCCAGACGCCCGCCCAGCGGGAGATCCTCGGCCGCCTCACCGCCGTGATGTCCCTCCTGGAGGGCCACGCCGACTTCGTGATGGACGGAGTGGGTCCGCAGGTCGTGCCGACCGTCGCGGAGATCCGCGAGAAGTTCCAGCAGCGCCGGGCCAAGGGCGCATCCCGGCTGGACATGGCGCTGCGCAAGCTGCTGGGTCTGGACGCCAAACTCCGGCAGTACCGTGACGGCGAACGCTTCGTACGGGCCGTCGTCGACGAGGTCGGCATGGACGGCTTCAACCGTGTCTGGACGTCCCCGAACACCCTTCCGACGAAGGCGGAGATCGCCAAACCGGCGGACTGGGTCGCGCGGGTGCACCGCAGGGCCGAGCCGTGAACCGGGTGCCGACGTCGTGAACGAAATTTGGCCGACGGCAGGCGAACGCCCCTTCAATCACCCGTCCGAGGGACCGTGAGCGAGGGGTAGGCGTGCGATGCTCGGGGAACGGCCCGGTTCTGTCACCATCTACACACTCTGAGTGACCGAACGTCGGGCTCACCCCCCGACAACTTCATGAAGGGAACCGGACATGGGTCCCCATCCTGCGGTCGCGGCGATACGCCTGGCGGTCCGCCGCGTCCTCCACGACATCCTCACCGAACACAGCCGTACGACCGAACACAGAAATACGCCCGGACACAGCCGTACACCCGGACAGCCCACCGCCCCCGAAGCCGCCCCGCGCGGCGCCGCGTACGAGATCCCGGGCGACGCCTTGTACGAGCGCCCGCACGACATCCCGAACGAGCGCCCGCCGGCGCCGCTCGTGTTCGTGGCGTGCTCCGGCGGCGCCGACTCCATGGCGCTCGCCTCCGCCCTCGCGTTCGAGGCCCCCAGGCTCGGCATCCGCGCCGGTGGCGTCACCGTCGACCACCGCCTGCAGCCCGGTTCCGACCTGCGCGCCGAGGAAGTCGTGCTGCGTCTGCGGCAACTCGGCCTGGACCCCGTCGAGTCCACCGCGGTGACCGTCGGCCGCGAGGGCGGCCCCGAGGCCGCCGCCCGGGACGCCCGCTACGCCGCACTCGACGCCGCGGCCGAACGCCACGGCGCCACCACCGTGCTGCTCGGCCACACCCGGGACGACCAGGCCGAAACCGTCCTGCTCGGCCTCGCCCGCGGCTCCGGCATCCGCTCCCTGTCCGGAATGGCGGCCGTCTCCGGGAGACCGGGGGCCGCCCGCCGCTACCGTCGCCCCTTCCTCCAACTCGACCGGCAGACCGTCCGGAAGGCCTGCATGGTTCAGTCCCTGCCCGTCTGGGACGACCCGCACAACACCGACCCGGCGTACACCCGCTCCCGGCTGCGCCACGAGGGCCTGCCCGCACTGGAGAAGGCGCTCGGCAAGGGCGTCGTCGAGGCCCTCGCCCGTACGGCCCAGCTCTCCCGCGACGACGCCGACGCCCTCGACGCCTGGGCGGGCCAGGCCGAGGCCTCCGTACGGGACACCACCGGCGTCCTGGTGTGCGCCAGGCTGTACGCGCTGCCGCCCGCGGTGCGCCGCCGCATCCTGCGCCGCGCCGCCATCGAGGCCGGCGCCCCGGCCGGTTCCCTCTTCGCCCGGCACATCGAGGAGATCGACCGGCTGATCACCGGCTGGCGCGGTCAGGGAGCCATCAATCTCCCCGGCAGAGTCGTCGCCCAGCGGCAGGGTGGCAGACTGGTGATTCGGCAAGGCTGATTCCGGAGGCCGCCGACGGATCGCCGGCGCGGCTCGTGGGCGGTCCGAACGGCCGGTTGGACAACCGAAAGTGATGCGGGTGGACGCGAAAGACATGGGCACCGACCTCAAAGAGGTGCTCATCACCAAGGAAGAGATCGACGCGAAACTGGTCGAGCTGGCCGCGAAGATCGACGCGGAGTACGCGGACAAGGACCTGCTGATCGTCGGTGTCCTCAAGGGCGCGGTGATGGTCATGGCGGACCTCGCCCGGGCGCTGTCCACCCCCGTCACGATGGACTGGATGGCGGTGTCCTCGTACGGCGCCGGCACCCAGTCCTCCGGTGTGGTGCGGATCCTCAAGGACCTCGACACCGACATCAAGGGCAAGCACGTCCTGATCGTCGAGGACATCATCGACTCCGGGCTGACCCTGTCCTGGCTGCTCTCCAACCTCGGCTCGCGGGAGCCCGCCTCCCTCAAGGTGTGCACCCTGCTGCGCAAGCCCGATGCCGCCAAGGTCGCCATCGACGTGGAGTGGGTGGGCTTCGACATCCCGAACGAGTTCGTCGTCGGATACGGCCTCGACTACGCCGAGAAGTACCGAAACCTCCCATTCGTCGGTACGCTCGCGCCTCACGTCTACGGCGGCTGAGCCAGATAGCCCAAGCCCTGTAAGACGATCGGGAACCCCAGCGGGTTTCGCGCCGTTGGAGCATTCAGACGGGTTCGCGAAGCCCTCCCGTGCGGCTTCGGTCCACAATGCTGGGGTACCGTCACAAGAACTGTCTTATCAAACTCACTATGGCAGGAGGGACGGGGCGGCACCGCTCCGTATGGATGGACGTGAAGCGATACTTCCGTGGGCCGGTCATGTGGATCGTGCTGGCCGTCCTTGCCGTGGTCGTGTTGATGCAGGTCGTCGGCTCGTCCGGTGGCTACAAGACGGTGGACACCGGCCAGGTGATCCAGGCGATCAATGACAACAGGGCCGAGTCGGCCAAACTGACCACCGGCGACGAGCAGAACATCAAGGTCGAGCTCAAAGACGGCGTGAAGGTCGAGGGCAGCTCGAAGATCCAGGCGAGCTACATCGGCGACCAGGGCGTGACCATCGCCGGCACGCTGCAGACCAAATACCAGGACAAGCAGATCCCCAAGGGCTACACGGTCTCGCCGACCAAGCAGAACGCCTTTGTCGGGATCCTGCTCACTCTGCTCCCCTTCGTCCTCATCGTGGTCGTCTTCCTGTTCCTGATGAATCAGATGCAGGGTGGCGGCTCCCGGGTGATGAACTTCGGGAAGTCCAAGGCGAAGCTCATCACCAAGGACACCCCGAAGACGACGTTCTCGGACGTCGCCGGGGCGGACGAGGCTGTCGAGGAGCTCCACGAGATCAAGGAGTTCCTGCAGGAACCGGCGAAGTTCCAGGCCGTCGGCGCCAAGATTCCCAAGGGCGTACTGCTGTACGGCCCGCCCGGCACCGGCAAGACCCTGCTCGCGCGTGCTGTCGCGGGCGAGGCCGGGGTCCCCTTCTACTCGATCTCCGGCTCCGACTTCGTCGAGATGTTCGTCGGTGTCGGTGCCTCCCGAGTCCGTGACCTGTTCGAGCAGGCCAAGGCGAACGCCCCGGCGATCGTCTTCGTCGATGAGATCGACGCGGTCGGCCGCCATCGCGGCGCCGGCCTCGGCGGTGGTCACGACGAGCGCGAGCAGACACTGAACCAGTTGCTGGTCGAGATGGACGGTTTTGACGTCAAGGGTGGTGTGATTCTCATCGCAGCCACCAACCGTCCGGACATCCTCGACCCCGCGCTGCTGCGCCCCGGCCGCTTCGACCGCCAGATCGCGGTCGACCGCCCGGACATGCTGGGTCGTCTGGAGATCCTCAAGGTCCACCAGAAGGGCAAGCCGGTCGCACCGGACGTCGACCTGTCGGCCGTCGCCCGCCGGACGCCGGGCTTCACGGGCGCGGACCTGAGCAACGTCCTCAACGAGGCCGCTCTGCTCACAGCCCGGTCGAACAAGAAGCTCATCGACAACCACATGCTGGACGAGGCAATCGACCGCGTCGTGGCGGGCCCGCAGAAGCGGACCCGGATCATGTCGGACAAGGAAAAGAAGATCACCGCGTACCACGAGGGCGGTCACGCCCTGGTCGCGGCGGCCTCACCCAACTCCGATCCGGTCCACAAGATCACGATCCTCTCGAGAGGCCGTGCTCTGGGCTACACGATGGTTCTGCCGGACGAGGACAAGTACTCGACCACGCGCAACGAGATGCTGGACCAGCTGGCGTACATGCTGGGCGGCCGCGCGGCCGAGGAACTGGTCTTCCACGACCCGACCACCGGCGCTGCGAACGACATCGAGAAGGCCACGGCAACGGCCCGCGCGATGGTCACGCAGTACGGCATGACCGAGCGTCTCGGCGCCATCAAGTTCGGTGGCGACAACACCGAGCCGTTCCTCGGTCGGGAGATGTCGCACCCGCGTGACTACTCGGAAGAGGTCGCCGCGCTGGTCGACGAAGAGGTCAAGAAGCTCATCGAGACGGCGCACAACGAGGCCTGGGAAATCCTGGTCGAGAACCGCGACGTCCTCGATGCTCTGGTCCTGCAGTTGCTGGAGAAGGAGACGCTGAACAAGGAGCAGATCGCCGAGGTCTTCGCTCCCATCGTCAGGCGTCCCCCGCGGCCGGCCTGGACCGGCTCCTCCCGCCGCACGCCGTCCACCCGTCCGCCGGTGCTCTCCCCCAGGGAGCTCGCACTGACGAACGGCGCCAACGGCGCGACCCCGGCGATCTCCACCGTGAAGTCCACCGCGGCGGAACCCGCCCCGGCGACCGAGTCGGCCCCCGAGGAGCGCCCGGAGAGCTGAATCTCCCGGTCCTTCGGATCCCGGTGACCTCACCACAGGCCCGGAATGGATGCCGCGTCCCCCAAGGTTCTAGCCTGGGGGGCGCGGCATTTGTGTATGCCCGAGGACGAGGAGCGTGGCCCACACACGCGACAGGCACAGGAACGAGGCACCACATGACCGACCCGGTGACGCTGGACGGCGAGGGCTCGATCGGCGAGTTCGACGAGAAGCGGGCCGAGAACGCCGTACGCGAACTGCTGATCGCGGTCGGCGAGGACCCGGACCGCGAGGGCCTGAAGGAGACGCCGGCGCGGGTGGCGCGGGCGTATCAGGAGATATTCGCGGGGCTGACGCAGAAGCCGGAGGATGTGCTGACCACGACGTTCGACGCGGGGCACGACGAGATGGTGCTCGTGAAGGACATCGAGGTGTACTCGACGTGTGAGCACCATCTCGTGCCGTTCAGGGGCGTCGCTCATGTCGGCTACATCCCGGCCACCACCGGCAAGATCACCGGCCTGTCCAAGCTGGCCCGCCTCGTGGACGTCTACGCTCGCCGCCCCCAGGTGCAGGAACGACTGACCACACAGATCGCGGACTCCCTGATGAAGATCCTGGAGCCGCGCGGTGTCATCGTCGTCGTGGAGTGCGAACACATGTGCATGTCGATGCGCGGTATCCGCAAGCCCGGTGCCAAGACGCTGACGTCAGCCGTGCGCGGGCAGTTGCGGGACGCAGCCACCCGCGCTGAGGCGATGAGCCTCATCATGGCCCGCTAGTGCCGCGACAGGCTATGTTCGCCCCGTCGCGACGCCTGGCACGCACTCCCGGCAGTTGTCCATCACCAGCACTACGGTCTCGGCGTCGGGGTAGTCCATGTTCAGCAGCTGTTTGACCTGGCCGGCCCAGTCGGTCCGGGTCCGCTGGGACAGTGCCTGAACGCGGCGTCGGCCGCGCAGGGGTTCGACCCATACGAAGATGGAGTACGTGCCGCAGCGGATGTACTCGCTGTCCTGGCGGGCGTCGTGACCGGGGCGGGCTGGGAGCGGGTCGCGGGCATGGTCGAGGAGTTGGTAGGGCTTCTCGTCCATGCACACCACCGGACGTGCCGGGTCGTAGGGCCGGGCATGGACGGCGAGCACGTCTTCCATCCGGGCCGCGAACTCCGCGTTCGCCCGTGGCGGGATGGTCCAGCACTTTCTCAGGTGAGGGCGCAGTTCCGTTTTTTTAAGACCCGCCCGATGGTGGAGTGGTCCAGGTCGGGGATGTCCTCGGCCAGCGCGACGTGCTTCTCCAGCAGCCGCAGCGACCACCGGGTATGGCCCTGGGGCGGCTGTGAGCACGCCAGCGCGATCAGCCGGGCTTCGACCTCGTCCGTCACCGGCGAGGGCACCGGCGGAAGGTCGCGCATCTTCCGCGCGATCGTGGCGTGAATATCGCCACCGGTCTCGGCGAAACGCTTGGCGACCAGCCGTAACGTCTCACCGGAGACGTTGAGCCGGGCCGCGATCACCGCCTTGGAATCCACGTGACCCACCGAGGTGTCCAGTGCAAGCAGTACCCGCGCACGCATGATCATCGAGGCCCGACGAACACCCGTCGTGGTCACCCGGACCAACTCTTCACGATCCTGCGCGGTCAGCCTGACCGGCCGCTTCTTCTGCGAACCCACAACGACGGTCCCGTCTGGTGAAAGGGAAGGAACCCACCAGACACCAGTCTCCCCAGACACGCCATAACCAAGCAGCGACGCCCTACTAGCTGTTCTGTCCACGGAGGTTGGTGATGGCTTCCTGATCGCCGGGCGGGTCGTCACGCCGCCGAGGTCGCCCCCGTGTTGTTGTCGTCGTCGTCCTCCGGGAGCTTGCAGACCCGCTCCAGGAAGATGGCGGCCGCTATGACGGCGATGCCCGCCAGGACCGAGAAGCCGGCGGAGATGGCCTGGTCGCGGCGGGCGGGGATGTCGAGGGACTCCAGGAGGAAGACGCCGGTGCCGCCGTACATCCCGGAGACCAGGGCGGCGACCAGAGCGCTGGCCTGACCGAAGACGACCGCGCGGGCCGCCATCAGGGGGTCGACGCCCTTGGCCTCGGGCCGGCGCTCGCGCTGGGCCTTGAGGCGGGCGCGGATCGAGAGCGCCGTGGAGAGCAGAATGACGGCGATCACGGCCAGGACGATGGGGGCGGCCAGGGGGACGCTGGGCAGGGTCCCGACCGAGTTCCACAGGCGGGCGCCCGCCCAGGACAGGATCCCGGCGACGACGAACACGCCGGCCAGCACCCTGATACGTAGCTCTCTCACGGTGTCCCTTCAGCTCCCCCGAGGTCCTTCCGACTGTGGCCGTCTTGACCTTAACGGCTATTCGGGCAGCCGAAGTTCCAGGTCCTCGCGTGCTTCGACGCCGTCCCGGGCGACCGAGCCGAGGAGATCGGCGACCGGGCCGCGGCCGGGCAACTGGGCCTCGGGCTCCACGTCGTGCCAGGGGGCCAGGACAAAGGCGCGTTCGTGAGCGTGCGGGTGGGGGAGGGTCAGTTGCGGGTCGGCGGCGACGACATCGGCGTACGCCACGATGTCGACGTCGAGGGTGCGTGCGCCCCAGCGCTCGTCGCGGACGCGGTGGAAGGCATCCTCGACCGCGTGCGCCCGCTCCAGGAGGGAGGACGGGGGCAGGGTCGTCTTGAGGACCACGACCGCGTTGAAGTACGAGGGCTGACTGCCGGGCTCGACGCCCCAGGGCTCCGTCTCGTACACCGGGGAGACGGCCTTGATGCGGACGCCCGGGGTGTCCTCCAGGGCGTCGATGGCGCCCTGC
Organism: Streptomyces sp. LBL; assembly: GCF_029893585.1. Lineage (GTDB taxonomy): Bacteria > Actinomycetota > Actinomycetes > Streptomycetales > Streptomycetaceae > Streptomyces. The sequence goes on from NZ_JARXYX010000017.1 coordinate 142,462, forward strand.
AGCGTCTCCAGACGGTTGCCGAGGTTGGAGCCCAGGGAGAGCACGGCCCGTTTCGGATTGTGGAGGGTGGTGTCGGCGGCGTCGACCTGCTCGACGACGGAGGCGGGTACCGGCTGTACGGTCGGGTCGCTGTGCCCCGTGGTGAAGAACGCGGTCATACTCGGCTCCGGGTGATGGTGACGGTCACGTCGTCGAAGGGGACGGTGATCGGGGCGTCCGGCTTGTGGACGCGGACCTCGACCTCCTCGACCCCTTCGTGCTTCAGACAGGCCTGGGCGATGCGTTCGGCGAGCGTCTCGATGAGGTTGACGGGCTCGCCCTCGACGACGGCCACGACCTCCTCCGCCACGATGCCGTAGTGCACGGTCTTCGTGAGGTCGTCGTCGGCGGCGGCCGGTCGGGTGTCCAGGCTCAGGACGACGTCCACGATGAAGGTCTGGCCCTCCTCGCGTTCCTTGGGGAACACCCCGTGGTGCCCACGGGCCTTCAGGCCGCGCAGCGCGACACGATCCACGCGAATCACTCCTGCAATCGTCGGTCACGGCCGGTCGGTGCCGTGTGCGGGCGGCACACCGGCCTCGAACGAATCTACCCGTGAGCACTGACAGAGCCGGGCCACGAGGGCGTCGGCCCGCGCCGGAGCCAGGAGGTTTCATCGTGCGTTTCCCCTGGGGAACCCGGCGGCTCACAGGCTGGTAGCCGCCCATACCCGGGGGTAGGTGATTCCAACCACTTCTTGATCCCTGTGGGCGGTCCCGGGTGGCTTCCGGGGGCCGACCCGATGCCCGTCCTCCGGGTCACCTACCCCGTCAGGCGGGGGTGTCGTCGCTCTCGTCCTCGTCGGTTTCGGCCAGAACGGGGGAGGCGTGATGGGACCAGAGTTTCCAGCCGTCGTGCGTCCGGCGGAACACGTTGGTGGCGACGACCAGCTGGCCGACGAGCGGGCCGAGTTCCTCGCCGCCCTCGGGCGCGGGGCCGCCGCTGAGGATGTTCTCGGTGCAGGTCACCACGGCGGTGTCGCCGCCGACGGAGGTGTGTGTGTCGGTGAGGATGAACTGGATGTAGTCCGTGTTCGCCATGATCAGGGCGTACGACCTGAGGACCTCGCCGCGGCCGGTGAGCACCGGCCAGCCGGGATGCACGCAGGAGATCACGCCGACATCGGCCGGATCGTGATACGTCTCGTCGACGCCCAGGTCGGCCGGGGTGAGCCAGAGCGAGGACACCGTTTCGAAGTCGCCGCGCTCCATGGCCTCGTAGAAAGAGGTGTTGGCGAGTTCGACCTCTTCCACATCGGTGTGGGGGGCGCTCACCGGACTCCTTCTGCCCCGTCGACCGCGCCGCGCGCTCCCTCCACGCCGCGCGCTCCCTCCACGGCGCGCGAGACCCGCACAGCGTCCGCGGTCGCGTGCACCTCGTGCACGCGTACGGCCCATGCGCCGGCGTGCGCCGCGAGTGCGGAGACGGCGGCCGTGGCGGCGTCGCGCTCGCGCGCGGGCGGTGGTGAGCCCTCCGGGCCGGCCAGGACACGGCCCAGGAACCGCTTGCGGGAGGCGGCGACGAGCAGGGGACGGCCCAGGCAGAGCAGGCGGTCGAGGTGGGCGAGGAGGACGAGGTCGTGCTCGGCGTCCTTGGAGAAACCGAGGCCGGGGTCGACGACGATCCGGTCGGGGGCGATCCCGCCGGCCAGAACGGCCTCCACGCGCGCGTGCAGCTCGTCGACGACTTCGGTCACGACATCCTCGTACACGCCCCTGACGTTGCCGCCTTCCAGGAAGCCGCGCCAGTGCATGACGACGAAGGGGGCGTCCGTCTCGGCGACGACCGGGATCATCGCGGGGTCGGCGAGGCCGCCGCTGACGTCGTTGACGAGGGCGGCGCCGGCCGAGAGAGCCTGTTCGGCGACGGAGGCGCGCATGGTGTCGACAGAGACGGTGACGCCTTCGGAGGCCAGGCCGCGGACGACCGGGATGACCCGTTTGAGCTCTTCGGCCTCGTCGACGCGGGTGGCGCCGGGGCGGGTGGACTCACCGCCGACGTCGACCAGGTCGGCGCCCTCGCTCACCAGGGCGAGGCCGTGTTTGACGGCGGCCGTGGTGTCGAAGAAGCGGCCGCCGTCCGAGAAGGAATCGGGGGTGACGTTCACGACTCCCATGACCGCGCAGCGGTCCCACTCCGGAAGGCCCGCGACGCGCCCGCGTCCGCTCTGCTTGCTCATACCGTCAGCGTAGGCCCAGGGCGGGGCCGCACGGCCCGGGGGCCCGGCCGATGCGGCCGCTCGTACACCGGCACGAAGCGGCCCGAACGCACACCCTGGGCGGGAGGAGGGGGCGGGCTTCCGCTCGGGCCCGTTCGGGTGACCGGGGTTCACGCCGGCCGGTGGGTGACCGCGGCTCAAGCCGGCCGGTCGGTGACTGAGGCTCACGCCGGCCGGTGGGTGACCGCGGTTCACGCCGCGCGGACGTTGCGTTCCGCTGTTCCGTGGACACACGCGCGCGCCGGGGCCGTACGACGGCGCAGGAAGCGCGGCACGGGGAGTGCGAGGTTGACGAAACCCTCCGCCTGCATGGCGGCGAAGCCGATGCGGGGCAGGTCGCCGGAGGCGCGGTAGACCACGAAACGCGGCTCCCAGCGGGGACAGAACTTCGCGTTGAACTTGTACAGGGACTCGATCTGGAACCAGCGCGAGAGGAACACCAACAGCCCGCGCCAGGCACGGAGCACCGGGCCCGCGCCGATCTTCTCGCCACGGGCCAGCGCCGCGCGGAACATGGCGAAGTTCAGCGACACACGCGTGATGCCCAGGCGCGGAGCCGCGAGGAGGGCCGCCACGATCAGCAGTTCGTTCATGCCCGGGTCGGCCGAGCGGTCGCGCCGCATCAGGTCGAGCGAGGCGCCGTCCGTACCCCAGGGCACGAAGTGCAGGATCGCCTTGAGGTCGCCGTACGGACCCGGCTGGTCGTCCGCCTTGTGGGCGGTGGCGATGAGACAGTCGCCGTCGGCGGCGTCGCCGATGCGGCCCAGCGCCATGGAGAACCCCCGCTCGGTGTCCGTGCCGCGCCAGTCGTCGGCGGCGCGGCGGATCCGCCCCAGCTCGGCCTCCCCCAGGTCACGCACGCGCCGTACCCGGGTCTCGTAACCGGCCCGCTCGATGCGCTTGACCATCTGGCGCACGTTGCGCATCGCGCGCCCGGCGAGCGAGAAATCCGCGACGTCCACCACCGCCTCGTCGCCCAGTTCGAGGGCGTCCAGGCCGGTCTCACGGGTCCAGACCTCGCCGCCGGTCTCGGAGCACCCCATGACGGCGGGGGTCCAGGAGTGGGCCCTGGCCTCGTCCATGAACCGCTCGATGGCGCCCGGCCAGGCCTCCACGTCCCCGATCGGGTCACCGCTGGCCAGCATCACCCCGGAGACGACCCGGTAGGTCACCGCCGCCTTGCCGCTGGGCGAGAAGACGACGGCCTTGTCGCGGCGCAGCGCGAAGTGGCCGAGGGAGTCGCGGCGGCCGTGCTTGTCCAGCAGGGCGCGCAGGCGGGCCTCGTCCTCCTCGGTGAGGCGCGCGGCGGGGTGTTCGGGTCGCAAGGCCAGGTAGATCGTGGTGACGGCGGTGAGCAGGCCCAGGGCGCCCAGCGAGAAGGCGACCGTCCACGAGGTGCTGCCCTGGTAGTCGACCGGTCCCTCGAAGCCGAACAGGCCGTAGAGGACGTGCGTGAGGCGATCGGCCAGGCTCGGATCGCCGACCATGCGGCTCGGGTGGACGCTGACGATGATCAGCCCGAGGAACAGGGAACCGGCGCCCATGAGGACGAAGTTGGCGAGCGCGCGCCAGCGGCTGCGTGGGTCGGGCAGGGCCGTGAACTGGTCGCGGTGGCGGAGCAGGGGCGCGAGCAGCGCGACCGAGATGAGCATGCCCACCAGGGAGTGCCGGTACGTGAACTGCGCCATCGCGCCCGCCGGGAGCAGCACCACGGCCGCACGCCAGGCCCGGCGCTTGTGGCGCTTGAGTCCGTGGGCGAGCAGCAGCAACAGCACACCGGCGCTGAGCGAGAGCGCGGCCGTGAACGGGCCGAGCGCGCCGGGCAGCACCTCCGCGAGGGAGTGCATACGGCTGTGCCTGAAGCGCGGGAAGACACCCGCGGCGATGTCCAGCAGGCCCACGAGGGCACAGGCTCTGCCGACGAGGGCGGGTACGGCTTCGGGGCGCGGGCCACGCAGTGCGCGCCGCACCCGGTGTGATCGGACCGGAACCCCGGCCGACATTTCCTCATCTGTCCTGACAGACATCGCATCACGTAGTTCCGCGAGAGACCTTGGATCCGGTGCCGATTCGGGCATCCGGCGACATTGCGCCCTCTAGGACGGTGTCGGTAGGTGAGAGGTTCACTCATCTCCACAAAGGCGGTCCAAAGACCGGGGAAAGCGGAAGCAACCAATGGGTCTCACGAGCAACAACACGCTGGTGGCTGCGGTTCTGGCCGCCTTACTCCTGTTCGTCGGCACGGTATGGCTCTGGCCGCGGCTGGCGCGGCGGAGCTGGCGGGCCGTCGGCGGGCGGGTGGGTCTGCTGCTCGCGACCCAGGTGGTGCTCTTCGTGTCGGTGGGTCTGGCCGCCAACCACGCTTTCGGGTTCTACGCCTCCTGGGCGGACCTGTTCGGGCGGGAGACCGGCCAGGGTGTGGTCGTCGACCACGCCGCGGGCATCCCCTCGGGCGGGCCTCTTCAGGTGATCGACACGGGAAAGGTGCAGGGGCGGGGCGGCTTCCGGCCGTCGTCGGGCGGGCAGATCGAGCAGGTCGACATCGTGGGGCGTACGACGCGCATCGCCACGCGCGCGTACGTCTATCTGCCGCCGGAGTACTTCCAGCCGCGTTATCGCACGCGGACCTTTCCCACGGCCGCCGTCCTCACCGGTTATCCGGGCACGGCGCGGGCGCTGGTGGACAAACTCGGCTACCCGCGCGCTGCTGGGGAACTCGCCGCGGACGGCCGTATGCAGCCGATGATCCTGGTGATGCTGCGGCCGACCGTGTCGCCGCCGCGGGATACGGAGTGTGCGGACATCCCGGGCGGCCCGCAGACCGAGTCGTTCTTCGCCAAGGATCTGCCCGACGCCGTGGCCGCGCACTACAGGGTGGACAGGAAACCGGGGCGCTGGGGCATCATCGGCGACTCCACGGGCGGTTACTGCGCACTGAAACTCGCCCTGCACCACCCCGAGATGTACGCCGCCGGAGCGGGCCTGTCGGCGTACTACAACGCTCCCGCCGACGCCACCACGGGCGATCTCTTCCACGGTGACAAGGGGCTGCGCGACCGCGCGAACCTCTGGTGGTGCCTCAAGCACCTGCCCGCTCCCGACACTTCACTGCTCGTCACGAGCAGCAAGGCCGGAGAGCCGAACTACAAGGACACCCTGAAGTTCATCGAGCGGGTCAAGGACACCAGGCGGACCCACATCTCGTCGATCATCCTCGAAAGCGGCGGGCACAACTTCAACACCTGGCGGCGGGAGATTCCGGCGACGCTCCAGTGGATCAGCGGACGGCTGGGTGACCGCTGAAAACGATCTTGTTTTCACCGTAGCTGTCGGCCCCGACTTGCCGATTCTGCCGAATTCGGTGACCGATCTGATTCCTGATGACGTGTGAAGGCTGCGGGATGGCTGTCTTTTTGCGGGGCGGGGCGCCATCATTCACATACTCGCGGTAAGTTTCTGGCCATGCCACGTGGACGTCACCGCCATTCCCCGCCTTTGCACAGGCTGCTCCCCCCGTCGGCGATCGCAGGCGTGTCCCTCGTCTGCGCCCTGGGCCCATGGTTGTTCACGGATGCGACAGTGCTCCGTGGGCTGGCCGTGGCCGCCGCGGCGACGGCGATCGGAGGCGCGGTCGTCCTGCGCCACTGGGACACCCAGGCGGGCAAGCAGGTCGCCGAACTCACGCGCGCGCGGGCGAGTGACGAGTGGCGGTACGAGGAACGGGTCGCCGAACTGGAGACCGACTTGGAGGAGTCGCGCGGGCTGCGGGGCAAGCTGGAGCAGCGGTTGCGGGCCAAGCGGTCGGAACTGGCGGGGCTGCGCAACGAACACGCGGCGCTGCTGCGGCGATACGCCACGGCGGAGACCGAGCGGGCGAGTGCCCTGGAGGGCCGCCGACTGCTGGAGATAGAGGCGTCGGTTCCGGCTCCCGCGCTGCTGCCGGCGCAGGCCGGTTCCGCGGCCGAGGCGGAGGCTGCGGCTGCCCCGGCCGACCCGGAGGCCGAGGTGGCGGAGGACCGCGCGGAGACCGCGGAAAGGGTGCGGCCGGTGAAAACCGGGGAAACCGGGGAAACCGGGGAAAAGGAGCCCGAGGCTCCCCCGGTCTTCTCGCCGGACGGCTCCCAGCTGTTCCTGCGGGCAAAGGGGGCGCTGGCCCGCTTCGATGAGGACGGCGGTGACGACGGCGACGGTACGGGGAAGGACTCCGCGGAGGCCGAGCCGGAGGACTCCGCGGAGGCCGAGGCCGACGAGGCCGAGGACGCCAACTCCAGGAACGTCAGGCACTCCAGGAACTCCGGGAGCGCCGGAAACGCCAGGCGCTCAAAGAAGTCCAGGAATGCCGAGGCCTCCAAGGACGTCACGAAGCCCGACCCCAAGGACGCCCCGGAGGGCGTGTCCAAGGGCGCGCCGAACGGCGCCTTCAAGGAGGTCGCCAAGGCTGGGACGGTGAAGGTTCCCGCTGCTGGGGGCCCCGCGGCCGGTGCCGCCGCGACCAGCCAGACGGAGGCCGCGCAGGAGGACGAGGCGCAGGGGAAGTCCGAGGCGGTCGACGGGCATCAGCGCGCGGCCGCCACCCCCTCGGCGAAGGCGGCGCAGCCCGCCCAGCAGGCCACTGGACACTTCGTCGCGCCGACCGCGGTGGCGGTCGTACCGCCGACGCCCGTGCGGCGTCCCTCGGTCGAGGGCGGCTTCGACTTCTTCGGTATGCAGCAGGGGGCCGAGCCGGCTGCCCTGGAGGCCGTGCAGAACGAGGACCTCGCCGATGTGGTCGGCCAGGAGGCGCTCGCTCTCCACAAGGCCGAGTCCGAGGCGCAGTTCAAGCCGGCGGACGAGGCGTCGCGGGGCGTCGGCCAGGTGATTGACCTGACGGCCCACGACGAGACGCAACATATCGACCTACAGGGCCTGCGGACCGCGGTTTCCTGACTCCGTCGGCGGGCGTTTCGCGACTCCCGCCGGCGGCCACCGCCCACGCGTCCGCACTCAGGCCGCTACCGCTATCAGGGCGCCATCCACCGGTCCGGCCGGGCGTCCCGGCGTCCCGTCCGTGACCTCTCCGCCTGGGTCCTGAGTAGCTCTGCCGCCTCCTGGGCGTCCCGCAGACGGGCTGTCACGGTCTTGTTGGCCCCCGTGTCCACGTGCACGTCAGCGACCCCCCACAGGCGCTCCCACGGCCCTTGGGTGAGCCGTACGCTCTGCACCTTCGCGTGGGGTACGAGCGACAGGCTCCGGCGCAGCAGCCCGTGCCGGGCCGTGAACACGCCGTCGGTGACGGCGAGTCCGTACCCCCGCCACCACACCGGCACGCACCGCCCGGCCCGCCGCGGCGGCCGGGACTGCGCCGACCTCGGCGGCACGTTCACTCCGGGCAGCACCCGTGCGACGACCGCCTCGGCGACCGCGCGCGGAGCGACCGGCACCAGCACCGAGTTGGCGGACCCCGCCACGTCCAGCTCCACCCGCACCCAACCGCGCCGCCGCCACAGCAGCGGCTCCACGATCCGTACGGTCTGCACGCGGCCGGGCGGCACCGTCTCGTGCGTCCGGTCGAGCAGCCCGTGGTCGATGCGCAGCCCGTCCTGCGACTCGCCCACCGTCCAGTCGTATTCGGAGACGAACCGCCCCACACTGCTCGCGCCCGCCGCGCCCAGCAGCGGCACGCCGGTCGCGAGGACCGTCCACACGCTGTGGGTGGCCAGCCACAGCACCGGCGGTACGACGAGCGCGGCGGCCAGCGCGCCCCAGGTCGCGCCGGTCAGCACCAGCGAGACGGCGAGAACGCGCGGCGGCACGCGCAGCAGGTCGCGGGAGGGCGCCTCGCCGACCTCGTGCGCCGTCTCGGGCGCGAATCCGGCGGCGCGCGCGAGGAGTTCCGCGCGCAGCGCACGCGCCTCGCCCTCGCCCAGGAAGGCCAGCTCGTCCTTCTTGTCGGTGCCTATGACGTCGAGTCTGAGTTTCGCGACGCCCGCGACCCGCGCGAGCAGCGGCTGGGAGACGTCGACGGCCTGGATCCGCTCCAGCCGGATGTGCGCGGTGCGCCGGAACACCAGTCCGGTCCGTATGCGCAGTTCGCTGTCGGTGACCGCGAAGTGGGTGAACCACCAGGTCAGAAAGCCGTAGAGGGCGGCGGCCGGGACGAACACGGCGAGGCCGATCAGCAGGGTGGCCGTGGTCAGCCTGGCCAGCTGCTCGTGCGCCTGGTTCGGATCGTGCACCGCCCATCCGATGATCACGGCGACGGGCGCCCACGCCCGCCGGAACGGGGTCACGGGATGCAGCCGCCGCTCGGCGACGGGCGGCTTCTCGCGTACGTCCTCGACGTCCGGGGCTGTCACAGCCCCGCCGATCGGGCCTCGCCGAGCTCGGTGAGCCGGTCGCGCAGCCGTTCCGCCTCGGCCGGGTCGAGACCCGGGATGGTCGCGTCGGTCGCGGCGGCCGCGGTGTGCAGCTGCACGCTGGCCAGCCGGAAGTGCCGTTCGACGGGCCCCGAAGTGACCTCGACCAACTGCATCCGGCCGTACGGCACGACGGTCTCCTCCTGCCACAGGACACCCCGGGTGATCAGCAGATCGTCGGCGCGTTCGGCGTACCGCCAGGAACGCCAGTTGCGGCCGAGCATCACCCACCCCCAGCCGGTCAGCGCCAGCGGCAGCAGCGCGAAGGCGGCCCAGGCGGGCCCGACGAGCAGCCCGAGCAGCAGCCCCAGGGCCAGGGCCAGCAGCCCCAGCCACACCACCAGCAGCAGCCGCCGCATGCTCAGCAGTCTCGGCGGCAGCCCCGTCCACACCGGTTCGTCCCCGGTGGTCCCCGTGTCCGCCGCGCTCCCCGTCTCCATGGGGCCAGCGTACGTAGGAGAGACTGGGGCCATGACTCCTACGACGGAGACCATGGTCGGAATCGGCGGCGCCGCGGAGAGCACCGACATGGTGCTCAACATCGGCCCCCAGCACCCGTCCACGCACGGGGTGCTGCGCCTCAGGCTCGTCCTGGACGGTGAGCGCATCCAGCACGCGGAGCCGGTGATCGGCTATATGCACCGCGGCGCGGAGAAGCTGTTCGAGGCGCGCGACTACCGCCAGATCATCATGCTGGCCAACCGCCACGACTGGCTGTCGGCCTTCTCCAACGAGCTGGGTGTGGTCCTCGGCGTGGAGCGCATGCTCGGCATGGAGGTCCCCCCGCGCGCGGTATGGACCCGCACGCTGCTCGCCGAGCTGAACCGGGTGCTGAACCACCTGATGTTCCTGGGCTCGTACCCGCTGGAACTCGGCGGGATCACTCCGGTCTTCTACGCGTTCCGGGAGCGCGAGGTGCTCCAGAACGTCATGGAGGAGGTCTCCGGCGGCCGTATGCACTACATGTTCAACCGCGTCGGCGGACTCAAGGAGGACCTGCCCGCGGGATGGGCCGCACGCGCGCGTGCGGCTGTCGCGGGCGTGCGCTCGCGCATGGACCGGTTCGACGACCTGGTGCTCGGCAACGAGATCTTCCGGGCGCGCACGCGAGGCGTAGGCGCCCTCGCGCCGGAGGCCGTCCACGCGTACGGCGTGAGCGGGCCGGTCGCGCGCGCCTCGGGCGTCGACTTCGACCTGCGCCGCGACGAGCCGTACCTCGCGTACGGGGAACTGCAGGACACCCTGAAGGTGGTGACCCGGGAGGAGGGCGACTGCCTCGCCCGCTTCGAGGTCCTGCTGGAGCAGACCTACAACGCCCTCGACCTGGCCGACGCCTGCCTCGACCGGCTCGCCGAACTGCCGCCCGGGCCGATCAACCAGCGGCTCCCCAAGGTCCTGAAGGCGCCCGAGGGACATACCTACGCGTGGACCGAGAACCCCCTCGGCATCAACGGCTACTACCTGGTCAGCAAGGGGGAGAAGACCCCGTACCGGCTCAAGCTGCGCTCGGCCTCGTACAACAACATCCAGGCGCTGGCGGAGTTGCTGCCGGGCACGCTGGTGGCGGACATGGTGGCGATCCTGGGGTCGCTGTTCTTCGTGGTGGGGGATATCGACAAGTAGGCGTCGAGCGGGCGTCGGGCGGCGTCGGGCGGCGACAAACAGGGGTCGGGCGGCGGCAAGCGGGCATCGAGCGGTGCTCTCCCGGTCGGGTGGCTCGGTCCGGGGCGCGTCCGGAAGTCCTCGCCCTCAGCCGGTGAGCACGTCCGCGATGCCGACCGGCTGGAGCAGCCAGCCGAAGTCGCCGAGTCCGCCCGCCGCGGTGAGCTCGGCGCCCTCGCCGGCGCTCGCGAGGGCGCGCACATAGGCCGCGGGCTCGGTGGACGCCAGCGCGAGCGGGGGGCGTGCGCCGGTGATGCCCAGGGTGTGCAAGGCGTCGCGCTGTGTCCGTACACGCCCGCCGGGGAGCGCGCATGCGTCCAGTGCGACATGCGCCGTGAGATCGCAGGACCCGTCCGGCACGGGCGCCGTCCCGCGCCCCTCCCGGAAGCCGGTGAGCGTGCCGAACGGGGGACGTGCGTCAGCCGTGTGCGCGTAGTCCACCGCCACCGCCAGCCCCCGCTCCACGGTCGCGACCGCCGCTGCCCACGCCTCGTCCCGGGGCAGCCCGATCTCCGCCCGCAGTCCTTCCTCGGCCGGCAGCGGCCACCATCGTGCGAGCCACCGCGCCTCCGCTCCGGAAAGCTGCTCGCCGAGCCGCTCCCACCCGTCCTCCCGGACGAGTACCTGCCGCGGTACGCCCACGGAGTCCACCTCGGCGACCTCCACGGGCACGTTGTCGAGCCACTCGTTGGCGAAGAGCAGCCCGGTGATCCCCTTCGGAGGTCCGGCGAGCCACTCGATCCGGTGATCGAGGCCCACGGGACGCCCGGTGATCTCGACGGCGTACCCGCGCGCGCGGGCGGCCACCTCGGCAGGCAGCGCGGCGAGCACTCCGGCGGCCAACTCGCCGCGCCCCGCGGCCATGTCCACGAAGCCGAGCTCCGCGGGCCGCCCCAGCGCCTCGTCGACCCGGCACAGCAGACGGGCCACGGCCTCGGCGAACAGCGGCGACGCGTGCACGGACGTACGGAAGTGCCCGGCCGGTCCCTCGGGTCCGCGATAGAAGCCGTCCGGGCCGTACAACGCGGCCTCGGCCGCCGCCCGCCAGCCGTGCCACTCGCCCGTCGCCTCTGCCGCCACCGGCCCAGGTTAAGGGAACGCAATCACCGAAACTCCACCTTGCGGAGTATGCGGGCGGGACAGGGATCGGCCCTCCGGTTGACCCCTGCACGCATCATGCTTCCCTACGCTGGGTTACGTGCAGCGCCTCTACGATTTCCTCCGCAGACACCCGACCTGGGTCGACAGTGTCTGGGCCGTTGTCCTGTTCGGGATCTCGGCCGCCAGCGAGGAGGCTCGACAGGGCAGCCGGGGCACCGACTCCTTGACCTTGATCGTCCCGTTCGTGCTGCTGCTGTGCCTGGTGGTCGCGCTGCGCCGGGTGATGCCGGAGAAGATGCTGGTGCTGGGCCTCGGGCTCGGTGTGGCGCAGGTCGCGCTGGACGTCGAGACGATGGCCGCCGACTTCGCCCTGCTGGCGATCGTCTACACCGTGGCCGCCACCGGCGAGCGCTGGGCCTCCCGGCTCGCGCTGACCGCGGGCCTGTGCGCGGCCCCCGTGGCACAGCTGCGCTGGCCGAACCACGACACGAGCGCCCTGGGCAACATCGCCATAGTGGTCTTCCAGGCGGTGCCGTTCGCGCTGGCCTGGGTGCTCGGCGACTCGATCCGGACCCGCCGCGCGTACTTCGCGCAGCTGGAGGAGCGGGCCGCCCGGCTTGAGAAGGAGCGCGAGGCGCAGTCCAAGGTCGCGGTCGCCGCCGAGCGCGCCCGGATCGCCCGCGAACTGCACGACGTCGTCGCGCACAACGTCTCGGTGATGGTGGTCCAGGCCGACGGCGCCGCCTACGTCCTCGACGCGGCCCCCGACCAGGCGAAGAAGGCCCTGGAGACCATCTCCTCCACCGGCCGTCAGGCCCTCGCCGAGATGCGCCGCCTGCTGGGCGTGCTGCGTACCGGAGAGCACGAGGAGGGCGGCGAGTACGTCCCGCAGCCCGACGTGGAGCAGATCGAGGACCTCGTCGAGCAGTGCCGCAGCTCCGGACTGCCCGTCGACTTCAAGATCGAAGGCACCCCGCGCCCGCTGCCCAGCGGCGTCGAGCTCACCGCGTACCGCATCGTGCAGGAGGCGCTGACCAACACCCGCAAGCACGGAGGCCCGAACGCGGGCGCGAGTGTCCGGCTGGTCTACTTCGACGACGGCCTCGGCCTGCTCGTCGAGGACGACGGCAAGGGGGCCCCGCACGAGCTGTACGAGGAGGGCGGCATCGACGGCCGGGGCCACGGCCTGATCGGTATGCGCGAGAGGATCGGCATGGTCGGCGGCACCCTGGACGCCGGGCCGCGTCCCGGCGGAGGGTTCCGCATCAGTGCGCTGCTCCCGCTGAAACCCGCCCACTGACGCCGACGCATGTCCCTTGTTGACACCTGTCACGACTCCGCTGATCCACCCTTGCCAGACCCCTTGCCAGACCCCCTGCCAGACCCACTGACAGACCCCTGCCAGACCCACTGACAGACCCCCGCCGGACCCACTGGCGGAAGCCGAAGAGACGGAAGAGGGCCCGATGACGATCCGCGTGATGCTCGTCGACGACCAGGCGCTGCTGCGCACCGGGTTCCGGATGGTGCTCGCGGCCCAGCCGGACATGGAGGTCGTCGCGGAGGCCGGCGACGGCGTCGAGGCCCTTCAGGTGCTGCGCGCGACCGCCGTGGACGTCGTGCTGATGGACGTCCGTATGCCGAAGCTGGACGGGGTGGAGACCACCCGCCGCATCTGCTCGGAGCCCGACCCGCCGAAGGTGCTGATCCTGACCACCTTCGACCTGGACGAGTACGCGTTCTCCGGGCTGAAGGCGGGCGCCTCGGGCTTCATGCTCAAGGATGTGCCGCCCGGCGAGCTGCTGGCCGCCATCCGCTCGGTGTACAGCGGCGACGCCGTGGTGGCGCCGTCGACCACGCGCCGCCTGCTCGACCGCTTCGCTCCGATGCTGCCGAGCGTCGGCAAGGAGACCCAGCACAAGGAGCTGGAGCGGCTCACCGGCCGGGAGCGTGAGGTCATGGTGCTGGTCGCCCAGGGCCTGTCCAACCGCGAGATCGCGGCGCGGCTCGTGCTGTCCGAGGCGACCGTCAAGACCCATGTGGGCCGCATCCTGACCAAGTTGGGGCTGCGGGACCGGGTGCAGGTGGTCGTCCTGGCGTACGAGACAGGGCTGGTGCGCGCGGGCGGGCACGGCTAGCTGTTCTGGTCCCGGATCCTGCGGTGGCGCTGTGCCACCGCAGGATCCGGGACCGGAAAGTCGCTGCCCAGCCGGGAGACGAAGTCCGCGACCGCCGCCGTCACGTCGTCCGGCGTCCACTCCAGGCCGGCGGCCCGTACGGAGACCTCCGTGGCGGCCAGGCCCGGGCCCTTCTGGTCCCAGGCGTCGCCGAACAGGAGGGTTTTCGTCTCCTCGGCCTGCCGGATCGCGGCCTCCGAGACGACCTCGACGTCGTACGGCAGCCAGACCTGGAATTCGTGGGTGTGCGGCACCTCGGGGTGCACGCGTGCCCACGGCACCCCGGCCGCCGCGAACCCCTCGCGCAGCGCGTCGGCCACCACGCGCGCGTGGGCCACGTACTCGGGCAGTCGGGGCAGCTCCCGCTCCAGGCCCGCAAGGGCCGACAGCGCGGTCGGGAACTGCTGGAAGACCGTGCCGCCGTACCGGTGCCGCCAGGCCTTCGCCTCGTCGACCAGTGTCTTCGGGCCGGCGAGGGCCGCGCCGCCGTAACCGTCGAGGGACTTGTAGAACGAGACGTAGACGCTGTCGGCCAGGCCCGCGATCTCCTCCAGGGGGCGGCCGAAGTGCACGGTGGACTCCCACAGGCGGGCCCCGTCGAAGTGGACCACGGCGTCGCGTTCCCGGGCGGCCTCGACGACCTCGACGAGCTCCTCCCAGGAGGGCAGCACGAAACCGGCGTCCCTGAGGGGGAGTTCGAGCATCAGCGCCCCGAAGGGCTCGTCGAAGTCACGTACCTCGTCTGCGGTCGGCAGCCGGGGCTCGCTCGTCATCCGGACCGGACGCAATCCGCTGACCTGGGTGAACGCGTTCCGCTCGTGCAGCTCGGGGTGGGCCAGTCCGTGCAGGGCGACAGTCGGGTCGCCGGTGCGGCCCGCCCAGCAGCGCAGGGCGACCTGCTGGGCCATCGTGCCCGTCGGGAAGAAGGCGGCGGCCTCCGTGCCCAGCAGTCCCGCGACCTTCTTCTCCAGGGCCTCGACGATTCCGTTGCCGTAGATGTCCGATGTCTCGTCGAGGTCGTACAGATCCGACACCGTCTCCAGCAGGGCCAGGCGCTCTCGGAGGGTGCCCAGGAAGCCGGGGCGCGCCAGGCTGCGCTCCGCGCCTCGGTAAGCGGCTATGCGCCGCTCTCTGCGCTGTATGCGCCGTTCTTCGTCGGACACCTGCTCCGGCTCCCGCCCCGCTTGCACCTGCTCCGGCTGGTGCCCCGCTTGCACCTGCTCCGGCTCCCGCCCCGCTTGCACCTGTTCCGGCTCGTGCCCGTCCTGTGCCTGTTCCGCGGTATCGCTCATGCCCGGATCATGCCCGCGGCCGCCGGCTCGGGCATCCGGATTTCCGTACGCCCGTCAGTACATGCGCGGCACACGGGAACCCACAGCCTGTGGACAACCGAACGCCCCTCGAACCGATCGCGTTAACATGACGAGAAATCGTCCGGTACCCAGAGCGGACTGGAACGGGAAGGCCGACGTCGCGTGAGTACATTCCAACAGCCAGACCCCCAGGACCGCCCCGCGCGGCTCACCGTCGGCGTCGTCGGCGCCGGCCGCGTGGGCCCCGCACTCGCCGCGTCCCTTCAGCTCGCCGGACACCGTCCGGTGGCCGTCTCCGGGGTCTCGGACGCCTCCCGGCGCCGGGCCGCGCAGCTGCTGCCCGACGTGCCGCTCGTCCCGCCCGCCGAGGTCATGGAGCGCGCCGACCTGGTGCTGCTGACGGTCCCCGACGACACCCTGCCCGGTCTCGTCGAGGGCCTCGCCGAGACGGGCGCCGTCCGGCCGGGCCAGCTGCTGGTGCACACCTCCGGGCGGTACGGCGCGAAGGTCCTGGACCCCGCTCTGCGCGCGGGCGCGCTGCCGCTGGCCCTGCACCCGGCGATGACCTTCACCGGCACCCCCGTGGACGTACAGCGCCTGGCCGGATGCTCCTTCGGCGTCACCGCGCGCGAGGAGCTGCGGCCGGCCGCGGAGGCCCTGGTCATCGAGATGGGCGGCGAACCCGAGTGGATCGCCGAGGAGATGCGGCCGCTGTACCACGCGGCTCTCGCGCTGGGCGCCAACCACCTGGTGACACTGGTCGCCCAGTCCATGGAGCTGCTGCGCGCGTCCGGGGTCGAGGCGCCCGACCGGATGCTCGGCCCGCTGCTCGGCGCCGCCCTCGACAACGCCCTGCGCTCCGGCGACGCGGCCCTCACCGGCCCCGTCGCGCGCGGGGACGCCGGCACGGTCGCCGCCCATGTCGAGGAGCTGCGCAGGCACGCCCCGCAGACCGTCGCCGGCTATCTGGCGATGGCCCGCGCGACGGCGGACCGGGCGCTCGCGCACGGCCTGCTGAAGCCGGAACTCGCGGAGGACCTTCTCGGGGTACTCGCCGACGACACCGACCGCACCCACCGGACCGACGGCACCGACGGCACCGAAGGCACCGAAGGGGACGCCCGATGAGCACCGTCCTGCTGCGTACCGCCGACGAACTGCACGGCCGCGCGAGGGCGGGCCGCCGGGCCGTCGTGATGACCATGGGCGCCCTGCACGAGGGCCACGCCACGCTGATCCGCACCGCCCGCGAGATCGCCGGCCCGGACGGCGAGGTCGTCGTCACAGTCTTCGTGAACCTGCTGCAGTTCGGCAGGGGAGAGGACCTCGACCGTTACCCGCGCACCCTGGACGTCGACGTCAAGATCGCCGAGAGGTCGGGCGCGGACGCCGTGTTCGCGCCCTCCGTGGACGAGGTCTACCCGGGTGGCGAGCCCCAGGTCCGCATCGGCGCCGGCCCCATGGGGGAGCGTCTGGAAGGCAGTTCGCGCCCCGGCCACTTCGACGGCATGCTCACCGTCGTCGCCAAGCTGCTGCACCTCACCCGCCCCGACGTGGCGCTGTACGGCCAGAAGGACGCCCAGCAGCTCGCCCTGATCCGCCGCATGGTGCGGGACCTGAACTTCGGCGTCGAGATCGTCGGCGTACCGACCGTGCGCGAGGACGACGGGCTGGCCCTGTCCAGCCGCAACCGCTACCTCTCGCCGACCGAACGCCGCACGGCGCTCGCGCTGTCCCGCGCGCTGTCCGCCGGACGCGACCGGCACGCGGCACAGGAGGCGCTGCGCGCGCGGGCCCACGAGGTGCCCGCCACGCGCGCCCGTGCCGAGGCCCTGAGCGCCATCGGTGAGTCCCGCGCCGCCGCCGACGCGCACGCCGTCGCCAAGGCACTCCCGGGCGCCCCGTCGGCGGTCCGCGCGGCCGCCCGTCTGGTCCTCGACGACGCCGCCCGCCTGGATCCGCCGCTCGCGCTGGACTACCTGGCCCTCGTCGACCCGTCCGACTTCACCGAGATCGAGGACGACTTCACCGGCGAGGCCGTTCTCGCCGTCGCCGCCCGGGTCGGGACGACCCGGCTGATCGACAACATTCCCCTCACCTTCGGAGCCGCCTCGTGACCAGCACAGGCATACGACTGCACGCGCCCGCGCCAGGGTGGAACATCGACGCGGACGTCGTGGTCGTCGGTTCCGGCGTCGCCGGCCTGACCGCCGCCCTGCGCTGCGAGGCGGCCGGTCTGAGGACGGTCGTCGTCACCAAGGCCCGCCTCGACGACGGTTCCACCCGCTGGGCACAGGGCGGCATCGCCGCGGCCCTCGGCGAGGGCGACACGCCCGAACAGCACCTGGACGACACGCTGGTCGCGGGCGTGGGCCTGTGCGACGAGGAGGCGGTACGGATTCTCGTCACCGAGGGCCCCGACGCCGTACGCCGCCTGATCGCGACCGGCGCGCACTTCGACGAGTCCGAGGCGGGCGACCTGGAGCTCACCCGCGAGGGCGGTCACCACCGCCGCCGTATCGCCCACGCGGGCGGTGACGCGACCGGCGCGGAGATCTCCCGCGCGCTGGTGGAGGCCGTACACGCGGTCCGCAGGGGCGAACGCGACGCGCTCTCGGGCAAGGGTGATGGTGGGCGACGGGCGGGACTGCGCACGATCGAGAACGCGCTCGTCCTGGACCTCCTCACGGACGAGGACGGCCGTACGGCGGGCGTGACCCTGCACGTCATGGGTGAGGGCCAGCACGACGGTGTGGGCGCCGTGCACGCGCCCGCGGTCCTCCTCGCGACCGGCGGGATGGGCCAGGTCTTCTCGGCGACGACCAACCCGTCCGTGTCGACCGGCGACGGTGTGGCGCTCGCCCTGCGTGCGGGCGCGGAGGTCTCCGACCTCGAATTCGTCCAGTTCCACCCCACCGTGCTGTTTCTCGGGCCGGACGCCGAGGGCCAGCAGCCGCTCGTCTCCGAAGCGGTGCGCGGTGAGGGCGCCCACCTCGTGGACGCCGACGGTGTGCGCTTCATGGTGGGCCAGCACGAACTGGCCGAGCTGGCGCCCCGGGACATCGTCGCCAAGGGCATCGTGCGCCGCATGACGGAGCGGGACGCCGAGCACATGTTCCTCGACGCCCGGCACTTCGGCGCCGACATGTGGGAGCACCGCTTCCCGACGATCCTGGCCGCCTGCCGGGCCCACGGTATCGACCCGGTCCACGAGCCCATCCCGGTCGCCCCGGCCGCCCACCACGCCTCCGGCGGCGTCCGCACCGACGATCACGGCCGCACCACCGTTCCCGGCCTGTACGCGTGCGGCGAGGTCGCCTGCACCGGCGTGCACGGCGCGAACCGACTCGCGTCGAACTCCCTCCTGGAGGGCCTGGTCTACGCCGAGCGCATCGCCGTCGACATCGTGGCGAGCCGGGCGGAGAACGGCCTCCACGCGCGCGTGCCCGCCCCGGTCGAGCACCCCGCGAAGCCCGCCCACCCGCTGCTCGCTCCCGAGGCCCGCTTCGCGATCCAGCGGGCCATGACGCAGGGCGCGGGCGTCCTGCGCTCCGCCGAGTCCCTGGCCACGGCCGCGGGCGCCCTTGAGCGGCTGCACAGCGACGCCCGGGAGGTACTCGCCGAGAACGGCAAGACCGCCGAGCCCGGCGTCGACACCTGGGAGGCCACCAACCTCCTGTGCGTGGCCCGCGTCCTGGTCGCCGCCGCGCGCCGGCGCGAGGAGACCCGGGGCTGCCACTGGCGTGAGGACCACGCCGAACGCGACGACACGGCATG
The DNA here is from genome assembly GCF_029893585.1 of Streptomyces sp. LBL. Lineage (GTDB taxonomy): Bacteria > Actinomycetota > Actinomycetes > Streptomycetales > Streptomycetaceae > Streptomyces. Next base: position 161,144 of record NZ_JARXYX010000017.1, read on the forward strand.
GCGCCGCCACATCGTCGTACGGCTGAATCCGGACCGCACGCTCGCCGTACACACCACCGATACCGCAGACTTCCCCCCGACCCGGCAGCACCGGCAGCGCCTTCAGGAGCAGTGACAGAAGTGAGCACCCCCGACCTTCCCCTCGCGTCGACCGGCGGTTGCGGCGACGGCTGCGCCTGTGGCGCCGACGGCTGCGCCTGTGGCGCCGACGGCGACGAGCAATATCTGGAGTGCGGGCTCGACCCCGCGCTCGCACAGCTTCTGGCCGACGCCGGACTCGACCCCGTGGAGGTCGAGGACATCGCCAACGTCGCCATCCAGGAGGACCTCGACCACGGCGTGGACGTGACGACCGTCGCGACCATCCCCGAGGAGGCCGTCGCCACCGCCGACTTCACCGCGCGCGAGGCGGGCGTGGTGGCGGGCCTCAGGGTCGCCGAGGCGGTCGTCTCGGTGGTCTGCACGGACGAGTTCGAGGTCGAGCGGCACGTGGAGGACGGCGACCGCGTGGAGGCCGGGCAGAAGCTCCTGTCGGTCACCACCCGCACCCGTGACCTGCTGACCGCCGAACGCAGCGCGCTCAACCTCCTGTGCCGTCTGTCGGGCATCGCGACGGCCACGCGCGCGTGGACGGACGTTCTGGAGGGCACCAAGGCGCGCGTGCGGGACACCCGCAAGACCACGCCCGGGCTGCGCGCCCTGGAGAAGTACGCGGTGCGCTGCGGCGGCGGCGTCAACCACCGCATGTCGCTGTCCGACGCCGCGCTCGTCAAGGACAACCACGTGGTCGCCGCGGGCGGCGTCGCGCAGGCCTTCAAGGCCGTACGGGAGGCCTTCCCGGACGTACCGATCGAGGTCGAGGTCGACACCCTGCACCAGCTGCGCGAGGTCGTCGACGCGGGCGCCGACCTGATCCTGCTGGACAACTTCACGCCGGGGGAGTGCGAGGAGGCGGTGGCGATCGTCCACGGCCGCGCGGCCCTGGAGGCGTCGGGCCGGCTGACGCTGGACAGCGCGCGCGCGTACGCCGACACCGGCGTCGACTACCTCGCCGTAGGGGCCCTCACCCACTCCTCGCCGATCCTGGACGTCGGCCTGGACCTGCGCGAGGCGGAGTAGTCGCGATGCTCCTCACGATCGACGTGGGCAACACGCACACGGTCCTGGGCCTGTTCGACGGCGAGGACATCGTCGAGCACTGGCGCATCTCCACGGACGCGCGCCGCACGGCCGACGAGCTGGCGGTCCTCCTGCAGGGCCTGATGGGTATGCACCCGCTCCTCGGAGACGAGCTGGGCGACGGCATCGACGGCATCGCGATCTGCGCGACCGTTCCGTCCGTGCTGCACGAACTGCGCGAGGTGACCAGGCGGTACTACGGCGACGTGCCGGCGGTGCTCGTGGAGCCGGGCGTCAAGACGGGCGTGCCGATCCTTACCGACAACCCCAAGGAGGTCGGCGCGGACCGGATCATCAACGCGGTGGCCGCGGTCGAGCTGTACGGCGGGCCGGCGATCGTCGTGGACTTCGGTACGGCGACGACGTTCGACGCGGTGTCCGCGCGCGGGGAGTACGTCGGCGGTGTCATCGCGCCCGGTATCGAGATCTCCGTCGAGGCGCTCGGTGTCAAGGGGGCGCAGCTGCGGAAGATCGAGGTGGCGCGGCCGCGGAGTGTGATCGGCAAGAACACGGTCGAGGCCATGCAGGCCGGGATCATCTACGGGTTCGCGGGCCAGGTGGACGGGGTCGTCAACCGGATGACACGGGAGTTGGCGGACGATGCTGAGGACGTGACCGTCATCGCGACGGGGGGACTGGCGCCGATGGTGCTGAAGGAGTCGTCGGTCATCGACGAGCATGAGCCGTGGCTGACGTTGATCGGGTTGCGGCTGGTGTACGAGCGGAACGTGTCGCGGATGTGAGTGATGCGGGCGGACGGGGGTGGGCGCCGGGTTCTACCCGCCCTCGCCGCTCTCTACCGTCCGATCCCCAGGGGCTCTCCGCCCCTTCGGACCCGTTCCTCCGCCCCTTCGCCCCCGTTCGGCTCTGCCCCTTCGGACCCGCCCGGCTCCGCCCCGGGGCCCCGCTGTGGGTTCCGCCTCCAAGACCCCCTCGTCCTGGTGCGCGTCCTCGTGCGCGTCCGCCCGGGTGGCTTTGAGCGCCACACGCGGGTGGCTTATGTCGAGTTTGTCTGATTAGCGCGTATCGTCGCCGCATGCCCACGCCCTATGGATCCCGCGGCGGCATGGCGTTCGGTGTGGAGGAGCTGCGTGTGCTCCGCCGCGCTCTCGCCCTCGCCCTGAAGCCCACGCCCGCCTCGGCGGAGGACGTCCAGGACTGCCTCCGCCTCGCCGAGTCCCTCGACGAGGCGATGTGCGAGGGGGCCCGGCTGCGCGCCTTCCTGGTGGCCGACCTCGCCCGGTACCGCGCCGCACTCCCCGGCACCGCCGCCGGCTACCTCGCACTCCTGGAGGAGGCGCTGAGCGCCGGGCACCGCCCGGGCCCCGACGACCTGGCCGGCCTCAGGGCCCTGCGCGGCAACCCCGTCGCAGCCGCCCTCCTCGACCACTGCCAGGCCCTCGCGGAACAGGACGTACGCGCCCGCCAGTCCCGCACCGCGCCCCGCCGGGCCTCCTCCTCGACCCCCACCCTCCCCGTCTCCCGGACCCGCCTCCTGGCCCTCCCTGGGGGCCGTTCAGCGGCGACGGGCGACCGTCCGGCCGGGCGGCGCGCCGAGGAGCGGGACGCCACCACGAACGTCCCCGATCCGTACGCCCCCCGGCAGGGCCATACGGGCCCCGCCGACACCCCCACCTTGCGCCCCGCCGCGAGCCCCGCCATGCGCCCCGCCCTGGACTCCGCCAAGGATCCGGCGAAGGAACCCGCACGGAAGCCCCCGCAGAAACCTGCCGAGCGGCCCGGGCGGCCTGGTGCGCCAGAGCCGTCCAGCCCGGCCGGGCCCAAGCCGGCGCGTCCCATCCCCACACCGGGCGAGGTCTTCCCGCGGCGCAAACCGGCCGGCCCGCCGTCCGGGAGTCCTCCGCGGCAGCTGGCCGCGGGATGACGCGCCCCACTTCGCCCCACCCCGTCCCGAGGGTCCCCCGGCCCGTGGCTACCCTGGACGCATGGACTACGTCTCCGCGCTCGTGCCCCCCGTCGTCATGGCCGTGTTCTTCATCGGTTTGATCAGGGTGATCGTGAAGACCCAGGGCGGGGCCAACAAGGCCAAGGAGGACGCGGCCGTCGACGCGGCCCTCGCGCGCGCGCAGGGGGCCCGTCAGAGTTCCGCGCACACCGACGCCTGAGCGGACGAACCGCGCACCTCATCGGCGTGCGACTCCACACTTTGTCGAGTCGTACGCCCTTTTTGTGCCTGTTTGTCGTTGAAAGTGGCCGTCCGTCACGCCAATGACGGTATCCCCCACTATTGTGTCGAGTTGTGCCTCGCCCATTGGGAGAACTCGAAGACGCGGTCATGACGCGGGTGTGGAAGTGGAACCGCCCGGTGACCGTTCGGGAAGTCCTGGAAGATCTTCAGCAGGAACGGTCCATCGCCTACACCACGGTGATGACCGTTCTGGACAATCTCCATCAGAAGGGCTGGGTGCGCCGTGAGGCGGAAGGCCGGGCCTATCGATATGAGGCGGTGTCCACGCGCGCCGCGTACGCCGCTGCCCTGATGAACGAGGCCTGGTCGCAGAGCGACAACCCGGCCGCCGCTCTCGTCGCGTTCTTCGGCATGATGAGCGAGGAACAGCGGCATGCCCTGAGGGACGCTGTCCGCATCGCCCAGGGCCCGGAATCCCCCGGACCCGCCCCGCCTCCCGCCTCCGATACCGCGAGGACGAACCCCGGCTCGGCGCCGGAGGGCGACGGGCGATAGCGTCCGGTCATGTCAGCAGAGAGCTCAGCGGAGAGCTCCGCGGAGAGTCCCTCCGCGGAGAGTCCCGAAGTCACCGCAAAAGCCATCACCATCCGGCGGGCCCGTACCGGCGATGTCCCGGCCGTACGCGGTCTCCTTGACGCGTTCGTCCGTGGCCGCATCCTGCTCGACAAAGCGACGGTGACTCTTTACGAGGACATCCAGGAGTTCTGGGTCGCCGAACGGGACGACAACGCGGAGGTCGTCGGCTGTGGCGCCCTGCATGTGATGTGGGAAGACCTCGCGGAAGTCCGTACTCTCGTCGTGAAGCCCGGCCTGAAGGGCGCCGGCGTGGGGCATCAGTTGCTGGAGAAGTTGCTGCACACCGCGCGCTGGCTCGGCGTTCGACGCGTTTTCTGTCTGACCTTCGAAGTGGACTTCTTCAGCAAGCACGGCTTCGTGGAGATCGGCGAGACACCCGTCGACACCGATGTCTACGCGGAGCTCCTGCGTTCCTATGACGAAGGTGTGGCGGAGTTCCTCGGTCTCGAACGAGTGAAACCGAACACCTTGGGCAACAGTCGGATGCTTCTGCATCTGTGATCGCCTGGACGGCCCAGGAGCGACAAGGCGCGATCCGGGAGAGGCGCGATCCGGAAGGGATATTCCGTCCGGCCGAGCCCTGCCCAGGTTCCCTATGTCCGAAACGCGCACGTTTCCGGACTGTGGGAGGTCGGCCAGTCTCTCCCAGGGGTTTGTGTTTTTCCAGCAAAAGCGGTTTGCTTTCCGACGTACTGCAGTACTGCATATAACAGGGGACGGTGAAACGGCGGACGCCGTAGACCCCCGGCCCTCAAGTTATGGATGAAAGGAAAACCGGTGGCACAGAAGGTTCAGGTCCTTCTTGTCGATGACATCGACGGTGGCGAGGCGGACGAGACTGTCACGTTCGCGTTGGACGGCAAGACGTACGAGATCGATCTCACGACCGCCAATGCGGACAAGCTGCGTGGCCTTCTTGAGGCTTACGTGAAGGGCGGCCGTCGTACCGGAGGCCGCGCTTCGGGTGGGCGTGGAAAGGCACGTGCGGCCACCGGCGGCAGCCAGGACACCGCGCAGATCCGCGCCTGGGCGAAGGAGAACGGTTACGAGGTCAATGACCGCGGCCGTGTTCCGCAGTCCATTCGCGAGGCTTACGAGAAGGCCAACGGCTGATCGAGGGATCCGACGCCGCGTGGATCCTGCCCGGCGGGGCCTGGCTCAGTGCCGGGCCCGGGGGACTGCCGACGGCAGGGCGCACGCACGTCGCAACCGCAGGCGGTGGCATTGTGTCGCCACGGTCTCCAGAACGCGTACGAGATCGGGGGCGCCCCCGCCGCCCCCGCCGCCCCCGCCGCCCCCCAAGGCCGACAGCGCCGGCAGCGAGGCATCGGCCTCGCCCCCAGGCTCGGGGGGCCGCACCCAGACGGCGGCCTCCTGGGCGGCCTCGAAGCGGCCCACGGGCAGCACTCGCGCCCCGGCAAGGCCCGTCGAGCCCAAAGTCCCCGTCGGACCCGAGTCTCTCGTCCCCGTCGGACCCGACCCTTTCGCCCCCGTCGAAGCCGACCCGGTCGCCTTCACCTCTCGTGGCGTCACAGGCCCCGTTTCAGGCGGCAGCGGCGCGTCCATCGTCCCTCCCTCGCCGATCATCGTGAGGTCGAGCGGCAGCGAGCCCCACTCCAGCCAGTCCAGCACCCCCTGCAGTTCCTCCGCGCTGCCCGCCGCCACCAGGAACCGCATCCGGCCGCCCTGCAGGGCCACCGGAGAGCCCGCGGCCAGGTGGCGCAGGGCCGCCCGGCCCGCTTCAGCCGGCACGTCCAGGACGTCGAAGCGCAGGCCCACGCGGAGCCGTACCGGGAATGCGGGGGTTCTTGGACTCCCGGCGGGCCCTGGAGGAGCGGGCACTGTCGGCCAGCCCAGGTCGTTCTCGTACCACCGGCGGATCTCCTCCCCTCGGCGGATCTCCTCGCTCGGATGGAGAGGCCGACGGGGAAGCGGGACCATGGGAAGGTCCGTGGTGACCGGAGGGAGGGCGCCAACCATGACAAGCGCAACCGTCAAAAAGCCGCGCGAGTTACGCTGGGTGCTCTGTCGAATACACAGAGCGCCGCAATCCGGAGCGTGCGGGGGCGTGGGGGAGCGCAAGGTTGTTCGCCCGTAGCTGAGGGAACGAGGGCGTGCGGCATGGACTGTCAGTGCGAGCGGGTAAGACATCCCTAGTGGGAGGGGGCGACACGCAGTACAGGGCGTCTCACGTTCGCCATCGGCGTAGTGATGGTGAGGGTAACTGTCTGGCCTGCGGGAACATCGTCTCGCACCATCAGGTTGAGGAGTTGTCGGCGTTCGGGGTCAGGAGGCAGTGTTGGTTCTCGGTCCGGTGTCGGCAGTTGGAATGAGCGGTCCCCGCTTGCGGGACTAAGCTGCGGAAGGACAGGGAGGGGAAGTTCCCCCCACTGCCTGACCGCTCTGAGGAGCGATTAACGATGTTCGAGAGGTTCACCGACCGCGCGCGGCGGGTTGTCGTCCTGGCTCAGGAAGAAGCCCGGATGCTCAACCACAACTACATCGGCACCGAGCACATCCTCCTGGGCCTGATCCACGAGGGTGAGGGTGTCGCCGCCAAGGCCCTTGAGAGCCTCGGGATTTCGCTCGAGGCGGTCCGCCAGCAGGTGGAGGAGATCATCGGCCAGGGCCAGCAGGCCCCGTCCGGGCACATCCCCTTCACCCCCCGTGCCAAGAAGGTCCTGGAGCTGTCGCTCCGCGAGGCTCTTCAGCTGGGCCACAACTACATCGGCACGGAGCACATCCTGCTCGGCCTGATCCGTGAGGGCGAGGGCGTCGCCGCCCAGGTCCTGGTCAAGCTGGGCGCAGATCTCAACCGGGTGCGGCAGCAGGTCATCCAGCTGCTCTCCGGCTACCAGGGCAAGGAGACCGCCGGCGCCAGTGGTGGCCCTGCCGAGGGCACGCCCTCGACGTCCCTGGTCCTCGACCAGTTCGGCCGGAACCTCACCCAGGCCGCTCGTGAGTCCAAGCTCGACCCGGTCATCGGGCGCGAGAAGGAGATCGAGCGGGTCATGCAGGTGCTGTCCCGCCGTACGAAGAACAACCCGGTCCTGATCGGTGAGCCCGGCGTCGGCAAGACCGCCGTCGTCGAGGGCCTCGCCCAGGCCATCGTCAAGGGCGAGGTGCCCGAGACCCTCAAGGACAAGCACCTCTACACCCTGGACCTCGGCGCACTGGTCGCCGGCTCCCGCTACCGCGGTGACTTCGAGGAGCGCCTGAAGAAGGTCCTCAAGGAGATCCGCACCCGCGGCGACATCATCCTGTTCATCGACGAGCTGCACACGCTGGTCGGTGCGGGTGCCGCCGAGGGCGCCATCGACGCGGCTTCGATCCTGAAGCCGATGCTGGCCCGCGGTGAGCTGCAGACCATCGGTGCGACCACGCTGGACGAGTACCGCAAGCACCTGGAGAAGGACGCAGCCCTCGAGCGGCGCTTCCAGCCCATCCAGGTCGCGGAGCCGTCCCTGCCGCACACGATCGAGATCCTCAAGGGCCTGCGTGACCGGTACGAGGCGCACCACCGTGTCTCGATCACCGACGAGGCGCTGGTCCAGGCCGCGACCCTGGCCGACCGTTACATCTCGGACCGCTTCCTGCCGGACAAGGCGATCGACCTGATCGACGAGGCCGGTTCCCGGATGCGGATCCGCCGGATGACCGCGCCGCCGGACCTGCGTGAGTTCGACGAGAAGATCGCCGGCGTCCGCCGCGACAAGGAGTCCGCGATCGACTCGCAGGACTTCGAGAAGGCCGCCTCCCTCCGCGACAAGGAGAAGCAGCTCCTGGCCGCCAAGGCCAAGCGGGAGAAGGAGTGGAAGGCCGGCGACATGGACGTCGTGGCCGAGGTCGACGGCGAGCTGATCGCCGAGGTCCTCGCGACCGCCACCGGCATCCCGGTCTTCAAGCTGACCGAGGAGGAGTCCTCGCGTCTGCTGCGCATGGAGGACGAGCTCCACAAGCGGGTCATCGGCCAGGTCGACGCCGTCAAGGCGCTGTCGAAGGCGATCCGTCGTACGCGTGCGGGCCTCAAGGACCCGAAGCGCCCCGGTGGTTCGTTCATCTTCGCCGGTCCGTCCGGTGTCGGTAAGACCGAACTCTCCAAGGCACTCGCCGAGTTCCTCTTCGGTGACGAGGACGCGCTGATCTCCCTCGACATGTCGGAGTTCAGCGAGAAGCACACGGTGTCGCGTCTCTTCGGTTCGCCCCCCGGATACGTGGGCTACGAAGAGGGCGGGCAGCTGACCGAGAAGGTCCGCCGCAAGCCGTTCTCCGTCGTCCTCTTCGACGAGGTCGAGAAGGCCCACCCGGACATCTTCAACTCGCTGCTGCAGATCCTGGAGGACGGTCGTCTGACCGACTCCCAGGGCCGGGTCGTGGACTTCAAGAACACGGTCATCATCATGACGACCAACCTCGGCACCCGGGACATCTCCAAGGGCTTCAACCTGGGCTTCGCGGCCTCGGGCGACAAGAAGTCCAACTACGAGCGCATGAAGAACAAGGTCTCGGACGAGCTCAAGCAGCACTTCCGCCCCGAGTTCCTCAACCGCGTCGACGACGTGGTCGTCTTCCCGCAGCTGACGCAGGAGGACATCCTGACGATCGTCGACCTGATGGTCGGCAAGGTGGACGAGCGCCTCAAGGACCGGGACATGGGCATCGAGCTCTCCCAGTCCGCCAAGGAACTGCTGTCCAAGAAGGGTTACGACCCGGTGCTGGGTGCGCGTCCGCTGCGTCGCACCATCCAGCGCGAGATCGAGGACACGCTCTCGGAGAAGATCCTCTTCGGCGAGCTGCGTCCCGGTCACATCGTGGTCGTGGACACCGAGGGCGAAGGTGAGACCGCGACCTTCACCTTCCGCGGCGAGGAGAAGTCGGCCCTGCCCGACGTCCCGCCGATCGAGCAGGCGGCCGGCGGAGCCGGACCGAATCTGAGCAAGGAGGCGTAAGCCTCGGCGCTGTAGAGCCAAGGAAAGGGGCCGGTGCTTTCGAGCATCGGCCCCTTTCGCATGTTCGGTGGGCGGTTACGACAACTGACCGTCGTGGTCCGGCAGTTTGTACGTCTGCTCGGCGTGGCCGCGCGAGAGCTCGGTGGTGTTGTCACCGATGTTCGCGATGATCCAGCAGCTCTCGCGTCCGGACCTTCTGCAGTTGTCGGGCGCATGCCCGTGGGGGAGGGTGGCGCGAGGGGAACCGTAGGGTTACTAGGCGGTAAGTAGCCAGAGATGTGCGTCACATGGCCTCACTCATCGAAGATCGAGGAGTGAGGTGGCCGGTGACAAGCAGCACAGGCGATTTATCCGGTACTAGTCGAAATAGTGGAAAGCGCATAGCGGACAAAAGGGATTTAAGGCGCTGAATCGGTTGGCCGGTCGTGCCGCCTTGAGGGAATGAGGCCTGATGGCTTATCTGTCAATAAGCGTGCAGATTTAGGCGTAAATACTAGCTTCTATCGTAGAACAGCTGTTTGGGGGTATGTGGGGTCGGCGGTTACCAAGGGATGGCCCCATCCGGCGGGTGTTCGTGCGCCGGGTGGTTCTTCTGTCCCCGTCCCCATGAGGTTCCGCATGTCCCCGCGTTTCTCGTCCCGGTCTTCACGTACGTCCGCCCTCCGCACCCGTACGTCCGCCCTCCGCACCCGTGCGTCCGTGCTGGCCGCCGGCCTCGGGGTGTCCGTCGCGCTGGGGGCGGGGGTGGCCGCCGCCGCCACCCCGGCGGTGGCGACGCCCGCGACCGTCGTCCATACCCAGACCGTCGCTGCCAAGAAGAAGGCCGTCTCCTGGGTCGACCCGGTGAAGAAGTACAAGCTGACCGCGGGCTTCGCCCAGGCCGGTGCGATGTGGCAGGCCACCCACAGCGGCCAGGACTTCGCCGTGCCCAGCGGCACCAACGTCATGGCCGCGCACGGCGGTACCGTCGTCAAGGCGGGCGGCAACGGCGCCGGTGACGGCCCCGCGTACGGCAACGCCATCGTCATCAGGCACGGCAGCGGCACGTACTCGCAGTACGCGCACCTCTCGCGCGTCGACGTGAGGGTCGGTCAGATCGTCAGGACCGGCCAGCACATCGCCCTGTCCGGCAACACCGGCAACACGACCGGCCCGCACCTGCACTTCGAGATCCGTACGACCCCCGACTACGGGTCGGCCGTCAACCCGGTCACCTTCCTGCGCTCCCAGGGCGTGACGGTCTAAGCGCCTCGGGTTTTCTCGTGGGCCTGGGTCACCAGATCCGTGGCAACCTCCAGGACCGCCTTGCGCTTCTCCTCAGTAGTGGCGTCCAGATCCTGGAGGAAGAACATCCCGGCGTGCAGGGTGAAGATCGCGCTGACACAGCGGACCTGGTCGGCGAGGGCCGTGTCCGGGTCGACGATGATCTCGCGCAGGCCCTGCATGCGCTCCTTGAAGGTCTCGCCGATCTGCAGTTCCCGTACCGCCGCCTGGTTCTCCTGCATGAAGCGGAACAGTGGTGTCGCACCGGCCAGGATCTCGCTGTACCGGCGTACGATCTCCTGCTTCGTCTCCAGGGTGTGCGGCTGCTGCCTGCCCCACTCGATCAGGTCGAGGATCGGCCGTGTCCGGTCCTCGAAGATGCTGACCAGGATCTCTTCCTTGGTCTTGAAGTGGTAGTACAGGGCCGCCTTGGTGACGTCGAGGATCTCCGCGATCTCGCGCAGGGAGGTCTTCTCGTATCCGTGGTCGGCGAAGAGGTCGAGCGCCACGTCCTGGATGCGCTGGCGGGTGTTTCCGCGGCGCTGCTGCTTGGTGCCGTCCATGGTGTCGCCCATCGTCGCACTCCCGAAAAAACTTACTTGACGCCCGGCTAGTTAGAGGTCTACCTTCCCAGTGTAGTCAACTAGCCGGGCGGCAAGTAAGTAGCGGGTCGGGGCAGGACCCAGGGGAGTGGGAACCATGGCGGACACACAGACGGTCGAGACGGAACCGGAGAAACAACCGAAGAGCGTTCGGGTCGTACTGCTCGCGCTCATGATCACCATGATGCTCGCGATGCTCGACAACATGATCGTGGGCACCGCGATGCCGACGATCGTCGGTGAGCTCGGGGGACTCGAACATCTTTCGTGGGTGGTGACCGGGTACACGCTCGCGACCGCCGCCTCCACCCCGCTGTGGGGCAAGATCGGCGACATGTACGGGCGCAAGGGCGTCTTCATGAGCTCGATCGTGCTCTTCCTGATCGGGTCGGCACTGAGCGGCATGGCCCAGGACATGGGGCAGCTGATCGGCTTCCGGGCGATTCAGGGCCTCGGCGCCGGTGGCCTGATGGTCGGTGTCATGGCGATCATCGGTGACCTGATCCCGCCGCGGGAGCGCGGCAAGTACCAGGGCATGATGGCCGGCGTCATGGCGCTCGCGATGATAGGCGGACCGCTGGTCGGCGGCACCATCACCGACCACTGGGGCTGGCGCTGGGCGTTCTACATCAACCTGCCGCTCGGCGTCGTGGCGCTGGCCGCGATCAGCGTCGTACTGCATCTGCCGAAGAGGCGTGCGCAGGCGCGGATCGACTATCTGGGCGCCGGTCTGCTGACCGTGGGTATCACCTCCATCGTGCTCGTCACCACCTGGGGCGGTTCGGAGTACGCCTGGACGTCCGCGCGGATCATGGAGCTGATCGGCATCGGCGTCGCCGCTCTCATCGGGTTCGTGTTCTGGCAGACCAAGGCCGCCGAGCCGGTCCTACCGCTGCACATCTTCCGCAGCCGCAACTTCACCCTGATGTCGCTCATCGGCTTCGTCACCGGCTTCGTGATGTTCGGCGCGACCCTCTTCCTGCCGCTGTACCAGCAGTCCGTGCAGGGCGCCTCCGCGACCAACTCCGGGCTGCTGCTCCTGCCGATGCTCGGCGCCATGCTCGTCACCTCGATGGTCGCGGGCCGGGTGACCACCAACACCGGCAAGTACAAGATCTTCCCGGTCGTCGGCAGCGTGCTGATGGCCGTGGGGCTGTACCTGCTGTCGACGATGGACACCGACACCAGCCGGCTCATGTCCGGGGTGTTCATGGCCGTGGTCGGTCTCGGCATGGGTTGCCTGATGCAGATCACCATGCTGGTCGCGCAGAACAGCGTGGAGATGAAGGACATGGGCGTGGCGTCCTCCTCCACCACCCTGTTCCGTACGCTCGGCTCCTCGTTCGGCGTCGCGATCATGGGCGCGCTGTTCAACAACCGGGTCCAGGACGTCATGAGCGAGCGGGCCGGGGCGATCGGGTCCAAGGTGACCGAGCAGTCCGCGCAACTGGACGCGCCGAGCCTGGCGAAGCTGCCGGCGGTGGCCCGGGAGGCGTACCAGCACGCGGTGTCCTCCGGCACGCACTCGGCGTTCCTGCTGGGGGCCGTGATCGCGGTGGCCGCGCTGGTGGCGGCGGTGTTCGTCAAGGAGGTGCCGCTGAAGGGCGCCGGCCCGCAGAAGGCGGACGACGATTCGACCGACGGCGCCGCGGCGCAGCCGCCCATGGCCGAGGCCGTCTGACCCTCGCGTGAGCTGAAGGCCCCCGGATGGTGTCCACGCCGGGGGTCTTCGCACGCCCGGATCCGGGGGCGCCGTCAGTGGTGACGGCCGTACGGCAACGAGGCGGCAGCTGAGGAGCCGCCCCAGAAGCTACGGCAGCAGCGGATAGCTGCCCGTGCTCGTCGGCGCGTGCTCCGGCAGCCACAGCACGGCCACCGCGCCCTCCGCCGGTACGTCCTCCGGCGTGCCCGTCGGCCGTACGTTGCGGAAGGTCAGCCGGGCGCCCAGCACCCGGGCCTGGCCGGCCGCGATCGTCAGGCCCAGGCCGTGGCCGTGGCCGGAGCGGTCGGTGCTGCCCGTGCGGAAGCGGCTCGGTCCGTCGGCCAGCAGGTGCCGGGGGAAGCCGGGGCCGTGGTCGCGGACCCGGATCACCCGGCCCTCGACGGTGACCTCGATCGGCGGCTTTCCGTGCCGGGCCGCGTTGGCGAGCAGGTTGAACAGCACCCGCTCCAGGCGGCGCGGGTCGGTCGTGACCTCCGACTCGTGCACCACCCGTACCTCGATCTCCGGGTCCTTCGCGATCACCCGCCGGCTGACGAACTCGCCCAGCAGGAGGTCCTGCAACTCGGCCCGCTCGGAGGCGCCGTCGAGGCGGGCGACCTCCAGGACGTCCTCGACGAGGGTGCGCATGGCCTTGGCCCGGTCGAGGACCAGCTCCGTCGGACGGCCCGGCGGCAGCAACTCGGCGGCGGTCAGCAGTCCGGTCACCGGGGTGCGCAGCTCGTGCGCGATGTCGGCGGTGACCCGGCGCTCCGCCTCCAGCCGCTGCTGCAGCGCGTCCGCCATGGCGTCCACCGCCCGCGCGAGGTCGTCGGTCTCGTCCCGTACGACACCCCCGATGGCGTCCCGCACCCGCACGTCCGGCTCGCCCCTGGCGACCTGGTTCGCCGCGGCCGCCGCCTTGCGCAGCCGGCGCGACAGCTGCCCGCCGATGAGCACCCCGAGCGCGCTACCGCCGAAGACGACCGCGATGGAGCCGATCACCAGGGCCTGGTCGAGGTCGTGGAGAATGTCGGTGCTGCGGTCGGTGAACCCGGTGTGCAGCGACAGCACATGCCCGCCCTTGACCGGTACGGCCGCCCAGATGCCCGGCACCTGGCCCGGCCGGTCGGACACATAGGTCGCCCGGCGGCCGCCCTCGACCTTCGTCCGCAGTGCCCCGGGCAGCTCCGGGTCGTCGATCTTGATGTTGGGGAAGTTCGGCCGGTCGGACAGCTCGTAGTTGCGCTGCGCGATCAGGACGCGTTCGTCGGCGAGATCGCGCGCGTTGTCCAGCATCGAGACCCGGGCCGCGTTGTGCACGACGAGGCTGAGCGCGATCGTGACCAGCGCCCCGACCAGCGCGATGGCGGCGCTCAGCTTCCATCGCAGGCCGGTACGGAGACCCAGTCGGTCCCTGACGGCTTTTCCCGGGCGCCGAAGCTTTCCCCGCATACCCTGATACCCCTGCTCAGGCCTTCAACTTGTAGCCGAAGCCGCGAACCGTGTCGATCCGGTCCTGGCCGATCTTCGTCCGCAGCCGCTGCACATGGACGTCCACGACCCGGGTGTCACCGCCCCAGCCGTAGTCCCACACCCGCTCCAGCAGCTTGTCACGCGAGAGCACCGTGCCCGGCGCGGAGGAGAACTCCAGCAGCAACCGCATCTCGGTCGGCGTCAGCGCCACCGGCTGTCCGGCCCGGCGCACCTCCATGCCCTCGGTGTCGACCTCCAGGTCACCGAAGGTCAGCAGCCCGCCGCCGTTCCCCGGGCCCGCGGAGTCGTCCGTACGGTCCATGCCGCCGGCGTGGCCGAAGCGGCGCAGCACCGCGCGGATCCGGGCGACCAGGACCGCGCCGTCGAACGGCTTGGTCACGTAGTCGTCGGCGCCCGCCTCCAGACCCAGCACGACGTCGATCGAGTCGGCGCGCGCGGACAGCATGATCACCGGGACGGTCGACTCGTCCCGGATACGACGGCACAGCGAGACCCCGTCGAGGCCCGGGACCATGACGTCCAGCAGGGCGATGTCGGGGCGGTCCGCGCGGAACGCCGCCAGGCCCGACAGCCCGTCGGGCATGGCGGTGACCGCGAAGCCGTCCCGCTCCAGGGCGAGCTGGGTGGCCTCGCGGATGACGTCGTCGTCCTCGACGAACAGAACGTGGGTCTGGTCTGCCATCCGCTGCTCTCTGCTCTCGGTGCTCTCGGTGCTCTCGCTGGTCTCGCTGGTCTCAGCGCTCTCAGTGGTCTCTGTCCCCGTGGCGTGCCCTACCCGGTGATCGGATCGACCGGCCCGATCGGTTCACGCGTCCTGACTCCGGTCGGTTCCCTGTGCCGCTCCCTGTGCCGCTCAGAGTGCCGCTCCCAGTGCCGCGGACCGGACGGACGCACCGCCCGATCAGCTGTCCGGTACCGGTGTCGGCCCGTTCCCGGCCGTCTTTCCGTAGTCGTTGTGCATGCTGTACGCCTGGATGAAGCGAGTCCCGCTCCAGCGGTACGTGATCACGTTCTCGCCGGAGGGCGCCGACACCGGGTCACTCTTCCCGTACACCTGCTTGGTCACCACCAGGTCGCCGCGGTCGATCTCCGCATAGACCGGCGGCTCCTCGGCCTTGAAGACATTCTGGTACGAACCATCCTGCTCGCGATACACATACGAGCCGATCCCGACCGCGTCCCCGCAGGTCAGTACATTGACGACGACGTCGTCCGCCGACTGGCCGGTCAGGTCACCGTACGACACGTCGATCGGGTACTCGTCGGCCACGCAGGGCTTCAGCTCGCGCTTGACCTCCGCGGAGACCGCGGGATCGGCCCGGACGAGCCGGACCGCGTCCACCTGCTGGGCCGTCCGGGACGCGGAAGGCGAAGGGGAGACGGCGGCGCTCGCCACCGAGTCGGCGTGCGCCGGACCCTCGTCGCGGGCGCCGGTGCCGCCGGTTCCGCACGCGGAGACGAAAAGGGCGAGGGCGGCGAGCACGGCCACTGCCGTGATCGCCGCCTGGAGGGTCCCCCGGGCAGGCGTGGGCCCGGGCGGGAGGGGACCGCTGTCAGGGTCCCCGTCCGTGTGCCCGGTGCCGCTGGCCCTCGTGCCTAGGCCGCGCAACGCTCCCGCTCCTCACGCTCCAGCGCGCGTGCGCCGAGCTCGGCGTCAGCCCTGCTCTCCAGCTCCTCGCGGAGCCGGGCGAGCGCCCGGTGCAGCGTGCTCTTGACCGTTCCGGCCGACATACCGAGGGCAGCGGCCGTCTCCTCCGTGGACATCTGCTCCCAGTGTCGCAGGACAACGACGCTGCGCTGCTTCGGAGCGAGAACCTTCAGGACGTCCATCAGCAGGGCGCGGTCCGCGTGCTGCTCGGTGGAGTCGTCGACCGAGGCGTCCGGCAACTGCTCGGTCGGCACCTCCTCCAGCTTCCGCGCCCGCCACCACTCGGTCCGGGTGTTGATCATCACCCGGCGCAGGTAGGCGTCCGCGAGCCGCTTGTCGGCGATCCCGTCCCAGCGGCCGTACGTCCGCACCAGCGCCGTCTGGAGCAGGTCCTGCGCGTCGACCGGGTCCGGCACCAGCCGACGTGCGCTGCGCAGCAGCGCGTCCTGCCGGGTGCGGACGTACTCCTCGAACTCGAGCACCTCGCCAAGCGCCATGTCGACCGCCTCCTGATCCCCGTTGCCGCCGGCCTCTTCACCGGTGGTTCGTCCTTTGCCGTCCCGGGTCCGCCGGGCACGTCAATGAAGCTACGGAGGTGTTGTCACGGGGCTGTCCGAAGCAGCGCGCGGCTAGCACTCGGCTGTCCGTCGGTTGTGTAACGGAAGCAGAAAAGGGGTAAAGAGGCATACCGGTTGGTGGCGGTATGGGGTGATATGTCGTCAGCTCCGTGTCAACGGCAGCCGATACAAATCACTCGGGAGGGGCTCCACCAGTCCGTCCGCGACGAGACCGTCCAGGGCCCGGGCGCGCTGTACGGGCTCGTGCCACACCCGGTCGAGCGCCGCCTGCGGGACGGGCCCGCGGGCCTCGCGCAGCACGGCGAGCAGCTTGCCGCGGACCTGGCGGTCCGTACCGGCGTACGTCTGCCCGCGGCGCGGCGGACCGTCGTGCTCCGGCTTGCCCGCGAGCCGCCAGGCGCACTGCGCGGCGATCGGGCAGCGATGGCAGGTCTCCTTCTTGGCCGTGCAGACCAGGGCGCCCAGTTCCATGGAGGCGGCGGCCCAGCGCGCGGCCGTCCGTTCGTCCGGCGGCAACAGCGCGCGGGCCAGTTTGCGTTCGGCGGCGGTGGTGGCGTTCGGGGGGTACTGCACGCCGGTGACGGCACGCGCGAACACCCGGCGGACGTTGGTGTCCAGCACCGCGTGCCGCTGCCCGTACGCGAAGGAGGCGACCGCCGCGGCCGTGTACTCGCCGATACCGGGCAGTGCCAGCAGCTGGGCGTGGTCCGTCGGTACGTCGCCGCCGTGCCGTTCCGTTATGGCGACGGCGGCGCCGTGCAGCCGCAGGGCGCGCCGCGGATAGCCGAGCCGGCCCCAGGCGCGGACGGCCTCGCCGGGCGCCTCCTTGGCCAGGTCGGCGGGGCGCGGCCAGCGGGCCAGCCACTGCTCGTAGACGGGCAGCACACGGCTCACCGGCGTCTGCTGCAACATGAACTCACTGACCATCACCCCCCAGGCACCGGCGTCGGGACGCCGCCACGGCAGGTCACGGGCGTGCTCGTCGAACCAGTCGATGACGGGGGTGTGGAGCGGCTCGCCGAGGGAGTCACCGGCGAGGGCCTCATCGACGGGGGTGTTCACGGGGTGCGGGGACTTCGTGGGCACAGTCATGGCCTTCCGATCCTGCCACGGGGAGGGGGGCGGACGTGTGGTGCGGGGGCCGCGTTGGTGTGGCGCGGCGCAGGGGCCGGTGGGCGTCGGACCGGCGTGGTGTCGGACCGGCGTGGCGTAGGACCGGCGTGGCGGTCGGTCGGCCGTCGGTTCCCCGGTCGTGGCCAGAGGTGCAAGGGCCGCTGTCGCGAACGTGCGGGCGGTGTCACGAAGTGTCCGCCACCAGGTTGCCGCGCACAGGGTGACGAAGGGCGGGATGCCTGTCTCGCTACGTTACGGAACGTAGCAGAAGGGGGCGACGTCGTCACAGCTTGCGATCGTCAGGGCCGCACCTGACAAAAGACAAGGACAGGGCGGCCGGTTCCGGAATGATGATCCGTAAAAGTTGCGAGCCGGACGGCGGGTGGGGCCGGCGAAGGCGCCGATCTCTCGTACAGTTTGCGCCGTGGGATCTCTGCGCAATCCGGTCGGGCCGCTTCCCTCCACCATCTACTGGCGTCGGAGGGTCGTACTGGCGTCCGTGGTCGCCCTCTTGGCGCTGCTGATCGCCTGGATCGTGGCCTCGGACGGCGGAGGTGGCAAGAACGGTGCCGACGGGCCCAACGACAAGAATCCCTCCCCCACGACGATCACACCGGGTCCGTCCGGATCCGGGCCCGCGATCAGCCAAGCGCCGGGCGGGCGGGACGAGTCGAGCGGCAGCGACTCGGGCGGATCGGGGTCCGGCGGCGGAACGGGCGACGGCTCCGGGGGCGGTTCGGGTTCGAGTGCCGGTTCCGGTTCTGGCGGCTCCAGTGGGTCGGAGGGCTCGGGCGGCGGGGCTGCGGGCGGAGCGGGCGTCGGTGTCAGCACCGGCGACACACTCCCGGCCGGTTCCACGCTTCCCGACTGCACAGCGGGGGCGGTGAAGTTGACCGTGCGCAGCCTCCACAACGCGTACGGGCCGAATGACACCCCCGCACTGCTGGTGACCGCGACGAACTCCTCCGGCGACGAGTGCAAGGTCGATCTCGGGCCGAAGAAAGCGGTGCTGACCATCACTCAGGCGGGCAGTGAGGACGACTACTGGTCCTCCGCGGACTGCCCCAAGGTCTCCGGCAGCCTGGTCTTCCGGGTCGCGGCCGGCAGCAGCATCACGTACCCCGTCAAGTGGGACCGCAAGCCGAGTGCTCCGCAGTGCGCGACGCCTTCCGCCAAGGCGGCCGGGGCGGGAACGTACCTGGTGGAGGCGAAGACGCCGGGGTTCGGGACGGTGCAGACGTCGTTCGTGCTGGAGAACGACTGAGGGGTGCGTTGACGTCAAGGCGCCGGCCGCCGGGCCACCGGCTGGTGCTGGTGGCGGTACTGGCGCAGGCGCTGACGCCGAGGGGTGGGTCGCGCTCGTCCCCTCGCGTCGGCCGCCCGCGGCTCGTCAGACGTACCGCTCCAGGATCGACGACTCGGCCAACCGTGACAGCCCCTCGCGCACGCTTCGCGCCCGCGCCTCGCCGACCCCGTCCACCGTCTGCAGGTCGTCCACGCTCGCGGCGAGCAGCTTCTGCAGGCCCCCGAAGTGTTCCACCAAGCGGTCGATGATCGCGCCCGGCAGCCTCGGTACCTTCGCCAGCAGGCGGAAGCCGCGCGGGGACACCGCGGAGTCGAGGGCCTCCGGGGACCCCGTGTAGCCCAACGCACGGGCGACCGTGGGCAGTTCGAGAAGTTCGGCGTGGCTGAGCGCGTTGAGTTCGTACAGCGCCTCCTCGACCGTGCGGGAGCGCTTCGCGGTGGGCTCGGGGACGTAGTCCCGGACGACCAGTTCACGCTCGGGCTCCACGCCGGCGATCAACTCGTCCAGCTGGAGCGTCAGCAGCCGCCCGTCCGTGCCGAGCTCGACCACGTACTCCGCGATCTCCGTGGCGATACGGCGGACCATCTCCAGGCGCTGGGCCACGGCCGAGACGTCCCGGACGGTCACCAGGTCCTCGATCTCCAGAGCGGAGAGCGTGCCCGCGACCTCGTCGAGGCGGAGCTTGTAGCGCTCGAGGGTCGCGAGGGCCTGGTTGGCGCGGGACAGGATCGCGGCCGAGTCCTCCAGGACGCGGCGCTGGCCGTCGACGTACAGGGCGATCAGCCGCATCGACTGGGAGACCGAGACGACCGGGAAGCCGACCTGCTTGCTCACCCGGTCCGCGGTGCGGTGCCGGGTGCCCGTCTCCTCGGTGGGGATCGCCGGGTCGGGGAGCAGTTGGACGCCCGCCCGGAGGATTTTCGACAGGTCGGAGGAGAGCACGATGCCGCCGTCGAGCTTGCACAGCTCCCGCAGCCGCGTCGCCGTGAACTCGACATCCAGGATGAAACCGCCCGTACACATCGATTCGACGGTCTTGTCGGAGCCGAGCAGGATGAGGCCGCCGGTGTTGCCGCGCAGGACCCGCTCAAGGCCGTCGCGCAGGGCCATACCGGGCGCCACGGCGCTCAGTGCGGCGCGCATGAGACCGTCGGCGCCGGAACTCCCGCCGGACTTTCCGGGAGCTGCTGCCCGGTCGTTGGCTGCCACTGCACTCCTCCGGTCGCGGGTTCTGGGGCGCTCACGTTCGCACAAGCGGTTCGTACGGACGGGCGAGACCAGGGCAAAGTCTACCGGCGGTCTTCGTCGTCCCGTGGGGCCTCTCGCCTACGAGAGCGCGGAAGGACCCTCAGAGCATCTCCTATGTCGGCGACTTCCAGGACCTTCATGCCCGCCGGGACCTTGCCCGGATCGCCCGGTACGAGGGCGTGCGTGAAGCCCAGGCGGTGTGCTTCGGCGAGCCGGCGCTGCACCCCTGTAACCCTTCTGACCTCGCCCGCGAGGCCCACCTCGCCGATCGCGACGAGGTTCTTCGGGAGCGGGGTGTCACTGGCCGCCGAGGCCAGCGCGAGGGCGATGGCGAGGTCGGCGGCGGGTTCCGACAACTTCACACCGCCCACCGTCGCGGAGTAGATGTCCCTTTTGCCCAGAGCGCTGATTTTTCCGCGCTGTTCCAGGACGGCGAGCATCATCGACACCCGGGAGGTCTCCAGACCGGAGGTCGTACGCCTCGGGGAGGGGATCTGCGAGTCCACCGTGAGCGCCTGCACCTCTGCGACCAGCGGGCGGCGGCCCTCCAGAGTGACGGTCAGGCAGGTGCCGGGCACCGGTTCGGCACGCCGGGTCAGGAACAGCCCGCTGGGGTCGGCGAGACCCACGATGCCCTCGTCGTGCAGTTCGAAGCAGCCGACCTCGTCGGTGGCGCCGTAGCGGTTCTTGACGCCTCGTACGAGCCTCAGGCGCGCGTGCCGGTCGCCCTCGAAGCTCAGCACGACGTCCACGAGGTGCTCCAGGAGGCGCGGGCCCGCGATCGCGCCGTCCTTGGTGACATGGCCCACCAGGATGGTGGACATACCGCGCTCCTTGGAGGCGCGGATCAGAGCCCCCGCCACCTCCCGCACCTGGGCCATGCCGCCGGGTGCGCCGTCGATCTCCGGGGAGGCCACCGTCTGCACCGAGTCGACGATCAGCAGGGACGGCTTCACCGCGTCCAAGTGGCCGAGCACCGCGGCCAGATCGGTTTCGGCGGCGAGATACAGGTGGTCCGCGATCGCCCCGATGCGGTCCGCGCGCATCCGGACCTGGCTCGCCGACTCCTCGCCGGTGACATAGAGGGTGCGGTGCTCGTCGGTCGCCGACTTGGCCGCCACGTCCAGCAGGAGGGTGGACTTGCCGACGCCGGGCTCGCCCGCGAGGAGGGCGACCGCGCCGGGCACCAGGCCCCCGCCGAGCACCCGGTCCAACTCGGGCACGCCGGTGGGGCGGGCGGTCGCCTGCCGGCCGTCGACCTGCCCGATGGGCAGAGCGGAGGTGGTGACGCGGCCCGGTGCCGTCGTCCGCACGGCGGGCGTGCCGTACTCCTCGACCGTCCCCCAGGCCTGGCACTCGGGGCAGCGGCCGAGCCACTTCGCCGTCTGCCAGCCGCACTCGGTGCAGCGGTAGGACGGACGCTCCTTGGCGGACTTCGTACGCACAGCCATGCACGAACCGTAACCGCCACCACTGACAACGCCGACAGCGACCGCCGCGGGCGCCCCGAACGACCGGGCGCCCCTCTCACTGCCACCCATGCGAACCGGCCACCCACGACTCGAACAAGCCGCGGAACGAGTCGTTCCTGTCCCCTATTGAGGGATCGTTTCACCCGTATGGATTAAAAGTGCTGAAGGGACAAGAAGGGGCGAACGTGCGCCCCCTACGGTCCACGGGTGATGAGCAGCAGTCCGGAGACCTCGACCCGCATCACCGGCGCACACCGGGCGCACCGGGAGGCGCGCGACCGCGCGGCGGCGCGCACGCTGGCGCAGCGCCCGCCCGTGGGCTACGAGCCGTACCTGGACGGCCTGTTCACCTACTGCCTGTCCGTGCTGTGCGACCACGACGGGACCACCGCCGCCCTCGGCGACGTCCTCGTGCTCGCCGAGAAGCGCCGCGGCCCGGAGGCTCCCGGGGACCGCAGGGCCTGGCTGTACGCCCTGGCCCGCTGGGCCTGTCTGCGCAAACTGGCCGAGGCCAGGCAGAAACGCCAGGCCACGCATGCCGCGGGCCGCACCGGCACCGACCGGCGTCGGAGCGCGCAACCCGCCACCCCGCCGGTCTCCGATGAGACCCGGGAGGAGCGCCGCCGCGAACTGGCCCTGCTCGCCTGGCCGGAGGCCGCCGGCACCACCCCGGAGCAGCGCGAGGCGCTCGAACTCGCCGTACGCCACCACCTCGCCGTCCACGAGGTCGCCGCCGTCCTCGGCCTGGACCTCGCCGCCGCGCGGGAGCTGCTCGCCTCCGCCGCCTGCGAGGTCGAGCGCACCCGCGCGGCCCTCGCCGTCGTGGAGACCGGCAGCTGCCCGAGCGTCGCCCGGCTCGCCGGTGACCACCAGCTGGTGCTCAGTACGGCCCTGCGCCGTGAACTCGTCCGGCACGTCGACGACTGCCCGCACTGCCGCCGTACCGCCGAACGCGCGGTCCCCGGCCATTGGCCCGGCGCTGCCGTCACCCCCGCGGAACTGCCGGTCCTCCCGGCGCCCCGCGCGGCCCTGCACGTGGCGATGGCGCACTCCCCGCGCGCGCGGGGCACCGCGCCCCGCTTCGACCGGCGCGGCTTCCCGATGGACCCCAAGGACCGCAGCGCGCGAAGGGACCGCCTCCGCGCGAGGGCCGTGACCACGACCGTCATCGCCACCGTCGTCGCCGCCCCGGTGGTGGCCCTGTGGGCCGCCTACCGGTCCACCCCGACCGGCGAGGACCCGGGCGGTGGCGTCGCCAGCACCAGCGAGGCGCACGGCCCCGGCGCGCTCGACGGCGAGGAGGCCGCCAGCGGTTACGAGAACGCCGGCAACGCCAGGACCAGACCCGGCGGCCGCTTCACCCGCGGCGACGAGCCCGACGTCTCCGTGGAGGTCATCAGCGCAACCGGCGCCGCCAGGAAAGGCACCGGACATCTGGAGGTCGTGGCCGGCAACAGGGGCGACACCACGCTGATCACGCTCACCGCGACCGGCTCGGCGCCCGTGCGCTGGTCCGCGACCACCGGAGCCGACTGGCTCTACCTCAACCAGGCCTCGGGAACCCTCGCACCCGGCGAGACATTGACGATCAAGGTGTACGTCGACCATCTGCGCGAGCCGTCCGGGTTCTGGAGCGCGCGCGTGGCGATCTCACCGGCGGGCGCCATCGTCTCCATCGCCGGCTATGGCACCGCCCCGAGCCACTCCGCCCCCAGCCACTCCGCCCCCGAACCGACAGACCCCGAACCGACAGACCTCGGTCACGGACCCGGCCACCACGGATCCGTCCCCGGCACCCCCAGCCGCCCGTCCCCGTCCCCGTCCGGCCGGGGCCCGGACCCGGCGACCCCGCCCTCCTCGGGCCCCGTGCCGACCGACCCGCCCTCGTCCTCCAGCCCGGCACCGGCGCCCTCCGACCCGGCGCCCACGGCCCCGGCGCCCTCCGACCCGGGGAGCTCGGCGCCGACACCCGTGGAGGGCAGCGACCCGAGCCCGTCCACGTCGTAGGCACAGGCCTCGTCAGCGCGGCGTCAGAGGCTGGTCGGAGCGTCGTCAGACCACAGGATCCGCCGGATGCGATGCCAGCAGGGGCAGCTGCGAGGCAAGGCGCTCCTCGCACAGCTCGACCAGGCGGTCGTAGCCCGCCTTGCCCATCAGCTCCACCAGCTCCGGCCGGTAGGACACGTACACCGGATCGCCCGCGCCGTGCGCCGAGGTCGCCGACGTGCACCACCAGTGCAGGTCGTGGCCGCCCGGACCCCAGCCCCGACGGTCGTACTCACCGATCGACACCTGGAGCACGCGGGTGTCGTCGGGCCGGTCGATCCAGTCGTACGTCCGCCGCACCGGCAGCTGCCAGCAGACGTCCGGCTTGGTCTCCAGCGGCTCCCGGCCCTCCTTCAGGGCGAGGATGTGCAGCGAGCAGCCCGCGCCGCCCGCGAAACCGGGCCGGTTCTGGAAGACGCACGAGCCCTGGAAGGGACGCGTCTGCCGATCCCCGTCCTCGTCCTCCGAGACCCAGCCGTTGGCCCGGCCCTCGTCGTGGTGCTGCCAGATGTCCGGAGTGAGCCGGGCCACATGGCCGGCGACCCGCTTCTCGTCGTCCTCGTCGGAGAAGTGGGCACCCAAGCTGCAGCACCCGTCGTCCGCGCGGCCCTCCTGGATGCCCTGGCAGCCGCTGCCGAAGATGCAGTTCCAGCGAGAGGTCAGCCATGTCAGATCGCAGCGGAAGACCTGCTCGTCGTCCGCCGGATCAGGGAACTCCACCCATGCGCGCGCGAAGTCGAGGCCCTTCTCGTCGGTTTCCAGGGCCTTCCTCGACTTCTTCGGTGCTTTCGCCTGCGAAGAACCCTGGAGCGATGTGACCGTCTTGTCGTTCTTCGCCTTTTTCGTCTTTGGCACCCGTCCAGGGTAAGTCGCCCGAGGCCGGTCCAGGGACAGCCGCGAGTGCGACTCCGGGGGCGGTGTCCGGCTCCGCTGGCAGTAGCGTTCCGTACATGAGACTCGGTGTCCTCGACGTGGGATCGAACACGGTGCATCTGCTGGTGATGGACGCGCACCCAGGGGCGTGCCCGCTGCCCGCCCACTCGCACAAGGCGGAGTTGCGCCTTGCCGAACTCCTGGACGAAGCCGGAGCGATCGGCCCTCCGGGGGTCGACAAACTCGTCGGCGTCATCCAGGAGGCCCTCCAGGCCGCCGAGGACAAGGGCGTCGAGGATCTGCTGCCGTTCGCCACCTCCGCCGTGCGCGAGGCCAGCAACGCCGACGACGTCCTCGCGCGCGTGCAGGCCGAGACCGGCGTCGACCTGCAGGTCCTCACCGGCTCCGAGGAGGCCCGCCTCACCTTCCTCGCCGCCCGCCGCTGGTTCGGCTGGTCGGCCGGAAAACTGCTGGTCCTGGACATCGGCGGCGGCTCCCTGGAGATCGCGTACGGCATGGACGAGGAACCGGACGCGGCCGTGTCGCTGCCGCTCGGCGCCGGCCGCCTCACCGCGGGCTGGCTTCCCGGCGACCCCCCGGACCCAGAGGCGATACGGTCCCTGCGCCGCCATGTCCGCGCCCAGATCGCCCGTACGGTCGGCGAGTTCACCCGCTTCGGCCCGCCCGACCACGTGGTCGCCACGTCCAAGACCTTCAAGCAGCTGGCCCGCCTGGCCGGCGCGGCCCGCTCCGCCGAGGGCCTCTACGTCGAGCGTGAACTCAAGCGGGAGTCCCTGGAGGCGTGGGTGCCGAGGCTCTCCGGTATGACGACGGCCGAGCGAGCCGACCTGCCGGGCGTCTCCGAGGGCCGCGCGGGCCAACTCCTCGCCGGTGCCCTGGTCGCCGAGGGCGCGATGGACCTGTTCGGTGTGGAGACGGTGGACATCTGTCCGTGGGCACTGAGGGAAGGCGTGATCCTTCGGAAACTCGACCACATGGGGTCGGTGTAGGCCGAGGGACTCGGTGTGGCGCTCCTGAAGGGGCGCGGGGAACTGCGCGATCAACCACAAGGCACCCGCACCCGCAGTCATCCCCGCATCCGCACCCGCACCCGCCCTCGTCCGTGGCGAACACCACAACTGCGAAGAGGTACCCCGCACCCACCCGACCGCACCCCTTAGGCTGGCCCGCGTGGCTGAACCAAGGGACGTAGTCCGCATCCCGGATGCGAAGGTCGCCCTGTCGACGGCCTCCGTCTACCCCGAATCGACGGCGACGGCCTTCGAGATCGCCGCGCGCCTCGGATACGACGGCGTCGAGGTCATGGTGTGGACCGACCCCGTCAGCCAGGACATCGAAGCGCTGCGCAGACTCAGCGACTACCACGGCATCCCGATCCTCGCCGTGCACGCCCCCTGCCTGCTCATCACGCAGCGCGTGTGGTCCACCGACCCCTGGGTCAAACTCCAGCGCGCCCGCGCGGCCGCCGAGAAGCTCGGCGCGTCCACGGTCGTCGTCCATCCGCCGTTCCGCTGGCAGCGCCAGTACGCCCGTGACTTCGTCACCGGGATCTGGCGCATGGCGAACGAGACGGACGTACGGTTCGCCGTCGAGAACATGTACCCCTGGCGTTACCGCGACCGCGAGATGCTCGCCTACGCGCCCGACTGGGACGTGACGAAGGACGACTACCGGCACTTCACGATCGATCTCAGCCACACCGCCACGGCCCGCACGGACGCGATCCAGATGATCGACCGCATGGGTGACCGTCTCGGGCACGTCCACCTCGCCGACGGCCGAGGCTCGGCGAAGGACGAGCACCTGATTCCCGGCCGCGGCACCCAGCCCTGCGCCGAGCTGCTGGAACGTCTCGCCCGGACCGGTTTCGACGGCCACGTGGTCATCGAGGTCAACACCCGCCGGGCCATGTCCAGCGCCGAACGCGATGCCGACCTCGCCGAGGCCCTGGCCTTCACCCGCCTGTACCTGGCCTCCGCCGTGAAGGTGCCCCGGCGGTGAAGGTGCCCCGGCGGTGAAGGTGCCCCGGCCGTGAAGGTGCCCCGGCCGCCTCGGCGGCCCCCCGGCCACGAGACGCGCATCCCGCATTCCGGACACCCCGTCCCGACCCCTGGATGACCGGCGTACGCTCAATAGCAGTCAGATCTGTCTGAAGGAGCGAGCGACGATGCCTGAGCTGAGGTCCCGCACAGTCACCCACGGCCGCAACATGGCGGGCGCACGCGCCCTTATGCGCGCCTCCGGTGTACCCGGCGCGGACATCGGCCGAAAGCCGATCATCGCGGTCGCCAACAGCTTCACCGAGTTCGTGCCGGGCCACACCCACCTGCAGCCGGTCGGCCGGATCGTCAGTGAGGCGATCGTCGAGGCCGGCGGTATCCCGCGCGAGTTCAACACGATCGCGGTGGACGACGGCATCGCGATGGGCCACGGCGGCATGCTGTACTCCCTGCCCTCCCGCGACCTGATCGCGGACTCGGTCGAGTACATGGTCGAGGCCCACTGCGCCGACGCCCTGATCTGCATCTCCAACTGCGACAAGATCACCCCGGGCATGCTGAACGCGGCTCTGCGGCTGAACATCCCGACGGTCTTCGTCTCCGGCGGCCCGATGGAGTCCGGCCGCGCCACCCTGGTCGACGGCACGGTCCGTACGCTCGACCTGGTCGACGCGATCTCCGACGCCGTGAACGACAAGATCTCGGACGAGGACATCCTCCGTATCGAGGAGAACGCCTGTCCGACCTGCGGCAGCTGTTCCGGCATGTTCACCGCCAACTCGATGAACTGCCTGACGGAGGCGATCGGCCTCTCCCTCCCCGGCAACGGCTCGGTGCTCGCCACCCACACGGCCCGCAAGGCGCTGTACGAGGACGCGGGGCGCACGGTGATGGACATCACCCGCCGCTACTACGAGCAGGACGACGAGTCGGTCCTGCCCCGCAACACCGCCACCCTCGCGGCCTTCGAGAACGCCATGGCCCTCGACATCGCGATGGGAGGCTCGACCAACACGATCCTGCACCTGCTGGCCGCCGCCCAGGAGGCGGGCGTCCCGTTCGGCCTGGAGGAGATCAACGAGGTCTCACGCCGCGTTCCCTGCCTCGCGAAGGTCGCCCCGAACGTCGCCAAGGACCGTACGTACTACATGGAGGACGTGCACCGCGCCGGCGGCATCCCCGCCCTGCTCGGCGAACTGCACCGCGCCGGCCTGCTGAACGAGGACGTGCACTCGGTCCACAGCCCGTCCCTGTCGGACTGGCTGAAGACGTGGGACGTCCGCGGCGGCTCCCCCTCCCCCGAGGCCCTGGAACTGTGGCACGCGGCCCCCGGCTGCGTCCGCTCGGCGGAGGCATTCTCCCAGTCGGAGCGCTGGGAGGCCCTGGACGAGGACGCCGAGGGCGGCTGCATCCGCAGCGCCGAGCACGCGTACTCGAAGGACGGCGGCCTGGCGGTGCTCAGGGGCAACCTGGCGGTCGACGGCTGCGTGGTGAAGACGGCCGGCGTCGACGAGTCCATCTGGACCTTCGAGGGCCCGGCGGTCGTCTGCGAATCGCAGGAAGAGGCCGTCGAGAAGATCCTCAACAAGCAGATCACGCACGGCGACGTCGTCGTCATCCGCTACGAGGGCCCCAAGGGCGGCCCCGGCATGCAGGAGATGCTCTACCCGACGTCCTTCCTCAAGGGCCGCGGCCTCGGCAAGACCTGCGCCCTGATCACCGACGGCCGTTTCTCCGGCGGAACGTCCGGCCTCTCGATCGGCCACGCCTCCCCGGAGGCCGCGTCCGGCGGCACCATCGCCCTCGTCGAGGACGGCGACCGCATCCGCATCGACATCCCGAACCGCACGATCGAGCTCCTCGTCGACGAGACCGAACTCACCCGCCGCGAGCAGGCCCTGAACGGCGTCTACGCCCCGAAGAACCGCGAGCGCAAGGTCTCGGCAGCCCTCCGGGCCTACGCGGCGATGGCGACCAGCGCCGACAAGGGCGCCGTACGCGATGTGAGCAAGCTGGGCTGAGCCCCTCGTTGGCAGCCCTCGTTGGCAGCCCTCGTTGTGAGGGGCCGTCCCTTCGGGGCGGCCCCTTCCGCGTGCTACCAGGCCGACGGGTTCCGGGCGTCCACGGCGAAGACGGTTCCGTCGGGGGCGCCGGCGTAGACGTGGTGGTCGGCGATCACGGGTTCGGGCAGGGCCGCTGCGACCCGGTCCGAGTCGGCGGCGAGCCGTGGCCTGGTCTGCCCCACGAGCCGTCCGCTGCGTGCGTCGACGGCGAGCAGCCTTCCGTCGGCAGCGGAGAAGTACACGTGGTCGCCGTCGGACACCGGCGCCGAACCGCGGCTCACCGCGGTCTCGAGATGCCACAGCCGCTTGCCCGCGTCGAGATCGAAGGCCTCCAGAGATCCGCCGCCGGCCAGCACGAGGACGACGTTCCCGCGCACGGTGGCCAGCGTGTCCAGACGTGGGACCGGTAGCGCCACCCGCCGCGAGGTGTCGGTCCGCCGGGTGTAGCGGACGACGGCCTTCGTGGTTTCGGAGGCGGCGTCGACGGAACGGAAGAAGACGGATCCGTCCCGCGCGCCGATGGACTCCAGGTCTCCTTTCAGCCGCTTCTCCCACCGCACGGTGCCCGTGGCGGGATCCACCGCGGTGACCGCCGTGCCGGATCCGCCGGATCCGCCGACGGCGCGCGTGGCGTAGGCCAGAGGATCGCCGGGGAACGAGGAGAAGTACGGCTCACTCAGCCCCGGCAGCCGCCGGCTCCACCTCGTCTCGCCGGACGAGCTGTCCACGCCGGTCACCGTTCCGTCGGCGCCGGTGAGCAGCAACGTTCCGCCTGCGAGCCGCATACCGTTGAACGCGGGCATGTTCCGCTGCCAACGCGTTGTTCCCGAGGCCGGGTCGAACGCCTCCAGCCGTCCACGCTCGTCGGTCAGAGGCTGTACGAGACCACCGGACACGACCGGCGGTCCGTTCCTGGTCCTCTCGTCGACCGAGCGGCGCCACAGCAACGTCCCGTCGGACGGGTTCAGGGCGAAGACCAGGCCGCGCTGCGCGCACACGAGCCTCCCCGCACCCGCGGAGCACTGAGGCACCTGCCCGCTCTTGGCCAAGGGCTTCGCCTCCCACGCCCGCAACACGGCCGGTGTGGTCCCAGGCGAGGTACTCCTCGGCGCGGCACGCTCGCCGCCGAGCCACTGGACCGAGCCGACAACCCCACCCACGACGAGGAGCGCCGCCGCGGCGAGGGCCGCCTGCCGTCCGGGCAGGCGCCTGCGCGACGGTCGCTGTGGTTCCTCGCGCTCGCCGGCGGGCTCCGGGACCGGTAGGTCCCCCGCCCGCTGCGCCGGTATGAACGCCTGGGTGTCGTACGACGCGGCGACCGACCGCAGTTCCCGCATCAACTCGTCGGGCGTGGGCCGGTCCTCGGGTTCCTTCGAGAGGCACCGCAGCACGAGCGGCGCGAGACTCTCCGGAACGTCGGTCAGATCGGGCTCGTCATGCACGACCTGGTAAGCGACGACGTACGGACTGTCGGAGTCGAACGGCCCACGCCCCGTGGCCGCGTGCACCATCACGGACCCGAGGGCGAAGACGTCGGCGGCGGGACCGACCTCCCGAGGCCGCCGGAACTGCTCGGGTGCCATGAAGGGCGGAGTGCCGATCAACTTGCCCGTCTCGGTCCGCAGTTCGCTGTCCTTCGGCCGGGAAATACCGAAGTCGATGACCTTCGGCCCGTCCTCGGCGAGCAGCACGTTGCTCGGTTTCAGATCCCGGTGCACGACGCCGACGCGGTGGATGTCGCGGAGCGCCTCGGCCAGCCCGGCCATCAGCCGGCGCAACTGCGCGGCCTCCATCGGGCCATTCCGCTTCACCTGGTCCGCCAGGGTCGGTCCGGGGATGAACAGCGTGGCCATCCACGGCCGTTCGGCCTCGGGATCGGCGTCGACGACAGACGCGGTGAAGGCCCCGCTCACCCTTCGCGCCGCGGCGACCTCCTGCCGGAACCGCCCCCTGAACTCGGGGTCCTTCGCGAACTCGCTGTGTACGACCTTCACCGCGAGCTTCATGCCGGAGGTGCTGCGGGCCAGGTGCACGACTCCCATGCCGCCGGAGCCGAGACGCGACTCCAGACGGTAGTGGCCGGCGTGTTCAGGAAGTTCCGCTTCCGCGCCCGCTCCGCTGTTGCGCTGTGGCGCCATGGGAACCACCCCCGTGCTGATCGTCCGCGCGCGCGACGCACGGAGCCTAGTCGATGAGTCGTGCGAGACGGAGGCGGCCGGCCGGCCGCCACGGGAGACGTGCACGCAGAGGTTTCACGGCGTGATTCAGGGGAATCAACGGGACCCCATGGCAGTCATGGGGTTCAACGGGGGAGGCTTTCCATGTCTGTTGGCCACATCGAAGAGACCGAAGGTGCCGGCGAGGCCGAGGGTGTCACGGCGACGAGCGCGACGGTCACCGCGTCCGTGCTCACCTACGCCGTCGCTCCGGGCGTGAGTCTGAACGTCCGCAGTGGCCCGGGCACCAGCTACACCATCGTGCGTGTCCTGTCCGAGGGAGCCCACGTCCCGATCTACTGCCAGACGCCGGGAACGACGGTCACGGGCCCGTACGGCACGTCGAACATCTGGGACAACATCAGCAACGGCCAGTACGTCGCGGACTCCTATGTGAACACCGGCAGCGACGGCTACGTGGCCTCGCGCTGCGCCTGAGCCCGACCGGAGCCCGCGGACGGCCTGGAGCCATAATCGACGCGTGAGCGACGAAACCGGCCCCCAGGAAACTCCCGCGGGCTCCGAGGGCGGCCCCCGCCCCGAACCCCTCCGCCTCTTCGGCACCACCTGGGTCGAGCACGACAACGGCTACCCCGCCCGCCGCGTCGCGGCAGCCGTCGGCTCCCTCGCGGCCGCGACCGTCTCCTGCCTGGTCCTCCGCTTCGCCTACGAGGGTCTCCAGATCGCCGACACCGGCAGCTTCGTCACCGTTCTGGTCGTGGTCATGTTCGTCGCCTGCAGCGCCCTGGCCTTCCGGCACACCTGGGACGGCTTCAGCAAACGCCCGGACCCCGTCCGCCAGGCCTCCCTCCGCGGCCTCCTCGCCATCGGCTTCGTCGGCTCACTCCTCGCCTACTTCTTCCGTTCCCTCACCGAGGCCCCCGGCGAGAAACTCCACCGCGAGGAGTACGGGGCAGCCCTCAAGCATCACCAGAAGCGCACCTCCCGCCGCACCGGCAACCCGTCGAAGAAGCGCCGCCGCGCCTAGGTGTTCTGTCCGTGACTCCTCCCCCTCGTGAACGAGGGGGCTTCTCCCTTGGGACACAAGCCCCGCAGGACGGCCAAGCCCTGACCGCTGCCGAAGCAGACGCGCAGCGTAATACACCGCTTCGCGGCTCCGAGACCAAGGATGCGTTTCCCTCCCCGGCTGAAGCCGGGGAGGGAAACGCACGCAAGATCAGGGATGGAGGCCGTTGGCAGGGACTCTCCGGCGCAGGACGGGGACGTACCCCTGACTGCCGCGGCCCCGGCCCACCCGGCAGCACACCGGCCTTGCCTACCCGGCAGCACGCCGTCCCGCCCACCCGCCAAGCCCAGATCCCGCCCACCGGACATCCCACCCGCACAGACGCCCCCGATGCGAGGATGAACGCGGACGTCGCACCCCCCGGAGGGCACCTCAGCCATGACCCAGAAAGTCGCAGTCCTCGGCGCCGGCAAGATCGGTGAAGCCTTGCTCAGCGGAATGATCCGCGCCGGCTGGGCCCCGGCCGACCTTCTGGTCACCGCCCGCCGCCCCGAGCGAGCCGAAGAACTCCGCACCCGCTACGGAGTCACCCCGGTCACCAACCCGGAAGCCGCCAAGGCCGCCGACACCCTGATCCTCACGGTCAAACCGCAGGACATGGGCACCCTCCTCGACGAACTCGCCCCGCACGTCCCCGCCGGCCGCCTCGTCATCAGCGGCGCGGCCGGCATCCCCACCTCCTTCTTCGAGGAACGCCTCGCCACCGGCACCCCTGTCGTCCGCGTCATGACGAACACGCCCGCCCTGGTCGACGAGGCCATGTCCGTCATCTCCGCCGGCACCCACGCCACCGCCGACCACCTGGCCCACAGCGAGGAGATCTTCGGCGCCGTCGGCAAGACGCTCCGCGTCCCCGAGTCCCAGCAGGACGCGTGCACCGCCCTCTCCGGCTCCGGCCCGGCGTACTTCTTCTACCTGGTCGAAGCCATGACGGACGCCGGCATCCTCCTCGGCCTGCCCCGCGACAAGGCCCACGACCTGATCGTCCAGTCCGCGATCGGCGCCGCCGTCATGCTCCGCGACAGCGGCGAACACCCGGTCAAGCTCCGCGAGAACGTCACCTCTCCCGCGGGCACGACCATCAGCGCCATCCGCGAACTCGAGAACCACGGCGTACGAGCCGCCCTTATCGCCGCCCTCGAAGCCGCCCGCGACCGCAGCCGCGAACTGGCTTCCGGCAACAACAGCTGATGCCCGGCCGCCCCCGACCCAGGGGGCGGCACACGGACACCGCTCGGCTACCGAGCCGCGCTCCCCGCGTTATCGGATGCGCCGGGCAGCAATCCGATCGCGCGATAAGCGGCATCCACGGTCGGCCGCGCCATGGCCCGCGCTCTCTCCGCCCCATCTCGCAGCACCCCCTCCACAAAGCCAGGATCCGCGCACAGCTCCCTGTGCCTGTCCTGCACGGGCCTGAGTACCTCGACCACCGCCTCCGCGGTGTCCTTCTTCAAGGCGCCGTACGACTCATATACACCGCTCAGGTCCGATGGGTTCCCACCCGTGCAGCAGGCGAGGATCTCCAGCAGATTGGCGAGTCCCGGCCGCGACTCCCGGTCGTGGACGACATCCCGCCCACTGTCGGTCACCGCCCGCATGACCTTCTTCCGCACCACGTCCGGCTCGTCGAGCAGATAGACGATCCCCGGCCCGGCGTCGTCGCTCTTCCCCATCTTCGACATCGGGTCCTGCAGGTTCATCACCCGAGCCGCCACCTCCGGAGGCATCGCCCGAGGTACCACGAACGTGTGCCCGTACCGCTGGTTGAACCGCACTGCCAGATCCCGCGTCAGCTCCACATGCTGCGTCTGATCGTCCCCGACGGGCACCTCGTCAGCCCCGTACGCCAGGATGTCCGCCGCCATCAGCACCGGATACGTCAGCAGCGACAGCCGCACACTGCCGCCCCGCTCCCGCTCGCGCGCGGCCTTCTCCTTGTACTGGATCATCCGCCGCATCGCGCCGTCCGTGGCCACGCACTCCAGCACGTACGACAGCCGCGCGTGCTCATCCACATGACTCTGTACGAACACGGTGCACAGCTCGGGATCCAGCCCCGCCGCCAGCAGCAGCGTCGCCGCTTGCCGGCTCAGCCGTCGCACCCGTGCCGGATCGTGGTGCACGGTGAGCGCGTGCAGATCGACGATGCAGAACAGCGCCTCGGCCCGGTGCTGATCGACGGCAGCCCACCGCCGGATGGCTCCCAGGTAGTTCCCCAGCGTCAGATGCCCGGTCGGCTTGACCCCGCTGAATACCCGCGTCGTCTCTGTCATCTCTCCCTCTCCTCCCGGTCGGGCCACCGCCTCGGCCGGCCGGCTGCCCCTCCGGAGTGCTGGAGGGAGATACAGAAACGGCCGCCGAAGCGGCGGCCGTCGAGTACATACGTGAGAACGGCCGCCGTCAGGCGGCCCACCACAGCTGGGTGCACGTACGTGTAGTCATGTGGTCCAGATTACGCCTCCCAAGCCCCGTCAGGACTGAAGTTGACACACCCCGACCCGGTACGTAGTGTTCTCCGAGTTGTCCGACGTGAGCGCCGACCCCGGTCGGTCCCCGGACAGCCATTCCGCAGGACCAACCAGCACGCGATGATCAGTCGTTCTGTTGTCGTGTCATTGGCACGGGTATTTGCGAATGAGGAATCCGCGTTCGAAAGGACGCAGCCCCCGATTAGCGTCGGGAGCCGGGAATCCGCTAAAGTCTCACTCGTCGGAGCGGCCCAACAGCCGCGAAGACAACCCCGCTGACCGGGGATCAGGCCCGAAAGGATCTGATAGAGTCGGAACCGCCGGAAAGGGAAACGCGAGAGCGGGAACCTGGAAAGCACCGAGGAAATCGGATCGGAAAA
>NZ_JARXYX010000018.1 GCF_029893585.1 Streptomyces sp. LBL
CGGTTGCCGATCGAGTCGTAGCCGTATTCCGTCCAGAACGGGGACACTCCCCCGACCGTCGAGGACGACGCACCGGAGGAGCACGCGCTCTCCGACGCCCCCGTGCCCGACGCCCCACCGGACGTCACCGACGACGTCCACATGTCCGTCAGTTCGGTAATGGTGGATGATCCGCAATCTCCGTCAAAGGTTCAGATCTTGCTGAGGGAAGAAGGCAAGTAGCTTCGTGACGCTCGCAGGAACGGCCGAGGCTCCCTTAAGGTCTCGGCGGTTTCTCGCATGCGGCGTGGGGCGTCGTTCCGCTCGGGGTATGTCGACCTATCCGTGCCGGAACTCTGGATCTATTCTCCTGCTGACCGGGTTGCGGTGGAGATTTCATTCTCTGGCGTAGTGACTGCGGCCCATGTGCCTGTGGATGCTGATGACCGGAGTTCTGCGTAACTCCGTTTGACGGCAACGCTGACGGCAACGTCAGCGGACAAGCACCGCTGAGGGCGGCAGCTCTTCGGAGTCGTCGCCCTCAGCAGTTCCTTGATCACGACGAGGTCGACTCCCTCTTCCAGTAGCAGGGTCGCGGTCGAGTGGCGAAGGTCGTGGAAGCGGATGTGCCGGAGCCCGGCTCGGTTGAGGAGGCTGCGGAAGCGGCGGGTGAGGTTGGCCGGGTCGAGAGGTCTGCCGGTGGGCGTGGTGAAGGCGAAGCCACTGTCTCTCCAGATCGGCCCGGGCCTTCTTCCGCTCCCACTCTGTCCTTGGGCAGTGAAGTCAGTCGCCCTGTCATCCAGTCGAGGCGTTTGACAACGAACTCAGGCGTCCATGCCCACCAGCCGCCCCGACCAGCTGGAGGACCCCAAAACGAGGCTGCACAGGCGCCGTTGCGGTGAAGAATGGCAGCCATGACGAACGAGGGCTCCTCCATCGACCCGGCCAAGCCCAGCATCGCCCGCGTCTACGACTACCTGCTCGGCGGCAAGGACAACTACGCCGTGGACCGTGAGATCGGCGACGTGTTCAAGCGCGACCTGCCCGGTTCGGTGGCCATCGCCTTCGCCAACCGCGCGGCCCTGACGCGGGCGGTCAGGGAGATCGCGAATACCACCGGCATTCGGCAGTTCATCGACCTGGGCAGTGGCCTGCCGACCGCGGACAACGTCCACCAGGTCGCGCAACGGCACGCTCCCGAGTCCCGGGTCATCTACGTCGACATCGACCCCCAAGTGTTGGTCTACGGCCGCGCACTGCTGGAGAAG
The DNA here is from genome assembly GCF_029893585.1 of Streptomyces sp. LBL. GTDB lineage: Bacteria > Actinomycetota > Actinomycetes > Streptomycetales > Streptomycetaceae > Streptomyces. The sequence continues at coordinate 1,248 of NZ_JARXYX010000018.1, forward strand.
AACGACCGGACCCGCGTCGTCGCGGTCGATGTGCGCAACCCCGAAGGCATCCGCACTCACCCCGACACCATCGAAATCATCGACTTCGCTCGTCCCGTGGCCGTCATCCTCAGCGCCATCCTCCACCACGTAAACGATGACGAGGACCCTGCCGGCATCGTCCGCTACTGGCGCGACCACGTCCCCTCCGGAAGCTACTTCTTCGTCAGCCACTTCCGCTCTGGCAACAACCCGGAGACCGCGGAGGCCGAGACGGTCCTCCAGCAGACGTTCGGTCGCGGCCGGTGGCGCAGCGACGCGGAAATCGCCTCCCTGCTGGACGGCCTGGAAATCCTCGACCCCGGGATCGTCCCCGCGTCCCTGTGGCGTCCCGACAAAACCGACAACGCGTGGGACAGGGGCGAAAGACGAGAGCTCACGGTCTGGGAACACCTCATCGCCGCCGGACTGGCCCGGAAAGCCTAGACGTAATCCCCGGATGGCGATCGCCGGGCGGTTGCGCCTCTGACCGCCAGATCGCCGGGGTGGCGCAGCGCCTCGGTATCCACCCCGGCTGCGTTGGAGTGAGTGGCAGATGGTGGCGGTGCCTGCGTTGAGGTCGAGGTCTTCCCAGCGGAGGCTGAGGAGTTCGCCTTTGCGGAGTCCGGTGCGCAGGGCGAGTTCGTAGAGCGCATGCAGCCGGTCGGCGAGGGCAGCGTCGAGGAAATGGCGGGCCTCGGTTGCGGTGATCCCCTCCCGCACCCGGCCGAGCGAGCCGCAGCCGGAAGAGCTGGCCTACGTCATCGGAGAAAGCCTCTTCTGGGGCGAGCCGGGAGACACGGGCGGCACCAAAGGCATCCCAGGAGAGCAGCCGCCGCACCCTACTCCGCCCGCATCCCGGGACATGGATCTGGAGGGCAAGCTGGATCTGATCCTGGAGCAGATGGCCGACCCGCGAACCACGCCGGTTGTGACTCGCATCATGCCGCTCATGCCGCGCGTCGGCATCGCTCCATGCAGGACGGGCACAGCTACCGGGTGCCCTCTGGACAAAACAGAAGGTTAGGCTAACCTAAGCCTGATTCCGCCACCCACTGTTGGCGTGCACCCCGTTGTCCCCGTACGCACGAAAGCAGACCCCTCCATGCCGAACGCCAGTACCGCCCGCCTCTCCCGCCGCGGCCTGCTCGCCACCGGCGGCGCGCTCGGCCTCGGCGCCTTCCTGGCCGCCTGCGGCGACAGCGACGCGGAGAGCGGCGACTCGGACTCGACAGCGCCCGCCCAGGCATCCGGCCCCTGGTCCTTCAAGGACGACCGCGGCACGACCGCGAAGCTGGACGAAGTCCCGGCGAAGATAGTCGCCTTCACCGGTGTGGCCGCGGCCCTCTTCGACTACGGCATCGAGGTCAAGGGCGTGTTCGGCCCGACCACGACGAAGAGCGGCAAGGCCGACGTCCAGGCAGGCGACATGGACGTCAGTAAGCTGACGGTCTTCGGGAACGTGTGGGACCAGTTCAACATCGAGAAGTACGCGGCCTTCGCACCGCAGGTCCTGATCACCACCACCTTCGACGCCGCCGGCACCCTCTGGTACGTGCCCGAGAAGTCGAAGGACAAGATCGCCAAGCTGGCCCCGAGCGTCGCCGTCTCCGTCTACGACCGTCAGCTGACCAAGCCGCTCGCGCGCATGTGGGAGCTGGCCGAGTCGCTCGGCGCGGACCTGACGGCCGCCAAGGTCACCGACGCCAAGAAGCGTTTCGAGGCCGCCTCGGAACGGCTGCGCAAGGCCGCCAAGGCCCGGCCCGAGATCAAGGTGCTGGCGGGTTCCGCCGCGGAGAGCGCGTTCTACGTCTCCGGTAACAACCTCTCCATCGATCTGGAGTACTTCAAAGCCCTCGGCGTGAACTTCGTCGAGCCCCCGGAGTCCGCCAAGAAGGCGACCGGCGGCTGGTACGAGACGCTGAGCTGGGAGAACGTCGACAAGTATCCCGCCGACATCATCATGATGGACGACCGCACCGCGACCATCCAGCCCGCCGACATCACCGAGGCGACCTGGAAGAAACTCCCCGCGGTCGCGGCCGGCCAGGTCATCTCCCGCTCTCCCGAGCCGATCCTGTCGTACGACAAGTGCGTGCCGATGGTCGAGAACCTCGCGAAGGCCATCGAGGACGCGAAGAGGGTCAGTTGAACCCGCGCCGCAGGTAAGCATCCCTGACGCCGATTCAGGAGTTACCCATGACTACCGCCGTAGCCGCCCCGTTCCGTTTCTTCTCCCTCCAGGTCGTACGGACGAGGCGGCTGGGTCCGTCCCTGGTCCGGGTGACCTTCGGCGGGGAGGATCTGCACGCCCTCTTCTCCGACGGGCGGGACCAGAGCCTGTCGCTGTTCGTTCCGCATCCCGGCCAGCCCGAGCCCGTCGTACCGATCGAGCTCGGCGACGGCTGGTGGCAGGCGTGGCGTGAACTCCCGGACGACGTACGGGCCGTGATGCGCTCGTACACGCTCCGGGACCTGCGGCGCGGCCCCGACGGGAACACCGTCGAGATCGACATCGACTTCGTGCTGCACACGCCGGCCGGTCCGGCCTCCGCGTGGGCCGCACGGGCCGCCGCCGGGGACAAGGTCCTGCTGCTCGGGCCGGCGCTCGCGGACAACCGGGCGATCCGGTTCCGGCCGCCGGCGGACACCGACCTGGTGGTGATCTGGGGCGACGAGAGCGCCGTCCCCGCCGCCTGCTCCATCGTCGGGTCGCTGCCGGCCGGCACCCGTGCCCGGGTCTGGCTGGAGGTGCCGCACGCCGCGGACATCCAGGACCTGGTGACCGAGGCGGACGCCGAGATCACCTGGCTGGTGCGGGAGGGAAACCACACCACCGGCTCCCCCCTGGCACTCGACCCCCTCCGCGCCGCCCACCTCCCGCCGGCCGAGCGTCCGTACGTCTGGATCGCGGGCGAGTCCGGCTGTGTGAAGGAGCTGCGCCGGCACTTCGTGCGGGAGCGGGGGTTCGACCGGCGCAGGATCACCTTCGTCGGCTACTGGCGGCGGGGCCTGTCCGAGGAGCAGCTTCGCGAGCAGGAGTGACCTGACCCGTTTCACCCCAACTCGCCTCCGCCAGGCCTGCGTTCGGAGTGACGGCGGTCACGGCAGGTCAAGGTTTCGTTCGCTTTAATTAGGTTAGGCTTACCTAAATTGAAGCCGAGGCTCCGTCCCACTCCCCGCCCCACGGACTGTCCCCACCGGAGGACCCGCACATGCGCTCGCACCTGCTCAACGACACGACCGCGGAGCACTACCGACGCTCCGTGACCGAAGGAATAGAGCGGGTGGCGGCCAAACTCGCCACCACGTCCCGTCCGTTCACCGGCATCACCGCCGACGCCCTCTCCCCGCGCATCGACGAGATCGACCTCGACCAGCCGCTGCAGGACACCGCCGCGGCACTCGACGAGCTGGAGGACGTCTACCTCCGGGACGCCGTCTACTTCCACCACCCCCGCTACCTCGCCCACCTCAACTGCCCGGTCGTCATCCCGGCCGTGCTCGGCGAGGCGATCCTCTCCGCCGTCAACTCCTCCCTGGACACCTGGGACCAGTCGGCCGGCGGCACCCTCATCGAACGCAAGCTCATCGACTGGACCGCCGGGCGCATCGGCCTCGGCGAGAACGCCGACGGCGTGTTCACCTCCGGCGGCACCCAGTCCAACCTCCAGGCACTGCTGCTGGCCCGCGAGGAGGCCAAGCCGGGCCGGGAGGGGTGGGAAGGTCCGGCCTCCTTCGGCACCATGCGCATCTTCGCCTCCGAGGCCAGCCACTTCAGCGTGAAGAAGTCCGCGGAACTGCTGGGCCTGGGCCAGGACGCCGTGGTGTCGATCCCCGTAGGCGCCGACCAGCGGATGCAGACCGTGGCGCTCGCCCGTGAGCTGGAGCGCTGCGAGCAGGACGGTCTCGTCCCCATGGCCGTCGTCGCCACCGCCGGCACCACCGACTTCGGCTCCATCGACCCGTTGCCCGAGATCGCCGAGCTGTGTGCCCAGTACGGCGTGTGGATGCACGTGGATGCCGCCTACGGCTGCGGGCTGCTCGCCTCCGTGAAGTACCGCGGCCGTATCGACGGCATCGAGCGCGCCGACTCGGTCACCGTCGACTACCACAAGTCCTTCTTCCAGCCGGTGAGTTCGTCCGCCGTGCTGGTCCGGGACGCGGCCACCCTGCGCCACGCCACCTACCACGCGGAGTACCTCAACCCGCGCCGCACGATCCAGGAACGCATCCCCAACCAGGTCGACAAGTCCCTCCAGACCACCCGCCGCTTCGACGCGCTCAAGCTCTGGATGACCCTGCGCGTGATGGGCGCCGACGGCATCGGACAGCTCTTCGACGAGGTCTGCGACCTGGCGGTGGAGGGCTGGAAACTGCTCGCCGCCGACCCCCGCTTCGACGTCGTCGTCGAGCCGGCCCTCTCCACCCTCGTCTTCCGGTACATCCCGGCCGACGTCACCGACCCCGCCGAGATCGACCGCGCCAACCTCCACGCCCGTAAGGCCCTGTTCGCCTCCGGCGACGCGGTGGTCGCCGGTACCAAGGTGGGCGCCCGCCACTACCTCAAGTTCACCCTGCTCAACCCCGAGACGACGACCGACGACATGACCGCCGTCCTCGACCTGATCGCCGGCCATGCCGAGCAGTACCTGGGAGAGTCTTTTGACCGCGCTTCCTGAAGCCACGAACCGCACCCATGACTTCGTGGGCATCGGGCTCGGCCCCTTCAACCTCGGCCTGGCGTGCCTCACCGAGCCCATCGCCGAACTCGACGGCGTCTTCCTGGAGTCGAAGCCCGACTTCGAGTGGCACGCCGGCATGTTCCTGGACGGTGCCCACCTCCAGACCCCGTTCATGTCGGACCTGGTCACCCTCGCCGACCCGACCTCGCCGTACTCCTTCCTCAACTACCTGAAGGAGAAGGGCCGGCTGTACTCGTTCTACATCCGCGAGAACTTCTACCCCCTGCGGGTCGAGTACGACGACTACTGCCGCTGGGCCGCGAACAAGCTGAGCAGCGTGCGCTTCTCGACGACGGTCGCGGAGGTGACGTACGAGGACGAGTTGTACGCCGTACGGACCACCGACGGGGACGTCCACCGCGCCCGCCACCTGGTCCTCGGCACCGGTACGACCCCGTACATCCCGCAGGCCTGCGCGGACCTGGGCGGCGACCTCCTGCACAACTCCCGTTATGTGCGGCACAAGGCGGAGCTGCAGCGGAAGGAGTCGATCACGCTCGTCGGCAGCGGCCAGTCCGCCGCCGAGATCTACCACGACCTCCTCAGCGAGATCGACGTCCACGGCTACCAGCTGAACTGGGTGACCCGCTCGCCCCGCTTCTTCCCCCTCGAATACACCAAGCTCACGCTGGAGATGACCTCCCCGGACTACATCGACTACTTCCGTGCCCTGCCGGAGGCCACCCGCTACCGGCTCACCGCCCAGCAGAAGGGCCTGTTCAAGGGCATCGACGGCGACCTCATCAACGAGATCTTCGATCTGCTCTACCAGAAGAACCTCGGCGGTCCGGTCCCCACCCGGCTCCTCACCAACTCCTCGCTGACCGGCGCGCGGTACGAGAACGGCACGTACACCCTCTCCTTCCACCAGGAGGAGCAGGAGAAGGACTTCGAGATCAGCTCCCAGGGGCTGGTCCTGGCCACCGGCTACCACTACGCCGAGCCGGAGTTCCTCGCGCCGATCAAGGACAGGCTGCGCTACGACTCCCAGGGCAACTTCGACGTGGCTCGCAACTACGCCATCGACACCACCGGCCGGGGCGTGTTCCTGCAGAACGCCGGCGTCCACACCCACAGCGTCACGTCCCCCGACCTCGGCATGGGCGCCTACCGCAACAGCTACCTCATCCGTGAGCTGCTCGGCACCGAGTACTACCCGGTCGAGAAGACCATCGCGTTCCAGGAGTTCGGCATATGACCATCACCTTCCGCCCGCTCGACCCCCTCAAGGACGCCGAGCTGCTGCACTCCTGGGTCACCCACCCCAAGGCGGCCTTCTGGATGATGCAGGACGCGGGCCTTGAGGACGTCGAGCGGGAGTACACGCAGATCGCCGCCGACGAGCACCATCACGCCCTGCTCGGTCTGCACGACGGTGTACCGGCGTTCCTGATGGAGAAGTACGACCCGGCCCACCGCGAGCTGGTCGGCCTGTACGAGCCGCGGCCCGGTGATGTCGGCATGCACTTCCTGGTCGCCCCCACCGACCGGCCCGTGCACGGCTTCACCCGGGCGGTCATCACGGCCGTGATGGCGCACCTCTTCGCGGACCCGGAGGTCCACCGCGTGGTCGTCGAGCCGGACGTGACCAACACGGCCGTGCACGCCCTCAACGAGGCAGTCGGGTTCGTGCCCGACCGGAAGATACAGAAACCGGAGAAGACGGCGTTGTTGAGCTTCTGCACCCGTGAACAGTTCCACCAGGCGGTGCCCGCATGACCCTCGCCGACGCCGTGGCCCACCTCTCCCCCGAACGCTGGGAGACGGCCGGCCGTCTCCTCGTCCGCAAGGCCCTCGCGGAGTTCGCCCACGAGCGGCTCATCACGCCCGAAAAAGCCGTCGCGAAGGCTGTCGAGCAGGACGGCGAGAAGCACGACGAGCAGTACGTCGTCCGCAGCGACGACGGCCTCACCAGCTACCGCTTCTCGGCCACCCGCCGTGCCCTGGACCACTGGCAGGTGGACGCCGGTTCGATCACCCGCACCCGCGACGGGAAGGAACTCCCGCTCGACGCTCTCGACTTCTTCATCGAGCTGAAGAAGTCGCTGGGCCTGAGCGACGAGATCCTGCCGGTCTACCTGGAGGAGATCTCCTCCACCGTCTCCGGCACCTGCTTCAAACTCACCAAGCCGCAGATCCCGGTCGCCGAGCTGGTGAACAGCGGCTTCCAGGCCATCGAGACCGGCATGACCGAGGGCCACCCGTGCTTCGTCGCGAACAACGGGCGGCTCGGCTTCGGGATCCACGACTACCTCTCGTACGCCCCCGAGGCCGCGAGCCCGGTCCGTCTGGTGTGGCTGGCGGCGCACCGCTCGCGGGCGGCGTTCACGGCGGGCGTCGGGATCGCGTACGAGTCCTTCGTACGGGAGGAACTGGGCGAGGAGACGGTCGACCGCTTCGACCGGACGCTGCGGGACAAGGGCCTCGACCCCGCCGACCACCTCCTCATCCCCGTCCATCCCTGGCAGTGGTGGAACAAGCTCAGCGTCACCTTCGCCGCCGAGGTCGCGCGTGGCCACCTCGTCTGCCTGGGCGAGGGCGACGACGAGTATCTGGCCCAGCAGTCCATCCGGACCTTCTTCAACCGGTCGCACCCCGAGAAGCACTATGTGAAGACGGCCCTGTCCGTCCTCAACATGGGCTTCATGCGCGGACTCTCGGCCGCGTACATGGAGGCGACCCCGGCGATCAACGACTGGCTGGCCCAGCTCATCGAGGGCGACCCGGTGCTGAAGTCGACGGGCCTCACCATCATCCGGGAGCGGGCCGCCGTGGGCTACCGGCACCTGGAGTACGAGCAGGCGACCGACCGCTACTCGCCGTACCGCAAGATGCTCGCCGCGCTGTGGCGGGAGAGCCCGGTCCCGTCCCTCCAGGACGGCGAGTCGCTCGCCACGATGGCCTCCCTCGTCCATGTGGACCACGAGGGCGCCTCCTTCGCGGGTGCCCTGATCGAGCGGTCCGGGCTGCCGCCGGCGCAGTGGCTGCGCCGCTATCTGACGGCGTACTACACCCCGCTGCTGCACAGCTTCTACGCCTACGACCTGGTGTTCATGCCGCACGGCGAGAACGTGATCCTGGTCCTGAAGGACGGCGTGGTCCAGCGCGCGATCTACAAGGACATCGCCGAGGAGATCGCCGTCATGGATCCGGACGCGGTGCTGCCGCCGACGGTCGAGCGGGTGCGCGTCGAGATCCCGGACGACCAGAAACTCCTGTCGATCTTCACGGACGTCTTCGACTGCTTCTTCCGGTTCCTCGCCGCGAACCTCGCCACCGAGGGGATCCTGGAGGAGGAGGACTTCTGGCGCACGGTCGCCGAGGTCACCCGCGACTACCAGCGCTCGGCGCCCGAACTCGCCGACCGGTTCGAGCAGTACGACATCTTCGCCCCCGAGTTCGCGTTGTCCTGCCTCAACCGGCTCCAGTTGCGCGACAACCGGCAGATGGTGGACCTGACGGACCCCTCCGGCGCGCTGCAGCTGGTCGGGAACCTTCAGAACCCTCTGGCCGGGCTCTGACAGAGACGGACAGACGGACGTGCGGACGGACGGGCGGACGGGCGGACGGGCGGACGGGCACCCCGGAGTACGGTCCTCCGGGGTGCCCGTCCGTCGGTGTGCCCGCCTTTCGAGCTGCCCGCCTTTCGAGCTGCCCGAACTACCGTGCGGGCCAGGGGACTTCCGGCGCCCGGTGATAGCCGATCCCCAGCGCGTCCCACCGCGGCCCCTGCGCCGCGAGCCGCACCTTGTACGTGCCCCAGTCGTGCGTGGCCGCCGGCGACCAGCCGAGCTCGGCGACGCCCGCGAGGCGTGGGAAGGCCATGTACTCGAGGTCCGCGCTCGTCACGAGTGTCTCGGTCCACATCGGCGCTTCGACACCCCGCACGGCCTCGGCCGGCGCTCCCGGCAGATAGGCGCCCGGATCCCAGTCGTAGGACCGCTTCACGTCGACGTACCCCGCCCAGGACAGCCCCAGGGGCGTGTCCTCGTCGTATTTCATGTCGAGGTAGATCCGGTCGGCGGGCGAGAGGATCAGTCCGGTGCCGTTCTGCGCGGCCTTGGCGACCTGGGCTTTCTCCGCCGCGCTCGTCGAGTCCAGGCCCCAGTACTGGGCGAGCGCCCCCTTCGCCGGGGTCGCGCCGGTCAGCTGGTGCCAGCCGACCACCGTCTTGCCGTACTTGGCGACGATAGGCTGCACCCGGTCCATGAACGTGACGTAGTCCTCATGGCTCGTGGAGTGCGCCTCGTCGCCGCCGATGTGGAGGTAGCGGCCCGGGGTGAGGGCGGCCAGCTCCCGGATGACGTCGTCCACGAAGTCGTACGTGATCTCCTTCGACACGCACAGCGAGCTGAAGCCGACGTCGGTGCCGGTGTAGAGCGGGGGCGCGACGCCGTCGCAGTTCAGGTCGGCGTAGGAGGCCAACGCCGCGTTCGTGTGGCCCGGCATGTCCATCTCCGGGACGACCTCCAGGTAGCGCGAGGCCGCGTACCGGACGATCTCCCGGTAGTCGGCCTTCGTGTAGGAGCCGCCGGGGCCGCCGCCCACCTGTGTGGAGCCGCCGTACGTGCTCAGGCGCGGCCAGGAGTCGATCGCGATGCGCCAGCCCTGGTCGTCGATGAGGTGCAGGTGCAGCTTGTTGACCTTGTAGAGGGCGAGTTGGTCGATGTAGCGCTTGACCTGGTCGACGGTGAAGTAGTGCCGGGAGACGTCGAGCATCGCGCCGCGCCAGCCGTAGCGCGGGGTGTCCTGGATCGTGCCGCCCGCGACCAGCCAGGGGCCGGGCTGCGCGGTGTCCTTCTCGACGGCCGCCGGCAGGAGCTGGCGCAGGGTCTGGACGCCGTGGAAGAGCCCGGCGGGCCGGGTGGCGGTGACGGTGACGCCCTTGGCCCCGCTGTCGAGACGGTAGCCCTCGGCACCGAACGGGCCCTTGGCCAGACGCAGTCGGATACCGCCGTCGCCCTGGGTGGTGACGGGGAGGGGGTAGCCGGTGGAGGGGCGCAGCAGCCGCGCGAGGTAGGCGCCGAGGTCGCGGGCCTCGCTGGAGTCGTCGACGCGGATGTGCGTGTCGCGGGTGATGCGGTACGGCGATCCCCCGGGCGTGACCGAGGCGGGCGCCGGGACCACCCGGTCGAGCGGGGTCGTGGGCGGTGTACCGGCGGCGGGTGAACCGGCGGCCGGTGTCGCGCCGACGGCGAAGGCGCTCGCCGTCGCGACGAGCAGCAGCGAACCGAGAAGGCGGGTCGTCCTGTGGCGCTGTCTCACCAACGGTCCCTTCCTTGCGCTCCTAGTACTCCTAGTACTCCTAGTACTGCAACCGTGTTTGGCGTGACGGGTATTCAGTTCACGGGCTGTGGCCACGTCGATTGTAGTGACTGATGCGTGCGCGGTGTTGTGCTTGTCGTCGCCGGCGGGACCAGTGCAGGACCTGGGTGACCGGGGGAAGAAGACGTGCGGGGTGCTGCCGTCGGCGGGCCACGGAGCCGGCTCCGGCCCGTCCCGTCACCGGGGCGGGCCACGGAGCCGGCTCGGGGCGGGGTCACGGGCGGGCGGGGAGGTCCTCCATGAGCGAGGACCAGTGGCTGATCGTCGGCTGCTCCAGCAGGTCGGTGTAGCGGACCACGGCTCCGCTGCTGCTCCACCGGCTGGCCAGCGTCATGACCGCGAGCGAGGTGAGCCCGAGCATGATCAGGTTCTCTTCGTCGGCGACCTCCTCCGGAGCCGCGCCCAGAAGGTCGGCGATGTCGCGCCGCATCTCCGCCCGGCCGAAGGTTGCCGGTGCCGGTGCCGGTGCCGGTGCCGAAACCGAAGCCGGAGCGGGAGCGGGGACGGGGCCCGGTGCCGGTGTCGCCGGGACCGCGTGCAGCGCGACGCTGCGCAGTTTCTCGCTCGTCTCCTCGCGCTCCCGCTCGGGGGTCGACTGGGCGACGATCCCGGCGCCCGCGCGCAGCCACGTCCGGTTCTCGGCGCGGAACACCGTCCTCAGCACGAGGGCCGCGTCGAGCGTGCCGTCCTGGCCGACCGTCAGCACCGCTCCCGCGTACAGTCCCCGGTCGCCCGGCTCGTACTCCCGGATGTAACGGTAGGCGACGTCCTTGGGGACGCCCGAGGCCGTCACGGCGGGGAACAGCGTGGCGAACGCGTCCCATGCGCCCCTGTCCCGCGGCAGTTCGGCCCGGACCTCCGAGCCCAGGTGCTGCACGCTGCCGCGCTCCTTGACCACCATGAAGTCGCTGACCACCGGGGAAGCGGGCGCGCTGAGCGCGGCGAGCTCGTCGTAGGCGATCTTGACGGAGATCGCGTGCTCGAAGATCTCCTTGCTGTCCGCCAGCAGTCCCTCCCTGACCCGGGCGTTCTCCTCCGCGTCCGGGTACAGCGCCCGGGTGCCGGCGAGCGGCTGGGCGGTCACCTGCCGGGAGGAGTCCACCGACACCACGATCTCGGGGCTGAACCCCGCCGCCTCGATCCCGCCGAGTCGCAGCAGGAAGGACCTGGCCGGCGTGTTGTTCCGTCGGCCCTCGACGTAGGTGGCCACCAGGTCGATCTCTCCGGAGAGCGGGACGACCCGGGAGAGGATGACCTTCTGCAGCTTCCCCTCGTTGATGTCCCGGACCGTGTGGTCGACCGCCTTCTCGTAGTCGGCCGCGCCGGCATCCTCCACGGGGACGGGCGCGGTCTCGACGTCCGGCTCCGCGGTCGGGCCGAGCACGAGGTCGGCGACGCGGTTCAGGCGGTGCCGGTCGGTGCCCCGGATCTCGGCGACGCCGTCGTGCAGCGTCACCTCCAGCTCCGGGACGATAAGGCGCAGCAACGGCCGGTCGTCGAGTGTGTCGTGCAGCTCGCCGCCCGCGTAGGAGAGTTCGAAGTCGGCGGTGCCGTAGGCCCGCCACTCCTCGACGGGCAGGCCGTCGAGGGCCCGCTGCAGCGCGGGGTAGGGGGACGAGGTCCAGGGCTCGCGGCTCTCCCTGCCGCGGTGGCGCACACGGACGGCATCACGGTGCACCGCGACGTCCGCGAGGCGGCCGACCGCGAACGCGTACCCCCGGGGGCCCTCGTAGACGACGTGGTCCTCGGTGCCGAACTCGCGGGCCAGTGCCGCCACGACGAGCAGCGGATCGTTGGACGTCGGCACGACCAGTTTGTGGTAGCGGATGCGGTGGGACATGGCCCTCCTTGTGTCTCGTGGCTCGTGGCTTGTGGCTCGTGGCTTGTGTCTCGTGGCTTGTGTCTCGTGGCTTGTGTCTCACGGTTCGTATGCCGCGGCCTGTGTGCCGCGGTGTCCGCCCGCGGCGTGCGGCGTTGCCGCCCCCGGCCCCCGGCGGGGCGGCGGGCCGGCGGTGGTCCTGGGGTGTCCGCGGGGCGGTGGGCGGCCGGTCATCCCGAGGCGCCGGCGGGACGCCGCTCGGCCAGGAACCGGGCGAGCGCCTTCTTGTCGACCTTGCCCACGCTCGTCAGCGGCCAGGAGTCGACGACCTCCACGCGGTCCGGCGCCTTGAAGGCGGCGATCCCGCGGGCGGTCAGGAACCGCCTGACCTCGCCCAGACTCGGGCCGGCTCCGCTGACCCGCAGGAAAGCGCACATCGTCTCTCCGAGCCCGGCGTCCGCCATGCCGACGACGACGGCCTCCTGGATCGCCGGGTGTTCGACCAGGTGCTGCTCCACCTCGGCGGCGGCTATCTTCTCCCCGCCCCGGTTGATCTGGTCCTTGATCCGGCCCTCGACGACCAGGTTCCCCTCGGGTGTCACCCGGACCACGTCGCCGGTCCGGTAGTAGCCCTCGAGGGTGAACGCGACGCGGTTGTGGCTCTCCGCGCGGTAGTAGCCCCGCAGGGTGTAGGGGCCGCGGGTGAGGAGTTCGCCGCACTCGCCCGGCGCCACGGGGTTGCCGTGCTCGTCCTCCACCCGCACCTCGTCCGCGGGCGACATCGGCCTGCCCTGGGTGGTGACGACCATGTCCTGGGGATCATCCAGGCGGGTGAAGTTCAGCAGTCCCTCCGCCATGCCGAACACCTGCTGCAGGGCGCAGCCGAAGGCGGCCAGGACCTGCCGCGCCTGGGTCTCGGCCAGCTTGGCGCCGCCGACCTGCATCAGGCGAAGGCTGCCGAGGTCCGTGTCGAGCCAGCTCCTGGCCTCGGACCACAGCACGGCGAGCGTCGGCACCAGCGCGACCGTGGTGACCTGCTCCTGCTCGATGAGTGGGAAGGCCTCGGGCGGACTGGCGTTGTGGGCGAGCACCACCTTGCCGCCGGCCTGTAGGACTCCCAGCACACCGGGGCAGCCCCAGGCGAAGTTGTGGGAGACCGGCAGTACCACGAGATAGCTGGTGGACTCGTCGAAAGCGCAGAGTTCGGCACTTTTCCGTATGTTGTACGCATAGTCGTCATGGGTGCGCGGGATGAGTTTGGGGAGCCCCGTGGTGCCCCCGGACAGCAGCAGCATCGCGACACCGGCCGGATCCGGCGCCGGTAGCCGTTCGGGTTCGGCCGCCACCGACGCCAGAGCTGTGAACTCGGCCGGGTCGCCCAGCACCAGGACGTGCCGCAGTTGCGGCGACTCGGCGACCACCTCCCGGGCGAGGTCGCGAAAGTCGAAGCCCTCGTGCGTGCTCGCGACGACGTACGCGACCGCCTCCGACAGCCGGCACAGGTGGATGATCTCGCTGCGGCGGTGCCCCGGCAGGGCCAGGACGGGGATCACCCCGGCCCGGTAGAGGGCCAGGCACAGCACCACGAACTCGCCGACGTTGGGGAGTTGGACCACGACCCGGTCGCCCGCCACGACGCCGAGGCGCCGGAGGCCGGCGGCCGTCCGGTCCGCCTCCTCGTCCAGCTCGGAGTACGTCCACGACCGGCGCGCGTCGACGAGGGCGGTCCGCCCACTGTGCCGCTCCGCCGCGGTGCGGAGCAGGTCGCCCAGAGTCTCGCCCCGCCAGTAGCCCTCGCGGCGGTAGCGGTCCGCGAGGTCGGCCGGCCAGGGAACAAACGTTTCCGCCATGTGATCACTCCTTCAGGTGGGCCGACAGGTCTCGCCCAGGCCCTGTCCGGTCGGGTCCGGAGCCAGGTTCGGGAACTGGGCGGGTTCGGCGACGGGACCGGGACGGGGTCGGCAACACGCGCGCTCATGTCCCGGCTCCCCGGCCCGGTACGAACGCGTCCGGCGCGGCCCCGTCCAGCACCACGTCCAGCACGTCGCCCAGGCCCGCCGACGGCCCGGCGTCCACGAACGCGTCAAGGAAGGCGGTGAGGCGGTCCATATGGCCGTCTATCTCGTCCTGCGCGTACGCCTCGGGATTCGCGTCGATGTCGACGGCGAGGGTCGCCTCCCTGGACTCCTCCCCGGACTCCTCCCGGGCTTCGTGAACGACTTCGTAGACGGCCAGGGAGAGGTCGTCGATCGGGCCGGTGCTGATGTTCCTTGCCGTACCGCGCGCCCCTGCGAAGTCGAACTCCCGGGGGAACGGCATGAGGTTGACGAGCGGCCCGTACAGGGGACCGGAGTTCCCGGTCGCACGCAGGTGCCGGCGCATGTCCTCCTGCCGGAAGCGTTGGTGCCCCAGCACCCGGATCATGGCGCTGCCCACCTGCGCGACGTAGCTCCCGACGGTCCAGGACGGGCGGACATCCAGGTGCAGCGGAAGGATGTTGGAGATCATGCCCGGGACGTCGGCCGCGCCGATTCCGGAGCGCCCCGAGGAGAAGAGGCCCAGGACGACCTCGTCCACCCCCCGGACCGCGCCGAGGTACGCGGCGGTGCAGGCGGTGACGAGGACCGGCCAGCTTGTCCCCAGGTCCCGCTCCGCTCGGGTGATCCGGCCGAACCGGCTCGACGGCAGCACCGCGGACGAGCGGAGGAAGGTCTCCGACGCCGTGGCCGCCGGCGCGGCGGACAACAGGACTGGGTGGGGCTGCGCGGCCAACTGCTCGATCCAGAAAGCCCGGTCCGCGGAGAAGCGGTCGGAGCGGCGGTACTCGGCCTCGCTCGCGACCAGCTCCGCCAGCGGCGGGAACGTGGGGCCGCGGTCGGTGCCTCCGGTGGTCAGCGTGGTGTAGAGGTCGGCGGTCCGGCGGGTCAGCCTGGAGAGGCTGAAGGCGTCCACCAGAAGGGTGTGCACGCGCTGGTACCAGATGAAGTTCCGTTCCCCCAGCCGGAAGAGCAGGTGGCCGACGAGGGGGCCGGCGACGACGTCGACCTTCTGCCCGAGGTCGTCGCGCATGCGGTCCAGGGCCTCGCGGCGCGGATCGGCGCAGGAGCGGAGGTCCACCGTCTGCAGCAGCCCGCTCGCCGGCGGCCGGACGACCTGGCGCAGCCCGTCCGGCGTCTCCACGAACTCGACCCTGAGCGCCTCCGCCTCCTCGACCACCTGGCGCAGAGCCAGCGAGAACGCGGGGACGTCCAGGTCACCGGTCAGCTCCACGTACTCGGCGGAGTTGAACGACGGGCTGCCGGGCTCCGCCGTCATGTCGGACCAGATGCCGCTCTGGGCGCCGGTCAGCTCAAGGACTTCCTCTGGCTTCCCCTGCACTTTGCCCCCTCATTGCCGCTCATTGCCGCGTGGCCGGACACATCCGTCTTCGACCTCACGGAAGGACGTGGAGATTCTCGGGAGCCGACGGAGCCGACGGCTGTCGGGCATCGCCCTGCGCGGACCGGGCGGGCCCGCCCCTGCGGGGCCTCAGAACCGCAGGACGGGAGAACCGCAGGACGTGAGAACCGCAGGACGTGACCGTGGGGTGTCAGAACTCCAGCAGGTTCTCGCGCAGCGTGGCCCCGGCTGTGTAGGCAGAGCGCGTCAGGCCGCGGCGCTGGAGCGCCGGGACGAGTCCGTCTGTGACCTCGGCGACGTAGCGGCGGTTCATCCGCAGCAGGGGCGTCGTGAGGATGAACCCGTCGCCGCCCACCTCGTCCATCACCTCGCCCATGCGGTCCGCGACCTGGTCCGGTGTGCCGACCAGCTCCACCGAGGACACCAGCCCGCCGGCGCCGTCCATCACCAGTTCGCGCAGGGTCTTGTCGCTTCCCCACTGCTGGAACTTGTCCAGGGTGCCCTGCTCGCCGTTGGTCTCCAGCTTGTACGGCAGCGGCTTGTCGACGTCGAACTGCGCGAAGTCGATCTCGGTGAGGGCGGACATCTGGGCGAGGATGTCCCTGATGAACTGGGGCGAGGAGACGGTCCTGGCCTGCTTCTCCCGCGCGTCCTCCTCCGTGTCGCCCAGGGTGGGGGTGACGCAGAACAGCACCCTGATCTCGGCGGGGTCCCGGCCCAGTTTCCTGGCCCGGCTGTGGATGTCGTCGCGGAAGGCCTTCATGCTTTCCGGGCCGTTGGCGATGGCGATGATCGAGTCGGCGTTGCGGGCAGCGAAGTCCCGTCCCGCGGGGGAGGCGCCGGCCTGGACGAACGCGGGGCGGTGCTGGGGCGAGGGCACCGTGTTCAAAGGGCCGCGCACAGTGAAGTACTCGCCCTTGAAGTTGATCGGGCGGACCTTGGTGTGGTCGGCGTAGATCCCCTTCTCCCGGTCGAGCACGACCGCGTCCTTGTCCCAGGAGGCGAACAGCTGCCTGACCACCTCGACGTACTCGTCCGCCATCGCGTAGCGGACGTCGCGCGGCGGCAGCTTCTCCATGCCGAAGTTCTGGGCGGCCAGGTCCTCGGCGCTGGTGACGATGTTCCAGCCGTAGCGCCCGCCGAGCATGTTGTCCATGGTGGAGGCCAGACGCGCGGTCATGAACGGGGGATAGGCCAGCGTGGACAGCGTGGTGACGATGCCGAGGTGCTGGGTGGCCAGCCCCATGGCGACGGCGAGCGGGACGGGGTCGTGCTTGGGCACGATCATGGCCTGCGTGAGCGCCGCCTCCCGCGAGCCGCCGTAGCTCTCGGGCACCATGAGCTTGTCCTCGACGATGACGAAGTCGAAGCAGGCGCGCTCCAGCGCCTGGGCCACACCGGTGTGGAACGTGCCGTCCCAGGGCGAGCCCCCCGTGCCGAACGGGCCCCGCCATTCGTCCGCGGCGAAGTCGAAGATGAAGGCCAGATGGAATTTACGCGTCATGATTGCGCGTCCCTTCTGTTGCGGTGGCGGCCCGGCGGGGCTCGTCCGGTCCGGTCCGCGCCCGCAGGAGCCCGGCGCCTTCGCGTACCATGGCCACCGCCTCGTCGGTCACATGGCGGAAGAGCTTCTCGCCCAGCTCGGCGCTCGATCCCGAAGTCGAGGACAGGACACCGTTGTTGCTGATCAGGTCCACGTCGACGGGGTGCAGGTACACCCCGGCGCGCGGCGGGGTGTCGTGGTCCGGCCGCAGGTCGGTGACCAGGTCCGGCCGCAGGTGGAGCATCAGGCTCGTCTCGGTCACGCCCGCGTGCTCCGCGTGCCAGCCGGGGAAGGCGTCCGTCTCGGCGGCTGTCCAGGACTCCTGCACGAGGCTCCACCAGCTGAAGGCGAAGACCTCCTTGTCGGCGAGCAGGCCCTCTTGGCGCACCTGGTCGAGCGCCTCGAAGATGTACGGCTCGTTCTCGAAGTGCCCGTTCACCACGACCAGCCGCGCCATCGGCAGGCATAGCAGCGACCGCAGCGCCTCGCGCAGGAACCGGACGAGGGTGTCCCCGCCCACGTACACGGTGCCGGGGAACGACAGCCCGCCGCCGCTCTGCGGCAGCGACCGCGCGGCGATCGACTGCACCGGCAGGGTGAGCCCGTCGAGCTCGCCGGCGATCTCGCGGGCGAACTCCTCGGCGAGCACGGCGTCGACGGAGAGCGGCAGGTGCGGACCGTGCTGCTCGGTGGCCCCGATGGGCCAGACGACGGTCCGGCCGGTCACCCGGTCGGTGATCTGGGCGCTGGTGAGGTCGGTGATCGGCCCGGCCATCAGGTCGTCACCTCCACCGTCTCGAGGGTGACGGGAGCGGTCCCGGAGAGGATGTCGTCGGTCTCGGCGACGATCCTCTTCAGCGTGTCGTACATGTCGGTGTGCAGTGCCGTGTACACCTGCGCCACGTGTGCGCCGACGTTCAGATAGTCCGCCACGTCGCGGCCGGAGTTGATGCCGCCGCACCCCATGATGGGCAGGTCGAACCCCCGCTTGCGCAGTCGCCAGATGGCCGCCAGCACCAGGGGCTTGATGCCCGCCCCCGAGTAGCCGTAGGTGCCGCCCAGTTCCAGCCCGCCGGTCAGCGGGGACACGGCCGCGCCGGGGATGGTGTCGCTCATCGTGATGGCGTCCGCGCCGCCGGCGATCGCGGCCCGCACCCGCTCTTCCAGGGCGTCGCCGATGGCCACCTTGACCGAGAAGGGCAGCGCGACCCGGCTGCGGGTCTCGGCGGTATACGCGAATACCCGGTCGGGGTCGTCGTCCCCGAACCCGGTCTCGTCGTTGAGGCACGAGATGCCAAGTTCCAACGCCCGGCAGCCGGTGCGCTCGACCTCCCGAGCGAGCTCGCCCAGCTCCACTGGCGTGTCGGCGTGGACGGAGGCGATGACCGGCAGCCCCTCCGCGGCACAGGAGCGCAGGGCCCGCAGCCAGTAGTCGACGGAGCGCTTGGAGTACGTCGTGCTGTTCAGCATGCCGACGGGCAGCCGCAGGATCCGCTCCTCCAGCCCCTGCGGGGGACTGGGGTGGATGGTCTTGGTGACAACGGCTCCCGCGCCCGAAGTCAGCAGTCTGCGTATGTTGCGCTCCTGATCCGTCAGGAGCCCGGATCCGACGATCACCGGATTCTTGATCCGTAAGCCCAGGACAGGAAAGTCGGGCACTTGGCTCTCCCTCGAAAGAGGACAGGGGTGCAGGTGGGGGTCGGCGCACGCCCTATGCGGAGGTGACGGCGTCCTCCTGCTGGTCCAGGGCCGCGAGGATGGCCTCGATCAGCCGCTCGGGCTTCTCGTTGAACTCGTCGAAGCCGATGGCCTGCACCGAGCCCACGCGGTGCAGCCCCTTGAGGAGGTGGCTCGCCGAATCCACGAAGGGCTGTGGGGTGATGAGCACGACGGGTCGCTCCAGGGCCGTGGCCCACCCGAGTTCGATGTGTGTGCCGTCCGTCCGGTGCAGGGTCTGGTCGGGCAGAACCGGGAGAATCGGGACGAAGATGTCGCACTTCTTCATCCATTGGAAATCCCGCACCGACACCTGTTCCGGGGTGAAAGCCGCCGTCTCCGCTCCGAACTTCTCGACCATGTGTGCCGAGAAGATGTTTCCGCCGTGCTCCCGGACCGTGCCGATCGCCCGGAGGAACGTGTCCTGCAGGGGGCCGGGGAAGCCCTGGACGATGGCGTGCTGGATCGGCCCTCCGATGAAGACATCGAACCCCGCGAGCAGGCCCGGCTGGTTCGCGGCAGAGTCCATTTCGTCGACACTCTCCTCTTTAGGATTGGGATCGTTGTTTTCCGCTCGGGAAGAGTGCTCCGGAATGACGGGAGTCCCATTCCGGAGCAGTCGGTCGGTTCAGTCGACGGCTTCGCCGCCCACCTGCGCGTAGCGACCCCGGTAATACAGCAGGGGAGGACGGGCGGGAGTCGCGTCGAGCCATCGGACGTCTCCCGCGACGATGACGTGGTCGCCCCGTCGTATTCCATGTGCTGTTGGTAGTCGAGCCATGCGGAAGCGCCTGCCAGTAGCGGGGATCCATAGGGGGAGAAGATCCATGCGACACCCCCTGGAACCTGTCGCCGCCGGACTGCGCGAATTGAATGCCGAGGCTGCGCTGGTTCTCCGCCAGTACATTGACGCAGAAAGAGCCGCGGGCGCTGATGATGGGCCAGGTCGTCGAGGTTCGGCTGGGACACAGGACGATCCGGGGAGGGCGGAGCGACAGGGAGGAGAACGCCTGGCAGGTGAAGCCCACGGGTCCGTCCGGCCCCATGGAGGTGACCACTGTTACTCCGGAGCAGAAATTCCCGAGTACCGAGCGGAATTCTGCGGGATTGACGGGATTGACTTGTCCCCCGGCGCACCGTGCCTCGAATTGCCCGTTCGGGCATCGAGACCTCCGTACACGCCGCACGACCGCGCGGGAGAATCGAACACATCACGGACCGCTCGTCCGGCCGTGGCTGACGCGCTGTCAGGTAAGCACGCGAAGGTGGTTGTTCCCTCGCCTTTCCCGGCCCCACGGTCGGGGTGGCCGACCGCGAGGGACTCTCCGTGATCACCGCATCGGGTATCGTCGCGGTCCACGGCGCTTCGAACATTCAGGGACGGTGCGGCGACGGGCCCGGTCGCCCGATCGGGTAGTAGTCGGCGGCTGCTACGGGAGTGCAACCGTCGAGCGGCTTCGTCTACGACCATGCCCCTTAGTCGACATGATCTCGTCCGGCGGAGTCCAACACAGGTAAGCTGTGGGACGACAGTGGTTCACTGTGACAGCAGGTGAGGATGTTAACGGAGACTGTGGCGCTGTATGGCATTGCTTACTGCGGGTTCATGTTCAACGCGCACAACTCCGTGGAATAGCGCATATGGAACTTGATTTACGCCTCATACGCTATGCGGTGATCCTGGCAGATGAGTTGCACTTCGGGCGTGCCGCTCAAAAGTTACTGATTGCCCAGCAAACATTGTCCTCGCAGATCGCTCAGCTCGAAGCCAGGCTGGGGGTCGTGCTCTTTATCCGGGACAGCCGTCACGTCGAGCTGACACCGGCCGGAGTATTTTTTGTCGACCGCGGTCGGCGGCTGCTCGCAGAGGCCCGGGCCATGATCGTGGAGCTCAACCGGACCGCGCCGCTGCTGCGGGTCGATGTGATCACCGAGGGGCTGCCCACCACCGACCTGATCGCGCGGCAGCTGCGCTCGCGACTGCCCGAGGTGACGCTGGAAGTCGTGCAGGGGCACGGTTTCACCGTCGCCGTGACGGGTCTCCTCCAGGGCAGGACCGATCTCGCCTTCGGCCGGGTGCACGGCCTCGACGGCCCCCTGCCCAAGGTTCTGCAGCACCAGCTGGTGCGGCTGGAGTCCATGGGCGTCGCCCTGCCCGCGGAGCACAAGCTCGCCGGGCACGACGCCGTCCGGATGGAGGATCTGGCCGAGTACCCGTTGCTGCTGCACATCGCAGAGGAGGCGACCGACTGGCTGGACTGGAACGAGGAACTCATCGCCGAGTTCGGGCTGGAGGTCGGGTACCGCATGCGCGGCCACGGCCGCAGTGCGGCCAACGCGGCGGTGACCGCCTACCACGCGCCGGCGTTAGGGCCGCTGTTCACACCGGTGGCGGACGACGTGGTGGTGCGGCCGGTGGTCGACCCGGTACCCGTCTACCCGTTCTCGGCAGTCTGGCGGTCCGGACCGCCGATCAAGTCGCTGGACGGCGCCATCACCGCCATCCGCACCATCGCCGCCGAGAGCGGTTGGCTGGATCCGCCGCCCCAGGCATGGTGGATGCCCGCCGCCGACCACACCTGAACCGCCCCGACGCCGGGGCGGGCGGTCTTCGGATGCAATGGTCTGCACGACCCCCGGTTTCGCAGACCCGGTCCGGCCCGCACGTTCGGTGACGGCGGTCTCGTTCAGCGCGTAGGCCAGGTGGCGGGAAGTCCCGGCCGGGTGGGCCAATGCCAAACCTCGGCGGTGGGCCGGGGCAACCGCCGGTGGAGGACATCTCCGTGCGCTTCCTCCGAGGTTTTCAGTCGTCCGCGTAGTTCCGGAATATCTGTCCTCCCGTACTGTCCAGAGCCCCGTGGACAACGTCGAGCAGTCCTGTACAGCTCGCGCCTGGCCGGAGCAGGGCTCGGAGTTCTTGTCCAGCGGATGCGAACATGGCAGGTGCGGAGCTTTCCGTCAGCGAAAAGCCACCGGAAAGCTCCGCGCGGGTGCAGGTGCCACAGAGAGACTCGGTAAGGATTCCATCCTGGAGTTCGGACATCCAGGCAGAAGTCTCTCCACCTCCACGAGACCGCCAAGTGACGGCAAACTGCCGGTCATGACCAGCCACGCGCATCTCAGTCAGCTGGGCGAATTCCCCGAGTGTTCGCACCGCGTCCTTCGAAGCGACTGACGAACAGGGCCGCATATACGTCGGCAATGGCGACGAAGCGGCTTCTGCCTCCGGGCATGCTGACGAAAAAGGCCAACGGCCTTCCGCCGACCTGAAAGCGTACGCATGTCAACCGAACTCACCGAGTCAGAAGTCAGATGTTCCTTCCCCGCCAGGCCCGCTGTGGCGCCGTCGCGGCGAACGTTCATCGCGACGACTACCGCGGTCTGCGGGGTCGTCGCGGCCGGCGGCCTGGTCGCGGGGCCGCCGCTGCCGGGCATCGAGGAAGCGGCTGCCGCCGATGCCCCCCGAGTGGTCGTGTCTCGCTGACGGTCGACGGGAAGCGGCATTCCGTCACGGTCGACAACCGGACCTCGCTGCTGGACCTGCTGCGCGAGATCACGGACCGCGCAGAACTTCTTGAACCCGGCAGGTACAGACCAATCCTCCCCCAGAACGAGTGAAACAATCCCCTCATGGCGGAAATCCTCCAGAAGGACGGTACTTGGGCCTTCGACGGCGACGCCCTGAGGCTGGCTCCCGGCCGGGACAAGAACGTCAGCCTGCTCCGCAAGACGCTCGGTGAACTCGTTCTTCCCCTGCGCGCGTTGGCGGGCGTCTCCTTCGAACAGGGCAAGAAGACCGGGCGGCTGCGGCTGCGGCTGCGGGACGGCGCCGATCCGCTGCTGCTGGCCACCGGCGGCCGGCTCACCGAGCCGCACGATCCCTACCAGCTGATCGTCGAGTCCGGCCGCTACGGAGTCGCCGAGTACTTCGTGGACGAGGTCCGCAACGCGCTGCTCCTGGACCAGGTTCCGGCCGACCCGGTGGACGCGTATCTGCTGCCGGGCCCGGCCGTGCCGGTCTCGGTCTCCGCCGGAGACGGCACCGCGAGCTTCGACGGCGAGCAGGTCCGTCTGGAGTGGAACTGGAAGACGGAGGACGCCAAGGCCGCCGCCGGCGCCCGCACCCTCGCGCTCAGCGAGATCACCGGCGTGCAGTGGCATCCGGGGGTCGGTCTGGAGAACGGCTTCCTCCGCTTCACCGTGCGGAACGCCCCGGCCAAGGCCCCGCCGAAGTACGACCCGAACGCCGTGGAGCTGTGGAACTTCCGGAAGGACCCGCTGATGGCCCTGGTCGCGGCGGCCGTCCAGGTCCGGCTGCCGCATCCGGCGACCCAGGTGAGGGACGTACGGCCGGTCCTGGCCGAGGCGGCGCTCGCCGCGTCCGCGCCCGCGCCCGCGCCGGCCGTCGAGGACGGCCACGACGCGGTGCTGCGGCGACTGCGCGAACTCGGTGAGCTGCACCGCTCGGGTGTGCTCACGGACGAGGAGTTCGCGGTGGCCAAGCGGGCGATCCTCAGGAAGATGTGAGGATCGCCCGCTCGGGATGCGCCCTGCGTTCCGTCCGGGCACACGGACACCGCTCGTGGCCTTACTTGGCCCTACTTGGCACTACTTAGCCCTACTTGGCCCTACTTGGCCTTGCGCGCCACCGTGAAGTGGTCGACCTGCGCGCCGGTCTCCGCTATGCCCCGCACCGTCAGCGTGGCCGTGCGGCCCTTGGCGGCCGGGGTGACGTCCACGCGCAGAAAGGAGTAGTCGAGGTACCGCACCCGGGACCAGGTGACGGTCTCGTTCTGCTTGCCGTCCTTGGTGTTGATGAACGAGGCCACGGAGTCGACCTCGTTCTCGTGGCCCTCGTACGACAGCGGGGCGCTGAACGCGTAGAGGCTGCGGCCCGCCGCGCCCGCCGTCACGTACACGACACCGTCGGTCTCGGGGTACGCCGTGCCGCCGATCGGGAGCTTCTTGGTGACCTTGCCCGCCTTGATGACGTCGGTGCGCTCGTACTGGTGGTTGTGGCCGTTGATCACCAGGTCCACGGTGTACTTCTCGAACAGCGGCACCCACTCCTGTCGTACACCGCCCTCCGAGGCGTGTGCGGTGGACGTGCAGTAGGCGCAGTGGTGGAAGAAGATCACGATGAAGTCGATGTCGTCGGAGGCCCGGTACTTCTTGAGCTGGGTTTCCAGCCACTTGGTCTGGGTGCCGCCGGAGATGCCGAGGTTGGCCGGGATCTCGAAGGAGATGTCGTTGGCGTCGAGCGAGATGACCGCCGTGTTGCCGTAGACGAAGGAGTAGACGCCCGGGAGGTTCTTCTTGTCGGGTCCGTTGTCCGGCAGGTTCCAGCGGGCCTCCTCGCCGCCGTAGCCGTTGGGCGAGTACCAGGCCTCCATGTCGTGGTTGCCGTAGGCCGGCATCCACGGGACGGACTTGGCGACGGACTCGGTCTGGGCGAGGAACTGGTCCCACACGCGCGAGTCGAAGCCGGTGTCCGAGCTCTTGCCCTGGCCGGCCGGGTCGCCGTACGCGATGTCGCCGGCGTGCAGGTGGAAGGCCGGGTTCTGGCCGAGGAGAAGGCTGTTGTTGCCCAGCGCGTGGTAGCTGACGCCCTCGTCACCGAAGGCCGTGAAGGTGAACGGCGTCTTGTGGGCGGGGGCGGTGGTGAAGGTGCCGAGGGTGCCGAGCAGGTGCGGCTCGGCCGGGTCGAAGCCCTGGTGGCCGGCGCCGTAGTAGTAGGTCTGGCCGGGGCGCAGGTGGGTGAGCTTGGCGTGCAGGTAGTACTGGGTGTGGTCGCCACTGGCGCCCACTCCGGCCGGGGTGTACAGGGTGCGTACCTCGGCCTCGATCTTGCGGGAGAGGTCCCAGGGCCGGGCGCCGATCCGCAGGAAGGGCTTCTTGACGGCGACCGGGACCTGCCAGGAGACGGTGATCTCGGTGCGCGAGTCGTTGCCGTAGGCGAGGTGCCGGCCGAAGGGCGCGACCAGCGCGCCGTCGACGGTCTCCGTGCTGACGGCGGTCTGCGCACCGACGGCACTCGGTGTCGGCACGGCCGCCTGGGCGTTCGCGACCGGCACGAACGCGCCACCCGCGACGGCACCCAGCGTGACCGCGCCGCCTCTGATCATCGTGCGCCGCGAGAATCTGGCGCGCAGGTATTCGTGCTGCTCGGCCATGCTCATGCGCTCGGCCAGCTGCTCGGGTACGCCCATACGAGGAATGTCCATGACGTCTGAAACTCGTCCCCCCAGACGACAGTGCGCAAGACGCCATATGGACGAAGTACGAACAGGTCCTCATGACAGATTCAACGTTCACCCAAAGATCCCCATCCGACACCTGCCCGGAATCGGGCAGAATTGTTGCGAAAGCGCCGTCGGTACCCCAGGATCTACCGAGTGCACGACGAACTCGTTGATCATCTGACGCGGTCCACGCCCCTCAACCGGGGCGAGGCACTGCGGGTGATCCAGGACGTGCTCGCCTACTTCGACGAGCCGACCGAGGAGTACGTCCGTCGCCGCCACCGCGAGTTGCAGGCCCAGGGCCTGGTGAACGCGGAGATCTTCGAACGGATCGCGGCGGATCTCGACTACCGCGCGGTGGCACCGCCGGAGCTCACGCTCCGGCAGCTGCGCCGCATCGTCTACGGCTGAGGGACATCTGTATGTGCGGAATCGTGGGTTACATCGGGAAGCGTGACGTCGCTCCCCTGCTCCTGGAGGGCCTGCAGCGCCTGGAGTACCGCGGCTACGACTCGGCCGGCATCGTCGTCACCTCGCCGAAGACGTCCGGCCTGAAGATGGTCAAGGCCAAGGGCCGGGTCCGTGACCTGGAGGCCAAGGTCCCGGCGCGCTTCAAGGGCACGACCGGTATCGCCCACACCCGCTGGGCCACCCACGGCGCCCCGTCCGACGTGAACGCCCACCCGCACCTGGACGCCGAGGGCAAGGTCGCCGTCGTCCACAACGGCATCATCGACAACGCCTCCGACCTGCGCCGCAAGCTGGAGGCGGACGGCGTCGAGTTCCTCTCCGAGACCGACACCGAGGTCCTGGTCCACCTCATCGCCCGCGCCCAGGGCGAGAAGCTGGAGGACAGGGTCCGCGAGACCCTGCGGGTCATCGAGGGCACGTACGGCATCGCCGTCCTGCACGCCGACTTCCCCGACCGGATCGTGGTGGCCCGCAACGGCTCCCCGGTCGTCCTCGGTATCGGCGAGAAGGAGATGTTCGTCGCCTCCGACATCGCCGCCCTGGTCGCCCACACCCGGCAGATCGTCACCCTCGACGACGGCGAGATGGCCACCCTCACGGCGGACGACTTCCGCACCTACACCACCGAGGGCACCCGCACCACCACCGAGCCGACCACCGTGGAGTGGGAGGCCGCCTCCTACGACATGGGCGGCCACGACACCTACATGCACAAGGAGATCCACGAGCAGGCCGACGCCGTGGACCGCGTGCTGCGCGGCCGCATCGACGACCGCTTCTCCACCGTCCACCTCGGCGGCCTCAACCTGGACGCCCGAGAGGCCCGCCGGATCCGCCGGGTGAAGATCCTCGGCTGCGGCACCTCGTACCACGCGGGCATGATCGGCGCCCAGATGATCGAGGAGCTGGCCCGCATCCCGGCGGACGCCGAGCCGGCCTCCGAGTTCCGCTACCGCAACGCGGTCGTGGACCCCGACACCCTCTACATCGCCGTCTCCCAGTCCGGTGAGACGTACGACGTGCTGGCGGCCGTCCAGGAGCTGAAGCGCAAGGGCGCGCGGGTGCTGGGCGTGGTCAACGTGGTCGGCTCGGCGATCGCCCGCGAGGCCGACGGCGGTATCTACGTGCACGCGGGCCCCGAGGTCTGCGTCGTCTCCACCAAGTGCTTCACCAACACCACGGTCGCCTTCGCCCTGCTGGCACTCCACCTGGGCCGCACCCGTGACCTCTCCGTCCGCGACGGCAAGCGGATCATCGAGGGGCTGCGCAAGCTGCCCGGCCAGATCACCGAGATCCTGGAGCAGGAGGAGGAGATCAGGAAGCTGGCCGACCAGTACGCCGAGGCCCGCTCCATGCTCTTCATCGGCCGTGTCCGGGGCTACCCGGTGGCCCGCGAGGCCTCCCTGAAGCTCAAGGAGGTCTCGTACATCCACGCCGAGGCCTACCCCGCCTCCGAGCTCAAGCACGGCCCGCTGGCCCTCATCGAGCCCGCCCTGCCCACGGTCGCGATCGTCCCCGACGACGACCTCCTGGAGAAGAACCGCGCCGCCCTGGAAGAGATCAAGGCCCGCAGCGGCAGGATCCTCGCCGTGGCCCACGCGTCCCAGGAGAAGGCCGACCACACCCTCGTCGTCCCCAAGAACGAGGACGAGCTGGACCCCATCCTCCTGGGCATCCCCCTCCAACTCCTCGCCTACCACACCGCGTTGTCCTTGGGCAGGGACATCGACAAGCCCCGCAACCTCGCCAAGTCGGTCACGGTGGAATAGGCGCCCCGACAACGACTCCGCCCGGGAAAGGGCCGATTGATACGGCGTCAGCGGCCTCGGACACACCGACGATCACGTCGGTGTGTCCGAGGCCGAAGGCCAATAACGTGACGCCGAGCGCGAGTCGGCCGACGACCACAAAAGCGCACGACACCTACGGGATGACGACCACGGGCCTGCGCGCCCGCTTGGCGAGCCGGCCCGCGACGGAGCCGAAGATACGGCCGACGATGCCGTGCGTGGAGCCGACGACGATCGCGTCCGCCTCGTACTCGCGGCCCACCTCTTCGAGCTCGTGGCAGATGTCGCCACCGCGCTCGACGAGGATCCAGGGCACTTCGGCGAGGTACTCCGCACAGGCGAGCTCCAGCCCGAGGACCTCGGTGCGGTGGTCCGGCACGTCGACGAAGACCGGTGGCTCACAGCCCGCCCACACGGTGGTGGGCAGCCGGTTGGCGACGTGGACGATGATCAGGGCCGCCCCGGAGCGATGAGCCATACCGATGGCGTACGCGAGGGCGCGCTCACTGGACGTGGAGCCGTCGAAGCCCACCACGACACCGTGCTTGAAAGCCGGGTCGCAGGACTGTCGTGGCTGTTCCGCCGCCAGGGGCTCGGCCGCCGTGGGATCGGCGACGGGCCGCTTGCGGTCCGCGGGTTCGAAGAATTCGTGACCGGCCATGGCTGTCTCGGCGTTGTGATCCTTTTGGGAGGGACGACAGTGTGCGGCGGAGCTGTGTCCGGGAATCATCTTCCCCACCCCATACCCTCAAGGATACGGCGGCACGCCTCCTTCGCCCAGTCCCCGCCCACTCCCCCGCTCTCGACGTCGCTCGAGCGGGAGGACCCCCGTCGCGGGGGTCCCAGGGAGCATGCACGAGGGGGCGCCCGCCACGCAATGGTTGCTGCGCTGTACAGGCTGTTTGCACAGGATTCACCTACCGGCCCCCCGAGGCGGTCACACGGTGGCCGACGGACAGTGACCGACGGACGGTGACCGAGAGGCCATGACCGACGGACAGTGACCGACGGGCAGTGACCGGCAGGCAGTGACCGACGGGCAGTGACCGACGGGCAGTGACCGACGGGCAGTGACCGACGGGCAGTGACCGATGGATCGAACACGCGTTGAACCCCTTGAGCCACGCCCCAGGGAGCACGCATGTCACGCATGTCCGGTCCCAGCCCCCGTTCCCAGACCCCCCGCGCGACCTCACCCGGCCAGGACTCCGCCACGGCCGTCGTCCGCTGGGCGGCTTTCAGCTGTGTCCTGGTCCCCGTGGTCCTCCTCTGGTACGGCACCTCACTGGCCGGTGCCGCCGGCACGGCCCTGGGTCTGGCCGCCGTGACCGCGGTCTGCCGTATTCTCCTGCGTCAGTCCCAGCGCTGCGCGGCCCGCCCGCTCCCCGAGGAGCGGGAGCCCCGTCGCGGCGCCCACCACGGCCGCCCGCACGGCCGCCGCCACCGGGCCGGAGCGGGGGCGCGCAGGGGCGGACGGCACAATGGGGGGAATACACCGGTCGGTTGACCGGTTTCCGTGCACGCACCCGACTCTTTTCAGCCAACTTCTGAACCCCTCGCACCCCTTGGCCGAACCACCCCCCAACCCCCGTTCCACCTGCACGGAAAGGGCCAACGGGGGTCAGCGCACCCTACGTGGATTGGCCACTGCGACAAGGCGCACTTCCCTGCACGCCCCACGAGTGCAACGCTTCGTGATCGAATGCTTCACGCCAAGTTGCCAAGTCGACAATGTGCCGGATGACTAACTTGTCACAACGGCACCACGGGACACAGTAGATTCGATCTTGACTTTCTTACGGCGGGGGACTCGTGCAGGACCGAGGGGAAACGTGCAGGAGCGACACAACCGAGGAGCCGCGACCACCGAGGGGGGCTTAGCAGCATGAGCCACGACTCCACCGCAGCGCCCGAAGCCGCAGCCCGGAAGCTCTCCGGGCGACGCCGCAAGGAGATCGTCGCGGTGCTGCTGTTCAGCGGCGGTCCCATCTTCGAGAGTTCCATACCACTTTCGGTGTTCGGGATTGACCGCCAGGACGCCGGAGTGCCGCGCTATCGACTGCTGGTGTGTGCCGGAGAGGAAGGCCCGCTGCGGACCACAGGGGGCCTGGAACTCACCGCACCGCATGGCTTGGAAGCGATCTCCCGGGCGGGCACGGTCGTCGTGCCGGCCTGGCGTTCGATCACTTCTCCGCCACCGGAGGAGGCGCTCGACGCGCTGCGCCGCGCGCACGAGGAGGGGGCCCGCATCGTGGGGCTGTGCACCGGCGCCTTCGTCCTCGCGGCGGCGGGCCTGCTGGACGGCCGCCCCGCGACCACACACTGGATGTACGCACCGACGCTGGCCAAGCGCTACCCGTCGGTGCACGTGGATCCGCGCGAGCTGTTCGTGGACGACGGCGATGTGCTGACGTCCGCGGGTACGGCGGCCGGAATCGATCTCTGTCTCCACATCGTGCGGACGGACCACGGCAACGAGGCGGCGGGTGCGCTGGCCCGGCGTCTGGTGGTCCCGCCGCGCCGGTCGGGCGGCCAGGAGCGCTATCTGGATCGGTCTTTACCCGAGGAGATCGGCGCCGACCCGCTCGCCGAGGTCGTCTCCTGGGCGCTGGAGCACCTCCACGAGCAGTTCGACGTGGAGACGCTGGCGGCGCGCGCGTACATGAGCCGTCGTACGTTCGACCGCCGGTTCCGCTCGCTGACGGGCAGTGCCCCACTGCAGTGGCTGATCACGCAGCGTGTCCTCCAGGCACAGCGGCTGCTGGAGACGTCGGACTACTCGGTGGACGAGGTCGCGGGGCGCTGCGGCTTCCGTTCGCCGGTGGCGCTGCGCGGGCACTTCCGCCGCCAGCTGGGTTCGTCCCCGGCCGCCTACCGGGCCGCATACCGGGCCCGCAGGCCGCAGGGGGACCGGCCGCCGGTGGACGGCGACGGCGCGGCGACGCCGGCCGGGCCGCAGGTGAGCGCGTCGGCGGCCGCGCCGCACCAGGAGGGCGGCGGGCCGGTCCCGCTCCAGACGCGCCGCACGTCAGCGCCGAGCCCGATGGGGACGCCCGCGTCCCTGTCTTCGGCGACCTCGGCGGCTTCGGCGTCCTCGTCCTCCTCGGAGAACGGCCGCGAGGCGTACGCGGGGAGCCGGGCGAGTCTGCCGGGGCAGCGCAGCGGGATGTGAGTCCGGCCGGGTAGGGGCGGCGGGCGCGGGGAGGTTCTCGCGCTCGCCGCCCCCACCTGTCGGTCCGGCCCAGTCCCGTCCAGTCCAGTCCAGTCCAGTCCCGTCCGATCCGAGGATTGCAAGGTCGGCACCGGGACCGGGCACCGCGGAAGCGGACGTCGGCTTAGGGTGGTCGCATGAATGACCGCATGGTGTGGATCGACTGCGAGATGACCGGCCTCTCGCTGTCCGACGACGCGCTCATCGAGGTGGCCGCCCTCGTCACCGACTCCGAGCTCAACATCCTCGGCGACGGTGTGGACATCGTCATCCGTCCGCCGGACCAGGCACTGGAGACGATGCCGGAGGTGGTGCGTCAGATGCACACCGCGTCCGGACTGCTCACGGAGCTGTCCGGCGGTACGACGCTCACGGACGCCGAGGAGCAGGTCCTCGCATACGTGAGGGAGCACGTCAAGGAACCGGGCAAGGCCCCCCTGTGCGGCAACTCCGTCGGCACCGACCGCGGTTTCCTGCTGCGGGACATGCCGACCCTGGAGGACTACCTCCACTACCGCATCGTCGACGTGTCCAGCATCAAGGAGCTCGCCCGACGCTGGTACCCGCGGGCGTACTTCAACAGCCCGAAGAAGAGCGGCAACCACCGCGCCCTCGCCGACATCCGCGAGTCCATCGCGGAACTCCGCTACTACCGCGAGGCCGTCTTCGTACCGCAGCCGGGCCCCGACTCCGACACCGCGAAGAAGATCGCCGCCAAGCACATACTGCCCGGACGATAGGGCAGACCAGAGCCCGCGGAGGGGCGCCGCGAAAGCCGGGCGCGAGCACCCCTTCGGACCCTGTACACTTTTTCTCGGCTGGTCGGGGAAACTCGAACCGCCGACATGGTGGGTGTAGCTCAGCTGGTAGAGCACCTGGTTGTGGTCCAGGATGCCGCGGGTTCAAGTCCCGTCACTCACCCTCACCGAAAAGGCCGGTGACCCGAAGTAATCGGGTCACCGGCTTTTTTCGTACCCCCGAAGGCCCTAGGCCAGGGGAAGCTCCGAGAGCATGACGGCGTAGACCGGGGAGTCCGGAAAGGGCTGCCGCTCTCCCACCTTCCAAAATCCCCATGACTCGTAGGTGGCCTGCACGCGGGGGTGTTCGGTGTCGACGAGCAGGACCACGAAATCCTCGTCCCGTTCGCCCAGCAGAGCCCGGCTGACGAGCTGGGACACGCCCCTCTTCCGGTACGCCGTCCGGACAGCCAGCTCCGAGTAGGAGAAGGTGCGGTCCTTGCCCGGCTCCGGGGCGGGCTTCAGGTGCTCACGCCACCACTCGCGATACGGGGTCGCCGGGGCTCCGTACGCGAAGCCCACCGCCTCGTCGCCGTCGTACGCGATCACACAGTCGAAGCCGGGGTAAACGCTTCCTTGTTTGGAGGAGAGCGCCGAGTCCGCCCGGAAGCTCGTACGGACAGCCCTGGCGGCATGGCACCTGGAAGAGCTGACGGACACCGGGACACTGCTCGTCTCAGAGCTGGTGGCCAACGCGGTCAAGCACACGAACAGCCGCGTGATCCGGGTAGTCATCTCGCGGCCGAGTGAGCGGTTCGTACGGATCGGCGTGGTCGACAAGGCCCGGGTGCTGCCGGAGATGACCAAGCCGGGCGACGACCTTCTCACCAGCGGTCGTGGACTCCTCCTGGTCGATGCTCTCGCCGAGCGCTGGGGGACCGACCTTTTCCGCTGGGGCAAGCAGGTCTGGGTCGAGCTGATGTGCGAGCCGGCCTGGTGATGAGGAGAAGCCCAAGGCATGGGTGAGCGGCCAGACTGACCCGAGGCGGAACGTGGCCAGGCGCCTACGCCGCACATGGCTCGGTGATCTGTTCGTCGTGCTCACGGCATGCGCATGGCGGTCGCGGGTGAGAGGTGCGGGCCCTTCTTCCTGCCGGTCACTCGGATACCGCAGGCGGAAGCTGCGCGCACGCGGAAAGTACCTTCCGGCGTGATGGCAGAAGCCCTGGGCAAGCCTCAACATCCCGGCAAAGAAGGTACTTTCGCGTTCCCGCTCAGCTTTCAGACGCCACTGCGGACGAAGCGTCGAGGTCAGCCGAGGGCCAGTCGCTCGATCTTGCTGAGCGCGTCGTGCGCGGCGTACACCGCTGCGAGTTTCTGCACGTTGTCGCGTATCTCGATGTCCTTGAGGACCAGTTGGGCCGCTTCGGCCACTGCTTCCGGTGTGGGCGTCGCGGTCTGCAGGTTGGCGCCGAGGCCGTGGTGGGCGACCCGCGCGGCGACGGCGGGCTTGTCCTCCGTGAGTCCGGCCGCGATGACCGGCACGCCGGCGGCGATCGCCTGCTGGGTGCCGCCGTTGCCACCGTTCGTGATGTACAGGTCGGCCTTCGGCAGCAGCGCGTCGAACGGGATGAATTCGGCGACCCGCGCGTTGGACGGAACCGGGATGGACAGCGCGTCGACCCCGCGGCCGAGGGCGGCCACCACGGTGACGTCCAGGTCGGCCAGGCCGGTCAGGGCGGGTTCGACGAGCTCGGAGAGGTCGTGGTTGGCGACGGTCCCCTGGGTCACGACCACCACCGGGCGGGAGCCGTCCAGCTCCGACCACCAGGACGGGGGCTTCCAGTCGGGGGCGCTACGGCTGGGCAGGATGCCGACCAGGTGCACCGAGTCCGGGGCGTCGCTGCGCTCGAACTCGAAGCCGGGCACGGTCAGCACGGCGTTCGCGTCGGGGACGGTGATGATGCCGTCCACGAACGTGGGGAGGGTCTTCGTGGTGCCGAGGGACTCCAGGACTTCGACAAGATGGTCCTGGGCCGGCTGCATCATCGCGGCGAACTGGGCGTTACCGGCCCGGTTGGCGGCCTTCTGATCCTCTCCGGGCCCGACCGGCACCGGCCCGAAGAAGGTCGTGTCGTCGCTGCTGAGGGGGAGCGGGACCGCGGTCACCGCGACCCAGCGGCGGGGCCGGAGGCCGGGTGCGCCCAGTGCGGTGGGGAGCGCCCCGAGCCACATGGTGTTGCAGACCAGGTACTGGTCGGGGTCCTGCTCCAACAGGCGCTGTAAAACGGCGTGCTGGTCGGGGATGGGGTTGATGAAGGCGTGTCTCCAGTCGTAGTTGAGCATGTCCGGCCCGGGGGTGAGCTTCGCGCGCTCCGGGTCCTGGCCGAGGAGGCGGTCGTCGAAGTCGGCCAGGCCGGTGGCCGGCGTGAAAGCGAGCCCGGCGTTCTCGACGTCCGCGCGGAAGCGGCTGCCGGTCACCACCGTGATCTGGTGGCCACGTCCGGCCAGCCCGCGGGCGAGTTGCAGCAGCGGTGACAGTTCGCCGGTGATGGGCGGGGCCGCGACGATGATCTTTGCCATGATGGCCTTTCCTGGGCTCTGCGGACTCTTCACAGGACGGATCGAGTCACCTGAAGGTTCCTCAACCTCCTTGTTTTTACGGCACGTTCACCGATCGGGACGGCAAGAGCAGCCCGGCTCCTCGCCGGCCTCGAAAAGGGGCTTTACGTCGACGTACGAGCGACACGTCCTGCCCCATGACTGCTCGTAGGGTGGGCCGATGCCCGAGCCACTCGTGTCCGCCGAGCCCCTCTCCACACCCCGCCTCGACCTCCTCCCCCTGCGCGTCGAACACGCCGAGGAGATGGCGGCCGTACTGTCCGATCCCGCACTGCACGCGTTCATCGGGGGCGTGCCCCTCACCGCCGAGGAACTGCGGACGCGCTACGAGCGGCTGGGCGCCGGGGCGCCGGATCCGGCCGTGTCCTGGTGCAACTGGGGGCTGCGGCTGCGCGCGGATGCCTGCCTCGTGGGCACGGTCCAGGCGACGATCACACCGGGACACGGGGGACGCACCGCGGAGATCGCCTGGGTGGTCGGGACGCCGTGGCAGGGGCGCGGGTTCGCGTCGGAGGCGGCGCGGGCGCTCGTCGCGTGGCTGGGGCGGCGGTCCGTGCGGACAGTGGTCGCCCACATCCACCCCGAGCACCTCGCGTCGGCCGCGGTCGCCACGGCGGCCGGACTGGCACCGACCGAGGAGGAGCAGGACGGCGAGCGACGGTGGCGGCTGGGACTACCTGACTGAGCCCGGCGCCTGTGACCCCGCCACCCACTCGCCCACCTTGCGGAAGCGTTCAGTCGGGTTTACCCGCGTGGCCCGTTCTACGACCGCCCACTCCCACAAATGCCGAGCTCAGATCCTTGCGTTGCCGGTGAGCACCTGGCCGAAGACGTCGTAGACGGTGACACGGATGTGCCGTGAGGTCGTTCAGGACGACACCCGGGGTACCCGGCGAGGTCGGTCAGGAGCACGCCCGACGTGCACTATGACGTGGTCAGGAACACGCCCGAAGTGCACCGTGACGTCCGTCAGGACGACGCCCGCGCCACCAGCTCCGTCGCCAGCACCACCTGCCGCCGCTCCAGTTCCCGGGTGGCCGCCGGACGGCGGTCCGCGATCTCGGTCAGCAGCAGGTCGATCATCCTGCGGCCCATCTCCTCGATCGGCTGGCGCACACTGGTCAGGGGCGGGTCCATGTGGCGGGCGATGGCCGAGTCGTCGTAGCCGACGAGCGCCACGTCGTCGGGGATACGACGGCCCTCCTCACGCAGGACCTGACGGGCACCGGCCGCCATCACGTCCGAGCCCGCGAAGACCGCGTCCAGGTCGGGACGGCGGGCCAGCAGCCTCGTCATCGCCCGCCGGCCGCCCTCCTCGGTGAAGTCGCCCGGCGCGATCAGCCGCTCGTCCGGCTCGTGCCCCGCGTCCAGCAGGGCGGCCCGGTAGCCGTCGACGCGGCGTTGGGCGCCGTACACGTCGAGGCGGCCGGTGATGTGGGCGACCGCCCGGCTGCCGTGGGCCAGCAGGTGCTCGACCGCCGAGCGGGCGCCGCCGTAGTTGTCCGAGTCGACCGACGGGAGGGTCTCCGCCGCCGATCTCGGACCGCTGATCACGGCCGGGATCTCCAACTGGGAGAGCAGGTCGGGCAGCGGGTCGTCGGCATGCACCGACACCAGCAGGACGCCGTCGACCCGGTGGGCCGCCAGGTACTGGGCCAACCGCTGCCGTTCCCGGTCGTTGCCCGCGAAGATCAGCAGCAGCTGCATCTCCGTGTCCGACAGTTCGGCGCCCACCCCCTTGAGCATGTCCGAGAAGTACGGTTCCGCGAAGAACCGGGTCTCCGGTTCGGGGACGACGAGGGCGATCGCGTCGGTGCGGTTGGCGGCCAGGGCACGGGCGGCCGTGTTGGGCACATAGCCCAGTTCGTCGACCGCCGCCTCGACCGCGGCCCGGGTGGCGTCGCTGACCCGGGGCGAGCCGTTGATCACGCGGGAGACCGTGCCACGGCCCACGCCGGCCCGCGCCGCCACCTCTTCGAGGGTGGGCCGGCCACCGCTCCGGCCACCGCTCCGGCCCCGCGCTCCGTGGCTTGCCATGGGCTCCGCCTCCCGTTGACCCTGTCGATGGCCTGGAATTTAACAGTCCCGCCGAATCCCACCGAAGGGGCGACCGGCCACGGCGGACTCCTCCGTTCCGCAGGAGGGCACCGCGGGGCTGGCTGGATCTCTGCCTTCGGGTCTCAGTTAACAGCCCGGTAACCGAACGCATCTCTCCGCCCCCAGTCCCTTGACACCCCCGCTCGGACCGACGAACCTTCAACACATCACGAGTGGGAGCGCTCCCACGGTACCTGGCACATACACAACCCGCACGTTCCCCGCCCGAGCCGCAGCTAGAAATAACGGGCCCAACAACGCAGTTGGCCGGGGGGTCGGCACGTCAGGGCAACAGGAGGACGCAATGCGAGCACGTACCCGATCCGCCCGCAACCGGGCGGTTGTCCTCGCGGCCGTAGCGTCGTTGGGCGTCGGACTGCTGGCCGGCTGCGCCGACGACGGAAACGACGGCGGTGACGGTTCGTCTTCGGACGGCGGCAACGGCAGCGGAAAGACCACGGTCACCCTGGGCCTCTTCGGCACCCAGGGCTTCAAGGAGGCCGGGCTCTACACCGAGTACGAGAAGCTGCACCCGGACATCAAGATCGCCGAGAACGTCGTCGAGCGGAACGAGAACTACTACCCGGCTCTCGTCAACCACCTCACCACCAACAGCGGTCTGCAGGACATCCAGGCCGTCGAGGTCGGCAACATCGCCGAAGTCGTGCAGACCCAGGCGAGCAAGCTCGTG
This sequence comes from Streptomyces sp. LBL, assembly GCF_029893585.1. Lineage (GTDB taxonomy): Bacteria > Actinomycetota > Actinomycetes > Streptomycetales > Streptomycetaceae > Streptomyces. Next base: position 37,674 of record NZ_JARXYX010000018.1, read on the forward strand.
GACCTCTCCAAGGCTCCGGGGGTGAGCAAGAGCGCCTGGCTGGACTGGAAGTGGTCGCAGGCCACCACCAAGGACGGCCAGACGGTCGGACTCGGCACCGACATCGGCCCGATGGCGATCTGCTACCGCAAGGACCTCTTCCAGCAGGCCGGTCTGCCGACCGACCGCACGGAGGTCGGGAAGCTGTGGGCGGGCGACTGGAGCAAGCTGGTCACGGCCGGCGAGAACTTCAAGAAGAAGGCTCCCAAGGGCACCTACTTCATGGACTCCCCCGGCGGTCTGCTCAACGCGATCGTCAGCAGTGAGAAGGACAAGTACTTCGACTCCTCCGGCAAGGCCATCTACAAGTCGAACCCGGCCATCAAGAACGCCTTCGACCTGACCTCGAAGGCCGCCACGGACGGGCTGGTCGGTGCGCAGACGCAGTTCCAGCCGGCCTGGGACACGACGATCGCCAACAGCAAGTTCGCCGCGGTGGCCTGCCCGCCGTGGATGCTCGGCTACCTGAAGGGCAAGTCGAAGCCGGAGTCCGCCGGAAAGTGGGACGTGGCCGCGGCGCCCAAGGCCGGCAACTGGGGCGGCACCTTCCTGGCCGTGCCCAAGAGCGGCAAGCACGTCAAGGAGGCGCAGGAGCTGGCCGCCTGGCTGACCGCGCCCCAGCAGCTGGCGAAGCTGTTCAACGTGCAGGGCAGCTTCCCGAGCACGCCGGGCTCCTACGACCTGCCGCTGGTGACGGACGCGAAGAACACGATGACCGGTGACTCGCCCATCGGCAAGATCTTCGCCGAGGCCGCCAAGTCCATCCCGACCCAGGTGATCGGCCCGAAGGACCAGATCATCCAGCAGGGTCTGACGGACAACGGCGTCATCCTGGTCACGAAGGGCAAGTCGGCCGCGGAGGCCTGGAACACGGCCACCAAGACCATCGACAACAACCTGGAGAAGTGACCGGATGACCACCCGGCACGACACCGCCGCGCCCCCCGCGAAGGAGGGGGGCGCGGCCCCGGGCCGCCCTCCGGCAACGCCCGCGGACGCGGAGACGAAGCGCCGGACCCGGCTGTCCCGCCGCTGGCAGCGGGACGTGCGCTGGAGCCCGTACGCGTTCGTCTCGCCGTTCTTCCTGTTGTTCCTCGCCTTCGGTCTGTTCCCGCTGGTCTACACGGCCTGGGCCTCGCTGCACACGGTGGAGCTGACGGCGCCCACCGACATGGAGTGGGCGGGGCTGCACAACTACACCCGGATCTTCGACGACGACTTCTTCTGGAACGCGGCGAAGAACACCCTCACCATCGGGATCATCTCCACCGTTCCGCAGCTGGCGATGGCGATGGGCCTCGCGCACATCCTCAACTACAAGCTGCGCGCCTCGACCTTCTACCGGGTCGTGATGCTGGCGCCGTACGCGACCTCCATCGCCGCCGCGTCACTGGTGTTCGTCCTGCTCTTCGGCCGTGACTACGGCATGATCAACTGGGCCCTGCACTTCGTCGGCATCGACGCGATCGACTGGCAGAACGACAAGTGGCCTTCGCAGTTCGCCGTCTCGTCGATCATCATCTGGCGGTGGACCGGCTACAACGCGCTGATCTACCTGGCGGCGATGCAGGCGATCCCGCAGGACCTGTACGAGTCGGCGGCCCTGGACGGCGCCAACCGCTGGCGGCAGTTCCTCCATGTCACGCTGCCGTCGCTGCGCCCGACGATCCTGTTCACCGTGGTCGTCTCGACCATCGGCGCGAGCCAGGTCTTCGGCGAGCCGCTGCTGTTCGACGCCAACAAGGGCGCGTCCGGCGGCGCGGAGCACCAGTTCCAGACGCTCGGCCTGTACCTGTACGAGCAGGGCTGGGTGAACCAGCACCTGGGCCGCGCCTCCGCGATCGCCTGGACGATGTTCCTGATCCTCATCGTGGTCGGGATCATCAATTACGTCATCTCGCGCCGGTTGCGCGCCAGTAGTTAAGGAGAACCGGCCGTGACGACGACCCTGACGAAACCCCCGGCCGACGCGGTGCCGAAACCGCCCAAGCGTTCCCGGCGCCCCAAGTCGGCGCGCGCGGGAGGGCAGTTGCACGCGGGCCCCATCGCGTACGTCATCCTCGCCCTGTTCACCATCGGCTCGCTGTTCCCGCTGGTGTGGACGGCGATCGCCGCCTCGCGCGACAACCAGCGCCTGGCCGAGTCCCCGCCGCCGTTCTGGTTCGGGAGCGGCCTCTTCGACAAGCTGGAGATCGCCTGGAAGGACGCCAACCTCGGTGAGGCGTTCCTCAACACCACGCTCGTGGCGGGGATTTCCTCGCTGACCATCGTCTTCCTGTCGACGATCGCCGGGTTCGCCTTCGCCAAGCTGCGCTTCCGGGGGCGGGGCGCCATGCTGCTGATCGTGATCGGCACGATGATGGTGCCGCCGCAGCTCAGCATCATCCCGCTGTACATGATGGTCGCCAAGCTGGACTGGTCCGACCAGTTGCAGGCGGTGATCCTGCCGTCGCTGGTGAGCGCGTTCGGTGTGTTCTTCATGCGTCAGTACCTGATCCAGGCCCTGCCGGACGAGATCATCGAGGCGGCCCGGGTGGACGGTGCGAGCAGTTGGCGCGTGGTGTGGCACATCGTGTTCCCGGTGGCGCGGCCGGCGATGGCCGTCCTCGGCATGCTGATGTTCGTACAGACATGGAACGACTTCATGTGGCCGTTCCTGGTGCTGACCCAGAACGGCAACCCGACCGTGCAGGTCGCGGTGGCGGGCCTGGGCCGTGGTTTCACCCCGGACCAGTCCCTGATCATGGCGGGCGCGCTGCTGGGCACGCTGCCCCTGCTGCTGGTCTTCGCGATCTTCGGCAAGCAGATCGTGGGCGGCATCATGCAGGGCGCCGTGAAGGGCTAGGCGCTGGTCCCCAGGGGCGGGGTCCCCTTCCCCAAGGGCTGGGTCCCCTTCCCCAAGGGCTGGGTCCCCTTCCCCAAGGGGCTTGGGCCACCGCCGTCCCAGCCCCCTTTCCCCCTTCTCTTCTCTTCTCTTCTCTTCTCTGCCTCTCCCCTCCCCCCATTCACTCGTCGGTCTCCTCGACCTCCTTGGGAGCGCTTCCATGCCTGAGTCCGAAAAGCCGGACACCCCGGTGACCTTCCCGCCCGCCTTCCTCTGGGGCGCCGCGACCTCCGCGTACCAGATCGAAGGGGCGGTGCGGGAGGACGGCCGTACGCCCTCCATCTGGGACACCTTCAGTCACACGCCGGGCAAGACGGCTGATGGCGAGACCGGTGACATCGCCGTCGACCACTACCACCGCTACCGCGACGACGTGGCGCTGATGGCGGATCTGGGCTTGACGGCGTACCGCTTCTCGATCTCCTGGTCGCGGGTACAGCCGACGGGCCGCGGTCCGGCGGTGCAGCGGGGTCTGGACTTCTACCGGCGGCTGGTCGACGAGCTCCTCGCGCACGGCATCAAGCCCGCCGTCACCCTTTACCACTGGGACCTGCCGCAGGAGTTGGAGGACGCGGGCGGCTGGCCGGAGCGCGACACGGCGTACCGTTTCGCGGAGTACGCGCAGATCGTCGGCGAGGCGCTCGGCGACCGGGTGGAGCAGTGGATCACGCTCAACGAGCCGTGGTGCAGTGCCTTCCTGGGCTACGCCTCCGGCGTGCACGCCCCGGGCCGTACGGACGCGGCTGCGTCCCTGAAGGCCGCGCACCACCTGAACCTGGCGCACGGCCTGGGCACCACGGCCCTGCGTTCGGTGATGCCGGCCCGCAACTCGGTCGCGGTCAGCCTCAACTCCTCGGTGGTCCGGCCGCTTTCGCAGGACCCGGCGGACCTGGCGGCGGCCCGGAAGATCGACGACCTGGCCAACGGGGTCTTCCACGGGCCGATGCTGCACGGCGCGTACCCGGAGACGCTGTACGCGGCGACGGAACTGGTCACGGACTGGTCGTACGTGCAGGACGGTGACCTGGCCGCCATCCACCAGCCGCTGGACGCGCTGGGCCTCAACTACTACACCCCGGCGCTGGTCGCGGCGACGGACCCGGAGGCGGACGGCCCGCGGGTCGACGGCCACGGTGCCAGCTCCCACTCCCCCTGGCCGGGCGCGGACGACGTCGCCTTCCACCAGACGCCGGGCGAGCGCACGGAGATGGGCTGGACGATCGACCCGACCGGCCTGCACGACCTGATCATGCGCTACACCCGCGAGGCCCCGGGCCTGCCGCTGTACATCACCGAGAACGGTGCGGCCTACGACGACAAGCCCGACCCCGACGGCCGGGTGCACGACCCGGAGCGGATCGGCTACCTGCACGGCCACCTCTCGGCGGTCCGCCGGGCCATCACCGACGGCGCGGACGTCCGCGGCTACTACCTGTGGTCCCTGATGGACAACTTCGAGTGGGCCTACGGCTACGGCAAGCGCTTCGGCGCGGTCTACGTCGACTACGCCACCCTGACCCGGACCCCCAAGTCGAGCGCCCACTGGTACGCCCAGGCGGCCCGGACGGGCGCCCTCCCGCCGGTGACTTCGGCGGATCTGCCGCCGCTGGCGGCCACGGACTAACACCCTGGGGGAGCGGGGCGGGGCGCGGCACCCGACGGGGGGTGTCGCGCCCCGGTGTCGTACACACCGCGTGACCGGGTGGAGATCGGGAACTGCTGAGCCGCCAGGACGAACTGCCGAGTCAGCTGGTCAACGGAAGGCGGACGGCGGTGGTGCGGGCGACGCCACGGCCCCCGCGTCCGTCACCGGCACGGCCCCGCCCGTGAAGTCGGTGAGCTGTTTGCCGTGTTCGACGCGACCCGGGTGCGGGTCGGAGGCGGCGCGGCGGGTGAGTTCGGCGAGCGGGAGCGGGTGGTCGCAGGCGACGAGGACCGCGTTGCCGAAGCGTTTGCCGCGCAGCACGGTCGGGTCGGCGACCAGCGCGAGTTCCGGGAAGCGGGCCGCCGCGGTGGCGATCTGGCCGCGCAGATGGGCCAGCGGCGGCCCGTCGGCGAGGTTCGCGGCGTAGCAACCGCCCGGCTTCAGGGCCCGGCGGACCTCGTCGAGGAACTCGGTCGAGGTGAGGTGGGCGGGGGTGCGGGCCCCGCCGAACACATCGGCGATGACGAGGTCGGCCCAGCCGTCGGGCACCTTCGCCAGGCCCTCGCGGGCGTCCGCCGACCTGACCCGGATCCGCGCGTTGGGCGCCAACGGCAGCTCCCGGCGGACCAGTTGGACCAGGGCCGCGTCCCGCTCGACGACCTGCTGGGTGGAGCGGGGGCGGGTGGCGGCGACGTACCGGGCCAGGGTCAGCGCGCCACCGCCCAGATGCACGGCGTGCACGGGCCGGCCGGACGGGGCGATCAGGTCGATGACATGCCCGAGCCGACGTTGGTACTCGAAGGACAGATACGCCGGATCGTCCAGATCGACATGCGACTGCGGCGCCCCGTCGACGAGCAACGTCCAGGCCCGCGCCCGGTCCCGGTCGGGTATGAGCTCCGCGAGCCCACCGTCGACGGCCTCGACGACGGCGCTCACGGCCGCGCCCTGGCGCCGGGGGTTCCTGGACTTTCCCATGGGGCCATTATCGGGTGCCGCACCCGGGACGACTCAGCGACCGTGTACGCGGTTCACCGGCATATGCCTCTGAAGGGACGGCCCAGCGATCTCCTGCCGGGTCACCGGCAGTTGTCCGCCACCTCGATCAGCCGTGCCGCCTCCCCCAGTGCCGCCCGCAGCACCGCCGGATCCGTCGCGAGGTCCGCGTCCCCCGGCGGCAGCAGCCAGTCCGAGCCCTCGACCGGTGACAAGGGGCTGGGCCTCAGGCCCCGCCGGTCGGTCTCCGTGCAGGTGCTCCCCGGCATGTCCCAGGCCGCCGCGGTGCCCGGCGGAACCAGGAACCCCAGCGTGTCGCCGCCGCCGTCGTGCAGTACGGGCCCCACGGCGTCGCCCACCCCCCGCCGCAGGATGTCGACCGCCTCCAGCCCCTGTCGCGTCGGCACCGTGACGAGATCGCACGCGGTGTCCGGACAGGAAGGCGGCGCGCTGGACGCGTCCCGCGTACACGGATCGATGCTCTGACTGGTCTCCATCCCGGCCTCCACTACGGAACCCTCCTCCCACGAACGGGCCGGGAGCCAACGGGCTCCCGGTCCACCCTGTTCAACGCGGCGACGCGTCAACGGCTACGGCCGAAGTCCGCCGCAAGGATGGCAGTTCATGGCAGATCTCGGAGGAGATATCCGGTTTGTGGCCAAACCCTGTGTGGCGGGCCGTGCACAGCAGGTACGTTCTTGCCCGCCGGAGACCAGGGCGAACACGTCGACACATCATCAACTCGCTGCGCATTCGCTCCGCTCCCGGCATGGTTCGACGGTTCGCACGAGAGGACCCGGCCATGACGTCGTCAAAGGCGACCTCGCCCCAGCCCCCCACACCACCACGGCCCAATCTCGCCTTCCGGGAGTTGCGCGGACAGCGCTCGCCTGCCGAGTTCGCCGCGGCGGTACGGCGGGCCGGGAACGAGATCGGCGAGCGGGTCAGCTGTGACGCGCGGTACGTCGGCCGGGTCGAGGCCGGGGAGATCCGCTGCCCCAACTACGCATACGAACGGGTGTTCCTGCACATGTTCCCCGGCCGCACGCTCACCGACCTCGGGTTCGCGCCCCGCTCGTCCGTCCGCGGACGCCAGGCGAGCGCAGCTGAGGACGCGCCTCCTGCACACGCCTCGAACCCGGCGTGCTCGCCGGGTGAGACGCGGGGGACGGACGAGCCGTATGACACGCAGGAGACGTATGACACGCAGGAGACGCAGGACACGCAGGGTCCGTACGGGACACAGGGACCGTACGAGACGCACGACAACTACGAGGAGAGCGACGTGCTGCGTCGCGCATTCATGACCGGCGGGGGCACCACGGTGGCCGCCGCCTCGCTGGGCCCCCTGGGGCTCGCCTTCGACGCCGCGGCCGCGGACCGCCCCCTCCGCCGGGTCGGCGGGAGCGAGGCGAGCGCGCTCGAGGAGGCCGTCCGCAGAATCCGGCATCTGGACGACCGGCACGGCGCGGACGGTCTCTACCGGCGCGCGGCGGTTCCGCTGCGCGCTGCGTACGCGCTGCTGGACGCCGGTGTGACCCGGCAGAAGACCGCCGACCGGCTCCACTCCGGGGCCGGTGAACTGGCCATCTCGGTGGGCTGGCTGGCCCACGACTCGGGCCGCTACGACGACGCCCGCTCGCACTACGCGGAGGCCCTCGCGACCGCCCGGGTGAGCGGCGACGACGCCCTGGAGGCGCACGCCTTCTGCAACACGGCGTTCCTCGCGCGCGACGCCGGACGGCCCCGTGAGGCGGTCCGCGCGGCCCAGGCCGCGCAACGCGTCGCCCGCCCGCTGGGCTCCGCCCGGCTGATGTCGCTGCTCGCGCTGCGCGAGGCGGGCGGCTGGGCCGGGCTGGCCGACCGCACCGGCTGCGAACAGACGCTCGCCCGCGCACAGGCCTTCTATGAGCGAGGCCTCTCGGACGCCGACCCCGAATGGATGAGCTTCTACGGGGAGGCCGAGCTGGAGGGCCTGGAGGCACAGTGCTGGTCGGTGCTGGGCGACTGGCGGCGCGCGGCCCGGCACGCGCGCCGGGCGGCCGACCTACAGGACCCGCACTTCACCCGGAACATCGCCCTGTACACGGCGGAGCTGGCCGACGACCTCGCGCGTGGGGGCCGTCCCGACGAGGCCGCCGCGGCGGGCATGAAGGTGCTGGACCTGCTGAACGAGGTCCAGTCGTCACGCATCCAGACGATGCTGGCGGGCACGGCGAGAGTGCTGCGGCCGCACCGGCGGGCATCGGGCGTGCCGGCGTTCCTGGAGAGGCACGGCTCACTGCCGCGTACCGCCTGAGCCGGCCACCGGGTCCGGACGGGTGAGCCAGGTCGTTATAGGTGAGCCAGGTCGTTACGGGTGCGTCAGATCGTCACAGGTGCCCCAGGCCGTCACAGGTGCGCCAGACCGTCACGGGTGCCCCAGGTCGCTATGGGTGCAACAGATCGTCACTGGCGTGCCGGATCGCCACGGGTGCAACAGATCGTCACAGGTGCGCCAGGCCGTCACAGGTGCGCCAGGCCGTCACAGGTGCCCCAGGCCGTCACAGGTGTCCCAGGTCGTTCCAGCTCTCGATGGCCGGTTCGCCGTACGCCCAGCCGAGGACCGACAGCGAGGCCGGGTTCAGCCGGATGCGCGCCGCGAAGTCCAGCGGCAGGCCGAGCCAACGCGCGCCTATGGACCGCAGGATGTGCCCGTGCGCGAAGACCAGCACGTCCCGGTCGGCCTCCCGCGCCCACGCGACCACCTCGTCCGCGCGGGCCGTCACCTCGGTGGGGGACTCACCCTCCGGCACGCCGTCGCGCCAGATGAGCCAGCCGGGCCGGAGGGCCTGGATGTCCTGGGGGGTCAGGCCCTCGTAGGCGCCGTAGTCCCACTCCATGAGCGTGTCCCAGGTGCGCGCCCGCTCACCGAAGCCGGCGAGTTGGCACGTCTCCCGCGCGCGGGCCAGCGGGCTGGTGCGTATCTCGGCCCCGTCGAGGCTGTCGAACGGCGCCCGGTGCAGGCGCTCGCCGAGCAGTTCGGCGCCGCGCCTGCCCTCCTCCAGGAGGGGGAGGTCGGTCCTGCCGGTGTGCTGTCCGGACAGCGACCACTCCGTCTGTCCGTGCCGGGCCAGCAGGATGCGCGGTGCCATGGGGGACCTTTCCGGATGAATGCGGAGGCGGAAAACCCTTCCATCATCCCGCACCCTGTGCAGGGGCAACCCGACGGGCGATCTCTGCGTCTTTGAGGGCCGGGGGCGATCCACGCAGGAGTGGGAACAGGCCGTAAAGTGGCCCGACGGGCCAGACATCACCGGGCACGCGAGACGAAGGGGGAGGCGATCGGATGCCGCAGACCATGACACCGGGCATCGAGACAGCCCCACGCACCCGGCTGCGCTGGTGGACCGAGCTGCCACTGATCGTCCTGGTGTACGCCTGCTACTCGGCGGGCCGGCTGCTGGCGCGGGGCGACGTGAGCGGCGCCGTCGACCACGGTCTGACGATCCTGCGCATCGAGAAGTTCCTGCACATCAACGCCGAGCACCCGCTCAACCGACTGTTCACGAGCAAGGCCTGGCTGGGTGTACCGGCCGACTTCTGGTACGCGTCGCTGCACTACCTGGTCACGCCCGCCGTCCTGATCTGGGTGTTCCGGTCGCACGCCGTGCACTACCGGATGGCCCGGACCTGGCTGATGACATCGACCTTCATCGGCCTGATCGGCTTCACCCTGCTGCCGACCTGCCCGCCCCGCCTGCTCTCCTCGGGCTACGGCTTCGTGGACACGATGGCCCAGTACAGCTCGTACGGCTGGTGGGGCGGCGAAGCCAGCGCCCCACGGGGACTTGGCGGTATGACCAACCAGTACGCCGCCTTGCCGAGCCTGCACGTGGGCTGGGCGCTGTGGTGCGGAGTGCTGCTGTGGCGTTACGGCACGACGCGTACCGCCAAAGCCGCCGCTGTCGTCTACCCGCTGGTGACGACGATCGTGGTGATGGGCACCGCGAACCACTACTTCCTGGACGCGGTCGCGGGCGCTGCCGTGATGGGCGTCGGACTGCTGCTCGCGCCGTACGTCATACGCGCCGCGGAGTGGGCGAAGGCGCGCCTGCGGGCCCGGTTCGCGGGCGGCACGGCGGGCTCTGCCGACGCACCTGCCTCAATTGTCAGTGCCGGATGCAAGACTTCCGCGGGTGAGCACATTCCACGGCAGCGCGATTCCCGGTTCGCAGGCGGAGCCGAGCCAAGTGCCTCCCCCACGGACACCGGGGAGAGCGCTCCGGCACCGGCTCGCTGAGCTGCGCGGTCCCGAGGTCCCGGCCAAGGCGCTGGACGCCCGCGCCCTGGCGGCGCTCGCCGCCAACCCCGGCTGCCGGCGGCGCGCGATCCTCGACGGTGCCGGGGTGAACAAGACGGCGCTGGCGAGCGCGCTGGGCGCGCCCTCCGCTTTCGGTCAGTCGCAGTTCGCCCTGACCCGGGGTAACGCGTTCGAGGCGCGGGTGAAGTCGGACGGCGGCGCGGAGCTGCTGCGGCTGGTGCACGAGAAGCTGGACCACAAGGCCCGACCGCCGTCGGACGCCGAGGTCCCCGACCTCACCGCGATCGGCCCCGAGGGCCGGACGGCGCGTACGGCCCTCGCCCTGCGCGAGGCCACCGCGGCCGGCGCCTGGACCCTGCTCGACCACCCGATGCTCGCGCTCGACGTCGCGGGCTCCCCCGCCTTCCTGGAGCCGGACGCGGTGGTCGTGCACCCGGACGGCAGCTGGACGGTCGTCGAGATCAAGTCCTTCCCGATGCTGGACGGCTCCGCGGACCCGGCGAAGGCCGGCGCGGCGGCCCGACAGGCCGCGGTGTACGTACTGGCGCTGGAGGAAACCGCCGCCCGACTGGACCCGCCCGCGCGCGTACGCCATCACGTCCTGCTGGTCTGCCCCAGGGACTTCTCCAACCTGGCCACCGCGTCCGCCGTCGACATCCGCAAGCAGCGTGCGGTGACCGCCCGCCAGCTGACCCGCCTCACCCGCCTCGGGGACATCGCCGACGCCCTCCCCGAAGGCACCTGTTTCTCCCCCGAGCTGCCCCCCGAGAAGCTCACGGCGGCCGTCGAGGCGGTCCCGGCGACGTACGCGCCCGAGTGCCTGTCCGCCTGCGAGCTGGCCTTCCACTGCCGCGCCCGCTCCCGCTCGGCCGGTGCGGTGACCTCCCTCGGCCGTTCGGTCCGCGCCGAACTGGGCGGCCTGGCCACGGTCGAGGACGTCCTGGCGGCGGCCCGCGGCGAGGCCGGCGACCCGGACGACCCGGCAGTGGCGGCGCTCAGGAGAGCCGCGGAACTCCGGGCGGAGGCCCTCGGACAACGGGGAGGGGGCACGGCCGACGAGGGTGCACGCCACGAGGGTGCGACCCACGAGAGCACGGCCCTCGGACAGCGGGGAGCGGACACGGCCGACGAGGGTGCACGCCACGAAAGTGCAACCCGCGACAGCACGGCCCCCGCCCAGGAGGTGACGGAGTGTCACTGATCTCCGCCCTCGCCCGCCTCGAAGCGGTCAGCACCGGCCGGGCCCAGCCCGCCGCGACCGTCCGGCACCGGCGGCTGTCCGACCATCCGCTGGTCTTCGTGCCGCTCACCACCGCCGGTGAGGCCGGCGCCCCGCTCGGCGCGCTGGTCGGCACCGACCGGGACGCCCCGCGGCTGATGGTCGTACCACAGCCCCGCGACCGCGACCTCAGGTTCGCGTTCCTCGCCGAACTCGCCGACCTCGTCCTGCCGTACGTCGACACGTACGCCGAATCCGTCGAGGCCGCCGAACGCACCGAGACCGACCCGGAGACCGGCAAACGGGTCAAGGTCGAGGTGGACCTGTGCGCGGACGCCCCGCAGCTGATCGTGCCGAGCCGCGCGGGCATCGAGTTCGTACGGCTGCTCGGGCGCTCCCTGCGCTTCCGGCGTACGGCGGAACAGGACCCGGAGACCCCCTACCCCGCGCCGCCCCGGCTGCCGTTGCTCGGCCGGTGGCTGACCCACTTCGGGGAGCGCGCCCGGGTGCCCGGCTCCTCCCTGCTGCTGGCCATGACGGACGTGCTGGCCCGGCACTGGGCCACGGGCCAGTCCACCCTGGAGGACCAGCATCTGGGCGCGCTGCTCGCCTGGATCGACCCGCCCGAGGGGATCTCCGGCGCCGAGGCGGCCGTCGAGGCCGAACTCGGCCGGGACACGCACGGCCGGCTGGTGTGCCCGCCCGCCGGCCCGGCCACCGACCCGGCGTTCGACAACAAACTCCTCGCCCCCGCCATCGAGCGCTACGACCATGCCCGCACCGCGCTCGCCGCAGCCGAGGACGGCCCGCAGGCCGACGACCGGCTCGGCATCCTCACCGCCGCCGAGCACGAGCTGCGCACCCTGATCGAGAGCCAGACCCGCCCCACCTGGGACGCGGTGTGGCGGGGCCTGGACCTGCTGCGGGCGCTGCCGGAGGGCGCGCACGTCGAGGAGCGGTGGACCCGCGACCGCTGGTCGTTCACCGCCCACCGCGACCGTGTCCTGGCCGGCGAGCCTCCGCAGCCGCGCCGCGACGACGCGGTCACCGCCGCGAACAAGCTCGCCGCGCGCGAACGCGAACAGGCCCGCCTGGAAGCCCAGGAGGCCCTCGACGACCCGCTGGTGATGGCGGGGCGGCGGCTGGCCGGGGAGGCGTTCGCCGGCGAGGTCACGGATGTCGTCATGGCGTACAGCGAGAGCAAGCGGCCCAGCCCCCGCCCGCTGGTGACCGTCCGCACGGACGACCGGCCACAGCTGGGCGCGCGTACGAAGGTGTACCGGTCCCTGGGCGGGAAACCGCAGGCCGCCGAGTTCGTGGGCCAGGCGTTCGCGGGCCGGGAGGCTGCGAACCCGGAGGCTGCGTGTCAGGAGGTCGCGGGCCCGGAAACGGAGGGCTCGGAGTCCGCGGGCCCGGAAGCGGAGGGCCTGCTCGTCCTCCGGATCGTCGACAAGATGGGCCGCGGCAAGGAGCCTGAGCCCGGATCGGTGCCGGAGAAGGGCGACCGGGTCTGCTTCACCCTCTTCGAGCACGAGCAGCGCGGCGGCGCGAAGCTGCCCGACCCGGAGGACACCCCGTGGACGCACGGCGGACCGCCCGGTGAGGCGACGGTTCCCGATCCCGACCCCGTGACCGAGGAGGACACCCTTTGAACCCTCCCCCAGCTGAATCAGGGGGATTCCTGGCTCAGGAAGCCCCACTGGTCAGCGACCAGAAAGGTCTTACTCCCTCAGCACCAGCCGGGACGGAACCTGCCCGGTTACCCGAAAGCGTCGGTGTGCGCCGACTTGTCTCTCGCTCAGCGCGTCGTACGTGCTTGGTTCTCGCTACGCACGGTACGCAGCTTGCCCGATCGTGTAACCGGTCTTTCGCCCTTGAGGCGAAACCCCGTCCGCTGCCCTGCTCCGCAGGGGTTCGATTCCTCCCCGGCCTGACCTCGAAGGAGACCTGGTGACGGCTCAGCCCTTCGATCCCGGCGCCGCGGCCTCCCGCGCCACCGAGGCGATCCTCCACGACACCCTGCACGGCACCCACCGCGGGGTCGTCGTCGACTCCCCGCCCGGCGCCGGCAAGTCCACGCTCGTCGTCCGGGCCGCGCTCGAACTCGCCGACGCCGGACGCCCGTTGATGGTGGTCGCCCAGACCAACGCCCAGGTCGACGACCTGGTGCTGCGGCTCTCCGAGAAGAGCCCCGACCTGCCGGTCGGCCGGCTGCACAGCAGCGACAGCGACCCGTACGACAAGGCGCTCGACGACCTGCCGAACGTACGGAAGTCCTCGAAGGCGTCCGACCTCGGCGGCCTCGCGGTGGTGATCTCGACGGCCGCGAAGTGGGGGCATGTGAAGGTCGACGAGCCGTGGCGGCACGCGATCGTCGACGAGGCGTACCAGATGCGCTCCGACGCGCTGCTCGCCGTGGCCGGTCTCTTCGAGCGGGCGCTGTTCGTGGGCGACCCGGGCCAGCTGGACCCGTTCTCGATCGTCGGCGGCGAGCAGTGGGCGGGCCTGTCGTACGACCCGTCGGGCTCCGCCGTGACGACCCTGCTCGCGCACAACCCCGAGCTGCCGCAGCACCGACTGCCGGTGTCCTGGCGCCTGCCGGCGTCGGCGGCCCCACTGGTCTCGGACGCCTTCTACCCGTACGCGCCCTTCCGCAGCGGCACCGGCCACGACGACCGCCGCCTCGCCTTCGCGGTCCCCTCGGACGGTTCGGGACCCGACCAGGTGATCGACGAGGCGGCCGTGTCGGGCTGGGGCCTGCTGGAGCTGCCCGCGCGGTACACCCCGCGCACGGATCCCGAGGCGGTGCGGGCGGTGGCGACGGTCGTACGCCGGCTGCTGGACCGGGGCGGCGCGGCCACCTCGGAGCGCTCCCCCGACCCCACACCCCTCACCGCCGACCGGATCGCGGTCGGCACCGCCCACCGGGACCAGGCAGCAGCGGTCCGCGCGGCACTGGCCGAGCTGGGCGTCACGGACGTGACGGTCGACACGGCCAACCGCCTCCAGGGCCGCGAGTACGACGTCACGGTCGTCCTCCACCCGCTCTCCGGCCGCCCCGACGCCACCGCGTTCCACCTGGAGACCGGCCGCCTGTGCGTCCTGGCCTCCCGCCACCGGCACGCCTGCATCATGGTCTGCCGCGCGGGCGTCCCCGACCTCCTCGACGCCTACCCGTCCACCGAACCGGTCCAGCTGGGCACGGTGGTGAAGTTCCCGGACGGCTGGGAGGCCATGATGACCACCTACGACCACCTGTCCAACCACCGGGTGACCTGGCGCCCGTGACGCCTACGGGGCTTTGAGCGTGGCGACCCTGCGGTGGCCGGTCATGCGCAGGACGCGTGCTTCAGCAACTCGGAGGACGTCTCGGTCGGGGCACCGCTGGGGAATGGCCTTGAGTCTCCAGTGACTGGAGACAGCAGAGTGGGGGACATGGACGTTACGACCCTCTACTCGATCGGGGAGCTTTCCCGGCGGACCGGCTTGTCTGTGAGGACCATCCGGTTCTACTCCGATTCGGGGGTGGTAGCGCCGACCACCCGTAGTCCCGCCGGTTACCGGCTCTACGACCTCGACGCACTGCTTCGTCTGGAACTTCTCCGCACCCTGCGCGAGCTGGGCATGGACCTGGCCACGATTCAACGGGTACTGGACCGCGAGCTCTCGGTGGCGGAAGTCGCCGCGGCGCACGCCGACGCCGTGGACGTCCAGATCCGGATGCTGCAACTGCGTCGGAGCGTTCTGCGAGTCGTGGCCAGACGCGGGTCCAGTCCCAAGGAGACCACACTCATGCACAGGCTCACGCAGTTGTCCGGCGAGGAACGCCGACGTTTGATCGACGATTTCGTGGAGGGCACCTTCGGCACAGTGGATGCCGACCCGACCGCGGTGGCCATGGTTCGCGCTGCCACTCCCGACCTCCCCGATGATCCGACCAGCGAGCAGGTCGCCGCGTGGGTGGAGCTCGCCGAGCTGGTCGGCGACGAGGATTTCCGTGCCCGGATGCGCCGGACAGCCGTACGTCAGGCCGCCGGGCGCCCGCTCGACATCGAATGCGATGCCGGCGAGGAACTGATGGAATTCACCCGTCAGAAGGTGGCCGAGGCCATGGAGTCGGGCATCGACCCGCTCAGCGACAGGGGCGCACCCGTCATCGACGACCTCGTGCACCGCTTCGCCGAGGTGCTCGCGCGCACCCCTGACACAGAATTCCGGGACTGGATGGCCCAGCAGTTCGAAGAGGCGCACGATCCCCAGGTGGACCGATACTGGCGGCTGGTGTGGATCGTCAACGGCTGGCAGGTGGTACCGAACCTGATCCCGGTGTACCCCTGGCTCATCCAGGCCCTGCGAAATCACCGTGACGCATAGTCACCGCAGCGGACACGCCCCGGATCCCTGAATGAGTCCAGGGGATCGCCTGCGGACATGAGACGAGGGCGTCCAACGTCGATGTGTGACCAACGACCTGGACACCCTCGCAACGGCACTCCATGCCCGGACTGACGACGAGTTGAAGGCCTCACCGTGGCTGGCGCGGTGGCCTGAGTCCCGGTGCTCGGCTTCCACTCCTGCAACAAGATCCCCTGAGCTTCCGCGGGGGTACTACGGGCCGAGCCGCTCGATCTCGATCGCGAGGGCGCCGAGTGCTTCCTTCTCGGGTGGGTAGATGCCGCGGATGTTCGCGAGTTGCTGCTCGCGAGTGCTGGTCGGGTTAACGTTCGCCGGTCCCTCGCCGTCGAGCAGCGCCTCGAAGCCCGGGTGCTCCGTCACTCGCAGCACCCGGACGTCGCACGTCTCGTCGGTGCCCTTGACGCGGAACCGGATCACGTCGCCGGCGGCAATGCCTTCAAGGTGCGGATACCGCACCCGGACCTCGATCGTCTTGCGGCCGGCCGCGACCAGGTCGAAGTACTGGCGGTACAGGTTCAGCTCGTGCCGGCGGGCGGTGGTCGTGTCTGTCATGGGGCAGTGACGCTCCTCGCGGGTCGGGACATCAGGCGGCCGAGCTCCCCGGCCGAGTACGAGCGGAAGAAGTGCCGCGGGTCTCTGAGGAGCACCGCGCCCATGTCGAGCAGCCGGTCGGCGTATGGGGACAACGAGCCCGGCCACCTCCTGGTGTCGAGCATCCACGGTGCCGTGCCATCGGGCACCGCGCGGGGTCAGGAACCCGTCCGCATGTGCTCGCGTACCCCTTCGTGGAAGTCCGGGAGGTCAGGGCTGACGCCCCCGACCGCATACGGCTGATGAGCCGATCGACCGTCCAGGAGCAGGCCTGCACGGGGAACATCGCGCACCTTGGGGACCTTGATACCGCTGGAGTGTCCGGAGCCACCGTCGGTGTCACTCGGCGCTCTTGCGTGGGCGCGGGACAATGGATGGTGGCACGTTTCCAGACAGGTCATCCGTGACGTACGAGGAGGACAAGACATGGCGGAGCCCACGCCGCGTCGGAACGAACCGCGGCTACGCCCCGCGCCTTTGCTCTTCGAGCCCGCGCAGGCCGGCGCGGATCCCGAGCACTTCTTCGACCTGGAGTCGATCGACGACCCCCGGGAGCTGCTGGCCCGTGCGACGGAACTGACGCAGGCGTTCCGCGCGGCCACCGACCGTGCCGTGGAGTTCCAGGCGATCGCGGCGGCCCAGCTGGCCGACCCACGCCGCTTCGACCGGCTGACCCCGGCGGACATCGCGGCGCGGGCCGAGTGGACCGAGGACTACGCGAAGAAGATGGTCGAGTACGGCCGGGACCTGCTGCGCGGCGACGTGGAGGGCCGGGGGACCACCGACCCGGTGTGAGACGCCTCCCTGGGGGGCCTCCCAGGGGCTACTCCCCGGGGGCCCAAAGCCTCCAAAGCCTCCACCGGGGCGCCCGAGGCCTCCTGGGGCGTCCCCCGAGGCACCCGGGTCCACAGCGGCACCCTGAGGCGTCCCGAATCCCCCGTCGCGGCATATGCCAGGCGGGCAAGATACTCCCCCTGACTCCCCCATGTCCGACTTTTCGGCAACTCCAGGAAACCGCGCACTCACAGCCCGTACACATATCCCCATGAGCAGTCCACGGGATGAGCAGGCACACATCACCCCGGACGGAGCGGCCTGGCTCGCCTCCGCCGGAACACATCCGCGCAGCACTCTGGCGCTCTGGGAGGAGCGGCCGGACGCGCCGGTCGTCCTGCCCTGCGGTTCCGCCTTCGACGTGGTCAGCGCGCCGGCGGTCTTCGGGCGCCGCATGGTCGACCGGCTGTGGGCACAGGGCCCGGGATCAGGGCCGGTCGCGGCGTTCCGGGGCCGGATGCTCCTGTTCGCCCCGCCCGGCACGGCACAGCGGCTGCCCTCGCTGCTGCACTGGGAGGAGTTCGGCCGTACGGCCACGATCCCGCCGCTGCTGTGCCACGGCATCGGGGACGCGGTGACCGTCCCCGCACCCCTGGCCGCCGACGGCTCTCCCGGCCGCCCCGACGCGCGCTGGCTGGTCGCCCCGGAGACCCGCCGACCTTGGCTGCCGGGCCCGGAATTCCTGCTCTGGGCGGCCGTCCGGGCGGCCCGCGCAGCGGTGCGGATATCGATTTTTCCCCCGGCGGATCAGGGTGCTAAGGTCTAGACGTCGGCAGGCGCCGCTAGCTCAGTTGGTTAGAGCAGCTGACTCTTAATCAGCGGGTCCGGGGTTCGAGTCCCTGGCGGCGCACGATGACGAAGGCGAGGCAGGTTCGCGGAAAACGCGAACTGGTCTCGCCTTCGTCGTGTCCGCGTGCTCATGTGTCCGCTCGCTCAGGCCGAGCGGTCACCCGACCGTGATCTTCACCGTCCACGCCCCCGAAGCCGTCCGCCCCTCCACCTCCACCCGGACGTTCTCGCCGGGCACCGTGAAGCTCTCGCCGAGGGCGACCGGGGCGTCCGCGAGGGGTGGATAGACGGAGTTCTCCCAGCAGGCGTCGGTGTGCGGGTGGGCGTCGATCACCTCGACGGGCCCGCGGCCGGACTCGGCGGCGCCGCTGATCCGGTAGACGAGGATGCCCGGCCGGCAGGCCGCCGTGTCGTTGCCGACCGGACCACGCGCCTCGAAGGCGAGCGCGCTGTCGGCGCCGGTGCGGACGACCGCGAGCTCGGTCCCGTGGCCGAGCCCGAAGGCCGGCGCCCCGGCGGCGCCCGTCGCCGGGACACCCGGCCCCGCACCGAGCGGCTCCAACGTCAGCCAGGTCGGCCCGCTCCGCCGTACGCAGGTCACCTGCCTCGGTTCCAGCCAGCCGAGCTTCCACTTGTGCCAGCCGAAGAGATCCGGCGCCAGCCCGAACTGGCTGCCCATCAGATCCCAGTCGCCGACGTACGTGTCCCAGTCGCCCTTGCCGTCCACCGGCCGGTGGTAGAGGTCCGGCAGATCGAAGACGTGCCCGGTCTCATGGGCCAGAACCAGCCGGTCCGGCGGGTGCTGCTCGAACACCGTGACGACCCGCCGGATGTCCGTGCCGTCGGCCCGCAGCGGGGTGTCCAGGTTCACCACCTTCGTCGCGTCCGAGTCCACGCCGGGCGCGTCCGGGTCGGCGACGAAGTAGACGACGTCGTAGCGGGAGAAGTCGACCTGCATGTCGGCCGCGGCGAGCGCGTCGTGCAGATAGGCGGCGCGGTGCGGGGCGCTCCAGTCGCGCTGTATGACGTACGAGGTGGACGACTTCGGCATCCGGGTCCAGTGCCGCAGCGGGTGCGGGCGCAGGGTGAACCGGCCGTAGGAGGCGCGCTCGAAGAAGCGGCTGGTGGCCGGGAAGTGGTCGGCGGCCAGCCTGGCGGGGGTGGTCAGCGGGACGGAGTCGGGGAAGGAGAGGAAGATCATCACCGCGTCCAGCGCGCGGGTCGGGCGCGGATAGGCGGCGTTCCAGGTGTCCAGGCCCTCCGAGTGGTGGGCGACGGTGCGCTGGAGGGCGCAGGGTGTCGCCGAGAACGGCTCGGCGACCGAGGGGCCGGTGACGAGGGAGGTCGCCACGAGGGCCGACAGGGTGGTGAAGAGGGCCGCGGTGCTGCGCAGGCGGGGGCGCGAGAACAGACGCGGCACAGGGACCTCCGGGAGCGGTTCAACGGGACACCGCACTCAGATTGTGTGAGTTTGTCGTACAAAGCCCTGTTTATCTGCACCAGACGAGTGAGAGGGCCGAGGGGCCGTCAGCAGCGACACCCCCGAACCGCTCACGGAACGTCACAACTGGTCAGACGCCTGAAGAACCCGCCCAAGGTCCGAGCAGAAACGATCTGTCGGAACGGCGGGTTGTTCCGGGACAATGGCGAGTGGCTGGTAGGCCTTTGGGGCAGCCTCTATGATCGGCACACTTTCCTGCCGGACAGCGATCGAGTGCACTGCGGGAGCGAGCGGTGAGCGGAACGTCCGAAGGGCCGACGCCCGCGGCAGACCTCGACCGGTCAGCCGTCACAGAGAGTGATACCCATGCGGCTCGCGGTGCCGAGCCCCGGACCTACCGCTCGGTCTTCACGGCCGCTCCCCTCGCGATGGCCGTCGTCGACCGCGAGGGTCTGGTCGTCGGCGCCAACGCCGCCTTCGGTGACCTGCTCGGCAGGGAGCCCGACGCGCTGACCGGACGGATCGTCGCCGACCTGGTGGACCTGGCCTCCGACGCCCGTATCCGGCACGCCTACCGAGAGGTCCTGCGCGGCCGGCAGGCCCGGCTGCGCTGCACCCGCCGGCTCAAGCGCCCCGACGGCCAGTCCTTCTGGGCGCAGGTCACGGTCGCTCCCCTCAAGGGCGAAGAGGCCGGCACGGTGCTGCTGTCGGTCGCCGACATCAGTGTCCGCCGTGAACTTCAGGCGCGGCTGCGGCACTTGCAGATGCACGACCCGGTGACCCGGCTGCCCAACCGCGCCCTGTTCTTCGAACGTCTTTCGGCCACGCTGGAGGCGGAGTCGGACAAGCAGGGCGGCACCGGCCGGGTCGGCCTGTGCTACCTGGACCTCGACGGCTTCAAGGCGGTCAACGACACCCTCGGCCACCGTGTCGGCGACCGGCTGCTGGCCGCCGTCGCCGACCGCCTCACCCGCTGCGCCGACCAGGCCGGGCGGGGCAGGGCCGGCGCGCCGCTGGTGGCCCGGCTCGGGGGCGACGAGTTCGCGCTGCTCGTCGAGGGCTCCACCGGCACCGAGCAACTCGCCGATCTCGCCGAAACCGTACTGAACGCGGTCCAGGCCCCCTTCGACATCTCCGGACAGCGGCTGTCGGTGTCCGCCTCGATCGGTGTGGTGGAACGCCAGTCGGCGGGGACCAGCGCCACCGGCCTCATGCAGGCCGCCGACACCACGCTGTACTGGGCGAAGGCCGACGGCAAGGCCCGCTGGACCCTGTTCGACCCGGAGCGCAACGCGCACCGCATGACCCGGCAGGCCCTCGTCTCCACACTCCGCCCGGCGATCGATCGCGGTGAGTTCACCCTCGAATACCAGCCACTGGTGGGGATGGAGGACGGCCGACTGCGGGGCGTCGAAGCGCTGGTCCGCTGGAACCATCCGCGGTTCGGCATGCTGACGCCGAATCGGTTCATCGGACTGGCCGAGGAGGACGGCTCGATCGTGCAGCTCGGCCGCTGGGTTCTGGCCACCGCCTGCCGTCAGGCACGGCAGTGGCAGCTGGACCACCCCGACGAGCCGCCGATCTTCGTGAGCGTGAACGTGGCGGTCCGCCAGGTGTGGGACTCCGACCTGGTCGCCGACGTGGCGGACATCCTCGCCGAGACCGGTCTGGCGCCGCAGCTGTTGCAACTCGAGCTCACGGAGTCGGCGGTGATGGGCTCGGCGGGCCGCCCGCTCCAGGCGCTCCAGGCGCTCAGCGACATGGGCGTGCACATCGCCATCGACGACTTCGGCACGGGCTACTCGAACCTGGCGTATCTGAGCCGGCTGCCGGTGTCGGTACTGAAACTGGACGGGTCGTTCGTCCGGGGCTTCCAGTACGAGGGGGAGGGCGTCCCGCCGAACCCGGCCGACGAGGTCGTCGTCGAGGCGATGATCCAGCTCGCCCACCGGCTCGGCCTGACGGTCACCGCGGAGTGCGTGGAGACCTCCGCGCAGGCTGCCCGGCTGCGGCGGATCGGCTGCGACACCGGCCAGGGGTGGCTGTACTCGCGGCCGGTGCCGCCGGATCGTATCTCCGGACTGCTGGGGGTACGGGTGTGAGGCGGGAGTACGGGGCTGAGTCGGGAGTAGCGGGAGTAGTACGGGTGCGACGCGGGAGTACGGGCGTGAGGTGCGGGCTCAGGCGGTCGGCAGTCCGTAGGCGTCCGCGATGAGTTCGTACGAGCGCAGGCGTACGTCGCCGCTGTGCGCGTTGCCCGTGATCATCAGCTCGTCGGCGCCGGTGCGCTTGTGGAGGTCGTCGAGGCCGGAGCGGACCTCGTCGGGGGTGCCGTGGATGACGTTGGTGTTCCAGGAGTCGACGAACTCGCGTTCCATGGGGCTGAAGTCGTAGGCCTCGGCCTCTTCCGGGGTGGGCACGAGGCCGGGGCGGCCGGTGCGCAGGCGCACCATGTTCAGCGCGGCGGCGAGCACCTGACGGCGGGCCTCCTTCTCGTCCTCCGTGGCGAGGGCGGAGACGCCGATGAGGGCGTACGGCTCGTCGAGGACGGCGGAGGGCCGGAAGGACTCGCGGTACAGGTCCAGGGCCGGGACGGTGTTCTGGGCCGAGAAGTGGTGCGCGAAGGCGAAGGGCAGACCGAGGGCGCCGGCCAGACGGGCGCTGAAGCCGGAGGAGCCGAGCAGCCAGACGGGCGGCCGGTGCGGAGACTGGACGCCGCCGGGGGAGGTCGCCTGGACCGGGCCGGGGACCGCGTGGATACGGCGGTAGCGGTGGCCGTCCGGGAAGTCGTCGTCGAGGAAGCGGATCAGCTCCGCGAGCTGCTGGGGGAAGTCGTCAGCGCCCTCGTTGAGCCGCTCGCTGCGCCGGAGGGCGGCGGCGGTGGCGCCGTCCGTGCCCGGGGCGCGGCCGAGACCCAGGTCCACACGGCCGGGGGCCATGGCCTCCAGCGTGCCGAACTGTTCCGCGATGACCAGCGGGGCGTGGTTGGGGAGCATCACGCCGCCCGAACCGAGGCGGATGCGGGTGGTGTGGGCGGCGAGGTGGGCGAGGATCACGGCGGGGGAGCTCGACGCCACGCCCGGCATGGAGTGGTGTTCGGCGACCCAGTAGCGGTGGAAGCCGCGGGACTCCGCGAGCTTGGCTATCTCGACGCTGGTGCGCAGCGCGTCGCCGGCGGTGCGGCCGGAGCCTACGGTGACCAGGTCCAGGACCGAGAGGGGGGTGGGTGCGGTGCCGTGCGTCGTTCCCCGGATCTCGTCTGCCGTTGCGGTCACGGTGGGTGCCTCCTGGTGCTGGGCCGGTGCGATGTCCTCCGGAGGCAACAGGAGGGGGGCTCCGTTTATTTCCCGGCGCCGGCGTCGCTGACGGCGCTGCGAGGGATCCGCCCCGGGTGCGGGCGCTGCCGGGGCTCCGCCCCCGGGCACCGGAAGACCCCGGGGGCTGTGCCCCCGACCCCCGACCCTCGACCCCCCGGCCTGGGCGAAGGTCGGGGGTCGGGGGTCGGGGGCACAGGTCCCTGCGGTAGGACCGGGGTCAGGCCTGCACGATCGGCTCCCTCGTGAACAACGCCCCCAGTACCGGTGCGTTCACCCTCCGGTCGGCCAGCCTCAGGGCCTCCCACACCGTGACCTGGTTCGCGGTGAGGACCGGCTTGCCCAGGTCCTTTTCGAGGGTCGGGAGGTGGGCGGCCGTGTGCAGGGCCGTGTCCGGCAACAGCAGAACCTCCGCGTCCGGGGAGTCCGCCTCGCGGGCCAGGGCGAAGACCTCCGCCTCGCCCCACGTGCCGACCTCCGCCGCCGTGATGATTCCGGAGCCGCGGACGCCGGTCACCTCCAGGCCGGCCGCGCGCAGGAAGTCCGCGAAGAGGCCGGCCACGTCGTCCGGGTAGGTCGCGCCGACCGCGACCCGGCTCGCGCCGAGCTCCCGGACCGCGTGCACGAAGCCGAAAGAGGTGGAGGAGGCCGGCAGGCCGGCGGCGAGGGCGAGGGCGCGTACCTGTTCGTGGGCGCCCTCCCAGCCGTGGACGAAACTGCCGCTGGTGCAGGCCCACACCACCGACTCGGCGCCCGACATGCGCAGTTCCTCGACGCCCGCCGCGAGCCGCTCCGCGGAGCCCATCTCAAGGAGGGCGTCGACCCGGTGGGCGTCCTCGCCCATGTCGGTGTGCACCAGGTCCAACCGGACGTCGCTCCCGAGCAGCTGCTCGATGCGTGGATAGTCGTCCTCGGCGGAGTGGCCCGGGTAGAGGAATCCCAGTGCTGTCATGTCGAGCCTTCCTGCTGCTGTTCTTCGTCCGGCAGTCGCGGGACGTCCGGGAGGCCCGGTCCGTCCGGCAGTACGGGGCCGAGCCGGGCCGCCGGATCGATCAGCGCCTGGTACGGTCCCACGGCTCGGGTACCCAGTCGGCGCAACGCCGCCCACATCGTCACCTGGTTGGCTGAGATCACCGGGATCCGCAGTTCCGCCTCCAGTTGGGGGATCACGTCGTACGTGGGGAGGTTGGTGCAGCTGATGAACAGCGCGTCGGCTCCGCCGTGTACGGCCCGGCGTGCCATGGCCGCCACGTCCCGGTACGGGACCTTCCAGATGTGCCTGGTCAGGCCCATGTACGCGCATCCGGTGACGGTGACGCCCGCCTGTGCCACGTACTCCTCCAGCGCACGGGTGACGGACACGGTGTACGGCGTCACCAGGGCCACCCGGTGGGCGCCGAGCTCCGCCAGCGCCTCCAGCAGCGCCCCGGACGTCGTCACCGACGGCAGTGCACCGCCCGCCCGGGTCATCGCCTCGCACATCGCCCGCTCCCCCGCGATCCCGCCGACGAAACTGCCGGAGGTGCAGGCGTAGGCCACGACCTCGGGCTCGATGGCGATGAGCGTGCGGACCGCGTCGTGCAGGGTCTCGTGCTCGCTGACCAGGCGGGCGAGGTCGAGGCTGACCTCGACCGGGACGTACGGCGTCCGGGTCAGGTGGAGGGAGACCTCGTCGGGCACCCAGCGCCACAGCTCCCGGTCGAGGGCGAAGTCGAACGGGGCGACGACCCCGACACCACGCTGGGGGCGTGGGCCCCCCAGAAACGAAACGTCCATGGCGACACCGGCCTCACACTGAGGGACCAGGGGACAACGGACCGTGCACACGCCCCTGTTGACGAAGGTAGATATGGGTGCCAGCGTGGTCAATCCGCCCTGGTGACGCCCGCGTCACGCCTCGGTCACCCGCTCGTGTCCGCCCACGTCAGGCGGCCGTCACCGCCCGAGAAACGGCTGAATAATGACCGCATCCGCATCCGCATCCGTATCCGCATCCGGCTCTACATCCGCTTCCGTATCTACATCCGCGTCCCCGTCCTCCGCCCGCTCCTCCCCCACCCTGCTCGTCCTGGACGCCGACCCGCCGCCCCGGCTCGGGAAGCTCACCGGCCGTGCCCGGGTCGAGCACGCGGACGCGTCGACGCTCGCCGAGCGGCTGCCGTTCGCCGATGTGCTGCTGGTGTGGGACTTCACCTCGCACGCGGTGCGCGCGGCCTGGCCCGGCGAGGGGCCGCGGCCGCGCTGGGTGCACACGGCGAGCGCGGGCGTGGACCATCTGATGTGTCCGGAACTCGCCGCCTCCGACACGGTGGTGACGAACGCGCGGGGCGTCTTCGACCGGCCGATCGCCGAGTACGTCGCCGCGCTGGTCCTGTCGATGGCCAAGGACCTACCGCGGACCCTGGAGTCGCAGCGAGAGAAGACCTGGCGGCACCGGGAGTCGCAGCGGGTGGCCGGCACGCGCGCGTGCGTGGTCGGGTCCGGGCCGATCGGACGGGCGATCGTCTCCACACTCAAGGCGCTCGGCGTCACCGCCGCCCTGGTCGGCCGCACCCCGCGCACCGGCGTGCACGGCCCGGACGACCTGGACCGGCTGATGGCCCGCTCGGACTGGGTGATCGCGGCGGCGCCCCTCACGGAGCAGACGCGCGGCATGTTCGACGCCCGCCGCTTCGGCATGATGCAGCCCTCCGCCCGCTTCATCAACATCGGCCGGGGACAGCTGGTCGTCGAGGACGCGCTGGTCGAGGCGCTGCACAAGCGCTGGATCGCGGGCGCCGCCCTGGACGTCTTCGAGCACGAGCCCCTCACCCCCGACAGCTCGCTCTGGCAGGTCCCGAACCTGATCGTGTCCCCCCACATGAGCGGCGACACGGTCGGCTGGCGGGACGAGCTGGGCGCACAGTTCGTGGAGTTGTACGAGCGCTGGGAGACGGGCAGATCACTGCCGAACGTGGTGGACAAGCAGCACGGGTATGTACCCGGACACTGACGTCCTACGTTCTACGTTTTACGTCCTACGTCTTACCTCTTACGTCCTGCGGAGGGCCTGATGACGGAGCTCACCGAGCTGACCGCCTTACAACTCGTCGACGGCTACCGCAAGGGCGAATTCAGCCCCGTGGAGGCGACCCGCGCGGCCCTGAAGCGGGCGGCGTCGATCCAGCCGAAGGTGAACGCGTTCGTACGGCTCACCGCGGACGAGGCCCTGGCGCGGGCCCGGGACTCGGCCGACCGGTGGCGTCGCGGTGAGCCGGCCGGGCTGGTGGACGGGGTCCCGGTGACGGTGAAGGACATCCTGCTGCTGCGCGGCACGCCGACCCTCAAGGGCTCCAAGGCGATCTCGGAGCAGGGCCGTTGGGACGAGGACGCCCCGTCCGTCGCCCGCCTGCGGGAGCACGGTGCCGTCTTCCTCGGCAAGACCACGACCCCGGAGTTCGGCTGGAAGGGCGTCACCGACTCGCCACTGACCGGGGTGACCCGCAACCCGCACGATCCGACCCGTACCGCGGGCGGCTCCAGCGGCGGCGCGGCGGCGGCCGTGGCTCTCGGCGCGGGACCGCTCGCCCTCGGGACCGACGGCGGCGGCAGTGTCCGTATCCCGGCCGCGTTCTGCGGGATCTTCGCCCTGAAGCCGACGTACGGCCGCGTGCCGCTCTACCCGGCGAGCGCCTTCGGCACCCTCGCCCATGTGGGCCCGATGACCCGGGACGCGGCGGACGCGGCGCTGCTCCTCGACGTGATCGGGAACCCGGACTCCCGGGACTGGTCGGCGCTGGGCCCGGCGCCCGGCACCTTCTCGGCGGGGCTGTCGGGTGGGGTGCGGGGGCTCCGGGTGGCCTACTCGCCGTCCCTCGGCGGGCAGGTCGCGGTACAGCCGGCGGTCGCGGCGGCGGTACGGCGGGGCGTGGAGCGGCTGGCGGAGCTCGGGGCGTACGTCACCGAGGCCGACCCCGACCTCACCGACCCGGTGGACGCCTTCCACACCCTGTGGTTCAGCGGCGCGGCCCGGATGACCCAGCCCTTCGGGCCGCGGCAGCGCGAACTGCTCGACCCTGGGTTGCGGGAGATCTGCGACCGGGGCGCCCGCTACAGCGCCCTCGACTATCTGGCCGCGGTCGATGTCCGGATGGACCTCGGCCGCCGCATGGGCCGCTTCCACGACTCCTACGACCTGCTGGTCACCCCGACCCTCCCGATCACCGCGTTCGAGGCGGGCGCCGAGGTGCCGAAGGGTTCCGGCCACCGCCGGTGGACGGGGTGGACGCCGTTCACGTACCCCTTCAACATGACCCAGCAGCCGGCCGCCTCGGTCCCGGTGGGCACGGACGGCAACGGGCTGCCCGTCGGACTCCAGCTGGTGGCCGCCCGCCACCGCGACGACCTCGTGCTCCGGGCGGCCCACGCCCTGTACGAGACTGGCACCCCTTACGAGGCCGGCATCCCTTGCGAGGCCGGCGCCGGGATCACGCCCGCCGGAAGCTGAGCGACTCCCCGGCCGCCCCGGTCCGCCACAGATCGTTGCACCCGTCCGCGAGGTCCGGCAGGCCCTCGACGATCTGGCCCCAGACGATGCCCGGCACCCAGCCCACGTCGGCGTTGAGCAGCAGGTTGTTGCGCTCGTAGAACAGGGCCAGGTCGACGACCGTCGTGCCGGGGCGGACCTCCCGGTCGTAGCCGTAGGCCTGGGTGCCCAACTCCGCGCCCGCGAAGGAGAAATAGCAGAGATCACCCGGAATGGGGGTGACTGTCGGGTTTTCCAGCGGTGGTTCGGAAGTCGCGAAAGGCGGGAACAGGGCGTAGATCTCGTTGCGTGCGTATTTGGCGTGATAGACCTCCCCGGCGAGCGGAAGGGCATCCCAGACGGCCGCGCAGGTGATCGGCGCGCGATCGTCGAGCAGCTTCGCGGTGGCGGTGATTCCGCGCTTGACCAGCGAGACTTCGAGGTATCGGTCAGCCATGCGTTCCATGGTCCCGTGGCAGTCAAGAGGCCCCGGGCGAGGAACGGGGCTGAATTCGATCTGCATAACTCACATGCTCTCGGGTAGCCGCGCCGCCATGGCTCCACCTATGGAACATGGCGCACACACGTCCAGACCCACACGCCGGTCGCTGCTCGCGGGGGTGGCGGCGCTCGGCGCGCTGGGTGCGGCGGGCTGCTCGCGCGTGGCGACCGCCTCGACCACCGAGGGCGGTGATCTCCTCGACCGCATCAAGGCGGCCGGTGTCGTACGGCTCGGAATCGCAGGCGAGATCCCGTTCGGGTACATCGACAGGAACGGCGATCTGACCGGCGAGGCACCCGAACTCGCGAGGGTCATCTTCAAACGGCTCGGGGTGGACAAGGTCCAGCCGGTACCGACCGAGTTCGGCTCGCTGATTCCCGGTCTGAACTCCCAGCAGTTCGATGTCGTCGCCGCCGGGATGTACGTCAATCCCGAGCGCTGCGAACAGGTCATCTTCGCCGATCCCGACTACCAGATGCTCGATTCCTTCATCGTGCGCAAGGGCAACCCGAAGGGCCTGCGCACCTACAAGGACATCGTCGAGAAGAAGGCCAAGTTCGCGACCGGCACCGGATACGCGGAGATCCAGTACGCCGTCGAGGCCGGGTACAAGGAGAGCGACATCCTGATCGTGCCGGACCAGGTCGCCGGGCTGAACGCCGTGGAGGCCGGGCGCGTCGACGCCTTCGCCGGGACCGCGCTGACCGCCCGCGAGGTGGTCAAGAAGTCGGGCAAGGCCGAGTCCACCAAGGCCTTCACGCCCATCGTCGGCGGCAAACCGCATGTCGACGGGGGCGCCTTCGCGTTCCGGCCGACCGAGACCGGGCTGCGGGACGCCTTCAACGTCGAGTTGCGGAAGCTGAAGAAGAGCGGGGAGTTGTTCCGGATC
The DNA here is from genome assembly GCF_029893585.1 of Streptomyces sp. LBL. GTDB lineage: Bacteria > Actinomycetota > Actinomycetes > Streptomycetales > Streptomycetaceae > Streptomyces. Next base: position 66,040 of record NZ_JARXYX010000018.1, read on the forward strand.
CTCAAGCCCTTCGGGTTCACCGAGGCCGAGATGACCGACCTCACCGCGAAGGAGCTGTGCGGCGGATGACCTCAGGACTCTGGGAACTGGTACTCAAGGGCATATGGACCACGGTCCAGCTGCTCGTGTTCAGCGCGCTGCTGGCCGCCGCGGTCGCCTTCGTCGCGGGTGTGGCCCGCACCCACCGGTTGTGGATCGTCCGCTTCCTCGCGGGCCTGTACACCGAGGTGTTCCGCGGGACCTCCGCGCTGGTGATGATCTTCTGGGTGTTCTTCGTGCTGCCGATCGCCTTCGGCTGGCAGCTGGTGCCGATGTGGGCGGGCACGCTCGCGCTCGGGCTGACCTACGGGGCGTACGGCTCGGAGATCGTGCGCGGTGCGCTGAAGGCCGTCGACCCGGCGCAGCAGGAGGGCGGGATCGCGCTGAGCTTCACGCCCTGGCAGCGGATGCGGCTGATCCTGCTGCCGCAGGCGGTGCCGGAGATGATCCCGCCGTTCTCCAACCTGCTGATCGAGCTGCTCAAGGGCACCGCGCTGGTGTCGGTGATGGGCATGGGCGACCTGGCGTTCAGCGGCAACCTGGTGCGCCTCGCGCTGCAGGAGAGCGCGGAGATCTACTCGTATCTGCTGGTGATCTACTTCGTGATCGCCTTCCTGCTCACCCGGGTGATGCGCGGGCTGGAGAAGAAACTGAAGGCGGGCGTCGGGAAGGCGCCGCAGCGCGGCGTGGACGCGCGGGAGCTGAAGCCTGCGGAGACGACCGGGGTCGGAGGTGCTGTCGTATGAAGTGGGACTGGAACGCGGTGAGCGACTTCATGCCGCACTTCTGGGACGGTCTGCTGATCACCCTGCAGGCGCTGGCGCTGGGGTCGGTCATCTCCTTCGTACTGGGCCTGGTGTGGGCGATGCTGATGCGCACGCCGTCGCGCTGGGTGCGCTGGCCGGTCGGGGTGGTCACGGAGTTCGTGCGCAACACTCCCCTGCTGGTCCAGCTGTTCTTCCTCTTCTATGTGCTGCCCGAGTGGGGCGTGACCCTGTCGGCGCTGAGCACCGGTGTGATCGGGATCGGGCTGCACTACTCGACGTACACGATGCAGGTCTACCGGGCCGGCATCGAGGCGGTGCCGGCCGGCCAGTGGGAGGCGGCGACGGCGCTGAACCTGCCGGTGGCCCGGACCTGGCGGGTGGTGATCCTGCCGCAGGCGATCCGTCGGGTGGTGCCGGCGCTCGGCAACTACGTGATCGCGATGCTCAAGGACACGCCGATGCTGATGGTGATCACCGTGCTGGAGATGCTCGGCCAGGCGCGGCTGTTCTCCCAGGAGCACTTCCAGTTCACCGAGCCCCTGACCGTGATCGGCGTGGCCTTCATCGTCATTTCCTATCTGGCCTCCCTTCTCCTGCGAGCACTGGAGCGACGTCTTGTCCACTGACACCTCCCTGATGAAAGATCCCGACGCCCACTCCAACCCGCCGGTGGACGGCAGCGAGCTGATCCGGCTGGAGCGGGTCACCAAGCGGTTCGGGTCCAACACGGTCCTCGACCGGCTGGACTTCTCCGTGGACTCCGGCAAGCACGTCACGCTGATCGGGCCGTCCGGCTCCGGCAAGACGACGATCCTGCGGCTGCTGATGACGCTGACCAAGCCCGACGAGGGCACGATCACCGTCGACGGTCAGCAGCTGTTCCCGGCACCGGAGAAGCAGGTCCGGGAGGTCCGCAAGAAGATCGGGATGGTGTTCCAGCAGTTCAACCTGTTCCCGAACATGTCGGCCCTGAGGAACATCACCGAGGCCCCCGTCACCGTCCTCGGGATGTCCAGGGACGAGGCGGACGAGCGGGCCCGCGACCTGCTCGACCTGGTGGGTCTCGCCGACAAGGCCGACGCCCGTCCGAGCCAGCTGTCCGGCGGGCAGCAGCAGCGGGTGGCGATCGCGCGGGCGCTGGCGATGCGGCCGCGGATCCTGCTGATGGACGAGGTGACCTCCGCGCTGGACCCGGAGCTGGTGGCCGGTGTCCTGGACGTGCTGCGGGACATCGCCCGCACCACCGACATCACGATGCTCTGCGTGACCCACGAGATGAACTTCGCCCGGGACATCTCCGACCAGGTCCTGATGTTCGACTCGGGCCGGGTCATCGAGTCCGGCCCCCCGGAGAAGATCTTCGGCGATCCCGAGCACGACCGGACCCGCGAATTCCTCGGCGCGGTGCTGTGATCTCCCAGAGGTGAACGGCGCTCAACGTCCGAGGTCCCGGCACCGGGTCATACCTCTGGCACATGCCAGGTGTCAGCGTTCCTGTTGACAGGGGTGCCGGGCCCTCGGAATCTCGTCAGCAGGCTCTTGTCAACAACCGCTCGCCGCACGCCATGTGCCCGCTATCGTGGACGCGATTCGCTGTCCGGATTACAGCCCAGTTGTAGAGATTACGGCCCAGTTGTAGAGCGACCGAGCGAGCGCAAGGGGAACACCGTGGCGCTGATGCACGAGCCGACCGCGCCGTACCACTCGGCCCAGGACGCCCTGCGGGTGCTGGAGACCGTGGCACGGCACACCACCGGAGTCACCGACAGCCGACTCGCCCGCCTGACCGGCATCGGCCCGGAGCGCCTGACCACGCTCCTGAGGATGCTGCGCCGCGAGGGTTACGTCGAGCAGGTCACCGACAGGGCGTACGTCACCGGCGCCGCCCTCACCCGCCTGGGCTCCACCCGGGACCGCGAACGGACCCTGCGCGAGAAGCTCCAGGGGGTCCTGGACCGGCTGCGCGACTCGGTCGGCGCCGCCGTGTACATCAGCCGGTACGTCGACGGCGAGATCAACGTCACGCAGTACGCCGCCGGCCCCGGCACCCCCGCGGTGAACGAGTGGGTGGACTTCCGCCACTCCGCCCACGCCACCGCGATCGGCAAGAGCCTGCTCGGCCAACTCGACCACAACGGCCGGCGGGACCACCTCTCCCGGCACAAGATGGCCCGCCTGACCTCGCGCACCATCACCAGCGACAAGCTGCTGCTGTCCCGCCTGGAGTCCCAGCCGCCGACCGTGCCCCACCTCGACCTCCAGGAGTACGCGGTCGGCACGGTGTGCGCGGCCGTCCCGATCACGGCCGGCTCCTCGGTCGGCTGCCTCGCCCTGTCCCTCCCGGTCGAGCACGCGCACCGTCTCCGCCAGGCCGCGGACCGGCTGAACCGGGGGGCGGCACCGGTGCTGCTGTCCCTGGCGCTGTAGGGCCTGCTGGGTGGATCATGCCGCGGACGCGGGGGTCCGGCCCGCCCGGCAGGTGGTCCGAAGCACTCGCGCGGACCGGGTAGTATTTTCTCTGTCGTCAGCCGCGGAGAGCGGCTGGCGGGAGTCATGCGCCGTTAGCTCAGTTGGTTAGAGCAGCTGACTCTTAATCAGCGGGTCCGGGGTTCGAGTCCCTGACGGCGCACCGATGAAGGGCCTCTCGTGAGACGAGGGGCCCTTCGGCGTCCTCCGAGGTCAGCCTCCGGTAGGTCTGCTCTCCGGGCGGTCGCCACCACACCGGATCGGCACACCGGACCCCCTCCTTCCTGAGCCGCGCCCGGTGGATCTTGTTCGTGGCCGTGACCGGCATCCGCTCCACCACCCGGACGAACCGGGGCGCCATCTTCGTCCCCAGGTCCGGCTGGGCGCGCAGGAACGCCGCGAAGTCCGCGGGGTCGAAGTCGCCCGCGAGTGCCGCCATCACCTGGTCCCCGGTCACCGGGTCCGGCACCGCGTAGACGGCGACGGCCACCGCGCCCTCGTACCGGGCGAGGATGTTCTCGATCATCGCGGCGGCCAGGTTCTCGCTGTCGACGCGGAGACGGTCGTCCGTGCGGCCCGCGAAGTAGAGGAAGCCGTCGGCGTCCCGGTAGAAGAGGTCGCCGGTCCAGTAGCCGCCGTCGTGCCGGCGCTCGGACTCCGCCTCGGGGTTGCGCCAGTAGCCCTCGAAGGGGCTCGGTCCGAAGTTCACCAGCTCCCCGATGGCCTCGTCCCCGTTCAGCAGCCGCCCCGCCGGGTCGAGGACGGCCGGCGGACACTCCTCGTGCGTCTCGGGGTGGAGGACGGCCAGGCCGGGCACCGTCGGGCCGACCGCGCCGGGCGGTGTGCCGGGCCGCCACTGGATCGCGGCGCCGCCCTCCGAGGACCCGTACCCCTCCACCAGCCGCACTCCGAACCGCCGCTCGAAGGCCGCCGCGTCCACCGCCCCCGCCTCGGTGCCGAAGCCCAGCCGGAGCGGATTGTCCCGGTCGTCCGGGCCCGGCTCGGTGGCGAGGAGGTACTGGATCGCGCGGCCCACGTAGGTGAAGTACGTCGCCCGGTACCGCCGTACGTCCGCCAGGAACCATGACGCCGAGAACCGTGGCCTGAGCGCCACGCCCGCCCCGGCCGCGAGGGCGGGAGCCCAGTCGGCGATCACCGCGTTGCCGTGGAACATCGGCATGCACACGTAGTGCACGTCGTCGGCGCGGACGGCGAACTGGTCGGCCAGGGAGCGCCCGGCGGCGGCCAGGCGGCCCTGGGAGCAGAGCGCGGCCTTGGGGGCGCCGGTCGAACCCGAGGTGAAGTAGAGGAGGAGGCGGTCGGCGGGGGTGGCCCGGGAGGGGTCCGGCCGCGCGTCCGCGTAGGGGGCGAGCAGGGCGTCGTACTCCTGCGTGTCCGTCACCAGCAGCCGTACGCCGGGGAGTTCGAGGCCGGTGAGGAGCGGGAGGTGGGTGCGTTCGGTGACCAGGATCCGGCACTCGGCGTGCAGGATGTCGCGGGCCAGTTCGGGGCCCCGCCGGGTGGGGTTGATGCCGGCGACGGCCATGCGGGCGACGGCGGCGGCGCTCAGCCACAGCGGGTACTCGGGGGTGTTGTCGAGCAGGATACCGATGTGCGCCGCGGCCGGCAGCAGGTCCGCCAGCAGCGCGCCCCGGGCCGCGGCCCCCGCCGACACCTCGTGATGCGTGAGCGTCCGCTCCCCGCACCACAGCCCCGGCCGGTGGTCGCCCCACCGTGCCGCCACGAGCTCCGCCACCGTGCCGTGCCGACTGGACTCCATGGGCGCGCACAGTAGTTGACGGTCCGTCAGATGTGGAGGGCGAACGACTGCGGAATCAGGTCGCGGCGGCGTCGAACATCGCGTGGGCCACGGCCATGAATCCGAGGCAGATCAGGATGATCACCGCGAAGAACGCCAGCAAGCAGCCGGTGCCCGCCGCCAGCTTCCCGGGCGCCGGCGCCTTGGCGGTGGCCCGTTCGGGGCGGTCCGCCGCGTAGTGCACGGTGACGACGTCGCCCTCGATGGTCGTGCCCGGGCCGCCCGTCTCGTCGAACCGGACGACACGGCCCTCGCGGGTGGCGAACTCGTAGACGTGGTGCAGTACCGTGCTCACGGCCGTCTCACCGCCGCCGCTGGTCGTCGTGTACGTCCGCAGACAGCGTGCCTGGGCCGTCAGACCGCTGCTCCAGGCACTGCTGATGTCCCGGGCCCGGCGGGTCACGGTGACCGCGGCATAGGACACGAGCCCGATCATGAGCAGCGGCACGACGTAGAAGAAGGCTTCCATGGTGTCCCCCGGGGTCCGTACGCCGTCACGCTCGGCGGCGTGTGGGGGGAACCTACCCGTGGGGGGTGCCGGACGGCCTCAAGGAACGCTCAAGGTTCCGACACCCCCGAACCGGATCAGAAACGTCAGAACGTGACGTCCGAGCAGGCGTAGAAGGCGTTGGTCGTGTCCGCGACCGTCCACACCGCGACGATGACGTGGTGGCCGCTCAGGCCGGACGGCAGGGTGCCGGAGTGGGAGAGCATGTTCGGGGGCCGCTGGCCGTTGTAGGGGACGGTCAGGAACGGGGTGAGGTTGAGGTCGGAGCGGGCCAGGTTGTGGCTCTGGTTCCAGCCCGCCTTGGTGACGTAGTACCTGAAGTCGGTGGTGGCGTGCATGGCCGTGAACTGCCACCGGAACGTGTACTTCTGACCGCCGGTCACCTTCGTGGTGGGCCAGGCGCCGCCCGAGGGGGTCTTCGCGCTGTCGAGCTGGGCGAAGCGGGTGTTGGCGCCTGAGCAGATCTGACCGTCGGCCGGGCCGGCTCCGGGGAAGCCCTTGAGGCCCTCGACGCTCTGCGGCTCGTACTGGATGTCACCGCAGTTGGTCACGGAGGCGTTCTGACAGAGCTTCTGACGGCTGACGGGAAGGTCGGTGTAGCCGTGTCCACTCGCACCCTGGGACGAGAGCACCAGCGCTCCGGTCGTCGCGAGGCCGAGCACGGCGGCGTACCACTTGGTCTTTTTGCGCATGCTGCCGCTCCTGGAGAACGTGGGGGAAATTCAGCGAGCTGTGCAGGTAGGTCTAGACCAAGGCCCAGATTATTGCGGCTCCTTGAACATGTCCATCCCCATCAGGAGGCGGCTTCCCCTCGTCCCGAGCAGAACGCCACCGTCAGGTCCTTCACCAGCGCCTTGCGTTCGTAGTCGTCCAGCTCCACCAGTCCGCGCATGGTCAGCCGGGTCACCGTGTCCTCCACCGAGTCCACCACCGAGGTGAGCACGCTCGCCCGCTGCTGGGCGTCCAGCGCGGCGATCCGGCGGCGGTGCATCGCGGCGGCGACCTCGGGGGCGTACTCCACCCGCAGCGGCTGCACCGAGAACACCTCGATGCCGACCGGTGCCGCGTCCCCCGCGACCAGCCGGGTCAGCGCATCCCCGGCCGCGTCGACGGAACCCCGGCCGGAGCCCGGCATCTCCACCGGCACCCGGGCGAGCCCCGCCTCCACGCACTCGCGCAGATACGTCTCGTGGTCCTCCACGCCCAGCGTGGCCTTCGCGGTGTCCCGCACCCGCCACACCACCAGCACCGCCACCCGCAACGCGACCCCGCTCGCGTCGGCCGCGGGCATCTCCTCGGTACGCCAGTGCCGCAGCCGTACGTCCACCCGGCGGCGCAGCAGCAGCGGGTTGACCCACATCAGGCCGGTGCGCCGGACCGTGCCCCGGTAGCGGCCGAACAGGCCGAGCACCCAGGCCCGCCCGGTCCGGCCCCGGGCGAGCCCGCCGAAGCCGAACAGTCCGAGGGCGCCGGCCCCCGCGTACGCCGCCCACTGCACGGGCCCCAGGCCGGTGCCCGCGGACGCCGGCAGCCCGAGCGCGTGCACCGCGAGCGGCGGCAGCATACCCGCCCACCACGAGGTGGCCACGCCCCCGGCCACCCCGCAGGCACCGGCGAACACCCCCGCCGTGCCCGGCAGCACCCGCGCGGGCCGTTCCCCCAGCGCGGGGTCGACCTCCGGTACGGGCCGGGGCCCGGACGGCATCCGGCGCCTGAGGCGCGGCTGCTCACCCGTCCCCTGGCGGCGTGCCACGACCGCGGGCGCCAGCGGCACCGCCACCGGGCTGGGGTCGTCGCGGAACAGCAGATGGACGGGGATCTCGGTGGTCGCCTCGTTCTGGATGAGCCGGGCGGGCCGGGACGGACTCCCGGCCGGCCCCTCGGGCTCAGTCGGCCCCTCGGGCTCAGGGGTGTGTGAAGGGGTGTGTGAAGTGGTCGTACTCATCGGTGCCTCCAGCCTCCGCGCCAGATGCGTCACAACAGGGGGCCACGGCAGACGCCGTGGTCAGGAACGGCAGATGCCGCGGTCAAGAGCGGCACACGCCGTGGTCAGGAAGGGCACGCGCCGCGGTCAAGAGCGGCACACGCCGTGGTCAGGAACGGGACAGCCGTGGTCAGGAGAAGAGCCGCCGCCAGGTTTCCGGTCCCGGGTAGCCGTCCGCCGCGCCGCCCCGCCAGCCCTGGGCGCGCTGGAAGGCCTCGACGCCTCGCCGGTCCGCCTCGCCCCAGCGCGGTCCCGTATCGGTCGTGTAGTACATGCCGAACCCTTTCTTCAGAAGCTGCTCCCCGAGCTGGGTGACGTACTCGTTGTCGGCGCCCGGCCGGAACATCGCCCGTCCCGGATAGCCGGGCACCCCGTGCGAGGAGGGCGCGGGCGGCCCCGCCGCCCCCTTCGTCGCCGTCCCTCTCGTGACCCCGCTCGTCGCCGCTCCGCTCTCGGCCGTCACTTTCATCACCGTCCCGCTCGTCGCCGCTCCGCTCTCGTCCGCCCCGCTCGTGATGTCCCGGCCCGCGCCCGTCACCAGCAGCTTCCAGGTCCGCGGGCCCGGCCTCCCCTCGGCGTCCTTGCCCCGCCAGCCCTGGGCCTCCTGGAACGCCCGGGTGGCCCTGCGGTCCGCGTCCGACCAGCGAGGGCCGGGCCCGGAGGTGTAGTAGCGCCCCGCCCCGCGCTCGACGAGCATCCGGCCGAGCCGGGTGACGTGCCTGTTGTTCGCCCCGGGGCCGAAGTACGCGCGGCCCGGGTACGCCATCGCGTCGCCCCTGGTGATGGCCGGCTCGGCGGTGCCGGGTTGCGTGCCGTCCTGCGTCGCACCCCCGGTGCCGTCCGGCGTCTCCCCCGCCGTGCCGCCCGCGAGCCCCTTGTAGCGGTAGGCGACATAGCGGTCGGCGTTGTTCCAGTAGGCGTACGGGGTGGTCTTCCGGCGGGCATGCGGGCGGGTCTCCTCGTAGGCGATGTAGGAGGTGTGCGTGGAGTCGGTCCAGCCACCGAAGAGCACGACGTGGGATCCCCGTTGGGCGTCGGCCGCGTTGTGGAAGAGGAGGATGTCGCCGGGCTGGAGGTCGTCCCTCTCGATCCGCACCCCGTACTGGTCGAGGCTGCCCGTCCATTCGCTGCCCGGCAGGTTCCAGGCCATCGACACGAAGCCCGAGCAGTCCTGCCGGTATCCGTCGCCCCAGTACGCGTACATGCTGTACGGCACCTTCGCGGCGACCCACTCCCTGGCCCGCTGGATGATGTCCGCGCGAGTGGTCGCCGACGCCCTGCCCGACGCTTTCGCCGCCTTCCCGACCGACGGTTTCTCCGCCTTCCCGACCGACGGTTTCTCCGGCGTCCCGACCGGGTCGCGCAGCGGGGTCCCGCCGCTCTGCGCGGTGTCCGGCGCGTCGCCCGCGGGAACGCCCGGGCGGGCGGGGGCGTGGGGAGCGGCGAGGGCCGGTGCCGTATGACCCACGACGAGCGTGGTGGAGGCCGCGGCGGCGAGAACCACGGCCCGGTGGGCGGCCGGGTGGCGGCCGGCCCGGGAGTGCGGCAGGACTCGCCGCCAGTGAACGCATCCGGGGCAGTCGCAGTCGCTCGCGGGATCGAATTCCTCGAAGACCGGAGCCGCCATGCCGTTCCCCTCACACCTTGGGTTGAAATATCCGTACCTGTACACGTCTGTCAGTTTCTCAACTGTCTTCCCGACGCGCATTCTGACGGTCCGAATGATGTACGGCGGTTGCTCCGGGTGGTGGGCCTGCGGTTCCGCCGGGCGGCAGGTGAATGGTCCGGGGCACCCTCCCGCATCCGGTAGAGTTGTGCAGGTCAGCAGGCGCCGCTAGCTCAGTTGGTTAGAGCAGCTGACTCTTAATCAGCGGGTCCGGGGTTCGAGTCCCTGGCGGCGCACGACAGTGGGAAGCCCCTCGCGACAGCGGGGGGTTTTCGCGTTTCCGGAGGCACCCCTGAAAGCCCCCTGGAAGCGCCCCCAGAATCCTTCCCGCAAGCTCTCCCGTAAGTGTTCCCGGAAGGAACGGCTCCCCCGTCGGCCGGACTCCGTTGAACTGGACGCGCCCTCCGGCCGTATGGAACGGGAGGCCGGCGAGGAACCCGGTCTCGCCGGGACCGACCGCGCGCTTCACGCCACCTGGTAGCGCGGAACCGACAACGCGCTACTGAGCGAGGTGCCGGAGTTGTTCCGGGTCGCCTTCCTCCGCGTAGGCACGGATCCAGGCGGTGTACGGGAGGAGCCGCAGGTCACCCGCCGTCAACGCCGGAATGCCCCGGGCGCGGCCGGGTCGGCCGACGCGATACCGGCAGAGGAGGTCACAAGAAAACACCTCGCCACCGTCCGCGCCCGGCTGTCCACAACCGCTCCACAAGCTCCCCACAGGGGCCACAATGAACGCGTATGACCGGTAAACACCGCGTTTCGCATCTTGCGATCATGATGAACACCGTAGAACCCTGGTTTTCAAGATGCTGCGTATACGCGGCACTTGGGGGGCAAGGAGCCGGTTGCCGGTGTTGCGGGGATGAGGGGCCCCGTTCATGGAGCGATGCCGAGGGGGGCATCATGCAACCGGAAGGCCGCGGTTCTGTGTCCATGGATGTGGACGAAGTGGTGACTGTGGCCCATCTGATACGACTGTGGAGGGTCGAGGGGGACCCGAGCAGTAGAAAGACACGACACCACGCGGTGACCCGCGTGTGGGGGGATGACTCATGACGTCGACGCCGACGGGCGCCCGGCAGAACTACGACCCGTCCCAGACCACCCAGCTGAGGGTGCCGTCACATCGGACCGGCGCGTTCCGCCGGATAAAGAAGACGCTGCCGAAGTACGACTACGAGCATTACAGCCGGCTCGCAGGTCCCCTCACCCAGCCCGATCCGTCCAAGCCGTACAGAGTCCAGTACCGCTCGCTGATCTCGCAGGAGCCGCACCGCATCCGGGTCGCTCTGATGCTGGCCGCCGCACCGCTGCTGTCGCTGGTGCTGCTCGCGTGGCTGCTCCAGCCCGAGCACTGGACCGAGCGCGACTACCCGGCCTTCTCCTGGCTGCCCGCGCTCGACATCGTGATGCTCGTCTCGATCGGTCTGATCGAGTTCTTCCGCTGCATGAACGTGTTGTCGAACGCGCACGCCACCCTGGTCGCCCGCGACCCGATCCCGGTGGTGCCCGAGACCGGTACCAGAGTCGCCTTCCTCACCTCCTTCGTGCCCGGCAAGGAGCCGCTGGAGATGGTGACGAAGACCCTGGAAGCCGCGGTGCGGATCCGCCACCGCGGCCTCATGCATGTCTGGCTCCTGGACGAGGGCGACGATCCGGCGGTCAAGGAGGTCTGCGCGCGCCTGGGTGTGCACCACTTCTCCCGCAAGGGTGTCGCCAAGTGGAACCAGCCCTCGGGACCGCACCGCGCCAAGACCAAGCACGGCAACTACAACGCCTGGCTGGACGCGCACGGCGACGACTACGAGTTCTTCGCCTCGGTCGACACCGACCATGTGCCGCTGCCCAACTACCTGGAGCGGATGCTCGGTTTCTTCCGTGACCCGAACATCGGCTTCGTCATCGGCCCGCAGGTCTACGGCAACTACGACAACTTCGTCACCAAGGCCGCCGAGTCGCAGCAGTTCCTCTTCCACGCGCTGATCCAGCGTGCCGGCAACAAGTACGGCTCGCCGATGTTCGTCGGCACCTCGAACGCCGTACGGATCAGGACCCTCCAGCAGATCGGCGGCCTGTACGACTCGATCACCGAGGACATGGCCACCGGCTTCGAGATCCACCGTGCCAAGAACCCGGCCACGGGCAAGAAGTGGCGCTCGGTCTACACCCCGGACGTCCTCGCGGTCGGTGAGGGTCCCAGCGCCTGGACGGACTTCTTCACCCAGCAGATGCGCTGGTCCCGCGGTACGTACGAGACGATCCTCAAGCAGTACTGGAAGGGCTGGTACTCGCTGCCGCCGAGCAAGCTCTTCAACTACACGATGATGATCATCTTCTACCCGATGTCCGCCCTCAACTGGATCCTCGCGGCGCTGAGTTGCGCGCTGTTCCTGGGCCTGGGCGCCTCGGGTGTGAACATCGACCCGACCGTGTGGCTGATGCTCTACGGCAACGCCTCCGCGCTGCAGATCGGCCTGTACATCTGGAACCGCCGGCACAACGTCTCGCCGCACGAGCCGGAGGGATCCGGCGGTGTGGCCGGCATGGTGATGTCCGCGCTGTCCGCGCCGCTGTACGCCAAGGCGCTGATCGACTCCGTCCTGCGCCGCAAAAGCAAGTTCGTGGTCACTCCAAAGGGTGATTCCGCGAGCCCCGACCGCTGGTTCGGGACCTTCCGGTACCACTGGTACTTCATCGCGATCTTCGGCGGCTCGATCACCGCCGGTTTCGTCTTCGGGCACTCGCACCCCGCGATGATCATCTGGGCGATGTTCGCCACGCTGATCACCGCGACGCCGATCTTCGCCTGGCGCCACATGCTGCGTCAGGAGAAGAAGAAGCCCGCCGTGCCCGAGCAGGAGCCGCAGGACGCGGTTCCCGTCGCCCCGCCCCTCCAGCCCGCGGCGCACGCCGGGCCCTACGAGTCGCAGTCGCTGCCCACGCAGCGCACCCCGGCGCAGCACGCCCCGGCGCAGCACGCTCCGGCGCAGCACGCTCCGCAGCAGAAGCCGAGCTGGGCCGACTCGAACGGGACGGGCGACCAGACCATGCAGATCGCCCTTGGTGGACTTGGGGGACGTAAGGAATGAACGACCGTGCAGGCCGCCGCCGCGCCCGTCGACTCGCGATAGGCACGGCGGTGGTGCTCGCGCTGGCCGGGATGAACGGACCGTGGGTGTACCGCTTCGGGACCGCGAAATACCACCAGTACCAGATCAACAAACCCGAGTACAAAGCCGAGAACGGCAAGTGGGACGTCATCGATTTCCCCGAGAAGTACCGGCAGAACACCATTCACGCGGCGCTCTTGCGCACCGGAAAGGTGCTGCTCGTCGCGGGTTCGGGCAACAACCAGGACAACTTCGACGACAAGAAGTTCGACACCCGGGTCTGGGATCCCGTCAAGGGCACCATCAAGAAGATCCCGACGCCGAAGGACCTGTTCTGCACCGGCCACACCCAGCTCGCCAACGGCAACCTGCTGATCGCGGGCGGCACCAAGCGGTACGAGAAGCTGAAGGGTGACATCACCAAGGCCGGCGGCCTGATGGTCGTCCACAACGAGAACCCGGACAAGCCGATCACGCTGCCCGCGGGCACCACGTTCGTGGGCAAGGAGAACGGCAAGACCTTCGTGTCGAAGGACCCGGTCGTCGTCGAGCGGGCCACGAAGAACTTCGACAAGCAGACCGGCAGGTTCCTCGGCAACACGCCGGGCCTCGGCCGCATCTACGTCGAGGCGCAGAAGAGCGGCGCCAAGTACGAGACGGGCACGCAGGACAACTACACCGTCCAGGGCCTGACCGGCGCCGACGCGAAGAACACGTACGGCATCGCGCAGAAACTCGCCCTCGACAAGAAGGACTTCCAGGGCATCCGCGACGCCTTCGAGTTCGACCCGATCGCCGAGAAGTACATCAAGGTCGACCCGATGAAGGAGGCCCGCTGGTATCCGACGCTCACCACCCTGAGCAGCGGGAAGATCCTCAGCGTCTCCGGCCTCGACGACATCGGGCAGCTGGTCCCGGGCAAGAACGAGGTCTTCGACCCGAAGACCAGGAAGTGGACGTATCTGCCGAAGACCCGTCAGTTCCCTACGTACCCCGCGCTGTTCCTGATGCAGAACGGCAGGGTCTTCTACTCGGGTTCCAACGCGGGCTACGGGCCGGACGACGTGGGCCGCGTCCCGGGCGTGTGGGACGTGGACACCAACAAGTTCACGAAGATCCCCGGGCTGAGCGACCCGGACCGGATGGAGACGTCCGGGACCGTGCTGCTGCCGCCGGCGCAGGACGAGAAGTTCATGGTGATCGGCGGCGGCGGGGTCGGCGAGTCCAAGCTGTCCAGCAACAAGACGCGGATCGTGGACCTGAAGGCGGCCGACCCGAAGTTCGTGGACGGGCCGACACTGGAGAAGGGCACACGGTATCCGCAGGCCTCGGTGCTGCCGGACGACTCCGTGCTGGTGTCGGGCGGTTCGGAGGACTATCGGGGGCGTGGCGACTCCAACATCCTTCAGGCACGGCTGTACCACCCGGACAGCAACACGTTCAAGAAGGTCGCTGATCCGCTGGTGGGGCGCAACTACCACTCCGGGTCGCTGCTGCTGCCGGACGGGCGGGTGGTGTTCTTCGGGTCGGACTCGCTGTACGGGGACAAGGCGAACACGAAGCCGGGAACCTTCGAGCAGCGGATCGAGATGTACACGCCGCCGTATCTGTACCGGGATGCCCGGCCGTCGTTGTCGGGCGGACCGGGGACGATCGCGCGTGGCGGGTCGGGGACGTTCACGTCTCAGCACGCGTCGTCGGTCAAGAAGGTGCGGTTGATCCGGCCCAGTGCGTCCACGCATGTGACGGATGTGGATCAGCGGTCCATCGCCCTGGACTTCAAGACGTCCGGGAACAAGATCACGGTGACGGTGCCGAAGAACAAGAACCTTGTTCAGTCGGGGTGGTACATGCTGTTCGTGGACGACGATCAGGGGACGCCGTCGAAGGCGCGGTGGGTGAAGGTTCCCTGATGCCGCCGCGGTAGGCACGGGTTCGTCTGCCGGTTCCGCCCCGTTCCCCGCACCCCCTTCCGGGGGGGGGCTGCGGGGAATTGCCGTGTTCGGGGCGCGGGGAGTTGCCGTCGTCGGGGCGCGGGAAATTGCCCTCTTCGGGCGCCGGGAATCGCCGTCGTCGGGGCGCGGGCGATTGCCGTCGCCGGGGCGCCGGGAATCGCCGTCATCGGGGCGCGGGTAATTGCCGTCGTCGGGGCGCGGGGAATTCCCCGCGTTTGGGCGCGGGGAATTGCCGTCAGTCTGAGGCTTTGGCCAACTTCAGTGCGTAATCCACCCACCACTGGCCCGCCTTCGGGCCCCCTTTGCACTCGCCGTCCGATTCTCCGGGGCGTTTGACCCAGACGTAGGCGTCGACCAAGGGGTCTGACGTCTTCGTGGTGGGTGGTTCTCCCAGGGCGCGGCCGGGCGGGTTGCACCAGCGTTCGTCCGGGTTGCCGCCCTTGTACGGGCCGTTGCCGTTCCGGCTGGTGTCGATGACGAAGTGCTTGTTGCCCACCTTTGAGGAGAGGTCCTTGCCGTAGGCGAGGGAGTCCTCGGTGGAGTAGAAGTTGGAGACGTTGACCGCGAAGCCGTCGGCCTGTGCGATGCCCGCGCGTTGGAGGGGCTCGAAGATCTGGTCGGGGTGGCCCCAGCCGGCGTTGCCCGCGTCCAGGTAGACCTTGGTGTCCTTCAAGGCGGCGAGCTTGCCCACAGCCTCCTTGAGGAGGGCGTAACGCTCCTCGTGGAACTGCTCGCCGGTGCAGCCGTCGACGAGGTGGAGTACGGCGTCGGGCTCCAGGATGACCGTGGCCGAGCGGTCGCCGATGCCCTTGGCCACGCCGTCGATCCAGGAGCGGTAGGCGTTGCCGTCGGCGGCGCCGCCCTGCGAGTACTGGCCGCAGTCGCGGTGCGGGATGTTGTAGAGGACCAGCAGGGCCGTGCGGTCGGCCTTCTCGGCGGCCTCGGTGAAACCGCGCGCCTCCTGCTCCGGGTTCTCCGGGCCGATCCATTCGCCGGTCGGCTGCTCGGCGATCTCGCGGATCTGCTCGGCCTGCGCCTTCTTGCCGGCCTTCTCGTAGTCCGCCACCTGCTGGGCCGCGTTGCCGTCCGGGTTCACCCAGAAGGGGTCGGTCGCCTTGGGCTGCTGGCTGATCGCCGCCCCCGCGTCGTCGCCGTTCTTCCCCCCTCCGTCCCCGCCCCCGTCCCCCGAGGAACAGCCCGCGACGAACAGCGCCATCCCCAGCACCGCCGTGGCAGCCCTCGTTCCGGCCCCCCTGCTGACGTACATCCAACTCCCCCTTGGGTGCACCATGCCAAGTCTCAATCCTGACACACCCGTCGTGCTGCCCACGAGGTCGTTCGAACCTTGTCCGCGAGCTGTTACAGCCCCGACGCGCGGGATACGCGAGCGCCTGGTGACCGCCCTCGCGGCCCTGTACGGGGGGTGGTTCCGCGGTCCGCCGGGCGTCGGGTCCGCGAGCGCCCACCAGCGTCCGGCACAGTCGGTCCCGTCACGGTCCCCGGCACTGTCGGCCCCGTCACGGCCCGGGCACAGTCGGTCCCGTCACGGCCCGGTGCCCGTCAGGTACGCCGAGACGATCACGTTCGCCGTGTAGCTGCGGCTCGCCTGGTCGAAGCTGCCGCCGCAGGTGATCAGCCGCAGTTCGGCCCGTCCGGTCCGGCGGGGGCCGTAGGCCTGCTGGGCGTCGAAGCGGTCGCGGGTGACGACCTGGACGTCGTCGACGGTGAACTCGGCGATCTCGCCGTCGTCGCGGAACACCCGGACCTTCTCGCCGGGCTTCATCGCGCTGATCTTGTAGAAGACGGCGGGTCGGGTCTCGGTGTCGACGTGCCCGACCATCAGTGCGGTCCCTGCCGCGCCCGGGCTCGTTCCGGCCGCGTACCAGCCGACGACCGCCGCCTGGTCGTAGGACGGCGGGTCGATCGCCCCCTGCCCGTCGAGGCCGCGGGCGACGACCGGTGCCTGGATGCCGAGCTGGGGGACGTCGACGCGCTGCGGGAGCGCGTTCCCGAGCGGCCGGTGCGGGGGCGGCAGGTCCACGTCCGGGGGCCGGCCGACCGCCGCCATGTCGCCGGTGTCGGGCGCGGAGGTGCCGGGCCGTACGTCGGTCACCTCGCGGCCCCACAGCCACAGCCCGAGCAGCAGGACCACCCAGGCCACGCCGGTGAGCAGCCGGCCGGTGTGGGAGGGGCGTGCGCGGTCGGCTGGGTGGTCGTCGGCGGAGAGGTGTTCGTGCTTTCCCATGGCGTCAGCCCGTCCTACGGCTCCGGCGGCTGCCGCGCAGCACGACGGCCACCGCGGCGACCCCGGCGAGGAGCAGCCCGATCACCGCGTGCCCGGTGCCGGGACCGGCCTCGCGTGCGTCGCCCGCGGCGGCCAGACGCGCGGTGCCTCCGCCGCCGGCCTGCACGGGTGCGACCGGCGAGGCGGGGGTGGAGGGGGCGGCCCGCGGGACGGGAGCGGGAGCGGAGGGGGCGGCCCGCGGGACGGGAGCTACGGGTGCGGCGGAGGTGGCGGGCGAGGCGGGCGAGGCGGGGGCGACCGGCGAGGCGGGGCCGGCGGCCTGCCCCGGCCTGTTCACGACGGTCACCGTCCTGTCCACGACGGTCAGCGGAATCTCGCGGTCGATGTCGCCGCAGCTGACCTTCACGTCGTACGTGCCCGCCCTGAGCGTGGAGCGCACCCGGCTCTCGCCCACGAGCACGTCGTCCGCGACGGTGAGTTCGGCGTCCGCGACGAACGCGGCGGAGACGGCCGTGGCGGTCTTCTCCCCGCAGCCGCTCATCCGCAGGCCGACGTCGCTGCCGGGAGCGGGGGACGACGGGCTGACCGAGAGACCGCCGTCCTGCGCGTACGCCGTGGGAACGTACGCGACGACAGCCAGGAGACCGGCACAGAGAGTGATTTTCGCTGAACCCATCGTGAACCTCCAGATACCTGGAGACTCTCCCCCGGTCACCGGCCCCGCATCCCGGGCTGGGCCGCACTGCTCCGAACGGGTCGTCACCCTCACCACCCGGGTCTCGGACCCGGTCGGGCAGCCCGTCACCGGCCTGTGAGCCGCCCCCGGTCCACCACACCGGCTCGAACACATGCCGACGGTAGTGTCTGGACATCAGCCCTGGCCACGGCACAGTTCCTCGACGACCAGCGGCCGAACGGCACGGCGTACGTCATCGGCGAGGCGGGCCTGACAACTGCCCTGCATGCGATCGGGTACGTCCTGACCGACACGGAGCCCGACTTCGTCATTCTGGGTGAGACTCGGACGACCAAAACATACTTGGCCCTGACCTGCGGTTTGTCGCCCTCTGTAAGACATCGGCCACACGCCGAGACCAACAAGAAGGCCCTCCCTGGATACCGGGAGGGCCTTCTTCGTTGTGGCGGATTCCCCGCGATCAGACGTAGTCGATCAGGTCCGCAATCGAGTTCACGACCTTCGAAGGCCCGTACGGGAAGCGGTCCACTTCACCCGGCTGGGTCACTCCAGTCATGACGAGGAAGGTCTGCATACCGGCCTCAAGGCCCGCCAGTACATCCGTGTCCATCCGGTCGCCGATCATGGCCGAGGTCTCCGAGTGAGCCCCGATGGCATTCAGCCCGGCGCGCATCATCAGCGGGTTCGGCTTGCCGACGAAGTACGGCTTCTTGCCGGTCGCTGCGGTGATCAGTGCCGCGACGGCCCCCGTAGCGGGGAGTGCCCCCTCCGTGGAAGGCCCAGTCTCGTCGGGGTTCGTGGCGATGAAGCGGGCGCCATTGTTGATCAGCCGGACAGCCTTCGTCATGGCCTCGAAGGAGTATGTCCGAGTTTCACCCAGAATGACGAAGTCGGGCTCCGTGTCGGTCAGGACGTACCCGATCGCATGCAGGGCAGTTGTCAGGCCCGCCTCGCCGATGACGTACGCCGTGCCGTTCGGCCGCTGGTCGTCGAGGAACTGTGCCGTGGCAAGAGCCGAGGTCCAGATGTTCTCGATCGGCACATGGAGGCCCATGCGGGCCAGGCGCGCGTGTAGGTCGCGCTGGGTGTAGATCGAGTTGTTGGTCAGAACCAGGAAGGGCTTCCCGGACTCCTTCAGCCGCTTGAGGAAGTCCTCGGCGCCGGGGATCGGTACGCCCTCATGGATGAGCACACCGTCCATGTCGGTCAGCCATGACTCGATGGGCTTGCGGTCTGCCATGGGGCGTTTCTCCTGCCGGACGCGTTCATACGAGGCGGCTTGCGCTCGACGTAGACACTACCGCCGACATGTGTTCGATTCCGGTGTGGGTGAATGCGTCCGATAAACGGTGATCCGCGTCCGAGGTTACTTAGCGGTACATGGTTGACCTCACAGAGTGAGCGTGCGAGCGAAAGGCACAACGAGGGGCCGCATGTCGAGCCCGTGGTGAAGAGCGTCGTCACGGACACCGACACAGGGGAAGTCCTCGCCGAGGACACTGAGACCTGCCCGAACGCACACTCCGTCTCGGCGGTGGCCATCGGTCAGACCGTCGATGTGGTGATCGAAGCGCGCGAGGCCGAATTGGCGAAGGCCCGGCCGCCGAGGTGGCCGGGCTATGCCGCGCTCAGGGCTGGGCGGCCTCGACGGTCTCGGGTTCGAGGGGCTGGCCGGACAGGTTCGTGACGGGCTGGCCCGTGAGGGACTGGGCGATCTACCAGAGCTGGCCGCCGCGCGACGCCTTGATGAGCACCTTGTCCCCAGGTTTCAGGATGGTGTGAAGGAAAGCCGCGGCGGTCTTGTTGTCGCCCACCATCGCAAGGTCGGGCACGCCTGCCGCGCCGGCTGCAAGGGCGAGTTGCTTCGCGAGGTCTCCTCCGATCGCCACGACGAGATCGACGCCGTTTTCGGCTGCCATGCGCCCAACCTCGCGGTGGGCTTCTACGGCCTCGTCGCCCAGCTCCAGCATCTCTCCGAGTACGGCGATCCTCCGGCCTCCTGCGGCCTCGGCGGTTGTAGAGGGTGCTCTCCTCCAGGATGATCACGAACGTGCGCGGTGTGTAAACGATCCTCTGCTTCTCCAGGCGGACCTCAACAGCCGCGTCCACATCGTCCTTCAGGCCACGACGGTCGCGGATGGAGGTCAACAACGCCTTGATGTAAGAAGCCGTTTGCACCGGCCCAGGGATGAGCCACGGCGAGTAGAAGCGGAAGTGTTGAGTGCGATCCCACAGAGGGAGGGCTGATTGCTGGGCCCACTTGAGTCCGTGGCCCTCCATTTCTCGCCACTGGATGTACATGCCCTCGATTCCGCGGGCTGTCATGACGAGATCCTCTGCCTGGCCCTCTGCGCCGCAGACCCTGCACCAATCACGAAGGTCGCGCTCCGAGGGCGCGCGTGTGCCGCTCTCGAAGCGCGATGCCTTTGATTCGTGCCAGCCCAGATCCGCAGAGAGGGCTCGTTTGGTGAGTCCGGCCGCTATCCGGATTTCAGCGAGGCGTTTTCCGAGCGCCTTCCGGGCTTCCTGTGCGCTCGAAGATGCCGGTTCCATTTTCGGGTGACGGTCCTATGTGAGGTGCTCAGTGCGCTTCGAAGTCTGCGTGCGGTGTCGCCCTGTCCCACATGACCTCGAAGGCTGACTCGTAGAGCTTCGCGATCTCGGGGTCTTCGGTGATCTCGGGCTCTGTCGGCTCGCCCTCTCCGTCAAAGTGGTTCAGGTACGTCAGCCGGGAGTCGAACAGCCAGAAGTCGTTGCCCGGCACGAGCAGGTCCGAAGCGTTCCGCCGGGGGAGCCATCGCACCTGCTCGCCCGCCGCGATGTTGAGCCCGTCTGTCACCTCGTGCTCGAAGCGGATGTACTCACTCACGGGTGTCGACACGATGCGGGCCCGACGTACCTCGACACCCCGCGAGACCGCCTCCGAGACGATCGTGTGCCAGGCGGCCCACCGCTCGGCCGGGTCGATGTGCCTGCCGGCCTTCCAGTCGACGAAGGTCGAGTCCGTCTTGCTGTAGGCGTCGCGGGCTTCCAGGTGGACGGCTGTCCTCTGGCAGTCGCGGAACAGTTCCTTAAACGTCGGGGGACTCGACAACCTTCTTCTCCTCCGGCTCGGCGTCCTTGGCGGCAGGCTCCCTGTCGCTAGGCAGGAAGAACTGCACCATATAGCGCGGGATCTCTACCACCGTCTCGTGCTCGGGGATGTCCATCTGACCGAGCCGCTCCTTGTCCAGAACCTTGAACCCCTGGACGAGGTACCTGTCCGTCTCGTCGTCCACGTAGATGGTGGGCGAGTTGCCGTCAGGGCTGTTCGGGTCCTTACCGAGCATGCGCAAGGCCGTGATGTCCTCCTACCTCGCCGGTGATACTTCCCATGCCAGAGCTTGCCTGCGCCTTCGCTACGATGCGAGGAACTTGCCCAAACTTGCCGGGGCTTGGCGTGTTGACCTTACGCAGCCGGGGCGTACCCGCCGACTACTATCCCCATGTGGATTCTTTCGTTCCGGTTCGGGGGTCAGGGTAATCGAATCTGTTCGAACTACGGTTTGGTGGTTCGGGGTGAGACTCGGACCTATTCCTTCGAGGCCATGACGAAGGCGGTCCGGCTGATCAACAACGGCGCCCGCTTCATCGCCACGAACCCCGACGAGACGGGGCCTTCCACTGAGGGTGCACTTCCCGCCACAGGGGCTGTCGCGGCACTGATCACCGCGGCGACCGGCAAGAAGCCGTACTTCGTCGGCAAGCCGAACCCGCTGATGATGCGCGCCGGGCTGAACGCGATCGGGGCTCACTCGGAGACCTCGGCCATGATCGGCGACCGGATGGACACGGATGTACTGGCGGGCCTTGAGGCCGGTATGCAGACCTTCCTCGTCATGACTGGAGTGACCCAGCCGGGCGAAGTGGACCGCTTCCCGTACGGGCCTTCGAAGGTCGTGAACTCGATTGCGGACCTGATCGACTACGTCTGATCGCGGGGAATCCGCGGCACATCCGCCGCACATCCGCGGCAAAGAAGAAGGCCCTCCCAGCAGGAGAGTGGGCGCGGGGTCCGGGGTCGGTCAGCGGCGTCTGCGGCGGGTCAGCAGCAGGGTGCCGGTGGTGACGAGGAGGAGGGCGAGGGCGGCCGCGATGGCTTCGGCGGTCGGGCCGGGGCCGGTTCCGGTGCCGGCGAGTTCGTCGGCACCGGGGAGCCGGCTGGGGTCCGGTGCGGTGGCGTCGGGGCCCGGGGTCGGCGACGCCGACGGTGACGGTGACGGTGACGGTGACGGCACCAGGTTCGGGATCGGGATCGGAGCGTCCGCCTCGATGTCGATCCCGAACAGGTAGTCGTTCGACTGCCCCACCCAGTCGCCGTCGTCCTCATGCCGTTGTACGACGGCCGCGTTGGCGGTGACGTGGTTCGGTACGGCGTCCGAGCCGACCGCGAGGCGTACCTTCACGCTGAGCGTCTTCCCCGGCCCGACGGTGAACCCGGGGAACCGGTCCTTCTCCCCGGCGAAGACTCCGACCAGCTCGTCGGAGTCGGTCCGCTCGAACGGGACGGAGTGCGTACGGGCGCCGTCTGCTGTCTCCTCGTAGAACTCCAGGTGGGGCTGCCCGGGTTCGAGAGCCCGCCGCTCGTCGACGAGGACGATCACCGGGTGGATGTTCCCGCAGCTCAGGCTGGTGGTGTTGGTCAGGTCGAGATACCAGACGCCGTATCCGCCCCCGGCCTCATAGGAGTCGGGCCCCCCGTGAATCCGAGCCGTGAGCGGAAAGTCCCGCCCCTCGGACGCATCCGCGCAGGAATCGGCATACGCCGGACTCACGAGCGGAAGCTGAACGCCGGCGGCTACCGCGAGGCAGAGCAGAGCAGACATAGGCAGTCGTCGCATAAACACATGACCATGCCGGGTGGGAGCACCTGATGATCGGCGCCGCCCCGACCGGGTTCACCGGATGGACGCGCGATGCCGCCCGATTGGCGGGCTGGGGGCATCGGCTGCGGGCGTCCCTACCCGTCCCCCCGCCCGAACACCGGCGCCAACAGCAACTGAGCCGCCCCCTCCGCGACCCCCCACACCCCGCCGGAGGCAACCCGCACGGGCACGCCACCCTCCCGACTCCCCTCCCGTCCCCCCTCACGCCGGGCCCGCGCCGCCAACACCGCGCCGACCCCCCGTACGAAAGCCGACGGATCCGCAGTCACCGTCCGGCCCCCCAGCAACACCAGGTCGATATCCAGCAACCCCACCAGATTCGCCGCCGCCTCCCCCAGCACCCGCGCCGCCTCCCCCACCTCCCGCCGCGCCACCGCCCCCAGACACAGGGCCTCCACGCACCCCCGGTTCCCGCAGCCGCACACCGGCCCGTCCAGCTGAATGACCTGGTGTCCGAACTCCCCCGCCCCGGTCCGCGCCCCCCGATGCAGGCTCCCGCCGATCACCAGCCCCGCCCCGAGCCCCGTACCGAGGTGCAGATAGGCGAAGGACCCGCCCTCACCGCCCACCGCGAGCCCCAGCGCGGCGGCGTTCGTGTCCTTGTCGACGACCACCGGCACGCCCAGCCGCTCCGCCAGGGCGTCCCGCAGCGGAAACCCGTCCCACTCGGGAAACCCGGTGACGCGGTGCAGGACCCCCTGGGTGTGGTCGAGCGGACCCGGCAGCGCGACGCCGAGCCCGAGCAGGGAGCCGACCGTCGCGAGCGACCCGGCGGCAGCGGTCCCGAGCGCGTCCCTCACCAGTTGCTCCGTCTCCTGGGCCACCGCCGTCACCACTGCGTCCGCCCCCGCCCCCAGATCCAGCGCGGCCCGCCGCTGCCCCACCACGGTCCCGGTGAGATCGACGAGCACGGCCCGCAGCTCGTCCCGGTCGAGGTGCACCCCGGCCGCGTGCCCGGCCTCCGGCACCAGCCGCAGGACGGTGCGCGGCTTGCCGCCCGTGGACGCCCGGCGTCCCGCTTCCGCGGCCAGTCCGGCCTCCCGCAGCCGTGCGGTGATCTTGCTGACCGCCTGCGGGGTGAGCCCGGTCCGCTCGGCGAGTTCGAGCCGGCTGATGCCCCGCGCACCCGCCGTGCGCAGCAGATCGAGGACGAGCGCGGTGTTGTGGCTGCGCAACGCGAACAGGTTCACGCCGACCGCCGCCCCCATCGCTCCCTTCCCCCTCATGCCATTCATCGCACCCGTACTCGCACTCGCACTCGTACTCGTACCTGCGCCCGTACCCGTACCCGTACCCGCGCCCGCGCCCGTACTGGACTCCGCGCCCGTCCCCGCGCCTGCGCCACCCTTCACACCACCCGTCGCCGCGCCTTCCGTACCACCCTCCGTGCCGCCCTCCGTGCCGCCACCACCTGCCCCGCCGCTTCTCGCCCTGTTCACGCCACCATTCTCCCCGCCGCTTGCACTTTGGCAACAGCGTTGCGAAAGTGGGACGTATGACTGGTACGACTGGTACGGCTGGTACCTCCCTCCGCGTGGGCCTCGTCGGCTACGGCCTCGCCGGGTCCGTCTTCCACGCCCCGCTGATCGCCGCCACCGAGGGCCTCGCCCTCGACACGGTGGTCACGTCCAACCCCGAGCGGCAGCGGCAGGCCCGCGCCGAGTTCCCGGACGTGCGCGCGGTCGCGACCCCGGACGAGCTGTTCGACCGGGCCGGCGACCTGGACCTGGTGGTCATCGCGTCCCCGAACCGGACGCACGTCCCGCTCGCCACCGCCGCCCTGAAGGCCGGCCTGCCGGTCGTGGTCGACAAGCCGGTCGCCGGTACGGCCGCCGAGGCGCGCGAGCTGGCCGCCCTGGCGGACGAGCGCGGCCTGCTCCTCTCCGTCTTCCAGAACCGCCGCTGGGACAACGACTTCCTGACCCTCCGTAAGCTCCTCGCGGACGGCGAACTGGGCGACGTATGGCGCTTCGAGTCCCGCTTCGAACGCTGGCGTCCGCAGCGGAAGGGCGGCTGGCGGGAGTCCGGCGACCCGGCAGAGATCGGAGGTCTGCTGTACGACCTCGGCAGCCACATCGTCGACCAGGCGCTGGTTCTCCTCGGCCCGGTCGTCTCCGTGTACGCCGAGTCGGACATCCGCCGCCCGGGCGCGGAGACCGACGACGACACCTTCATCGCGCTCACGCACGCGAGCGGCGCCCGCTCCCACCTGTACGCCTCCGCCACCACCGCCCAACTCGGCCCCCGTTTCCGGGTGCTGGGGTCCAAGGCCGGTTATGTGAAGTACGGCCTCGACCCGCAGGAGGCGGACCTGAAGGAGGGGAAGCGCCCGGGCACGACTTCCGACGCGACAGCCGACGCGACAGCCGACGCGACAGCCGACGCGACAGCCGACGCGACGGTGGGCACGACAACCGGCACGACAGCCGCCACGACGGCCGAGTGGGGCCGGGAACCCGAGGACCTGTGGGGCCGGGAACCCGAGGACCTGTGGGGCCGGGTCGGCGCTGGGGGTCCCCCCTTTGGGGGAGAGTCCCCGCTGACCGGCGCCGGCCGTCCCGTACCGACGCTGCCCGGTGACTACCCCGCTTACTATGCGGCCGTGGCCAGGGCCCTCACCGACGGCGGCGCCAACCCGGTGACCGCGCTGGAGGCGGCCGCCGCCCTCGACGTTCTGGAGGCGGCACGCCGTTCGGCCCGCGACGGAGTGGTGGTAAAGCTGTGACGCACAACCCGGGGATCACCCCGAAGTTCCACCCGGAGCTCACCCCGCCACTGGAGGAACTGGAGGCGCAGGAACGCCGCCTGGTCTTCCGGCAGTTCAGTTACGAAGACGCGTGGGCGCTGGGCTCGCTGCTGGTCGGCCTGGCCCGGGAGCGGCAGGCACCGGTCGCCATCGACATCCACCGCGCCGGCCAGCAGCTCTTCCACGCGGCCCTGCCCGGTTCGGCCCCCGACAACGACGTCTGGATCGCCCGCAAGCGCCGGGTCGTGGAGCGTTACGGCTCCGCCTCCTACCTGGTCGGCGCCCGCTGCCGCGCCAAGGGCACGACGTTCGAGGAGTCCTCGCGCCTGGACCCGGACACGTACGCGGCCCACGGCGGCTCCTTCCCGATCACCGTCGAGGGTGTGGGCGTGATCGGCGCGGTGACCGTCTCCGGGCTGCCGCAGTTGCAGGACCACCGGTTCGTCGTAGAAGCGCTGGAACAGTTCCTGGAGCTCTGACTGGAGCTCTGACGGGAGCTCTGACGGGAGCTCTGGCTGGTTGCCCTGACGGGAAGATCCGGAGGTACCCTCCGATTGGTACGTATGTACTGCACCCCGACCGGAGGGACCGAACTGATGAGTGACGCCGTGAAGAAAGCCGTCGGACGGTACGGCATCTGGAGCGCCGGCCTGCGTTCCGAGGACCCGGCCCGGCGCGATGAACTGGCCGAGGCCGCGGCCGAGTTGGAGCAGCTCGGGTACGGCGCGATCTGGCTGGGCGGCAACAGCTTCGTCGCCAACGCCGTCCCGCTGGTGGCGGCGACCTCGCGGATCACCGTCGCCACCAGCATCCAGAGCATCTGGGAGCACGAGCCCGCCGACACCGCGGCCGCCCTCGCCGACCTGGAGGGGGCCCACCCCGGGCGCTTCCTCCTGGGCCTCGGCGTCAGCCACGCCAAGATCGCGGACCAGTACCGCCGCCCGTACTCGGCGCTCGTCGCCCACCTCGACGGCCTGGACGGGGCGGGCGTACCGGCCGACCGTCGCCTCCTGGCGGCTCTCGGCCCGAAGTCCCTGAAGCTGGCCCGCGACCGCGCCGCCGGCTCGATCCCGTATCTGGTCACCCCCGAGTTCACCGCTTACGCCCGCGAGATCCTGGGCGAAGCCCCGCTCCTGGCCCCCGAGTTGGGGGTGGTCCTGGAGTCGGACCCGACCCGGGCCCGTTCCCTGGCCCGCGAGGCCCTCGCCATCTACCTCAACCTCCCCAACTACACCAACAACTTCCTCCGCCACGGCTTCGCGGAGGACGACTTCACGGACGGCGGCAGCGACCGTCTGATCGACGCGCTGTTCGCCTGGGGCGACGAGTCGGCGATCCGCACCCGCATCGACGCGTTCCTCAACGCGGGCGCGGACCACGTGGCACTCCAGGTGGTGAACGACGAGCCCCGGGACTCCCTGCCGAGGGCAGCTTGGCGCCGACTCGCGGACGTACTGGCCTGACGGGGGCCCAAGGGGGCCTTAAGGGGCGCGGGGAACTGCGCGACCGGCCACGACCGGCCCGCAGCCGACAAATGACCGCAGTTCCCCGCTCTCCCCGCGGAGCGTTACGCGTCCTTGAACTCCTGGCGCTGACGGCCGAGCCCGCCGATCTCCAGCTCCACCACATCCCCGGCCCGAAGGAACGGCTTCGGGTCGGGGGCCCCCAGGGCAACGCCCGCCGGCGTCCCCGTGTTGATCACGTCTCCGGGATAGAGCGTCATGAACTGGCTGACGTACCGCACGACTTCGGCGACGCCGAAGATCTGCTCGGCCGTCGTCCCGTCCTGCTTCAACTCACCGTTGACCCACAGCTTCAGCGACAGGTTCTGCGGATCCGGAACCTCGTCCGCCGTCACCAGCCACGGCCCCAGCGGGTTGAACGTCTCGCAGTTCTTCCCCTTGTCCCAGGTCCCGCCCCGCTCGATCTGGAACTCCCGCTCGGACACGTCGTGTGCGACGGCGTACCCGGCGACATGGCCGAGCGCGGCCTCGGCCGACTCCACATACCGAGCCGTACGGCCGATGACGACCGCCAGCTCGACCTCCCAGTCGGTCTTCACCGACTTGCGCGGGACCAGCACCGTGTCGTGCGGCCCGACCACCGTGTCCGCGGCCTTGAAGAAGACCACCGGCTCCGGCGGCGGCTCGGCCCCGGTCTCGCGGGCGTGGTCGTGGTAGTTCAGCCCGATGCACACGATCTTGCCGATACGGCCCAGCGGCGGCCCGATCCGCAGTCCCGCCTGGTCCAGGACGGGCAGTGTGCCCGCGTCGGCGGCGTCGCGGATCCGGCTCAGGGCCGTCTCGTCGGCGAGCAGCGGGCCGTCGATGTCCGGAACGACACCGGACAGGTCCCGCAGGACCCCCTCGGCGTCGAGCAGTGCGGGCCGCTCCGACCCCGCCGTACCGACTCGCAGCAGCTTCATGGTTCCAATCTCCCTCAATCGCCGGCTGTCCGCCGACGGGTGCAGCACAGCCATCGGATGACTGGTCGATCCTCCAAGCTGCGTGTCCAGTCCGCAATACCCGTTCACGGAGTGGACCGAACGGGCAGGGGTCAGCGGCCTCAGCGATCTCAGTGGTCGCAGTGGTCTCAGTGGTCTCAGTGGTCTCAGTGATCAGCGGGCTCAGTCTTTTCGATCTTGAGAGATGGGCATCGAACGGGAGTCCCGATCGGGTGGTAGCGGGGCTCTGGGCCCATGAGAACAGGGCCTCCTGAAGAGATCTCCGTCGACGGCGAGGCGGAACCGGTGGCCATGGAATGGGCGTGAACGGCCTGTCCGTCATGGTCTTTCTCCCCGTACGAACGCAGGGCCGGCCGCCCTACCCTTGGATGGCTTGATGAGGACATGATTGGAGGGGGTGGTCACGTGATCGAGACCGTGTTGCGCAGTGAGGACTTACCAGTAGCCGATCGCTTCGCGTGGTGGCGGGAGATGACGTCACAAACGCTCACGCCCACGGAAATCATCAGCGACCACGCCGACGACTTCCGCGCCTGCTTCCGGCTGCTGGACCTTGGAGCCGCTCAGGTGTCGGTGCTGTCCTATCCGTCATTGCGCTCACGTCGCACGCCTGCGCTGGTGCGTCGCTCCGATCCCGAGCTGTACCACCTGGCCCTGACACTGAGAGGCCGGCAGAGCATCTCCCGTTGCCGGCGCGACGCGTCGGTGGCGGTCGGGGACCTTCTGCTGTATGACAGCTCGCACCCGAGCGACGCCTCGGCCTTCCCCGACGACGACGGCGGTGCAGTCGAGGGAATCGTCGTTAACGTGCCCCGCACGGCGATTCTCCTCCCAGCGGCGAAGGTGGACCGCCTCCTCGGGGCGCCGTTGCCGGGCGACAGCGGCATGGGGGCCCTCCTGTCACAGTTCTTGATACGCCTGGCACCGGAGTCCGACTCCTGTCGGCCGCGGGACGCCATACGTCTGGGCGGGCTCACAGTTGACCTGATCACCGCTTTTCTCGCCCACCACACGGACACCGAAGACGGCGTCCCACCCGAGAGCCGCCACCAGACGCTGATGGCCGGGATCCACTCCTTCATCGAACGCAACCTGGGCGAGCCGCAGTTGTCGCCCGGCGCGGTCGCCACCGCCCACCACATCTCCGTGCGGTACCTGCACCGGCTGTTCCAGGCGCAGGGCGTCACCGTGAGCGCGTGGATCCGGCAGCGGCGCTTGGAGGGCTGCCGCCGGGACCTCGCCGATCTGCAACTGTCCGACAAACCCATCGGTTTCCTGGCCGCACGCTGGGGCTATGTCCACGCTTCCGAATTCAGCCGCGCATTCCGTAGGACCTACGGGATCCCGCCGAGCACCTATCGGCAAGAGGTACTCCAGGGCAACAGTGCACCGGCCGCCGACTCCGGGCACCCAGGGGGACCTGGCGATCTGATGCCCAGGTAGCAGTAACACGGCGGCCTGCACGCCTGCGTTCCTTAGACGGTCTGGTCCTGCTTGGCGGTCGGTTGACGGGGTCGACCGGGGCGTCTGCGGACGTCCCTGAACGGAGCTGCGGGAACTGGCCCTCAGGGAGAGGACTGGCGGGACAATGATCTGGACGGCGTTTTCGACGGAACATCTGTCGGGGACTGAACGATTCGACTGCTGAGAAGCCATGGTCTTCCAGGCGCACTTTCGCACCACGATTGCCAGCGATCACCTGGATGACTTCCTCGCCAGCTCCCAGGCACTGAACCTGGGCGACATCCAGACCTTCGCGCAAAGCTACCCGCCCATGCACGCGCGCCGGACCCCGGCGATGATCCGGCAGAGCGATCCGGAACTGTGCCAACTCTGGCTCACCGTCCGTGGGGAGGTCGGGCTCAGCCAGTCGGGTCGGCACGTCGACGTCGGTGAGGGCGATCTGGTGCTCTACGACTCCTCCCGACCCTGCCAGGCCCAAACCGCCGCCCATGACCGCCCCGACGTCTCCTCACTGATCGTGCAGATACCCCGGGGCAAACTGCCCCTGCACTCCAACGCGCTCGACCGGCTCACCCTGACCCGCATCCAGGGACAGACAGGCATCGGCGCACTGTTCCGCCACTACCTCACCGACCTGATGAACCACGCGCCCCAGTACGAGGAATGCGACGCACCCCGCCTGGCAGGCGTCACCCTGGACCTGCTCAGCACCATGCTCGCCCAGGCCGCCCGGACCCCAGACCTCCTGCCGATCGAAACGCAGCACACCGTCCTGCGCACCCGGATCAACGCGTTCATCCAGCAGCACCTGGCCGATCCCCGCCTCGACGCCCGGTCCATCAGCTCGATCGCCGCACGCTGGGGCTTTGCGGAGCCCACATCTTTCAGCCGCGCCTTCAAGACGCTGTACGGCACCACACCACGCGACCACCGCCACCAAAGCCAGCACCGCAGGGCGCAGGCCGGGCGCTGAGTGCCAACAACCGTGCACGCAATGCCAACAACCCCACGGACATGTCAGGCAACATGTCAACGCATATCGCCCCGTTCATCCACAGAGAGGTACCGCCTCATGCTGAGCACCACATCACAGCACCGCCCGGTCCGGGCGGCCGCGAATATCCTGCTCGCAGTCCTCATGGCGTTCGGCGTCAGCACCGCGATCGCGCCGTCCGCGCAAGCCGCTCCGCAGGCGGAGTGCTGGACTCCCACGGCCAACGGGGAAGGGCGCGGGTACACGTACTGGAACAACGATAACGGCTACAACCTCAAGAGCGGGCCCTACACGGACGGATGCTGGAACGTCGGGTGGGTGGGCCAAGAAAAGTTGATCTACCTCCAGTGCTGGAAGAAGAACTCCTACGGCAACACGTGGTGGTACGTCCGGGTCGCGGGCACCAACGACTACGGCTGGACGTCGGAAAACAACTTCTGGGGCGACTCGGTGGACGAGAACGGCGACGGGCAAATCAGCTTCTACGAATGCTGAGACCCGCCCCGTATGGAAGCCGTCCCTTCTGAGCACTCTGGTGCGGAGGGGCGGCCTTCCCCCGTGTCCTTCATCTCACCGACACACTAAACAAGAGCACGGGATGCGCGCTGCCCACCATTGCGCCGCCCGACATGGCGCTGCCGATCAGCACGTACGGCGCCGCAGCCGTAACCTATGGCTTCGCGCAGCACGCTCTTCCCGACGGGTGGGGCCTCCGCAAGTCGATGCAGCGCGCCCTCAACGGCAAGGAAAGGCGCGAGTACACCTGCGGCTCCAAGAGCACTGTCCAGTTCGTCCGCAGGCCCGACATAGTGCGCGACGACTCGTGCGACGAGTATCCCTTCGCCTCAACCAAGCAAGGTGGCACCGACGGGGCACTCTGTGCCGAAATCACTCCGCTCCTCGAGGATGACGGCAAATATCAAGTGTATGACTCCGATCCGTCCAGGCCCGTCACTGGCAAGGAACCCTGCGTGCGCGGCCACGTGCCTGAGGACTTGAATGAGCTCGCCGGCAACGCGTACTCCCGCTACATCCAGGACTGGCGACTGATTGAGGATGACTCCTTCTGGGTGGATATCCCCGATTTCTTCGACAAGGTGAAAACTGGCGAAGAGAGCGGCGACGGAATCGTGATCGTTGATTGACGGAATAACCGGCGAGCGGCACCACCGCCACGGTGAACAGCGTGAAGAAGGACATGAGAGGCATGACCTTGCTCATCGCGCCCATCCCGGGCAGCTGCGCGCCGTCCCCCACGGGCACCGCCGGAGCGGCGGCCGTCATCGACTTCGTACGGCGGTAGTTGAACGCGGCGACCGCGGAGACGAGCGCGAACAGGCCGACGTACACGAGACCCGCGCCCCCGAACATCCCACCGCCGTCGCCGAGCGCGTCCGTCCACCGTTGCCCGAGGGGTGCGGCGAACAGCTGGTGCGTGAGCAGTTCGTTCGTCCGGTCGCCGATCGTCGTGTTGGAGAACAGGTGGTAGAGCAGGAAGAACGCGGGCAGCTGGAAGAGGCTCGGCAGGCAGCCGGACAGCGGCGACACCTTTTCCTCGGCGTGCAGTTCGAGGACGGCCTGCTGCAGCTTCCCCGGGTTCTTCGCGTGCTTCTTCCGCAGCTCGGCGATCTTCGGCTGGAGTTGGGTGCGCGCCTTCTGGCCGCGGGCCGCCGCCCGGGACAGGGGGTGCACGAGGAGTCTTACGAGTGCGGTGAACAGGACGATCGCAGCGGCGGCCGCGGTGGCGCCGAACAGCGGCTGGAGCAGGTCGGCCAGGTGCTGGACCAGGTCGGCGAACGCGGACATGAACACGGACATGGGTGAGCCCTCCGGGGGTCTCGTCGTGCCAGGAGTGGTGAGGAACGGCATGACGACCCGCGCGGGGCCCGGCCCGTTGGGCTCGTTGAGCTGGTTGCGCTCGTTGGGCTCGTTGGGCTCGTTGGGCTTGCTGAGCTCGTTGGAAGAGGGCGCCCTACGCGACGGTCGTCGGGAGGGCGTGTCCGGGCGCTCGGGGGCGGGTGCGCCCCCTGGCGTCGGGATCTCGCTGCGGCAGGAACGCCGTACGGCGAGCGCGGTCGCGGATGGCCGTACGCACCCGGGTGGGCGGGACGGCGGGCGCGGTGCGCGAGGCGAGGAGGGCGCAGACGGCGAGCGCGGAGCCGGCCGCTGCGGTCGCGGCGAGCGCGACGGTGACGGAGAGGCTGCTGCCGGCGTCGAGCAGCGCGAGGTCAAGGAGCAGGATCAGCAGTACGGCGACGGGACCCGCGGTGGCACTGGTCCAGCGACGGATCACGACCGGCCCCCTCCCTTCGTGCGGCTGTTGCGGCCCTGCGCGTACGGCTGTTGCGGCCCTGCGCGTACGGCTGTTGCGGCTGATGCGGCCTTACGGCCTCCGGGGCGCGGACTCTCGCGTCCTGCCTCCGACTTGAGTCCATCCTGCCTCGGTCATACCTGTATACCTGATCGCCGTGATCGATCACAGGGCGATCCTGGCCTGACCGAGGAGCTCGGGGACGGGCCCCGGAGGTGACGTGAGTCAGCGCGGTCTCACCTCTGCGAGCTTGGCCCACACCACGAGCCGGTACCTGGACGTGTACTCCGGGGTGCAGGTCGTCAGGGTCAGGTAGGAGCCGGGCTCGGTGTAGCCGCGGCCGGGGTGGACCGTGGACCGCGGGATCGGCTGGATCACGCCCCCGTCCCGGGCCGAGGTCTGCGGGAGGGCCCGGTCGACGGCGTACGTGTAGGTCGCGTCCCTGGTCTCGACCTCGATGGTGTCCTTCGGCCGCAGCCGGTTGATGTACCGGAAGGGCTCGCCGTGGGTGTTGCGGTGCCCGGCGAGAGCGAAGTTCCCGCCCTGGCCCGGCTGTTGGGTGCCGGGGTAGTGGCCGACGTACCCCTTGTTGAGGACGTTCGGCTTGCTGACGCCCTCGGCGACGGGGACCCGGAGGTGGAGGCGGGGGACGGTGAGGATGGCGTAGGCCTGGGAGCGGCGGGGCCCTGAGGGCCGGTCGCCGTCGGCGTACCGCTCCCTCGGCGACCCGGGGGACGCGGACGTGACGGACGTACCGGAATCACGGCTGCCGCCGTCGCTGCCGCCGTCGCCGGGGTCGCTGTCACCGTGGCCCGTGTCGCTGTCACTGTTGCCGAGGCCCGTGTCGCTGTCGCCGCGGCCGGTGTCGTTGCCGCCGTGGCCGTCGCCCCACTCCCGCTCCAGCGCCTCCACCTTCCGCTCGGCGCCTTCCCGGGCCTCCCGGTTGGTCCACCACAGCTGGTGCACGACGAGCAGCAGCACCAGGACCCCGACGGTGACGAGGACTTCGCCGCCGGTCCACAGCGCCCGCCGGCGCAGGGCGCGTCGGCGCCGGATGCCGTGGTGCACGACGTGAAGCCGCATGCGTACGCCTCCTCGACCGGGGCCGCCCGCACGATAGGCGCGGGGCGTCGAAGTAACCAGCCCGAACACGCCCTGGGCTTCCCGCCGTTCGGGATACCGGACTTCCTCCACAGGTTTGAGAAAGGGCTGACAGAACCCTCGACAACCTCACGCGCCACACCCGATGCTTCTCCTCCTGGCACCTGCCTCCCGGCACCTGCCTCCCGGCTTCAGCCTCGGGGCGCCTGCCTCCGGGCAACAGCGGGACAGGCCACAGGGCCGGTAACCGGCGACCGCCCCCGGCCCCCGGCGACCGGTTGCCGGTTGCCGGTTGC
The DNA here is from genome assembly GCF_029893585.1 of Streptomyces sp. LBL. Lineage (GTDB taxonomy): Bacteria > Actinomycetota > Actinomycetes > Streptomycetales > Streptomycetaceae > Streptomyces. The sequence continues at coordinate 99,597 of NZ_JARXYX010000018.1, forward strand.
CGGTTGCCGGTTCAGGGACCGGTATCGCTCGACTCGAAGTTCGGAGAACCCATGATCCGACGCAGAACGCTCCTCACGGCCGCGGGCGGCACGCTCCTCGGCAGCGCCCTGGCGACCGGCACCGCACGAGCGGACGCCACCGTCGCCGTCAACCCCGGTACCTCGTACGGCACATGGGAGGGCTGGGGCACCTCGCTGGCCTGGTGGGCCAACGTCTTCGGCGCCCGCGACGACTTCGCCGACCTCTTCTTCACCACCAAGTCGGTGTCGTACAACGGCACGTCCCTGCCCGGCCTCGGTCTGAACATCGCCCGCTACAACCTGGGCGCGTGCAGCGGGAACAGCGTGGGCGGCACGACGATGACCGCCTCGCCGAACATCCCCGCCTACAAGCAGATCGAGGGCTTCTGGCAGGACTGGAACAACGAGGACCCCGCGTCCTCGGCCTGGGACTGGACCGCGGACGCCCACCAGCGCGCGATGCTGCTGAAGGCGACGGCACGGGGCGCGACGACCGAACTGTTCGCGAACTCCCCGATGTGGTGGATGTGCGTCAACCACAACCCGTCGGGCGCCTCGGACGGCGGCAACAACCTCCAGTCCTGGAACTACCGCCAGCACGCCTCCCACCTGGCCGCGGTGGCGCTGCGCGCGAAGAACGACTGGGGCGTGAACTTCGCGACGGTGGACGCCTTCAACGAGCCGTCGTCGTCCTGGTGGACGGCGACCGGCACGCAGGAGGGCTGCCACCTGGACGCGACCGTCCAGTCGGCCGTACTCCCCTACCTGCGCAGCGAGTTGGACAAGCGCGGCCTGACCGCCACCAGGATCTCGGCCTCGGACGAGACGAGCTACGACCTCGCGCGCACGACCTGGGGTTCCTTCAGCTCGTCGACGAAGGCCCTGGTGAACCGGGTGAACGTGCACGGTTACCAGGGTGCGGACGGCCGTCGGGATCTGCTGTACTCGGACGTCGTCACGTCGTCGGGCAAGGCCCTGTGGAACTCGGAGACCGGCGACAAGGACGGCACGGGCTTCACCATGGCGAGCAACCTGCTCTACGACTTCCGCTGGCTGCACCCCACCGCCTGGGTGTACTGGCAGGTCATGGACCCGTCCGCGGGCTGGGCGATGATCGCGTACGACGCGAACACCCTGCAGCCGACCACGGTCCAGACCAAGCACTACGTGATGGCCCAGTTCAGCCGCCACATCCGCCCCGGCATGCGGATCCTCGACACCGGCGTCAGCAACGCGGCGGCGGCCTACGACGCCTCGGCCAGGCGCCTGGTGATCGTCGCCCTGAACACCTCCGCCTCCGCCCAGACCCTGACCTTCGACCTCTCCCGCTTCACCACGGTCACCGGCGGCTCGGGCGGCCTGGTCCCGCGCTGGAACACGGTCACCACGGGCGGCGACACGTACCGGGCGTACTCGGACACCCGCCTCAGCGGCAAGTCGGTCGCGGTCCCGTTCGCGGCGAAGGCGGTGCAGACGTTGCAGATCGACGGAGTAACGCTCTAGATCGTGGCGTACCAGGACACTCCAGAACCCTCCAGAACGCTCCAGAACACTCCCGAGCGTGCCGGAGATCTAAGGCCTGGCCTGCACATACCTCTCCTCGGACACCTCTCGGCAGTACCGTGTCTGCCATGCGCCCCGACACCCCCGCCGAGACCGTCGACCACCCCGCCGAAGCGGCACGCCTGGAGCGGACCGCCGGCCTGCATCCCGAGGATGCCGAGGCCCTGCTCCTGCGGGCCGCGGCCCACCTGGAGCTCGCCGGCGACCGCCCCGCCGCGAGCACCCTCTACGACCGCCTGCTGTCCTCACCTGACGGCCTGGAGAACCCTCATCTGGTACGAGCCCTCAAGGCCTCGAACCTCTGGGAGTACGGCCACGAGGCCGAGGCCCGAGCGATCATCGACGGCGTCCGAGCAGCGTCCCCCCGCGACCCGGCCCCCTGGGTGATCGTCGCGGAGGCACTGGAATCCCACGACGAGCTGGAGGCGGCGCAGGAGACGTTCACGGAGGGGACGAGGCTGCTGCTGGCGGACGTCCAGCAGCCCCCGTACTCCATGCACCCGCTCCTGTTCGGCCGCCACCGGGTCCGCCGCATGCTGGGCCTCCCCCACGACGACTGGGACGTACTGGCGGACACCCTGCACGTGTCCCCGGTGTCCCTGGACGAACTCCACGACCCGAAGCGCGTCTGGTCCCTCGGCTCGGACAACCCGGCGGAACTGGAAGCGGAGATCTCCCGCCTCCGAGCAGAACTCGGCACCTACCGCGAGGCCCTCTCCCGCCCGTTCCCGGTAGCGGTCCTGCACTGGCCGGCAGCCGAACTCTCCGAACTGCTGGAGGCGTACCCGTCGCTCACGTCGGAGTACCCCTCCCACGAGACCCACCTGACCACCATAGAAACCTCCCTCCGCGAACTGGCCTCCTCCGGCACCCCCAACCTGGGCATCGTGACGGGCACGGTCCCGTCCTACGAAGCCTTCGCCGCGTCGGAGGCCTCGTCCCCGGAGGACGTCTCCCTGCTGCCGCAGTACGCGACGACGTTGGCGGCGAGGGGACGGGCGGTGGCTTGGCCGCCGGAGCGGGGGGCGGTTTGTTGGTGTGGGTCGGGACAGCCGTACGGCGACTGCCACGGGGCCTCCAACTGAGCATTCAATCCGTGGATTGGTGGTCGGGCCGTGGGCAGGTCTCGCGCCAGTTCGGGCTATCTGACCGGTGAGATAGTCGCCACCGAGAGGAAAATCACGGCGAGGCGATAGGACACTGGGAGCATGCAGGTTGCGCTCCCCTCCAGCCCTGATGTCTCGGCCCGGATGAGCCGGCAGACCAACCGGGACACCGGTGCGGAACGCGCGGTGCGGCGACTTCTCCACGCCTCCGGATACCGCTACCGGATCCACTATCCGGTACCGGGCCTGCCTAGGCGAAAGATCGACATCGCGTTCACGCAGGTCAGGTTGGCGGTCTTGATCGACGGCTGCTTCTGGCACGGCTGCCCGGAGCACGCCACCAGTCCCAAGGCGAACGCGGAATGGTGGCGGCAGAAGCTCGATCGCAACATCGAGCGGGACCGGGAGACTACCGCGCAGTTGGTGTCTGAAGGTTGGACGGTCATGCGCTTCTGGGAACACGAGTCACCGGAAGCTGTCATGCGTCAGGTGGCCGCGCATGTGGAGCGGGAGAGGGCAAGCAGGCGGAAACGGCACACGAAGGGCGGGGACAGATGAGCGGATTGGGTTCGTCGACCCGCGCGCGGGTGCCCACCGGTCTGCGTCGCGCCAACAGGCCATGGCCATCGGGCGGCGCAGGGCTCGGCCCACGGACACATACTCGCGAACAGTGGCCTCAGCCAGCCCTCCCGCCCGTTCACCGGGAAGAAGACGGCCTGATCCGGCCAGATGGGACAAGCTTCCCCACCGTCGGTGGCTGGGTCGCTGCGGGTGGTGATCAAGCGCATTGATGACACCGGCCCCCTCGACCGCCGGCTACACTTCACCCCTATGAACAGCCCGGGAACACAGGTTCGCCACCTCGACGGAATCCGGATCCTGGATCTCTTCGCGGGCCCCGGTGGACTCGACGTGGCCGCGCATTTCCTGGGTTTCAAGAGCATCGGGATCGAGTGGGACCGGAACGCTTGCGAGACGCGTTACTCGGCGGGTCTGCCGACGATCCACGCCGATGTGAGCGTCATGCGCGAGAGCCGCTTCGACGAGATCCCGGAAACAGTCGACGTCCTGGCCGGTGGACCACCCTGCCAGTCCTTCTCCGTCGCCGGGAATGGCAAGGGACGGCGAGCGCTGACGAGGGTGGAGAATTTCATCTACCGCCTCGTGGACGGGGAGGATGAAGCGAAAATCGACGAGGAACTGCACGCTCTCGACGACTCGCGCACCGCCTTGGTCCTGGAGCCATTGCGCTGGCTCCTCAAAGCGATCGACACAGAGGGACGCGACCCGTACAAGGTAATTGCTCTGGAGCAGGTGCCCGCGGCACTGCCCCTCTGGGAGGTCTACGCGAAGCTCCTGCGTGGCGGGGAAGGAAGACTGAAGGGCGTCAAGTACGAGGCCGACTGCTGGGAGTTGAAGACCGAGCAGTTCGGGGTGCCGCAGACTCGCACACGTGCCGTACTCGTCGCCCGGCGCCCGGGACACGGGGCCATCGATCCGATCGAAGCGACTCATCTGCCCTTCGACCTGCATCGTGGCAAACGGAATGCCGGTCGGACAGAGATGTTCCCCACCAATTCTCGGATTCCCGGGACCAAGCAGCGCTGGCTCTCCATGGCGGAGGCCCTCGACGCGGCGAGCAAATTGGAGGGTTCACCCGTGGATGTGTCCCGCCTCAAAACAGGAGGCAGGATGGGATTCTTCGTTGTCTCGAACTACGGCTCCGGGGGCGACCCGAAGAAGCGAGGTCGACGCTTGTCGTCCGAGCCCGCTTTCACCGTCACCGGGAAGGTTTCTCGGAACAAGGTGTACAAAAGCATGACCGAGTACGAGGCCGCCATATCCGAGCGATTTACCATTCCCGAATCAGGAGTACTCCAGACCTTCCCGCACAACTTCCCCTGGTCGGGAAACGACCAGGCGCAGCAGGTGGGCAATGCGGTGCCACCCCGGCTCGGCATGCACGTGCTGAGCCGGGCACTGCGCGGGAATGCTCCCTCGGACGAGGAGCTGGCGGCCGCAACCACTTGGCCCAGTGTGCCTCCGACCACCACGGCTGAGCTGCGCGTCATCGGATGCGGCGATCAGAGCCAATGCCCCCCGAACTCGCACAAAGTCACTCGCCCCCGTCGGAAGGCCGCCCCCTGACCGGCGCGTCCGCGAACAGTTCCTCGAAGTGGGCAACCAGTCTCCGCACCACCTCTTCCGGGGCGCGCTCCTCGTCCGGGCCCTCGGGAGGACTGTCCCGGGGGGATGGCAGAGCCGAACCGGCCGCCGCAATCCAGTCGCGCAAAGGCTCCCGGTCACGCTCCACGTCCGGGGCGATGACGTCATACATCAGGGTCGCGGCAGCGGCATTCACCGCGGGCGTCAAGGCGTTGACCTCGCGACCGGTGCGCACAATCCCCCTCTCTATCAGTCTGACGACAGCAAGGGCACTTGGACGATGGTCGACGATGTCCAACCGAAGAGCGGAGTTGAGCATGTCCTGATTACCGCAGGCCACAACAGCGGGGTGATAGTCGGGGCCGTCACGGAATAGCTCGGCCGCCCACCAGAGTCGGGCAAATGTCTGCTTGTGGTGCGGACCGACGAACCTGTCCCGGGCCACTCGTCCGCGTGCGCCGTCCGCCTTCGGCTCGGGCAGGTGCCGCCAAACGACGTAGTCCGGAGCCACACCCAAGGCCATATACGTCCAAAGCCTTTTCTCGGCCGCTTCCCGGCGCGTCAACCGGAGGGTTTCGTGCAGCCGCGGCGCCAGCCACGCATCGGCCGCCGTGGGGCGCTCGTCTCGGAACCTGTTCATGGCTTCTTCGAGCAGGTCTCGTATCCGGTGCAGCCGCAAGCGCACATCATCGCCCGGCAGCGACTCGGCGACCTTGTTCAGCGCGATGGAAGGGACATCCTCGCGTCCCTCAAGCAGTCCTGTGGACATGAACTCTGCAGCCTGCACGTCGGAGATCAGAGCAAGCCGTTCCGGCAGGTGCTCGGGGCGGGAAGTCACGCGTGGATCTCCTGGTCGAATCGTTCGATGTCGCGGACAGCGCCGGCCAAAGCTTTGGGAACTTCGGCACGACGAGCGGCTGCGTACTGGATACGCGGTTGCAGATCCGTCCAGTTCCCTTCACCGGTGCGTCGCATGTGCACCTCGCGCAGGGCATCCTCCGCCGAGCGACCGGGGACGATGTCCGGGAGCATCTCGCGGAGCACTGCGCCCCGCCAATCGGGCGGGAAAAGCGGCGTCCCGTCGTCCTCGATCTCCAAGTCACCGATGGCGGTGTGGAAAACTGCGGTCCACACGTCGGCGCACATCTGGGCCAACAGCATCTCCCTCACAATGCTCTCCACCTTCGCCCCCTGGCTTTCCAGGAGCGCGACGAGGCCTTCGAAATCCGAGTTCAGGCGGACTGTGGGCATCCGCCCCGCAGTGTCCACGATCCAGGGTGCGTCCCGGAAATTCCGCAACCACTCGGCACCACGGGCGAAACTGACCGTGCTGACGTCGAGCTGGCGATCTCTGAGCGGGGTGCTGGCCGTCATATCGATCACCCACTCCTGATCGGTGGAGGCGATGATCCGACCCGCTACCCCCCCGACATTGGCGACCACGTGCACGGCGAGGGACGCGCGGTCCAAGTGGTCGTCTCGGTCGAGCTCAATCTCCCCGCTCCAATCCCTAACGCCCGCCTTATCAGGCTCCAAGCAGGCCACAGTGCGTGCGTTTGTGGTCCCTTCCGTCAGAACGGCGACAACCGAGATATCGGACCAGTGGCCTTTGGTCTCGATCTCACGAACCGGTACGGTCGCGGTCAGGGTGAGCCGTGCGGTCTGCCAGTCGGCGCGCTCCGCCCTGCCGAGCGCCACGACCTGCTCGACAACCGAGTATCCCCTCGAGTCCAACTGCTCGCGGCTGTCGTCGGTTCCGCGCAGCCGCACGGCCGTGACCCGCATGGTCACCGCGCCGGTCAGTCGAGGGTACGGGTAGGCCTTCACGCGATGTGTCCCTTACTCTCCTGCAGTTCGACGACAAGACCGGTCAATGAGGCACGCACCGGATGTGTGGACACATCGGTGACACCTCGGAAAACAGCACGGCGGGTTCCAGGCGGGAAATGTAGGACGCCGTCGGACAGTTCACAGTTGCTGACAGCAACAAGTTCGGCCCACTTGACCACCGGACGAGGTCCTGAGCGAACCTCCATTTTGGCTACAGGGCTCATGGACCAGACCTCGCCCCCTGGCGACACCTTGACCTCGGCGGTGATCTGCCACGCGCCGGAAGGGGCGACCACGGCCTGCAAGTCATCCAGTTTCGGAAGCGTCACCGTCCCTCTGACCCTGCCTGTGGGCTTACCCGAAATCCTGAGCCGCTTGCTCACCTTGCTCGTCCCACTCTGTTTCTTTTCCTTGGGGATCGCCACAAGTTCATGCACGGCCCTGTTGGTCTCGGACGTCAACGCTGCGATCCGCCGATGGGCCGAGGGGGAGTAACGCATCCTCAGTTCCTCGGTCTGACCCCACTTGTTGTGCTCCGGCGGTTCGGAGGATCGAAGGAACTCCTCGGCCTCGGCAGCGAACGGCGCGTCGTCCCCCGCCGCTCGGCCCGCGAGCAGAACTGCTTGGAACGGATTGGTACCTACGGGAAGGCCAGGCACCCAGGTGGTCTTGACCGTCATGCGGTTGCCGCGCATCGCGGTCACCCGGTTGATTTTGCCATCGGCGTCCGTGGCCTCGGTCACGAGGAGAACTGCCCGGTGCTCGCCGGCCGTACCGGTGAGACCATTCTTCTCGGGAACCTTCAACGACACCGTGGTGAGCGCCACCTGACCCGCTTCAGTGAGGCGGTCCACCGTGGTGCCGCTCAGGAAAGCCTGAAGAGCACGCGAGCGCGCGGGTTGGTGCACTTGTGGGTCGACTCGCTCTTCCTCAAGGTGTTCCACGCCGTTCCGCAGTGTCCGAACCGATGCCTCCAGGAGCGGCTGGCTGTCGACCCCCGCTGTCATCGCAGCCCAGAAGTTGCGGCCGAGCGCGCGAACAAGCCTCTGGTGCATGCGCTCCAGACTGTCATCGTCGTCGCCTGCGTCGCTTTCCTGGTGCTGCCCGGTCTCGGCGAGGCTGGCTACGTCATGGGCACCGACGATCAGGAAGGACGTGCCGGGATCATCGCTCTCGCGGGTGAGATGTAGATTCTCGACCGTCTTCCCGTCAGCCCACCAGGAACGAACAACCTCTGCGTTGTCCGCCTCGGGGTCCGGCCGGCCCAACCAGGCGGGGCCGGCGAATCTCCTACCGTCCACCTCTCGCCAGGGCAAATCGAGTCGTCCGATCAGCCGCCGACTTGTGCGTCCCTCGTGCGGTTCGGAGAGCGTGGAGTTCATGAGGACGAGCCCCAGACGGCTCGTCGCCCAGAGTGTGGCTTTCCCGAGACCGTATGAACCGCCGGCCGCCACATCCGACTTGCGACTTTCGAGTTGGCGCCGCACCACGGCGGCGAACCGGCCGTCGTCGTAGTCGTCCCCGGTCAGCCCATTGGCGTTGTAGTCGTCGACACGTAGGAGGACCAGCCGATCTCGCTCGTCCATCTCCCGCAGACCGGCGCTGATGACACGTCCGACCTTCTGGTCCTGCGCGGCTGCCGCCTCGTAGTGCGGATGGAGGTCCTCCCAGCGGATCGCCGCCTTGAACCGGGCTAGAGCGTCACCGGTGAGTTCGTGCAAGGTGTAACGGACCTCGACCGGACGGTCGTTGCTCTTGTCACGCTCGTCCAGGCTGTTCTGGGTCGCCTCACGGGCCAGGACCTCGAGATCGGCCTCGAAGGCGAAGGCCGCTGCGTTGCCGAATTCTCGACCACCGTCTTCGTGTCCGGGGCGGTGATACCAGACGCCTGACGTCTCCACAGGCTCATCCTGCCGTTTCGAACCAACTGCTGTGCCCCTTGAGGCCACCGTTCCTTCTTTCCTCTTGGAAATTCTTTCCATCCTCAGCTTGCCGACACCCTCACCCGATACCAACTCACCTGTTCTAATTCCCTCCTGCGCCTTGAGATCAAGGCGCAGTGCGGTCCGCTCTGCGGCCTCGTGAGTGATCTTCCGGCGGCGGCGTTCTGTGCCAGGGTCGTCGGAATCCAGCCCCATCTGGATCCTCAGATCCTTCAGTGCTCGCTTCTCTATCTGCCGAATACGCTCGCGCGTGACTCCGAACCGCTTGCCGATTTCATCCAGTGTCCAGGATTCGCCATCGACGAATCCGTAACGCAGCAAAAGGACTTTCCGGGTTCTCTCTGTGAATAAACACGCATCAAAGAGCTGGAATAGCTCCTGCCGCTCGAATTCGTACCACAGCGCCTGTTCCGGTCCCGGCGCCGCGTAGAACTCATCGACGACCATCTCTCCGAGGGTCGCGCTCTCGCCGACGGGCTGCTCGAGCGAGAGAATTGCTCGATTCCCCAGCCTCAGACACTCCATCACCTTTTCGGGACTGAGATCACAAGCCAACGCAAGGTCATCGACATTAGGGATTCTCCCTTGATCGAGAAACGCCCGCTCCCTTTTACGAACCTTCTCCACGTCGGCCCATATATGGACCGGGAGACGAATGGACGATCCCTCGTTGGCCACAGCTCGAGTGATGCGCTGCCGAATCCACCAAGTGGCATAGGTGGAGAACTTGCACCCCAAGGACACGTCGAACTTCTCTACGGCCCGGATGAGCCCAATCATGCCGTGTTGTACAAGATCTTCGTACGCAGAACCGCCTGGCTGGTACCCCAGGCCACGCAGGATCCTGTGGACGAGACGCTGGTTATGGATGACCATCGCGGACAGAGCCCTGTACGGCTCACTGTCCCGCGAAAGCGTCGCCAGGTAGCCCTCGGGCAACGACTCCGATGTTTTTCTGGCACCGCGGAACAAGAGGCTGAGTCCCACTTCCTCCTCGGCGCTCAGCAGGCGCCGGTGCGGGTTCACTCTCCTTCGGTCAGCCGCGAGCAGGTCCCGAGCGCTACGGCGAGCCCCTTCCATGTCGTCGACACGCACTGTTCCCCGAAGGGACTCCACGTCCGGGGCGTCCTCTTCCCCCTCGGAAAGTTCCAAGCCTTCAAGAACTTCCTCGAGGCCGGTGCCATGGTCGCCCCTCGTGCTCTGCGCGAGGGGCGGTACCACTTCGCCGAGCTCATCCTCCAGTTCTGCTAAGGTCACCGCTTCGTACAGGGCCTCGGTCTCCTGTGCGTCGAGGCGCGCAGCCCTCATCACTTGGCTCAGAGCCACGCGGCGTTCGAGTCCTTCGGCCGTGAACCTGTGGATGAGACCGACGAGCAGATCTCGACTGGCTTCATTCATCCGTCTGTTGGATGCACCGCCCCGCTCCGTGGTCATCACGCCCCCGCGCCCCTGCTCTGTCTCGGTTCACCACGTAGTCCATCACTCATGGGACCATCGCTGCCAGCGCTCCCTTGTTGACGCCGCCGGCCCCCCCGGCATCCCTGACTCGGTATTTTAGAACTGAGTTGGCGTGACCATGGGGAGAGTTGATGCGGATCATTCCGAGCGAAGTCTCGAGCAGCACGAAGAGCCAGGCCGAGCGCAGCGTCTTCGCGGCGCTCAAGGCGATTCCCGACGACCAGAGCGTCGCGCTGCACTCGGTTCACCTTCCTCAACACCGCAGGAAGCGTGTCGGCGAGATCGACTTCGTCCTCATCATGCCCGACCTCCTGCTCTTCATCGAGGTCAAGGGCGGTCACATCCACCAACGCGACGGGGGCTGGTACTACGGTCCGCCCGGTCGCGAAGCAGGCCCCAAGGAGAGTCCTTTTGCACAGGCGAGCGGGGGTATGCACGAGCTCGAACGGGAGATCGGCGCGCTGGTCGGTGACCTGAGGGGTCATGGCGTCCCCAGCGGATACCTCGTGATCACCACGGACGTCGACCTACGTCGTACGACCGAGTTCGAGGCACCACAGTATGTCGGCACCACCGCCTACGATGGTGGACGCGGCCTGGCACAGGGCATCGAGCGAGCCACGCGCTTCTGGCTCGGGCGGAACAACTGGGCCCGTACCCCCGTCCCCGCCTCGCTGCGCAAGAAGATGCTCGACGCCGTCCGTCCGGAGTTCGACCTCGTACCCAACCTCCAGTCCCAGTTGACACACCTGGAGGTCGCCTTCGAACGGCTCACCAACGAACAGTTGGACAGGCTGGATGAGTTGGAATCCAACCCACGCCTCATCTGGACCGGTGGCGCAGGCACCGGCAAGACGTTCCTCGCAGCTGAGGCCGCTCGCCGCAAGGCTGCCACCGGCAGCGTCCTGTTCACCTGCACAAGTACCACGCTGGCCACACATATGAATCGAATCCTCACCGAAGACGCGATCACCATCCTGCCGTTCGACCGTCTGGACGAAGTTGGAGACCGTACGTTCGATCAACTGATCGTGGACGAGGCGCAGGACCTGATGAGCTTCGACAGCCTCAGCACTTTGGATGAACTGGTAGTGGGGGGACTCACCGAAGGCCGCTGGATCTTCATGTTGGATCAGAACAACCAGGTGCTGGTCCCGGACTCCTACGACCCGGAAGCCTGGGAATACCTGCGTCCTCTTGGGTCCGTATACGGACCCATGAAGCGCAACTGTCGCAACACAGTACAGATCGTCAATCAGGTTCGCCTCTACACAGGCGCCGACCTGGGCGTTGCCTCCGCCGGCGAGGGCGACCCTGTCCGTTTCGCCGACGTGCACGACGTTCAGGAGGAGGCAACCGTTCTCGATGCCTATGTGAACGAGCTCGTGGGGGAGGGTGTCTCGCCGCGGGACATCACGCTGTTGTCCGCTTCCGGGGACTGGGAGACGAGCTCGGCCCGTTTGTCACAGCGAGCCTCCAAGATGGAGCGATTCGCCGATGTGGTCGGGTCGGACCGCACGAAGCACCGTCTCACCTGGTCGTCAGTCCCCGACTTCAAGGGCCACGAAAACCATGTCGTCTGTCTGATCGACCTCGAACCTGAACACCTCCAAGGCCGCCTCGACGCGCTCTACGTCGCCTGGACCAGGGCCCGCGCCCAACTCTGGGTAGCCTGCCGGCCCGGCACCAACCGAGCTCTGAAGGACTTGGGCATGGCCGCATTGACGCGTGAAAAGAGTCTCCGATGAACGAGTCAGATGCCCGGTTCTCCGACCACCGAGACGAGTTCGTGACCTATCTCCGCCAACAGTTGGTGGGCCCTGCCATCGCAGAGGACGAGACCCTTGTCGACCCGCCTGACCGCCGCTACCTGATGGGCACTCTGTATCCGCGCGGAGCCTCCTTGCTGGAGCACTCGCAGGAGGACGGCGAGCAGGCATTTCACGAGACAGCGGCCGGAAACGGCGAGGAGGACAGCTTTGCCGACGATCCGGTGGCCGAGGCAAATGCATGGCTTCCGTCATCTCTCGGTTTCTCCTTCTTCACCAACGCTGTCGCAATCGAGGTGACTTGTGGCGCCTCACGCTATGTAACGACGCGCGAGGGAGGACGTCGCAGCTGGCGAAGGCAACCGCGACTCTCCACAACAGAGACCGTCGCTGCGGATCGGACGACCCCGATCAGTGTTCTGGGGGGTCACGGTCGCCTTCATATCCGGTGGCGCCGTTTCGGCGTCGGACATCTCGTCACGTGCGTACTGGCGAATGCACATGGCGAAGAGGAGAGTACGCACAAGGACCGCGATCTGATGCTCTTCCAGGCCGAACTAGAGGCGACAACGCTCGGCGGAGCCGTCCTGGAGTATCCGAGCACCCGCCTCAACAGCCGCGACGACGAGGAGCAGGAGCTCCGCGTCCAGTACCGGCACATCGTAAACAGGGCCGTGGGACACGGGTGTGCCGTCGAGTGGGAGGATAAATCCGACCCGGTCACCACGGTGCGGGCGCAAGTCATGCCTCAGCAGGTGGTCGAGCACATCAAACCCGACGGGCCGAAGGACCTGCCGGTGCTCAACCTCGCGTACCTCTCCCAACCCGACCTGACTGTGGACGAACTCAAGGACGAACTGCACTCCTTCGTGCTGGGCTATCTCGGGTGGTTCGATACCCAGCGGTCGGAGGCGAAGTCCTTGAGGCCATGGGCCGCCGCACCCGCCGAACGCATCCTCAACCGCATCAAGACCGCACTCGACCGTATGAAGTCGGGGGTGGAAGCCCTCACCGCACCAACTACCGCGGGGGGCAAAGCACGCGAGGGCTTCCGCCTTGCCAACCGAGCCATGGCGCTCCAGATGCTCCATAGTCGTCGTGAACTGGCGGGCAGCCGTCGCCGCAGGAACAGCGAAGTACTCGAACTGTCCGAGCCCGATGGCGACTATGCGTGGCATCCGTTCCAGCTCGCCTACTTCCTGCTTGTGGTCGAGGGCCTGATGAACCCTGAGCACGAGGACCGTAAAACGGTCGACCTCATCTGGTTCCCCACAGGTGGAGGCAAGACGGAGGCCTACCTCCTCACCGCCTGCTTCGAGATTCTCTGGCGTCGGCTGCGGTTCGGCCCAGCCGGGGGTGGCACGGCCGTTCTGAGCCGCTACACACTGAGCCTGCTCACCACACAGCAGTTCCAGCGCACGGCGACAGCCATCTGTGCCCTGGAATACATCAGGAAGGGATACGACGGGCCGCTGTCCCATGATCTGGGCCAGGAAATCTCCATCGGGCTCTGGGTGGGCAAGGAGACAACGCCGAACAAGATCTCCGCCGCACAGGACGAACTCAGTGTGCTGAAGCAGATGAACTCGCCCGATGATCGCTTCCTGCTGGAACGCTGTCCCTGGTGCGGCACCGAAATTGTTCCGGAACGACAAGGGCAGGATCGCGACTTCGGCATCCGGGCGGACGGAGTCACCACCTCGTTCTTCTGCCCGCGTGATACCTGTAAGTTCCACGAGCGTCTTCCGGTGTCCGTGGTGGACCAACAGATTTACAAGGAACCTCCCACATTCGTGCTCGGTACCGTGGACAAGTTCGCACGGCTGGCGTGGGAACCAGAGGCCGGGAGCCTGTTCGGCGGAGACGGCAGGCGCGCGCCCTCGCTGGTGATTCAGGACGAGTTGCACCTGCTGGCCGGCCCGCTGGGAACAACGGTTGGTCTGTACGAGTCGGCCATCCTCGAATTGTGCGCCTGGGGCGGCACCGTGCCGAAGGTCATCGCGTCGACAGCGACGATCCGACGCTCGCAGGACCAGATCCGCAGCCTCTACGGTCGCCCCGCACAGCTCTTCCCTCCAGCAGGGATCAGTGCCGGCCATTCCTACTTCGCCTCTCCCGACACGGACAAACCCGGCCGCCAGTACGTAGGAGTTATGGCGCAGGGCCACACCGCCTCGACCTCGACTGTTCACGTGGGCGCCGCCGCATTGCAGGCCCCGAAGGAGGTCTGTGACGACGACACCCTCCGCGACGCGTACTGGACCGCGGTCGCCTACCACAACAGCCTGCGGGAGCTCGGACGAACCGTCACGATCGCGAGAGACGACATCCCCGCTCGTCTTGGGCATCTGACCAAGGACGACACTCGGCGGCGCAAGTTGAACGACGACTCGGTGGTCGAGCTCACCAGCAACATCCCACGCGCCGCTCAACCACGGCTCCTCGAGCGCCTGAGTAAGAGTTTCAAGGAACCTGGCAGCGTCTCCTTCCTCGCCACCACCAACATGCTCTCCGTGGGCGTCGACGTTCCACGGCTCGGCCTCATGCTCATGAACGGGCAGCCCAAGACGACGTCAGAGTACATCCAGGCCACCAGCCGGGTCGGCCGTCGCCATGTACCAGGGTTGATCGTCACGCTCTTCCGCTCGACCAAACCACGCGACCGGTCCCACTACGAGTCGTTCGGTGTCTACCATCGCTCGCTCTACCGGCACGTCGAACCCACCAGCGTCACTCCATGGTCCTTGCCGTCTCGCAACCGAGCCCTGCACGCCGTACTCACCATCCTGGTGAGACACGGAATCGGCTTGAACTCCGAGAACAAGGCCGGCGACATCCTTGACCACAAGGTCGAAGTTGCCCGGATCCGTGACCTCGTGGTGGATCACGTGCGACGAGCCGACCCACACGAGGCCGAGGCCACGGGCAAGCAGTTGGATTCGCTGATCGCAGACTGGCAGCAGGAGGCCGAGATCGCGCGTGGTGACGGCAGCCGTCTCTACTACGGACCTCAAGGCCGGTTGCACACATCGCTCCTCACCGACTTCGGCAAGCAAGGCGGCCTTTGGCAGACTCCTCAATCGATGCGCAACGTCGACCGTGAGTGCCTCCTCTCCGTGAAAGGAGCATGAAAGCGGTGAAGGATATTCGGCGCAAAGTCCGGAGATCACAGACCATCGTCCCCTTCGGAGTCGGCGGAATTGTCGATCTCCGAGGCGAATCATTCGTAGCCGCCGACATCAGGAGCTGGGCGGCGGCGGCCGAGCGGGTGGAATCACCACGGCTTGCGAGGAAACTAAGGGTTACGGGCTTCCGCTCAGCTCCCGTCATTCCCAGCGGAAAAGCCGCGTATACGACCCGCGTCGGACCACTGTATGTACGTTTCCCCAAGTGGCTCTTCTGCCCGCATTGCAGGGAGATGCAGCTCTGGCGCCCTGATCGCGAGCTACGGGACAAGCAACCGGCCTGCCGCCGTTGCGCAGCAAAGCCGCAGCTGGCCCCTATGCGTTTCATCCAAGTGTGCAGGGCAGGTCATATGGCCGACATCGACTGGCGCCGGTGGGCTCACTCCAGGAGTGAAGGGCATGCTCAGCGCCAATGCCAGATTCGTCGGCTTCGATTCGTCACCACGCCCGAATCCTTTGGGCTCGAGGCCCTGCGCGTCGTCTGTGCCGTCTGCCGGGCCGGACGCAATCTGGCAGGAATCAGCCAGAAGAACATTCTCAAGCAGACGGGGCTACCGTGCCCCGGAACCCACCCCTGGCAATCCGAGACCGACGAGGCGGACACCTGCGAGGAGACACCCCAGGCGGTACAGCGCGGTGCCTCCAACGTCTACTTCCCGATCACGCATTCGGCGATCGACATTCCCGCCCCTGCAGGGCTGTCAGAGGATGACGAACTGACCCAGAGAGTCGTCAATCACTTCCTATGGCCGAACTTCAACAGTGCGAATGGCAGCCCAATTTCCGATTCCCTGAAGGAGGTGATCGCCGACCAGTGCGACGTACCGAAGGAATTTGTCGAAAATGTACGTCGCCGCCATGCCGACGGGGCAGCATCGATGCCGTCTGCGGCTGATTCAGACAACGACCTCAGTATCGCCGAGTGGGCAGCCTTCTCCCTTCCTGAATCCGTCATGGATTCGGAGACGTTCTCCGTACGTCGAAGCCACCTCGGGATCGACCCCGACGACCTCGGGTCCATGCAGGAACTCGACGCAAGTATCTCCGCTGTCGTCATCGCGGACCGGGTGCGTGAGGTACGCGCGCTCGAAGGATTCTCGCGGTACGAGCCCAGCTCCGGCGACGACGAAGAGAGCGAGGGCGGACGCGTTGTGTCGGTCAACACGCAGAGCCGGGCCCAGTGGCTGCCCGCGGTGGAGACCTATGGCGAAGGAATCTTCATCGCCGTCGACGAGGAACGTCTGAGCACCTGGGAGAGGCTTCAGTCGGTACGTAACTGGACACGACGGATCGAGCGGGACCTGAACGCCTCTTACAAGGCTGACCGTCTCAGAGAAAAGTCGGGTCCACACCTCCTCCCGCGATTCGTGATGCTGCACACCCTGGCCCATCACTTCATCCGTCAACTCTCGTATGACAGCGGGTACAACGCGGCCTCACTACGTGAACGGGTCTACGCCCAAAGTCACGCCCCGGGCAGTGAGTTTCCGCCTCAGGCCGGCGTGTTCATCTACACAGCCGCCGGAGATGCGGAGGGGACACTGGGCGGGCTCGTCCGACAAGGGCAACCCCCGAATCTCGCCGAGACTTTGATTCGGTTGCTCGAATCGGCTCAGTGGTGTTCGCAGGACCCCCTGTGCGCCGACTCAACCGGCAGGTCCCTGGCCAACCTCAACCGTGCTGCTTGCCATGCGTGCACGCTCCTACCGGAGACATGCTGCGAAATCGACAACTCCCTCTTGGACAGAACACTGTTGATCGGCGACGGCGACGTTCCGGGATTCTTCCGGAGAGTGGTACAGGCCGCACTCCAGGAATCAGCCGGAGCCGTCGATCTGCCATGAAGCCCCCTTCACTCCTCGACCTCACTGTCGAGCAGCAGAACGTCATAGCACTTCCGTTCCACGGGAGCCACCTCATCACCGGGGTACCTGGCGCCGGAAAGACCGTAACGGCCATCTATCGCGCCTGGGCGCTGGCGACCGCCGGTCGCGATGTCGCCCTTGTCACGCACTCAAATCTGCTGCACCAGTACCTCGCACAAATGGCACCGGACCTTACTGAAGCCGTGAACGTCACCACATATCATCGGTGGATCAGAAATTTCTGGCGCCGACAATTCGGGGCCGATCCGCCACAGACCGATGAAGATGGTTGGAACTACGACTGGATCGAGATGCAGCGGGACTGCATTCTGCGGAGGGTAAGATCGAGCGCGCACCTGGTGATCGACGAGGGCCAGAATCTACCCGTCGCCTTCTACCAGTTGTGCCGAATCCTCGGCGTCGGCGTGACTGTTTGCGCCGACGAAAATCAGCGGATCGGTGACGATCAAAGCACCGTGTCCGAGATACGCCGGGCCCTAGTCGTGCGGACCGATCCACTCGTGTTGCGCGAGAATCGGCGGAACAGTCGGGAGATCGCAATGTTGGCGTCCGAGTTCCATGAGGAGACCGAAGGCGAGATTGCCTTACCGACACGCGCCGGCCGCACACCCACCGTACTGAAAGTCCCCTCACTGGAGGATCTCCTCGCTGGTGTTTACCGCTACTTCAACGCGCATCCGCAGCGAAGCATCGGAATCATCTGCAGGTCGACCATTTTACTGCGAGAAATCCAGTCCGAGCTGACACATATCGGGCTCGCAAAGCACACCCAAGCCTATGTGAACGATGATCGATATCGGAACACTGTTGATTTCTCCACTCGACCGATTCGGATCGTGAGCACGGCCAGCATGAAAGGCTTGGAATTCGACAGCGTTTTCGTGCCGGACCTGGACGGGTACACGGAGGATCCGACCAGCGTGGCGGCTCGCCTCGACTTCTTCGTGCTGTGTACTCGCGCCCGCGAGGATCTCTATTTCGCATACCGCGGCCTTCGAGAGCCTGACATCTTGTCGAGCATCCCGGAATCCTTGCTGCACCGCCACCCCGATTGATTCGCAAATATTTATTCGACCCAAAGGATAGGGTCGCGTCATCGACCTCCTGAGGCGGACCGCCATTATCTCTCGATTTGCGAGCCAAGGCCGCCCTCGATGCTACCCAGTTCAGCGTCGTAGCGGGCTTGGGCACGGTCCAACACCTCGTCGACATCACAACCATGGACGCGAAGCCAATGAAGGAAGTCCGTGATGGCCGTGACCACCGACTCCTCGGCCACGGCCCGGCCCAGCCTGCCCGAGTCGGGCCGAAAGGGCGACTTCACGGCAGCGTAGAAGTCCAGCAAGGCCTCAGCCCGCAGCACCTCGGGACGCCCCACGTGGCCGTTCGGCGATGTGAGGCCCGTTGCCAGCTCACACCACGTGACCTTCCGGTCGAAACAGAGCTGGACGCCCCAGCGGACGGCGACCGCGTCGACGAGGGCCATGCCCCGTCCCGACTCGGAGTGGACGTTCGCGTCCAGGAGCGTGGGCAGGGCGCGCTTGTCGGGGTCGTGGACCTCGATGCGAAGATGAACGCCGTTCATCGAGACCGCGAGTGTGGCCGGAGTGCCCACGCCGACATGCGTGATGATGTTGGACACCAGCTCGCTCACGCAGAGCTGGGCCGCGTCCGTAAGGTCGTGGAGCCCCCACACGTCCAGGTGCAACCGCACGGTCCGTCGCAGAGCGGCTACTTCTTCGGGTTCCGCGATGAAGTCAAGGTCCCACGCCTTCCGTGACATACACGCTTCCTGGATCACGAAGGCCTCCTCTCGTCGCATGCCATCTCCGCATGGGCAGC
The DNA here is from genome assembly GCF_029893585.1 of Streptomyces sp. LBL. Lineage (GTDB taxonomy): Bacteria > Actinomycetota > Actinomycetes > Streptomycetales > Streptomycetaceae > Streptomyces. The sequence continues at coordinate 118,366 of NZ_JARXYX010000018.1, forward strand.
GGAGCGTTACGCGCCCCTCACGGTGAGTGGCGCCGTTCACCAGAATGACGTGCACATATCCCGCTATGCAATGTGCACGGCGGGATTCCCACTTCCGAGTGATTGGCAGCCGCCCTCCTTGGCGCAAGACTGAACGTCCGCTACTCCACGGAGGGTTGAGATGGCCGGTTCACCGACGGCACGCCGCCGCCGTCTCTCGATCGAGCTGAAGAAGCTCCGAGAGAACAGCTCACGGACCTGCGCACAGGTCGGCGAGGCTCTGGACTGGAGCGGTTCCAAGGTGAACCGGATGGAGACGGGGAGTGGCCGGGTCCAGCCGTCAGATATCGAAGCTCTGTGCCGGTTCTACGGCACCACCGAGGAGCTGCGCGAGTTCCTCAAATCCTTGGCCAGGGAGGCCAAGACGCGTGGTTGGTGGCAGGTGCACGGCTCCGGTATCCCCGAGTGGTTCAACATCTACATCGGTCTGGAGCAAGAAGCCTCCACGTTCCGTCAGTACCAGAGCGAGCTGATCCCGGGTCTCATGCAGACCGAGGCGTACAGCAGCGAGCTCCACAAGACGGGAGCCCACATGTCCGCCGCGGACATCGACAAAGCCGTGCGTGTACGCATGGAGCGCCAGGCTCTGCTCATGCGAACCGGCGCCCCCGATGCCTGGTTCGTCGTGAACGAGGGCGCGCTGCGGCACGTCATCGGTGATCAGGCGTTGATGCGCGAACAACTCGAACGCGTGCTGGAGTCCACCGAGTTGCCGACTGTGACCCTGCAGGTCCTCCCATTCGACTCAGGCACCTATCCGGCCACGGGTTCCTTCACCATGCTGGGTTTCCCCGACCAGGAAGACCCCGACCTGGTGTATCGGGACGGGATCACTGATGCCATCTACCTTGAAGGCGAGCATCATGTCCGTGAGTACACGAGGGCATTCGACGGCTTGCGAGCCGCGGCCCTCAGCCCTCAGCGCTCCGCCCAGTTGATCAACACCGTCCTGAAGGATTACACAAGTTGAGCATCGTAGAGTCCGCCGACCAACAGCCGCTGGTGTGGTTCACGTCTTCGTACAGCAACGGCGCCGGAGGCGAGTGCGTCGAGTGCGCGTTGACCGGGGAGGATGCACTGATCCGTGACTCCAAGAGTTCGGGAGGCCTCGTCGTCGCAGTGCGAGGCAGTGCTTGGGGTTCATTCGTGCAGGCTGTGGCTCACGGCAAGTGGGCTTGAGACATCCAAGGGCTGCTTCCGTCGGACGTGCGGCCTCCAGCACTGACGGCGAATGTCCTGGACCGGACCACGCTGGGGCGGAGCCAACACGTGGGCTCAGGCCGCCCGGAGATCCCACGTCATCACCGGCATCCCGCCGACCCGAAAGGTGTGGACTCGGATCTCATCGGCTACGGCTCTCGACGTCGACCAACGCTTCGACACAGCGCGCGAGGTTCACGAGGTGCTGCCACGCCGAGTAGGGGCTTGACTCGCCCTGCGGTGACTCGTCGAGCAGTCGTGTGCCAAGGCGGCGCATCACTCGTACTGCCTCCCTGTCGTCGCCTCGTGACTCTTCGAGGAGAGCGGAGAGCATTCCGGAGACGACCTGCGCGCGCTGCATGGTGTCGGCCAAGGGAGGAACATCCAGCCGCGGCTGAGTGATCACGCGGACCTCGGCAAGACAGTTGGCGCGGTCAAGCCGCTGGGCGTTTGCCTGTTGAGGGGCGATGTTCACGACGGGCTCCCGGGATCGTGTTCGTCCTGTCACAGACAGTGAACGACGAGATCAGTACTGACCGACAGGAAAAACCGTCGATGCTCAGCCCGCGCGCGACCGGAAAAACTGACCCGTTCTTTAGCCGCGCCGCGATGTGGAGGAGGAGCCGACCTTACGGTGGGTCAGGTGACCGCGGCGAACGAGCAGCTCAAAGCGCGCATGCGCGAACTCGGTCTTACGCAGGAAGAGTTAGCGGAGGCGCTGAATACTGCGATCGAGCAGATGACGGGCAGGCGAGGCACCGTGTCCGCCCGCACGATCCACAACCTCACCACCGGAAAGACCCGGTGGCCACAGGCCAAACAGCGTCTGGCGCTGGAGGCAGTATTCAGTTGTACCGCGATCGAGTTGGGGTTCACGCCCCACGCCCGATCTCCGGTCGACCACACGCCGCCCGCAAGCAAGCAAAATCTTGGGGAGGAGCCTGTGCTCCGCCGTACCTTCCTCACTACCGCCTCCGCCACCGCGCTGACGCCCCTCACCCCCGACCCGGAGCCCTGCACGGATGGGTCAGGCCGCGTAGGACAGTCCGACGTGAACCGGCTCGCCGCTCGATTCGCGCTCATCATCGCCAACGACAACACGACCGGTGGGACCTGCCAGGTCGAACAAGCCGCGCTCGGCCTGTCCCAGCAGGCAATACATCTTCAGAAAACTCGGCCCGCCTCTCAGCGCGTACGCGGCCGGCTCTACGGCCTCGCGGCAGCCTTCACCGGGTCCGCGCTGTGGGCCGCCATCGACGGTGGACGTCTTGACCAGGCACAACAGCACCTGAACGATGCCATCGCCCTCGCCGGCCTTTCCGGCGATCCCGCGATCCAGTTCCGCACGTGGGGGCATGCAGGGGCTCTGTACCGGAACCTGGGCCAGTACACCAGTGCCCTCGCGGCCGACGAGGCTGCGAAGCGCACCCGCTCCGCCCGTGATCCCCTCTACGCCTCCCTCGTACACGCGCGCGCAGCGGTCCACCACGCCGATCTTCGCGACCGTCAAACCGCCCTACGGTGCCTCGGTTTCGCCGAGACGGCACTGGAACGTGCAGACACCGATGCGCCGCGCCCGGTGTGGTTGCAGTTCTACGACTCCGCTGAATTCCATCTACTCGCTCTCACCACAACCACGACGCTCGGTCTGTGGGAGCAGGCGGAGGCACATGCCCACCAGACCCTTGCGAAACTCCGGCCGGACCTGAAGCGCAACCGGGCCCTCACCTGCGCGTACCTCGCCCACGCCCAGCTCGGTCAGCACGAGCCCGAGCTCGCGGTAGGCACCGCGTACAAGATCCCGGCCCAGGCTCGACATGGCCGCACCGCACGGCTGTTGAATGCTTTCGGGCACCGGCTCCACACTCTCGCCCCTGATTCCCCCGCCACTCGCGAATGGTTTGGAAAGGAACTGTTGTGAACCACCTTGAGCTGCGGCACTACACCGATGTCGAGCTGGTGCGACAGGCAATCGTGGACATTCATGTAGAGGTTCGTCAGCGGGACCTCGGTCTGACCGGCCCCTTCTACTCCGCCGAACGCTTCAACGAGCGTCTGACAGGGCACAGTTCAGCACCCGGCTGGGAAACGGTCATCGCCTACGACGGGGCCGAGCCGGCCGGTTTTGCGTATGCCACCCCGCTCGGTCCCGGCACTCGCTGGTGGTCGGCCATGACCACCCCACTGCCCGACGGGTACACGGTGGAGACCGGCAAGCGCACGCTCGCGCTGAACGAGATCGTCGTCCGACGCCCGTGGCGCGGCACGGGCGTGGCACACCGCATCCACGAAGAACTCCTGGCCGACAGGGACGAAGAGCGGGTGACACTCCTCGTGAACCCGAAAGCAGGAGACGGAAAGGTCCAGGCCGTCTACGAGCGTTGGGGGTACGAGAAGATCGGCGAGCAGCAGCCTTTCGCCGACTCACCGGTGTTTGCCGCGATGACGCGCGAACCGTTGCACCGGGCTTGACCGCCATGCTTCACAATGCGCGAAGCGCGGCAGCGGACGGAATCTGAGTCGGTGTCCTAAGCCGCTGAAAGGCGCAGGGTTTCGGCTTCCGAGGCCTCTACCCTCACGTACGGCGGACAGGGCCCTCGTACGTGACGCGAAGACCACCGGTGGTCCCGTGATCGCTGTTCACCATCCGGCGTGGCACGCGTTCGCTCGGGGCCTCGATGATCGTCTCTACGACTGGGGCACGACCGTCAGCTCTCTTCAGCGTTGGCGGAGCGGCCCTTTCGGACAGCAACGGTCTCGACATCACCGACCGGATGGACTCGCCCTCCACGACAAGGTCTGTCCTTACGTTGGCATCGACGCCGCAAGGGCCCGGGCTCAGCCTCAGTTTCATTGGTGTGGTGCCCGGCGCGCCATCAGGAAGGCCTTAAATGGACGAGTCGGGCGCGCAGGCAGGGTCGTCCCAGGGGGCCGGGGGCCTGGAGGTACGCAGTTGCCTCCACAGTGGCACGGCGCTGGTTCCCGGTGGGGGCATCGAGACCTGGGGTGCGGGCTGGCCGTCGGTGATGATGTTCTGCTCGAATCCGGCGGGGGTGAGCATGTTGTAGACACGGCCGACTTCGGATTCGACGCGGAAGCCGTGGCGGACCTTGGGCGGCAGGTAGATGTAGCTGCCAGGTCCGGCCGGGATCTCCTCGTCTCCGACGGTGAACACGAAATCACCTTCGAGGATGAAGAACGCCTCTTCCTCCTTGTCATGGACGTGCGGTGGGGCGACGAGCCCTCGCGGACACAGTTCGTCGAACGTGCAGGACCGGCCGTCGGTCTGGCTGCCGTCGGCGAGCACTCTCCAGTATGTCCCGACGTTCCAGTAGGCCGGGGACTGGTCTGGCGCCCAGACATAGGGGTGAGATGGGCCGGCGCTGTGGGGGAAGCTGGTCATAACGACTCCTCGGGTGCGGGCGGGCTCACTGCATGGGGGAATGGATGACGGAATCGACGGTGATGGTCAGAAGGAGCCGGGTCTGGCCCGGGCCGCCGTACGAGGCGTAGGGGCGGCCTGTGTATTTCTGGGAGAGGTGTTCGAGGCCCTCGGCGGCGCCGTCGGTTGTGGCGCCGGTGACGCGTCCCTTTACGGAGAAGTAGCGGGAGGTGTCGTCCGGGTCGGCGATACTGACGGCCACACGGGGGTCTCGTTGAATGTTCTTGGCTTTGCGGTAGCCCTCGACAGTGTTGATGAGGATGTGTTCGCCGTCGGTGTCGACCCAGGTCTGGGTGAGCTGGGGCGAGCCGTCCGGCATGGTGGTGGCGATGAAGCAGGGGCTGGGCCGGTTCAGCAGTTTGAGGAGTTCGCCGGGCAGGGATGTCATGAGGTATCGCCCTTCCTTGGGGGAAGCTGTCGGTGGGAGTGCCGATGCCGACGGTGCGCTCAGCGCAAGGGACGGAAGGTGGTCCGGACTTCGTCAACGAAGAGTGCCGGTTGTTCCAGGGCCGCGAAGTGCCCGCCCACCTCAAGCTCGTTGAAGTGGACGACGTTGCTGTAACGGCGTTCCACCCAGCGCTGGGACTTTCGGACGTGTTCCTCCGGGAACATGCTGAACCCAGTGGGCAGAGCGATCGGTGCGGCGGCGTTCGGCGCGGAGGGCCGTGCCGACCGTGCCATTTCCCAGTAGGTCCGCGCAGAGGACGTCCCGGTGTTGGGAAGCCAATAGAGCATGATGTCGTCGAGCAGTTCGTCCAGGGTGAATGATGCTTCCGCGTCCCCCGGCGTGCCGCAGGTGTCCTGGAACATCGCGTAGATCCAGGCAGCCAGGCCGATGGGGGACTCCGCGAGGGAGTAGCCGATGGTCTGAGGGCGGGTTGCCTGCTCCTTGGCGTAGCCCGAGAGGTGCTCCCAGAAGTAGGCGGCGCTGTCGAGCATTGCCTGCTCATACTCGGTGGCGTCCCGGATCTCGTCGGGCGTCGGCGGGAACATGGCGAAGTTGAGGTGCAGCCCGACGCATCCGTCGGGGGCCTTGCGGCCGATCTCGTCGGTGACCGCGCATCCGAGGTCGCCGCCCTGGGCGCCCCATCGCCGGTAGCCGAGCCGGCCCATCAACGTGATCCAGGCATCGGCGACCCGGGGAAATCCCCAGCCGGGTTCCGTAGGCCGGTCGGAGAACCCGAATCCCGGCAGCGACGGCACCACGAGATGGAAGGCGTCCCGCGGGTCACCGCCGTGGGCCGCGGGATCGGTCAGCGGGCCGATGACCTTGTGGAAATCGAGGACGGAGCTGGGCCATCCGTGGGTCATGACCAGCGGGAGGGCGTCCGGCTCAGGCGAGCGCACATGGAGGAAGTGAATGCCCAGACCATCGATGATGGTGCGGGACTGGCCGAAGCCGTTGAGGGTCTTCTCGCACCGCCGCCAGTCGTAGGTGTTGAGCCAGTAGTCGTGCAGAGCACGGAGCTTCGCCAGCTGGGGTCCCTGGCTGGTGTCCAGGACGGTCTCGGCATCGGGCCACCGGGTGCGGGAGAGCCGCTCACGCAGGTCGGTCAGCTGTTCTTCCGGCACGGACAGTGTGAAGGGTTCGATGAGTTCGGACATGGGACATGCTCCTTACTGGGCAACGGTCGCGCCGACGGCGACGCGGGCGGATTCAGGGGGGCGGGATCCGGTGATTCAGAGGGTGTCGGGCCGGCGGGTCCGTTCATCGGCGACAATCTCGGGCACCGCGTCCAGGACCTCCTGGAGCCAGGCGATTTCGGCGCGCAGCCTGCGCGCACTGTGACTGACCGCCAGTGCCTCGCTCACCGTCAGGTAGCCGCCGTCGATGGCGTTGGCGTTCAGCGCCTCGGTGTCCGAGAGCATGGAGGCGAGTTCATCCAGCCGGGATGCGATCACCGTGTGGAGCTCGTCCAGCTTCTCCGGGTCCAGGCGAGTGAGGGCCAGGTCGAACGGGTCCGGCTTCATCCAGATGTGGCGCAGACTCTCCGACTGGAGTTCCTTGAGACGCAGCCGCCCTTCGCCGGTGATGCCGTACACCTGACGCTCGGGCAGATTGCCCTCCTTCTCGGTCCTGACCTCTTCGAGCAAGCCCTCAGCAAGCAGACGCTTGATCGCCTGATACAAGCTGCCCACGGACACGTCCGTCCACAGGTGTAGATGCTCCCGCTCGGCCTGGAAGCGCACCTTATGCCCGTGCATCTCGCCGTTCCTCGCGAACGTGTCGAGGATGAACAACCTGATTGATGACATGCGAGTACTCTTACATGAGTACTCATGCGTAGGCAACCGGTCGATGTGACGAGCATTGACTCCGAGAGCGGCCACATCGAGGTCGCGAACAGGATTCATCGCCGAGTTCACCGCCGGCTGAACGGCGGTGCGTCCTGCGAGGCCGCCGGAAGTGGCAGCGTCACTCCGTTTCGACATCTCCAGACGACTGGTCCAAATCTCCAGACGACTGGTCCAATCGGATGCTGTAGGGCGGCGTGGCACAGACCGGCCCCGATGAGCAACCGTGACGTTCACCCGCCACCGCAGGCCGCGAAGGTCAGCTTTCGCCCTCGCCGGCGAGGGCCCAGTCTTCCCGCGCACTGACCACCAGTGCGGCGAAGCTGTCGTACGGATGAGGGTCTTCCCCGTCACCGGCCCACCACCAGTACGCGGTCCACTCTCCGTCCGGCCCGGGGTTGCTCGCGTCGAGCAGCCAGTAGTCGCCGTCGGCAGGCCCCGACAGAAGTGTGGACCGCTTGAGCTGCTCCGTGATGTCCTCGTCATGTGACCAGGCGTCCACCATCCCGGGGTCCACGTCAGGGAACCACCCGATCTTCTCGACCTTGAGCAGTTCATACAGAGAGCGGGCGATGGCACTCCAGCCGTCGCTGGCCAGCAGGAACTTCCGGTAGCTCGGCGGCAGCCGGATCCCGAGTCGGTCTTCGGCGGCGAGGACCGCTTCCTCGCTCGCCGGCTCGTAGCCGAGCCTGAAGAGGTCCTGTCTGGGGTGCCGTGGATCAGCTCGTGCCAGGGCCGGCGGCACCCCGAAAACCTCCCTGCACCGCTGCCTACAGGGGCAGCCGCACCGGATGTGCTGAGGTGGTCAAGGCCGGACGGCGCCTCCACCGGAGGCCGGCGAGCCCCCGCGGCCCGCTCTGGTGGTTGCCGCGGTGCGCGGCCTCGGGGCGAGTGCCGCGCGCAGCGCCGGGGTGAGGATGCGGCGGGTCTCGGACGGGGTGAGGGCGGCGGGGGTGGGGAGAGGGTTGAGGTAGCGGGTGTAGATGAGGCCGCCCAGGAGCGTCACCACGGCCGTGGCGCGGGCGGTCGCGTCCCGGCCGCCGAGAAATTCAACAAGCCGGGCCAGCAGCTCGCGTTCCAGGTATTCGCGGATCACCTCGGCAGCCTCGTCGCCCTGCGCGGCGAGCTGGAGGAAGTCGGCGTCCTCCCACAGGTCCGTCACCGTGTCGATCAGGCGCTCGGGGAGGGTGGCCGGGTCGCCGCCGAGGACGTCGTCCGCCGCCAGCGCATTGGCGCACTGGAACTGCATCACATCCGCGAACAGGCCCTTCTTCGAGCCGAAGTGGTACGCGATCAGCGCCGGGTCGACCCCGGCAGCCCCGGCCACCGCGCGCAGGGTGGTACGTCGGTAGCCGCGTTTCAGGAACAGCGCACGCGCCGCCGAGACGATCGACTCGCGGGTCGGCGGGTTGCCGCGGGGGCGCCCTCGGGTGCGGGCGGGGGCAGGGGCGGCGTTATTCATCAGCGTTGAGCCTGCGTTTCGTGATCGGCACAGTCAAGGGCGTTCCGGGAACCACACGAAGGGATGCCCCGACACCATGCGTATCGCAGTCTTCGGCGCCAACGGACCGACCGGCCGCCACCTCACCGACCAGGCCCTCGCCGCCGGCCACGAGGTCGTCGCCGTGACCCGCCGCCCCGGCTCCCTCCCCACGCGGCCCGGCCTCGCCGTGGCCGTCGCCGACGCCACCGACCCGGCGGCCGTCGACGCCGCGATCGGGGGGACGGACGCCGTCCTCTCCGCGTTGGGCGCGCGTTTCAGCAAGGAGACCATCACCACGTACTCGGCGAGCGCCACGGCCATCACCGGGGCCATGGCCCGCCACGGCATCAAGCGGTTGCTCGCCGTCAGCTCCAGCATCGCCGACCCGAACTGGCGTCCCACCGGCGCGCACTTCTTCAACCATGTGCTCGACCCGCTGGTGAACCGACGCCTCGGCCGCACCCTCCACGAGGACATGCGCCGCATGGAGGCCGTGATCCGTCAGACGGACCTCGACTGGACCCTCGTCCGGCCCTCGGGCCTCTTCGAGCACCCCGGCGTCACGGACTACCACACCGCCGAGACCAGCGCCGACGGCGTCTTCACCGCCCGTGCCGACCTCGCCGCGAGCATGCTCCGCGAAGGGGAGGAGGGGCGGTATGTCCGTACGGCCATGGGTGTCATCACCACAGCCGTGAAGCCGAACATCGCCAAGCTGATCTGGAACGAGGGCGTGAAGAAGAAGTGAGCCGGGCGACCATCGAACTCCCGGCCGCCACACGGGCGTTCCTCACTCGCCCCCATACGGCCACCCTCACCACTCTCCGCCCCGACGGCACCCCGCATGTCACCCCTGTCCGCTTCACCTTCGACGCGGCCACCGGCCTGGTCCGGGTGACCACCCGGGCGGGAGCGCGCAAGGCCCGGAACGTGGTGGCGGGCAGCCCGACGGCCCGTGTCGCGCTCTGTCAGGCGGACGGCTTCCGCTGGGCCACCAGCCCGAGCTCGCGGTAGGCACCGCGTGCGATCGCGGCATGGGACGGATCTTTCAGTGGGCAGGCGGCGCGAGCCTCGGGACGCTCGACCAGTACACCGCGTTTTCCGCCCGTTTCCTGGCTTTCGTCGGCGTCGGGGTCAACGCACGGGCGTCGGGAGATCCGCCGCGATGCGCGCAACGGACTCTCTGACCGCATCCAGCGCCGCTGTTCGTTCCTGGTCGGTCATGTGGGCCGGTCCATAGGTGACCACCGGGTCGAGGACCTGGAAGCCGACGAACGTCAGCATCCCGCGCTGGATGTGGAACAGGAAGTCGTCCATTGAGCCGAAGGACCCACCAGGGCGGAACGTCTCACTGGACCCGCCGGTCGTGAACAGCAGCATCGCTCGTTTCCCGGCGAGCGCCGCGTCGCCGAGGATCCCGTAGTCCCCGCCGAAGACCCCTCCCATCACGAAGACCCGGTCCACCCACCCCTTGAGGATGGCGGGCAGCGAGAACCACCACATCGGGAACGACAGCACGAGCAGATCAGCGGCGAGCAGCCGGTCGAGATGGGCCCTGACGGCCGCGTCGAGCGTCCCTTCCTTGACCGCGCGCATCTGTTCGGCCTGCGGCTTGAACGGGCCGTCCACCGGTGCGAACTCATCGCGGGCGAGGACCGGGGCCCATCCGTCGGCGTAGAGGTCGAGGACGTCGACCCGGTATCCGGCCTCGCGCAGGGCCTGAGTCGCGGTGGTCATCTGGGCGGTGCTGAACGAGTGGGGCTCGGGGTGGGCGTGAACGATGAGGGCGGTGGGCGCGGCATCGAAGGTCGACATGAAGAGATCATATCGACGTATCGCGATACGTCAATCAGACGGTGGTGCCGATCGCCTGCGCCACCTGCGCCAGCCGCTCTTCGTCGCGCCGGTAGTGAGTCCACTTGCCCACCCGGGTGGGGCGCACGAGACCCGCCCGTTCGAGCGTGCTCATGTAGCTGGAGACCGTCGACTGGGCGAGTCCCGCCTTCGCCTGGATGTGCGTGACGCACACGCCGACCGACTGACGGTCCGCGATCGGCTCGTACTCGTCGAAGTGCGCTTCGGGATTCTTCAGCCACTGCATGATCTGCAAACGGGCGGGGTTGCCGAGGGCCTTGAACACCTCGATCAGATCACCCGAATCCAGTCCCGCTGTCGCGGCCATGCGCCACCCTTTTCGCCAGACAGTCCGACACACCACGATATCTCGATATCAGATCCGCGGTGCTCCGGCTGACGGGCGCTCCGTCAACAGCGTCATGTTCCTGTTCACTGCTGCTGGTGGACGCCGGTGCTGTCGTGGATGAAGAGTGTTCGACTGTCGGAGGGGCTGTAGCGTTCCTTGATCGTGAACTCCTCGGGGGTGCCTTCCCCGAGGGCGTCCGGAGGTTCGAAATACAGGACATAGGTCTTGGCCGTGTCTGTTTCGCTCTCCAGTTGCAGCCACCCGGTGTAGCCGGCCGCGGGGAAGGTGCCGATGACCTTCACGGTGATCGCACTGGCCGAATGCGTGACGGTGTACTGCCCGGTGCCGAGCTCAAGGCGCTTGCGGGCTCCCTCCGCCCAGCGTCTGAAGAGATCGATCCACTCCTGGGGCCATGGACCGCCGGTCGAGGTCGGCGGCATGTCCTCTTCCAGGCGCTCGATGATGTGGTCGGCGTGGGCGACGACGTCGTCGTAGGCCCACAAGTTGAGCGAGAAGCCCATGTGATCGCGGTCTGTGGCAGAGAACATGGGCTTGATGTGCAGCTCGAAGACCGGGGTACGCATTTAGACGTACACCTCCATCACTACGTCCTTCAGGTCGACTTCGTCGATGGGTCCTACCTGCTGCGGGGGTCCGCCGGTCGGGCTGGGCGCGGGGACGAACTGGAGGGTGAGCAGGTGGTCCTCGGTGGGCGTGGGCGTCGATTCCAGCGCCGCCGTCACATCGAAGTACCGCACGTTGCAGACCGTCGGGTGGTGGGGATCCGGGGCGTGGGGATCCGGGTCGTGGGGATGCGGCGTAGCTTCATGAGCGGAGTGCGTGTCCGTGTGAATGTGGTGGCTCTGCCACATCGCTGCGTATCCCACGCCGAACCGACGGCTGAAATCCTCGTCGTCAGGCCGGAACGCCACGTCGGCGGGATGGACGAAGCCGTACAGCGTGTAGCTCCCGGTGACCGGCACCTTGAGGTCTTTCAGTCGGATGACCAAGCGCCGGCCCTCCTCCGGCGTCGCGGTGAGGGGCAGTTGCACGATTTCCTTGTCGCGCAGTTCCTCGACAATGTCCGCATCGGCCAGCGCCTTCAGCGGCTGGGCAACCAGCAGACTGTTGGGGACCGGGGAGGGCGGCGGGACGTCGAATGCGGCTTTGAGCCGCTCCGTGTACTCATACTCGTAGCCGAGGTCCAGGGTGTCGCTGAATTCGGCGCTCTTGTTCCTGGGTTGCGTGGCGAATCCTCGCAGGACGTGGTCCGGCGTGGTCAATGGCGGTCGTCCGTTGCGGCGCTGCCACTCGGCCCACATCAGGTCGATGAAGCAGTGGAAGCTGAAGTAGATGGGGTCTTCGGCGGCTGTCGAAGGATTATGCATCTTGCCGCCGATGTAAGTGAAGTGCATATAGCCGTGCGGCCCCTGTTCGAGCCGCCCGCCGTCAGCCCCCGGATGCTGCTCGGGAAATCCTCCGAACCAGCCCGGGTCCGTCTCGGTCATGACGATTTCGAGCGTGTCGGACGGCAGGGACGTATCCGTTTCGTTGCGGCCCGGCGAAATCAGTCCCGGCTTTTTGAACGCGGCGGGGAACTTCCCGGGCTCCTGCTCGCTGATCCAGTCCCAGTAGGGAATGGTCACGTTTGCGGTGCGAGGTGGGTCAGTCTCCTGAAGGAGCTTCTCAAAGTAGTACAGATGCGCCCGATGCCATGGCAGGAAGGCGTCGCTGCGATGTTCGCACGGGCCGGCCTGACCGTTGTGCAGATCCGCTTGGAAGTCGTAGCCGGTCGGATCTTCAGAGTTCACCACCGAACGTTCACGCAAGATGTTGAGCGCATGGATGTAATCACCCAACTCCGCTTCGGTCAGCGAGTTGATGTCTTTCCGTACCTTAGCCATGTGCCCTCCGTTTTATGCACGCAGTGAGGGATGGACCACTCACACCCCGATGAGATGCACTACACCAGCGGGACGAAAGTCAAGCGTCAACCACATGTCGAGGATTTCCAAGATTCCACAGCACTGGCGGAGTTCGCGGTCGCGCGGTGGTCTGGCGGCGCGGTCGCGCGGTGGTGTGGTGGTAGTGCGGTCATGCCGCGGTCCTGGAGCTTCCTGGTCGCCGTCTTCCGTCACACCATTTAGGCTTGCCATGGAGAACTTCGCAACCGCAAGGGAGAACGGGGTGGACACCACAGAGCTGACCGGGTCCTACACCTATCGGAGTTTCCTTGACCTGACCGAACCGGTTGATGACTTCAATAAACTCCGCTTCGCGCAATTGGAGCTGACGCTGACGGTGGGACCGGATGGTGCGGTCAGCGGCGCACTGGTCTTTCCCACACCGCCTGAAGCCGGGCTCCTGGCCATGGACATGGTCGGTACGGCGACAGCTGGTCCCGATGTGCGGTTCACCCTTACCGGAAAGGGTCGCCCCAACACGCCTATCGCAGACTTCCACTATGCGTATGACGGCATCGCCCTCCGCCACTGGGAAGCAGGAACCGATCAGCGACTGACCCTGGCGGGGACTGTTCTGCGTGTGGAGAATCACGGAAGTGGCCCCGCCCTGGCCCATGCAGGCCAGACTGCCAGCTTCCTCGCGGTCAACCGAGACCTTTGACTTGAGCAATGACTTGAGCAATGGGGGCTCTGGACGGGTCTCTATCCATCACTGCGGGCCCCGCATGGAACCCGTCGACGCTCTGGCCTTCCGCAGCCTGCTCAACTCCCTGACGGCGGTCGGTGAACTGGTCCGGTGTTCGAAAAGCGCACGCCATGGCGTGCCCCCATGGCGCACCATGAGCTCATGCGTACCCGACTTTCGTACCAGCAGCAGGACGAGCGACCGGCCTCCTCGCTGGCGGCCGCGCTGAGGCGTGTCGGGGCCGCCGAGGTCGTACTCGACGCGTGGAGGACGGGCCCGGACGACTCCCCTGCGTCTCGCAGTATGGCGAACCCCTCCGCCGATACGGACGACGCCGTCGTCCTCCTGTGGTCGGCCGCCGCCGGAACCGCGTGGGGCGAGGCCCTGGCGGAACCCGGCCTGCCGAGCGGGCTCACCGGCACCGGCGAGGCCCGCCTCGTGCCCGTCCGCCTCGACGACACGCCGCTGCCGCCCTCCCTGGGCAGCCTGCGCCACGTACGCCTGGCGGGGGGCACGTACCGTATGACGGACGCGGCGGCGGCCATGATCGTGCACATCGGTTCAACCACCGTGCCCGCGCCCGCCGTTCGGGGCAACCTCTCCGAAAACGTCTTGGTCATCAGCGACTTCGGCCGCCTGGGCCTTTTCGCGACCTGTCCGCAGTGCGGCGTGAGCAGTGACCGGCTGCGCCCGTACACGACCGTCGAGCACATCAGCGACCGGGCCCTGCGCCTGGTCATCTGCGGCGCGTGCGACTGGCAGGACGCCTGCGACATCTGACTCCATGACCCGGAAGACCTCTGACGAACCGAAAGCACACGACACGGGGGCGGCCATATGCCACAGCGAAACCGGCGCCGACGGAGAAGCCGGCGCCCGCTCGAGGGCATCCAGCTCCGCACTCCGAGCCCACTGGCCCACACCGTGGGAACCGGAAACGTGCGATGGCGGGTGCACGTAGGAGGCAGGGTGCACTCGGCGCCGTCCGTCACCGACGGGACCGTCTATGTCACCGGCGAAGGCGTGTGGGCCGTGGACAGGGCCGACGGATCCGTCCGGTGGACCAACGCCGACGCCGGACTCATGGGTTCTCCCACCGCGGCCGGTGACACCGTCTATGCCGCGGGCTATGCCGCGCACTGGGGCACGTTGCTCGCCCTCGACGCCGCCGACGGCCGACCCCGCTGGCACAGGCGGATGGGGCGGTACTCCATCACCCAACCCCTCGTCGCGAACGGGCTGCTCCACTACGTCAACGGCAGCCGGTACCTGCGGACCGTGGACGCGGCGACCGGGCGCCGCCGCTGGAGGGCGAAGTACCAGAGCAGGGACTGGGGGACCGAATCGGCGCCCGCGCTCGCCGACGGCGTCCTGTACGCGGCAGGCAAGGACGGAACCATCTGGGCCTTCGACCCGGCCACGGGCAAGGTCCGCTGGAAACAGCGCATCATCGGCCGTTCCCCTGCCACGCCGCTGCTGCACGACGGCACCCTGTACGTGGGGGACGGGCTGGGCCCGTATGTGCAGGCGCTGGACGCCGCCACCGGCGCGTTCCGCTGGCACACGATGCTCGACTCCCTCGGCAGCATCCGGACCACGCCCGCGATCTCCGGCAACACCCTGTACGTCGGCTGCCAGGACCACCGGCTGTGGGCACTGAACGCCACCACCGGCGCCATCAGGTGGCGCGTCACCACGGACGGCCCCGTCGACTCCTCCCCCGTGGTGGCAGACGGCACGGTGTACTTCGGCAGCGACGACGGCCACCTGTGGGCCATCAGTGCGGAGAACGGCCGTGTGCGGTGGAAGGTGACGACGGGGGGGGCCGGTGAAATCCCCGGTCGTGGCCGACGGCGTGGTCTACGTCGGCAGCAAGGACGGATACCTGTACGCGATAGGAGCGAGCCCGGACCCAGGCAGACCGTTGCCGTAGAGCCATGGATACCGCCTCAAAAAGGAGTGGCAGCCGCGCTCGGTCTGCCGGTCGGGGGCCGGATGGTGGGTGAGGGTGTTCAGGCAGCCGGCGCAGAGTGTGGAGGTGCCGCGCCTGTGCGGTGCCAGGCGCAGGGTGCGGGCCGCGTACTCCTCCGCACCCCGGCGCACCCGGTCCGACACATACACCCCGGCCGGCGGCGGGACAGTCTGCGGCCAGTTCAGGCGACGCAGCGCCATCCACCCCTTGGACGGCAGCACCTCACCCCGCTCATCCACCCCGGCGGCCAGCACGTCCAGACAGTCCTCATCCCACCGGGCGGCCGTCAGCGTGCCGGTCACCTCCCGGCTCAACCGGGCCAGAAAACCCACCCGTTCCAGCAGGACCCGCTGCCCGAGCCGCTCACCCGTGCCCTCCAGAGCGCCACGGAAAGCGGTACACGTCGCCGTCGCCATCGGGACAGGCGCTTCGGAGTGATTGCCCATGGCGCCACTGTCAGGCGGGGTGCACCCGACGATCCGGCGTCTGGTTTGCTCGATCACAGCCAGGTGGTGGCCAGCCAGATGATCACCGTCGCTGTGGCGGTGAGCCCGACGTTGAGTGTGATCTGGCGGTCTTCGCCGGTCAGGTGGACGGCGATCGCACCGAGTTGCAGGAGCACGAACCCGATGGTCGCGGCCAGTGCCAGCCAGGGTGCGATGCCGGTCAGGGGCGGCAGGATCAGCCCGGTCGCGCCGAGTATCTCGACCGTCCCCAGCGTCCTCAGGGCGGGCAGGGGTATGCGATCGACCCAGGCCATCATCGGGCGGAGTTGATCTCGGCTACGGAAAACCTTCATACCGCCTGCGTAGAGGTAGAAGAGGGCGAGCAGTCCGGCGACGATCCAATACGCGATGTTCATGAGTCCCGTCCACGGTCACCGGTTGCGGGTGACCCGTCGATTCCCAGGGCAACTCCTGGAGAAGGCCCGAGCCGCTGTCTGAGCGACCCGGAAGTTGAAAGGCTTCAGGCGAGGTCGGTGGCGGGCTCGGTCGCGTAGCGGCTCATCGTGTGGATGCCGGCCTGTGGCGTCAGCGGCCGGCCGTCGGCGATCACGTTCTGGAGGTCTCGGAAGTACTGCACGTACAGGTCGGGGGTGAATGTGCTGAGCATGACGGCGGGTTGGTCGGTGATGTTGGCGAAGGTGTGCGGGGCACCCGGCGGGACCATCACGAGCGCGCCCGGGGTGACGTCGTAGTCCTTGTCCCCGACGGTGAACCGCACCGTGCCGGCGACGATGTAGAAGCCCTCGTCGTGCTGGGCGTGGCGGTGCTGCGGCGGTCCGGGGGTGTGCGGGGCGAGGATGGACTCGGTGATTCCGAGGCGGTGCCCGGTATGGCTGCCGTCTTCGAGGACGCGCATGCGCGTGGTGCCCAGGACGATGATTTCGCCGTCGTCGGGACCGACCACCGATACGGCGGGGCCGGCCTGCGATGCGCTGCTCTTCGCTTCTTCGGTCATGCTCCGAGTGGACCGCCAGGGGCCCGCGACTGTCCAAGACCCGTTCCGCGACGCCGATACCGCCTGGGTATCGTTGCAGCGTGGAGCTACGTACCTTGCACTACTTCGTGGCGGTCGCCGAGGAACTCCACTTCGGCCGGGCCGCCACTCGCCTGCATATGAGCCAGCCGCCGCTGAGCCGGGCGATCAAGCGGCTGGAGACCGAGTTCGGTGCCCTGCTGTTCGCCCGCTCGCCTGTCGGAGTCACCCTCACCCCGGCGGGCGCGGTGCTGCTCGACGAGGCGCGGGGCCTTCTCGACCAGGCCGAACGCGTCCGCGTACGCGTGAGCGCGGCGGCCGGCGTCGCGACCATCACCGTCGGCGTCCTGGGCGACAGCACCGACCCGGGAGCGACCAGGCTGGCCGCCGCTTACCGTCGAAGCCACCCCGGCATCGACATCCGTATCCGCGACACCGACCTGACCGACCCGACCTGCGGGCTGCGCGCCGGGCTGGTCGATGTCGCCCTGACTCGGGCGCCGTTCGACGAGACCGCCCTGACGGTGCGTGAGCTGCGTACCGATCCGGTGGGCGTGGTCCTGCGCGCCGACGATCCGCTGGCCCGCCGCGGCCGGCTGCAGCTGGCCGACCTGGGCGACCGCCGCTGGTTCCGGTTCCCGCAGGGAACCGACCCGATCTGGCAGTCGTACTGGAGCGGCGGCGAGCCGCGCGAGGGCCCAGTCGTGCGCGTCGTCCAGGAATGCCTGCAGGCCGTGCTGTGGAACGGCACGGTCGGCCTGGCCCCGCTCGGGCACAACCTGCCCGCAGAGCTGGCCGTGGTGCCGCTGATCGACATGGCGCCAAGCCGAGTGGTGGCGGTGTGGAACGAGAGTGACACCAACCCGTTGATCCGATCGTTCATCGAGATCGCGACAGCCGCGTACTGCCACTAGCTCCGCGCAGACGCAAACGCAGGCACAGGCACAGGCACAGGCACAGGCACAGGCACAGGCACAGGCACAGGCACAGGCGCCCCGGCTGCAAGCCGACCACGGTCGTCGAGCTCACTCCCCACAGCCCGAAGATCGTGACCAAGGGCGACACGGTGAACGTGAAGCTCTGCGCGGGCTGATCGGGCCCGTAGTCGGGTAGGGGCCCGTCCTGAGCGTGCGCGCGCGAGCCGCTCAGGACGAGCTACGGATGCCTACCCCACAGCCGCCAAGGCGTGCATGTCCAAGCTGCCGGTGGTATCAGGAGCCGAGAAGCTCGCGGTAGCGCTTGGCGTGCGCAGCGAGGTTCTCGTCGGAGACGGTGCGGGCGCCGTGCAGAACCAGCGGCTCGGCGAGACGCATGCCGATCAGGCGGGCGGTGGCGTCGAGGGGTGCCAGCAGCTGGGTCATCGTGAAACGGGAGGTGGGATCGACAGAAGCGTACGAGTCTTCCGGCCCGCCTGTGGAGGTGACCAACTGGAGGGTCTTGCCGCGCAGTGTGGTGCCGCTGCTGCCGTAGGCGAAGCCGTAGGTGAGGACCTGGTCGATCCACGCCTTGAGCACTGCGGGGACGGAGTACCAGTACCAGGGGAACTGCCACACGATCCGGTCGTGGTCGCGCAGCAGTTGCTGCTCAAGGGCGATGTCGAAGCGGCCGTCGGGGTAGGCAGGACCGATCTCATGGACGGTGACGTGCGCGAGGTCGCTCACGGCCTCGGCCAGACGGGCGGTGATGCGGGAGGAGGCCAGGTCGGGGTGGGCGACGACAACCAGGGTGCGCGAGGAGGGCGGGCCGGCTGAGGTCGCGGAGAGGAGGCCGGGATGGTTCATCGGGGTTGATCCTTGACTGTGGTCGGCTTACGTGACTGTGGTCGGCTTACGGGGGAGGCGGAGCAGATGATCCGTACGCCACCGTGGACGTCAACGTCTGCCGGTGACACAGGTGTTACTCACTCGGCGAGAAGGTGTCCCAAGCCTCGTTTTCCTTGTGACGGATCGTTCCGCCACGGAGTTTGTGACGGAACGATCCGTCTGTCAAGCTGAGACCGTGCCCGGTGCGCGGCCAAGGGGCCCACCGCGCGCCGCGTCGACTCGATGCCACGCATGACAAGCAGAAGGAGCGCGCCATGGCTCGCAAGACAGCGGAGGAGAACCGGCGCCACGTCCTGGCCGTGGCGAGCCGTCTTTACTACCAGCGCGGCATCCGCGCTGTCGGTATGGACCTGGTGGTCAAAGAGAGCGGGGTCGGCAACGCCACCGTCTATCGGCAGTTCCCCACCAAAGACGCTCTTGCCAGCGCCTTCACACAGGACCGCGCCGACGCCTGGTTCGCGCGTATGCGCAAGGCCGCCGACCAGGTCGACGACCCGCGCGAGAAGCTCCTCGCGATCTTCACGGCCGTCATCGAGGAGACCAGGCTGCCCACCTTCCGCGGCTGCCCCATGCTCAACACCCATACCGAGTTCCCCGACCCGCAGCATCCCGCGCACCACGTCGCGGTCACCCACGAACAGCGGGTCCGCCACTGGATGCGTGACCTGGCAGCCGACGCCTGCGCTCCCGACCCCGAGCAGCTCGCCGACGAGCTGACCCTCGTCCTCAACGGTGTCTACGTCACCGCCGGCGTCCTCGGCCCCCAGGGCCCCGCCCAGCGCACCGGTGAGCTCGCCCGTCGCCTCATCTGGACCGCCTGCGACGAACCTGGCCGCCCCTGAATCCGGAACCATGCCTGACCAGCCGGTCACACCCGTTCCGCTGGGAGGGGGGTATCAGCGTGCGCTCCAAGGGTCCGCCTTGCGCGCCAGTTTCTTCGCCCTGCGGCGTACGTCCCGTGGGAGGCGGTGGAGGACGGTGCTGGCCGCTTGGCGGATGTTCGGGGCCGCTGCGGTGCGCAGGAGGATGCGGTGCGGGAGTGTGGCCTGGCTCGGTAGACGCACGGTCAGGCGGAGTTGGCCGGACGTGCCGCCCCAGTTGGGGATCACGAGTCTGGGCGGGGTGCCGACTCCCACCGAGGCGAGAACGGCGCCGCCCTCCGCGTCGGCGCCCCGGGCCACCCGTGCCCTGCGGCCCACGCCGAGGAGTTGGGCGCTGGCCCACACCACTTGCGTGCCGGGTTCCATCGGCCGGCCGCCTGCCAGAGTGAGGGGGTCGATGACCGTTTCGCCGGCGAGCAGGACGCGGTGGCGTCCGCCGCCGAGCGCTTGCGTGCGCGGGGTCAGGTCGGCGTCCGGGAACCACCACAGGTCGTTGGCCGCGTCGTGGACGAGGAGTTCGCCGTGGGCGTGGCCGAGAGGATGCGGGGCCTCGAAGTCCTCGGCGCCCTTGATGCCGGCCAGCAGGTCGGGGTCGAGGAGCATACGGCCGTAGCGTTCGACGAGGGTGAAGGGTTCGCCGTCGGCTCGGCGCATGCCGATCGTGGTCGTGACGTGGAGTTTTCCGTCGCGCCAGCGGATGTCGTCGACGGTGACCTCGGGCTTGATGCCCTGGGTGCGGCGGCCGAGTTCGACGAGGGAGTCCAGGTGGCCCTCCTCCAGCAGGTGCGCCCTGAGCCTGGTGAGGGCGGGGAGACCGTCGCGCACGCCGGGCGGGTAGGCGTCGAGGGCCATGCGGCGTACGACGGTGAAGTGGCGTTCGAGGTTTTTGCCGGTGCGCTTGAGGACGCGGGCTTCGTTCACCGGGCGGAGGAGCTCGACGCGGTAGGAGCGGCGGAGTAAGTGGTCCTGGAGCGGGCCTGGCTCGGTGTCCAGCTTGATGGCTTCGACGACCGCGCGGAGGTGGCCGTAGTAGTCCTCCGGGGCGGTGGCACGGCTGCTGGTGTTGCCGCCGTCGTCCCGGCGCTTCCATACGTAGCAGGGATGGTCGGCGAAGATGGAGACCGTTTTGGCGCGCACGTAGGCGCGGACCATGAACAGCTGGTCCTCCAGGCGCACCGGGCCCTCGGGGAACATGAGGTCGTGGGCGAGGAGGAAGTCGCGGCGGAACATCTTGTGCGGGGTGAGGCTCTCGAAGAGGGGAGCGTCCTCGACCGTGCAGCGCTCGACGGTGCGTTTGAAGACGTTGCTGGGGCCTGCCATGGTGCCGACGACCTTGCCCAGGACGATGTCGGAGCGGTTACGGGTGGCCAGGCGGTGGAGGTGTTCGAGGGCGGCAGGCGTCAACTCGTCGTCCTGGTCGACGAACTGGACGTACTCGCCGCGGGCCTCCCGGATGCCGACGTTGCGGGGTTTGCCAGGCCAGCCGGAGTTCTCCTGGTGGATCACGCTTACGTGCGGGTGCTGGGCTGCCAGCTGGTCGAGGCGTTGTGCGGAGTCGTCGGTCGAGCCGTCGTCGACGTAGATGATCTCGTACGCGTCCTTGCCCAGGGTCTGGTGGAGGAGCGATGGCGCGCAGAGATCGATGTAACGGCCCGCGTTGTACACGGGCACCACGATGCTGACCTTGAGCATGAACGTTTCCCCCAACAGAGATCGCTTCACTTTTCGTTGTAAGGACGTTCATGTTCTGGCAAGGGTTGTGGTCGGCGAACAAATTCAGGCAAGTGTCTCCAGAAATGACCCGATCGCCTCGCACCGGGCGCCTGTGGTGGGAACTTGACAAGCCTCGGCTCAGGTTCGAGGGGTGGGTCCGGTCGGGCGTTAACCTCGGGGCAGCATTCGGCCAGTTCCGTATCGGCTGGTTCCGCAGGTGAGCAGGAGGCAGGCATGGCGAAGGTTCCCAGCGCGGTGGTCGCGGCGAGCGGGATCGTCGGAGGCTACGGCGTGGCCCGGTGGACCAGGAAGCGGCAGCTGGGCGGGGTCGTGCTGGTCGTCGCCGGGGCCGCTGCCGCGCAGCAGTGGCGGCAGCGGGCGGGCGGGAAGGCCGCGGGCGCGCTGACGGCGGCCTACGTCGCCGCCTTCGCCGGGTCCCACCCGCTGGCCAAGAAGGTCGGCGCTTGGCCGGCCGTGTTCGGGACGGCGGGGGCGGTGGCCCTGGCGTCGTGGGCGGTGGCGGACCGGAACAGCTGAGGGAGCCGTAGGCCAACGGGTTCGTAGGCCCGCAGGCCCGCAGGCCCGCAGGCCCGCAGGAGGATCCATACGGTGCCCAGACCCAGGACGATCGTCCAGTGCCAGCGGGACCAGGGGAGGCGGTCCAGGCGGGCGGGGATGTTGGTGGTGATGGTTCGGCCTGTCCGGGCCTGCGCGGTTGTCACGGGCTTCCCCCCTCATTGACCGGAACCTCGATCGGGTGCCTTGACGCTGCCGCTCTACGCCCACTCGCAGGTCGGGGGGCCGGGGCGGGTGCGGCCAGGGAAACGAGAAGCGGACCGGCCTACGCCCCCAGCGCTCGCGACACCGTATAGATCAACAACCCCGCCAACGACCCCACCACCGTGCCGTTGATCCGGATGAACTGCAGGTCGCGGCCGATGTGGGCCTCGATCTTCCTGGTCGTGTGTTCCGCGTCCCAGCCGGCCACCGTGTCCGTGATCAGGGAGGTGATCTCCCGGCGGTAGGTGGTGACGACGTAGACCGCCGCGCCCTCGACCCAGCCGTCGACCTTGCCCTGGATCTTGGGGTCGGCGGCCATGCGGGAGCCCAGCGACAGCAGCGAGGCACGGACGCGCAGCCGCAGCTCGCTGCGCTCGTCCTCGGCGGCCGAGACGATCATGGATCGTACGGCGGTCCAGACGGAGGCGATCAGGTCCTGGACCTCGCCGCGGCCCAGCACCTCGCCCTTGAGCCGTTCGACCCGCGCGCGCGTGTCCGTGTCGGACTGGAGGTCGGCGGCGAAGTCGGTGAGGAAGCGGTCGAGGGCACCGCGGGCCGGGTGGGAGGGCATGTCCCGCATCTCCGCGCAGAAGCGCAGGAGTTCCTTGTAGATCCGCTCGCCGACCCTCTTGTCCACGAACCTGGGGGTCCAGCCGGGCGCCCCGCCCTGTACGGCGTCCATCACGGAGTCGCTGTGCAGCACCAGCCAGTCGTGCGCGCGGGCCACGATCAGGTCGACGGCACGGCGGTGTCCCCCGTCGGCGACGATCCTGTCCAGCAGTTTGCCGATGCCGGGGGCGATCTCCTGGGCGTCGGCCCGGCGGGTGATCGCCTCGGCGACGACGGCCTGGACGTCCGAGTCGCGGAGCACGGTCAGCGCGCCGCGCAGTGCCGCCGACAGCTCCGCCGTCACCCGGTCGGCGTGCTCGGGATCGGCGAGCCAGGCGCCGAGCCGACTGCCTATGCCGACCGTGCGGAGCCGCTGCCGTACGACCTCCTGGGAGAGGAAGTTCTCGCCGACGAACTCGCCCAGCGAGACGCCGAGCTGGTCCTTCTTCGTGGGGATGATCGCGGTGTGCGGGATGCGCAGGCCGAGCGGGTGGCGGAAGAGGGCGGTGACCGCGAACCAGTCGGCGAGCGCGCCGACCATGCCGGCCTCGGCGGCCGCGGCGACGTAGTCCGCCCAGGCGCCGGCGCCCTCGTTCGAGGCCCACTTCGCCAGGATGTAGACCACCGCGACGAAGAGCAGCAGGCCGGTCGCCGTGAGTTTCATGCGGCGCACTCCGCGCTGCTTCTCCTCGTCCGCCTCACTGAACGTGTTCATGGCGCGCGCGACCGGAGCGGGCCTCCCGCCCGCGGAGCCAGCAGGCCCACCCGCCGATGCCGCCGGCCCGCCCGGGGATGCCCCAGGCCCACCCGCGGATGCCGCAGGCCCGCCGCCCGCGGTCGCTTCGGGAGCCCCGCGTGCACCCGAAGCGGGGACGGCGCGGCTGCCGGTCACGGCCGACCGGGCATGCTGCCCCACATCAGATGATCCCATTTCTTCCGATTCCGTACGTTCCATCCACTCCACCCGTTCGTGATCCCCTGCACATATTGTCCCTTCCTGACCGACTCCCGGAACAGGACGAGAGTTCCCTGCGTATATCGGAAGGGGAAGCTCACGGAGAACTCCGGCGGCCCAAAGGGGGGTCCTGTTCAACTACCCCCCGCCCCATGCCACATCATGAGGTGATCACACCGGAGCCTCGGGCTCCCATCTCCAAGGAGACACACCACCGCATGACCAAGCGTCACGGTTATGCCCTGCTCAGCGCGATCGTCGCTCTGATCGTCGTACTGTCCGCCGCCCTGTACATCGGGGTCGCCTCCGATGACGGCGGCGGCGAGAGCAGCGGGAACACCTTTTCCGGGCCCCGCGCCCCGCACAACTCCGCCGCCCCGGCCTCCACCGGAGTCTGGGTCGGCAGCTGGTCCGCCTCACCGGTCGGCGGCGAACCCGGCACCGAGACCGACGGCCTCGCGGGCCGCTCACTGCGCAACGTCGTCCACACGACCGTCGGCGGTACGAGTGCCCGTATCACGCTGTCCAATCTCTACGGCCAGTCGCCGCTGACCATCACCCACGCCTCGATCGCCGTCGCGGCCGGCACCCACACCGCCGAGGCGATCATGGAGACCATGCGGCGCCTCACCTTCGGCGGCAACACGGCCGTCGTCATCCCGGCCGGACGACAGGTGCTCAGCGACACCGTCGCCCTCCGCATCCCCGCGGACCGTGACGTCCTGGTCACCACCTACTCCCCCGCCCCGTCCGGGTCGGTCACCTACCACCCGCGCGCCCGCCAGATCTCGTACGCCGCCCAGGGCGACCGCACCGAGGACGCGACCGGCACCGCGTACACCGAACGGACCGAGTACTGGCGCTATCTGACGGCGCTGGACGTGCTCAGCGACGAGGCCGAGGGCACTGTCGTCGCCTTCGGCGACTCGCTCACCGACGGCCTCCGCTCCACCGAGAACGCCAACCGGCGCTGGCCCGACCTCCTGTCGGACCGGCTGCACACGGCGATCCGCTCCGGTGCGGACGTGCCCCGCTACAGCGTCGTCAACCAGGGCATCGGCGGCAACCAGGTCCTCGCCGACGGCCTCGGGCGGCCGGCCGAGAACCAGGCCGGCGTGAGCCGCTTCGCCCGGGACGTGCTCGGCCGGACCAACGTCAAGGTCGTCGTCGTCGATCTCGGCATCAACGACATCCTGCGCAACCGCCGACTGACCGGCCCCGACCAGGTCCTCGCCGGACTGCGCACACTGGTGGGCCAGGCCCATGCCCGCGGAATCAAGGTCATCGGCGCGACGCTGATGCCGTTCGACGGTCACCGCGGCTACTCCGCGGCCCGCGAGAACATCCGCCGGGGCATCAACGCCGGGATCCGCGCGGGCCGGGTCTACGACGCCGTCGTCGACTTCGACCAGGCCGTCCGCGACCCCTACGACCCGCGCAGGCTCCGCGCCGACTACGACTCGGGCGACCATCTCCACCCCAGCGACAAGGGGTACGAGCGGATGGCGCAGGCGTTCGACCTGGACTTGCTGAAGGGATCGGCGCAGGCGCGGCTGTAGGGCGTA
Source organism: Streptomyces sp. LBL (assembly GCF_029893585.1). Taxonomy (GTDB): domain Bacteria; phylum Actinomycetota; class Actinomycetes; order Streptomycetales; family Streptomycetaceae; genus Streptomyces. Next base: position 143,454 of record NZ_JARXYX010000018.1, read on the forward strand.
CCGGGTCAGGGAGGGCGTACCGGGTCAGGGAAGGCGTACCGGGTCAGGGAGCCCGTGCCCCGGCTGAGAGCCCGTACCCGGCCAGGGGTCCGTACCCGGCCAGGGGTCCGTACCCGGCCTGGGGTCCGTACAGCCCGGCAGACCGTGCCCGGCTGGGGGCCCGTGACCAGCTGGGAACCCAAACACAGCCCTGCAGACCGTCCCGGCGGGGAACCCGTACACAACTGGGGGCCCGCACCCTACCGGCAGGCCAGACCGTTCCCGACGGGGGTCAGTACTCGCGGTTGCGGCGTCCGTCCCGCCCCTCCCGCTCCCCCCGGCCCTCCCGCCGTCTCTCCCGCCCGTCCCGGCGCTCCTCCCGGTCCTCCCGGCGCTCCTGCCTCCGCTCGCGCATCAGGTCGTGGTGTCCGTCGAGCATCTCGCGGTGGGCGCCGTACACCTCGTCGCGGACCGACTCCCCGAGCTGCCGCGTCGACTGCTTGCGCTCCAGCTTCTCCTGGCGCCGTTCTTCCTTCAGACGCTGCCGCTCGGCCCGGGGGAGCTTGCGCTCGACGCCGACGCCGCCCCAGAAGGCGAAGCCCGTCACGATCACCCGCGGGGCGCCCGGGTCGCCCGGCACACCCTCCTCACGGTGGTCGAAGCCGCCCATCACGCCGATACCGCGAACGACGACCTCGACCCCGGGCGGAACGATCACCTGCATGCCGCCCATGATCGCGATGCAGTTGATCTCGACCTCGCCGGCCGCGAAGTTCGCCTCACGCAGATCGATCTCACCGCCGCCCCAGAAGGCGAAGGACGTGAACCGCCTGGGCACCGTCCAGCGGCCCTTGCGCTGGAAGCCCGACATCACGGCGACCGCCCAGGTCGACGACCCCTCGCCGCCGGTGATCCGCCCCGCCCAACTCCCGTTCGGCGCAGGCTCCTTGGCCATCGACACCCGAGGAGCGGAGTCGGTGCGCGCGGCGGCCGGCAGGTCCCGGGTGATCGGCGCGAGTTCGCCGTACGTGCGGGCCTGGTACGTCGCGTCCAGCCGTTCCCCGAACTCCTCCATGTCGAGTCGGCCCTCCGCGACGGCCTCCCGAAGGACCTCTGCGACTCGTTCACGATCGGCATCGGAGGCGCGCAGCTCCGGAGCATCCTCGGTCATACACAGCAGACTACGAGGAGTGGGCGCCGCGCACTACGCGCTCACCCGGGGCACTGACAGGTCGCTGACGGGTCACTGACGGATCGGCGACGGGTCAGCGACCGGTCGACGGATCGGCGACAGATCAGCGACAGGTCGACGGGTCAGCGACGGATCACTGACGGATCACTGGGCGGTCGCCCGCTCCGGCGGAGGTTTGCGGGTCTCCCCCCAGGCATGCAGCATCTTCGCGATCACGGCCTCGATGTCCGGCTCCCGCACCGACAGGTCCACCAAGGGGTACTCCGCCGCGATCCGTGCGACCAGTTCGGCCGCCGACGCCGACGCCGGGAACGCCAGCCACTGCCGGGGCCCGTCCACCTTCACCACCCGCGCAGGCGGCGGCGCCTCGATCGGTGGCAGCTCACGCTCCAGGTCCACCACCAGGGTCCGCTCGCTCTCCCCCGCCTCGTGCAACCCGGTGAGCGGGCCGTCGTACACGAGCCGCCCATGGTCGATGACCATCACCCGCGAACACAACTGCTCGATGTCCTGGAGATCGTGCGTGGTCAACAGCACCGTCGTGCCGCGCTCGGAGTTCAACTCCCGCAGGAACTCCCGCACCCTGCCCTTGGAGACGACGTCCAGCCCGATCGTCGGCTCGTCCAGGTACACCACCTCCGGATCGTGCAGCAGGGCCGCCGCGATGTCGCCCCGCATCCGCTGGCCGAGCGAGAGCTGCCGTACCGGAACGTCCAACAGGGGTTCCAGGTCCAGGAGTTCGACGAGCCGGTCCAGGTTCTCGCGGTAACGGGCGTCGGGGATGCGGTACATGCGGTGCATCAGCCGGTACGAGTCGATCAGCGGAAGGTCCCACCACAACGTCGTACGCTGCCCGAACACCACCCCGATCCGCTGGGCCAGCCGCGTACGCTCCCGGGACGGATCGACCCCCGCGACCCGCAGCCGGCCGGCGCTCGGTGTCAGGATGCCGGTGAGCATCTTGATCGTCGTCGACTTCCCGGCGCCGTTCGGACCGATGTAGCCGACCATCTCACCGCGCGCCACGGAGAAGGAGATCGAGTCGACCGCGCGCACCTGCCGTCGCTCCCGCCTCATGAAGCCGGTCTTCCTCCGCACCTCGAAGACCTTCTCCACCCGGTCGACTTCGATGAACTGCTCACCCACGGTCCCTCAACTCCCCGTACTCCGATACGACCTGAGCCCCGCCCGCCAGGCGAGACCGGCCAGCGCACAGCAGAACACCGCCACCAACGGCGGAGCGAAGGCCGCCCACTCCGGCAGCCCCAGCGGATAGGGCCGCCCCAGCACATACGCCCCCGGCACCCAGTTGACGAAGGCCAGCGGCAGCACGAACGTCACCCCGCGCACCAGCTCCTTGCCGAACACCGTGGGCGGATACTGCAGCAACGTGGTGCCGCCGTACGTGAACGCGCTCTGCACCTCGGCGGAGTCCTGCACCAGGATCTGGAAGGCCCCGCCCGCGACGAACACCGCGCCGAAGATCGCCGCACCGCTGACCAGCATGACCGGCACGAGCAGCACCTTCAGCGGCGTCCAGTCGACGTCGACCGAGGCCAGCGCGTAGGCCAGCACCAGCGCCCCCTGCGTGAGGCGGGCGACCCGGCGCAGCGCGAAGCGGTCCGCGGCGGCCTGCGCGAGCACCGGCGCCGGCCGCACGAGCAGCAGGTCGAGCGTGCCGTCCCGCACCCGCTGGCCCAGCTGGCCCAGCGAGTTGAACATCAGGTCCGTGAGACCGAAGGACGTGACGGACAGGCCGTACAGGAACGCCACCTCGGGCAGGGAATAGCCGCCGAGCGACCCGACCCGCGAGAACATCAGCAGGATCGCGACGAAGTCGAGCCCGGACAGCAGCAGATTGCCGAGCACGGTCAGGGCGAAGGAGGTGCGGTAGGCCAGGCTGGAGCGGATCCACATCCCGGCGATCAGCCCGTAGGCGCGCAACCCGTCCACCGGACGGTTCGTCTCATCCACCCTGGACCACCACCCGCCGCGTCGCCGCCGACTGCAGCAGCCGCCCGGCCGCCAGGAGCGCCACAGCCCAGGCCGCCGCGAAGGCGTACGCATCCAGCGGGTCGGCCTTCCCCATCAGGACGTCCGCGGGCAGTTGCAGCAGCGCCGACCACGGCAGGGCCCGCACGACCTCGCCGAGCACCCCCGGAAAGACGTTCAACGGCAGCGTCATCCCCGAACAGAACACCCCCGTGATCATCAGGAGCTGCAGCATGCCCTTGCCGTCCAGCAACCAGAACGCGCTCAGGGCCACCAGGTAGCGGATCCCGAAGCTGACCACCGCGCCGAGCATGACCGCGACCAGGAACGCCAGCCAGGTCAGTGGATCGTCCGGCAGGGCCACCGGGAAGAACAGCGCCCCCAGGACGAACGGGATCACCCCCCGGCCCAGCAACTGGAACAGCGACCGCCCCAGATCGCTTGCCAGCCACCACAGTTGAAGATCCGCGGGCCGGTAGAGGTCGATCGCGATCTCACCCGTACGGATGCGCTCCATGAGCTCGTTCTCGAAGCCGCCGCCCTGGATGGCCAGCGCCACGAGCAACGCCTGCCCCAGCCACACGAACGTGACCGCCTGCGCCTGGTCGTACCCCCCGAGATGCGGCCGCTCGTCCCACAGCGCCAGATACGTGTAGACGAGGATCACCCCGAACACGGTGTTCGTGAACACCCCCGCGGCCGTCGCCGCCCGATACGTCGCGTACCGTCGGAATCCCCCCGCGGCGACCGCACCGTACAACCGCGCCGAACCCACCGCAGTCGCCCTCCTCGCCGCAAGACACCGAAGCGCAGGAGCCTAGTGCGCCGGTGACGCGGTGTGCCAGGCATTTTCCCAGCACAAACGCGCGCCGATTGCCGGGAACGGAACGCCCGGTGCGAGAGTCTTCAACAGGGGGCGCAGAAGGCGTATGAGGCGTACGGGAACGTACGACGCGAAACAGGAGTCCGTGCACGAGATGAGCGACGAGCCGCAGCGGCAGCCGCAGCCGCAGGAGCCGAACCAGGGCTGGGCACCGAAAAAGCCGGAAGCGGCCGGAGAAACCGAGCCCGGAGAAGCCGAGCCCGGAGAAGCCGAGCCCGGAGAGGTCGAGCCTGGAGAGGTCGAGCCTGCAGAAACCGCGCACGGAGAAACCGCGCACGGGAAGCCGGCGGGGGAGAATCCGAAACAGCCCGAGCGGACCGAACGAACCGAACTTATCGAGCAGCCCGAAAGGGCCGAACGGACCGAGCAGCCCGAGCAGCCCGAACGGACCGAACGGACCGAGCAGCCTGAACGGACCGAACGGACCGGGCGGGCCAAGCGGACAGGCTGGCGGCGGATCATCCCGACCTGGCGCCTGGTGCTCGGCACGTTCGTCGTGGGCCTCCTGCTGCTGGCCGGCCTGTTCTTCCTCGGCTACTCGATGGTCAACATCCCGCCGGCCAACGCGCTCGCCATGAAGCAGAACAACGTCTACCTGTACGCCGACGGCAGCCAACTCGCCCGGGACGGCCAGGTCAACCGGGAGATCGTCTCCCTCCCCCGGATCTCCAAGGACGCCCAGCACTCCGTCCTGGCCGCCGAGGACCGCGACTTCTACACCGAGTCCGCCGTCGACCCCAAGGCCATGGTCCGCGCCGCCTGGAACACCGCCACCGGCAAGGGCAAGCAGTCCGGCTCCACGATCACCCAGCAGTACGTGAAGAACTACTACCTGGCCCAGGACCAGACCGTCACCCGCAAGGTGAAGGAGTTCTTCATCTCGATCAAGCTGGACCGCACCGAATCCAAGGACCAGATCCTCGAGGGCTACCTCAACACCAGCTACTTCGGCCGCAACGCCTACGGCATCCAGTCCGCCGCCCAGGCCTACTACGGCGTCGACGCCACCGACCTGGACCCCGCCAAGGGCGCCTACCTCGCCGCGCTGCTGAACGCGCCCAGCGAGTACGACGTCGTCGCCCACCCGGAGAACAAGGCCGCCGCCCAGGCCCGCTGGAACTACGTCCTGAACGGCATGGTCACCAAGGGCTGGCTGAGCGCGTCCGAGCGGGCCGGCATAAAGTTCCCGATGCCGAAGGAGGCCACGGTCTCCACCGGCATGTCCGGGCAGCGCGGCTACATCGTCAACGCGATCAAGGACTACCTCACCGAGAACAAGATCCTCGACAAGGACCAGCTCGCCGTCGGCGGCTACCGCATCACCACCACCCTCCAGAAGAGCAAGCAGGACGCCTTCGTCGGAGCGGTCAACGACCAGCTGATGGACAAGCTCGACAAGAAGAACCGCAAGGTCGACAGGTACGTCCGCGCGGGCGGCGCCGCCGTCGACCCGAAGACCGGCAAGGTGCTCGCCATGTACGGCGGCGTCGACTACGTGAAGCAGTACACCAACAACGCCACCCGCGGTGACTTCCAGGTCGGCTCCACCTTCAAGCCCTTCGTGTTCACCTCGGCCGTCCAGAACGGCTCCGAGACGCAGGACGGCCGCGTCATCACCCCCAACACCCTCTACGACGGCACCAACGAGCGCCCCGTCGTCGGCTGGGACGGGGGCACCTACGCCCCCGAGAACGAGGACCAGCGCTCCTACGGCGACATCACCGCGCGCGAGGCCACCGACAAGTCCGTCAACGCGGTGTACGCGCAGATGGCCGTGGACGTCGGCTCCGACAAGGTCAAGCAGACCGCGATCGACCTGGGCATCCCCGCCGACACTCCCGACCTGACCGCGTCCCCCTCCATCGCGCTCGGCCCGTCCACCGCCAGCGTCCTCGACATGGCCGAGGCGTACGCCACCCTCGCCAACCACGGCCGGCACGGCACGTACACGATGATCGAGAAGATCACCAAGGACGGCACGAAGGACATCGAACTGCCCGGGAAGAAGACCAGCCAGGCCGTCGACCGCGAGGCCGCCGACACCACGACGTCCATCCTGCAGAGCGTCGTCGACAACGGCACCGCCACCGCCGCGCAGGCCGCCGGCCGCCCCGCCGCGGGCAAGACCGGCACCGCCGAGAAGGACACCGCCGCCTGGTTCGCCGGCTACACCCCCGACCTCGCCACCGTCGTCTCCGTCATGGGCCAGGACCCGGTGACCGCCGAGCACAAACCGCTGTACGGCGCACTGGGCCTCCAGCGCATCAACGGCGGCGGGGCACCCACCGAGATCTGGGCGCAGTTCACCAAGGAAGCCCTGAAGGGCAAGCCGGTCGCCGACTTCGACCTCCAGCTCCAGCCCGGCTCCGACGAGTCCCAGGCCCCCGACACCGACGCCCCCGTCGACCCGACCACGGGCGACCAGGGCGACGGCGGCACCACGACCACCGGCGGCCCGGACACCGAAGGCCAGTCCCAGGGCCAGACCGGGGGCCAGACCGGGGGGCAGACCGGGGGGCAGACGGGCGGGACCGGCACCACCACCACCGGCGGCACCACCGGCGGCACCACCGGCGGAACGACCGGCACCACCACGACGGGCGGAACCCCCGGCACCACGAACGGCGGCACGACCGGCACCACTACCGGCGGCAGCCCGGCCACCAACGGCGGCACGACCGGCGAAACCACCGGCGACACCACCAGCGGCGACACCGGAGGAACACCGGGCGGCAACACGGACGGCTCCACCACCAGCGGCGACACCGGGGGAACACCGGGCGGCAACACGGAGGGCACCACGGTCGGCCCGGGCTGACCAGCGCGCGCCGCCGACGACGGCAAAGGGAGGACAAGACAAGAAGGGCTGGTGACGACAGTCACCAGCCCTTTGTCGAACCCCTGCCTGCGGATTCGCTGACTCACAGGTCGCACAGGTCGCACAGGTTCACATGTCCCACAGGTTCACATGTCCCACAGCCCGCGCAGACTCACAGGTCGCACGGACTCACAGATACAGCCCTGTGGAGTCCTCGGTCCCCTCGAACCGGTCCGCGGCCACGGCGTGCAGATCGCGCTCACGCATGAGCACATACGCGATGCCCCGCACCTCCACCTCGGCCCGGTCCTCCGGATCGAACAGCACCCGGTCACCCGTCTCCACGGTCCGTACGTTCTGACCCACGGCCACGACCTCCGCCCACGCCAGCCGACGCCCGACGGCCGCGGTGGCCGGAATCAGGATCCCGCCACCGGAACGCCGCTCACCCTCACTGGTGTCCTGCCGCACGAGTACACGGTCGTGCAGCATCCGGATGGGCAGCTTGTCGTGCGGGGTGCTCTGCTCGTTTCTGTTGGCGTTCACACCACTGAACCTACCTGCCTTCGCCGCGACCGTACGCGGAAGGGTCGGCCCGTTCAGCGCCTGCGCCGCCGGGTCCCCAGGGCCAGCAGCCCGACGACCCCGACCACGACGACCACGACGGGCACGACCCGCTCCAACCGGGGCGCGCCCTCCTCGTCGACGAACTGCGCCTTGACGTCGCTCACCACGCGATTGACCTCGACGTAGGCCCGGCCCAGCGTGTGATCGACATGGGAGACGACCTTGGCCTTGGCATCGCCGACGATCGTCTTCGGATGTACCCGTACCCCGATCTCGTCGAGCGTCTCGGCCAGCACGTCGCGGCGGCGCTGGATGTCCGCCTCGATCTGCGCCGGGGTTCTCGGTTCCGACGTGTCCGCCACCGTGGGGCCTCCGAAGTCAGCTGATACGTGTTGCTGCGGCTTGTTCTGGACAGTCTGTCAGCTCCGCGGCTCGTCGCACGGTCAGGACCCCCCGGTTACGCTTGCCCGATGAGCGAGCGACTCCAGCCCGGGGACGTAGCCCCCGCCTTCACCCTCCCCGACGCCGACGGAAAAGACGTCTCCCTGTCGGACTACCAGGGCCGCAAGGTCATCGTCTACTTCTACCCGGCCGCCCTGACCCCCGGCTGCACGAAGCAGGCCTGCGACTTCACGGACAACCTCGACGTCCTGGCCGCCGCCGGCTACGACGTCATCGGCATCTCCCCGGACAAGCCCGACAAGCTGGCGAAGTTCCGCGAGAAGGAGAACCTCAAGGTCACCCTCCTCGCGGACCCCGAAAAGACGGCCACCGAGGCCTACGCCGCCTACGGCGAGAAGAAGAACTACGGCAAGACCTACATGGGCGTCATCCGGTCCACGGTGATCGTGGACGAGGAGGGCAAGGTGGAACGCGCGCTGTACAACGTGCGCGCGACGGGCCACGTGGCGAAGATCATCAAGGACTTGGGTATCTGAACGAGATCCACACGTCGGGAGTCAGGTCGGGCCGCTCCGGCACCGGCCTGGCCTCCTCGGTCCACGCATCCCCGACGAGCTCGGTCGCGACCCGCCGCCAGAAGCGGACGGCAACGGTGTTGTCGTCCTGAAAGGCAATCTCCCAGTCCCCCGGATGCCGGGCGACCACCTCCCGTATGGCCCGGAGCCCCACCCCGCTCCTGCGCACCGCGCGCACCACGAAGAAACTGTTGAGCACCCGGGCAGGCCCACCGAGCGCCCGCACGAACGCGAACCCGACCGGATTCTCGCCGACACTGAAGAGATACGGCGCCCAGTCCGGGTCCCCGGAGAAGGCAGCCTCCAACCGCTCACTACGGAACGTCCCGTCCGGATGGGGCAGTTGCCCTCCGAACTCGGACAGATCATGCCGGAAGAGAAGCCAGAGGCGTTCGACGGTGGGGCGATCGGCGGGGGTGGCTGGGCGGATGTCCCACTCTGCTGAGGTCATGAAAAAAGCCTCCCGAGCGGACAAACAACGGTCCGCGCCTGGAAGGCATCGCTGGTAAGCGTATCAGCTGCCTTTACGTTTCGCGCGTGACCGTCCGATAAACGGTTCGTCACTCCGTACGAGATCACGAACGTGGGGTCCAGATCGGAGGGGACATGGACGTGCAGGACACAGCGGGACCGGAGATGAGCGCCACCCCCGGTCGCGGTGCACTGCGACCGGACACGTACGGCAAGAAACAGCTCGCGCCTGTCGTCGCCGAGGCCCGCAACTGGACTGATCTGATGCGGCGGCTCGGGCGGATCGGAATGCCGTATGCATGCGAGACCTGCGGCAACACGGGCGAGTGGTGGGGCCAATCGATCACACTGCAGATCGACCACGTCAACGGAGACTGGCGCGACAACCGCCGGGAGAATCTGCGGCACCTGTGCCCCAACTGTCATGCGCTGACGGAGACGTGGTGTCGCCAGAAGGGGAGAGCCCCTCTCGCGGGATGAGCTGTTGTCCCCGTAGACTGAATGCCGCCGGTCGAGCGTGATGACCGTTTTGAGCGGCCGTGTCGTAATTTGGCAGCCGAGCTGCGTTTAGATCGCAGTGGGCGAAAGCCCGTGTGGGTTCGAGTCCCACCGGCCGCACGCAAAAGAGGGGTCGCCCGGAGCCGGGCGGCCCCTCTCCCGTGCCTCATCCCAACAACTCCCGCACTACCGGCACCAGCCCCCGAAACGCCTCCCCCCGATGGCTGATCGCGTTCTTCTCCTCCGCGCTCAGCTCGGCGCACGTCCGCGTCTCGCCCTCCGGCTGGAGGATCGGGTCGTAGCCGAAGCCGTTCGTGCCGACGGGGGCGTGTCGCAGTACTCCCCGCAGCCGGCCCTCGACCACCCGCTCCGTGCCGTCCGGCAGGGCGAGCGCCGCCGCGCAGGCGAAGTGGGCGCTTCGGTGTTCGTCGGCGATGTCGGACAGCTGGGCCAGCAGCAGGTCCAGGTTGGCGCGGTCGTCTCCGTGGCGTCCCGACCAGCGGGCCGAGAAAATGCCGGGGGCGCCGTTCAGGACGTCAACGCAGAGGCCGGAGTCGTCGGCGACGGCGGGCAGGCCGGTTGCCTGGGCGAGGGCGTGGGCTTTGAGGAGGGCGTTCTCGGCGAACGTGACGCCTGTTTCCTTGACGTCGGGGATGTCGGGGTAGGCGTCCGCGCCGACGAGGTCGTGCGGGAGGCCGGCGTCGGCGAGGATCGCCCGGAGTTCGGTGATCTTTCCGGTGTTGCGGGTGGCGAGGATCAGGCGGGTCATGCCCACCAGTATCCCGGCCGCGCCGGTGGGGTTACGGCGTGGCTAGGCGTGGCCAGGCGTGGCTAGGGCGTGCAGACCTTGGTCAGTTCGCCCGCCGCGTCGGTGATCGGGCTGAGGTCGGGGGTCTCGTCGCCGTTCTTGACGGCCGTACGGACGTTGCCGACGGCGTCGCCCAGGTCGTCGACCGCCTTGTTGACGTCGGCGTTGTCGGTCTTGTCGCCGATGTCGTCGAGGTTCTCGTCGATGGAGTCGAGGGACTGCTCCAGCTGCGTCGGGTCGTTCGACGCGTTCTCCACGGCCTGCTGGAGATCGGTGACGCTGTCGGCTATGGCGTCGGCGGTCTGGACGCAGTCCAGGGCCTTGCTGACGGCTTCGCAGCCGGTGGTGAGGCCGACCGTCAGTCCGACGGCCGCGACAGCGGCGGCGATGACGGTACGGCGACTTCGGCGGCGTCGGCTCGCGGCCATGGAACGGTTCCTCCCGTTGGTCAGGCCCCCAGCGGGCCGACGTGTGGCCGGGCGCACGGTGGTGTGCCGTGCGCCCGTACCCGTAGTGACGCGAGGGCGGTCGGCGCGGTTGCCCGCGTCGGCCGTCCTTCTTGGGTCGCCCTTTACTTTTCGAGGGCGGTATCAAGTGCCTTGCGCTGCAAGGCCGCGAGATCGGTGCAGCCGGCAACTGCCAGGTCGAGGAGGGAGTTGAGTTCGTCGCGGGCGAAGGGTTCAGCCTCGGCGGTGCCCTGGATCTCGACGAAGCGGCCGTCGCCGGTGCAGACGACGTTCATGTCGGTCTCGGCGCGGACGTCCTCCTCGTAGCGGAGGTCGAGGAGGGGGATGCCGTCGACGATGCCGACCGAGACCGCCGAGACGGTCCCGGTGAGGGGCTGGCGGCCGGCCTTGATCAGCTTCTTTCCCTTGGCCCAGGAGACGGCGTCGGCGAGTGCCACGTACGCGCCCGTGATGGCCGCCGTGCGGGTGCCGCCGTCGGCCTGCAGGACGTCACAGTCGAGGACGATGGTGTTCTCGCCGAGCGCCTTGTAGTCGATGACCGCGCGCAGGGAGCGGCCGATGAGCCGGCTGATCTCGTGGGTGCGGCCGCCGATCTTGCCGCGGACGGATTCGCGGTCGCCGCGGGTGTTGGTGGCGCGGGGCAGCATGGAGTATTCGGCGGTGACCCAGCCCTCGCCGCTGCCCTTGCGCCAGCGCGGGACGCCTTCGGTGACGGAGGCGGTGCAGAAGACCTTCGTGTCGCCGAAGGAGACGAGGACGGAGCCTTCGGCGTGCTTGCTCCAGCCGCGTTCGATGGTGACCGGGCGGAGTTGTTCGGCGGTGCGGCCGTCGATTCGAGACATGGCATTGAGCCTAGCCGTACCTGCGGAAGGGTCCCCTCCCACGGGGGGCGAGCTCCCGGGGCCTTTGTCATGTCGTAGCAGCTGGACGTCGTAGTAACCAGAGGTGGTGGCCAGAGGTGGTGGCCAGAGGTGGTGGCCAGAGGTGGTGGCCAGAGGTGGTGGCCAGACGTCGTGGCAGCTAGATCTCGTACGACACCCTCGGCGTCGCCAGTTCCACCGGGCCGTCGAACACCGCGCGCGCGTCGGTGAGGTTGGCTCGCGGGTCGGTCCACGGGGGGATGTGGGTGAGGACCAGGCGGCGGACGCCTGCCCGGGCCGCCGTCTCGCCCGCCTCGCGGCCGTTGAGGTGCAGGTCGGGGATGTCTTCCTTGCCGTGCGTGAACGCGGCCTCGCACAGGAACAGGTCGGCGTCCCGGGCGAGTTCGTCCAGCGCCGGGGTGACGCCCGTGTCTCCGGAGTACGTCAGGGCCTTGCCGCCGTGCTCCACGCGGATGCCGTACGCCTCGACCGGGTGGGACACGCGTTCCGTGTGGACCGTGAACGGGCCGATGTCGAAGGTGGAGGGCTTGACCGTGTGGAAGTCGAAGACCTCGCTCATGGAGGAGGCGGTGGGGGTGTCCGCGTAGGCCGTGGTGAGGCGGTGCTCCGTGCCCTCGGGTCCGTAGACGGGGATCGGGGCGCAGCGGCCACCGTCGTGGCGGTAGTAGCGCGCGACGAAGTACGCGCACATGTCGATGCAGTGGTCGGCGTGCAGGTGGCTGAGGAAGATCGCGTCGAGGTCGTAGAGACCACAGTGGCGCTGCAGCTCGCCCAGGGCACCGTTGCCCATGTCGAGAAGCAGCCGGAAGCCGTCGGCCTCGACGAGGTAGCTCGAGCAGGCCGAATCCGCGGACGGGAACGACCCCGAGCAGCCGACGACGGTGAGCTTCATAAAGGCAGAAACCTCCGCTGGCGGGAAACGAAGAGAGTGGTGGCGTCGGTGGTCGTGCGGTGGGTCGAGCGTAAAACGCGAAACCCCCGGTCGCGCCTCCGCCAAGGGCTGTTGTGGGCGAACTCACCTGTGCTGTCACCGGTTCGGCTGGACCGAGAGCGCATGAGAGTTGCGAGAGGGCGCGCGGGCGCGATCGCGCGCCGGTAACGTCACCGGTATGGACAGGTCCTGGTGGCTCGCGATCGCGGCGGTGGTATTGCTGGCGCTGGTCGCCGTGCTCGTGGACGGCTGGGGGCGGGGGCATCGGCCCGCCACTCGTCGCGCCCGGCCGCCCGGGCGTCCGGAGGCGGGCGAGGTCCGTCCACGGCCGGCGGAGATCTGGTGGGCGAACGTTCCGTACGAGGACGGGCCGGGCGGCAAGGACCGGCCCTGTCTGGTGCTGGTGGTGCACGGGGACCGGGCGATGGTCGCGAAGATCACCAGCAGGTATCACGGCGAGCGGGCCGGCGTGATCCCGTTGCCGCCCGGCTCGGTGGGCGACGCGAACGGGCGGGCGAGCTTCCTGGAGACGGACGAGCTGCGCGAGGTGCCGGTGGAGGACTTCCGCCGGCGGGCCGGGGTGGTGGACCCGGCCCTGTGGGACCGGGTCCGTCACCTGGCTCCGTGACGGGTGGCTACGTTGCGAGTGGCCACGTTGCGAGCGGCTACGTAACGAGTCGCCGCGTAACGGCGCCCGTGCAACGAGTCACCGTGTAACGAGTCACCGTGTAACGAGTGCCCGCGTAAGGTGTGGCCGCCGGCGTCGGGCCGACGGTGTCGAACGGGTGGCTGGTGGAAGCGGGGCTGTCATGAAGCGAGCAGCTCAGGCCCAGAGCTGACCCTGCAGCACCTCGATGGCCTCCTCCGTCGTGGCCGCCGTGTAGACGCCCGTCGAGAGGTACTTCCAGCCGCCGTCGGCGACGACGAACGCGATGTCCGCGCTCTCGCCCGCCTGCAGCGCCTTCTTGCCGACGCCGATCGCCGCGTGCAGTGCGGCGCCGGTGGAGACGCCCGCGAAGATGCCCTCCTGCTGGAGGAGTTCGCGGGTGCGGGTGACCGCGTCGGCGGAGCCGACCGAGAAGCGGGTGGTGAGGACGGAGGCGTCGTACAGCTCCGGTACGAAGCCCTCGTCGAGGTTGCGCAGGCCGTACACCAGGTCGTCGTAGCGTGGTTCGGCGGCGACGATCTTCACGTCCGGCTTGTGCTCGCGCAGGAAGCGGCCGACGCCCATCAGGGTGCCGGTGGTGCCGAGACCCGCGACGAAGTGGGTGATCGACGGGAGGTCGGCGAGGATCTCCGGGCCGGTCGTCGCGTAGTGGGCGCCCGCGTTGTCCGGGTTGCCGTACTGGTAGAGCATCACCCAGTCGGGGTGCTCGGCGGAGAGCTCCTTGGCGACCCGTACGGCCGTGTTGCTGCCGCCCGCGGCGGGGCTGGGGATGATCTCGGCGCCCCACATGCCGAGCAGGTCCCGGCGCTCCTGCGAGGTGTTCTCGGGCATCACGCACACGATGCGGTAGCCCTTGAGCTTGGCGGCCATCGCGAGGGAGATGCCGGTGTTGCCGGAGGTGGGCTCCAGGATGGTGCAGCCGGGGGTCAGCCGGCCGTCCTTCTCCGCCTGCTCGATCATGTGCAGGGCGGGGCGGTCCTTGACCGAGCCGGTGGGGTTGCGGTCCTCCAGCTTCGCCCAGAGGCGGACGTCGGCGGACGGCGACAGCCGCGGCAGGCGCACCAGAGGTGTGTTGCCCACCGCGGCCAGCGGGGAGTCGTAACGCATGGGGTCAGCGGGCCTTAGACCATGCCGCCGGCCACGGCCGGCAGGATCGTCACGTTGTCGCCGTCGGCGAGCTTGGTGTTGATGCCGTCGAGGAAGCGGACGTCTTCGTCGTTGAGGTAGACGTTGACGAAGCGGCGCAGCTGGTCGCCGTCGACGATGCGGGCCTGGATGCCCGTGTGCCGGGTCTCGAGGTCGGCGAAGAGCTCGGCGACGGTGTCTCCCTGGCCGTCCACCGCCTTCTGGCCGTCGGTGTACGTGCGGAGGATGGTCGGGATGCGGACCTCGATGGCCATGGTTGCGGGCTCCTGTCGAAAGTGGTCAGGTCGGTGGGCGCGCGGCAGCGTGTTGCAGCGGGGTGGTGCGGGTGGGCGCCGCGGCTCACGGCCGTGCGGCGGCAGGGCAGCGTCAACAGATGGCGCTGGCGAGCCTGCACAGGTCGACGTGCAGCCGCGCCACGAGCAGCATGCCCGGCGTCTTCTCGCTCACGTCGTCAAGAACCATGGGCTCATCGTATCGATTCCCGGCCCGGGTCCCGGAATACGGTCCCACATTCCGGACGCTTTACGGCCGGGGAGTGAGACCGCACAGTTCAGGAGAGGTTCTGGGGGGTCCTGGGTGGCATCCGGCGGACTTTCTGAGCACCAGGCGGGTGGGGTCGACCGTGGAGGACAGGCCGGGGCGTCGGGGTGTTCCGTGCGGTCGAACAGCAGCCGGACCGGCAGCCGGGCCATCAGACGGCCCATCTCCTCGACGTCCTGGTGGACCATGGTGAGCGGCGTTCAAAATGCCTCCACGACGTTCACCTCCTCCTCCGTCACCTCGCCGTCGACGATCCGGAAGGAGCGGAACTGGAACGGGCCGGCGTCGTCGGTGTCCGCGGTGGAGACGAGGACGTAGTGGGCGCCGGGCTCGTTGGCGTAGGAGATGTCGGTGCGGGAGGGGTATGCCTCGGTCGCCGTGTGGGAGTGGTAGACGACCACGGGCTCCTCGTCGCGGTCGTCCATCTCGCGGTAGAGCTTGAGCAGGTCGCCGGAGTCGAACTCGTAGAAGGTGGGCGACATGGCGGCGTTCAGCATGGGGATGAACCGCTCGGGGCGGTCCGAGCCCGCCGGGCCCGCGATGACGCCGCACGCCTCGTCGGGATGGTCCTTGCGCGCGTGCGCGACGATCTGGTCGACGAGGGCCTGGGTGATGGTCAGCATGTTCGTCAGGATAAGCAGAAGGGCCGCCCCGTACCGATGGGTGGTACGGGACGGCCCGCATGCCGGACGGCCCAGGACGTGCGGCTCGTAGGCCGGACGGCCCAGGACGTGCGGCTCGTAGGCCGGACGGCCCAGGACGTGCGGCTCGTAGGCCGGACGTCCGGGGACTCTGGCGGACGGCCTTCTCGATCTCCGGGGACGCTAGCGGACGGCCTTCTCGATCTCCGGTTCGCGGCGCTCGGCGATCTGCGGGTTTCGGCGCTTGAGGATCAGCCAGCCGATGCCCAGGGCGGCGGCCCAGCCGGCCATCACGTAGAGGCAGACGCGGGCGTCGGCGTCGTACGCGATCAGGCAGGTGACGAAGAGCAGGAAGACGATGGCGACGTACGAGCACTTCGCGCCGCCCGGCGCGGGGAAGGACGAGGCGGGCAGGCGGCCCGCGTCGACCGCGCGGCGGTAGAGGACGTGGCTGACCAGGATCATCAGCCACGTCCAGATGCCGGCCGCGGTGGCCACCGAGGTGACGTAGCCGAACGCCTTCTCCGGGACGACGTAGTTGAGGACCACGCCGATGCCCATGAAGGCGACGGAGACGGTGATGGCGGAGGCCGGGGTCTTGGAGGCCGACAACTTGGTGAAGCCGCGCGGGGCCTCGCCGTTGTCCGCGAGGTTGCGCAGCATGCGGCCTGTGGAGTACATGCCCGAGTTGCAGGAGGACAGGGCCGCGGTGAGGACGACGAAGTTGACGATGCCGGCGCCCGCCGGGATGCCGATCTTCGCGAACGCCTCGACGAAGGGGCTCACGCCCGGCGCGAACTCGGTCCACTTCACCACGCACAGGATGATGGTGAGGGCACCGACGTAGAACAGCGCGATGCGCCAGGGCAGGGTGTTGATCGCCTTGGGGAGGGTCTTCTCCGGGTTCTCGGACTCGCCGGCCGTGACGCCGACCAGCTCGACGGCGAGGTAGGCGAACATGACGCCCTGCAAGGTCATCAGGGACGAGCCGATGCCCTTGGGGAAGAAGCCGTCGAACTGCCAGAGGTTGGAGACGGCGGCGGTGTCACCGGCGGAGCTGAAGCCGAAGGTGAGCACGCCCAGGCCGATGACGATCATGCCGATGAGGGCGGTGACCTTGATCATCGAGGCCCAGAACTCGATCTCGCCGAACACCTTCACCGAGATCAGGTTGGCGGCGAAGAGCACGATCAGGAAGATCAGCGCCGACACCCACTGCGGGATCGACGGGAACCAGTAGTTGATGTAGATCGCGGCGGCGGTCAGTTCCGCCATGCCGGTGACCACCCACATCAGCCAGTAGGTCCAGGCGGTGAAGTAGCCGAAGAACGGGCCGAGGAATTCGCGGGAGTACTCCGCGAAGGAGCCCGAGACCGGACGGTAGAGAAGCAGTTCGCCGAGGGCCCGCATGATGAAGAAGATGATCACGCCCGCGAGGGCGTACATCAGGATGAGGCTCGGTCCCGCCTTGGCGATGTTCGCCCCGGCGTTGAGGAAGAGACCGACGCCGATGGCGCCGCCGATCGCGATCATCTGGACCTGGCGGCTGCCCAGCCCGCGTTCGTACCCCTCTCCCTCGGGGGTCTTCTCCGTGTCGGCCTGCGCTGAGGTCATGTGTGGTGCGCCTTTCTCCATGCCGGCCCGGGCCCTTCGTCGGCCTCGGACCGGGTCTCGAATCCCCCCGGACTGATGGAGTGTGAGCGGACCCGGGGACCTGCTCGATCTTCCCCGGGTTCACTCATGCCTGGCCGACGGTCAGTCGGCTCGGTGGCGCACCCGGCCGAATCCATGGGTGGTGTTCGCCGGGCGGTCGTGAAGATTTATCACGGTCACCACACTGATCACCTGGGGGACATGTGGCCCAGCGCACAGATAAAGGCGGACAAAAGCCACCCGCGAGGGGCATAGGTGTCCGCCGGGTTGACGCTATCGTTATCCGGATTTGAGCGTCCGCTGAGCGGACACATTTCCTTCACACGCCACGGCGGAGCGGGCCGACGGCCACGGCGTGAGCATGTCGAGAGTCAGGTCATGATCGTGCCGAGAGTCAGGACATGAACACGCCGACAGTCACGGCATGGGCATGCCGAGACTCAGGGCACAAGCGTGCTGACAGTCACGGCATCAGCGTGCTGACGAGCGTCTCCTGAAGGCCGCCCAGCCAGAGGTACGCCATCACCATCGGCTTGCGCGGGTCCTCGTCCGGGAGGTGGTAGAGGAGGTCACTGTCGTCCTCGTCAGTGATCTCCAGCCGGGAGCCGATCGCCAGCCGCAGGTCATTGAGGGCGCGCAGCCACTGCTGGGACTCGCCGGGCGACAGTTTGAGCACGGCCCCGCCCTCGCCGGGAGAGGCGAGCGCATCCAGGGAGCGGATCACCGCGAGAGCGTTGTCCCGCTTGCCGGCCCTCAGGTCGTTCTCGGTGTAGCGGCGGAACTCGGCGGAGTACGCCCGTTCCTCCTCGGCCCGTTTCGGCCCGGGGGCGCCCTCCGGGTCGCTGTAGGCGTCGGGGAACAGGCGCCTGAGGACGGGGTCGGACGGGGGTTCACTGGGGCCCTCGGCGAACAGCTCGGCGAGCGGGTCGTCGGTGTCCTCGGCGGGGCCCGGTCCGATGAGTTCCAGCAACTGGACGGCCAGCGACCGGATGATGGAGATCTCGACGTCGTCGAGGGCGACGGCCGCGCCGCCGCCGGGGAGCGGTTCGAAGGTTCCTGGCATGAAGGGAGTTCGCTACTTCCGGTCCTGCTGGAGGGTGGCCCACAGACCGTAGCCGTGCATGGCCTGCACGTCGCGTTCCATCTCCTCGCGACTGCCGCTGGAGACGACCGCCCGGCCCTTGTGGTGGACATCGAGCATGAGCTTGGTGGCCTTGTCCTTCGAGTAGCCGAAGTACGACTGGAAGACGTACGTCACATAGCTCATGAGGTTGACCGGGTCGTTGTGGACGATCGTGACCCAGGGAACGTCCGGTTCCGGGACGGCGAAGACCTCTTCCGCCGGCTCGGTGCGTTCGGTCTCAAGGGGAGCGGGTGACGTCACAACGCCCATGCTGCCACGCCCCCCGTAAATCGTCACACTGACGAAATGGGGGTAGCATGCGTTGCCATGAACACAGCGGACCTTGGGCTGCCGGTGGACGTACCTTCGACAGCGCTCTTCACGGACCAGTACGAGCTCACGATGCTTCAGGCCGCGCTGAACGCGGGGACCGCCGAACGGCGCAGCGTGTTCGAGGTCTTCACCCGGCGGCTGCCCGACGGGCGCCGTTACGGTGTGGTGGCCGGCACCGGACGCGTCCTCGACGCCATCGAGAACTTCCGGTTCGACGCGGACGTTCTCGGCTTCCTGCGTGAGCGCTCCATCGTCGACGAGACGACTCTGGACTGGCTCGCCTCCTACCGCTTCTCGGGCGACGTGTGGGGCTATCCCGAGGGCGAGGCGTACTTCCCGGGCTCACCGATCATGCGGGTCGAGGGGTCCTTCGCCGAGTGCGTGCTCCTGGAGACCGTGATCCTGTCCATCCTCAACCACGACTCGGCGATCGCCGCGGCGGCCTCCCGGATGTCGTCCGCGGCCGGCGGACGGCCGCTGATCGAGATGGGTGCCCGCCGCACCCACGAGCTGGGCGCGGTCGCCGCCGCGCGCGCCGCGTACGTCGGCGGCTTCACCACCACCTCCGACCTGGCGGCCGGCTTCCGCTACGGCATCCCCACCGTGGGCACCTCCGCCCACGCCTTCACCCTGCTGCACGACCAGGAACGGGACGCATTCCAGGCCCAGGTGGACTCGCTGGGCCGGGGCACGACCCTGCTCGTGGACACGTACGACGTCACCGAGGCCGTCCGGACGGCGGTGGAGGTCGCCGGGCCCGAGCTGGGCGCGGTGCGGATCGACTCCGGGGACCTGCTGCTGGTGGCGTACCGCGTCCGGCAGCAGCTGGACGAGCTGGGTGCCACGAACACGAAGATCATCGTGACGTCGGACCTGGACGAGTACGCCATCGCCTCGCTCGCGGCGGCCCCGGTGGACGCGTACGGCGTCGGCACCCAGCTGGTGACCGGCTCCGGGCACCCGACGGCCTCGATGGTCTACAAGCTGGTCGCCCGCGCCGAGACCGCGGACCCGAAGGCCCCGCTGGTCCCGGTGGCGAAGAACTCCACGGGCGGCAAGACGTCCGTCGGCGGCCGCAAGTGGGCCGCGCGGCGCCTCGACGAGCACGGGACCGCGGAGGCCGAGGTCGTCGGCACCGGGCCCGTACCGGGCGAGCTGGTCGACCGGCAGCTGCTGGTCGAGCTGGTCAAGGGCGGCGAGGTCGTCGCCCGGGAGCCCCTGGACGTCGTCCGCGACCGGCACGCGGCCGTCCGGGGCAGTCTGCCCCTGTCGGCGACCCAGCTGTCGCGCGGAGAACCGGTCCTTCCCACGGAGTACGTGCACGGGCGCTCGGGTAGCTGAAAAGCGGGTACGCCGTCATACGCCCGTAACGCCCTCTCCCGCGCGGCCCTTGGAGTCCATAGGCTCGGAGGTTCACCTGCCGGGCCCGCACCGCTCCACAGAACCACTCGTCCATAACCGAAGGGCACCGACCATGCGCCGCGCCTTGATCGTCGTTGACGTACAGAACGACTTCTGCGAGGGGGGCAGCCTCGCAGTGGCCGGGGGCGCCGATGTGGCCGCCTCCGTCACCGAGCTGATCGGTCAGGCGGCCGGCTCCGGGTACCAGCACGTCGTGGCCACCCGCGACCACCACATCGCCCCCGGCGGCCACTTCGCCGCCAACCCCGACTACGTCCACTCCTGGCCGGCGCACTGCGTCGCCGGCACCGAGGGCGTGGGCTTCCACCCGAACTTCGCCCCCGCGGTCGCCTCCGGCGCGATCGACGCGGTCTTCGAGAAGGGGGCGTACGCGGCGGCGTACAGCGGCTTCGAGGGCGCCGACGAGAACGGGGTGACGCTGGCCGACTGGCTGCGCGCCCGCGAGGTCGACGAGGTGGACGTGGTCGGTATCGCGACCGACCACTGTGTCCGCGCCACCGCCCTGGACGCGGCCCGGGAGGGCTTCCGTACCCAGGTGCTGCTGGATCTGACGGCCGGGGTGGCCGAGGCGACGACCGAGCGGGCGCTGGCGGAGATGCGGGAGTCGGGCGTGGAACTGACCGGCAAGCCCGTGGTGGCGTAGTGGTCGGTTGCGCCACCTGGGGTGGGCGTCACTGTCAGAACGGACGACCCCTGCCACGCCCCGGCGGGCATCGAAGCTGCACTGGTCCACTGACCTGCGCTTCCTGAGGCTCGCAACCGATTGACTTTACTTTCCCTTTGCGGTTTGCTGCGGATTCGACCTTCACGATCCGGGGGGATCCCTATGAATCGCACCGTCCGCACCGCCGCCTGCTCCGTCGCCGTCGCCGGTCTCGCGCTCGGCCTCAGCGCCTGCTCCGAAACGGTCAACCAGGTCGACAAGGCGGTGAACGAGACGTACGAAGTCACCTACGAGGTGACGGGGAAGAACGTCGAGTCGATCGACTTCCACGGCGGGGAGGGCACGGCCATGGAGCCGAAGATCGAGTCGGTGTCGAAGCCTCGGCTGCCCTGGACGAAGACGGTCACCCTGCGCGGCATCATGCCCGCGGCGGTCATACCGGTCGCCACGGACCCCGAAGGCGCCCAGGTCACATGCAAGATCATCCACAAGGGCAAGGTGCTCGAGGAGCAGAGCGCCAAGGGCCTGGTGAGCGCGGGCGGCTGCATCGCGGAGTCCCCGGTCACGGGGTGACCCTGGGGCGATCCCGGGCCGCCTGAAAGCAGCGTGGCGCGGGCTCCGGGGTTCTCACCTCCTGGCCCGTCGACGCGGGGTGCACCTCGCCCTGCGAGGCGCTACGCCCCGGCGGTCGCCCAGCGCCGACAGCCCGCGGTCGCTGGGCACTACCGCACGGCCGGGCCGGTCACCGTCAGTCCCGTCCCGGTCGGGCCGGTCACCGTCAGTCCCGTCCCGGTCGGGCCGGTCACCGTCAGTCCCGTCCCGGTCGAGGTCGGTCCGGTCAGTCCCGTCCCGGTCGAGGTCGGGACGGGCACCATCGACTCCGTCACGGTCGGGGTCGGGACAGTCACCATCGACGCCGTCCCGGTCGGTCCATCACGGCCGGCCCCGTCACGCCGGTGTCGCCGGGCGCCTCAGTAGCGCCCGGATGGGCTGCCAGAGCTCCTGGACCAGTTCCGGGCCGCCGACAGCGTTGTCAGGCGCTGTACGCCATATCAGGCCGTCCGGGTGATGCAGGACCGCGGTGACCTCGTCCGGGGTCGGCGGGGCGGCGTTGCCCCGCAGGTAGACCGCACGCATGCCCAGGTTGCGCAGCCTGGTCAGGGCGCGCGCCCGGTTCTGGGCGTGGACGAGCACGCGGACCGCGCCCGCATCGTGAGCGGCGGGGCTGGGCAGGTTCAGCGCCACCACCACACTGCCGGTGGGCAGCTTGCAGAAACCTCCTGCGGCCATGCGGTCACACCCCCGTGCGAGTCGTCGTCGAAGCCAGTATCCATACCGGTGTCAATAAGGGAGCCACAGGACGCACCTAAACACGATCGGCGGCAACCCGCCAGGGGTTGCCGCCGATACGCTTCTGACCTGCGAAGATACTGTCTACTTCGCGGACGGTCCTACCTGGACCGAGATCGTCGAGCCGTCCGCCGGCTCCTTGGTGATCTTGATCCGGGTGTTGGTGTCAGTGACCTTGACGCCCGCTGACGGGTTCGAGGTGTCGTAGTACGTCGAGGTTCCGTCGTCGAAGACCGGCACCCCGACCCGCGACTTGATCTTGGTCGGGACGTCCGCGCTGTGCAGCGTGATCGCGTCCGTCTGCTGCCGGGTGAAGGTCGAGTCGAAGGCCTGGACACGGCCTCGCATCAGCGTGCCGTTGGACCACTTCAGCGGCGTCGGGTGGGAGTCGATCGGCAGGATCAGGCCCTGACCGGGGTGCTGGCTGGTGTTGTCGTCGGCCTGGGAGGTGTCCCACTTCCAGATCAACAGGCCGTTCTGGTAGGCGTAGTGCTCCACCCAGTCCGGACGGGTCGTCGAGAAGCCGAAGTTGTACGGGCCGCTCTTCAGCGTCTTGTCGTACGACACGTACTGACGGTTCTCGGCGATGTAGTACTGCGGGTAGTCGTCCGTGAAGGACGCGCCGATGCGGGAGAAGCCGTTCGCCGTCCAAGCCGCGTCCAGGGACTCGGCGTTGTCGGAGAACAGGGCGGCGCCGTCGGCCGTCACGGTGATCTGGTCGGCCGCGAAGCCCTTCTGGGCCACACCGCCGTCGGTCTGGTAGCGGAAGCGCAGGCCGATCTTCTGGCCCGCGTAGGCGTCAAGCGGGAACGTCAGCTTCTGGTACGCGTCCACCGTGCCGGTGAGGGCGGGCTTGTCGCTGCCGTCACGCGGGATGGCGCTGCCGTCGGCCAGCTTGCCGTCGACCGGCGTCCAGTTGGTGCCGCCGTCCGTGGAGACCTCGGTGTAGAGGTAGTCGAAGTCCGCCTCGATGTCCCACCAGCCGTCCAGGGTGAGGCTCGCCGAGGACTTGCCGGTCAGATCGACCGTGCGGGCAAGGGAGTTGCGCAGGTCGTCGCCGCTGCCGCTCCACCACTGCCTGCTGCCCTGCGCCGGGGCGACCACCTCGGTGGTGACCGTCTTGTCGGGCAGTTGGACCACGAGGGCCTGCGGGTTCTTGGTGTTGTACTCCGCGACGCCGAGGGTGTGCTTCGACTTCACGCCCGCCTGGGCGATGTCGTAGTCGAGCCAGCCGAGTTGCAGCTTGTCCCAGGCGCCCATGTCGCCGGGCAGGTCACCGATGGCGTCCTTGCCGGTGCCGAGCCAGGAACCGGACGACATCAACGTCCAGAAGCCGGTGGAGTTCTCGCCGCCCGCGGTGTCGTACTCGTCGGGCAGGCCGAGGTCGTGGCCGTACTCGTGGGCGAAGACGCCCAGGCCGCCGTTCTCCGGCTGGATGGTGTAGTCGCCGACCCAGATTCCGGTGTCGCCGATCTGCGTGCCGCCGAGCTTGTTGGTGTCCGGGCCGGTGGTGCCGGCGTCGGTGCCGAAGGCGTACCAGCGGTGGGCCCAGATGGCGTCCTCGCCCTGGGCGCCGCCGCCCGCGGACTCGTCCTCGCCGGCGTGCACGATCTGGAAGTGGTCGATGTAGCCGTCGGGCTCGTTGAAGTCGCCGTCGCCGTCGAAGTCGTTGCGGTCCCACTGGTCGAACTCGGCCAGCTCCGCCTTGATCTCGGCGGCGGTGTCACCGGCGGCCTCGCGCTCGGCGACCCAGGCGTCGACACCGTCCCGCACCGCGTACCAGGCGCCGGTGGACGCCTTGTTGGAGCCGTAACGGGCCTCGTTGTAGGGGACCTTGACCCAGTCGGTGACCTCGCCGTCGACCGAGTAGCGGCCCGAGGACTGCTTCTCGTAGTACTTCTTCAGCGACTCGGTCTTCTTGCCGGAGCCGAAGTAGAGGTCCTGGAAGTGCTTTTGGTTGTAGTCCGCCTGCCAGTCCGTGCTGTTGTTCTGCGCCCGGTCGGGCTGGGCTATCCCGTTGTGGAGCGGGCCGGGGGTGCCGCCGTAGCGGCTGTCGACCTGGTCGCCGAACTCGACCAGGATCGTGAAGATCTTGTCGGTCTTCTCGCGGCCGAGTTCGACGTACTTGTCGTCGCCCTTGAGCTTGACGACCTTGGAGCCGTCGCGGTCCTTGACCTTGGCGGCGCCGGATATGACCTGGTTGAGCGCCTCTTCGCGCTGGGCCTCCCGGGTCTTGGACAGCGGACCGTCCAGGTTGTGTTCCTTCATCTTGGCCGGTTGCGGGTCATGCCCGTCCACGGCCGCGGGTACGGCGGCCGTATCGGCCTGGGCCACCGTGAAGCTCGAAAAGGTGGCCGTGGCCGCGGCGAGTGCGACGACTGTCGCCGCCGATCTGAACTGCCAGGATCTGCTGGTCACTTGAGTTCCTCCCCCGCGTCCGGGCGCGCGGAAGGAGGGAGTCCTGGGCCTGGTGGGTCCCCGCGCGCGCGTGTTCAACGCGTGTAGTCAAGTGACGACATTTGACTAGAGGTTGGCAAGAAAAGACAGACCTTGACTCGGACAGGTCAATTGCACTATGTGCAGATGACGTCCGCTTGACGAACGCCGGAGCGCGACACAAACGCTTTCGAACGGGCGCGCGGTTCTGTCCACAGGCTGGACACTGTGAACCCGTGCGCCCCCTATGCTCCGGCACTGTTGGTCAGGTCAGGCTTACCGTTCCTTCCACTCGGGCATGCAGGCGATGAGAGTCGATTGGCGGAACGCCCCAAAACGGTGGAAAGCCAGGCCGACGCCCCCGTGGATCCCCACTTCCGAGGACACGATTGCCATGCCTCGTCCGACTGTCACGCCTCGCCCGACGGCCGCACAGCTCGTCTACGGTTCGTGCACCGTGATCTGCTCGACGCTCGCCATGCTGCTGCTGTCACAGACGAGTTCCGGCGTGGGGATCGCGATCATCGCCCTCGCGGCGCTCGCACTCGGGCTGCTGGTCGCCATGACCGTCCCGATGCCGAAGTCCCGCGTGGTCGCGGTGAACCGGCCCGCCGCGCAGGCCGGAGAGACGGTGACGGCAACGGTGACGGCGCCGTCGCAGGCACCCGTCCCGGCGGCCTCCTCGATCGCCGCGGCGGCGTCCGAACGGCCGGTGCACGAGCGCGCTGCCTCCTGACTCCCGGCTGAGGGGCGGTCAGTCGGTGCTCGCCCGGGTGAGGTTCGTCAGTTGGCGCTCTCCCGCGAGAAGGTCGCCAGTTCGCGCTCTCCCGCGAGAAGGTCGCCAGTTCGCGCTCTCCCGCACGAAGGTCGCCAGTCCGCGCTCTCCGCTCCGGAGGAAGGTCGTCAGTCCGCGCTGACCACCACCGTCTTGGCCGCCTTGTCGTGCAGACCCATCTTGTAGGGCTTGTCGAAGTAGCTCCAGCCGCCACAGATGGCGGTCCAGATGCAGGCGCAGCAGAAGGCGAACGGGATCCACAGCACCGCCGAGCGGATCAGCGTGGTCTGGGCGGAGGGCGTGGCGCCGTTGTCGAGGTTGGCGACCCGCATCCCCAGCCACTTCTTGCCGAGTGTCTGTCCCGACCTGCTGATCATGACGGTGTCGTAGGCGATGTAGAGCACGGCGGCGATCAGCGACTGCCCGAACGACTTGCCGTACTCGATCTTGTTGTTGTCCATGGTGTACTCGCGCACGCCGAAGGCCAGGGTCAGCAGCCAGACCACGATGCCGACCATGATCATGTCGAGGATCCGGGCGAGGGTGCGCTTACCGCTCGGAGCGAGCGGCGGCATGCCGGCCAGCGAGTCGCCGGGGTAGGTCCCGCCGCCGGAGGGACCGCCGCCGCCGTACGGGCCGCCACCACCGTAGGGGTCGCCCTGGTGGGGCGGGGGCTGACTGCCGTACGGGGGCTGAGCGCCGTACGGTGAACCGGCGCCCTCGTCAGGCGGGGGCTGCTTCCTGAACGGGTCGTCTTCCGGGGGCTGACCGGAGCCGGGGGGCGGTTCGCTGCTCATGGCCCGAGTCGACCGCGAACCCTCCCGCTCCGCATCCGGCGAGCGGCCGTCCGGAGTACCGGATCCTCCCGCGCTTTCGCCTTACCCGGGTAACCGGGTAACCGGGTAACCGGTCAGCCCGCCACGAACGTGTGTGCGGCCTTGTCGTGCCAGCACTGGTGCCACGGCCGGTCGAACAAGCACCACAGGACACCCAGGACACCGACGGCGAGCAGGCCGGGCACGCTGTAGACCAGCCAGCGGCGCAGGGCCAGGCCGAAGGACGGGGGCTCGTGGCCCTCGATGTCCCGCACGTCCAGACCGAACAGCTTCTTGCCGAGGGTGCGGCCCCACTTTGCGGTGGGCAGCGCCTCGTAGAGGGCACCGAAGAGGAGCAGAACGGCGAGCACGATGCCGAGATACGTCGACGTCGTGCCGTCGAGCAGCCAGACCGTGACGGTCTCGCCGGACAGCTTGGCCGCGTCGATCTTCTCGTTGACGTGGTCGATCGCCTTGGTGCCGAGCGGTACGGCGGCCACGGCGGTGACCCCTACGAGCACCACCGTGTCCACCAGCCGGGCGGCCAGCCGCTTGCCGAGCCCCGCCGGGCGGGCCGACGCCTGACGCCGGGCGGCTGCCTGGAAGATGTCGTCGACGGGCGGCTTCCAGGACCCGGGGGGCTGGTCCTCGTCCGCCCCCGCGAGTCGATGCACCTGCTGAGCCCAGGAGGACTGGCCGCCACCGGGGCCGGAGGCCATGGGAGCGGAGGCCATGGGAGCGGGGCCGCCGGGTCCTCCCGGGCCGGGCTGGGGCACGCTGAAGTGAGGGTCGGCCGGCTGGGGGCCGCCGGGCTGGTGGGGCACGTTCGGGGCGGGTGCGGGGGTCGCCTGCGGGCCGTAGGAGTCGGTGCGGGCAGCGGGGACTGCGGAGGGGGCCTGGGCGGCAGTCCCGGCTCCGGCGCCCGCCTGGGGCAGCTCGGCGGCGGCACGGGCGGCTGCGGCTCCGGCACCGAAGCCGAGGGATCCGGGGGCGTCCGGGGAGGCGGATCGGGTGCCGTTGCCGGGGTCGCCGGCCGCGCCGGGCGTTCCCGGCCCACCGGGTCCCCCGGCCGAACCGCCCGGACCGCCCGGACCGCCCGGACCAGCCGGATCCGTGCCCCCGGTCCCGGAGAACTGGGCGCCGAACGCTCCGGGTGCCGCGCCGGGCGTTGCCTGGGCGGCTCCGGGGCCCTGGATACCGGTGCTCGGCCGGCTCGGCTGGTGCGCCCCCGCCGCCCCGCTCTGCTGGGGCGTCCGGGGGGAGAGCGCGCGGAAGGTCACGGTGCCCTCGTCAGCAGGGGGGCCACCGGGGCCCGGGACACCGGGAGTTCCGGTGCCGGACGCCGCTCCCCCGGGTCCCGGCGTGGGCCTGCGGAAGACGAAGGTGCTGCCCCCGCCCGCGTCGTCCGGCTCGGCGGGCGGGATCGTCGCGGTGCCGTCCGTACGGGCGGAGCGGCCGTCGGGCTGGGAGGGCCCGTCGGTGGACCTCGGCGCCGCACCCTGCACCCGCGGATCAACAACCGGCGCGCCTCCCGGGTGGACGCCTTGCGAACCTCCCGGCTGGGCGCCCTGCGGAGCGCCCCAGGACACGCGGCGGTCCTGGTCGCCGCCGAAGCCCGACTGGTGGGAGCGGTCGGCGCCCCAGGCGGCCGCGGGTGCGGGGAGACCGCCGTGCGGGGCGGCGGCCGACGAGGCCGGACCGGACGGACCGGACGGACCGGACGGACCGGCTTCGCCGACCGGGTCCTCGTCGAAGAAGTGCGGACCCGTCGCCTCCACCGAGACGGCCGGGGAGGCCGGGTCTGCATGGCCTGCCTGGCCGGCCGGGCCCGCGTGGCCCGCCGGGGAATGGGCCGGGGCGTCGCCGGACGGAGGGGCGAGCGGTGCGCCGTCCGTAGGTGCCGGACGGCTGGTGCCCGGTACCCAGGCGGTGCCGTTCCAGTACCGGACATATCCAGGAATGGACGGGTCCGGGTAATACCCTTCGCGGGGCCTGTCGTCACCGGGGGCCGGGGTTGGGGCGCTCATGTCCGTCGTCCCGTATCTGCTCGGGGGTCAAATGGGGGCCTCCACATCTATCAGACCGGCGCAACCCTCACCGCCAGTCCCGCTGGACCCACACTTTTGAGAAGGTTTCGCCGACTGCCCCGCCGACTGGAGAACGCTCGGGTGGTTCAGAAGAGCTTGCCGGGGTTGAGGATGCCCAGCGGGTCGAAGACCTGTTTGATCTGGCGCTGCATCTCCACCCCGACCGGCCCGATCTCGCGTGCCAGCCACTCCTTCTTCAGGACGCCCACCCCGTGTTCGCCGGTGATCGTGCCACCGAGTTCCAGGCCGAGCGCCATGATCTCGTCGAAGGACTCACGGGCGCGCCGGGACTCGTCGGGGTCCTGGGCGTCGAAGCAGACCGTGGGGTGGGTGTTGCCGTCGCCGGCATGGGCGACGAGCCCGATGGTGAGCTGGTACTTCTCGGCGATCCGCTCGGTCCCATCGAGCATCTCGGCGAGCTTGGAGCGGGGCACGCACACGTCGTCGATCATCGTCGTGCCCTTCACCGCCTCCAGCGCGTTGAGCGACAACCGGCGTGCCTGAAGGAGCAGTTCGGACTCGGCCACGTCGTCGGCCGGGACGACCTGGGTGGCGCCGGCCGCCTCGCACAACGCGCCGAGAGCGGCGAGGTCGGCGGCCGCGTCGGCCGTGTCGAAGGCGGCCAGCAGCAGGGCTTCCGTGCTCTCCGGGAGTCCCATGTGCGCGAGGTCGTTGACGGCCTTCACCGTCGTACGGTCCATCAGTTCGAGGAGGGACGGCACATGACCGCCCGCCATGATCCGGCACACGGCGTCACAGGCTGCGGCCCCGGACGGGAACTCGGCCGCCAGCACCAGCTGCTCGGGCGGCTGCGGCCTCAGGGCCAGGGTGGCCCGTACGACGATGCCGAGCGAGCCCTCGGAGCCGACGAAGAGGCGGGTGAGGTCGTATCCGGCGACACCCTTCGCCGTACGGCGGCCGGTGGACATGAGCCGTCCGTCGGCCAGGACGACGTCCAGGCCGAGGACGTACTCGGCCGTCACGCCGTACTTCACGCAACACAGGCCGCCGGACGCGGTGCCGATGTTGCCGCCGATCGTGCACGTCTCCCAGCTGGAGGGGTCCGGCGGGTAGGCGAGTCCGTGTTCGCCGGCCGCGCGGGACAGGGTCGCGTTGATGACGCCCGGTTCGACGACGGCGACGCGGTCGACCGGGTTGATCTCCAGGATGCGGTCCATCCTGATCAGGGACAGCACGATGCAGCCGTCGGAGGCGTTGGCCGCGCCCGACAGGCCCGTGCGGGCGCCCTGCGGGACGACCGGGACCCGCAGCTCGGTGGCCGTGCGCATGACGTGCTGGACCTGCTCGACCGTGCGCGGCAGTACGACCACCGCCGGGGCGCCGGCCGGGCAGAAGCTGGCCATGTCGTTGGCGTAGGAAGCCGTGATGTCCGGGTCGGTGAGGACGGCGTCGGCGGGCAGGCCGGCCAGCAGACGATCGCAGAGGTCGCCGGTCGCTGCTGTGTCTTCGGCGGCTCCGGCGGCTTCAGCGGCTCCGGCGGCTCCGGCGGCTCCGGTGTCGTCGGCGGCTCCGTCGCGAGGCGCTTCGATACGGCTCATGATCACAGCGTCGCACCAGGGGCCATCGGTGTGAACCCCGTGTACGGCAGCTGTCGTAAGCCGGGGTGTGGTCGTCGTACTGGCGCACAGTGAGCGCCATGGAGAACGACGAGGAGGCTCCCCCGCCGGTCCGCGGCTCCAGCAATCATGCGCTGATCGCCTCGGTCGCCGGGTGTGCCGCGCTCGGCGTGGTGCTGATGCTGCTGCCCGGGGAGCGTACACAGACCCGGGCGCCCGCACCGGCACCGGGGGCGCAGGCCCACGCGGCGGTCGCCGCGGGAGTGCCGGCCGCGCTGCCCGACCTGGCGGCGCTGATCGGTGAGCGCGAGGCCCGGGTGCGGGCGCATCCCCGGGACGCCGGGTCGTGGGCGGTGCTGGGAACGGCGTATGTGGAGCAGGGGCGGCGGACCGCGGACCCGGCGTACTACCCGAGGGCGGAGGCGGCGCTGCGTGCGTCGTTGAAGGTGTACGGGAAGGGGAACGCCGACGCGCTCAGCGGGCTGGCGGCCCTGGCGAACGCGCGCCGGGACTTCCGGACGGCGAAGGCCTGGGCCGAGGCCGCCCGGACAGCCGAGCCCCGTCGCTGGACGACGTATCCGCTGCTGATCGACGCCTACACCGGTCTCGGCGACCAGAAGGCTGCCCGGGGCGCGCTGGACAGGCTGAGGGAGCTGCGCTCCGGGCCGGACGTGCTGGCGCGGGCCGCGGTCGTCTACTGGGACCAGGGCCGGCCGGAGGATGCGGCGGCCTCGTTGTCCGACGCGGCGGCGGGGGCTCGGGCGCCGGCCGAGCGGGCGGCCTATCTGGAGCGGGCCGGGCAGCTGGCCTGGGACAGCGGTGAGCGGGAGGAGGCGCTGCGGCAGTTCCAGGAGGCGGTGCGTTTCGACCCCGACCAGCGGGCCGCGCAGGCCGGGCAGGGGCGGGCGCTCGCGGCGCTGGGCCGGGTGACGGAGGCGCTGAACGTCTACCGGGCGGCGCCGGCCAAGCAGTCGTGTCCGCAGTACGCGCTGGAGTTGGGCGAGTTGTACGAGTCGCTGGGGCTCGGGAAGGCGGCCCGGGCGCAGTACGAGCTGCTGCGGGCGCGGGTGCGTGACGCCGCCGCGGGCGGGGCGGACGAGGACCTGGTGCTCGGGCGGTTCGAGGCGGACCACGGAAATCCGGCCGCCGCCGTACGGCTGTTGCGGGCCGAGTGGGCCCGGCAGCCGGGGATGGCGGTGGCCGACGCGCTGGGCTGGGCGCTGCACCGGGCGGGGCAGGACGAGGAGGCGCTGCGGTTCGCGACGGTGGCGACGGACAAGGCGAAGAAGGGGGGCGTACGGAGTGCGCCGTACGCCTACCACCGAGGCATGACCGAGCGGGCGCTGGAGCGGTACGGGCCGGCCCGCAGGCACCTGCAGGAGGCGCTGCGGATCAACCCGTACTTCTCGCCGCTCCACGCGCGGACGGCTCGGGCGGCGCTGACGGCGCTGGGGGAGCCGTCCGTGAAGGACGTGCCGGCGATGGACGCGAAGGAGTGAAATGGATGAAGGGGGTGAAGGGGATGAAAGGGGATGAAAGGGGTGACTAGAGGTTGCCCCTCTTGGCCTGCTCCCGTTCGATCGCTTCGAACAGGGCCTTGAAGTTGCCCTTGCCGAAGCCCATCGAGCCATGGCGTTCGATGATCTCGAAGAACACGGTCGGGCGGTCCTGGACCGGCTTGGTGAAGATCTGCAGGAGGTAGCCGTCCTCGTCGCGGTCGACGAGGATCTTCAGCTCGCGCAGGGTCTCCACGGGGACGCGGGTGTCGCCGGCCCACTCGCCGAGGGTGTCGTAGTACGAGTCCGGGGTGTCGAGGAACTGCACTCCGGCCGCCCGCATGGTCCGTACCGTCCGCACGATGTCGTCGGCGTTCAGCGCGATGTGCTGGACGCCGGCGCCGCCGTAGAACTCCAGGTACTCGTCGATCTGGGACTTCTTCTTGGCGAGGGCGGGCTCGTTGATCGGGAACTTGACCTTGAGCGTGCCGTCGGCGACGACCTTCGACATCAGGGCGCTGTACTCGGTGGCGATGTCGTCGCCCACGAACTCCTTCATGTTCGTGAAGCCCATGACGTGGTTGTAGAAGCCGACCCACTCGTTCATCCGGCCGAGTTCGACGTTGCCGACGCAGTGGTCGACGGCCTGGAAGGTGCGGTGCGCGGCCGGCTCGACGATGGGCGCGGCCGTCACGTATCCGGGCAGGTACGGGCCGTCGTAGCCGGTGCGCTCGACCAGCGTGTGGCGGGTCTCGCCGTACGTGGCGATCGCGGCGAGGACGACGGTGCCGTGCTCGTCCTTGACCTCGTACGGCTCGGCGACGGAGCGGGCGCCGTGCTCGGTCGCGTAGGCGTACGCGGCGCGCGCGTCCGGGACCTCGATGGCGAGGTCGACGACGCCGTCGCCGTGCTCGGCCACGTGCTGGGCGAGGAAGTGGCCCCAGGGGGTGGCGGGCTTGATGACGGAGGTGAACACGAAGCGGGCGGAGCCGTTCTCCAGCACGTACGAGGCGGTCTCGCGGGTGCCGTTCTCCGGCCCGGAGTAGGCGACCAGCCTCATGCCGAAGGCGGTGGAGTAGTAGTGCGCGGCCTGCTTGGCGTTGCCCACGGCGAAGACGACCGCGTCCATTCCCTTGACCGGGAAGGGATCGGCCTGCCGGGCGGTGTCGGGAGTGTGGTGTGTGGTCTGCGTCATAGTGGAAGCCTCACCCCCGTGAAGCAAGGTGCGCAACAGTTTGTGTTTTTGCTGAACAACATGACCAGTAATACATCCGCCTCGGCGGGCTTTCTGTACAGGATGACCAGGGCCGGGAGGGCCGTCATGGGGATCGATCAGCTGGACGGGCGGATCATCGTGCTGCTGGCGCGGGAGCCGCGGATCGGGGTGCTGGAGATGTCCCGGCGGCTGGGGGTGGCCCGGGGGACCGCGCAGGCACGCCTGGACCGGCTTCAGTCGAACGGGGTCATCCGCGGGTTCGGTCCCGAGGTGGATCCGGCGGCGCTCGGCTATCCGGTCACGGCCTTCGCGACGTTGCAGATCCGGCAGGGGCAGGGCGCGGACGTCCGGGCGCACCTGGCGACCGTGCCGGAGGTTCTGGAGCTGCACACCACCACCGGCACCGGCGACATGCTGTGCCGGCTCGTGGCCCGCTCCAACGCCGATCTCCAGCGGGTCATCGACCGGGTGGTCGGTTTCGACGGCATCGTCCGCGCCTCCACCGCGATCGTCATGGAGAACCCCGTTCCGCTGCGGATCATCCCGCTGGTGGAGCAGGCGGCGGGGGGCGAGAAAGGCACCTAGAAGTTGACGCAAAGAACCCGTTGCAAAGAGGCCTTTGCAACGTTACCTTTGTACGCATGTCCGAAGAGCCCAGTCCCCGTGTGCTCGACGTCCGCTCACTGCGCGGGCTCGCCCACCCCCTGCGGATGCAGTTGCTGGTCGCGCTGCGCCGTGGCGGTCCCGCCACCGCCTCCCAACTGGCCCAGAAGCTGGGCGAGTCCAGCGGCGCCACCAGCTACCACCTGCGCCAGCTCGCCACGCACGGCTTCATCGAGGACGCACCGGAGCACGGCAAGGGCCGGGAGCGCTGGTGG
Organism: Streptomyces sp. LBL; assembly: GCF_029893585.1. GTDB lineage: Bacteria > Actinomycetota > Actinomycetes > Streptomycetales > Streptomycetaceae > Streptomyces. The sequence goes on from NZ_JARXYX010000018.1 coordinate 176,737, forward strand.
CAGGCGGTGGACGGGGGCCTGGTGTTCGACAACACCCTGCTGCGGGACCCGGATCCGAGCGTGCGCGGAGCCGCCGCGGTGTTCCGGTTCGAGGTCGCCAACATCCACACCCAGGAGGTCGCCACCTGGCTCGGCAACCAGCACGAGTGGCCTCAGGAATGGGACAGCGCGAGCGATCTGAGCGACTTCACAGGGCGACTCACACCCGAGACGGCCCGCGAACTCATCCAGAAGATGCACGAACTCGTCGAGAGCTACCGGCCCCTCCCCGAGGAAACCCCGAACTCGCAGCCGGTCCGCATCCACACGCACCTCTTCCCCAGCACCCCGTTGTGAAAGGCGACAGAGCCCGATGCATCCCGAGATCCATCTCAGCCTGCACCACTTACGCACCGCCGAACTCCGCGCCCAGGCCGAGGCTCACCGCCTCGCCACCCGCGCCGCCCTCACCACCCACGCCAAGCCACCGCACGGCTTCCGTACCCGGCTCGGCTGGACCCTCGTAGAGGTGGGCCTGCGTCTCGCGACCCCGAGGCCGACGCTCACCCCCAGCGTTGGCAGCTAGTGCCGCGGCACTAGGGACGGAGTCCTCAGCTGGGCCAGGGACGGAGACCCTCAGCGGTCGGGGACCCTCAGCGGTCGCTTCAGCAGCCAGGGACGGAACCTTTCCCGCTCTCCAGTGCCGTCAGGGAACTCACCGCGCCCTTGAGCGTGGTCACCGGAATCAGCCGCAGCCCCTTCGGCAGCTCGGCCTTGGCGTCCGAGCACTCGGCCTTGGGTACCAGGAAGACCGTCGCCCCGTCCCGATGCGCCGCCTGGGTCTTCAGGGCCACTCCCCCGACCGCGCCGACGTCGCCGTCGGCGTCGATGGTCCCCGTACCGGCGATGGTGCGGCCGCCCGTGAGGTCGCCGTCGCTGCCGTCGCCGTTCAGCTTGTCGATGATGCCCAGGGTGAAGAGGAGACCGGCGCTGGGGCCGCCGACGTCGGCGAGCTTCAGCGTGACCTTGACCTTCTTGTCGCTGAGGTGGAGGTACTTCAGCGCGGCCTCGGTCGCGGCGTCCTGGGACTTCACCATCTCGTCGGTGTTGTGCCGCTCGATCTCCTTGACGCTCTGCCCACTCGGGTAGACCGCGTCGCGCGGCATGACCGCCTGGTCGGTACGGAACCAGCTGTCGATCACGTCGCCGAGCGAGACGCGGGCGTCCGGGTTGGTCGCCTCGATGGTCGTCATCCGCAACTGGCCCCTGGTGTCACGGGTCGGCGCACCGGAGACCGTGATCACCGGAGTGCCCTTGTTCTCGCCCAGCACGTTCGCTGTCAGACCGGGTTGCGCGAGCGAGAACGGCAACGGCGCGAACGCCGCCGTGGCGATCAGAGCCGCGACAGGCAGAGCGCAGACGGCGACGGCCCTGGGGCGTGAGAGACGAGAGAGCACGAGGTCAATCTAACGCGGAGGTGGATTCCGACCAGGCGCAGGTCACCCGAGCCCGACCTGCCCGCGCCGACCCCCGGCACCGGCTCACTCCCGGAGTCCCCGGAGGCCGTCTGCGCCCGGGACCCCGACACCTCGCGCACATGGACGTTGACCGGCACACCCCGTGCCCCGCTCGGCGAAACACCGGCGCAGAGCCTCAGCGAACGTCAGCGCAGAACCTCAGCCAACGTCAGCGCAGAGCCTCCGCGACCTCTCGCGCCGCGTCCACCACCCGCGGCCCCACCCTCTCCGGCACCGCGTCCGCCAGCATCACGACCCCCACGCTGCCCTCGACTCCCGTGACGCCGACCAGAGGAGCCGCCGCGCCACTCGCCCCGGCCTCCAGCTCCCCGTGCGTCAACGTGTAGCCCGGCTCATCCAGCATCTGCTGCCGCGCGGCGAGTATCGCCCTCCCCGCGGCCCCCCGCTCCAACGGATGCCGGAACCCCGCCCGGTAGGCGACGTGATACTCCGTCCACGTGGGCTCGACGACCGCCACAGCCAACGCGTCCGACCCGTCCACCAGGGTCAGATGGGCCGTCGCCCCGATATCCTCGGCCAGTGACCGCAACGCGGGCAGCGCGGCCTCCCGGACCAGCGGATGCACCTGGTGTCCCAGCCGTAGCACCCCGAGTCCTACCCGGGCCCGTCCGCCCAGGTCACGTCGTACGAGCGCATGCTGCTCCAGCGTGGCGAGCAACCGGTAGACGACGGTCCGGTTCACGCCCAGTTTGTGGGAAAGCTCGGTGACGGTCAGCCCGTGGTCCGTTTCGGCCAGCAGCTTGAGGACCCTGAGGCCCCGATCGAGCGTCTGAGAAGTCTCCGCGGTCACGACGCCCACTCCTTAAGTGGTGAGGTCGGCAGCCCCCTCGTGGCGGATGCGTCGCCGAGTCCCGTCGGCGACGCGCTTCAGAGGCCGCCGATCGGCCGGCGACCCGGCCTGTCCGGGCCGCGTCGCTTCACGGCTGCGCTCCGCGGCGGCGCTGCCACGGGGCGTATGCGTAGCGGGACATTAGCGAAGCCCGTTCGCTGAGCGGAAGGCTCCGTCCAGAATCCGGGCAGTGACCGATGCGGAGTGTCTCTGTTTGTCCTGATATGAGCGGCCCGCACACGCGGTGTACACGACCTCTGCACTCAGGGCACACACCCGAGGTCACGCCACCCGCGCACACCCCGCACGTCCCGCGCGCCCGCCCACCATGTCCCGGACCACCTGATATATCCGAAGCCGCGCGCACCCGATACACCCCGCACGCCACGCATCCCCGCGTCCCGCACTCCCGCGCCCCAGCGCACCCGATACGCCCCCGTAAGCCACGCACGCCCCGTGCGCCCCCAGTCCCGGATGCGGCGCCCCCAGCCCCGGCGACGGCGCCCGAGGTCACCGCATCCGGGTCGCCCACTCCTGCACCTTGGCGATCCGCTGCCGCAGCTGCCCGGCCGTGGCCTCGGCGCTCGCGGGCCCGCCGCACACCCGGCGCAGCTCGGTGTGGATGACCCCGTGCGGCTTGCCGCTCTGATGGACGTACGCGCCGACCATCGTGTTGAGCTGCTTGCGCAGCTCCATCATCTCCTTGTGCGAGACCACCGGCCGCCGCTCGGCGGGCAGTTCGAGCAGGTCGGCCTCCTCGTCCGGCTTCTTGCGGCTGTGCGCGATCTGGCGGGCCTGCCGCTTCTGGAGCAGCATCTGGACCTGGTCGGGCTCCAGCAGCCCCGGGATCCCGAGGTAGTCCTGCTCCTCCTCGCTCCCCGGGCGGGCCTGCATGCCGAACTCGGCACCGTCGTAGAGCACACGGTCGAAGACGGCCTCGGACTCCAGCGCCTCGAAGGAGAACTGCTCCTGCTCGCCGGTGTCCTCGTCCTCCTCCTTGTTCGCCTCCTCCATCTCCTTCTCGGACTCGGCGTACGGGTCCTCCTCGCCCTCCTTCTTCGGCTTGTCGAGGGCGTGGTCCCGTTCCACCTCCATCTCGTTGGCGAAGGTGAGCAGGTCGGGGACGGTCGGCAGGAAGACGGAGGCGGTCTCACCGCGCCGCCGGGACCGTACGAAACGCCCCACGGCCTGGGCGAAGAACAACGGAGTGGAGATGGTCGTGGCGTACACCCCGACCGCGAGCCGCGGCACGTCGACGCCTTCCGACACCATCCGCACCGCGACCATCCACCGGTCGTTGCCGGCGCTGAAGTCGTCGATCCGCTGGGACGCGCCGGTGTCGTCGGACAGCACGAGGGTCGCCTTGTTGCCGGTGATCTCGCGGATGAGTTTGGCGTACGCGCGGGCGGAGTCCTGATCGGAGGCGATGACCAGCGCACCCGCGTCCGGGATGGCCTTCCGGACCTCCGTCAGCCGCTGGTCGGCGGCGCGCAGCACGCTCGGCATCCACTCGCCGCGCGGATCCAGCGCCGTACGCCACGCCTGGCTGACCGCGTCCTTGGTCATCGGCTCGCCCAGCCGGGCGGCGATCTCGTCGCCCGCCTTGGTCCGCCACCGCATGTTGCCGCTGTAGGAGAGGAAGATGACGGGCCGGACGACCCCGTCCGACAGCGCGCTTCCATACCCGTAGGTGAAATCGGCGGCGGACCGCCGGATCCCGTCGTTCCCCTCCTCGTACGTCACGAAGGGGATCGGGTTGGTGTCGGACCGGAAGGGCGTTCCGGTGAGGGTGAGTCGCCGGGTGGCCGGCTCGAAGGCCTCGAGACAGGCCTCGCCCCAGGACTTGGAATCGCCGGCGTGGTGGATCTCGTCGAGGATGACGAGGGTCTTGCGCTGCTCGACGCGGTTGCGGTGCAGCATGGGCCGTACGCCGACACCGGCGTACGTGACCGCGATGCCGTGGTAGTCCTTGCCGATCGGACCCGCGCTGTACTCCGGGTCCAGCTTGATCCCCACCCGCGCCGCGGCTTCCGCCCACTGCTTCTTCAGATGCTCGGTCGGCGCGACCACGGTGATCTGCTGCACGACATGGTGGTGCAGCAGCCAGGACGCCAACGTCAGCGCGAACGTGGTCTTCCCGGCGCCGGGCGTCGCGACGGCGAGGAAGTCACGCGGCTGTTCCTGGACGTACTTCTCCATCGCCCCTTGCTGCCAGGCGCGCAGCTTGCTGGCGGTGCCCCAGGGGGCGCGGCCGGGGAAGGCGGGCGAGAGGTGGTGGGAGGAGGCGGCGGTGGTAGTCACGGTCTCCGTCGGGTGGGTCGGTTGGGTCGGGTGGGCCGAAGGTGAGGGGCCGCGCGAAGCGCGTCGAGCAGGGCGGCGGTGGGTGACGGGCGGGCGGCTCGGCGAACGGTGGGGGGTGCTCGGCTGCGTAGGACAACCGGGCCACTACATATGACAACCGGGCCACCCTACCGGCGGCCCGGTGGCGTTCATGTTCGGACGAGGCGGGGTGGCCCACAGGTGGGACTCACGTCACATGGACTCGTGGAGGGCTCTCAGCCGCCGGGCGATCAGTCCCAGATCGTCCAAGCCGCCCGACGCCACCTCGATGACGAGTTTGTACGCCTCGTCCTGGTCGACGCCGACCATCTCCGTGCCGTTGAAGTCGAGGAACACGACCGTGGACATCCACGCCATGCGCTTGTTGCCGTCCACCAGAGGGTGGTTGACGGCGAGCGACTGAAGCAGGGCGGCGGCCTTCTCGAACAGGTCCGTGTACGCCTCGACGCCGAACATCTGGGACTGCGGGCGATGCACGGCCGAGCTGAGCAGGCCCAGATCGCGCACGGCGACCTTCTGCCCCGCGCAGGCCAGCTCTGCCAGGTCCAGGACCTCCTGGACCGTGAGGTACTTCATCTACTCCCCCAGCCGCCGCAACAGGTCGGCATGAGCCGCCGCGTACTTCGCCCCGAGGCGACGCACCGTCGTCCGGTCCGCCTCCTGCTCCAGATACCGGTCGACCGCCTGAAGCACTATGGCGTGCATGCTGCGCCCCTCTTCTTCGGCGCGCAGCTTGAGCGCCTCCTGCTGGTCGTCACGCAGACGAAGATTCATAGCCATACCATGACGGTACCAAAAGTGGGGTCACTGTGGTACCGCGCATTCCTGTGCGGGCCGCACCCGCGCAGTCACCCAGGCCCCCGCCAACGCCACCCCCGCCATCGGCAGGAACACCGCCACGAAGGCGGCAGGATGCGCACCGGACGCCTGCGCCGCCGTATGGCTCACCATGCCGCCGCCCAGCGCCGCGAAGGCCGCGCCGCCCGCGGACAGCAGGACGATATTGGACAGGCCGTCGGATATCTGGAGCGCGGCGGAGTTGCTGCCGGCCTCCTCCGGGGCGGAGAGCTGGAGCAGGAGCACGCTGGTGGAGGAGATCACCAGCCCCATCCCGAAGCACCCGAATCCCCAGGCGACGGCGACGGTCCAGGCCGGCACGGACTCGATCAGCACACTGGGCGCGGTGGCGATCGCGGTGGCGACCAGCACCATGCCCAGCGTCATCAGCCGTTCCCGGTACGGCTCCACGCGCGGCCTCGACTGCACCCACGAGGCCAGCGCCCACGTGCCGCCGCCCGCCGCGAGCGAGAGCCCGGCCAGCGTCGGGGACAGCCCGCGCTGGGTGACCAGCATCAGCGGCACGAAGGACTCGGCCGAGATGAAGGACCCGGCGGCGACCCCGCGCAGCAGTACGACGGAGGGCAGCCCGCGCGCCGCCCGGTAGGTGCCGCGGGGCAGCAGCCCCCGGGCCGCCGGTACGAGCAGCGCGGCGCCCGCGAGGCCGGGGACCCACGAGATCCACCGCAGGTCCTGGGCGGCGTACTGGAGCAGTCCGGCGCCGAGGAAGATACCCAGGGCGAGCCGGATGCGGCGAAGGTCGAAGGACGCCACCGGCTCGCCCTCCCCTCCCCCGCCCACGGGACCGGCCGCCCGCCGCCGTATCTGCGGCAGCGCGAGTGCCAGGGGGAACACGACCAGCACCGGGATGCCGACGAACACCCAGCGCCAGCCGAGATGTTCGGTCACCGCGCCCGAGGCGAGCGGCCCGACGATGGAAGGGACGACCCAACTCGCGGCGAACGCCGCCATGATGGCCGGACGCAACCGCTCCGGATACGCCCGCCCCACGACGACGTACAACGCGACGATCACCAATCCCCCGCCGAGCCCCTGCACGGCCCGCCCGACGATGAACAACCACATCGCACCGGCCGTCCCGGACACCACCAACCCGGCGGCAAAGCAACCGATCCCCGTGGTCAACGCCCCGAGCGGCCCCCGCCGGTCCGACCACTGCCCGGCGAGCACCATCCCGAACAGACTGGTCGTGAAGTATCCCGAGAACGCGAACGCGTACAACGACACCCCGTTCAGCTCCCGCGCCGCAACAGGCATCGCCGTCCCCACGGCCGTCGCCTCGAAGGCGATCAGCAGCACGACGGAGACGATCCCGACGCTGAGCGCCCGATACGCCCGCCCGAGCACACCCTCACCGGCTCCGGCGGTTCCAGGTACGGCTCCGGCGGCGGCTTCGTCCACGACTGCGGCGGATCGGGCGGCGGCTTCCTCTGCGACTGCGGCGTCGCGCGGCTCAAGGGCGGTCATGCTGGCCAGGGTAAGGTGCACGGACCGCTTTGACCCCTGTCCTGAGTCGTCGCCGACCTGGGACCTTGGTCGTAGGTCACCCGTTTCATGAACGGCGTATGGCAGTCGCATTGCAGTCCCCACGGTTCCCTTGAGCCTGCCCTTCACCGCGCCTTACGGTCTTTTCGACAACACGGCCGTGTGCCCGAGTGGTTCAGGGACTCGCCTGCAAAGCGAGTTACGCGGGTTCGATTCCCGCCACGGCCTCTACCCGCCTGACCAGGCAGAACGAAAGGGCGGCGCCCCGGAAGGGTGCCGCCCTTTCGGTCCTCCGTCTCAGTTACCGTCTCAGTTGGGGCGTGGGACGGCATCATTGCCCTGCAATGACTCGCTCACAGCATCAATCAGGTCGCTGTGCACACGTCCGAGTGTGTACCTCTGCTGCTCCTCACGAGCCCGCCACTCAGCCCTGGTTTCCTCCGTCGCCGTCATGATGCCGTCGGCCCACTCCTTAATCCCTTCGTGGTACTGCTCGATCAACTGCCAGAGCTGACGTGCCGCCTGATGCACCCGAGCGGGTCCGAGGAGACGGAGGGGGAAGTAGGCCCCCCGAATCTCGTTCATGCACGAGCTATAGGCGCTCCAGACGTCGGTTGATGCCTCGATCTCCAGGTCGAACATGCGCGTGACGTCGGACGCGGCGATGGTGAACCTGTCATAGACCTCAAGCATGAGGACCGCCGCACGCTTCCTCTCGTCCCGCAACCAGTGGTCGTGCTGAGCACGCTCCTGGGTTCGTGCCTGTTCGATAGTCGCGCGCGCCGTGGTCTCCGCCCCCATACGCGCCCCACGGACCGCAGCCAGTCCGCCCATGGCTGCGCCGCCAAGCGCCCCGACCAGTCCGACGCCCGCCGTCACTAACGCCACAAGTCCTTCGTCCATAACGGCAGGATGTCGCGGCTTGAGACCGGATGCGCACGAATTTGGGCAGGTTGGCCCGGACCTCTCACATCGAAGAACTGCGGCCCGCAACCGCCCCTACCCAGCCCGCACGGCCTTCCCAGCGGCTCCATCGTCATCATCGTCCGGTCGGCCCGTCTCGGGCTTCCAGATCAGGCCGTCCACCTGCTTCGCGATGTCCGTCCGCACGGCGTCCACCATGTGCTGATAGCGAGCAGCCATGGCCGTGGTCGACCATCCCATGAGGCCCATGACGGCGCGCTCGGGGACACCGAGGATGAGTAGGACCGTGGCGGCCGTGTGGCGCGCGTCGTGCAGTCGCCCGTCCCGCACCTTGGCCTCTGCCAGAAGAGCCTTCCACTCGGCCCAGTCCCGGCGGTGGGACGGGCTACGCCCGTGTTCATCGGCGAAGACCAACCCGTTCTCCTCCCAGCGCTTCCCGGCCGCCGCCCGCTCCCCTTCCTGTGCCTTGAGGTGGGCACGGAGCAGGTCAACGAGTTGTTCGGGGAGACCGACGGCGCGACGGCCGGCACGCGACTTGGTGGTGGACAGCTCCGGGTTCGTGCGACGCCGCTGCGGGCAGTACCCGGCGGCCTTGCGCCCGCAAGGATCCACGCACCCGTGGGCATACTGCGGCCGGTGTCGACTACGCCGGACCACAAGGAACCCACCGTCAAGGTCCACGTCCTCCCACCTCAGACCGAGCACTTCCCCTTGGCCAGCCCGAGGGCGAGGGCGACGGCCCAGCGAGCGGAGTTGCGGTGCTGGTCAGCGGCCTTGAGCAACCGCTGTACCTCTTGGACGCTGTAGGGCTCCACCTCGTACTCCCCCGTCTTCGGGGCCTTGGCCAACTGAACGGGGTTCTTGCCGAGATGCCCTCGCCGTATGGCTTCATTAAGGGCGGTTCGGAAGGTGCGATGCACCTGGTGGGCGGTCCCGGGCTTGCTGCCGTTGGCCTGCATGTTCGCGTAGAACACCTCGATGTGCTCGGGCTTGAGCCTGTCGAGACGGTGAGCCCCCAAGCCTGGGATCAGGTGCTTCCGCACGGCGACGCGGTACCCAACCATCGTGTTGTCGTTGACCGCGAGGGGTGCAACGTTCTCGATCCAGTGCGTCAGCCATGTCTTGACCGTCCACGCCTTGCCCGGCTTCCGCACCGTCTTGGCGTCTCGCTGCTTCTCCAACTCGCGTACAGCGGCCGTCACTTCGGCGCGGGTCTTGCGTTCAACGTGTCGGCGGTCCCGGGATGGATACCGGGGCAACGGGCTGTCCTGTCCGGGAGTGCCGCCGCTCCGGCCGTCGTCAAGCGGCTTGGTGTGCGGTGCGGAGACGGGTGACGTATGCGGCCGGCGCGTCGGCCGGAACGCGGCGGAGGCCACCGACCATGACGGACTCCAGTTCGCCGGTGCGGATGAGGGCGAAGCATGTGGTCCGGCCGATGCGGAGGCGACGGGCGGCCTCTTCGACGGTGAGGAGAACGAGAGTCGTGTCGTCGTTGCCGCCGTGTTCGGCGAGGTGCAGCAGCAGCGCCGCCATGCGGGCGGTTGCCCCCGCGAGCTTTCCGGCCCAGTTGGAGATGTGGCCGAGCTTGCCGCCGCGCGCCTTGAGCTGCGGTTCGATGCGCTTCTGATAGGCGATCAGGGCCGCGTCGGCTTCCGGGGTGAGCTGGATGACGGCCGGGTCGGTCCACTCCGCCAGGGACAGGGTGAGGTCGATGACCCGGGTGGTGTAGGTGGCGGCCGTCGTTTCGGGGACCGGGTCGGTGATGATCTCGCGTTCACCGACCGTGGATGCCGGGAGGGAGTACAGGAAGCGGGCGAGTAGTCCGCGCCCCTCGAACCCCTTCACATTGCCGATATCCCGCAGCACGTCCGGCTGCACGGCGAGGCCGATCGTCAAAGCGGGGGCGTCGATGTACTCCCGGCGGGTCTGCCGGTTTACCCGCAACCGGTCCCCGGCATGGCCCTTCAGGAAGACTTCCATGTTGGGGGCCCCGGAGTAGCGGCCGGCGATGATGTCGAAGATGCCGCCCTCCGCGCTCATCACCGACAACCGGCCGCCCTGTTCCGCCATGAGCGAGGTGACCGTCTCGGGTGTCGAGTCGTCCGCCAACAGCACCGGTTCGGCCGGAACGGTGAGCGTGCCGGCCGACTGCGCGAGGCCGACTGCGGTCGCCCCCTCTATGAGGCGGAGAAACAGCTCAAGACCGCGATGCAGCCCGTCATCGTGGAAGAGGAGCTGACGGCGCGGTTGGCCAAGGAAGCGGCGGACAAGGCTGCCACCAAGGCCGCGTCTGCCGACGGCGACAAGCGCGATGAGATGGTTCGGAACCGCCGGCCTGCCCCGTGCGGTGGTGATTCAACTGTCGCCAGACGACGAGGAATTCGGGAGCGTGTACTTGGGGGTGCACTCGTGCACTCCTACGTGCAAACCTTCTGCACCCCGGCGCTGACCTGCGTAGAGTGACGATGAGTCAAGCTGGAACTACGGCCGCTCTCTGGGGGTTCCATGGCAGACCCGAACGCCAGACTGGCCGCGCTCATGCAGGAAGGCGACTTCTCGCACAAGTCCCTTGCTCGCGCGGTGGTCGCCGCTGCCGCCCGGTCGGGTGAAGACATCACCTGCGATCACACGTACGTCTCGCGGTGGCTCAAGGGGGCGATCCCACGTGGCAGCATGCCGCAGTTCATCGCGGATGCCATCGGGCAGAAGGTGGGGCGCCGGCTCGCCCTTGACGACATCGGCATGGGCGACGCGGCAGTGTCCTCCGCACAGCCTGACCTCGGGCTTGAGTTCGCGGACAGGCCCGAGGCGACGACCAAGACCGTCGCGGACCTCTGGCGTGCCGACCTTGCTGAGGCTGAAGTACTGGTCAGGGCGCAGCCCGACGGGGCCGCCTGGAACACGGCTTCCCTGCGCTGGATCGTCGCCCCGCCGGACGGGGAGCTGACACGCGCGGGCAACCGTGTGATCGGGACGATGGATGTGGAGATGATCCGGTCCACCGCCGACGCGTTCAGCATGCTCGACGGCAAGTTCGGCGGTGGCCACGCCCGACGCGCCCTGATCCAGTACCTGCACACGGACGTCCGCCCCATGCTGGACGGGAAGTACTCAGACGCCGTGGGCAAACAGCTCTACTCGGCTGTGGCGGAAGCGCTCTTGCTCGCCGGGGGGATGTCGTACGACAGCGGCCTTCACGGCATCGCTCAGCGGTACTTCATCCAGGCGCTGCGCATGACGCAAGCGGCAGGGGACCGGCTCCTTGGCGGCAGCATCCTTTCGGCGATGAGCCACCAGGCCACGTTCCTCGGGCGCTACCAGGACGCAGCCACCCTTGCTCGGGCGGCCTACACGGGACCGGCCAGCGTGCTGGGCCCCACGATGTCCGCGCAATTCCGCGCGATGGAGGCGCGGGCTCTGGCCCACCTCGGCGACGAACGGGGATGCGACCTCGCTTTGGTAGAGGCGGAGCGCAAGCTCAGTCAGCGGACCCCGGACAGCGATCCGCCGTATATCGCTTATTTCGACGAAGTGGAACTTGCAGCAGAGATCGGTCATTGCTTCCGAGATTTGGGTAGGTCCGCAGAAGCGGCAGAACGAGGGGCGGGGTCCATCTTCGGTGACGGCCTAAACAATCGAAGCGACTTCTTCGCGACGATGGTGCAGGCCGAAGCCTACATAAACCAAGGTGAAATCGGGCGCGGCTGCGAAATCGCTAAGACTGCGCTACAACTCGGCGAGGAGTTGAAGTCGGCACGCTGCGTCCAGTACGTTCGAGAATTCTGTGAGCGAGTTTCACCCATGATGCGAGGTGCTGCGGAATTCCGCACCTTCACAGAAGAAGCACGCACCTTCCGCCTGTGACAGCAATGCGGCTTGACGCCCTAAATGTCTTCGATGAAGGTAGGGAAAGTTGGAATCAGTAAGTGAGGCGGCGAAGCAGTTTTGGGTCCGAGACGGCGGCTCGGGCTATCCATACGACCAAGCCGGGCAACGCCTCGAAGAAGCCCTGGTTTCCGAGCTCGTCGCTCGCGGTGTGGACCCGGATTGGATTAAGCGGGAGCGCAATGCAACTCTTCCGATGATGCAAGGTGTTGATCGAAGCTGGGATCTTGTGATCAGCAAGGACAGTGTTCCACTCGCGGCAATAGTCTGGAAGGCGAGTTCCGCAGCCTCCTTCAGGAATAATATGCGGAATCATATGCAGGAACTGAGCACAATTGCCGCCGACGTAAGGATGCGTTACGGACATCCGGACCTGTACCGCATCCGGCCGCACCTTGGCTTCATATTCATCGAGGAAGAACGTCAGGAGCGTGTTGCGCGTCCCGACAGGGGCAGGCTAAATGCGCGCGTCGAGTTGCGTTCAAGTACCCTCAGTCGCATTTCAGACCGCTTCTACGAACGACTCATAGAAACTCGCCTCTACGATAATGCTTGCTACATCGTTTCGGATGGAGACCCTGAGTCCGCGCCGACTCAACCGCACCGATCGATGGAGTTGGGCAGTTTTATCGAGCAGTTGGCGGAAGATGTACTCGTTCTGGCAGCACGCCAGGAGCGAAACGGAATAACTCTCAACACATACTTCGAGCTGCTATCCAAAAAGAATGACATCAGTCAGCTGAGCACCCAGGGGGACGAAGCCGCTTTTGAGGAGATGTTGTCGAGTAAGCTGACGGAGGACGCTCTTTTCGAGCTCAAGCAGGGATTCTGCACTGTCAACGACCCGACGAAGTTCGATGACAGAAATTTCGACAAGATTCTAAAAATCGCGTCAGCGATGGCTAATACAGGAACAGGCGCGGAGGGCGTGATTCTTGTAGGCATCGCAGATGATGCTCAAGATGCGGCCGCAATCAAAAGATTTTCTTCTGTAAATAGCATTGAGGTTGGGGGGTTCTATATCACCGGGACGAGGCACGAGATAGATGGCCTAGGAAGAAGTATTGATGAGCATTTCCGCTGGCTCGTTAGCAAGATAAGGAGTGCTAAGCTGACGCCTCGGTTCGCTGAAGAAGTGGCCTCATCGTTGACCCCCTTCACCTATAAAGGGTATCTGCTCTGGAGAATCGACATCAGGGCTATGAACACTCCTGTTACCTATGACGGAAAATTTTACGTGCGTAGTGGCCCAGGTGTGCGTGAGGTAAGCGGGGACGCCATCGTCGATTTGGTCCGCAAATTCGACACGCGTGAAGCTTAGTTAGAAGGGAGCCCAGTCTCGGCGTGATCCGCCTGACCGGAGAGTCGCTACCCGCTTCTCAACCTCGTCAGCGGCCCGAGGATTCGCACCCGCGTTCTGCGAGAGCCACGTGACCATCAGAAGTTCTCGCACGCTCCGCAGTACTGCGTACCCGGCCCATGCACGCACGTCGAAGCCGTAACCAGCCACGAAATCCGCATACTCTGCTTCCGTATGCCATCCAGAGCTGTCGTAGTACATGGCTGTTTGCATCAGGTCCCACTCACGGGGGCCCGTGGCGAATCCATCCAGGTCAATTACACGCGGATGTCCGGCCGCGTCACGCAGGAAATTACCCACGTTGAAGTCACCGTGCAGGTGACCCGACGGAAGCGAGAATTCGAGGCGCCCATACTCGGCCGCCAAATCGCTCGCCATCGAGCGAAGAAATGCGCGAGTACTCTCCGGGATGGCAGCACGCTCTAGGCGGCTCGCGACCTTGTCAAACGGCTGGAGTCGCGGCAGCGAAAAAGGCGGCGACTCCAGATCGTGGAGCCGCCGCAGTAGCACGCCCATTTCCGCCGTACTCGCGTACGTGTCACCGTCTGCGAGCCCTTCCCAGAAGGTGACCGGGTGGTCTTCGATCACGATCGGCTGTTCAGCGTCCGTGACGAGACGAGCGGCCGGGTACCCCCGGTCAGCGAGCCACCGGGCCACGGCTACTTCTCGCCGCACCGAGGCAAGCCGGTCGGCTCCCCGCCCCACCCGCGAGATGATCCGGCCGCCGTCGACACGGAACACGGCATGGTCGCCTAGCCGAAGGATGTCGATGCCGTCCGGCTCCAGGTCGGCGACCGCGCATGCCCGGCGCAGGATGGCCTCTGCCGCGTCCGCGTCGAACTCCGTGCGTTCCGTCGTCGTCATGCCGTCTGCGTCTCGCGTCCGGTCGGCAGGGTGAGGACTTCCCGCCCTCTCCTTGCCCCCTTGCCGATCAACCCTCGCCCTTCCATCTGCGCGATGGCGGAACGCACGGCGGTCCGGGACGCGCCGAACCGCTCGCACAGCTCCTTCTCGGTGGGGAAGCGGTCGCCCACCTTCACCTCCCCGCCGCGCAGCAGGTCGGTCACCCGCTCGACCAACGGCCGGCGGTCGCCGGTCCCGGCCACGAACCATCCGGCGCCCTGTACAGACTCGATCACACCATCGGCCTTGAGCGCGGCAAGCGCCCGCTCGATGGTGCTGCGGCTCACGCCGTACTCGCTCAGGAGTGCCGACTGAGACGGCAGCGCTTCAGTGATCTCGCCGTCCCTGATCTTCTCGCGAAGGGATTCCGAGACCTCCAAGTACGTACCTCGCGGACTGCCCTGCGGCACGTGGGCTCCCCTTCCTCGACCTCCACTCAATGGCAACAAGTGTTGCACTCCCCGTGCCACCTGCCGATGGCCTCGTCTGCCCTCCGCCGCTCGCGACCGTTCGTAGCCCTGTTCTTGGTCCAGTGCGCCGACGTCCGTCACCGTTCACCACCTACACGCCCCGGCCTCCTGCGTGGACGTCTTGGAGACCCCTGCACAGTCAGGCGCACGGTTGCTCAGGAAGTGCAAGAAAATCGTGCACCGACTCCGCGAAATCCTCGTCAGCCATCATGGGGTCTATCATGATTTAGGTGTTTTTAGGCCCTTTGGCCTAGTGGCTTTTTGTTGGTCTGCCTGGCCTATACCCGTCCGGCGGTAAGGCGGCCGT
>NZ_JARXYX010000019.1 GCF_029893585.1 Streptomyces sp. LBL
GGGGGCTCCCACCCCGCCCCCCCCCCCCCTGCTGGGTCCCACCCCCCCTCCCCCCGCGGGGGGGGCCCCCCGGTCGGGGGGGGGGGGGGGGCGGCCGCCCCCCCCCCCCCCCCCCCACTCCATGCCCCGGTAACAGGCGAATCCGCTACTGGTCCCTGTACATCTCTACTGGTCCCTGTACATCTCGGCGACGAGGAACGCCAGGTCGAGGGACTGGCTACGGTTCAGGCGCGGGTCGCAGGCCGTCTCGTAGCGCTGGTGCAGGTCGTCGACGAAGATCTCGTCGCCGCCGCCCACGCACTCGGTGACATGGTCGCCGGTGAGCTCCACGTGGATGCCGCCCGGGTGAGTGCCCAGGCCCTTGTGGACCTCGAAGAAGCCCTTGACCTCGTCGAGCACGTCGTCGAAGCGCCGGGTCTTGTGGCCGGAGGCCGCCTCGTAGGTGTTGCCGTGCATCGGGTCGGTGATCCAGGCCACCGTCGCACCGGAGGCGGTGACCTTCTCGACCAGCTCGGGCAGCTTGTCGCGGACCTTGTCAGCGCCCATGCGGACGATGAAGGTCAGCCGGCCCGGCTCACGGTCGGGGTCCAGGCGCTCGATGTACTGCAGCGCCTCCTCGGCCGTCGTCGTCGGACCGAGCTTGATGCCGATCGGGTTGCGGATCTGCGAGGCGAACTCGATGTGCGCGTGGTCCAGCTGCCGGGTGCGCTCACCGATCCACACCATGTGCGCCGAGACGTCGTACAGCTGCCCGGTGCGGGAGTCGACCCGGGTCAGCGCCGACTCGTAGTCGAGGAGCAGCGCCTCGTGCGAGGAGTAGAACTCGACCGTCTGGAACTCGGCCGGGTCCGTCCCGCAGGCGCGCATGAAGTTCAGCGCCTGGTCGATCTCGCGGGCGAGTTGCTCGTAGCGCTGGCCGGACGGGGACGACCTCACGAAGTCCTGGTTCCAGGCGTGCACCTGGCGCAGGTCGGCGTAGCCACCCGTGGTGAAGGCGCGCACCAGGTTCAGCGTGGAGGCGGAGGCGTGGTACATCCGCTTCAGACGCTCCGGGTCCGGAACGCGGGAGGCCTCGTTGAAGTCGAAGCCGTTGACGGAGTCGCCGCGGTAGGTCGGCAGGGTCACGCCGCCACGGGTCTCGGTCGGCTTGGAGCGCGGCTTGGAGTACTGGCCGGCGATCCGGCCCACCTTCACCACCGGCACGGACGCGGCGTACGTCAGCACGGCGCCCATCTGCAGCAGCGTCTTCAGCTTGTTGCGGATCTGGTCGGCGGACACCCCGTCGAAGGCCTCGGCACAGTCGCCGCCCTGGAGGAGAAACGCCTCTCCCTTGGCGACGGACGCCATCCGGGCACGCAGCTGGTCGCACTCGCCCGCGAAGACGAGCGGCGGATACGACTCGAGGTCCGCGATCACTGCGCGCAGAGCCTCGGTGTCCAGGTACTCGGGCTGCTGCGCCGCGGGCAGGTCTCGCCAGGTGTTGCCGGCACTGGCGCTGGTCTTAGCGTTCACGGTCACGCACCCAACATTACGGGGTCGTGTCGACCGGTTTTCTCCCGGCCCGACAGGTGAGACGCGCTCCACAGACGAGACGCCCTCCGGCGCGGGCGCGCGTGGGGTACGGTGCGTCTCATGTTCGCGCATTCGACCCAGAACTGGTGGTGGACCGCTCATCCGGCGGCCCACTGACTGCGCGTACGCAAGACTTCGCGAAGGCCGCCCGAGGGGCGGCCTTCGGCGTTTCCGGGGTCGTTCCTCTCCATCGAATCCATCGAATCCATCGAACTGATCGAGTCCATCGAACTGTTCGAGATCGAACCGATCGAAAAGGAAGACCGACCCATGAACCTGACGGACCTGTTGCACGACCCCCGTCCGTTCGCCCTGCTGCGCCGCCGCACCCCCGGCCACGACGAACACACGGTCGAGCTGCTGATCGGCCCGGTCACCACGTACGACCGCCTGGCCGACCTCCCCGACGAGGGGCTCGCACTCGTCCCCTTCAGCCAGATCCGCGAACGCGGCTTCGACGTCCGTGACGACGGGACACCGCTCGCCGTGCTGACGCCCGAGGAGACCCGCACGCTGCCCCTGGAAGAGGCCCTCGCCCAGCTCCCCGCACACGACGTCCGCGTCCAGGACGGCGGCTTCGACGTGGCCGACGAGGAGTACGCCGAGATCGTCGGGCGGGTGCTGCGGGAGGAGATCGGACGGGGCGAGGGCGCGAACTTCGTGATCCGGCGGACGTACGAGGGCCGGATCCCGGGATTCTCCAGAGCCGACGCCCTCGCCCTGTTCCGGCGGCTCCTCGAAGGCGAGCGGGGCGCGTACTGGACGTTCGTCGTGCACACCGGGGACCGGACACTCGTCGGGGCCAGCCCCGAGGTGCACGTCCGGATGTCCGGCGGGACCGTCGTCATGAACCCGATCAGCGGGACGTACCGCTATCCCGCCGAGGGACCGACCCCTGAGCACCTGCTCGGCTTCCTCGCCGACGGCAAGGAGATCGAGGAGCTGTCGATGGTCGTCGACGAGGAGCTCAAGATGATGTGCACGGTCGGCGACATGGGCGGGGTCGTGGTCGGACCCCGGCTGAAGGAGATGGCCCACCTCGCGCACACCGAGTACGAGCTGCGCGGGAAGTCCTCGCTGGATGTGCGGGAGGTCCTGAAGGAGACCATGTTCGCCGCCACGGTCACCGGCTCGCCCGTGCAGAACGCCTGCCGGGTCATCGAGCGGTACGAGCCCCTCGGGCGGGACGGTGTCGGGCGCGGGTACTACGCCGGTGCGCTGGCGCTGATCGGGCGGGACTCCGGCGGTGCCCAGACCCTGGACTCTCCCATCCTCATCCGTACCGCCGACATCGCCGCCGACGGTGGGCTGCGGGTGCCGGTCGGGGCCACGCTGGTGCGCGGTTCGGACCCGGCGGGCGAGGTCGCGGAGACCCACGCGAAGGCGGCGGGGGTGCTGGCCGCCCTGGGTGTACGTCCGTCACGGCCGTGTGCGGAGTCCGTACGGCCCCGGCTGGCCGACGACCCGCGCGTGCAGGCCGCGCTCGACGGGCGCCGGGCCTCGCTGGCCCCGTTCTGGCTGCGGATGCAGGACCCGTCGGACGAGCTCGACGGCCACGCCCTGGTCGTCGACGGGGAGGACACCTTCACCGCGATGCTCGCTCACGTCCTGCGCTCCTCGGGGCTCACCGTCACCGTCCGCCGGTACGACGACCCCGGCCTGCCGGACGCGGTCCGCGCGCACGAGGGGCCGCTCGTCCTCGGCCCCGGCCCGGGCGACCCCTCCGACACCGCCGACCCCAGGATGCGGGTGCTGCGGGCCCTGGCCGCCGAGGTGCTCCGGGAGAACCGGCACGGCGTCCTCGGCGTCTGCCTCGGGCACGAGCTGCTCGCAGCCGAGCTGGGCCTGGAGATCGTACGGAAGGACGTGCCGTACCAGGGTGCGCAGACGGCGATCGATCTGTTCGGGCGGACCGAGACCGTCGGCTTCTACAACAGCTTCGTGGCGCGCTGCGACGACGAGGCGGCCGCGGAGCTGGGCGCGCACGGCGTGCAGGTGAGCCGCAGCTCCTCGGGAGAGGTGCACGCCCTGCGCGGGCCGGGGGTGGCGGGCGTGCAGTTCCACCCGGAGTCGGTGCTCACGCTGAACGGCGCGGTCATCGTGCGGGACCTGGTCCGTCGGCTGCGCGACACCGGCACGTTCTCGCAGCGGCGGCCCGGTAGGTAGTCGAGGGGCTGGGTCGAGGGGCTGGGTCGAGGACCGTCACTCCGGGCCGTGGGCCGAACATGCCGGGCCTGCCAAACATCCCGGACATGCGACCCACGGCCCGACCGTGGCGGCCCGACCGTGGTGGTTCGTGGGGCTCAGCCGAAGAACACCCCGACCTCCTCGTACAGTTTCGGATCGACCGTCTTCAGCCGGGCCGTGGCCTCAGCGATCGGGACGCGGACGATGTCCGTGCCGCGCAGGGCGACCATCTTGCCGAAGTCGCCGTCCCGGACGGCGTCGATGGCGTGCAGACCGAAGCGGGTGGCGAGCCAGCGGTCGAAGGCGCTGGGCGTACCGCCGCGCTGGACGTGCCCGAGGACCGTGGTGCGGGCCTCCTTGCCGGTGCGCCGTTCGATCTCCTTGGCCAGCCACTCGCCGACGCCGGACAGCCGCACATGCCCGAAGGAGTCCAGCGAGCCGTCCTTGAGGACCACGTCGCCGTCCTGGGGCATCGCTCCCTCGGCGACGACCACGATGGGGGCGTACGACGCCCGGAACCGGGAGGTCACCCAGGCGCACACCTGTTCGACATCGAAGCGCTGCTCGGGGATGAGGATGACGTTGGCCCCGCCGGCCAGTCCGGAGTGGAGGGCGATCCAGCCCGCGTGCCGGCCCATCACCTCGCAGACCAGGACCCGCATGTGCGACTCGGCGGTGGTGTGCAGCCGGTCGATGGCCTCCGTGGCGATGTTGACGGCGGTGTCGAAGCCGAAGGTGTAGTCGGTCGCGGACAGGTCGTTGTCGATCGTCTTCGGCACGCCGACACAGGGCACGTGGTCCTCGTCGGACAGCCGGGCGGCGACGCCCAGGGTGTCCTCGCCGCCGATGACGATGAGCGCGTCGACCTCCTGCTCGGCGAGGTTCTCCTTGACCCGGCGGATGCCGTCCTCCTGCTGGAGCGGGTTCGTGCGGGAGGAGCCGAGGATGGTGCCGCCACGGGGCAGGATGCCGCGCACCGCGGGGATGTCCAGGCGCACGGTGTAGTTCTCCAGGGGGCCTCGCCAGCCGTCCCGGAAGCCGACGAAGTCGTAGCCGTACTCCTGTACGCCCTTGCGGACGATTCCCCGGATGACGGCGTTGAGCCCGGGGCAGTCGCCGCCTCCGGTCAGTACTCCGACGCGCATGGAAGTGTCCCTTCGCCAGAGGTTGCCTGCTGAACGTCACGCTAATGGTGACGCAGGTCACTCCGGCGTGGGCGGGACTGTCAATTTGTCACTTTTCTGTCACTCGTCGTCAAGTCCGCGCTCTATGGCGTACCGCACCAGCTCGACCCTGTTGTGCAGCTGGAGCTTGCCGAGGGTGTTCTGGACGTGGTTCTGGACCGTGCGGTGGGAGATGACCAGTCGTTCGGCGATCTGCTTGTAGCTCAGGCCCTTGGCGACCAGGCGCAGCACCTCGGTCTCCCGCTCGGTGAGCTGCGGAACCTTGGGCTGGTCGGCGTCCGGGGCGGCGGAGCCGGGATCGGACGCCAGGCGCCGGTACTCGCCGAGGACCAGGCCGGCCAGACCGGGGGTGAAGACGGGGTCACCGGCGGCCGTACGGCGGACCGCGTCGACCAGTTGCTCCGTGGACGCCGACTTCAGCAGATAGCCGGTCGCGCCCGACTTCACGGCCTCCAGCACATCGGCGTGCTCCCCGCTCGCGGACAGCACGAGCACCCGCAACGCCGGGTTGGCGGCGACGAGTTCTTTGCAGACCTGGACGCCGGGCTTGGCCGGCAGGTTCAGGTCGAGTACGAGCACGTCCGGCGCGGCTGCCTTCGCCCGGCGCACGGCCTGGTCGCCGTCGCCCGCGGTGGCGACCACGTCGAAGCCCGACTCACCCAGGTCACGGGCGACCGCGTCGCGCCACATGGGGTGGTCGTCGACCACCATGACCTTGATCGGACCCTGCTGACGCTCGTCGCTGTCCGTCATCGCTTCGCCGCCTTCCCCTGTGAGGACTGTGTCTGCTTCGGTACCTTCAGTTCGACCTCCGTGCCCTGGCCGGGCACCGAGATCAGATCGGCGCTGCCGCCGAGTTCGCGCAGCCGGCCCCGGATCGACAGGGCCACGCCGAGCCGGCCCTCGCCCTCGGCCTGCGCGAGCCGGCCGTCGGGGATACCGGGTCCGTCGTCCCGGACGGTCACGATCACCTCGTCGGGCTCGTCCTCGACGAGGATCCACGCCCGCGCCTGCTCTCCGGCGTGCTTGCGTACGTTGTCCAGGGCGGCGCCGACCGCGGCGGCCAGCTCCCTCGCCGCGGCCGGGGGCAGCGGCACGGGGGCGCCGGGCTCGGCGAGGCTGACCTTCGCGGCAGCGTACGGGGCGAGCAGGGAGCGCAGGTCGACCGGCCCGGTGTCGTCGTCCGGCTCGTCGACGGTCCGTACGACGGCTCCCTCGGCCTCGTCCTCCGACACCCGGGAGACAGGGACCAGGCCGCCGGAGACCAGGGTGCGCAGGGCGACCTCCTGCTCGCCGGCCATACGGCCCAACTCGGCCGCCTCCCCGCCGATGACGGCGCCGCGCCGCTGCACCATCGCCAGCACCTGGAGCACGCTGTCGTGGATGTCCCGGGCCAGCCGCTCCCGCTCCCGGGTCGTCGCCTCGATCTCCAGGGCGCGGGCGAGGGTGCGCTCGGAGGCGCGGGCGACCTCGACGACGTACCCGATGGCGATGGCGGCGACCCACACCAGGATCACGTTGTGGACCGTGTCCCGGGTCGGGGCGCCGCGCTCGGCCAGGTTGGCGAGGGCGACGCCGGTGGAGGCGAAGGCCGCCCAGCGCCAGCCGCCCTTGAGGGCGAAGGCCAGCACGGAGCCCGCGGTCCATATCGACGGCAGCGTCGGACCGCCCTCCGCGATCCGCGCGGCTTCGTCGGCGACACGGGTGAGCAGGATGCCGGTGATCGCGATCGTGAGGTCGACGGCGAGGAAGCGCTTGGTGCAGGCCGCCGCGTTCGCGACCCGGGGAAGCGTGGCCAGGGTCCACACGAACAGCACGACATAGTAGGCAATGGCCACGCCCGGGCGGACGAACCCGTCGTAGACGGTGGCGAACAGGCCGACCGCGTACAGCATCGCGAGCACCCGGTACGCGGTGAGCGCACGCCACAGCGGCAGCTCGACCGACATCGTCATGACCCTCTCGCGCCTGGCCAACTCCCCCACCCCCCGATCCGGCCCCACCCTGATGCCGCGGCATCAGGGCCCGGACCGCCCCTAATCCGCCTGTTCCTTCTCGGCCTGTTCCTTCTCCGCCTGTGCCGCTGCGGCCTTCGCCGCCTTCTCCGCGTCCTTCTCGGCCTTCGCCGCCTCCGCGATCTGCCGCTTGGCGGCGGTCGCGTACATGTCGACGTACTCCTGGCCGGAGAGCTTCATGATCTCGTACATGACCTCGTCGGTCAGAGCGCGCAGGACGAAGCGGTCGTGCTCCATGCCCTGGTAGCGGCTGAAGTCCAGGGGCTTGCCGATGCGGATGCCCGGCCGCATCAGCTTCGGCATCACCTTGCCGGGCGGCTGGATCTTCTCCGTGTCGATCATGGCGACCGGTATGACCGGGACGCCGCCGGCGAGCGTCAGGCGCGCGAGGCCGCCGGGCTTGCCCCGGTAGAGGCGGCCGTCGGGCGAGCGTGTGCCCTCCGGATAGATGCCGAACAGCTCACCGCGCTGCAGTACCTCCAGGCCGCTCTTGATGGCTGCCTCACCCGCGCCGCGTCCGCCGGAACGGTCCACCGGGAGCTGGCCCAGCCCCTTGAAGAACGCGGCCGTCAGCCGGCCCTTCACGCCGGGCGTGGTGAAGTACTCGGCCTTCGCGATGAAGGTGACCTGACGGTCCAGGACCGCGGGCAGGAAGAACGAGTCGGAGAACGACAGGTGATTGCTCGCCAGGATGGCGGGGCCCTCGGCCGGAATGTGCTCCATGCCTTCCACCCAGGGCCTGAAAGCAACCTTGAGCGGCCCTCCGATGGCGACCTTCATCGTGCCGTACAACAACCGACTGCCTCCTGTGTCCGTGGATCAGACCTTAACCCGCAGCGTCATCGAAGGGACCGACGGCCCTGGTCGGTGTCCGTACGGTCGCGTACGGTGAAGCACACCTGGACTCGTTCACACCCTTCTCATGAATCCACGCCCTTCTCATGAACAGGAGACCGAAGGTGCCGGTCCTCCCTGGAGCCGAGCCGTTCCGCCACGAGGGCGGGGAAACGGGGATCCTCCTCTGTCACGGCTTCACCGGTTCGCCCCAGTCGCTGCGCCCCTGGGCGGAGTATCTGGCCGAGCGCGATCTCACCGTCTCCCTGCCGCTGCTGCCCGGCCACGGCACCCGCTGGGAGGACATGCAGCTCACCGGCTGGCAGGACTGGTACGCCGAGGTGGACCGGGAGCTGCGTGCCCTGCGTGAGCGGTGCGCTCAGGTGTTCGTGGCCGGCCTGTCGATGGGCGGCACCCTCGCACTGCGGCTGGCCGCCAAGCACGGGGACGCGCTCAGCGGTGTCGTGGTCGTCAACCCGGCGAACCGGATGCACGGCCTGGCCGCGTACGCCCTTCCGGTGGCCCACCACCTCGTCCGGACGACGAAGGGCATCGCCAGCGACATCGCCAAGGAGGGCAGCACCGAGCTGGGGTACGACCGGGTGCCGCTGCGCGCCGCGCACTCCCTGCGCACCTTCTTCCGGCTGGTCGACGGTGAGCTGCCGCAGGTCACCCAGCCGCTGCTGGTCCTCCGCAGCGCCCAGGACCATGTGGTGCCGGCGGCCGACTCCGCCCGCGTCCTGAGTCGGGTCTCCTCCACGGACGTACAGGAGATCGTGCTGGAACAGAGCTACCACGTCGCGACGTTGGACCATGAGGCGGACCGGATCTACGCGGAGAGCTACGCGTTCATCGCCCGGCTCGCCCCCAGCATCGGCAAGGAAGGGACGGCCGCCCGTGGCTGAGCACGACTCCGATCGCGAGGAGCGCGAGGACCGCGAGCCGGAAGAGCAGAACGTCCCGTTCGACGAGGACGCCGCGTGGGCGGCCATCGTCGCCGGGTTCGGCGAGGAGCCGCAGGACCCCCCGGGCACCAAGCCCTTCAAGTCGGTCGAGGATCTGGCGCTGCTGGAGAGCGAGACGAACGACGGCGGCCCCCAGGAGGCCGGGGACACCAAGCAGGCCACCAAGAAGCCCAAGGAGCCCAAGGAGTCCGAGCAGGAGAAGCCCGCGAAGCCGCTCGGCGGTTCCGTCTCCTTCGCGCCCGGGATCGGACCACGGGACCACAACACGCCGGAAGCAGCCGAAGAGGACTTCGAGGAGGACGACGAGGGGCACTTCGTACCGCCGGAGCCGCCGCCCCTGCCGACCGCCGACACCACCGCCAAGTTCGCCTGGCTGGGGGTGCTGGGCGGGCCCGTCCTGTTCCTGCTGGCGGTCCTGCTCGGCTGGGAGATGACCTGGTGGCTGACCACGGTCGCCATCGGCGGTTTCCTGGGCGGCTTCGCCACGCTGGTGATGCGGATGCGGGCGGATAACGAGGACGACGAGGATCCCGGGCGGGGAGCGGTCGTCTGACGCCGGACTCCGTCCGGCGGATACGCCTTGGGCCGCGGGCACCCGCAGCCCGGCCGGCACCGTGCGCCAGGCCGCGGGCACCCGCAGCGCGGCCGGCACCATGCGTCAAGCCGCGGGCACCCGCAGCGCGGCCAGCACCGGCAGGTGATCCGTCGCCCTGAGGAGATCGGCCTCGGCCACCCCCGGGAGCCCCAGCGGGACTCCGCAGCCGAGCACCTCGATGCCCTTCGTGGCGAAGATCGCGTCGATGCGTCGCTGGGGGGCGGTGCGTGTCCAGGTGTGTTCGCCGCCCCAGGGAGCGGTGGCCCAGCAGTCCTGGAGGCCTTCGGCGAGGCGGGCGAAGGTGCGGCCGCCGGGGTGTTCGTTGAGGTCGCCGCCCGCGATCGCGTGGTCCACGCCCAGGCCGGCGAGCCGGTCACGGAGCATGCCGCTCTGCTCGTACCGCTCGTCCTTCTGGAGCGAGAGGTGGCAGCTCAGCACGCCGACGCGGGCGCCACCGAACCGTACGACCGCGGTGGCGAAGCCACGCCGGTGCTGGCCGGGTGTGAGGGGAAGCAGGACGTCCTCGGTGCGCTCGACGGTCGCCCTGAGGGAACAGAGAAGCGCCGGTCCCGCGGCCGTACCGCCGCCGGCGAGGACCACCTGGCCGGAGGCCGCCGCGAGCCGGGCGAGCTTCTTGCGCCAGCGGAAGAAACGGGGGGCCTCCTGGATCAGGACCAGGTCGGGGGCGCAGGCGCTGATCACCCTTGCCAGCGCCTCGGTGTCGTCGCGCATGGAGCGGATGTTGTAGCTCAGTACGCGGATGAGAGCTGAACCGTCGGGGTCTGTGCGGGACTCTGGGAGCGGCGCCATGTGGATCAATTTACGCCCAAGAGCTCGGGGCGCGAGGGTTGTGCGCGACTACCGGTCTGTCGTGGCGTGTCGCGCCCACGCGGCGGATCCGCGTGTGTGTACAGCCCCGCGCCCCTGCGCAGGAACAGGTTCCGCGTCCAGCAGGGACCGTCACATGATCGGGTCGGGCTCTCGCGCCAGGTCCGCGGCGCCGACCATGCCTGCCTTGTTGCCCAGTTGCGCGGCGATCACATCGGCCACCGGGCGCCAGTTGCCGCCGACCAGCCAGCGCTTGTAGGACTTGCGGATGGGGTCGAGGACCAGTTCGCCCTCGTCCGAGAGGCCGCCGCCGACGATGAAGGCGGACGGGTCGAAGAGGGAGGCGAGGTCGGCGAGGCCGGCGCCGGCCCAGCGGGCGAGCTCGCGGTAGGAGTCGACGGCGACCGGGTCGCCCTGGCGGGCAGCCATGGAGATGTGCTTGCCCTCGATGCCCTCGGGGCTGCCGTCACCCAGGCCGAGGAGGATCTCCGCGTTCTCCGGGGTCGCGTTGGCGCGCTGTTTGGCGTACCGGACGAGGGCGCGGCCGGAGGCGTACTGCTCCCAGCAGCCCTGCGAGCCGCAGCCGCACAGCAGGCCGTCCGGGACCATACGGATGTGGCCGAACTCGGCGGCCACCCCGAAGTGTCCGCGGCGCAGCTTGTTGCCGATGATGATGCCGCCGCCCAGGCCGGTGCCGAGGGTGATGCAGATGACGTTGCGGTGGCCCTTGCCGGCCCCGAACTTGTACTCGCCCCACGCGGCCGCGTTGGCGTCGTTCTCCACTATGACCGGGAGGCCCACGCGGGCCTCGACCTTCTCCTTCAGCGGCTCCTGGCGCCAGTCGATGTTCGGCGCGAAGTAGACCGTCGAGCGCTGGCGGTTGACGTAGCCGGCGGCACCGATGCCCACGCCGACGATCTTGTGCCCGGCGCGCGCGCCGTCGACCGCGGAGGCGATGGCGTCCACGATGCCGTCGGGCGTGCCCGGGGTCGGCACCTGGTGGGTCGAGAGGATGTTGCCTTCCTCGTCGACCACACCGGCTGCGATCTTCGTGCCGCCGATATCGACGCCGATGGTGAGTCCCATGAATCCCTCAGTTTCGGTCGAGCCCCGCTACGGCCAACCGTACCCGAGGGGGGCGTCAGTCCAAGTCGATGCGTTCGCCGGGGCCGGGCTCGTCGCCCTTGCCGCGACGGGGTTCGTCGAGGTCGCGCGCGTCTCGCTCGGGGGTCGTCCAGCGCCGCTCCTGGGCCTGGACGGCCGACCGGTACGCGGCCAGCAGCTCGCTCCCCGCGTTGGCCAGATGGTCGAAGAGGTCCGGATTGCGCTCTATCACGGGTTCGACGGCGGCCTTGGCCTGCTGGACGACCTGCTTCACCACCTGCTGGGCGGCCGGACCGGCGACCGCCCCGAGCAGCGGGGACTGGAGGCCGGACAGCTTGTCCGCGACGGTGTCGACGAGTTTGCGCAGCTCCTCGGCGGCCGTGCCCGGAGGCGGCCCGTACTGGGTGCGGCGGCGGGTCTTCTCCGCCGCGAGGTCCTCGGCACAGGCCGTCGCCCAGGCGTCGGCGTCGGTCGCCCGCGCCTCGTCCACGGCCTCGCGCCCGCCCTCCTCGGACGGGGGGAGCTTTTCGCTCATGACGGACTCCTGACTACGGTTCGTCTCTACGACGTTACCCGAACGGGCCCGGCCGGTTCACGGTCTGCGGCCAGACATCCGGTGAACCGGTTCACCGGGTCTGGGGCCAGAGACCCGAGTCCGGCGCGAACCGGATGCGCAACTCGCCGTCGCGCAGGGCGGCCCCGGCGACGGTGCAGCGGCGCAGCGCGGACGGCAACGGCACGATCCGGCGGAACGGGCCCGCGCTGACGACGAGTTCGTCGCCGCGCCGGATCAGGTCCAGCTCGTCGCGTAGGGCGCCGGGCAGCGGGATGCGCCAGACCAGCACCCCGTCCTCGGCGAGCCGGTCGGTCACGGACCACCCGACGGTGGAGGTCGTGCCGTTGACCCCGGGGACGGCGAGCGCGGCGAGATCGTCGGTGCCGCGCGGGTCGTGGCCGCGATGAGCGACGGTCCGGACGTCGTACGGCGCCCGCCACTCGTCCAGGGTCTTGCGCTGCTGGGCGATCAGACCGGCCGACCAGGTGTCCTGCGCGGCCTCCGGCAGGACCCGGTTGGCCACCAGCACGTCGGGACGCAGGCCGCGCAGGGCGAGGGCGAGGCCGGCCCCGCGGACGGAGTCGGCACCGGCCGGGCCGGGTTCGGCGACCAGCCGTACGACGGTGTCGCGGTCGGCGAGCACCGCCTCGACGGCGGCGAGCTCGACGTCCCAGCGGGCGGCGGTCTCGTACAGCCATTCCGCGGGCATCGGCACGCCGGCCAGCCGGCCGAGGACGGGGCGCAGGGCGCGGGCCGCCTGCCGCTCGGGCGGGAGCAGTCGGCGCAGGTAGCGGCGGAGTTCCTCGGGGAGCGCGAACAGGGCGAGCGCCTGCGGGATGGGCGGGAGGTCGACGACCACGAGGTCGTGGGCCTCGGCGAGGGTGGCATCACGCAGGGCGCGGAGCAGGGAGAGCTCCTCGGCGCCGGGCAGGGGGGTGACCTCCTCGGGGTCCAGGCGGGAGGCGCCGAGCAGGTCGAGGGCGGTCGTCGCGCGGGACTGGAACGCGGTGAGGTCCTCGCGGAAGCGTTCGGCGGCGTCCGGGCGCCAGGCGGTGAGGTTCGGCGCGACCTGTCGGGGGGCCGGTCCCGTCGCCGTGCCCAGGGCCGCGCCGAGGGTGTCGGTGCGGTCCGCACCGAGGAGGAGGGTGCGGGTGCCCTCACGGGCGGCGGCGAGGGCGGTGGCGGCGGCGACGGTGGTACGGCCGCTGCCGCCGGGGCCCGTGATCAGGATGGTGCGCATGGGGGTGAACCGTAACGGAGGCGGATGGTGGGCGCGCACTGCCGGGTACCCGGCACGACCAGGTCCCCTACCAGCCAGGTCCCCTACTTCTTCCCCGACTCCACCCGCTTACCTCTTCCCCGACTCCACCCGCTTCTTCAATCCCGCCAGGGCCCGGTCGATGATGACCTTCTCCGCCTTGCGCTTGATCATGCCGAGCATCGGGATCTTGACGTCGACGGTGAGGCGGTACGTGACCTCCGTCGCCCCCGCGCCCGCCGACTTCAGGAGGTAGGAGCCGTCGAGGGACCGCAGCATCTGGGACTTGACCAGGGTCCAGGAGACCTCGTGGTCGCCCGTCCAGGTGTAGCCCAGGGTCTGGTCGTCCTTGATGGCGCCGGCGTCCATGACGAGCCGGACCTGCTCGGCGCGGCCCCGCTCGTCCGTCTTGAGGACCTGCGCCTCCTTCACCTCTCCGGTCCAGTCCGGATAGCGGGCGAAGTCGGCGATCACCGCCATGACCTCGGCCGGTGGCGCCTCGATCGTGATGCTCGAGCTGGTGTGTTCCGCCATCGCCGTGGCTCCTCCAGATACGGGCCGGTACTGAGGTCGTGCTGCGCACGTGTGTGCAGCGTGAAGGCTACCGCGCACGCGACCGGCCGACTTCACCCCATCCGCCCCGGTCACCGGGAAGCCCTCACCATCCACACGCTCACCATCCCGCGCTCGGCGTTCCCGTGCTCGGCGTTCCCGTGCTCGGCGTTCCCGTGCTCGGCGTTCCCGGCTCACCCATCCTCGCGCTCGACGTTCCCCCGCTCGCTCATCCCGCGACACTCATCCCCGCGCTCGCTCACCATTCCAGCGCCCACGGTTTCCCGGTCCCGGCGAAGTGCCCCACGTTCACGCATTCGGTCGCCCCGATCCGCATCCGCCGCGCCAACGGCTGATGGACGTGGCCGAACAGCGCGTACCGGGGCCGCGTGCGCCGGATCGCGTCCAGCAGCGCCCGGCTCCCCCGTTCGAAACGGCGTGCCACGGTGTCGTAGACCAGCTCCGGCACCTCCGGCGGGATGTGCGTGCACAGCACGTCGACCTCGCCGACCGCCTCGATCTTCGCGGCGTACTCCTCGTCGCTGATCTCGAACGGCGTGCGCATGGGGGTGCGCAGGCCGCCGCCGACGAAGCCGAAGACCCAGCCGCCGATCTCCACCCGCTCCCCGTCGAGCACGGTCGTGCCCGGGCCGGCGTACTGCGGCCACAAAGACGGTATGTCGACATTGCCATAGGTGGCATACGTCGGCGTCGGGAAGGCCGCGAACATCTCGGCGTACTGCTTGCGTACCGCCTGCTCGATCACCGCCGCCCGGTCTCCGCCGACGCCCGCCCACAGCCGGGCCCCGAGCTCGCGCGCCTCCTCGAAACGGCGGGCGGTGCGCAGCGCGACGATGCGGTGGGCGTTCTCCACGCCGAAGAGGTCGGGGAAGATCCCGCGCGAGTGGTCGGCGTAGTCGAGGAAGAGGACGAGGTCGCCCAGGCAGACCAGGGCGTCCGCGCCCTCACCGGCGCGAACCAGGTCGCGGGCGTTTCCGTGCACGTCGCTGACCACATGAACGCGCGTCCTGTCGTTACCGGGCGGTGTGGGTGCCATGTCGATCAAGCGTAAGCGTGTGCGGCATACGTGAACAGAGGCGGCGGAACATGGGGTTACTGGCCAGTCAGTTAGTACGTGGACTACTGTGCGCGAAGAAACCCGACACGAAGAAACACCGATCTGTATGACGCGGCGAACATCTCGCCGGGGCCCCTGCCGAAGGAGCCATACCGGCGGGTAACATCCGATCGGTCCAGTCGTACTCAGGTTTTCCACCGCGGCGCCCCCAGGCCCCGGGGTGAGGGCCCTGAGCACCTGCCCGGGCCGTGGACCGCACCGTCGCATCAGCAACGTCGTGGCGTCGGCGCCCTATGAGGAGCAGCAGTCTTGCGCGAGTTCAGCCTTCCGGCTTTGTACGAGGTCCCTGCGGACGGCAATCTCACCGACATCGTCCGGAGAAACGCCGCGCAGCACCCGGATGTCGCCGTCATCGCCCGCAAGGCGGGCGGTGTGTGGCAGGACGTGACGGCCACCGTCTTCCTCGCCGAGGTGCACGCCGCCGCCAAGGGGCTCATCGCCTCCGGCGTGCAGCCCGGCGACCGGGTCGCCCTGATGTCCCGCACCCGCTACGAGTGGACGCTGCTGGACTTCGCGATCTGGAGCACGGGCGCGATCACCGTGCCGGTGTACGAGACCAGTTCGCCGGAGCAGGTCCAGTGGATCCTCTCCGACTCGGGCGCCACCGCCTGCATCGTCGAACTGGACAACCACGCGGCCGCCGTCGAGTCGGTGCGTGACGGTCTGCCCGCGCTCAAGCACGTCTGGCAGATCGAGGCCGGCGGTGTGCAGGAACTCCGTCGCCTCGGCCAGGACGTCACGGACGACGCCGTCGACAAGCGCAGCTCGCTCGCCAAGGCCGACGACCCGGCGACCATCGTGTACACCTCCGGCACCACCGGCCGGCCCAAGGGCTGTGTGCTCACCCACCGCAGCTTCTTCGCCGAGTGCGGCAACGTCGTCGAGCGCCTGCGCCCGCTGTTCCGCACCGGCGGGTGTTCGGTCCTCCTGTTCCTGCCGCTGGCGCACGTCTTCGGCCGGCTGATCCAGGTCGCGCCGATGATGGCACCGATCAAGCTGGGCGCCGTCCCGGACATCACGAACCTCACCGGCGAGCTGGCCTCGTTCCGGCCGACGCTGATCCTGGGCGTCCCGCGGGTCTTCGAGAAGGTCTACAACTCGGCGCGGGCCAAGGCGCAGGCGGACGGCAAGGGCAAGATTTTCGACAAGGCCGCGGACACCGCGATCGCGTACAGCAAGGCGCTGGACACCCCGTCGGGCCCGTCGCTCGGTCTGAAGATCAAGCACAAGACCTTCGACAAGCTCGTCTACAGCAAGCTGCGCGCGGCGCTCGGCGGCAAGGGCGAGTACGCGATCTCCGGTGGCGCCCCGCTGGGCGAGCGCCTGGGGCACTTCTTCCGGGGTATCGGCTTCACGGTCCTGGAGGGCTACGGCCTGACCGAGTCCTGTGCCGCGACGGCCTTCAACCCGTGGGACCGCCAGAAGATCGGCACGGTCGGCCAGCCGCTGCCCGGTTCGGTGATCCGGATCGCGGACGACGGCGAGGTGCTGCTGCACGGCGAGCACCTGTTCACCGGGTACTGGAACAACGAGGCCGCGACCGCGGAGGCGCTGGCCGACGGCTGGTTCCACACCGGCGACATCGGCACCCTCGACGAGGACGGCTACCTCCGCATCACCGGCCGCAAGAAGGAGATCATCGTCACGGCGGGCGGCAAGAACGTGGCCCCGGCCGTGATCGAGGACCGCATCCGGGCGCACGCGCTGGTCGGGGAGTGCATGGTGGTGGGCGACGGGCGGCCGTTCGTGGGCGCGCTGGTCACCATCGACGAGGAGTTCCTGGGCCGTTGGGCGGCCGAGCACGGCAAACCGGCCGGCTCCACCGCGGCGTCGCTGCGTGATGACGCGGACCTGAAGGCGGCGATCCAGGCCGCGATCGACGACGGCAACGCCGCGGTGTCGAAGGCGGAATCGGTGCGGAAGTTCCGCATTCTCTCCTCCCAGTTCACGGAGGACTCGGGCCACCTCACGCCGTCGCTGAAGCTCAAGCGCAATG
This sequence comes from Streptomyces sp. LBL, assembly GCF_029893585.1. Lineage (GTDB taxonomy): Bacteria > Actinomycetota > Actinomycetes > Streptomycetales > Streptomycetaceae > Streptomyces. The sequence goes on from NZ_JARXYX010000019.1 coordinate 16,785, forward strand.
TGGTCGCGAAGGACTACGCGGCCGAGATCGAGGCCATCTACCAGAAGTAGCAGGCCTGCTGACGGAGTGTCATGGCGTGGTGTCCTCGGCGAGGACCCGCGCCATGTTCCGTTCGGCGAGCGCGGTGATCGTCACGAACGGGTTCACCCCGATCGACCCCGGCACGAGCGAGCCGTCGGTGACGTACAGCTTCGAATACCCCTTCACCCGGCCGTAGTTGTCGGTCGCCTTGCCCAGCACACAGCCGCCGAGCGGGTGGTACGTGAAGTCGTCGGCGAAGATCTTGTTGGACGAGCCGAACAGGTCGTAGCGGTAGATCGTGGAGTTGGCCGCGTTGATCCGGTCGAACAGCTTCTTCGCCATGCCCACCGAGACGGCGCTGTGGGCGGCGCTCCAGTCGAGCTTCACCGAGCGGGTCGAGGCGTCGTACGAGAACGACGCCCGCTGCGGGTTCTTGGTGATCGCCAGATACAGACTGACCCAGGTTTCCAGCCCCGCCGGCATCGGGGCGATCTCGGCGAAGACGGGGTTGTCGGTGTTGGCCCAGTCGTCGATGCCCATGACCGGAATGGTGGACTGGTTGGCGCCGACCGTGTCCCACAGGTGGTTGGCGCGGCCCAGCATCACGTTGCCGTTGGTACCCCACCCGGCGCCCACGCCGGCGTTCAGCGCCGGGAGCGTGCCCGTCTCCCGGGCGCGGACGAGGAGTTCGCTGGTGCCGACGCTGCCGCCGCCGAGGAACAGGTACGTACAGCCGTACTGCTTGGTCTCCACGACCTTGCCGGTGACGTCGATCCGGTCGGCGGTCAGGACGTACGTCCCGTCGTTCGCCCGGCTGATCCCGGTCACCTTCTCCAGGGTGTGGATCGTGACCTTGCCGGTGCCGAGCGCGGCGGCGAGATACGTCTTGTCCAGGCTCCGTTTTCCCTGGTTGTTGCCGTAGATGATCTCGCCTCCCAGTGCCGACTTGGTGGCCGTGCCGGCCGCCTCGCGCTGCATGTACCCGAAGTCGTAGACGTTGGGCACGAAGGTGGTCTTCAGACCCGTCTTCTGCGCGTGGGCGCGCGAGACCCGGGTGAAGGTGTACCACTCCGTCGACTCGAACCAGGCCGGGTCGACGCTGTTGACGCCGAGTGCGGAACGGGCGCGCGGGAAGTAGGTGTTGTACATCTCGTCGGCGTCGACGGTGGGGAACTGCTCGGCGAAGTACGACTTCAGCGGCGTGACCGCCATGCCACCGTTGACCAGGGAACCGCCGCCGACGCCCCGGCCGACGTACACGGACATGGCGTCGAAGTGAACCCGGTCCAGGACCCCGGGATACGCGCTGATGTTCCGGTTGACGACGTCCAGCCACAGGAACGAGGCCAGCGGGGCCTCGGTGCGGGTGCGGAACCACATGGACCGCTGGTCCGGGGCGGTGGTGGGGCAGAAGATCTTGCCGTCGGAGCCGGGGGTGTTCCAGAGCTGGCCCATTTCGAGCACGAGGGTGCGGATGCCGGCCTGGCCGAGGCGGAGGGCGGCGACGGCGGCACCGTATCCGGAGCCGACGACGATGGCGGGGGCGGTTTCGGCGGCGTCGGGCTCAGCCGCCCGGGCGGACTGGAGGCCGACGCGGGTGAAGCCGAGGGCGGCCGCGGTCTGCAGGGCGGCCATACCCAGCATGTGACGTCTCGTCAGCTGATGCTGCATCAGTTTTTCTGTCATGTTCGCAGCATGTGCGGATTTTCCGGTTCCGGCTAGGGGTCTTGTCGGCCGCAGACGCCATCTGTTGGGCCGGGCGCGCGGATGGGGCAGCTGCGGGTGGTGTGCGGCGTGCCGCGCCCACGCGTGCGGTGTACCGCACCCGCGCAGTGCGGTGTACCGCGCCCACGCGGCCGAGCCGCGGATCGACTTGGATCAACGCGGATCGGCACAGCCTCGCGCCCCTGCGGGGCGTCCTACAGCAGCTGCTTGAGCTTCTGTGCCAGCAGGTCCCAGCGCCACTTCTCCTCGACCCAGGCGCGTCCCCGCTCCCCCATCCGCCGCCGCAGCTCGGCGTCCCCGAGGAGGACGACGATCCGTTCGGCGACCTGCTCCACGGACCCGCCGGGCACCACCCAGCCGGTCTCGCCGTCGAGCACCGCGTCCGGGGCGCCACCGGAGTCTCCGGCGACGACCGGCAGCCCGGTCGCCGAGGCCTCCAGGTACACGATCCCGAGCCCCTCGACGTCGAGCCCGCCCCGCCGGGTCCGGCACGGCATCGCGAACACGTCCCCGGCGCCGTAGTGCGCGGGCAGCTCCGACCAGGGCACCGCGCCCGTGAAGCGCACGGAATCGGCGACCCCGGTCTCGTGGACGAGCCTGCGCAGTTCCTTCTCGTAGGGTCCGCCGCCGACGATCAGCAGGACGGCGTCCGGCTCGGCGGCCAGGATCCGGGGCATGGCCAGAATCAGCGTGTCCTGCCCCTTGCGCGGGACCAGCCGGGACACGCACACCACCACCGGCCGGTCGGTCAGCCCGAGCCGCGCCCGGACCTCGCCGCCGCCCGAGCCCGGGTGGAAGGTCTTCTCGTCGACCCCGGGCGGCAGTTGCGCCATCCGTCCGGCCGCGTCCGGTGTCAGCGCGGCGGCGATCCGGGAGCGCGTGTACTCGCCGAGATAGGTGATCGTGTCCGTGGACTCCCCGATCCGGCGCAGCAACTGGCGCGCGGCGGGCAGTTGCGCCCATCCGGCCTCGTGCCCGTGAGTGGTGGCGACCAGCCGCTCGGCGCCCGCCCTGCGCAGCGCCGGCGCCATCAGCCCGAGTGGCGCCGCCGCCCCGAACCACACCGACGTGCACCCGTGCTCCCGCAGCAGCCCGACGGCCCGCCGGGTCGCCCCGGGCGTCGGCAGCAACATCGTCGTGGAGTCCCGTACGACGGTGAAGGGCTGCTCGGCGTCGAACGCGGCGGTGGCCTCGACGCCCTCCCGGGAGCGCTTCCAGGTGGACGCGTGGACGACCAGCCGCTCGGGATCGAGCCGCAGCGCCATGTTGTGCAGGAACGCCTGGATCCCACCCGGCCGGGGCGGGAAGTCGTTCGTGACGACGAGAGTCTTGTGCATCGCCGCAGACCCTACCGAACCGCCCGCTCCCGACGGCCCCCGGCCGCGTTTATGGCACGCTCACAGAGGAGCGGGACATCATGTTCCCTTCACGTCGGAATCGAACGGCAGGGGAGCATGGAGCACGTGGGGACGACGGGCGCGAGGCGGTCACCGACCTGCCTGCTGCTCACCTGGGGCGTGACCAGGCTGCTGCTGTTGCTCTTCGTGTTCAAGGTGTACGTCTTCCCCGGCCCGGACGTCACCAGCGACGTGTCGGTCATCTACCAGGACTGGTACGACATCCTGCGCACCGGCACCTTCCCGCTGGACGACGTCACCTGGCAGTACCCGCCCGCCGCCGCCCTCGCGATCCTCTCCCCCGCGCTGCTGCCCGGCCTGGACTACGCCTCGGCGTTCTTCGTCCTCGCCTTCCTCGCCGACCTGGTCGTCCTCGCCCTGCTGGTGTACGCGGGCCTGCGCCCGGGCCGGCGGCTGCGCGGGGCCTGGGTGTGGGGAGCGGGCGTGCCGCTGCTCGGGCCGACCGTGTACGCCCGCTACGACGTGCTGGTCGTCGCGGTCGCGGTCGCCGCCCTGCTCGCGGGCTCCCGGCACCCCCGGCTGATGGGTGCCCTGGCGGGCTTCGGGGCGATGCTGAAGGTGTGGCCGGCCCTGCTGCTCCTGGGCGCCCGCAGGCGCGGTACCTGGGCCGCGGCGGCGGTGACCGTCTCCGGGCTGGCCGCGGTGTTCGCCGTCTCCATGCCCGGCGCCTTCGCCTTCCTGACCTTCCAACGCGACCGGGGCACCGAGGTGGAGTCGCTCGGCTCCCTCGTCTTCCATGTCGCCCGGCACCACGGCTGGGCCGGCGAGGTGCTGCTGAACTACGGCTCGGTCGAGTTCGTCGGGCCGTGGGTGACCTACGTGAGCACCGCGGCGCTCGCGCTGACCGGCATGGCGTTCGGCTGGCTGCTGCTGTGGCGGCTGCTGGCGACCCGGTTCGAGGCACACACCATGGCCGACGCGGCCTTCGTGGCGGTGCTGATGTTCACCACCACCAGCCGGGTGATCAGCCCGCAGTACCTGGTGTGGCTGGTCGGCCTGGCGGCGGTCTGCCTGTGTTTCCGGGACAGCCGGATGGGCGCGCCGGCGGGCATGCTCCTGGTGGCGTGCTTCGTGACGGTCCTGGAGTTCCCGCTCTGGTTCGCGCACGTCGTGGCGAGCGACCCGCTCGGCGTCATCCTCCTCAGCGTCCGCAACGTGCTGCTGGTCCTCGCCACCGTCACCGCCGCCCGCATCCTGTGGCGCGCGACGGTCCCGAAGCCCGGGCAGGCCCAGATCCCGGGTCAGGCACCCCGCACCAAGGAGACGTCGGCCTCCTGAACCACGCCTGCTGAACCACGCCTCCTGAACCACAGCCTCCTGAGCCACGGCCCACCGTCGCGGGCGACACCGGGCCCGGCGACGAAGGCGGCACCCGGACCGCCGGACCGCACCCGGCCACCTGCCGCCCCCGGCCGTCTCAGCCCGACTGCGCCCCCGGACAGCCCCCTCAGCCCAACTGCTCCCGCAGATAGTCCCGCCACTGGGCGGTGAACGCCTCCGGTGTCATGTCGAGGACCTTCTTCATCGCGTCCTCGACCGCCCCCGCCCGCTTCCGGTGCGTGCCCACCGTCCGGTAGAAGGCGCCCAGCCGTACCTCGCCCCACTGTTCGGCGATCATCCGGCAGGCCATCCAGCCGCCCTCGTACGCCCGTGCCAGATCGGTCGCGTTCCCGCTGAAGCCGAAGTCCTGGTCGGGCGGCAGCGCCGCGGGCACCTTGCCCGCGGACACGGTGTCCCGCAGCTCCGGCGCGGCCTGCGCGGGCGTACGGCCGCTGTCGCGGTAGCCGGCCCAGTCCGCGTATCCCTCGGACAGCCACAGCGGTGTCGCGGGGGTGGTGTGGGCGCGGGTGGCGACATGGGTGGTCTCGTGGGTGAGCACGACCTGTTTGCCGAGCGCGCCGAGGACGCCGTACGCGTCGGGGTTGACGATGATCCGGTCCGCGGGCGCCCGCGCCGGTGCGCCCGTCTCGCCGGTGGTGACCGCGGCGATCCCGCGGTACGCGGAGACGGGCGAGCCGAGCAGCCCCGCCATGCCCTCCAGCGACTTCGGTACGAGGACGACGACATGCCGGGACCAGTCGGTGCCCCACGCCTTTGACACGGCGGGCACGGCACGGTCCGCCAGGTCGGCGTAGACGTGCAGTGCCTCACCGGTCTGTCCGACCCCCAGGACCAGGCTGTGCTCCCCGCGGACGACGATCACCTCGCCCTGGTCCCACGGCTGCTGTGGGGACTTCCTGGCGGGCTGTTCGGCGTCCACGTACCACCGGCCGCCCGCGTCCAGGGAGAGCTCCAGGGTGCGGCCGACGGTGACGGGAGCCTGGTCGTAGCCCTGGACGCGGTAGCTGAGCTCGGCGTCGGCGGTGGCGGTGTCGCCGGTGCGGTGCAGGGCGGTGACCCGGTAGGACCAGGCGGCGAGCGGGACCGCGCTGAGGTTCTCGAACCAGCTCAGCGCTCCGGTCCGGACGAACGCCGCGCGGTCCCGGTCGAGCACCGCGGTCGCCCGCCGGTCGAGGATCTGCTGGAGGTCCGTCCGCGTGTGGTCGGTGGCGGGCCTGCCGCCGCAGCCCACCAGGGCCACGAGCAGTACCAGACACCACGCCACGGCTCCGCGTCCCGGCGCCCGCCCTCGTCCTGCCACGTTCCGATCGTACGGGGGACGTGGGCGCGCGGTCAGACCCGTGTGACGGTCGCTCCGGGGATCATGTTCACCGGGTCGTAGCGCACCGGCGCCCCGGGGTAGGGGGCGTGGATCACCTGGCCGTTGCCCATGTACATCGCGACATGGCTGGCGTCGTTGCGATAGGTGACCAGGTCACCGGGCTGGGCCTGGGAGAGCGGGACCTGGAGGCCGGCGAAGCGCTGGGCCTGCGAGGTGCGCGGCAGGGCGACGCCGGCCTGCGCGTACGACCACTGCATCAGGCCCGAACAGTCGAAGCCGGAGGGGCCGTTGGCGCCCCAGATGTACGGCCTGCCGAGCGCGGCCCGGGCCGCGGCGACGGCGGCCGCCGCCCGGGCCGAGGGCGCCGCGGCACTCCCGAGGTCGGGCAGGTCCGCGCGGCCGGAACGCGAGGCCCGGTCGTAGGCGGCCCGCTCGTCGGACGGCAGGGAGTTGAGCAGCGCCCGGGCCTTGGCGAGCTTCGCCTCCACAGTCCGTTTGTGGGAGGCGACGGCCTTGCGGCTCTTCTCCAGTTCGGCAAGCCTGCGGCCCGTCTCGGAGCGCTCCTGCGCGAGTTCGCGCATGGCCGACTGGAGGCTCTTGAGCTTCCCGGCCTGGTGGGCGCTGATCCGGTCGAGGACGGCGGCCTTGTCGAGGTAGTCGTCCGGGTCGTCGGAGAACAGCAGCGCGAGGGACGGGTCGAGGCCGCCGGAACGGTACTGGGCGCCGGCCAGCGAACCGAGCGCGTCCCGCAAGGTGTTGATGCGTTCCTGCTGGCGGGCGATGCGGTCCTGGGCGCCGCTCACCTCCTCGCGCAGCGAGGCGGCGCGCTCGTCGGCCTTGTTGAAGGCCTCGGTGGCGGCTTCGGCCTCCTCGTGGAGGCGGTCCACCTCGGCACGGGTGTCGTCGTGCGGTGCGGCGACGGCCGAGGTGGCCGGCAGGACCCCGAGGGCTGCGGCCGCGGCTGACATGACACAGAGCGCTGCACTGGCGCCCCGGTCGAACCCGGACGGTGCAAGGCGGCGATGGGACCCCACGGGAAGCCGCACTCCTTCCGCTGGCGGACAGGGAAACGCGGCAGACAGTAGCCCGGCGGAGGGGGCCCCACCAACGACCTCCGGGGTACCCGAACGCGACGCCCCGCCTATGACGCAGGTCATGGGCGGGGCGTGGGGTCATTTCATGTCGTGGCGATTCGCCCGTTCGGGCGGTGCGGTGTCCTGATCTTGAACCGTCCGGGTCAGACGCGGACGCCGAACATGAACGGGCCGCCGATCGTGCTCATCGACTCGTAACGGACGACCGTGCCGGTGCGCGGCGCGTGGATGATCTGGCCGTTGCCCGCGTAGAGACCGACATGGTGCAGGTCGTTGAAGAAGAACACCAGGTCGCCGACCTTGAGCTGACTCTGGGAGTAGATGCGCTGACCGATGGTGGCCTGGGACTCCGAGGTGCGCGGGATGCCGATGCCGGCCTGGGCGTAGGCGTAGGAGGTCAGGCCCGAGCAGTCGAAGGAGGCCATGCCGGTGCCGCCGTAGAAGTACGGCTTGCCGAGCTGGCTCTGGGCTGCCGAGAAGGCGGCCGCGGCGCGGCCGGAACCGGCGGAGGCGGGGGTGTCAGCGAGTTCCACCCGCTCGGTCGAGGCACGACTGGCGCGGTCCTGCTGGGCGGAGAGGGCGGCCTTCTCGGCGGCCGTCATCGAGTTGAGGAGCTTGTTCGCCTCGGCCAGCTTGCTCTGGACCTGCTTCTTCTTCTTGGCCAGTTCGGTACGGGTGGCGGCGAGGTCCTGGAGCTTCCCGGACGCCTCGGAGCGGTCCTGGGCGAGCTCCCGCTGCTTCTCCTGGATCTTCCTCAGCGCCTCGACCTGCTGGTCGCTGAGCTGGTTGGCGGTGGACGCCTTGTCCAGGTAGTCGTCCGGGTTCGACGACAGGAAGAGCTGCAGGGAGGAGTCGATGCTGCCGGTACGGTACTGCGCGGCGGCCGCCAGACCCATGGAGTCGCGCAGCTCGTTGAGGTCCGCCTGGCCGCGGGCGACGTTGTCCTGGATGGTGGAGATCTCCTTCTGGAGCTTCTCCTCCTTCTCCGTGGCCCCGTTGAGCTTCTCGGTGGCCGCCTCGGCGTCTTCGTAGAGCGCGTCGACCTTGGTCTTGACCTCGTCCTTGCTCGGCTTCTCGCTGGGCGCCGCATTGGCGGCGTTGGCGCTGAAGGCCACGGCAGCGGCGGCGGCAGTGGTGAGCACGGTCACCCGAGTACGGCTCGGCTGCTTGGGTCGACGATGGGACGCCACGGAGGTGAACTCCTTCTTTTGAGTGATCACCCGCTCAGAGGTTCGAGCCGACCTTAGTGACCTTCTTGTGATCAGTTCAAATCCTCACACGAAAAATATCATCACACCCTGCATTCTTTGCACTCAACCCACAGGAAGTGACGCCGTGTTGACGCTACGTTGCGTGACCATTCCGCCAATTCAGGCGTTAAACCTCTACGTTGACGGATTCAGGACAGCCGCTTGAGAAGCACCACAGAAGCGACCGGCCGGGCTCCCGCCCGAGCCACTCCGTCGGCCACCTCGCGGTCGGTCGACGCGACGATCACCGGACGGCCCGGGGGCTCCGCGCGCACGAGCTGGCGGATCAACTCGTCGGCAGTGACACCCGGTTTGGAGAACAGCACCCGCACCCCGCGCGGCGGCGCCAGCAGCACCGGCGCGGCCAACTCGGCCCCGTCGAAGACACAGGTCACCTCCGCCCCGGTCTGCGCGGCGAGCTGCGAGAGCTGACCGAGGAGCCGCAACCGCTGCTTCTCCAGGGGCATCTGGGGATAGCCGGTCTTGGTCACGTTGTAGCCGTCGACCAAGAGATGGGCCTGGGGCAGCGCCAGCAGTTGGTCGAGGATCGCGGGGTCGTTCTCCGACAACGCCCGCGCCGCGATGTCCTTGGGGGTCATTCGCCCCGGTTCGACCGCGTCCACGGTCTCGGCCGGCCGCACGGAGACGGGCGGCAGCGCCAGCTCCCGCCGCAGCCCCTGTGCCGCGTCCAGCAAGGTGTCCAGAAGCAGCCGTACGCGCATGTCCTCGACGCTGCGTCCCTCGCGGGCCGCCCGACGCGTGGCCTCCAGGGCGGCCTCCGCCTCGGTGAGGCGGGCCTTCAGCCGCCGCGACTCGCTCTCGACGGCGGAGATCTGGGCCTGCCCCTCGGCGCGCGCGGTCTCCATCTCGCCGTGCGCCTTGCGCAGCGCGGCCTCGCCGCGCTTCACATCGCTCAGGGCGGCGCGCAGCTTCCGGTGCAGCGAGTCCGCTGCCTTCCTGGCCGAATCCAGCTCACCGCGCAGCCGCTCGGTCTCGGTCCGGGTCTGCTCACGGGCCCGGTCGAGCTCCTCACGCAGCCGCTCCAGCTCGGCCCGGCTCTCCTCGTCCGCGCGCTCGGCGTCGGCCCGCTGGGCCTCCTCGCCGGCCGCGGTCACCAGCTTCACCCAGCCCGTGGGCCGCAGTACGTAGGCCGCGGCCGCCACGTCGAGCGGGTCCGCGGCCGGGGGCGGCGAGCCGGAGTCGAGGGCGCCGGAAAGTTCCGGCTGGGCCTCCCGGAACTTCTCGCCGATGCGCTGCCGGAACAGCGGATCGGTCTCCAGAGCGGCCGCCATCGCGTTGCCGGCGAACTTGGCCCGCCGGTTGGGCGCGAACCGGGCGTACTGCCTCAGCTGCGCGGGCAGCTCGCCGACGGTCAGCCCGCCGAAACCGTCGGAGACGATCTGTACGACCCTGCGGCGCACGCCGTCGGGCAGCGGACGGTCGAGCACCTCAGCGGCGCCGTCGCCCGGCCCCCCGCCTGCGGTCTCCACCATCGTCACCCCAATGCCTTGCGGGACCCTCCCCCACTCTCGACTTCGCTCGAGCGGGGGGACCCCCATCGTCAGGAGCCGGCGCCCGGCCTGTCCACGAGTTCCACCTGGTCCACCGCGTTGCACCAGCGGCAGCGCACCGACTCGATGGTCTCACTGACCACCTCGCGCTCCTCGACGTTCGGCTCTCCGGCCAGGTCGAGGTGGACGTACTCGACGACCTTCGACGAGCGGGTCACGTCGAAGCGGGTGAGGTTGCCGCAGAGTGTGCAGCGCCACCGCGTCGTGGCGGTCGGCAGGGGAACCGTCATCGTGACTGTTCGCTTCCTTCTCGTGTCGGTACTTCCAGTGTCGGGGATGTGAGGTGATCCCCGGTACATGTGGATCGTCACCCTACGGCCTGGCGAGGACTCGCCGCTCGGCCGTCCACGGCGGCGAGGCGGTCTGGGCCTTTGCGTCCCTTACGTCATGCTCTGTGCTCATGATCAGCAACTGGAGCCGGACGATCGGCAGGGCGAGCAGATCGGTCCGGAGCTCGCCCGCGCCGGTGACGTACGGACTGATCTCCCTGTGCTCCCTGATCTTCCTGATCGGTCCGGCCGCGGGCCTCGATCCGGCGTACGGCTCCGGCGAGGCGCTGCTCACCGCGCAGCGGGCCTATTTCCACCGCTGGGGGGTGCTCCCGACCGAACTGTTCGAGGGCTCGGCGCGCGCCGCGCTCACCCCTGCCACGGCCCTGTTCGTCCACGGCAGCTGGGTGCACCTGCTGGGCAACATGCTCTTCCTCTACGTCTTCGGGGTGATGACCGAGGACCGGATGGGCCGCGTCCAGTTCACCGTGTTCTACGCCGGCTGCGGCTACCTCGCCCTGCTGGGGTATGCCGCCGCCAACGCGGACTCCGAGCAGTCCCTGGTCGGCGCGTCCGGGGCGATCTCGGCGGTCCTCGGCGCGTTCCTGTACCTGTTCCCCGGGGCCAGGGTGACCAGTCTTCTGCCGTTCCTCTTCTTCCTGCCGCTGCGCTTCCCGGCGTGGGTGGTGCTGCCCTTCTGGGCGGCGCTGCAGTGGCTGGCGGCCGGGCGGGCCTCCCAGGGGCCGGGAGTGGCCTACCTGGCCCACCTGGTCGGCTTCGGGCTGGGCTTCGGTTACGCGTGGGCCCGTTTCGGGCGTGGGACTAAAGTGAGGACCGCCCCAGCTCCGGCCCCCGAGGGAGAGAACCAACCGTGATCACCGCGATCGTGCTCATCAGGACCAGCGTGGACCGGATTCCGGAGATCGCCGAGTCGATCGCCTCGCTGGACAGCGTGAGCGAGGTTTTCTCCGTCACCGGTACGTACGACTTGATCGCGATGGTCCGGGTCAGGCGGCACGAGGACCTGGCGGAGATCATCCCCGGACGGATCAGCAAGATTCCGGGGGTCGAGGGGACGGACACGCACGTGGCGTTCCGTACGTACTCGCAGCACGACCTGGAGGCGGCGTTCGCGATCGGACTCGACTCGTGAACCCCGCCTCGTGAACCCCGCCTCGTCAGCGCGTTCTGATCAGACCGCGGGGACGCAACGGCCGTCCTGGGTCCGGTAGTTCCACCGCGCGCCGTCCCGCACCAGTTCCTTCACGGCCTTGACGAACCGCTCCACGTGCTCGTCCGGCGTTCCGGCGCCGAAGCTCACCCGGATGGCGTTCAGGGACTTCTCGCCCGGGGCGGCCTCGGGGGCTCCGCACTCGCCCTGGGCCTCGGGGCCGGTGCCGAGGAGGGTGCGGACCAGCGGGTGGGCGCAGAACAGACCGTCGCGCACGCCGATGCCGTACTCGGCGGAGAGCGCGGCGGCGACGTGGGAGCTGTTCCAGCCGTCGACGACGAAGGAGATCACGCCGACGCGCGGGGCGTCGTCCCCGAAGAGGGACAGGATCCGGACCTCGGGCACCTCGGCGAGGCCGGCCCGCACCTTCTCGATCAGGTACCGCTCACGGGCGACCAGGCTGTCGAAGCCGGCCTCCGTCAGCGCCTTGCAGGCGGAGGCGATGGAGTAGGCGCCGATGACGTTGGGCGACCCGGCCTCGTGCCGCGCCGCGCTCTCGTGCCACTCCACGTCCACTCCCCCGTCCTCGCGCCGCGTGACCTTGCGGCTGGCGCCGCCGCCCGCGAGGTACGGCTCGGCCTGCCGCAGCCAGTCGGCCCGGCCGGCCAGGACGCCGGAGCCGAAGGGGGCGTACAGCTTGTGCCCGGAGAAGGCGACCCAGTCGACGTCGAGGTCCCGCACCGACACCGGGTGGTGCGGGGCGAGCTGGGCGGCGTCGAGGACGATCCGGGCGCCGTGCGCGTGGGCGGCGGCGGCCAGCTCCGGTACGGGCCACAGCTCCCCGGTGACGTTCGAGGCACCGGTGACGCAGACCAGGGCCGGGCCGCGAGGGTCGCGGTCGGCGAGGGCGCGCTCCAGGGTCGCGACGGCCTGCTCCGGGGTGCGCGGGGCGTCGAGGTAGGTGACGTGGGTGTCCTGCCAGGGCAGCAGCGAGGCGTGGTGCTCGGTCTCGAAGACGAACACCTGGCAGTCGGCCGGGAGCGCGGCGGCGAGGAGGTTCAGGGAGTCGGTGGTGGACCGGGTGAAGACCAGCTGGTCGTCGGGCCGGCAGTCGAGGAACTCGGCGACCGTCCTGCGGGCGTTCTCGAAGAGGTCGGTGGACAGCTGCGAGAGGTAGCCGGCACCGCGGTGGACACTGCCGTAGTACGGGGCGTACGCGGCCACGTCGTCCCAGACGCGCTGCAGGGCGGGGGCGCTGGCCGCGTAGTCGAGCGCCGCGTAGGTGACCTCGCCACCCGTGACGAGCGGGACGGTGACCTCCCGGCCCAGCACGGGCAGCGGGGCACAGACGGTCTGGGCGGCGGCAGCGGTGGAGACGGACATGACTGAACTCCCGTATGAGGCAGGCTGATTCACCACGCGAGCGGGTACGGCTCAAGCGTGGAGAAGGATGAGGAAGGGGATGCGGAGGCGGGGCTCTGCGGCCCTATCGCATTCGCTGACTCACGGAAGCTCCTCGACGACCAGGACCCCTGGCCGCGCTCACTCAGACGAGTGCGAGGGGTCCGCGCTTGCCGTAGACCTTGCTGCCTACGGCCTGGTCTTCACCCGGGGCACCCCGCCACGGACGGAGGGTTGCCGGACAGTCGGCCGGGGCCTCATGACTGTCACTCATGACCTGGTGCAAAAACGTACGGGAGTGATCGCGGTCCCGCAACCCGTGTCCGGATCGCGGGACACCCGTGCGATCGTCAGGCGTTGCTGGCGGACACCCACCGCTCCAGCGTCCGCTGCGCGGCGCCGGAGTCGACGGACCGTGCCGCCTTCTCCATCCCGGCGCTGATCTGCTCGGTCAGCGGCGCTCCGGTCGGCTCCAGCGCCACCAGCGCGGCCGCCGAGTTCAGCAGTACGGCGTCCCGCACGGGCCCCTTCTCGCCGTCCAGGAGGCGCCGCGCGACGTCGGCGTTGTAGGCGGCGTCGGCGCCTCTCAGCGCCTCCACGGGAACCAGGTCCAGGCCGACGTCCCGCGGGTCGAAGGCCTCCTCGGTGATCTTGCCGTCGCGCACGATCCACACCCGGGAGGTGGCCGTGGTGGTCAGCTCGTCGAGGCCGTCGTCGCCGCGGAACACCAGCGCGGACGAGCCGCGTTCGGCCAGTACGCCGGCGATGAGCCCCGCCATCCGGGTGTCGAAGCAGCCGATCGCCGAGGCGGTGACCCTGGCGGGGTTCGTCAGCGGACCGAGGAGGTTGAAGGAGGTCGGGATCCCCAGATCCCGCCGGACCGCGCCGACGAACCGCATCGAGGGATGGAACTTGGCCGCGAAGGCGAAGGTGATCCCGGCCTCCTCCACCACCCGTGCCACGCCCTCGGGCGCCAGGTCCAGGTTGATGCCGAGCTTCTCCAGCACGTCGGAGGACCCGCTCGCGGAGGACGACGCCCGGTTGCCGTGCTTGACTACCTTCGCCCCGGTGCCCGCGATCACGATGGCGGACATGGTCGAGATGTTGACCGTTCTGGCCCGGTCGCCGCCCGTACCGACGATGTCGACGGCCGGACCGGGGATGTCCAGGGGCTGCGCGTGCGCGTACATCGCCTCGACCAGACCGGTGATCTCCTCGACCGTCTCGCCCTTGGCCCGCAGCGCCACCATGAAGCCCGCGATCTGGGCGTCCGTGGCCTCGCCGCTCATGAAGCGGTCCATCGCCCACGCCGTGTCGGCGGTGCTCAGGTCCTGCCCGCCGAGCAGCGCGCTCAGTACCTCCGGCCAGGAACGGTCCGCCGCGGTGTCGCCTCCAGCGGGGGTCACAGCGCTCATCAGCCGCTCCTGAGTCAGTCCCGGACTGCGGGACACGGTTCTCGTCGGGGTCAGCCTATCCAGCGCGGGGCACGGCTGAAGGCCCCCGTCCGAAGATCGGACGAGGGCCTTTTGCCGTGGTGTGGCGACGCGGTGATCAGTGGTGGCCGTGGCCGCTCGTGATCTCCTTGTACTCCTCGACGCTCGGCTTGGGGACCTGGCTCTCCTCGCCGTAGTACGCCTCGCTGAGCTTGGCGCGCAGTTTCTGGGAGCCCTTCACCTTGCGCTCGACGCCGTTGGCGTCGACCGTCGGGCCGATCTCGGCCGGGCGGTACTGCTCGTGCGCGGTGAGCGTGTGCAGCTGCTCCTGGCTGAGGGGCTCGTGCACCTCGATGAACTCACCGTGCGGCAGGCGCTTGATGATGCCCGACTCGCGGCCGTGCAGCACCGTGTCCCTGTCGCGGCGCTGGAGGCCGAGGCAGATCCGCTTGGTGATGACGAACGCGATGACCGGTCCGACGAAGAACGCGATCCGCACGAACCAGGTGATGGAGTTGATCGACAGGTGGAAGTGGGTGGCCCACAGGTCGTTTCCACCACCGATCAGCAGCACCATGTACCAGGTGATCCAGGCGACACCGAAGGCCGTACGCGTCGGGGCGTTGCGCGGGCGGTCCAGGATGTGGTGCTCGCGCTTGTCGCCGGTGACCCAGGACTCGATGAACGGGTACACCGCGATCGCGACCAGCACCAGCGGGAAGATCACCAGCGGGATGAACACGCCCAGGACGAGCGTGTGACCCCAGAAGTTGATCTCCCAGCCCGGCATCACACGGATCAGGCCCTCGGAGAAGCCCATGTACCAGTCGGGCTGGGCGCCGGTCGACACCTGGTCCGGACGGTAGGGGCCCATGGCCCAGATCGGGTTGATCGAGGCGATCGCCGCGATGGCCGCGATGACACCGAAGACCAGGAAGAAGAAGCCTCCGGCCTTGGCCATGTAGACCGGCAGCAGCGGCATGCCGACGACGTTGTTGTTCGTCTTTCCGGGGCCCGCGAACTGCGTGTGCTTGTGGTAGAAGACCAGGATCAGGTGGCCGACGACCAGGCCGAGCATGATGCCCGGCAGCAGCAGCACGTGGATCGAGTAGAAGCGGGCCACGAAGTCGCCGCCCGGGAACTCGCCGCCGAAGAGGAAGAACGACAGGTACGTGCCGACGATCGGCACGGACAGGATCGCGCCCTCCATGAAGCGGACACCGGTGCCGGAGAGCAGGTCGTCCGGGAGCGAGTAGCCGGTGAAGCCGGTGAACATGCCCAGGACGAACAGCAGGAAACCGAACAGCCAGTTGACCTCACGCGGCTTGCGGAAGGCACCCGTGAAGAAGACGCGCATCATGTGCACGAACATGCCGGCGAGGAAGATCAGCGCCGCCCAGTGGTGGATCTGCCGGATCAGCAGACCACCGCGCACCTCGAAGGAGATGTGCATGGTCGAGTTGAACGCCTCGGACATCAGCTGGCCCTGCAGCGGGACGTAACTGCCGTGGTACTCCACCTCGTTCATCGACGGGTGGAAGAACAACGTCAGATACACACCGGTGAGGATGATGATGATGAAGCTGTAGAGGCAGACCTCGCCCAACATGAACGACCAGTGGTCGGGGAAGATCTTGCGCATGTTGGCCTTGGCCAGGGAGTAGATCCCGAGCCGTCCGTCGGCCCAGTCGGCGACCTTCTCGCCGGCCGGGGCCTTGCCGCGGGAGCGGCCCGCCGCGCCGTCGGCAGCTGGACTCGTGTTGCTGGCTGTAGTACTCATCCGCGCTCCCAGAAGGCCGGACCGACGGGCTCTTCGAAGTCGCCGAGCGCCTCGAGGTAGCCCTCGTCGTTCACACCGATGCGCAGCTGCGGCAGGGCGTGACCGGCGGGGCCGAAGATCACCCGGGCGCCGTCGGAGAGGTCGAAGGTGGACTGGTGGCAGGGGCAGAGGACATGGTGCGTCTGCTGCTCGTACAGGGAGATCGGGCAGCCCACGTGGGTGCAGATCTTCGAGTACGCGACGATGCCCTGGTGCGACCAGGCGAGTTCGCGCTTGTCCTTGATGTTTTTCGGCTGGATCCGGACGATCATCAGGGCGGCCTTGGCGATCTCGGTCTGGAACTCCTCGTCGTGCTCCTCCAGGCCCTCGGGCTTGGCGAAGGTCAGCGAGCCGACCGCGACGTCGGACGGACGCAGCGGCTCGTTGGTGTTCATGTTGACGAGCAGCTTGCCCTTCTGCCACATCGTGTGCCGGAGCTTGGTCCCGGGCAGCGGGCCGAGGTCACGCAGCAGCATCACGCCGGAGAGCGGGAACAGGGCCAGCGCGCCGAACATCGTGTTGCGGATCAGCTTGCGGCGACCGAGCGCGGACTCCTTGGCACCCTGCTGGAAGTCGGCCATGACCTTGGCCTTGACCTCGGGTGCGGCCTCGATCGGGTGACGCTCGTCGGCGACCTCCACGTCGGACATCAGGGTGCGGGCCCAGTGGACCGCGCCCGCGCCGATCGCGAACAGCGCCACGCCCAGGGTCAGGCCCAGCGCGAAGTTCAGCGCGTTGACGTGCCCGATCGGGAAGACGTAGACCGCCCTGTCGTGCGGGATCGTCACATACGAGGCGATGAAGCCGACGGTGGCCAGCATCGACACCGTGAACATCAGGGCGACCGCGCGCTCGGACCGCCTGGCGGCCCGCTCGTCGATGTCCTGGACCCGGTGCTCATGGGGCGGCAGACCGGGATCCGCGAACGGGTCCTTCTCGTCCGCGACGCCTACCGCGCCGTGCGCGTGCTCCTGCTCTGCGGGCAGGTTCTCTTCTGGAATGTCTTGGCTACTCATGACTTCTTGGCCTTTGCGGTCCGAGCGGCGACCCACACGGCGACCGCGATCAGCGTGCCGAGGCCGAAGATCCAGCCGAACAGGCCCTCGCTGACCGGACCGAGTCCGCCCAGCTCAAGACCGCCGGGGCTTTCGGTGTCGTCACCGTTGACCGCGTCGAGGTACGCGATGATGTCCTGCTTGTTCTGCTCCGACAGCGTGGTGTCGGGGAAGGACGGCATGTTCTGCGGGCCGGTCTGCATGGCCTCGTAGATGTGCTTCGGGTTGACGCCCTCGAGGTCCGGTGCGTACTTGCCGTGCGTGAGCGCGCCGCCCTTGCCGGTGAAGTTGTGGCACTGCGCGCAGTTGGTGCGGAACAGCTCGCCGCCCTTGGCGATGTCGGCACCCTGGGGGCCGTACTGCGCGTTGGTCGGGACGTTCGGACCGGCGCCCAGCGAGGAGATGTACGCGGCCAGTTGGTCGATCTCGGCCTGCGTGTAGATGACCTTCTTCTTCGGGATCTGCGCGCCCGGCTGCTGGGCCGGCATACGGCCGGTGCCCACCTGGAAGTCGACGGCCGCGGCGCCCACACCCACGAGGCTCGGACCGTCGGAGGTGCCCTGACCGCCGGTGCCGTGGCAGCTGGCGCAGCCCACGGAGTAGAGCTTCTTGCCCTCGTCGATGGCGAGAGACTGGGCGGTTTCGTCGGCCGCAGCCTTGTCCGTGGGTGCGAACAGGACGTACAGCCCCCCGGTGCATGCCAGCGCGAGGAGTAGTACGACGACCGCCGCCAACGGATGGCGTCGTCGTGCGGAGAGCTTTTTCACGGATTACCCCGGTGTCAGGATCTTCTGCGTCGATGCTTCTGGAATTGCGGGAGCGGTCCCGGCTACTTGATCAGGTAGATCGTGGCGAAAAGGCCGATCCAGACGACATCGACGAAGTGCCAGTAGTAGGACACGACGATCGCGGCGGTCGCCTGCTCGTGCGTGAACCTCTTGGCCGCGTAGGTGCGGCCGAGGACGAACAGGAAGGCGATGAGGCCGCCCGTCACGTGCAGGCCATGGAAGCCGGTGGTGAGGTAGAAAACCGAGCCGTACGGGTCGGAGGAGAGCGAGAGCCCGTCCTTCTTCACCAGCTCCGTGTACTCGAAGATCTGACCACCGATGAAGATCGCACCCATGATGAAGGTGAGGATGAACCAACCGCGGAGTCTCTTCACGTCACCGCGCTCGGCGGCGAAGACGCCGAGCTGGCAGGTGAGGGAGGAGAGCACCAGGATCGTGGTGTTCACCGACGAGAAGGGGACGTTGAGGGCGCCCGCCATCTCCTTCCAGTGATCAGGACCCGTCACCGATCGCAGGGTGAAGTACATCGCGAAGAGGGCCGCGAAGAACATCAGCTCGGAACTCAGCCAGATGATGGTTCCGACGCTGGTGAGGTTCGGCCGGTTGACCGACGGGTGCGCGTGCCCGGTATCTACTGTCGTTGCTGTCGCCACGACCGACATTATGTCGGTCGCTTATCCCGCCCTCACTCCCGGGGGTGCCGTTCGGAGTGTTCGCAGCTCGCGTGCGGCTCGTATGGCCCACGGAAGCGGTGTTCCGACAGGTGTTGACAGGCTGTCCAAGGGAGTAACATCCGCGGCATCGGGCCCCGCCCGTCTCACGTCCGTACGACGCCGATGTCACGGAGGAAGCATGCAGCCGACCGCCACGGTGCTGGTCTACAGCGACGACTCCAACACCCGCGAGCAGGTGCGGTTGGCCTCCGGCAGGCGGCCGGCCCCCGATGTTCCGTTGGTCGAGTTCCTGGAGTGCGCCACTCCGGCCGCCGTGATCAAGGAACTGGACAAGGGCGGGATCGATGTCTGCGTCCTCGACGGTGAGGCCGTGCCCATGGGGGGCATGGGGGTCTGCCGGCAGATCAAGGACGAGATCTTCGAGTGTCCGCCGGTGCTGGTGCTCATGGGGCGGCCGCAGGACGCGTGGCTGGCCACCTGGAGCCGCGCGGAGGCGGCTGTGACGCTGCCGGTGGATCCGGTGGAGTTCGCGTCGGCCCTGGCTTCCCTGCTGCGGCAGAGCAAGACTCTGAGCGTCCAGGAGCTCTGAGCGTCCAGGAGCTCTGAGCGTCCAAAGGGCTCTGAGCGTCCAAAGGGCTCTGAGCGTCCAAAGGGCTCTGAGCGTCCAGGTGCTCTGAGCATCCAGGAGCTCGGGGCCTTCGGGCCGCTTGCCGTCGAGGTGGCGCTCAGACGCTCTGGGGCCTCAGTCGTGCCTCTTCCTCCGGGTCCGGGCCCTCCGGGTTTCCGGCCACCAGGGCGCTGCCGCCGCGCCATTTCGTCCAGTCCAGGTTCCAGTCGCCGAAGCCGTTGCCGAAGGTCTCCATCGTGTTGCCGTCGGAGTGTATGACCTTCACCACGTCACCCTCGCGGACGGCGTTGAAGAACCACTCGGCGTTGCCGGTGCTCATGCCGGTGCAGCCGTGGCTGACGTTGGCGTAGCCCTGGGAGCCGACGGACCAGGGGGCGGCGTGGACGTACTCGCCGCTCCAGGTGACCCGGGTGGCGTAGTAGACGGGCAGGTCGTACGACTCCGAGGAGCCCTCGGAGATGCCGACGGTGGCACTGCGCATACGTACGAAGTACTCCTTGCCCAGGACGACCTTGACGCCGTTGCGGGTCTCGAAGCCGGGCTTCCCGGTGGTGACCGGTATCTCCTTGATGACCTCGTTGTTCTTGTAGACCGTCATCGAGTGCGACGACGCGTCCGTGATGGCTATGACCCGGTCGCCCGTGGTCAGTCTGAGCGGCTTGGCCCGGCCGCCCCACAGCCGGTCGCTGATCTTGATGCCCTCCAGGTTGCTGCGGGCCTGGATGGTGGCGTGGGAGGGCCAGTACTCCTTGGGCCGGTAGTGGAGTTCCTTGTCGTCCACCCAGTGCCAGCCGCCCTCGACGGCCGGTATGGAGGACACCTTGAGGGCCCGTTCGACGACGGCCCGCTGCGCCTTGTCCTTGACCGGTTTGCTCAGTTCGGCGGTGACGGGCTGGCCGACGCCGTACTCGCCCGTCTTCGGCCCGAACGTCACGTCCAGGCGCTTCTGGGTGACGGGCTTGCCGGTGTCGAAGGTGAGGACCTTGCGGCCGGGGGCGCCGTCCTCGTCCTCCGTGCTCACCCGAACCGTGTAGTGGGCGTTGGCGGCCAGCGGGGTGGTGCTGTGCCAGCGGGTGCCGTCGGCGGAGAGTTCGCCCGCCACATAGCGTCCGGTGGCGTCCAGGGCCGTCACGTCCGTGATGCGGCCGTCGTCGTCCTCGGCGGTGACTTCCAGGGGCTTGTCGGGGTCGGCTTTCCTGCCGTCGCCGACGGGGCCCTTGACGGCGATCTCGTCCGCCGCGTCGTACGGCTCGGCGGACAGCGGGTGGTCGCCGCTGCAGGCGGTGAGGCCCCCGCCAAGGGCGATCACCAGCAGCGTGCAGCCGACGACAGTGCGGTTACGGGGTGCGTGGTTCATGAGCTCACGCTAGGAAGCCCCGTCAAGCGCGGCGCGCTGGGCGACTCGAACGAGGGACAAGATGTGCTGCAAAAGCAGGAGCCCGGACGCTCCTTACGGAGTGTCCGGGCTCCGGAGAGCTCGCCTCGTGCTACTGGGTGCGGTTCTCACCGCGGTAGTACTCGAAGACCCAGCCCCACAGGCCCAGCAGGATCAGCGGCGCCGAGAAGTACATCAGCCACCAGCCGATCGCCACCGAGAAGAAGGCCAGCGCGCCGCCGACCGCCAGGAAGAGCGGCTGCCAGCTGTGCGGGCTGAAGAACCCGACCTCACCGGCTTCGTCCGCGACGTCGGCTTCCTTGTTGTCCTGGGCACCGGCGTCCACCCGCTTGGCCGTGAAGCCGAGGTAGAAGCCGATCATGACGGACAGACCGAAGGCCAGGAAGAGCGCCGTCGTGCCGGCCGGCTCCTTCGACCACACGCCGTAGACGATCGCCATGGCGAGGATGAAGACGCTCAGCCAGATGAACATCCTGCCCTGGATCTTCACTTGCCGGCCTCCTTGCCGCCGTTGCCGGCCAGAGCCTTCTCCCCGTGACCGGCGTTCTCGAGCTGGTCGAGCGCGGCGATCTCGGGGTGGTGCAGGTCGAACGCCGGGGATTCACTGCGGATCCGCGGCAGGGTGAGGAAGTTGTGACGCGGGGGCGGGCAGGAGGTCGCCCACTCCAGCGACCGGCCGTAGCCCCACGGGTCGTCGACGCCGACCGGCTTGCCGTACTTGGCCGTCTTCCACACGTTGTAGAGGAACGGCAGGACCGACAGGCCGAGCAGGAACGAGCTGATCGTCGAGATCGTGTTCAGGGCGGTGAAGCCGTCGGCCGCGAGGTAGTCCGCGTAACGACGGGGCATGCCCTCGGCGCCCAGCCAGTGCTGGACCAGGAAGGTGCCGTGGAACCCGATGAACAGGGTCCAGAACGTGATCTTGCCGAGGCGCTCGTCGAGCATCTTGCCGGTCATCTTCGGCCACCAGAAGTGGAAGCCGGAGAACATGGCGAAGACGACGGTGCCGAAGACGACGTAGTGGAAGTGCGCCACCACGAAGTACGAGTCGGAGACGTGGAAGTCCATCGGCGGCGAGGCCAGGATGACACCGGTCAGACCACCGAAGGTGAAGGTGATCAGGAAGCCGGTCGCCCACAGCATCGGGGTCTCGAAACTCAGGGACCCCTTCCACATCGTTCCGATCCAGTTGAAGAACTTCACGCCTGTTGGCACGGCGATGAGGAACGTCATGAAGGAGAAGAACGGCAGGAGGACACCGCCGGTGACGTACATGTGGTGGGCCCACACCGTCACGGACAGGCCCGCGATGGAGATGGTCGCCGCGATCAGGCCCATGTAGCCGAACATCGGCTTGCGCGAGAACACCGGGATCACTTCGGAGATGATCCCGAAGAACGGTAGCGCGATGATGTACACCTCTGGATGGCCGAAGAACCAGAAGAGGTGTTGCCAGAGCAGGGCTCCGCCGTTTGCCGCGTCGAAGACGTGGGCGCCGAACTTGCGGTCCGCCTCCAGCGCGAACAGCGCGGCCGCCAGGACCGGGAAGGCCAGCAGGACCAGGACACCGGTCAGCAGCACGTTCCACACGAAGATCGGCATGCGGAACATGGTCATGCCCGGCGCGCGCATGCAGATGATGGTGGTGATGAAGTTGACCGAGCCGAGGATGGTGCCGAAGCCGGAGAAGGCCAGACCCATGATCCACATGTCGGCGCCGATGCCCGGGCTGCGGACCGCGTCCGACAGCGGGCTGTAGGCGAACCAGCCGAAGTCGGCCGCGCCCTGCGGGGTGAGGAAGCCACCCACCGCGATGAGCGAGCCGAACAGGTACAGCCAGTAGGCGAACATGTTCAGCCGGGGGAAGGCCACGTCCGGCGCGCCGATCTGCAGCGGCATGATCCAGTTGGCGAAGCCGGCGAACAGCGGCGTCGCGAACATCAGCAGCATGATCGTGCCGTGCATCGTGAACGCCTGGTTGAACTGTTCGTTCGACATGATCTGCAGGCCCGGACGGGCCAGCTCGGCGCGCATGAACAGCGCCATCACGCCACCGATGCAGAAGAACGCGAACGACGTGACCAGGTACAGCGTCCCGATCGTCTTGTGGTCAGTGGTCGTCAGCCACTTGATGACCACGCTGCCGCGGTTCTGGCGCCTGACCGGCAGCTCGTCCTCGTAATGGGACCCTGCTGCCGCGGCACCCTGAGGTTCATTGAGGATGCTCACAGGTTGTTCGTCTCCCGGTTCTTCTCATGGGCGGTCTGCTCGATGCCCGCGGGAACGTAACCGGTCTGCCCCTTCTTGGCGAGGTCCTTGAGGTGCTGCTCGTAGCGCTCGGGGGAGACGACCTTCACGTTGAACAGCATCCGCGAGTGGTCGACGCCGCACAGCTCGGCGCACTTGCCCCGGAAGGTGCCCTCCTTGTTGGGAGTCACCTCGAAGGCGTTGGTGTGGCCCGGGATGACGTCCTGCTTCATCAGGAACGGCAGTACCCAGAACGAGTGGATGACATCCCGCGAGGTGAGGATGAAGCGGACCGTCTTGCCCTTGGGCAGCCACAGGGTGGGGCCCGGGTTGCCGGTCTGCGGGTTCCGCGTGCCGGGCGTGCCCACGTCGTAGACACCGCCGGCGTTCGCCGGGAAGGCGTCCTTGAATCGCTTCGGGATCGCGTCCAGGTTCGCGTCGGTCTTCGCGTTGCCGCTGGAACCGTCGACGGGCGCGACGTAGTTGAAGCCCCAGCTCCACTGGAATCCGACGACGTTGACCGTGACGTCGGGATTCTTCTTGAGGCTGAGGAGCTTCGACTCGTCACGGGCCGTGAAGTAGAAGAGCACCGAGACGATGATGAGCGGGACCACCGTGTACAGCGCCTCGATGGGCATGTTGTACCGGGTCTGTGGAGGGACCTCGACCTTGGTGCGGCTGCGCCGGTGGAAGAACGCACTCCACAGGATCAGGCCCCACACCAGCACGCCGACGGCGAGCGCGGCGGCCCATGAGCCCTGCCACAGGGAGAGGATCCGCGGAGCCTCTTCCGTGGTCGGGGTGGGCATGCCAAGGCGGGGGAAGTCCTCGTATGTGCAACCGGTGGCGGTCGCCAGGACCAGGCCCGCGGTCAGTGCCTGCAGCAGCTTCCGCCGCATCGGGCGCCGCGGCGAGCGGTCGGAGCCGTTGGGACTCACGTAGCGCCTTCCCGAGAGTCTCGCCCGCGCGGTTGGCTGCGGCCTTCTCGCTGGTCGGTCGCCGCCCTGCGTCGGGCAGGGGTTTGGATGTTTATGCGGAGCAAACCCTAGCCGACGCCCTCCGGGGGGTCGCGGGGAGGGGGGCATACGCGCCGCGGCTTATTCCGAGTGGCGCCCAATGGCTCGGGAGTGCGGCTTGTGTGGTGTGTGCGGGTGGTTTGTGGTTGACCGCGCAGTTCCCCACGCCCCTTCGGGGCGCTTAGCGTTGCCCTGTGCCGTACTTCGACGCTGCTTCCAGTGCCCCACTCCACCCCGTTGCCCGGCAGGCGCTGCTGGCCTCCCTGGACGAGGGGTGGGCCGATCCCGCGCGGTTGTACCGGGAGGGGCGCCGGGCGCGGATGCTGCTGGACGCGGCGCGGGAGACGACTGCCGAGCTCGTGGGCTGCCGTGCCGACGAGTTGGTCTTCACCTCGTCCGGATCCCGGGCCGTGCACGCGGGGATCGCGGGGGCGTTGGCGGGCCGCCGGCGGGTCGGACGTCACCTGACCGTGTCATCGGTCGAACATTCCTCGGTGCTGCACACGGCCGACGCGCACGAGGCCGACGGCGGGACGGTCACCCAGGTCGCGGTGGACCGTACGGGCGCGGTGAGCGTGCGGTCGTACGAGGACGCCCTGCGTACCGACACCGCGCTGGCCTGCCTGCAGTCGGCCAATCACGAGGTGGGGACCGAGCAGCCGGTGGCCTCCGTGGCCGAGGTGTGCCGGGCGGCCGGGGTGCCGTTGCTGGTGGACGCGGCGCAGTCGCTGGCGTGGGGGAGGGTGGCGGGCGACTGGTCGTTGCTCGCGGCCAGCGCCCACAAGTGGGGCGGGCCCCCGGGGGTCGGGCTGCTCGTCGTACGGAAAGGGGTGCGGTTCGCTCCGCGAGGGCCCGCGGACGAGCGGGAGTCGGGGCGGGCGGCCGGGTTCGAGAACATTCCGGCGATCGTGGCGGCGGCTGCCTCGCTGCGGGCCGTGCGGGCCGAGGCGGCTCAGGAGGCGCCACGGCTGCGGGAGCTGACGGAGCTGATCCGGGCGCGGGTGCCGCGGTCGGTGCCGGATGTGGAGGTGGTCGGCGATCCACGGCGGCGGCTGCCCGGGATCGTCACCTTCTCGTGTCTCTATGTCGACGGAGAGACACTGCTGCACGAGCTGGACCGCGCCGGTTTCTCCGTCTCGTCCGGCTCGTCCTGTACGAGCAGCACGCTGACGCCCAGCCATGTGCTCAGGGCGATGGGGGTGCTGAGCGAGGGAAACGTGCGGGTGTCGTTGCCGCCGGGGACGACGAGAGAGGACGTCGAGCGGTTCCTGGAGCTGCTGCCGGGGGCGGTGGCCGGGGTGCGGGAGAAGCTGGGGGCGCCGGCCGCCGAGACCGCCGTGCACGAGGACGTCCTGGTCGTGGACTCGCTCGGCAGGCGGTGCCCGATCCCGGTGATCGAACTGGCGAAGGTCATCGGGGACGTGCCGGTGGGCGGCACGGTCCGGGTGCTCTCCGACGACGAGGCGGCGCGGCTGGACATCCCCGCGTGGTGCGAGATGCGGGGCCAGGAGTACGTGGGTGAGGAGCCGGCGGAACGGGGCTCGGCCTACGTGGTCCGCCGGCTCTCCTGACTCAGCGTCTCCTGACTCAGCTCAGGTGCGCCCCGACCTCGACGGCGGCCTCGTCGCCGTACGCCTTGGTGAAGCGCTCCATGAAGTGGGTGCGGTGCAGCTGGTACTCCTGGGTGCCGACCGTCTCGATGACGAGCGTGGCGAGCATGCAGCCGATCTGGGCGGCGCGCTCATGGGAGACGCCCCAGGCGAGACCGGAGAGGAAACCGGCGCGGAAGGCGTCGCCTACGCCGGTGGGGTCGGCCTTGCGCTCCTCCTCGGGGACGCCGACCTCGATCGGGTCCTCACCGATCCGCTCGATACGGACGCCGCGCGAGCCGAGGGTGGTCACCCGGTGGCCGACCTTGGCGAGGATCTCGGCGTCGGTCCAGCCCGTCTTGGACTCGATGAGGCCCTTCTCGTACTCGTTCGAGAAGAGGTACGTGGCCCCCTCCAGCAGGATGCGGATCTCGTCGCCGTTCATCCGGGCGATCTGCTGGGAGAAGTCGGCGGCGAAGGGGATGGACCGGGAGCGGCACTCCTCGGTGTGGCGGAGCATCGCCTCCGGGTCGTCGGCGCCGATCAGGACCAGGTCGAGGCCGTCCACGCGGTCGGCGACGGTCTTCAGCTCGATCTGGCGGGCCTCGCTCATGGCACCGGTGTAGAAGGAGCCGATCTGGTTGTGGTCGGTGTCGGTCGTGCACACGAAGCGGGCGGTGTGCAGGGTCTCGGAGATGCGCACCGAGGCGGTGTCGACGCCGTGCCGGTCGAGCCAGGCCCGGTACGCGTCGAAGTCGAAGCCGGCGGCGCCGACCAGGATCGGCCGGGTGCCGAGCTGGCCCATGCCGAAGGCGATGTTCGCGCCCACGCCGCCCCGGCGTACGTCGAGGTTGTCGACCAGGAACGAGAGCGAGACCGTGTGCAGTTGGTCCGCGACGAACTGGTCGGCGAAGCGGCCGGGGAAGGTCATGAGGTGGTCGGTGGCGATGGAGCCGGTGACTGCGATACGCACGGCGATTGACTCTCCTGTGGAGGCGGGAGTGCGGATTGACTGTTCACGCTATCGGGTCGGCGCGGGTCACTGAAGCCGCCAAAACTACCCGATAGTAGATCTTTCTTCGCAGGAGCGCCCGTGCCTACGGTGCCGCTATGAGGAACCTTGAGCTCCATGCACCCGCCCCGGTCGGCCTGGAGGGCGACATCGAGGGCGGCCTGGACGGCGACCTGGCGTCACTGCGCGGCGACGGTGCCCGGATGGCCCCCCACTGGGCGGTGCCCGACCGGATCACTGCCCTTCCGGTCCCCCCGTCACTCATCCACGGCGTAACCGTGCCCCCGGCGTCGGCCCGGCTGCTGGACGCCATGTCGGAGTACGGCGACTAGGGACTGGCGGAGTCGCGGAGTCCGCCGTTGACTTTCCGGGAGCCTTCCGGAGGGCGGCCCCGGGCGGCGCGTTCCAGGGAACCGTGCGCTCCCCCGCTGCGTCCCATCGCTGTCCCCCGTCAAGGGGATGCGGCATACGACCCGGTAGCCGGCCTTTTTGACAGGGCCGGGTCAGGGTCATGGGGCAGACACGCAGCCGAAGGAGCGATGCGGTGAACACCGAGCGACCCGACAACGACGACGCCGACGGCTCCGTGGAGGAGCGGGGCGCGGGTGGCTCCGCCGAGGAGCAGAGCACCGCGGAGACGAAGGGGGCAGCGGAGACGAAGGGTGCCTCGGAGGGGCAGGGGGCCTCGGAGGAGCAGGACGCTCCGGAGGAGCAGGCTGCTGTCTCTGCCGAGGCTTCCGGTGCCGAGGAGCCATCCGGTGCCGAGGAGCCTCCCGGTGCCGCTGACAGTGGCACGGATGTCCTCGACTCTGTCGAGCCCGGTGCGGAAGACACCCGTACGGAAGACACCCGTACGGAAGAGACCCGTACGGGTGAGGCAAGCGGGGGCAAAGCCGGTTCCGACGAACCCGGTTCCGACGCAACCGCCGCTGAGAGGCCCGCCGCCACTCCCTCCCCCACCCCCGATGGCTCTTCCGATGCCGTTCCCGATGCCGTCCCCGATGCAGAGATCCCCCGGGACCAGGACGTCGAGGAGCGCGGCGGCCTTCGCTCGGGCCGGCACCGCTCGCCCGCCGTCGTCGTCTCCGTGGCCGCCGCCGTGCTGCTGGTCGGGGGCGGTGGGGCGTACTTCGCCACGACCGCCGCCGACGGATCCGCGGGCTCGGGCGGGCGTACGACGTCCGGGGCGCCGGGTGACGGCACTCCCCCGCCGCTGGCCCTGGACGACTACTCCGAGGCCGGCGGTACGAACGGTACGAACGGCATCGCGCCCGGCGAGCCCAACCCCTACGGCGTCACCTACCGCGCCGCCGGCACGCTCCCCGACGGCCCCGGCTCGGCGCCCGTGTACCGGGCGCAGGGTCAGGTGACCAAGGACGAGGTGGCCGACCTGGCCGAGGCGCTCGGGGTCGACGGGACGCCCGTCGCCGCAGGGCAGGCCTGGACGGTCGGGGCGAAGGACGGCATGGGACCGAGTCTCCAGGTGAACCGGCAGGCGCCGGGCGCCTGGACCTTCCACCGCTACTCACCCCGTACGGACAACTGCCAGAGCGCGACCGTGTGCGCGAAGACCCCCGCCGACCCGGGCGGCGCCCCGGTGAGCGAGGCGGTCGCGAGGAAGGCGGCCGCGCCGGTCCTGAAGGCGGTGGGTCAGGACGACACGAAGGTCGACGCGAGCCGGACCCTGGGCGCCCAGCGGATCGTGAACGCCGAACCGGTGATCGGGGACCTGCCCACGTACGGCTGGACGACGGGCGTGATCGTCGACGCGCGGGGCGACGTCGTGAGCGGCGACGGCCAGTTGAAGGCGCCGGTGAAGGGCGACACGTATCCCGTGCTGAGCGCGCAGGAGACACTGGCGCTGCTGAACGCGGCGCCCGGGACCGACCACCGCATGGGCGTCGGCGGCTGCGCCACCCCCGTACCGCCGAAGGACCGGCTGGAGGCGCCCTGCGGATCCGGCGACTCCTCCACCGGCGCTCCGGCGAAGCAGACGCTGACCGTCGAGAAGGCCGTGTTCGGGCTGGCCTCGCACACGGTGGCCGGGCGGCAGACGCTGGTGCCGTCCTGGCTGTTCGATGTGCGGGCGACCGGCGCGAGGGACGACTTCACGGTGACGCATCCGGCTGTCGACCCGGCGTACCTGACCGCACCCGCACCGTCGGCCCGGCCGGGCTCGCCGTCCGCGCGGCCGACCGGGCCGGGCGACCGGCCGACGGCGGCTACGGCCCCGCGGAACGTCCGGGTGGACGGCTACACGGCCGAGGGACGGGAGCTGACCGTGAGCTTCACGGGCGGGGTGTGCGCCGACTACGCGGCGACCGCGAGCGAGAGCGGGGACAAGGTGACCGTGAAGGTGACCGAGACCCGGTGGCCGGACAAGGTCTGCATCCTGATCGCCAAGGTGTACGAGAAGACCGTGCGGTTGGACGAGCCGCTCGGCGACCGGACGGTCGTGGGCTCGGACGCCAAGGCGATCCCGCTGGAGAAGGCGGGGGCGCTGCTGCCGGAGACGTCCGGAACGCGGTAGGGCCTGTCAGACGTCCGGGACGGGACGTGACGTGACACGACGATCCCGTCCCGGGTATGCGCGGACACCCCCGTCCCGGACATGCGCGAAGGCGGCGACCCTGTCGGAGGGGGTCGCCGCCTTCGCGCTGTTCAGTGTTCTCAGCTACCGGCCGGGGCTAGCTGAAGGAGTCGCCGCAGGCGCAGGAGCCGGTCGCGTTCGGGTTGTCGATCGTGAAGCCCTGCTTCTCGATGGTGTCGACGAAGTCGACGGACGCGCCGCCCAGGTACGGGGCGCTCATGCGGTCGGTGACGACCTTCACACCGCCGAAGTCCTTGACGACGTCACCGTCGAGGGAACGCTCGTCGAAGAAGAGCTGGTACCGCAGGCCGGAGCAGCCGCCGGGCTGAACGGCGACGCGCAGCGCCAGATCGTCGCGGCCTTCCTGGTCGAGCAGGGCCTTGACCTTCGCCGCGGCGGCGTCGGACAGGATGATGCCGTCGGTGACGGTGCTGGTCTCGTCCGATACGGACATCTACATCTCTCCCGGGTTGTACGGAGACTGCCTTGCCGACGGTTGCAACCGACGGGGCCGCGGATTCATTCCGGGCCTGGGACCGTGTTTCCACTTCCTTCTTCGTTCTTCTTCCCTTTCATGCTCGCACACCCGCGTGGAAGCGAACAGGACCGCTCGAGTCGGCTCGACAAGGGGTGCGGGATTCACGTCACATCGACGTTATGACCATCGTCAAAGTGACATGAAGCAGGTTATGATAGATAACGTCAGTTCGACGAAAAGTAGAGAAAACCAGAAAGGGTGCGTGCCGTGACCACCGCCCAGACCCCGGAGCTCGACGTACAGCCGACTCCTCTCGCCCTGCTGCTCCTCGGCCGTGAGGCCGACCCGAGGAGCGAGCGCGGTGTCGAATGTCCAGGTGACCTGCCCTCGCCCTCCGACCCGGACCTGGTCGAGCGCGCCCGTGCGGCCAAGGAGAAGCTCGGCGACAAGGTGTTCGTCCTCGGCCACCACTACCAGCGCGACGAGGTCATCCAGTTCGCCGACGTCACGGGTGACTCGTTCAAGCTGGCCCGGGACGCGGCCGCGCGTCCGGAGGCCGAGTACATCGTGTTCTGCGGTGTGCACTTCATGGCCGAGTCCGCGGACATCCTGACGGGCGACGACCAGAAGGTCGTCCTGCCCGACCTCGCCGCCGGATGCTCGATGGCCGACATGGCCACCGCCGAGCAGGTCGCCGAGTGCTGGGACGTGCTGACCGAGGCCGGCATAGCCGAGCAGGTCGTGCCTGTGTCGTACATGAACTCCTCCGCGGACATCAAGGCGTTCACCGGCAAGCACGGTGGCACGATCTGCACGTCCTCGAATGCCCAGCGGGCCCTTGAGTGGGCCTTCGAGCAGGGTTCGAAGGTGCTGTTCCTGCCCGACCAGCACCTCGGCCGCAACACCGCCGTGCGGGACATGGGCATGTCCCTGGAGGACTGCGTCCTCTACAACCCGCACAAGCCGAACGGCGGGCTGACCGCCGAGCAGCTGCGCGACGCGAAGATGATCCTCTGGCGGGGCCACTGCTCGGTGCACGGCCGCTTCAGCCTGGAGTCCGTCGAGGACGTACGCGCCCGGATCCCCGGTGTGAACGTGCTCGTGCACCCCGAGTGCCGGCACGAGGTCGTGTCCGCGGCGGACCACGTCGGCTCGACCGAGTACATCATCAAGGCGCTGGAGGCGGCTCCGGCCGGCTCGAAGTGGGCCATCGGCACGGAGCTGAACCTGGTCCGCAGGCTGGCGAACCGTTTCGCGCCCGAGGGCAAGGAGATCGTGTTCCTCGACAAGACGGTCTGCTTCTGCTCGACGATGAACCGCATCGACCTCCCCCACCTGGTGTGGACCCTGGAGTCCCTCGCCGAGGGCAACCTGGTCAACCGGATCGAGGTCGACCAGGAGACCGAGGCGTTCGCGAAGCTGGCGCTGGAGCGGATGCTGGCGCTGCCCTAACCCATGCCGACGGCCGGGCACCGGAACGTGTGGTTCGGTACCCGGCCGCCGCGGATCAGGCCGTCATAC
Organism: Streptomyces sp. LBL; assembly: GCF_029893585.1. GTDB lineage: Bacteria > Actinomycetota > Actinomycetes > Streptomycetales > Streptomycetaceae > Streptomyces. Next base: position 47,613 of record NZ_JARXYX010000019.1, read on the forward strand.
GCCCGCGCCGGCACCAGCCTGTCCGGCGCGTACTCCGGGCGCGGTACGGCCGGGTTGAGCTCACTCCACCCTTGGACGTACCAGCCCGGACTCGTACGCGATCACCACCAGCTGGGCCCGGTCCCGCGCGCCCAGCTTGGCCATGGCCCGGTTGACATGCGTCTTCACGGTGAGCGGGCTGACCGCCAGCCGCTCGGCGATCTCGTCGTTGGAGTGCCCGCCGGCGACCTGGACCAGCACCTCGCGCTCCCGGACGGTGAGGGCGCCGAGGCGTTCCCTGCGGGCGGGGTCACGCTCGTCGTCCGCCGCGTCGCCCTGGGCGAGGAAGCGGGCGATCAGGCCCTTGGTGGCAGCCGGGGACAACAGGGCCTCGCCGCCCGCGGCGACCCGGATCGCGCTGAGGAGTTCCTCGGGCTCGGAGCCCTTGCCGAGGAAGCCGGAGGCGCCCGCGCGCAGCGACTGTACGACGTAGTCGTCGACCTCGAAGGTGGTCAGGATGACCACGCGGACATGGGCCAGGGAGGCATCGGCGCTGATCATGCGGGTGGCGGCGAGACCGTCCGTGCCGGGCATCCGGATGTCCATCAGGACGACGTCGGCGCGCTCCTGCCTGGTCAGTCGCACTGCCTCCGCTCCGTCGGACGCCTCGCCCACGACCTCCATGTCGGGCTCGGAGTCGACGAGCACGCGGAAGGCGCTGCGCAGCAGGGCCTGGTCGTCGGCGAGCAGGACACGGATGGTCATACGGGCTCCCCCGGCTTTCGGGTGACGGTGGCGTTGGCGGTGCCGGTGCCGGTGGCGGTGACGGTGGTGCTGGTCTTGACCGGCAGGATCGCATGGACGCGGAAGCCGCCTCCGTAGCGGGGACCGGTGGTGAGGGTGCCGCGCAGGGCGGTCACCCGCTCCCGCATGCCGAGCAGGCCGTGCCCACCGCCGTCCGCGGAGTGGTCGTCCTCTCCGGAGCCGTCGTCGAGGACGGTGATCTCCATGTCCGGTCCCACGCGTACGACGCTGACCTCGGCCTTCGCCTCCGTCCCGGCGTGCTTCTGGACGTTGGTGAGTGCCTCCTGGATGACGCGGTAGGCGGCCAGGCCGACGGCGGCGGGCAGGGCGGTCCCGTGGTCGGCGCGGGCGACCTCGATCCGCAGGCCGGCGCTGCGGAAGGTGCCGACGAGTTCGTCGAGCCGGTCCAGGCCGGGGGCGGGTTCGGTGGGCGCCTCCGGGTCGCCGGACTGCCGCAGCAGGCCGACGGTGGCCCGCAGTTCGTTGAGCGCGGAACGGCTGGCCTCCCGTACGTGGGCCAGGGCCTCCTTGGCCTGGTCGGGCCGCTTGTCCATGACATGGGCGGCGACCCCGGCCTGGACGTTGACCAGCGCGATGTGGTGGGCGACGACGTCGTGCAGGTCGCGGGCGATACGCAGGCGTTCCTCGGCGACCCTGCGGCGGGCCTCCTCCTCGTGGGTGCGCTCGGCCCGTTCGGCGCGCTCCCTGATGGCGTGGATGAAGGCGCGGCGGCTGCGGACCGCGTCGCCCGCGGTGGCGCCGATGCCGGTCCAGGCGAAGATCGCGAGGTTCTCCTGGGCGTACCACGGGAGGGGGCCGGCGAGCATGGAGGCGCCGGTGAGGACGGTCATGGTGAGCAGGCCGGCCCGCCAGGTGGTGGGGCGGTCGGTGGTGGCGGCGACGGTGTAGAGGGCGATCACCGCGGCCATGGCGACGGGAGCGCGGGGGTCGCTGGCGACGGCCTCGATCAGGGAGAAGCTGCCGGTGAGCGCGAGAACCGTCATGGGGGCGCGGCGGCGGAACACCAGGGCGGTGGCGCCGAGGGCCATGAGGACCAGGCTGAGGGGGGCGGGCGTGCGGAGGGTCCAGTCGCCCCGATGTCCGCCCGGGTCCACGAACGAGCCGGCGACCATGCAGGCGAGGACGCCGGTCGCGAGGATGGCGTCCAGCGCGAGAGGGTGCGCCTTCAGCCGACGCCGGGCGCGCTCGATGGTGCTCACGTGTGTCCAAGGGCTCGTGTCCGAGTCGTCCAGGGCCGAGAAGGCGGCGCCGCCGGTGACGGTGGCGACGACCGCGCGGGCCTCGTCCGGGTCGAGCCCGGCCCGGTCGGGCAGGACGTGAGTCTCAGCCCGGGATCAAGCCGTCGTCGCTCAGCAGTTCCCGTACGTCCTCCAGCGTCGCGTCCGGCGACGGGAGGATCAGTTCCGACGGTTCCAGGGAGTCGTCCGGCAACGGCTCGCCCAGTTCCCGGACCTTGGACAACAGTGCCTGGAGTGTGCGGCGGAAACCGGGACCGTCGCCGTTCTCCATCTCTCTCAGGAGTACGTCGTCCAGTGTGTTCAGCTCGGTGAGGTGGCCGTCGGCCAGCCTCACCTGTCCCTCCCCCATGATCCGTACGATCATGTCGCCCTCCTCAGGCGTGGGCCCTACTGCTGGTCACTGCTTGTCGAAGCGCGGGGTGTCCTGCGGCTGCTGCGAGGACTGCTGCTGGTTCGTGCCGCTTTCGAGGGCCTGCTGCCCGGCGCTGCTGCCGCCGGCCAGCTCCGCCTTCATGCGCTGCAACTCCAGCTCCACATCCGTACCACCGGAGAGCTGGTCCAGCTCGGCCTGGATGTCGTCCTTGTGCATGCCGGACTGGTCGTCCAGGGCGCCCGAGGCGAGCAGTTCGTCGATCGCGCCGGCCCGCGCCTGCAGCTGGGCCGTCTTGTCCTCGGCGCGCTGGATCGCCAGCCCGACGTCACCCATCTCCTCGGAGATGCCGGAGAACGCCTCGCCGATGCGGGTCTGCGCCTGGGCCGCGGTGTACGTGGCCTTGATCGTCTCCTTCTTCGTACGGAAGGCGTCGACCTTGGCCTGGAGCCGCTGGGCCGCCAGGGTCAGCTTCTCCTCCTCGCCCTGGAGCGTGGAGTGCTGCGTCTCCAGGTCGGTCACCTGCTGCTGGAGCGCGGCCCGGCGCGAGAGCGCCTCGCGGGCCAGGTCCTCACGGCCCAGCGCGAGCGCCTTGCGACCCTGGTCCTCCAGCTTGCCCGACTGCTGCTGCAACTGGTTGAGCTGGAGCTCCAGGCGCTTGCGGCTGGTCGCCACGTCGGCGACCCCGCGGCGCACCTTCTGCAACAGCTCCAGCTGTTTCTGGTACGAGTAATCGAGGGTTTCGCGCGGGTCCTCGGCCCGGTCAAGGGCCTTGTTCGCCTTCGCGCGGAAGATCATCCCCATACGCTTCATGACACCGCTCATGGGCTTCGCGCGCCCCCTTCTGACGGACTCCAGCTCGGCTCCTGCAACAGAACCCACAGTACGGGCCCTGCATCCATTACCGCACTGTTCGGGGACTGATGCGCTCATCCCCAAGGACGACTGGTGAGGGCCCTGCTCCGGCGTGAGGAGTAGGTGACCTTCAGGGTTACAGACGACTGACGTTGCCGGATCGTTCCCCACCTGGCTGCGGTCCACGCCTGCGGACCCCGTACCCTTGGTCTTTGTGTTCCGTAGCCGCGCGAAGGATGAGAAGGCCCCGGCCGCCGACAAGGCGACCCTGACCGACTCCAAGCAGACCCGTGACCCGCAGGCCCCGAAGGGCCGCCCCACACCCAAGCGGAGTGAGGCCCAGTCGGTGCGCCGCAGCGTGGCCACCACGCCGACCTCACGCAAGGAGGCCGGCAAGCGTCAGCGCGACGAGCGCCGTGCCCAGCTGGAGAAGCAGCGCACCGCGCTGGCCACCGGCGACGAGCGGTACCTGCCCGCGCGCGACAAGGGCCCGGTCCGCAAGTTCGCCCGCCAGTTCATCGACTCGCGGTTCAACGTGGCGGAGTTCTTCCTGCCGATGGCCGTGGTCATTCTCGTGCTGAGCATGGTGCGGGTGGGGTCGCTGCAGAGCATCGCGCTGCTGCTGTGGCTGATCGTGATCGTGCTGATCGTGCTCGACTCGATCGCCACCGGCTTCCGCCTGAAGAAGCGGCTGGCCGAGCGCTTCCCGGACCAGAACCGGCGTGGCGCGGTGGCCTACGCGCTGATGCGCTCCCTCCAGATGCGCCGGCTCCGGCTGCCGAAGCCGCAGGTCAAGCGTGGAGAGCGACCCTGAGCACAACGCCGTTCACCGGGGGCGCGGCGAATGCCTGGCTGAACAGGCTGGGCGGGCTGCGGGATGTCGTACGCCAGGAGCTGGTGGCCCGGCAGCTCGACGAGCAGATAGTCGGCCGGTTCCCGGTCGGGCAGCGGCTGCGGGTGCTCGACGTCGGGATGGGCCAGGGCACGCAGGCGCTGCGGCTGGCCCGCGCCGGGCATCGGGTCACCGGCCTGGAGCAGGACGCCACGATGATCGCCTCGGCCCGTGAGGCCCTGTCCGGGGAGCCCGAGGGCATCCGGGAGCGGATGCGGATCATCGAGGGCGACGGGCGGGACACAGGGGTCCACTTCCTGCCGGGCAGCTTCGACGTGGTGCTGTGCCACGGCGTACTGATGTACGTCGAGGAGCCGGATCCACTGCTGGCGGGGCTGGCCCGGATGCTCGCCCAGGGCGGGCTGCTGTCGCTCCTCGTGCGCAACGCGGACGCGCTGGCGATGCGGCCGGGGCTGTCCGGCGACTGGGCCGGCGCGCTGGCCGCCTTCGACAGCACCGCATACCGGAACCGGCTGGGCCTCGACGTCCGGGCCGACCGGCTGGAGACGCTGACCGCGACGCTCGCGGGGATCGGGGCACCCCTGCACGCCTGGTACGGCGTACGGGTGTTCACGGACACGACGGCCGACGAGGCCGAGGTCCCAGCTGACCTGGAGACACTGCTCGCGGCCGAGGAGCGGGCGGGCCGGACGGATCCGTGCCGGGGGGTGGCGGCCCTGCTGCATCTGTGCGGAGTGCGCGGCTGAGCCCCTGGGGGCTCGCTCATCAGTACGAGTCCCTGAATCGCTACGAGTCACTCACTACTAGCCACTGAGTCGCTACGAGTCACTCGCTACGAGCCACCACGAGCCAGTACGAGCCGGACACGGCAACCCTGCGGGACTCGGGAGCGGCGAGAAGGGGCGGCCTGCGCACGGCCGCCCCCGCCCCTCCCGCGCTTCCTAGGCCTCCTCGGCCGCGCGCAGGCTCATCGGGCCGTAGATCTCCGTGGAGTCCTCGAACAGCCGCACCTGCTCGGCGCCACCGGCCAGCAGGTCCTTCCAGTGCTCCCCGAGCCAGGACTCGGCGTCCCCCTGCGTGGTGAACTCCTCGGGCTGCACCGCGGGCTGGACCTCCGTCCCGTCGGCCTTCTCGAACCGCCACGTCCATGCCGCCATGTACGCCTCCCACGTATGAGCACGAGCAGAACAGAAGCCGGATCTTGGTCCGGCTCCTGCTCCGAGCCTATGCGTTCGGCGGGGCGCGCCGTCAGGAACGACGTTGTTTGTCGTCCGCTCGTCCGCTCGTCCGCTCGTCCGCGAGCCGGCGGGCTTGGCGGGCTTGGCGGGGCTTGTCGCGCCCCCGCGGCGGAGTCGTCGCCCACCGATACGGCCCGGCGCCCCTTTGGGGCGCCCCGGTCGCGCGCGAGCGGCGGCGAGCGGCGAAAATCGGTGCGTGGAACTCACCCTGCTCGGTACCGGTGCCCCCGCGGGGCTGCCCCGCCCCGACTGTCCCTGCGCGGCCTGCACCGGGGCGCTCGGCGATGCCGCGCGGGCCGCCACCGCGGTGCTCGTGGACGGGACGCTGTTGCTCGATCTGACGCCGGGGGCCGCGTTCGCGGCGGCGCGGGCCGGGCACTCGCTGGGCGGCGTACGGCAGGTGTTGTTGTCGCATCCGCACGACGGACCCGCGGTCGAGGTGCCGGTGGGGCTGCCGCAGCCCGGGCGGGTGCCGGACGGGCGGGAGTTGGCGTTGCTGACGGGGCATCGGGTGCGGGCGGTGGCGATGGACGCGCCCGGCACCGGGTACGCGGTGACCGCACCGGACGGGCGGCGGCTGCTGTACCTGCCGCCCGGGGGCGCGCCGGCCGGGCTGGAGGAGGGTGCCACGGAGACGTACGACATGGTGCTGGCCGATGTCGTGGGGCGGCCGGACGGGCTGGCCCGGCTGCGGGCGGTGGGGGCGGTCGGACCCACGACGGACGTGGTCGCCGTGCACCTCGACCACGATGTGCCGCCGGGGCCCGAGGTGCGGCGGCGACTGGCCTCGGCGGGGGCGCGGGCGGTGCCGGACGGGACGACTCTGGTGGTGGGCGTGTACGAGGACGTACCGGATGTGCCGCGGCGGACGCTGGTGCTGGGCGGGGCCCGGTCCGGGAAGTCGGTGGAGGCCGAGCGGCGACTGGAGGCGTTCCCCGACGTGCTGTACGTGGCGACCGGGGGGTCGCGGAACGGGGACGGTGAATGGGCCGCGCGGGTGGCCGTGCACCGGGAGCGCCGGCCGGGGTCGTGGCGTACGGCCGAGACGTGCGACCTGGTGCCACTGCTGGCGGACGACGGGCCGCCGTTGCTCGTCGACTGTCTGTCGCTGTGGCTGACGGACACGATGGACGCCGTCGGGGCGTGGGACGACGTGGAGTGGGCCGACGGCGGGGAGCGGGCGTTGCGGACGCGGATGCGGGAGCTGACGGAGGCGGTGCGGGCCACCCGGCGGACCGTGGTCGCCGTGTCCAACGAGGTGGGGTCGGGCATCGTGCCGGCCACCGCGTCCGGCCGGCGCTACCGGGACGAACTCGGGCGTCTGAACGCGGCGTTCGCGAACGAGTGCGAGCAGGTGCTGCTGGTGGTGGCGGGTCAGGCGCTGGTGCTACGGGGTTGACGACGAGGCTGACGACGGGGCACTACGGGGTTGACGACGGGGCTGACGCCTCGCGGCGGGCGATGAGCCGGTAGGTGTTCGAGAAGCGGGTGCGTCTGAGCAGCGGAGCCAGGACGTGGTCCAGCGCCCTGGCCGTCGCCAGCAGGGGGGTGGCCAGCCAGGAGGGCAGGGACCTGGGGAGGGCCAGGGCGAGCGCGGCCGACAGGTCCTGGGGGACGTGCGCGCTGTGGCGGTCCGTCACGAGGACCCTGCAGCCCTGTGACTCCAGTTCCGTGCGGAGGTCGTCCAGGGGCAGCAGGCGCACACCGCGGGCCCGCGGGAGCCACCGCTCGCCGAGGAGCGCGGCGAACGCGCAGTGCGGGTCGGGGGCTTCGAGCAGGAGGTGGCCGCCGGGGCGCAGGACAGCGACGGCGGCGTGGAGTTCGCGGGGGTCCGGGGTGCGGGGCAGGTGGTGGAGCAGGCTGACCACGTCGTAACGGGCGCGCAGCCGGGCCGCGATCCGCGGGTCCGTCAGAACACCCACATGGGCCTCCTCGACGCGTTCGACCTGACGCGCCCACTCGACGTGGAGGGTGGCGTCCAGGCCGTCGAAGGACGTGTAGGGGAAGAGTTCCTTCGCCGTCCTCGGGAAACGGGCCTCGCCCGTGCCCACGTCCAGCCAGCTCTCCGGCTCGGGGAACGGCAGCATCGCGCGGGCGGCGGAGCGAAGACGCCGCGTGGAGGGTGCGGAGGACAGACAAGAGGAGACATAGGGCGCGCGAGGGCCCGGAACGGCTGAAGGTGCGGACATGGGCGACTCCCGGAGACGTACGACAATCCGCTGCAAACGGGAACGTATGGGATGCCGATCTTGTGCGCAACGACGTGGCCCCGTCGTCGTGCCGATGTGGCGCCGTCATGTTCGATCGAGGCCGGTACTGTTCGGCGAATGAGCTCGCTTAATCTCGACGATTTCACCGATCTGATCGAGCGCCCCGACGGCGGTGTGCGCCGCGACGCCGAGGCGCGTCGGGAACGTCAGATCGTGCCGCCCGGAGCACTGGGCCGCCTCGACGACCTGGGTGAGTGGCTGGCGGCGGCGCAGTCCGCCGTACCGGTGCGGCCGATCGAGCAGCCGCGGGTCCTGCTGTTCGCCGGGGACCACGGCATCGCCCGACTGGACGTCTCCGCGCGGCCCGCGGGCACCGCCGCGGAGTTGGTGCGGGAGGTCCTGGAGGGCGGCCGTCCGGTGTCGGTGCTCGCCCGGCGGCTCGGGGTGCCGGTGCGGGTGGTCGACATGGCGCTGGACTGCGCGCCCGAGTCGCTGCCGGGCGAGGTCTCACGGCATCGGGTACGGCGGGGCAGCGGGCGTATCGACATCGAGGACGCGCTGACCCTCCAGGAGGCGGAGGACGCCTTCCGGGCCGGGGTGGCGGTGGCCGACGAGGAGGCCGACTCCGGTACGGATCTGGTGGTGCTCGGCGATGTCAGCGTGGGCGGGACCACCGCGGCGGGCGTACTGATCGCCGCGCTGTGCGGGACCGACGCGTCCGTGGTGACCGGGCGGGGCGGGCAGGCGATCGACGACCTGGCCTGGATGCGCAAGTGCGCGGCGATCCGGGACTCGCTGCGGCGGGCCCGGCCGGTACTCGGGGACCAACTGCAGCTGCTCGCGACGGTGGGCGGCGCCGACCTCGCCGCGATCACCGGGTTTCTGCTGCAGAGCGCGGTGCGGAAGATGCCGGTGATCCTGGACGGGGTGGTCGTGTCCGCCTGCGCGCTGGTGGGGCAGCGGATCGCGTTCCGGGCGCCGGACTGGTGGCTGGCCGGACAGAAGAGCGGGGAGCCGGGACAGGGCAAAGCGCTGGACCGGATGGCCTTGGAGCCGCTGCTCGATCACGGGGTGACCGTCGGCGAGGGGGCGGGGGCGCTGCTCGCACTGCCCCTGGTGCAGGCGGCGGCGGCGCTGGCCGCGGAGTTGCCGGAGAAGCCCGCGGTTCCTGAGGTTCCCGAGAAGCCGGATGACTCCAGGGAGGGGGCCGGCTCCGAGGCGTCGGGTAACTCTGAAGGGCGGGACGACTCCGAGGAGCCGGGCGACCCCGCCGAGCCGGTTGTCTCCAAGGAACCGGGCAACCCAGCCGAGCTGGCTGGCTCCAAGGAACCGGGCAACTCCGTGGAGCCGCAGGAGCGGTAGGCGTCAGGGGCGGTAGGCATCAGGGGCGGCGCGTTCGGCACCGCCGGACCGCACCACGCGGGCCGAGTGGCACCGCGGCGGAAAAGAGAACATGAGGGCCGTTGCGCTGGAAGGAAAACGCGCAACGGCGCCCCTATGATCCCGCCTCATGGGATATGCCCGAATTGCCGCGGAACAGGATCAGCCCCCGGCCCGGCAGGGTGCGGCTGCCCAGCCGGGCACGGCGGACCGACACGGCACGGCGGACCGGCGAACCTCGGCCGAGGCACCTTCGACCGACCGGCAGACGCCGGGCCCGCAGACTCCGCCAGGCCCGCAGACTCCGCCGGACTCGCAGACCTCGCCAGGCCCGCAGACTCCGCCGGACTCGCAGACCCCGGCGGACCGGAATACCTCGGTGTCCCGGCCACGGTCCGTCCTCTCGTCCGGGCGGGCCGCCGCGCTCGCCGTCTGGTATCTGCGGGCCGTCGCGTTCGTCAACTTCCTCAGCGCGGTGTGGGTTTCGCTGGGGCAGGACGTGCGACGGCACAACCAGGAGAACTACTTCACGCCGTGTCTGCTCACCGCCGGCTTCGCCTCCGGCGTGTTCACGGCGTTCCTCGCCATCACCATGCGGCGGCGCAAGCGGGCCGCGTGGATCCTGAACCTCGCCCTCGCCGGGCCGTTCCTGGGGCTGCTCGGTCTCGCGATGGCGTTCCCGGAGGTCCGGCAGTACGCGCAGAACTGGGTCTCCCTCGTCCTCACCGCCGCCTTCGTCGCCGCGCTGCTGGCCGGCCGGCGGGAGTTCTACGCCAAGGGTGACCGGTCCAACCCGAAGCTCGCCGCCGCCGTCGCCGTCGGCGGGCTGCTGGTGTCCTCGCTGCTGGCCGCGCTGCTGGTGACGGTCACCAACCGGGCGCCCGGCCCGTCGGCCTTCCGGGACCGCTGGCGCTACGGCGTCCTGCGGCTGGTCTCGGTCACCGCCGACGGCTTCCGCTTCCCCGGGGTCGACCCGCCGAACTGGGTGAACGTCGTCATCAACGTGCTCAGCACGGCCCTCGTCCTCGCCGTCCTGTACGCCGCCTTCCGCTCCCGGCGTGCCGTCGACCCGCTCACCGAGGACGACGAGAGCCGGCTGCGGGCGCTGCTGGAGCGGCATGGCGAGCGGGACTCCCTCGGGTACTTCGCGCTGCGCCGGGAGAAGAGCGTCATCTGGTCGCCGACCGGCAAGGCGGCCGTCGTCTATCGGGTCGTCGGCGGGGTGTCGCTGGCCTCGGGCGATCCGATCGGCGACCCGGAGGCCTGGCCGGGGGCGATCGGGCCCTGGCTCGCCGAGGCGCGGGCGCACGGCTGGATCCCGGCGGTGATGGGTGCCGGCGAGGAGGCGGGGACCGTGTACGCCCGGCATGGTCTCGACGCCCTGGAGCTCGGGGACGAGGCCCTTGTCGAGGTGGCCGGGTTCACGCTGGAGGGGCGGGCCATGCGGACCGTGCGGCAGGCCTGCAACCGGGTCCGGCGGGCGGGGTACGAGGTGCGCGTCCGCCGGCACGAGGACATCCCGGCCGACGCGATGACCTACCTGGTGAAGCGCGCCGACGACTGGCGCGACGGGGCCACCGAGCGCGGGTTCAGCATGGCGCTGGGGCGGCTCGGGGATCCGGCGGACGGCCGCTGCGTGATGCTCGAATGCATGGACGCCCAGGGCGAGTTGAGGGCGCTGCTGTCATTCGTGCCGTGGGGGCCGCACGGGCTGTCCCTCGACCTCATGCGGCGCGACCGGGACTCGGACAACGGGCTGATGGAGTTCATGGTCATCGAACTGCTGCGCGCCGCCCGGGATTCAGGGATCACTCAGGTCTCACTCAACTTCGCCGTGTTCCGTTCGGTCTTCGAACGTGGCGCACGTCTTGGTGCCGGGCCGGTGCTGAGGCTGTGGCGGTCACTGCTCAGCTTCTTCTCGCGCTGGTGGCAGATCGAGTCGCTGTACCGCGCCAACGCCAAGTACCGGCCCGTCTGGGAGCCGCGGTTCCTGCTCTTCGAGAAGAGCGCGGACCTGCCGCGCATCGGCCTCGCGTCGGCGCGCGCGGAGGGGTTTCTGGAGGCGCCGGGGCTGCCGAAGCTCACGGGGACGAGGACCACTGGATGAACACGCTCACCCGCTGGGCCCGCGCCGAATGGGGACTGCTGTACGTCACCGTGCGCGAACCGCTGATCGAGCGCAGGTGGCGGGCGGCCTGGATGACGATCGGGGCGGTGTGTCTGACCGCGTTCCTGCACGCGCTGCAGAACCAGTCCGGGGGCTGTCGGTTCGTGCGGGACCTCGGGGAGGTGCGCGCCGAGGACCCGTTGTGGCCGGCACTGCTGCGCACCCCGCTCTCCCTGTTCGTGCCCGCGCTGGACCTGCCCGCCTGGGGCGCCCTGGCGCAGATCCTGCTGGTGTTCGGGATCGCCGAGATCTGTCTGGGCCGATGGCGGACCCTCGCCCTCGCCTACGCCGCCACGCTCGCCGGGACCCTGTACGCCCGCCTGGGCGTCTGGCTGGGCCCCGGCCACCCGCTGGGCCTGCCCGGCTCGGACGCGCAGGTGGTGGACACCGGCCCGTCGGCGGCCGTGGTGGGCCTCGCCGTCTTCCTCGGCTGGCGCTACCGCGCGTATGTCACCGCCGGTGCGGTGGTCGCGGCGATGGTGGTCGAGGTGGCGCTGAAGGAGAACCTGGCCGGCAAGGAACACCTGGCGGCGATCGGGGTGGTCCTGCTGCCGTGCGGGGCGTCGGCCCTGCGTCACCTGCGGGCGATCGCCGGGTCGGGCTTGCCGCCGATCAGGTCCTGAATCCTGCGGCGGGGGCCCGCCCAGCGGCGGTCGTGACGGTAGGCGCGCAGGGTGGCTCTGGCACGGGCCCGCGGACGGCGGCGGTACAGGCGCTTGGCCCACGGCGAGCCGGGGCGGGCCAGCCGGACGAGACCGATCAGGCCGACCAGCGGGACGATCACGCTGAAGATCGCCATACGGGCCTTGCCCTTGCTCAGGACCAGCAGGGCGAAGAAGAAGTTGACCGCCACGGACACGATGACTCTGCCACGGTCCTGGAGCTCCCCCTGGGACACGTCGTTCACGCCGAAGGGCGTGAACCCGGCGAGGACCAGGCCGACCAAGGCCGCCGTGAGCACCACGACCTCGACGCTCTTGCGGCCGGCCTCCGTCCAGTAGACGTCCGCGAGGTGCAGGATCAGCGCGAACTCGTCCAGGACCAGGCCCGCGCCGATACCGAAGACGACGGCGAACGCGGCCGAGCCGAAGCCGTACCGGCTGCTGGCGACCGCCCCGAAGCCCCCGAGGATGGTGAGGACGACACCGGGGACCACATGGTGGATGTGCACTCCCCCAGTGCTGACGTTGCCGAAGGGCCCCTTGCCCGCCCGGATCATGCGGGTGACGACCCGGGTGATCAGGAACGTGAGGACGAACGCGGTGAGCGCGAGAAGCAGCGGCAGCTTGCCCGGCTCGATGATGTTCCGCTGCAACCAATGTCCCATATGGTCACTTTATCCAGGGCTGCTGTCCACGCCCTCTGGGCGCCCTCGCGACCGCCGGGTAGCCTGCGCCGGTGTCCACGCCCCCGCCGTCCTCGCCGCCGCCCCCGCCGTCCTCCCCGCCCCCGCCGCCCTCACCACCGGCCGCCTCCTGCCCGGACGGTCTCCGTTTCGCCTTCGGTACGCTCACCGCGTTCCCGGTCGAGGTGAGCCGTTGGGACCGGGAGGCGGCCCGCGCGGGGATGCTCTGCGCTCCCGTGGCCGGGTTGGCGGTCGGTGTGTGCGCGGCGGTCCTCGGTCTGTTCCTGCTGTACATGGGCGCGGGCCCGTTGCTGGCCGCCGTCGCCTCGGCCGCCGTACCCGCCGTCCTGACCCGGGGTCTGCACCTGGACGGCCTCGCCGACACCGCGGACGGTCTCGGCAGCGGCAAGCCCGCCGCGGACGCGCTGCGGATCATGAAGCAGTCGGACATCGGGCCGTTCGGTGTGCTCGCCCTCGTCTTCGTGCTGCTGGCCCAGGTCGCCGCGCTGGCGCAGCTCTACGGCGCCTCCTGGACCCGGGGCGCCCTGGCCGCCGTCGTCGCGGCGACCGCCGCCCGCCTCGCCCTCACCCTGGCCGCCCGCAGCGGGGTACCGGCCGCCCGGCCGGAGGGGCTGGGTGCGGCGGTGGCGGGCGTGCTGCCGGTGCGGGCCGCGGTGCTCACGGCGGTCGTCGTCCTCGTCGCGGCCGCGGGCGCCGGCGCACTCCTCGGGGAGTACGACGTCGTCCGTACGGCCTGCGCGGTCGCCGCCGCCGTCGGGGTGTCCGAGCTTCTCCTGGGGCGCTGCACACGGCGGTTCGGCGGGGTGACCGGGGACGTGTTCGGGGCGCTCGCGGAAACGGCGGCGACGACCGCGCTCGTGGTGCTGGCCCTCGGGCCCTAGCGGCGCGGCCCAAAGCGGCGCGGTCCAAGTGGCGCCGCACCGGTGGTACGGCACCGGTGGTACGGCACCGGTGGTACGGCCCTAGCAGGCTTGGCGCCACACGCCCAGTTCGTACTTCTTGCTCATCGAACTCAGCTTGAGGCGGCGGGAGTCGGCGCAGAAGCGGCTGGTGGGGAGTTCGTACTCCACGTGGAAGACGGCCTTGTCCGCCGCGATGAAGGGTTTGAGGTCGGCGCACTCGTCGTACTGGGCGCACTGTTCGTTGACGGCGAAGTCGAAGTCGCCCACCAACTGCGGGATCTGGTCCAGGTCGTTCTTCAGCCCCACCGCCAGGCCGCGGTCGTGGGCGAGTTCCGCGATCAGGCGGTTGTAGCGGAGCTGGTCGGCGGCCTTCAGCGGGAAGCCCGTGCGGTTGCGGTAGCCGTCCATGTTGTCCGGTTCCACCGCGTCGAAGCCCTTGTCGCGGCACATGTCGACACGGGCCGCCATCAAGGGTTCCAGGACATCGGTGCGGCGGATGTCGAGCCAGCGCTCGCCCTCCCAGCCGTTGCCCCTGCCCAGCACCGACCTGGGGAACTTCCCGGCGTCGGGGCGCCAGTCCTCCCAGGCACCGGTGGAGAGATAGCAGATCACCTTGCGGTCGTCGGCGTGCAGTGCGGCGACCGTCGCCTCGTCCTGGTCGAAGCCGTCGATGTCGTAGACCGGGACGTCGACGCTCGTGTCGAGGCGGCCGCTGAGCTGCCACTGCCAAGCCACTCCGGGGCGCGGCTGCCAGCGTGCGCCGGCCGACGTGCCGGCCGACGGGCCGGCGTGCTCGGGGCCCTCGGCGGGGGCTGTCGTGCAGGCCGCCGACAGCAGGAGCGCGGCGCTCAGCAGAACGAGGTGCAGGATCGGGCGTCTCACCGGGCAGGCTCCAGGGTGTCGGCGACTTACCCAAGGATGATCTCCCGGAGCACGCCGCACGCAGCACGCGGCCCGCACCCCGGCACCCCGCACCCCGTCGGTTACGGCGGGCGTACGGTGCGTGCCCGCGGGAACGATCGGAAGCAGCGCCGAGCGTAGGCTCGTGTCGGGGATTCACCAGCCCAGGTGAAGACCGTTCCGCGGGAGGGATCTAGGGTCGGTTGTCGGGCCCGGTCGGCCCACCCGCGTTCGGCCACGCACACTTCATACGGAAGCGAGATTCCACCACCGTGACTGCTCTCACTCTCAGCACCAGCGCGGCGCCCGGCCTGCGGGCCGACGCGATCGTGATCGGTGTTGCCAAGGGCGCCGAGGGCCCGGTCGTCGCACCGGGTGCCGAGGCCGTGGACAAGGCGTACGACGGCTCACTCGCCGGCGTCCTGGAGACCCTCGGCGCCGCCGGGGCCGAGGGCGAGGTGACGAAGCTGCCCGCACCGGCCGGCTTCAAGGCCCCGCTCGTGGTGGCGGTGGGCCTGGGCGCCGAGCCAGACAAGGACTCCGGCTTCGACGCGGAGGCGCTGCGCAAGGCGGCCGGGGTGGCCGCGCGCGCCCTCACCGGCATCAAGAAGGCCGCGTTCGCGCTGCCGCTCACGGACCCCGCCGACGCCGGCGCGGTCGCGGAGGGCGTGCTGCTTGGGGCGTACTCCTTCGACACGTACAAGGGAGCCGCCGCCTCCGACGGCAAGGGTGCCAAGGCGAAGAACGGCAAGGCGCCGCTGGCCGAGGCCGCGCTGCTGGGCGGCAAGCCCCGCGACCGCGCGTACAAGGCGGCTGTCGCGCGCGCCGTTGCCGTGGCCGAGGAGCTCAACCGCGCCCGCGACCTGATCAACATGCCGCCGAACGACCTCAACCCGGAGGCCTTCGCCGCCGTCGCGCAGACCGCGGCGAAGGAGCACGGCATCACGGTGCAGGTGCTCGACGAGAAGGCCCTGGTCAAGGGTGGCTACGGTGGCATCCTCGGGGTCGGCGCCGGGTCGGCGTCGGGACCGCGGCTGGTGAAGCTGTCGTACACCTCCTCCAAGGCGACGAAGCACCTTGCCTTCGTCGGCAAGGGCATCACGTACGACTCGGGCGGCATCTCGCTGAAGCCGGCGGGCCACAACGAGACGATGAAGTGCGACATGAGCGGGGCGGCCGCCGTGTTCGCCGCGGTCGTCGCCGCCGCGCGGCTCGGCCTGGAGGTCAACGTCACCGGCTGGCTGGCGCTGGCCGAGAACATGCCGTCGGGCTCGGCGACCCGGCCCGGTGACGTGCTGCGCATGTACAGCGGCAAGACGGTCGAGGTCCTCAACACCGACGCGGAGGGCCGGCTGGTGCTGGCCGACGCGCTGTGGGCGGCCTCGGGGGAGAAGCCGGACGCGATCGTGGACGTGGCGACGCTGACCGGGGCGATGATGCTGGCGCTGGGGAACCGGACGTTCGGGATCATGGCGAACGACGACGCGTTCCGCTCCGCGCTGCACGAGGCCGCCGAGGAGGTGGGCGAGCCGGCCTGGCCGATGCCGCTGCCGGAGCACCTGCGCAAGGGGATGGACTCCCCCACCGCCGACATCGCGAACATGGGTGAGCGGATGGGCGGCGGGCTGGTCGCCGGTCTGTTCCTGCGGGAGTTCGTGGGCGAGGGGATCACCTGGGCGCACCTCGACATCGCGGGGCCCGCGTTCAACGAGGGCGGACCGTTCGGATACACGCCGAAGGGTGGTACGGGGACGGCCGTGCGCACGCTGGTCCGGCTGGCCGAGCTGACCGCGGCGGGCGATCTGGGCTGAGTTCTGGTCGGCGGGGCCTCGCATGCGGATGGTGCGAGGCCCCGCGGCCGGTTGCCGCCCGGCCGCCCGGATCGGCGCCGCCCCGGCAGTCCGGTGTGCGGTCGCAAATGAGCGTGGTGCGTCTCACAGCCCGGCCCGGCGTCTCTTTCACCGGTGACAGGTGCGAAGATGGGGCTCGGCAGGACAGGGCCCCCACCGAAGGGCCGAAGAACGAGCGGCCGGACACCAGCCGCCGACCGGTCACTGGAGACCGGCGTGGCGCACATGCATGGAGGACGTGACGTGGCGAACGACGCCAGCACCGTTTTCGACCTAGTGATCCTCGGCGGTGGTAGCGGTGGTTACGCCGCGGCCCTGCGCGGGGCGCAGCTGGGCCTGGACGTCGCCCTGATCGAGAAGGACAAGGTCGGCGGCACCTGCCTGCACAAGGGGTGCATCCCCACCAAGGCCCTGCTGCACGCGGGCGAGATCGCCGACCAGGCCCGCGAGAGCGAGCAGTTCGGCGTCAAGGCCACCTTCGAGGGCATCGACATCGCCGGGGTCCACAAGTACAAGGACGGTGTCATCTCCGGCCTGTACAAGGGCCTTCAGGGGCTCATCGCCTCCCGCAAGGTGACGTACATCGAGGGCGAGGGCCGGCTGTCCTCCCCCACCTCCGTCGATGTGAACGGCCAACGTGTCCAGGGCCGTCACGTCCTGCTGGCGACCGGCTCCGTACCGAAGTCGCTGCCGGGCCTGGAGATCGACGGCGACCGGATCATCTCCTCCGACCACGCCCTCGTCCTGGACCGCGT
The DNA here is from genome assembly GCF_029893585.1 of Streptomyces sp. LBL. GTDB lineage: Bacteria > Actinomycetota > Actinomycetes > Streptomycetales > Streptomycetaceae > Streptomyces. The sequence goes on from NZ_JARXYX010000019.1 coordinate 64,501, forward strand.
GCCGAAGTCCGCGATCATCCTGGGCGGCGGTGTCATCGGCGTCGAGTTCGCCTCCGCGTGGAAGTCCTTCGGCTCCGAGGTCACGGTCATCGAGGGCCTGAAGCACCTCGTCCCGGTCGAGGACGAGAACTCCTCCAAGCTTCTTGAGCGCGCATTCCGCAAGCGCGGCATCAAGTTCAACCTGGGCACGTTCTTCTCGAAGGCCGAGTACACCCAGGACGGTGTCAAGGTCATCCTCGCCGACGGCAAGGAGTTCGAGGCCGAGGTCCTGCTGGTGGCGGTCGGCCGCGGCCCCGTGTCCCAGGGCCTGGGCTACGAGGAGCAGGGCGTCGCCATCGACCGCGGCTACGTCCTGGTCGACGAGTACATGCGCACCAACGTTCCGACCATCTCCGCCGTCGGTGACCTGGTCCCGACGCTCCAGCTCGCGCACGTCGGCTTCGCCGAGGGCATCCTGGTGGCGGAGCGTCTGGCCGGTCTGAAGACCGTTCCGATCGACTACGACGGCGTACCCCGGGTGACGTACTGCCACCCCGAGGTCGCCTCCGTGGGCATCACCGAGGCCAAGGCCAAGGAGATCTACGGCGCGGACAAGGTCGTCGCTCTGAAGTACAGCCTCGCGGGCAACGGCAAGAGCAAGATCCTCAACACCTCGGGCGAGATCAAGCTCGTCCAGGTCAAGGACGGTGCCGTGGTCGGCGTCCACATGGTCGGCGACCGCATGGGCGAGCAGGTCGGCGAAGCCCAGCTGATCTACAACTGGGAGGCGCTGCCCGCCGAGGTCGCCCAGCTCATCCACGCCCACCCGACCCAGAACGAGGCGATGGGCGAGGCGCACCTGGCCCTCGCCGGCAAGCCCCTGCACGCGCACGACTGACCCTCGGTCGGCGAACGCGACTCCGCGACGAACACAGACTTCCGCAATTCGTAAGGAGCAACCGAAACCATGGCGGTTTCCGTAACCCTTCCGGCGCTCGGCGAGAGCGTCACCGAGGGCACCGTCACCCGCTGGCTGAAGGCCGAGGGTGAGCGCGTCGAGGCCGACGAGCCGCTGCTCGAGGTGTCGACCGACAAGGTCGACACCGAGATCCCCTCGCCCGCCGCGGGTGTCCTGGCGTCCATCAAGGTCGCCGAGGACGAGACGGTTGAGGTCGGCGCCGAGCTGGCCGTCATCGACGACGGCACGGGCGCGCCTGCTGCCGCCCCGGCCCCCGTGGCCGAAGAGGTCGCAGCACCGGCCCCCGAGCCGGCCCCGGCCGCCCAGCCGTCCACCGAGCAGGCCGCCCCGGCGCCTGCTCCCACCGCCGAGGCCGCTTCCGGCGGCGGCAGCGCCGAGGGCACGGACGTCGTCCTGCCCGCGCTCGGCGAGTCCGTCACCGAGGGCACCGTCACCCGGTGGCTGAAGGAGGTCGGCGACTCCGTCGAGGCCGACGAGCCGCTGCTCGAGGTCTCCACGGACAAGGTCGACACCGAGATCCCGGCGCCCACCTCCGGTGTGCTGCTGGAGATCACGGTCGCCGAGGACGAGACCGCCGAGGTCGGCGCCAAGCTGGCCGTCATCGGCGCCCCGGGCGCGGCTCCGGCCGCCGCCCCGGCCGCTCCGGCTCCGGCTCCCGCCCCGGCCGCGCCCGCAGCTCCGGCTCCGGCTCCGCAGGCGCCCACGGCTCCGGCCCCGCAGCAGCAGACCACCCCGGCTCCCGCGCCGGTCCCGTCCGCTCCGGCTCCGGCTCCGGTCACCCCGGCTCCGGCGCCCGCCGCCACCTCCGGCGACGACGGCGCCTACGTGACCCCGCTGGTGCGCAAGCTCGCCGCCGAGAACGGCGTCGACCTGGCCACCGTCAAGGGCAGCGGCGTCGGCGGCCGTATCCGCAAGCAGGACGTCGTCGCCGCCGCCGAGGCCGCGAAGGCCGCCGCAGCCGCTCCGGCTCCGGCCGCCGCCGCTGCCCCGGCCACCAAGAAGGCGCCGGCCCTGGAGGCCTCTCCCCTCCGTGGCCAGACCGTGAAGATGCCCCGCATCCGCAAGGTCATCGGCGACAACATGGTCAAGGCCCTGCACGAGCAGGCCCAGCTGTCCTCGGTCGTCGAGGTCGACGTGACCCGCCTGATGCGCCTGCGCGCCCAGGCCAAGGACGGCTTCGCCGCGCGTGAGGGCGTCAAGCTGTCCCCGATGCCGTTCTTCGTCAAGGCCGCGGCCCAGGCGCTGAAGGCGCACGCGCCCATCAACGCCAGGATCAACGAGGCCGAGGGGACCATCACCTACTTCGACACCGAGAGCATCGGTATCGCGGTGGACTCCGAGAAGGGCCTGATGACCCCGGTCATCAAGCACGCCGGCGACCTCAACATCGCCGGTATCGCCAAGGCCACGGCGGAGCTCGCGGGCAAGGTCCGCGCCAACAAGATCACCCCGGACGAGCTGTCCGGCGCGACCTTCACCATCTCCAACACCGGTTCGCGCGGCGCGCTCTTCGACACGATCATCGTGCCGCCGGGGCAGGTCGCGATCCTCGGTATCGGTGCCACGGTCAAGCGTCCGGCCGTCATCGAGACGGAGGAGGGCACGGTCATCGGCGTCCGCGACATGACGTTCCTGACCCTCTCCTACGACCACCGTCTGGTGGACGGCGCCGACGCCGCCCGTTACCTGACCGCGGTCAAGGGGATCCTGGAGGCGGGCGAGTTCGAGGTCGAGCTCGGCCTGTAACCCCGCTCAGTGCAGTACGCCGATGCCCCCGTCCGGAATCTCCGGGCGGGGGCATCGGCGTCATGGCGCGGCGGGAGCACCAGCGTCACGGGCGCGCGCCGGGGCCCACCAGCCTCCGCGCGCGGGAAGAGGACACCTGCGTCACGGGCGCACGGCGGGACACCGGCGCCACAGGCGCGAGGAAAGGGCACCTGCGTCAGGGGCGCGCGGCGGGAGCACGAAGGGGCGTAATGAACATGTAAGTCTCGTCTCACCTGCGCGAAAGCACCCTTACGCGCCCCTCCCGCGGAGCGAACCGGCCTTATTGTCTAAACGTCAAACGCCCCCGGGGCCGATGGGCGGCCCCTTTCTAAGGAGCCCTCATGACCGCGCCCGTCGTCCACTCGCTGCGCGAACAGATCCGCGAGCACATCGTGGAGGGGATCGTCAGCGGGCGCTGGCAGCCGGGCGAGCGGATCGTGGAGCGGCGGATCGCGACCGAGCTGGAGGTCAGCCAGACCCCGGTGCGGGAGGCGCTGCGTGAGCTGGAGTCGCTGCGGCTGATCGAGTCGGCGCCGAACAAGGGCGTACGGGTGCGGAACCTGTCGGCGGCCGACCTGGAGGAGAGCTACCCGGTCCGGGCCGGTCTGGAGGCGATCGCGGCGGAGCTGGCCGCGGGGCGGCTGGCGGAGGACTGCTCGGCGCTGGAGCCGCATGTCGCCGCGCTGTACGAGGCCGACCGGGAGTCCGACGGCACGGCCCAGGTCCGGCACACGGTGGGCTTCCACCGGGAACTGGTCCGCGCGGCCGGCAACTCGGTCCTGCTGCACACCTGGGAGGGCCTGGGCATCGAGGTGTTCACGGCCCTGTCGATCCGCTGGCTGGGGACCGTGCAGCAGTCCTACGCGGAGGAGCACGAGGCGCTCGTCCAGGCGTTCCGGCGGCGGGACCCGAGAATCGCGGAGCTGGTGAAGGCGCATGTACTGGGGTGCGCCCCGCGGGCCTGACACAACCGAGAGCACAACCGAGCGCACAGCCGAGCGCACCCGTGCCCAGCCGAGCGCGCCCGTGCACGTCCATGCACCTCGGAGCATGCCCATGCACACCCATGCACGTCCGAGCGCGCCCGCGCACGTCGGAGCGCGCCCGTGCACACCCACGTACACCCAAGCTCACCTGCGGAAACTCTCCGAAGGCGCGGCACGCGGTGTCCACCGAAAAGGCACCGCGTGCCTACTTTCTCGTAATCGAGAAGTTTTGCCCTTCAACCCTTTGATCGATCATCGATCAGAGGGTTACAGTCTCCGACGGGCCACGCGGCGGAAGCCGCGAGGTGTCACAGCACCGAGGCCCCCGCCCTGTCCTGCCAAAGACAAAGGGCACCCCCGATAACCCCATAGGGAACCCCCTTCGACTGAGGAAGGCGGCGACATGACCGACCCCAAAGCCATCCAGCCGAGCGCGCTCGACCAGTTCCCGGACCGGGACCCGGAGGAGACCGCCGAATGGCAGGCCTCGCTGGACGCGGTCGCCAAGGCGGCCGGCCCGCACCGTGCCGCGTACCTGATGCGGCGCACGCTGGAGCGTGCCGAGGGCAACGGCATCGCGCTGCCCAAGCTGCTGGAGACGGACTACGTCAACACCATCCCCACCGCCGCCGAGCCGTCCGTGCCCGGTGACGAGGAGATGGAGCGGAAGATCACCGCGTGGAACCGCTGGAACGCGGCCGCGATGGTCACCCGGGGCGCGAAGCACGGAGTCGGCGGCCACATCGCCACCTTCGCCTCCGCGGCCTGGCTCTACGAGACCGGCTTCAACCATTTCTTCAAGGGCAAGGAATCCCAGGAATCGCCCGGCTCGGGCGACCAGCTGTACATCCAGGGCCACGCCTCCCCGGGCATCTACGCCCGCGCCTTCCTCGACGGCCGGCTGACCGAGCAGCACCTCGACAACTTCCGCCAGGAGGCGGGCGGCAACGGCCTCCCGTCGTACCCGCACCCGCGCCGGCTGCCCTGGCTGTGGGAGTTCCCGACGGTGTCGATGGGTCTCGGCCCGCTGTCCGCGATCTACCAGGCGCGCTTCAACCGTTACCTCACCAACCGCGCCGTCAAGGACGTCTCCGCGTCCCACGTGTGGGCGTTCCTCGGTGACGGCGAGATGGACGAGCCCGAGTCGACGGCGGCCCTCGCGCTCGCCGCCCGCGAGGAGCTCGACAACCTCACCTTCGTCATCAACTGCAACCTGCAGCGCCTCGACGGCCCGGTCCGCGCCAACTTCAAGATCGTGCAGGAGCTGGAGGCCCAGTTCCGCGGTGCCGGCTGGAACGTCATCAAGACGCTGTGGGGGTCGGTGTGGGACGAGCTGTTCCAGCTCGACACGACCGGCGCGCTCGTACGCCGCCTGCGCGAGGTACCGGACGCCCAGGTGCAGACGTACCAGACCCGTGACGCCGCCTACATCCGCCAGGACTTCTTCGGCTCGGACCCGGCGCTCGTCGAGATGGCGAAGCTGCTGAGCGACGACAAGATCCTGGAGTGTTTCCACCTCTCCCGCGGCGGCCACGAGGCCCGCAAGGTGTACGCGGCCTACAAGGCGGCCGTCGAGCACAAGGGCGCCCCGACGGTCATCCTGGCGCAGACGGTCAAGGGCCACACCCTCGGCGAGGGCTTCGCGTCGAAGAACGCCAACCACCAGATGAAGAAGCTCTCGGTGGACGAGTTCAAGTCGATGCGCGACCTGCTGGAACTGCCCATCTCGGACAGCCAGTTCGTGGACGGCGTGGTGCCCTACGGCCACCCGGGCGCCGACTCCCCCGAGGTCCGCTACCTCCAGGAGCGCCGCGCGGCCCTCGGCGGCCCGGCCCCGGCCCGCCGTACGCACGCCCTCGCGCCCCTGCCCGCCCCCGCCGAGAAGACGTTCGCCTCGTTCGACAAGGGCTCCGGCTCGCAGAACGTGGCCACGACCATGGCCTTCGTCCGCCTCATCAAGGACCTGGTCCGCGACAAGGAGACCGGCAAGCGCTGGGTGCCGATCGTCCCGGACGAGGCGCGCACCTTCGGCATGGAGTCGCTGTTCCCGTCGCTGGGCATCTACTCGCCCAAGGGCCAGACGTACGAGCCGGTCGACCGCGACCAGCTGATGTACTACAAGGAGGCCAAGAACGGCCAGATCCTCAACGAGGGGATCACCGAGGCCGGTTCGATGGCCGACTTCATCGCCGCTTCGACGTCGTACGCGACGCACGGCGAGGCGATGATCCCGTTCTACATCTTCTACTCGATGTTCGGCTGGCAGCGCACGGCCGACCAGATGTGGCAGCTCGGTGACCAGCTCGGCCGCGGTTTCCTCGTCGGCGCCACGGCCGGCCGGACCACCCTGACCGGTGAGGGCCTCCAGCACGCCGACGGCCACTCCCCTGTCATCGCGGCGACCAACCCCGCCGCCCTGTCGTACGACCCGGCGTTCGCGTACGAGATCGCGGCGATCGTGAAGGACGGCCTGCGCCGGATGTACGGCGAGGCGGCCCCGGGCGAGGACCAGAACGTCTTCTACTACCTGACCGTCTACAACGAGCCGATGCCGCAGCCGGCCAAGCCGTCCGGCATCGACGAGGGCATCGTCAAGGGCCTGTACCGCTTCAACACGGCGGAGTCGGCCGGGCTGTCCCCCGTGGACAACGCCCCGCGCATCCAGCTGCTGGGCTCCGGCACGGCGATCCACTGGGTCCTGCAGGCGCAGAAGCTGCTCGCCGAGGAGTGGGGCGTGGCCGCCGACGTGTGGTCCGCGACCTCCTGGACCGAGCTGCGCCGGGACGCGCTGGAGGCCGACGCGGACCTTCTGCGCGGCGAGGAGCGGATCCCGTACGTCCGTCGGGCGCTCCAGGGCGCCGAGGGCCCGGTGCTCGCGGTCTCCGACTACATGCGCCAGGTCCCGGACCAGATCGCGCAGTGGGTCGAGCAGGACTACTCCTCGCTGGGCGCCGACGGCTTCGGCCTCTCGGACACCCGTGCGGCGGCCCGCCGCCACTTCGGCGTCGACGCCCAGTCGGTCGTCGTGGCCGCCCTCGCCCAGCTGGCCCGCCGCGGCGAGGTCAAGGCGACCGCGGTGAAGGAGGCGCGGGAGCGCTACGGCCTGTAGGCATCACTTTCTTCAGAGGGGCACGGCGTTCTCGCCGTGCCCCTTCGTTGTGCCCTGTCGCCGTGCCCCCTCGTTGTCGGTGGGCCCCGGCATCATGAACGTATGCGTGCTGCCCGCCTGATCAAGATGGTGCTGTTGCTCCAGTCCCGGCCGTCCATGACCGCCGCCGAGCTGGCGCGGGAGCTGGAGGTGTCCGAGCGGACCGTCACACGGGACGCGCAGGCGCTCTCCGAGGCGGGCGTGCCGGTGTACGCCGACCGGGGGCGGGCCGGGGGCTACCGGCTGATCGGCGGGTACCGCACGCGACTGACCGGGCTGGCCCGCGGTGAGGCCGAGGCACTGTTCCTGTCCGGGGTGCCGGGGGCGCTGCGCGAGATGGGGCTGGAGGACGCGGCCTCGGCGGCCCGGCTGAAGGTGTCCGCGGCCCTCCTCCCGTCGGTGCGGGACGCCTCGCGTACGGCGGCGCAGCGGTTCCATCTGGACGCGCCGAGCTGGTTCAAGGAGCCGAAGACGCCCACCCTGCTGCCCGCCGTCGCGGACGCGGTGTGGGACGACCGGCGGATCACCGCGCGCTACTGTCGCGGCGAGGGCGAGGTGGTGCGGGAGCTGGAACCCTACGGGCTCGTGCTGAAGGCGGGGGTCTGGTACCTGTGCGCACGGGTGGCGGGGCACGGCTCCCACCGGGTCTACCGGATCGACCGGTTCACCGCGGTGGAGGCGGGCGAGGAGCGGTTCGCGCGGGACGAGGAGTTCGATCTGCCGGGCTTCTGGGACGAGCGGGCCGAGCAGTTCGCGCGCTCGATCCTGCGCGCCGAGGCCGTCGTACGGCTTTCCAGGCAGGGCGCGCGGGCGCTGCCGTACGTGGTGGACGGTCCGTCCGCCCGGGAGGCGCTGGAGGCCGCCGGCCCGCCGGACGAGCAGGGGTGGGTGACGCTGACGCTCCCGGTGGAGTCCGAGGAGGTCGCGCACGCCCAGCTCGCGGTGCTCGGGCCGGAGGCCGAGGTGCTGGCGCCGAAGAGTCTGCGGGCGCGCTTCATACGGGACGCGGCCGGACTGGCCGCGCTGTACGGGACATAACAATCCGTCTCACCACGTGCGTCCCACCCGTCCAGGGCCGATGCTTGACCCGTGATGGACGAGACGGAGTTCTGGGAGCTGGTGGACGCCAGTCGCGAGGCCGCCGAGGGCGATCCCGAGGAGCAGGCGGACCTGCTCGTGGACCGGCTGCTCCAGCTGGATCCGGAGATGGTCCTCGACTTCGCCCGTCATTTCGAGGCCCGCTACAACCGCGCGTACACCTGGGACCTGTGGGGCGCCGCCTGGATCCTGCTGGACGGGGCGAGCGACGACGCTTTCGACTACTTCCGCTGCTGGCTGATCGGCCAGGGCCGCGAGGTCTACGAGGGCGGCGTGCACGACCCGGACTCGCTCGCCGATCTCCTGGACGACTTCGACGAGGAGCTCGACGGCGACGGCGAGGAGCTCGGCTACGCCGCGGACGAGGCCTATGAGCAGCTCACCGGTGCCGTCGCGCCCGACCTGGGCCTTCCGCCCGCGGCCTCCGAACCGGCGGGGACCTCCCTCGACTTCGAGAACGAGCGGGTGCTGTCGGAGCGCTGTCCCAAGCTGTGGGACCGCTTCCGGGGCTGACGGGAAGGTCCGGTGAGCGTGGGTGACCTTCATGGGGTGACCCTCATGGGGTGACCCTCATGGCCGGCCCTGCAACCGTGCCGCCCGCTCCCTGATCGCCGGCAGCCGGGCGGTCAGGGCCGCGCCGGGGCAGCGCGTCCTGTAGCCGTCGTCGTGGCCCGCCAGGGCGGGCAGCAGGACGGCGGTGCCGTCCGCGTACCGGCTGAGGCTGTTGCTGGAGACCAGGCGGACCTTCGCGCGGGGGTCGATGTCGGCCAGGCCCAGCTTCCAGGCGACGAGGGCGGCGATGGAGTCGGTCATCGCCCTCGGGACGGGGACACCGGCGGAGAACGTGCCGAGGGCGGCGATCCCGGCCGTGCGGTGGTTGAAGCCCTGGGTGTGGGCGCCGGTGACGGGCCTCTCGGTGCCGCCCGCGCGGCCCTCGTAGATGGTGCCGCAGCGGTCGACGAGGAAGTTGTAGCCGATGTCGTCCCAGTCCCGGGTGCCGGTCTGCCCCGCGTAGAGGTAGCGGATGATGCGGGGTGCCTCGGCGCAGGCGTAGCTGTTGGGCGAGTCGGTGTGGTGGAGGAAGACGGCGACGACCTTGTCGTCGTAGCGCGGCGGCGGCTGAGGGCGCCGCGTGTCGTCGTCGAGCCAGGCCGAGCGGGGCACGATGCGCGGTCTGGTCGCGGCGTGCGGGGCGGCCGGACGGCGGGCGACGGCGTCCTGCCGGGCGGCGTCGGTCCCGGCCGTGTGCTCGGACCCGATCACGTACAGCACCAGCGCGACGACGGCGGTCAGCCCCGTCAGGCACCCCAGCAGCACGAGCGCCGCGCCCGGTATCCGTACCGGGCGGCGTCTCCGTGCCCGCCGCGACCTTCGCAGGACGCACATGGTCCCACTGTCCGCCGGATCCGCCGTGCCCGCGATGTGTGGTGTGCCACGCGGTGGAACCATCGTCCGTGTCCGCGACGTTTTTCCAGATGCACGCGCGTGGCCGGTTCCAGGATGGGCCCCGTGCGCGAGGCTGATCACTGGGCGCGTCTGACGCGTACTAGGAGGCGCCCCCTGAGGGGTCCGACAGAAAGGCGGCTCCGTGGACCTGCTCGACATCCTGCTGTTGCTGGTGATCCTCGCCTACGCGGCGTCCGGCTACCGGCGCGGACTGGTGGCCGGCTGTGTCTCCTTCGCCGGTTTCGTGGGCGGCGCGGTCATCGGCGTGTGGGTGCTGCCATGGACGATGGACCTGGCGTCGCCGGGGACCACCTCTGCGACGGTTACCGCGGTGCTGACGGTGCTGATCCCGGCCGCCGTGGGGCATGAGCTCGCCGGGCGGCTGGCGCTCAGGTTGCGGCGCGAGCTGGACCGGGGGCCGCTCAGGGTGGCCGACGGGGTCGGCGGGGCCGCGGCCAACGCGGTGGCCGTGCTGGTCGTGTCCTGGGTGGCCGCGAGCGTGCTCGGCGCGTCCTCGTCCCCGCTGGTCACCACCGCGATCCGGGACTCGGCCCTGCTGGGCGCCGTGCAGAACACGATGCCGGACACGACCCCCGCCTGGTTCTCCCGGGCCACCTCCGCGCTCACCCAGGCGGGCTTCCCGCAGGTCTTCAACCCCTTCGAGAACGAGTCGACGGCCGAGGTCGCCAGGCCCACCGGCGACAGCGTCACCCCGAGCGCCATGAACGCCGCCAAGCGGAGCACCGTGAAGATCGAGGGCGTCGCGGGCACCCAGGGCCGCGAGGGCAGCGGCTTCGTGTACGCGCCGCGGCATGTGATGACCAACGCGCACGTGGTGGCCGGCATCGACGACCCGAGCGTGCGCATCGGCGGGGTGGGACGGGCGTACCAGGCACGGGTGGTGTTCTTCGACCCGAACAAGGACGTGGCGGTGCTGTACGTCCCCGAGCTGAGCGCCCCGGTGCTGCAGTTCGACGCCGACGCCAAGCGCGGCGACTCGGCCGTCGTCGCCGGTTATCCGCAGGACGGCGACCTGAACCTCCAGGCGGCGACCCTGGCGAACCGGGTGCGGGCGACCGGGCAGAACATCTACAGCGACGCGACCGTCACCCGCGAGATCTACTCGATCCGTTCCACGGTCCGCCCCGGCAACTCCGGCGGCCCGCTGCTGACCACGACCGGCAAGGTCTACGGCGTCGTCTTCGCCCGCTCCACCTCGGACGACGAGACGGGGTACGTGCTGACGGTGGACGAGGTCGCGAACGACGCGGAGCGCGCGGCGAACGCGACGGCACCGGTGGACACGGGCGACCTGGTCACGTCCTGACAGAACCGGAACCGGAACCGGAACCGGAACCGACGCCGGGCGCCCGCCGGTGCGGTATCACGCGTATCGCGGTACGCGCGCTCGCCTCGCCCTCGGGCGGGGCAATGCCATGTCCGGCGGTGCGAACAGGCGTACCTCTGGACGCATGTCACCCGCGCTCCCGGCTCTCCGGCCGGCCCTCGTCATGGTCGCCCTGTTCGCCCTCACCGCCGCCGCCCCGGCCGAGCACCCGGTCGACCCCGGCTGGGTGCTCGCCGGTTTCGCCACGGCGGCCGCGCTGGCCGGGGTCCCGCTCTGCCTGGTCGTGCGCAGACGCCGTACGACCGACACGGCCGACCAGGTCAGAGGGTGCGGCCCATGAGCACGTCGTCGGGACCGGACCAGGGTCGGACCGGGACCGGACCAGGACCGGACCAGGCCCAGACCGGGGCTTTACGCACCTACCAGGCAGAATGAGGCCATGGAACCTTCAAGGATCGCGGTCGCCGGTTCCTCCGGTCTGATCGGCGGCGCCCTCGTGCGGTCCCTGACCGCGGACGGGCACACGGTGGTGCGGTTGGTGCGCCGGGAGCCCCGGACGCCGGACGAGGTCCGGTGGGACCCCGCGCGGAAGTACGTCGACGTGGCCGGGCTCGCCGGGTGTGACGTCGTGGTCAACCTGGCCGGAGCGAACGTGGGTTCGCGTCGCTGGACGGACGCCTACAAGGCCAGGATCCGGGACAGCCGGGTGCTGGGCACGGCGGCCCTCGCCGAGGCGGTGGCCGGGCTGGACGAGCCGCCGCGGGTCTTCGTGAACGGCAGCGCGATGGGCTTCTACGGCGAGACCGGCGACCGGCCCGTCGACGAGGACGCGCCGCCCGGCAAGGGCTTCCTGCCCGAACTGTGCGTGGCGTGGGAGGGCGCCGCGGCACCGGCCCAGGAGGCGGGCATCCGGACGGTGTTCACCCGGACCGGCCTGGTCGTGGCCCGCGAGGGCGGCGCCTGGGGTCGGCTGTTCCCGCTGTTCAAGGCGGGGCTGGGCGGGCGGATGGGCGATGGGCGGCAGTACTGGTCGTTCGTCGCGCTGCACGACGAGGTGGCCGCGATCCGCCATCTCATCGACACCGACGGCCTGTCGGGGCCGTTCAACATCACCGCCCCGCGGCCGCTGACGAACCGTGAGATCACCGCGGCGATGGGGCGCGTGCTGCGCCGGCCGACACTGTTCCAGGTGCCGGCGCCGGTGCTGCGGGCCGCGCTCGGCGAGATGGCCGGGGACGTGCTGGGCAGCCAGCGGGTGGTGCCGAAGCGGCTGCTGGAGTCGGGGTTCACGTTCGCGTTCCCGGAGATCGAGGAGGCGATCCGGGCGGCCCTGTGACGGGTGCGGTCGTATGCGACCGTCGTGCGACCGTGCCCTGCCGATGCGCGACTGTCCAGGACCGGTCGCGGCCCTACCCTCGACCCGAACTCGGGTATTCCCGGAGCCAGTTGGGGACATGACGTCTCCAGCGGCCGCGCAACCTCGAGGAGGGGCACGTGCTTGAGCCCGCGTACCAGACGGACGTCGTGATCGTGGGAGCCGGGGTCGCCGGGCTCTCCGCGGCGCATCGGCTGACCAGCGCAGGAGTGACGACCGTCGTACTGGAGGCCGCCCCGGGTCCGGGCGGCCGTATGTCGACCGAGAAGGTCGACGGTTTCCGGCTCGACCGCGTCGGACAGCTGCTGTCCACCGCGTATCCCGACCTACGACTGACGCCCGGGCTGGACGCCCTGGTGCTGCGCCCCTTCGCTCCGGGTGTGCTGCTGCACAGCGACGGACGCCAGCACCGTGCGGGCGTCCTCGCCGGAACGGGGGGCGCACGGGGCGCACTCCACGCGGTGCGCGCCCTGGCGGGCGCCCCCAGGTCGGCGGCCACGCCGACGGGCCGGGTGGTGTCCCGGCAGACCCTCGCGTCCAACGACTGGGGTGGTCCGGAGCCGGTCTTCGCGCCGCGGAGCCGGGCCGTTCCTCGTCCGGGCACCGGGGCGAGGAGCCGAGGTGTTCCCTGGCCGGCCGCCGCGCCCGGGGCCGCCCGCGGCGTGCCCCGCGGGAGCGCGCCCCGCGGGAGCGCGCCGCTCGGCACCGCCGTCGACCAGGCCCGGCTCGGGGCCGCGCTCTCCCGGATCGCGCACACGCCCGTCGAGCGTCTCCTGGCCCGCCTCGAACTGCCCGCCGGTCAGGCGCTCGCCGCCCGTGGCCTGCCCGCCCGGACGATCGACGCCTTTCTGCGCCCGCTGCTCGCGGCCCTGCTGTGCGACCCGGATCTGACCACGTCCAGCCGATGCGCGGACCTCGCGCTGCGCTCCTTCGCGCGGGGGCGGCTGTGTGTGCCGGAAGGCGGGGCCGAGGCACTGCCCGAGCTGCTCGCCCGGACACTGCCGCCGGGAACCGTGCGCACGGGCGTCCGGGTCACCTCGGTGTCCACGACGTCGGTGACCACCGCGGAGCACGGTGAACTCCGCTGCCGGGCGGTGCTCCTCGCGACCGACGCCCGCGCCGCGGCCGAGTTGCTGCCCGGCCTGCGGGTGCCTGACTTCCATCCGGTGACGGTGGTCCACCACACGACCGACGAGCCGCCGGGCACGGGAACGTCGCTGCTGCTCGACGCTGACCGGGGCGGGCCGGTCGCGCACACGGCCGTGGTCAGCCGGGTCGACCCCGCCCGTGCGCCGGCGGGCCGCACGCTCGTCTCCTCGACGGTCCTGGGCCCGCCCCCGGCCGACCTCGACATCGCCGTACGCACGCACCTCGCGCGCCTCTACGGCACCTCGACCCGGCACTGGGAGACCCTCGCCGTCCACCACACCCCCGACGCGGTACCCGCCATGCGCCCGCCGCACGACCTGCGCCGCCCGGTACGGGTGCTGGCGGGCCTGTACGTGTGCGGCGACCACCGGGACACCAGCACCGTGCAGGGCGCGCTGCACTCGGCCCACCGGGCGTCGGCGGCGATCCTGGCGGACCTGGGGGCGGCGGGGTCCATGCACCGGGCGGACCCGCTACCGACCGCCCGGGCGGCCTGAAGGCGACCCTGAGGACGACCCCGAGGGGCCGCCCTGAAAGCAGCCCCGAAGCCGGCCCGAAGGACGACTCCGAGGACGGCCCTGAGAGCGGCCCTGAGCACGGCGTCCTGGGGCCGGCCCGAAGGACGACCCTGAGCACGGCGCCCTGGGGCGGAGTCAGCCCAGCGCCGCCACCTTGTCCCGGTACCCCCGCACCGGGGCCGCGTCCCTGTACGGCTCCAGCCTGCGCTCGAAGTCCCGCACGTACTCGATCGCCCGGACCGAACGCATCTCGGCCGCCGCGCCTGCCGCCTCGGCGCCCAGCGCGCAGGCCTGGTCGAGTTCGCCGAGGCCGAGGCGGGCGGAGGCCAGGACGACGCGGCAGAACAGGCGGCTGCGGGCGTAGGAGGGGGCGCGCAGTTGCAGGGAGCGTTCCGCGTGCTGGGCGGCCGCGCGGAACTGCTGGAGGTCGCGGTGGCAGTGCCCGAACTCGTCGGCGAGCTGCGCCTCGTCGAAGAACCCCGCCCAGTGCGGGACCTCGTCACCGGGCCGTGCCGCCTCCAGGGCGCGCTCGGCCCGTACGAGGGAGGCGGTGCAGGCGCGCACTTCGCCCAGCACCCCGTGCCCGCGCGCCTCGGCCGAGTGCAGCAGCGCCTGCACCACCGGCGGGACGTTGGTCCCGACTCCCTGCTGCGCCACCCGCGCCAGCTGCACGGCCTCCCGCCCGTGAGCGAGATAGACGGCCTGCCGGCTCATCGTGACCAGCACATAGGAGCCGTACGCCCGGTCCCCGGCCGCCTGCGCGAGCCTGAGCGCCTGCACGAAGTAGCGCTGGGCGAGACCGTGCGCGGCGATGTCGTACGACGTCCAGCCCGCGAGCCTGGTCAGGTCGGCGGCGGCGGCGAACAGGCGGCGGCCGGTCTGCTCGCCGTAGGTGCCGCGCAGCATCGGTTCGCACTCATGTTCCAGGTACCGCACGAGGGCCTGGCGGGCGTGGCCGCCGCCGTACATGTCGTCGAGGGAACGGAACAGCTCGCCGACCGAGCGCAGGGCGGAGATGTCTCCGCCGGTGACCTTCTGGCCGGGGCCGCGCTCGGCCTGTCCGCGCTGCCGGGGCACCCCCGGGCGGACCGGCGCGGGTGGCCGGACCGGCGGTTCGCCGTGGGCCACCTTGTCGTCGGGCCGGCCGATCAGCCAGTCCCGGCTCGGCACCACCAGTCCCGCCGGGGTGAACGCGATCCGGCGCAGCTCGGCGTGGCTGCCGGTGTCCTTGCGCCACAGCCCGCCGACGATGTCCACGGCTTCTTCGGGGGTCGCGGCGAATTCGAGGCCCGCGTAGACCGGCGCGCAGGCGTCGAGTCCGAGGTCCTGGGCGGTGAGTCTGCGGCCGAGGCGACGGGTGAAGACCTCGGCGATCAGGGCGGGGGTGGTGCCGCGGGGCTGCTGCCCGCGCAGCCACCGGGTCACGGAGGTCTTGTCGTATCTGAGGTCCAGCCCGTGTTCGAGACCGAGCTGGTCCACTCGACGGGCGAGCCCCGCGTTGGAGAACCCCGCTTCTGCGATGAGCGCGGCGAGCTGTCGGTTGGGACTGCGCTGCGCGGGTCGTTCCGTCATCTGCGGTGCGGTCTCCTGCCTTTCGGGCCCCACTGAGGCCTGCGCGGCCGCTGCGGTGCCCGGATTGCCTGTGAGCAGCCCTGATGGCCTCTGCGAACGGCGCGAATGTAGCGGAGAGTGAGCAGCTGATCGCACACTTCGACATTCGTTCATCCGATCGTGTGAGGATTGGCCGCACGGCTGACGCGTGACGGCCGGACGTACAGTGGCGTGGGCACGTTTCGTGCCTTACGACCGTCGGGGCTTCAAGGGAGGCGCTTGCCGTGGGTGAGTTGCGGTTCGTCCGGATGG
Source organism: Streptomyces sp. LBL (assembly GCF_029893585.1). Classification (GTDB taxonomy): domain Bacteria; phylum Actinomycetota; class Actinomycetes; order Streptomycetales; family Streptomycetaceae; genus Streptomyces. Next base: position 80,157 of record NZ_JARXYX010000019.1, read on the forward strand.
GATTCGGCACGGACGCCGTCGAGTACCAGGAGGCCTGGGACGAACAGCGGCGGGTGCACGCGGCACGGTTCGCCGACGAGGTCCCCGACACCGTGCTGCTCCTGGAACACCCCCCGGTCTACACGGCCGGCCGGCGCACGGCGGACAACGAGCGGCCGCTCGACGGCACCCCGGTCGTCGACGTCGACCGCGGCGGCAGGATCACCTGGCACGGCCCGGGCCAGCTGGTGGGCTACCCGATCCAGAAGCTCCCGCGTCCGGTCGACGTGGTCGCGCACGTACGGCGCCTCGAAGAGGCCCTGATCCGTACCTGCGCGGAGTTCGGCCTGGAGACCACCCGGGTCGAGGGCCGCAGCGGGGTGTGGGTGCTCGGCGACCCGGTGGAGCAGCGCCCGCTGCTCGGCGGTCTTTCCCTGGACTTCGACCCGCGTCTGCAGGACGAGGAGTTCGACCCGCGCCTGGACGGGCCCGAGTACGCCCCCTCCAACGCCGGGCAGCGCCGTGAGGACCGCAAGGTCGCCGCGATCGGCATCCGCGTGGCCAAGGGCGTCACGATGCACGGCTTCTCGTTCAACGTGAACCCGGACAACAAGTGGTTCGACAAGATCATCCCGTGCGGGATCAGGGACGCCGGGGTGGCGTCCCTCGCGAACGAGCTCGGCCGGGACGTGACGATCGACGAGGTGCTGCCCGTCGTCGAGCGGCACCTGGCGGACGTACTCGTGAACGCGGAACTGAAGCCGCGGGAGATCGAGAAGGCGACGGCCTGAGCCGGGAATGAGCCCCGCAGTCCTGGGGTTGGACTCCCGTGCAGGGCCCGACAAGCACGGGCGTACCCTGGTGTACGCCGAAGAATCGAAGCTTACTCAGAGCAATCAGCAGGGAGCCGATGTGTCCGCAGTCGCACCCGACGGACGCAAGATGCTGCGCCTGGAGGTCAGGAACGCCCAGACCCCCATCGAGCGCAAGCCCGAGTGGATCAAGACCCGGGCGAAAATGGGTCCCGAGTACACCAAGATGCAGAACCTCGTGAAGAGCGAGGGCCTGCACACCGTCTGCCAGGAAGCCGGCTGTCCCAACATCTACGAGTGCTGGGAGGACCGCGAGGCGACCTTCCTCATCGGCGGCGACCAGTGCACCCGGCGCTGCGACTTCTGCCAGATCGACACCGGCAAGCCCGAGGCCCTCGACCGCGACGAGCCCCGACGGGTGGGCGAGTCCGTGGTCACCATGGACCTGAACTACGCCACCATCACCGGCGTCGCCCGTGACGACCTGGAGGACGGCGGCGCCTGGCTGTACGCCGAGACGGTCCGCCAGATCCACGAGCAGACCGCCTCCCGTGCGGCCGGCCGCACCAAGGTCGAGCTCCTCGCCCCGGACTTCAACGCCGTGCCGGAGCTGCTCGAAGAGGTCTTCGCCTCCCGCCCCGAGGTCTTCGCACACAACGTCGAGACGGTCCCCCGGATCTTCAAGCGCATCCGCCCCGGTTTCCGCTACGAGCGCTCCCTGAAGGTCATCACCGAGGCCCGCGACCACGGTCTGGTCACCAAGTCGAACCTCATCCTCGGCATGGGCGAGACCCGTGAGGAGATCAGCGAGGCGCTCCGGCAGCTGCACGACGCCGGCTGCGAACTGGTCACCATCACGCAGTACCTGCGCCCGAGCGTGCGCCACCACCCCGTGGAACGCTGGGTCAAGCCGCACGAGTTCGTGGAACTGCAGGAGGAGGCCGAGCAGATCGGCTTCTCCGGCGTGATGTCGGGCCCGCTGGTCCGGTCCTCGTACCGTGCCGGGCGGCTGTACCAGATGGCTGTCGAGCAGCGTCGGTCAGCTGCTCCGCGACAGGAGAGCTCGTACGTCGGCTCGCAGGCCGTCTGACCTGCCGGACGTACCGTCACATTCCTTGCCCCGCACGGAGCGGAGCAATCGTGTGAATTCCCGCACAAGCAGCTACCCGCCGGTAGCGGCCGATCCGACGCGGTCCTGACCGTCCTCCCAGATGAGGGCGCCCATCAGGGCCGCGTCCGTGCCCGCGGCCCTCGCGTCAAGGATTCATGGGCGTTTGACCGGTCGGTCATGCCCTGGTAACACCAATCAGTGACCCTGGATTTACACCACGTGCACCCATACCGGAAGCGGTATCGAGGGGGACCTCCATCATGCAGGCCGCACCCGTTCGCGCCACAGCGATTCCTTCGTTCACCGACGCACTCCGTGCCGTCGAATCCGTGCTCATGAGCGGCGGCCAGCGCACCGCCCGCCGCAACGCCTGGACCTCCGTCCTGGAGGACCGACGCCGCGCCAAGGACCGGGTCGACGTGCAGCGCGTCCTGGATCAGACCTCGGATCAGACCTTGACCTTGGATCAGACCTTCACCGTCCGCCCCTGACGCATCCCTTTCCCAGCCTCGCCCCTCCCTGTCCTTCCCCCTCCCTCCCCCGCGGACACTGCCGTCGTCCGCGCTCCTGGGGCCACGTAGACTTCACCGCATGGCGCGGAAGGACACGGCAGCGGACGCTGCGAGCACCGGGCGACTCAAGCAGATCGCTCTGACCTACAAGATGACCCGCAAGGCCGACAAGAAGGTCGGCCTTGTTCTCGCGGCTGTCGGAATCGTCACCTTCGGTGTCGTCCTCGCGATCGGTTTCTTGATCGGTCACCCCGTTTATCTCGGCATCCTGGGCCTCGTGCTCGCCTTCCTCGCGGCGGCGATCGTGTTCGGGCGCCGGGCCGAGCGGGCCGCCTTCGGGCAGATGGAGGGACAGCCGGGCGCGGCCGCGGCCGTACTGGACAACGTGGGCCGAGGCTGGACGACCACCCCCGCGGTGGCGATGAACCGCAGCCAGGACGTGGTGCACCGGGCGGTCGGCAAGGCCGGCATCGTGCTGGTCGCCGAGGGCAACCCGAACCGGGTGAAGAGCCTGCTGGCCGCCGAGAAGAAGAAGATGAACCGCATCGTGGCCGATGTGCCGGTGCACGACCTGATCGTGGGTACGGGCGAGGGCCAGGTCGAGCTGAAGAAGGTGCGCACCGCGATGCTGAAGCTCCCCCGTGTCCTCACCGGTCCGCAGGTCACCGCGACCAACGACCGGCTGCGGGCGCTGGGTGATCTGATGAGCAACATGCCACTGCCGAAGGGGCCGATGCCCAAGGGCATGAAGCTCCCGAAGGGCGGACCGAAGGCGCGCTGACCCCCCTCCGCGTCGGCAACCTCCCAGGTCAGAGAATCAGCAACCTCCCACGTCAGAAACGTCAGAAAAAAAGAGGGCGTCCGGATCACTCCGGGCGCCTTCTTCGTCGTATCGGGTATGTCGTATCCGCTTCGTCTGATCGGGTACGTCTGATCGGGTACGTCTGATCGGCTTCGTCTGATCGGCTTCGTCGGATCGACGTCGTCGGATCCGCTTCGTCGGATCGGCGGGTGCGCTTCGGCTTCGCAGGGGAGGACCTCGGCGACCGGCCTCAGATCCGTACTTCCGCCGTGCGGGCCAGTCGGTCGTGCAGGCCCCGGCCGTCGCGGTCCCAGATCAGGGCCGGGACGGCCAGGCACAACAGGGCGGTGCGGAGCAGGGCGCGCCAGGGGTTGACGCGGCCGGTGTCCAGGGCGACCACGCGCAGGCCGAAGAGACGCTTGCCCGGCGTGAAGCCGACGGTGCCGACCGTGAGCGCGCCCATCACGAAGAAGACCAGCAGGGCCCAGTTGGAGGCCGTCTGGTCGTAGCTCTGAGTGATCAACCGGGATGCAATCAGGGCGCTCATCGCCCAGTCCACGACCAGCGCCCCGAGGCGCCTCCCCGGGCGGGCGATCGACCCCGGCCCCTCCTCGGGGAGTCCGAGCTGTTCGCCCCGGTATCCGAAGTCGACACCGGCGTCCTCGGCGGCCGCCCGCGGGCCCGAGAGCCACGAACCGATTGCTTCCCTCTTGTCCACGGCTACACCGTACTGCGCCCGTTTCGCGATACGGACAGGTGGGGTGGAGCGGGCAGTGTCCGGTTAACTTGCGTGAAACAAATGGGTCACGTCAGAGAAATCACCCGTCCCTAGGGTCGAGGTCAGCGTGTGCCACCGCACTGGCCGCACGAACGAACTACCACCCCGGCACGGGAACGGCCGGGAGTAGGAGGAGCTGGATGTTCCAGAACGCCGACGAAACCAAGAAGTTCATCGCGGACGAGGACGTCAAGTTCATCGACGTCCGCTTCTGCGACCTGCCGGGCGTCATGCAGCACTTCACGGTGCCCGTCGAGTCGTTCGACCCGGACGAGGAGCTTGCCTTCGACGGATCCTCGATCCGTGGTTTCCAGGCCATCCACGAGTCCGACATGGCGCTGCGCGCGGACCTGTCGACCGCCCGGGTCGACCCCTTCCGCCGTGACAAGACGCTGAACATCAACTTCTTCATCCACGACCCGATCACCGGCGAGCAGTACAGCCGTGACCCGCGCAACGTGGCGAAGAAGGCCGAGGCGTACCTCGCCTCCACCGGGATCGCCGACACCGCGTACTTCGGCCCCGAGGCCGAGTTCTACGTGTTCGACAGCGTCCGCTTCGCGACCACCGCGAACGAGTCCTTCTACCACATCGACTCCGAGGCGGGTGCCTGGAACACCGGCGCCGTCGAAGACAACCGTGGTTACAAGGTCCGCTACAAGGGCGGCTACTTCCCGGTCCCGCCGGTCGACCACTTCGCCGACCTGCGTGCCGAGATCTCCCTGGAGCTGGGCAGGTCCGGCCTCCAGGTCGAGCGTCAGCACCACGAGGTGGGCACCGCCGGCCAGGCCGAGATCAACTACAAGTTCAACACGCTGCTCGCCGCGGCCGACGACCTCCAGCTCTTCAAGTACATCGTGAAGAACGTGGCCTGGCGCAATGGCAAGACCGCGACCTTCATGCCGAAGCCGATCTTCGGTGACAACGGCTCGGGCATGCACGTCCACCAGTCGCTGTGGGCGAACGGCGACCCGCTGTTCTACGACGAGGCCGGTTACGCGGGCCTGTCGGACACCGCCCGCTTCTACATCGGCGGCATCCTCAAGCACGCCCCGTCGCTGCTGGCGTTCACCAACCCGACGGTGAACTCGTACCACCGTCTGGTGCCGGGCTTCGAGGCCCCGATCAACCTGGTGTACTCGCAGCGCAACCGCTCCGCGGCCATGCGTATCCCGATCACCGGTTCGAACCCGAAGGCCAAGCGCGTCGAGTTCCGTGCGCCCGACTCCTCCGGCAACCCGTACCTGACGTTCTCCGCGCTGCTGCTCGCGGGCCTGGACGGCATCAAGAACAAGATCGAGCCGGCCGAGCCGATCGACAAGGACCTGTACGAGCTGGCTCCCGAGGAGCACGCGAGCGTGGCGCAGGTCCCGACCTCCCTGCCGGCCGTCCTCGACCGCCTTGAGGACGACCACGAGTTCCTCCTCCAGGGCGACGTCTTCACGCCGGACCTGATCGAGACGTGGATCGACTTCAAGCGCACCAACGAGATCGCGCCGCTGCAGCTGCGTCCGCACCCGCACGAGTTCGAGCTGTACTTCGACGTGTGACCGGACCGCGCCTCCCGGCGTGAACCGTTTGCCGCCCCCGCTCCTGGTTTTCTCAGGGCGGGGGCGCCGTCGTATGGTTTTCTGCACAACCGTTCGAGAGAGAAGGCGGCGTTGCGGGGATGCCCGAACAGGACGACGCGGAGCGGGAGTCCGACCTCGGATGGGCCGACACCCCGGAGCGGGAGTTCGACCTCAGGTGGGCCGACAAGGCGGAGCACAAGGAGCCCTCCGCGCGGGCGCGGATGCTGGCCGCGCGGTGGAAGGAGAACCCGCCGCGGCCCCAGCCGTTCCGCGCGGATCCTGATCCGGCGGGGCCGCGCCGGTCGTCGTGGGTGTCGACCGTCGTCGTGCTCGGGTGTGTGGCGGCGATCATTCTGCTGCTGGGCTACGCGAACTTCCGGGCGCCGTACTGACCGCCTTCCCGGGCGCCGTACTGAGCGCCGTACTGACCGCACCCCGACACGTCCGCCGCCCGCTCGGGTCCCGGACGGCCGGACTCGAGGGCTGATCCTTTGCTGGCCCCAGGGCTGAGCCTTTGCTGGCCCTAGGGCTGATCGCGACCGCTTCATGGCCGGGGCGGGTGCACACTGGTCAGTGGGACGAGTGCCTGACCTGCGGGGTGATGCGAGATGCAGAGCCGCTTCCGGGGCGACCGACGACTGACCGTGCGGATGACGGTCACCATGTTTCTGCTGGGGCTGCTGTACGTGGCCTTCGTCGTCGCGCTGATCGTGCTGCTGAAGTCCTGGATACTGGTTGCCGTCCTGATGGCGGCGATGTTCGTCGCCCAGTTCTGGTTCTCCGACCGGATCGCGCTGTTCGCGATGCGCGGGCGGGTCGTGGAGCGGGAGGAGTTTCCCGAACTCCACGCGGTCGTCGACCGCTTGTGCGCGATCGCGGACATGCCCAAACCGGTGGTCGCGGTGTCGGCGATGGATATGCCGAACGCGTTCGCGACCGGCCGGAATCCCGACAACGCGGTCGTCTGTGTCACGACCGGCCTGCTGCGGCGGCTGGAGCCGGCGGAGCTGGAGGGTGTCCTCGCGCACGAGCTGTCGCACGTGGCGCACAAGGACGTCGCCGTGATCACCATCGCGTCGTTCCTCGGGGTGATCGCCGGGCTGGTCGTACGGTTCGCCTTCTACTCACAGATCCTCGGCGGCGGACGCAGGGACCAAAACACCGCGATGGTCTTCGCCGCCGTGATGGGGGTGTCGGCGGCCGTGTACGCGATCAGCTTCCTGCTGATCAAGGCGCTGTCCCGGTACCGGGAGCTGGCGGCGGACCGGGCGGCGGCGCTGCTCACCGGCCGCCCCTCGGCGCTGGCGTCCGCACTCACCAAGGTCTCCGGCGACATCGCCCGGATCCCGAGCGAGGACCTGCGGACGGCGCAGGCCTTCAACGCCTTCTACTTCGCTCCCGCGCTGGGCCGCGAGCCCGGTGTGGCGCGGCTGTTCTCGACCCACCCGAGTCTGGAGCAGCGGCTGGAGCAGCTGGGCCGGATCTCCGGTGAGCTGGGCGAGGCGGCTACCCCGGGGAGGGCCGGCTGAGGATGGGGCTGCTGGACATCCTGCTCGGCCGAACGAAGCCGGTCGCGCCCGATCTCGACCAGCTCTTCGCGCTGCCCTCCGCCGCGGTGACGCTGGAGGCGACGACCTCATTCACCCCGACCGGGCGCGGCGCGGTGTGCTTCGCCACGGTGGAGGGCGCGGCCTTCGAACAAACACACCGCGAGGTGCAGGCCCTGCTGGACGCGGACACCGACCGCGACGGGCCGCCGGTGGAACTGCGCCGGGACGAGTACGGCTACTCGTGGCTGGTCTCGGAGCGCACCTCCGACCAGCTTCCGCTGCTGGTCAACGACCTGCATGCGGTGAACAGCTCGATGGAGGTCAACGGCTTCGGGCCCCAGCTGCTGTGCTCGCTGGCCGGTTTCCAGGACCCTCAGGGCCGCTCGCTGGCGCTGGTGTACCTGTACAAGCGGGGCTCGTTCTATCCGCTGTGTACGCTCCCCGGCCAGGGCAGACGCGACAACGCGCTGGAGCTTCAGGTGGCCGCCCTGCTGGAGAACGACCTGCGCATCGAGAAGGACAAGACGCGCTGGTTCCCGCTCTGGGACGCTCCCGGACTGTGACCGGGGGCTGCCGCCACGTCCTCTTCTCGGCGTGAGTGAATGAGGGGATGAGCGAGCTGATCCCCTTCGCGTACGAGCACGACGGTGAACGACTCAGCGGGGTGTACGGCGGTGGCGGCGCGGCCGGGGTGTCGGGGGCGTCCGGGGCGGCCACCGCCGTGGTGCTGCACGGCGCGGGCAACGGCAGCAAGGGGCGGCTGCTGCCGCTGCTCGACGAGTTCGTGGCGCGCGGCTGTCGCGGTCTCGCCCTCGACTTCTCGGGGCACGGCGACAGCACGGGCGAGCTGCGGGAGTTGAGTCTGCGGCGCCGCTGCGAGCAGGCGGTCGCCGTGATCGACGCGCACGTACCGGCGGACGGGCCGCTGATCCTGGTCGGGTTCAGCATGAGCGGCCAGACGGTCGCGGATCTGGCCGCGCACTACGGGGACCGTGTGACGGCGCTGGGGTTGTGCGCGCCCGCCGTGTACGCGGGGGAGGCGTGGGACGTGCCGTTCGGGGACGGTCGGGGACGGTTCAGCGCGATCATCCGCACACCGGGCAGCTGGCGTGCGTCACCCGCGCTCGACGTGCTGCGGACGTACCCGGGGCGGGCGGTGCTGGCGGTGCCGGGAACGGACGCGGTGATCCCGCCGGAGGTGACGGAGACCGTCCAGGACGCGCTGTGTGCCCGGGCGCAGTTCACACGCTTCGAACTGCCCGACGCCGACCACCACTTGGGGCTGTGGCTGCGGGACCATGCCGAGGACCGGCGGGAGTTCGTATCGGCCGTCCTCACCCCGGGGTGGGCTGCGACCCGGTCATGGGTGGCCAAGCAACTGCCTCCGGGGCGGACGGTGGTCGGCATCCGTGCGCTGTCCGGCGGGTGGAGCTCCCAGATGCGGTGCCTCACCCTCGACGACGGCACCGGGCTGGTGCTGCGGACCTTCGTGAAGCCTTTCTTCCGCCGGCACGCCACGGGGCTGCTGGCCCGCGAGGCGTCCGTCCTCGCGGCCCTCGCCGGCCAAAAGGGCATCCCGGCTGCACGGCCGCTCGCCGTCGACGCCTCGGCCGAACTCTGCGACCACCCCTCGTTGTTGATGTCGCTGCTCCCGGGCCGGGTGCGGGTGGACGAGGAGGACACCGCCGAGCTGGAACGTCGCCTGGACCTGCTGGCCGCCCAACTCGTCCGGATCCACCGGGTCGTACCGGACGAGCGCCCGCGCGCGTACCAGGCGTGGACGTCTCCGGAGCGGGCACGCACACCGCCGGGACCGCTGTGGGAGCGGGCGGTGGACGTGATCCGCCGCGAGCCCCCGCCCTACGAGGGCTGTTTCCTGCATCGGGACTTCCACCCGGGGAACGTCCTGTTCGACGGGAGGGGCGACCGGAGGGGCGACGGGCTGCGGATCAGCGGGGTCGTCGACTGGGTCGAGACCTCGTGGGGCCCCGCCGACCTGGACGTCGCCCACTGCTCGACGGCCCTGGCCCTGCTGCACGGCCCGGAGTACGGCCTCGACTTCCGTGCCCGCTACGAGGCGCGGGGCGGCCACCGTCTCGCCGACGGACCCGACCACCTCTACTGGCGGCTGCTGGACGCCCTGGCGTACTCCCCCGACGCGGCGAAACTCGCGGGTCCCTGGCGCGAGCTGGGCCGCACCGACCTGACGCCCGAGGTACTGGGTGGGCGGCTGGAGAGGTACGTGGCCGGGCTGCTGGAGGCGTACGCCTGATCGTTCCCGAAGACTGGGTCCTCGGTGTGGGCCCTCGTTGTGGACTCGGGTGTGGGTCCTCGGTGTGGGCCCTCGGTGATCGGGGCCGCCCGATTGTCAGTGGCGTCGGGCAGGATGCTTCACGGAGGACGTGACGGGGAGAGACGTGACGGGGAGGGACGTGACAGGGAGGACGGAGGCCGGCATGGGTGACCAGGAGCGGTACATCGGTGTGGCGGAGCGGCGGGCGCGGCTCGCGCTGCGGCACCGGCTGGCCGGGCCGGCGCGGGCGGGGAGCCCGGAGGAGGTCGCCGCCTCCCTGGTCGCCCTGCACGGCACGGACCCCGCGACGGTGTACCTGGCCGTGGGAGCGCGACTGACGGACCCGGCGCGGACGGTGCCCGAGACGAGCCGGGCCCTGTACGAGGATCGCGCGCTGGTCCGTATGCACGGCATGCGGCACACGGTCTTCGTGTTCCCGACCGACCTGACCGCGGTGGTGCACGCCTCCACCGGGCTCACCGTGGCGGCCCGGGAGCGGACCGCGCTGCTCAGGGACATGGCAGTGGCCGGGGCGCCGGACACGGCGTGGCTGAAGGAGGTCGAGAACGCGGCGCTGGCCGCGCTCACCCGGCGCGGGCAGGCGACGGCGGCGGAACTCGCCGCGGAAGAGCCGCGCCTGCGGCAGCAGTTCGTGTACGCGGCCGGGAAGCGCTACGAGGGCGTCCACACCGTCTCCACGCGGCTGCTGAAGGTGCTGGGCGTCGAGGGCAAAGTCGTCCGGGGCCGGCCCCTCGGCTCCTGGACCTCCAGCCAGTTCCGCTGGGCGGTGGCCCCCGCCCACCCCGAACTGGACCCGGCCGAGGCCCAGGCCGCACTCCTGCGACGGTGGCTCACCGCGTGCGGGCCGGCCACCGAGGCCGACCTGAAGTGGTGGACGGGCTGGCGCGTGACCGAGGTCCGCCGGGCACTGTCGGCCATCGGAGCCCGGCCGGTGACCCTCGACGAGGGCGTCGGCTACGTCGTCGCCGGCGACGTCGACTCGGTGTCCGACCCCGCCGAACCCTGGGCCGCGTTGCTGCCCGGACTCGATCCGACGGCCATGGGATGGCAGCAACGGGACTGGTACCTGGCACCGGAGCTGCGCCCCGCCCTGTTCGACCGCAGCGGCAACGTGGGGCCCACGGTGTGGTGGAACGGCCGGGTGGTGGGCGGTTGGGCCCAGCGGCCGGACGGCGAGATCGTCTGGCGGATCCTCGTCACGGAGGGCGTGGGCCGGGAAGCGGAGGCGGCGATCGCGGCGGAGGCGGAGCGGTTGCGGGGATGGGTGGGGACGACGAGGGTGACGCCGCGCTTCCGGACGCCGGTGGAGAAGGAGCTGGCGGCGTAGGAGCTGGCGGTGCAGGAGCTGGGCTCGCTCCGGTGGCGCACGGTGCGACCACCGGGGCGAGGGGTGGGTAGTACGGGCCGGGGTGTGGGGGCGGAGCCCCCGTTCACGGACACGTCGGCGCCGGGCGCCCCGACATCACGGGGCGCCCGGCGCCACCGCTCACCTCGAGTACCGGATGAACGCCCGCACCATGTGGCACGTCGTGTCCGACGGCGGATGCACCCCGATCAGCTCGGCAGCGCTCCGTATCGTCTCGTTGCGTGCCTGGTTGGGCAGGTACACCCCCGAGTCGAGCAGGGCGATCGCAAGGCGCATCGCCTTGAGACGCCGATTGTGGCTCACGTACCAGTCGCGCGGTCGCCCCGGCGGCAACGGCCGCTTCTCCACCGGGTCGTACGGCAGATCGAGCAGCACGGGACGCTTCACGGTGGACTGGGTCGGCAGCGGCTTCGGCTTCAGTGCGGCAGCGGGCACAGGCATCCTCCTGTCGTGGTCAGGGTGTCCCACCGGGGACTTCGGCGACCCCGGCCACACCCTCGAACACTGCTCCTAGTCTACCGTCCACCACTGACATCCGGGGAGTCCACGGAGTCCATCAAACGACCAGGTGAGCAAGGGAATTGCCGCCGTGTCACGTCAGGTCTGCGAGATGCGTGTGAGACGGCACCAGATTCGAACAGAGTGGTCTGTCGGCATGCCGAAGGCCCCGCTGCGGGAGACTCCCGCCACCCCAGTCACAAGTCACGAGTCACGTGGCAACAGCGCGGACCAAAAGCGTTCCGATGTGACCACTCTGCGGCGCGTCGAGGACCTGCGCGTCAGCTCTGGCGAACCCAGCCCGGATCAACAAGCGCTCCCACACGGCCGGGCGGTAGCTGTAGCGGTAGCTGAACATCGCTTTGCCGGCGAACCCACCCTTGTACATGCCCTGCGGCCCGTACGCGCCTGGGATGGCTGGAGGGTGCGAGAAGACGAAGACGCCGCCCGGCTTGAGCCGCCGGCGGACGAGCGGAAAGAGACGCAACGGGTCGGTGAACCAGGCGGCTCCGAAGATGGAGTAGATGGCGTCGTACACGTCCTCGTGCTCGCTCAGGTACTCCAGGACCTCGGCACACACCAACGCCGCGCCGGTGCCGGCCCACTTCTCGGTCGTCTTCTTGACCATGACAGGAGACAGGTCAACGCCTTGAGCGGTGATGCCGCGCTGAGCAAGGTAGGCGAGGGCGCGGCCGGTGCCGCAGCCGATCTCCAGCACGGAGCGCGGGTCGCCGAGCAATTCAGCGCCGGGTCCGTGACCTGCGTACTGGGTCCAGCAGAAGCCCGGCTCGGCGTCGTCCTTGAACGCGGAGGCGGCGTAGGTGTCCCACAGTTCGGTCTCAGCGGCGATGTCATGTTGTGCGGGCAAGGCGGTTCCTCGTTGCAGGGGGCTGGCGCCTGCCCTCCGAGGGATCGAGGGCAGGCGCCAGCGTAGGACGGTTCAGTGACTGTCGGGGACCTTGTTGTCGCACGGCGAGCAGTCCGTGCCGTCGATCGCCCACAGCTCCTCGTCGATGGCGAACCCCATGGACTTCAGGAAATCCGCTGTGCGCAGGCACAATCCGTCACGACGCCGCTCAATGAACGGAGCGTGGTGCTGGTAACGACCCTCGTTGTACACGTCGCACAGAGCCCACCACACGGGAGTGTCGAGGATGAGCTGGTGGACACCGATGTCGACGAGCTTGCCAACGCCGAGGTGGACCTCGGGGTGTTCCATGCAACCGATGGTGTACATGACGGCGTTGCCGAGGATGCGTTCGGCCATGTCGCGAACCATCGTGTGGTCGCGAAGCAGCAGGGCGACCTCGCGGTCCCACAAACTCATGCCGCTTTCGAGGACATTGACGGTCAGATGCCTGATGCGCGGTTGGACGGCGTTGAGCAACTCCTTCGGTTCCCTGGTGCGAGTGCGAGAAGGGCTGTCGAGCGTGACGGTCATGGACGTTCCCTTTCTGGGATCTGGGAGGTGTCGTGCCGTGCTGGTGGCCCGCCCGAGGCTCGACCTGTCCGGGATGGAGTGCCTGGGGCGGGGCTGCAGACCCGCCCCGCCGGGAGGTTTACGGACCTCCGGCGGAACAGGTGTCGAGGGTGGGCTGACGTCGAGGCGTTCTGTCAGTCAGGACCTGGAGGACTGGGCGACGACGCGCACTCGGCCGACGCAGGCAGGAGCTCAGCAGCGGGCCCGGTCATCTGAGTCGTGCCGCCCTGTTCATCTCGGTCACGCGGGCACGCAACACTTCGGTGTCCGTCGCCTGCCGGATGGCGTCGGGGGCCGCGTCCCACTCTCGTCCGCCGCCCGGCGGTCGGAGCTGGACGTAGAGGCCGGCGTGCCCCATCACGTAGCCGATCTTGTCCGTCTTCGTGTCGACGACGAGGGCGCCGACCTTTTGCGTCGCCCTCACTCACGGCCTCCTCGTCGAAGTGCGCCAGCCAGTAGTTCGGCCACGTCGGCACGAACACGCCCCAGTTCGACGAGTTTCAGGTCGGGGTTCGCGAAGTCGACACCCAGGGACGGGAAGACGATCCCGACCTCGGTGAGCACTGCCCTCAGAGACTCCACTGCCGCATGCGGGTCGACTTCCCGCAGTTCCGTCGTAGCCATGAACGGCACGCTACGGAGATGAAGTTGAGGGTCGCCATGGAAGTTGCGCGAGGTTGCTTGACTACCTGGCGAGGTTGCGCAAGGTTGCTGATACGGGTCGACGGAACCCTCACCAGAAGACGCCGGCCTCGGGGAAGCTTAGGAAATCAGTCCCCATCGGAAGGACGTGGTCATGGCCCGACGACTTCTTTTCAACGGCACGGGCAGCGGCGTCAACGGGTGCCCGTCCATTCACGAAGACCTGGACACGGGGGAGGTCATCGTGCACGGCCCGGCTCTCACCGACCCTGACGACGTCGCCCAACTTCAGCACCTGAATGACGGGGAGGTACCGATCGTGGTGCCACGCGAACTACTCGTCGACTTCGCGCCCAAGGAGGTCACCCGCATGCCGAGCAGTATCGGGCTGGACGAGTTCGACCGTCTTTTTACGCAGTTCAAGCACACGGCATGGCGCCTGGAAACCCGCTGCCGGTACGCGTCCGACGAAGTCACGGACATGTACGCCCAGTTCACCGGTGGCGAGCCCGTCAACTGGGAGGGCGTCGACGCCGAGTGGTGTGCAGAGCGCCGCCAGCAGACCGGTCTCGGCAAACGGTTCGAGCGTGTCCGCATCGTCGACAACCCGCCGACGGCCGGACAGCTCTATCTGCTCGACAACGCGCGCCGCAACAGCGCCGTCGGCGAGAAGATCCTCAACCTCTGGCGTGCGGACGCCGACCAACTCAGCCTCCCCGCCGAAGATTTCTGGATCTTCGACTCCCGGCTGGTCGCGATGCTCAACTTCGACGACGGCGACAACCTGGTCAACGTCGAACTGATCACAGAGCCCATGAAGGTCCTGCGGTACGCCATGACGCGTGACGCGGCGATGCACCACGCCATCCCGTATGAAGAGTTCGCGGCACGACTGACCGCGAAGGAGGACTGAGAGCAGGTGCATACCGGTGAGCACGGATTACCAGCAGGCGCGAGAAACACTCGGGGTACGACTACGCGAACTCCGGCTCTCCGCCTCTGGAGGCCGGCTCACCGGCACGGAACTCGCCCAGCAGTACGGGTGGAACAAGTCCAAGGTCAGCAGGCTGGAGAACGGCAGGCAGACTCCAACACCCGATGATCTGCGCAAGTGGGCCGAGGCGACCGGTCAGCCGGAGGCCTACGACGAACTACTGGCCCGCCTCCGGGGCTTCGAGTCGCACATCCGGTCATGGCGACGGCAGCTGGCCTCGGGGCACAAGGCGGTCCAGGACACGCACCTGAGCGCTCATGTCGACGCCTCCGCGCTCCGTGGTTGGGAGTCCTCCATGATCTTCGGGATTCTCCAGACGCCGGACTACGCCCGGTCGATCTTCACGAGGTACGCGGAGCTACAGCGATCTCCACGCGACACCGAGGAGGCAGTTCGGTCCCGCATGAAGCGCCAAGAGGCTCTGTACGACTCCTCGAAGCGCTTCCACCTCCTCTTGTGGGAAGCCGCCCTTCATGCCTTGCTCTGTCCGCCCACAGTGCTTGCGGCCCAGCTCGACCGCCTTGCAGGAGCTGTCGGCCTGGACACGGTGGAGCTGGGCATCATCCCGCTGTCCGCCTCCCTCAAGATCCCTCCGGCCACCGCCTTCTGGATTTACGACGACCGCCAGGTGATCGTCGAGAACTGGCACGCGGAGTTGTGGATCGACGACGAAACTGGCGTGGACACCTACCTGCGGACCTGGAAGACACTCCAGGAATCCGCCGTGTACGGCGTCGACGCGCAGAACCTCATCAGCGCAGCGCGCCGAGCGCTGAACTCACGCTGAGGCTGCTCTCCCGCCCGCCACTCCCGCCAAAGCCCCTGGCCACAAGGGCTTTACGGGGGCGGCCTGACGCAGGTGGCGGACGGGTTCTCGCGTACCGTGGGAGGCATGGAGATCTGGATCAACCCGGCCTGTTCCAAGTGCCGCAGCGCACTCTCGCTGCTCGACGCCGAGGGTGCGGACTACACCGTCCGCCGCTACCTCGAGGACGTACCGAGCGAGGACGAGATCCGGGGCGTACTGGACCGTCTGCGTCTCGAACCGTGGGACATCACCCGCACCCAGGAGGCCGCCGCGAAGGAGCTCGGCCTCAAGGAGTGGCCGCGGGACGAGAGTGCGCGCGACCGTTGGATCGAAGCCCTCGCCGCGCACCCGAAGCTGATCCAGCGTCCGATCATCACGGCGGAGGACGGGACTGCGGTGGTGGCCCGCACCGACGAAGCGGTGCGGGACGCGCTGTCCCGGTAACCGTCGCAGGGGTCAGGACAACGGTCCGATTTTCGCGTGACGCAGGTCACTTCAGTGACTCCTGTAACCACTGAGTAACATCGTTCGGTATCTCGTACATAGCGGCGCACGCACCCCCCGACAGCCCCAGGAGGCGCGCATGTCGCGTAGGAGAACGCTCAGCAGAAGGAAGAAGGTCGCGCTGCTGGTGAGCGCGGCGGCGGTGGCGGGAGGCGGCACCTTCGTCATGGCGAGCACCTCGAACGCCGCGGCTCCGCAGACGGCGGCGGAGTCGACCGTCTGTCAGGGGCTCGCCACCGCCCTCGGCAACAACCAGAAGTTCATCGCGGATCAACAGGCCGCTCCGGACGCCCAGTCCGAGGCCAGGATCGCCAACCGCGAGGCGGTCATCGCTCAGATCGAGCGCCAGCAGGAAGCGTCCGATTGCGTCGTCGGGGAATCGGCTCAGGGCTCCCAGGCCACGCAACCGTCGCAGGCCGCACAACCCCCGGGGACCGCTCCGCCGTCGCAGGCCGGTCAGCCCGCGACGAGCGCCCCCGCCTCGCAGCCCCCGGCCGCGGGGAACGGTGGCGATGCCGCCGCCACCGGACAGCAGGTGTGCAACGGCTCCACCGTCACCCTGTCCGGCGAGGAGGGCGCCCCCGCCGCCTCCAGCAACCAGTTCCCGGCGGGTACAAAACTGAAGGTCACCAACCTGGACAACAACAAGTCCACGACGGTGGAGGTCACCTCGGTCTCCGGCAGCTGTGCCCTGCTGAACAACGCGGCCTTCGAGCAGGTCCGCGAGCCCGGCAAGTTCCTGATCCGCCGGGCTGTGATCGAGAAGGTGGGGTGAGGTCAGGACGCACCCAGCCGTACGTGTCATACGTGTCACCGGTCCCGCCGCCCCCGGCCAGGGGTCGCGGGACCGGCACGTCTGTGATCGCATACGAGGCGCCCTCGCGCTCCTTGGCGGGCCTGATTCCCGGCCGCTCCGAGCGCCCCGCCGTCCCTCACACCGTGAGTCGCGACACAGCACGGCCAGGTAACACGGGGTTCACATTCGAGCAATGATCGGGAAATCGCCTGTTGACAGGCTGCCGGGCAGCGAGTGCGGCGCCCCAGTGCCGCAGCGCCACAGCACCCGCAGCACCCTCAGCACCCGCAAGTGCGTCTGACAGACCCCCGAAGGAAGTGGCCCGTGGCCTTCAAGGCTGAGTACATCTGGATCGACGGCACCCAGCCGACCGCCAAGCTCCGTTCCAAGACGAAGATCCTGGCGGATGACGCCAAGGGTGCGGAACTGGCGATCTGGGGCTTCGACGGGTCCTCCACGAACCAGGCCGAGGGCCACTCCTCGGACCGTGTCCTCAAGCCGGTCTTCTCCTGCCCGGACCCGATCCGCGGCGGCGACGACATCCTCGTCCTGTGCGAGGTCCTCAACATCGACATGACGCCGCACGAGTCCAACACCCGTGCCGCGCTCACCGAGGTCGCCGAGAAGTTCGCCGCGCAGGAGCCGATCTTCGGCATCGAGCAGGAGTACACCTTCTTCAAGGACGGCTACCCGCTCGGCTTCCCCAAGGGCGGCTTCCCGGCCCCGCAGGGCGGCTACTACTGCGGTGTCGGCGCCGACGAGATCTTCGGCCGTGACATCGTCGAGGCGCACCTGGACAACTGCCTGAAGGCGGGCCTCGCCATCTCCGGCATCAACGCCGAGGTCATGCCCGGCCAGTGGGAGTTCCAGGTCGGTCCGGTCTCCCCGCTGGAGGTCTCCGACCACCTGTGGGTGGCCCGCTGGCTGCTCTACCGCACCGCCGAGGACTTCGGTGTCGCCGCGACGCTGGACCCGAAGCCGGTCAAGGGCGACTGGAACGGCGCCGGAGCGCACACCAACTTCTCCACCAAGGCGATGCGCGAGACCTACGAGGCGATCATCACCGCCGCCGAGTCGCTCGGTGAGGGCTCCAAGCCGCTCGACCACGTCAAGAACTACGGCGCCGGAATCGACGACCGCCTGACCGGTCTGCACGAGACCGCCCCGTGGAACGAGTACTCCTACGGCGTCTCCGACCGCGGTGCCTCGGTCCGTATCCCGTGGCAGGTCGAGAAGGACGGCAAGGGCTACATCGAGGACCGCCGCCCGAACGCCAACGTCGACCCGTACCTGGTGACCCGCCTGATCGTCGACACCTGCTGCTCCGCCCTGGAGAAGGCCGGCCAGGTCTGATCCGCCGGTGATCCGCCGCTGATCCGCCAGCAGCTCCCCGAAGGGGCGTCCACCCGAGTTCCGAGTTCCGGTGGGCGCCCCTTCGCGCTGCCCGGGGGCGGGCTGTCCACATGGTGGGCGGGTGTCGTCTACTTCACGCCAAGGAGGCCTCCAAGCTGTGAGAGAAGGGTCCACATGACGGTCGGTCTCTGCTTCAATGGGCCCATGACCGGATTCCAGAAGTGCATCGCGACGGGTCGTGTCGACCTCGAGCCGTTCTGGCCTTCCCGTCAGCACCACGACTACGACCGGGTGTGTTGCCGCGCGAGGAACGCGCCGGCCCTCTAAAGCCGTACACCCCGGCCTTCGGCCAGCGCGAAACGACGTACGTCCCTCGACGAGCCCGACCACGAACTCGGGAACGTCGACCTCTTTGACGGACTTCTCGCGCGAAAGAGCTGACCTCTCATGGCGACCACTCGTTCTCTCTCCACCGCGGCCCGCACCGCCACCCGCACCGCCTCCTCCGTCCCGGCCCACGGTTCCGCCCGGCACCGTCTGCGCGCCGTCGACCGGGACGAGGTCGTCGAGATCGCGGACTTCCTGCCGCCGGGTGCCACCTGGCTGCCCGCTCCCCCGCACACCCTGCCCACGCTGCCGGGCCAGCCCCCGATGATCGGCTACCTGGTGCTCGTCCCGGCCGATCAGCAGCCGCCGTTCCTGCCGGCGGCGGTGCCCGGCCTGCCGGGCACGTCATCGGTCCCGGAGGCGGACGAGAAGGCCGTCGGCACGGTCGAACCGCTGGTCCGGATCGACACCGTACGGCGCACCGCTTCGGTGGACGGACGTGAACTCGACCTCACCTACCTGGAGTTCGAACTTCTCGCCCACCTCGTCAGTCACCCGCAACGGGTGCACACCCGCGACCAGCTGGTCACCACGGTGTGGGGCTACGGGCATGTGGGTGACGGCCGTACCGTCGACGTCCACATCGCCCGGCTGCGCCGCAAGCTGGGCGCCGAGCACCGCCGGACGATCCAGACGGTCCGCCGGGTCGGCTACAAGTACACACCGCCGACCGGGCGTTGACCGTCGCCGACCGAGCGTCGACCGTCGCCGACGGCTGTCCGCCGCGGACCGGGCGTTGGTCCTCTGCTGACGGCTAAGTCCGTTCCGTCGTGAGGCCGGGACGGGCAGAGTCGTCGGTATGAGACTTCTGCTGCTGGGTGGGACCGAGTTCGCGGGACGGGCTGTCGCCGAGACGGCTCTCGGCCGGGGCTGGGAGGTGACCGTCTTCCACCGGGGACGCCACCAGCCTCCGGCCGGGGTGCGGTCGCTGCACGGCGACCGCACCGCGCCCGACGGGCTCGCCGCTCTGGCCGACGACGGCGACCGTTGGGACGCCGTGGTCGACACCTGGTCTGCGGCGCCCCGGGCGGTACGGGACGCGGCGCGGCTGCTGCGGGGCCGCGCCGGACGGTACGTGTACGTGTCGAGCTGCTCGGTGTACGCCTGGCCCCGGGGCACCGGCTACACCGAGGACGCGCCGCCGGTCCCGGGCGCGGCCGCCGACGCCGGGGAGACCGACTACGCCCGGGACAAGCGGGGCGGTGAGCTGGCCGCCGTCGAGGCGTTCGGCGCGGACCACTCCCTGCTGGTACGGGCCGGGCTGATCCTCGGGCCGTACGAGAACGTCGGCAGGTTGCCGTGGTGGTTGACCCGGATCGCCCGCGGCGGCCCCGTCCTCGCGCCCGGGCCGCGCGATCTGCCCCTCCAGTACGTCGATGTCCGTGACCTGGCGGAGTGGATCCTCGACTCGGTGGAGCGGGAGGCGAGCGGACCGTACAACCTCGTCGGTCCGTCCGGGCACGCCACCATGGGCTCGCTGCTGGACGCCTGTGCGGAGGTCACCGGCGGGCCCGCCGAGCTCCGCTGGACCGACCCGGAGGTGATCCTCGGCGCGGGCATCGAGCCGTGGCTGCAGCTGCCGGTGTGGCTGCCCCCGGGCAGTGAGGGCCACGTGGCCCTGTACAGCGCGGACGTCTCCCGGGCCCTCGCGGCGGGCCTGCGCTGCCGTCCGGTCACGGACACCGTCGCCGACACCTGGCGCTGGCTGCGGGACATCGGCGGAGCACCGCCGCAGCGCCCGGACCGGCCGGCCGTGGGCCTCGACCCGGAGCTGGAGGTGAAGGCACTCGCGGCGGCCGAGAGCGGGAAGGGAAGCGGGAGCGGAAGCGAGGCCTGAAGCGGAAGCGGGGACGGAGTCGGGGGCGAACACGACGGCGGAGGTGTACCTGGGACCACCTCCTGACCGGCCGTCCAACCCCCGTGACCCCCCTCGTGTCCTCGGCCAGACTGACGGCATGACCACAGAGACGAAGAGCGGCGACGGCGAAGGAACACGGCTGCGGGGCGTCGGGGCGGCGGCGCTGCGGAGCGTCGGGCCGGCGGCGCTGCGGGGGCTCGGACTGGCGCTCGTGGCGCTGCCGGGGGCGGTGCTCTGTTTCGTTCTCTCCGTGGTGTCGATCGCGCTGATCCCGGTCGGCGTAGGCATCGTCACCACGCCGTGGGTGCTCACGGGGGTGCGGGCGTTCGCGGACTGGCGGCGGGTCCTGGCGGCGGAGTGGTGCGGGGTGCGGATCCCCTCGGCGTACCGGCCGATCCCCAAGGGTGCCAACCCGTGGACGCGCACGTTCGGAATGCTGCGTGACCCCGCGACCTGGCGGGATCTGCGGTGGCTGCCCGTCGACATGACGGCGGGGTTCCTGACCGCCTTGCTGTCGGCCGCGCTGCTCTTCTATGCCCTGGAGGGGTTCACCGTGGCGGCCGGGCTGTGGCGAGTCCTGCCCGGCGGGTACTGGTACGGCTTCGTGCACGTCACCGGCCAGGGCTCCGCACTCGCCGCCGGCGCCCTGGGCCTGGTCCTGCTCTTCTTCGCCCCCTCCCTCACCCCCCGCCTGCTGCACGCCCACTTCCGCCTCACCCGTGCCGTCCTCGCCTCCGACCAGGGGGAGTTGTCCGAGCGGGTACGGGTGCTGACCGAGACCCGGAGGGACGCTGTCGACACCTCCGCGGCCGAACTGCGGCGCATCGAGCGGGACCTGCACGACGGGGCGCAGGCCCGGCTGGTCGCCATGGGCATGGACCTCGGCACCATCGAGGTCCTGGTGGAGAAGGATCCGGAGCAGGCCAAGCGGCTGCTCGCCCAGGCCCGTCAGTCCTCCGCCGAGGCTCTGACCGAGCTGCGCGAACTCGTCCGCGGTATCCATCCTCCGGTGCTCGCCGAGCGCGGGCTGGGCGACGCCGTACGGGCGCTGGCGCTGCGGCTGCCCGTCGCCACCGAGGTGAACGTGGAACTGCCGGGCCGGGCGGACGCCCCGGTGGAGTCGGCCGCGTACTTCGCCGTCAGCGAGGTGCTGACCAACGCGGTCAAGCACTCCGGCGCCGACCGGATCTGGGTCGACCTGCACCACACGGACGACATGCTGCGGATCTCGCTCACCGACAACGGCAGGGGCGGCGCGGCGATCGGGGCCGGTTCGGGCCTGGCCGGGGTGGAGCGGCGCCTCGGTACATTCGACGGCGTCCTGGCCGTCAGCTCGCCCGCGGGCGGCCCCACCATGGTCACCATGGAGATCCCTTGCGCGTTGTCCTAGCCGAAGATCTGTTCCTGTTGCGCGACGGACTCGTCCGGCTCCTTCAGGCCTACGACTTCGAGATCGCCGCCGCCGTCGAGACCGGGCCGGAACTCGCCCGTGCGCTGGCCGAACTGGAGCCGGACGTCGCCGTGGTCGACGTCCGGCTCCCGCCGACGCACACCGACGAGGGCCTGCAATGCGCGCTCGACGCCCGCCGGGCCAGACCCGGGTTTCCGGTGCTGGTGCTGTCCCAGCACGTGGAACAGCTGTACGCGCGCGAGCTGCTCGCCGACGGCAGCGGCGGCGTCGGTTATCTGCTGAAGGACCGGGTGTTCGACGCGGAGCAGTTCGTGGACGCCGTACGACGGGTCGCGGCGGGCGGGACGGCGATGGATCCGCAGGTGATCCAGCAGCTGCTGTCCCGGCGGGCGGCCGACGACCGGCCGCTGGGCCGGCTGACCCCACGCGAGCGGGAGGTGCTGGAGCTGATGGCGCAGGGCCGGTCCAACGCGGCGATCGCGGCGCAGCTCGTCGTCACGGAACGGGCGATCGCCAAGCACACCTCAAACATCTTCGCCAAACTGGGCCTTGAGGTGTCGGACGATGACAACCGTCGCGTTCTGGCGGTTCTCGCCTATCTGGACCAGGACCGATGAAAACGGATCGGATTTCGCACGTGCCGTAAGGGATCAACAACACTCGGTATTCCAGGGAAAGTTGACACCTCTTTTGGCACACGAATCTCTCACCAATTTCTGAGACGGCTGAACACCCGTGGGACGGGCTGCGTATGAATGGGAGCCGCTTCACTCCTGTCGGGCGCCTCGATGCTGCCCCGCAAGGAAGTCAGAGGAGTTCCATGGGACGCAACACACGTAAACGCCGTTCGTCGATGGCCACGAAGGCCGTGGCAGCATCGGCGGCCCTAGCGCTCGGTGGGGGCGGGCTGATCTGGGCGAACTTCTACGCTTCGGCGCACGAGTCCAACAACTCGGCGCGCAACCAGACCAAGGCCGCCGCCGGGCAGGTAGCAACCATCGCGTGCCCCGATGTGGGTCAGAAGCTGACCAGCGTGCCGAAGGGGGCACGCCCCGGGGTGGACAAGGAGCTGGCGCTCCTGGACAAGCAGATCACCGAGGCTTACGCCCGGCTCGCTTCCACGCGCCAGGCACAGGCGGGTGACACGAGCTTCGTCCAGAACTCGATCGTCGGTCCCCTGAAGGACAAGCGGACCGCGACGATCGACCGGATCCGGATCAACATCCAGCGAGTCGGGGGCAAATTCAACGGCTCCCTGAGCCAGCTCGCCGCCTGCACCCCGCAGGCCGCCGATCCGCAGACCAACGCCGGTGGCCAGCAAGGCGGCGGCCAGCAGGCCGGTGGCCAGCAAGGCGGCGGCCAGCAGGGCGGCGACCAGCAGGCCGGTGGCCAGCAAGGTGGCGACCAGCAGGCCGGTGGCCAGCAGGGTGGCGACCAGCAGGCCGGTGGCCAGCAGGGCGGCGGTCAGCAAGGTGGCGGCCAGAACAACGGCCAGGGTGGCAACGGCCCGGCCGCGGCGGACTTCGTGGACATCACCACGGTCCAGGGCAACGCCCAGCTGGGTGTCGGCCAGAACGGGCTCCCCGCGAACGGCGCCGGCGGTTCGACGGGCACCTTCACCTCGGACTGCGGCACCAACGGGAACGACAACCACAACACGGACAACGTGATCGTCGCCCCCGGTGTCACCAACGGCGCCCACCACCTGCACGACTACGTCGGCAACCAGAACAACGACGCCTTCGCGAGCGACCAGGAGCTGGCGGGCGGCACCACCAGCTGCCAGAACCAGGGCGACAAGTCCTCGTACTTCTGGCCGGTGCTGCGTGTGCAGGACGGCACGCAGGACTTCGACCAGAACAACGACGGCGGTGGCAAGGAGGGCAACGTCGGCAAGATCCTCCAGCCGGCCGTGTCCGAGCTGAAGTTCGTCGGCAACGCCAAGGGCGACGTCGTCGCGATGCCGTCGGCGCTGCGCATCATCACCGGTGACGCCAAGGCATTCGTCAACGGCAACGCCAACGCCAACGTGAACTGGAGCTGCACCGGCTTCGAGGACAAGGTGCAGCTGAAGGACCAGTACCCGATCTGCCCGCAGGGCAGCCAGGTGGTCCGGACGACCAACTTCCAGAGCTGCTGGGACGGTCAGAACATCGACAGCGCCAACCACCGCACGCATGTGGCCTTCGCCCAGGCGGACGGCACCTGCGGCAACAATTTCAAGGCCATCCCGCAGCTCCAGGTCCGTCTGACCTACGACGTCCCGGCCCCGAAGCTGGAGAACGGCGCGGTGGTGAACCCGTACGCGGTGGACACCTTCCCGGAGCAGCTGCACAAGCCGATCACCGACCACAACGACTTCATCAACTTCTTCTCCCAGGACACGATGAACCAGATGGTCGACTGCATCAACACCGGCAAGGCATGTAAGTGATCCACCGGGATCGCGTCAACTGATCCCCGCGATCGACCGAGAAAGCCGGCGGTGAGGATTCCTCACCGCCGGCTTTCTCGTGTGCCGGGCCCGGCCGGTGACCGGGCTCGTATACCGGGCGCGGTCACTGACCGGCCTTGTATACCGGGCGCGGTCAGTGACCGGAGTGGCTCGCGCTCCCGGAGGGCTCGTGCGACCCCTCGTGCGCGGAGTGGTCCTTGCCCTCCTCGATGTCACCGCCGAGTGTGGTGCGCAGCGCCGTCACGGTGCTGGTCTCGCCGACGGCCACCCACTTGCGGCCGACCAGGTAGTGACCGCCGTAGTCCTTGGCCCCGTTGATCCACTCGCGCTGGCCGCGGTCGGTGGCGAAGGTGACGAGGATGAACTTGCCGTCGGTGTTCTTGCAGATGGCCTGGCGGATCTCGTCCGCGTCGGTCTGCATGTTCGGTGTGCACTTCACCTCGGCGGCCAGGTGCTCCAGGCTGCCGGTCGCCGTCTTCGGTACGGCGGCGGCCTTCGGGGCATCGGAACCGCCGCAGCCCGCCAGCGCGAACATCAGCGCCGCGCCGCTCAGCGCGAGTATCGGTCGGGTCAGCCTCATCTGTTCCTCCGGTCGCCTGCATCAGACCATGCCTCAGCCGGCCCCGGCGAGGGGCCCGTCCTCTTCGATACGGCCGAGGAGCACGCCGTGCTCAAATCGGGTGCTTCGTGGGGCACACCCGTGCGAGAGTGGACCGGTGAACCAGGACTGGGAAGATCGTGTGGCCGCCGCTTGGGCCACCTTCGACGACTACGCGGAAGACGACGCGGAGGACTTCCGTGCCCTGATCGACGCCCTGGTCGCCGAGCTGCCGTCGGACAGCCCCCTCAGCCCCTTCGAGCAGGCCTGCGCCTGGGACTCGACCGGCCACTCCGACCGGGCCGTCCCGCTGTACCGGGAGGCGCTCACCCTCGGCCTGAGCGGCTACCAGGGGCGGCGTGCCAAGATCCAGCTCTCCAGTTCCCTGCGCAACATCGGGCAGCCGGAGGAGGGCGTCAAGCTGCTGACGCCCGAACTCGACGCTCCCTCCGACGAGTTGGACGACGCGGTACGTGCGACGCTCGCCCTGTGCCTGTCCGGCCTCGGCCGTGACCGCGAGGGCCTGTCCCTCGTCCTGGGCGCGCTGGCCCCCCATCTGCCGCGCTACCAGCGGTCGATGGCCGCCTACGCGCGGGCTCTGGTCGCGCCGGAGGGGTGAGTCACCCGGGTGGCGGTGACCATCCCCGGGTTCGCTCGTTCTGCTGAACGTGCAGTCACAGGATGTCGCCCCGCGCCCCGGCCCCTCCTCCACCGCCTCCTCGTCCACCGACCCGGTCGTCGACGTCGAGCAGGCCGAGGCCGCACTCGTCGAGCACTATCCGCGGCTTGTCCGGCTCGCCTATCTGGTGTTGCCGCCCGGCCTCGGCCGAGGCAGGCGCGTGCTGACCGCGCACGCCCTTGTCCAGCGTGCCCTGCCCCGGGGCCGCACGCCCGCCCCCGTGATCCCGGCCCAGTCGACCGGCCGCGACGCCGACCCCGGGTACGCCCTCGTGCGTCTGAAGGTGCTGCGTACGGCGCTGGAGGCAGGGCTGCCGCTGAAGCGCACGGCGTGGCCGAAGCGGTCCCAGCTGCCGCCGTCGCTGCCCCAGGTGCGGGGCCTCAAGCTCTTCCCGCGCTCGGGCGGCGCCGAGGAACTCGCCCTGGACCAGCGGCTGTCCGCCCTGTCCGGCCCGGCCCGTGCCGCGTACGTGCTGCGCGGCCTGGAGAAGCTCCCGGACGGCGACGTACGCACGGTACTGACGGCCGCGGGCGTCGACGACGTGACCTGTGCGCTGCGCGAGGCGGACGGGATCACCGCGGCGTACGCGCTGCTCGACTCCCCCGAGTTCGACCCCTGTTCGCTCCAGGCCCGGCCCACCGACCTGATGCGGCGCAGGCAGCACATGAAGGCGACGCTCGCCGCGGCCGCCGCGGTCGCGGTGTGCGGTGCGCTGCTCGGCCTGCCCGGCGACGGCTGGGGTCCGGACGGCGCCGCCGCGCCCGCGTACGCGCGAAACCCCGCCGCCCAGGCCGCCCTGGACCCGGCGAAGCTGACCAGGGTCGCCCCCACTGCCTGGCAGTCGTCCGCGCGCACCGACTTCTCGGTGTGGCCCGCCCGCGGCGACCTCGCCGGCGACCAGGACCTCCTGCGCCGTGCCCTCGCCGTCTGGGCCCGCCCCGGCGAGGCCGTCCAGGTCTCCGCGACCCCCGGCACCCCGTCGGGCGGCCCGGCCGGACCTCCCCAGCTGTTGTACGCGGGGACCGTCGACAACGCGCACGTGGTGATCCTCTACGACGGTCTGCGCATCGCCCGCTACGCCGAGTCGAAGGACAGCGGCAAGAAAGCCGCGCTCGACTTCGCGCGGGTCGACGGCGCGACCGGGGCCGGGGCGAACGCGGTGGTGCTGGGCCGGGCCGACGGCAACGTCCGCTATCTGACGGCCCCTTGGGTGAAGAAGGCGGCCGAGCGGGACCTGCTGAAGCCGGGCTCCGGTGCGAGGGACCTGCCCCTGACCGACGGCACCACCGCACCACTGGCCAGCCCCGCCGTCCGGACCAGCGCGTGCACCTCGTGGAACGTGCTCCAGGTGACGGACACCTCCGGCACCCGCCTGCTGACGGACCTGGGCGAGCTGGTCCCGGCCCGCCTCACCACCGGCCGGCCCGGGTCGACGCACGAGGTGTCCGGCGCGCAGGCGCTGCGCGGCTGGGCCCCGTTCGCCTGCTCCCTGTCCGCGGTGCGCGCCGCGGGCGTCCGAAGCGTGAACGCCTGGGAGTACGCCGCGCAGCCGCTGCCCGACGGGAGCGGTTCGGGGACCTGGGTGTGCACCCGGGCCGAGACCTGGCGGGGTGGCGGCGCCCGTGTGCTGGCCCAGTTCCACACACCGGGCGGGACGTACGGGGCGGTCGCGGCGAAGGCCCAGGACGTGCCGGACTGCGGTCCCCGTGATCCGCAGGTGCTGGCCGGTGTGCTGTGGAAGTCGGGGGCGGGCTCCTGGTACCTGCTGGCCGCGGGCAGCCGCGGAATGTCGTCGATCAGCGCGACGGGCGGAGTGCGCGGGACGTCGAACGGCAACCTGCTCACCGTGAAGACCCTGCAGGGCGCCCAGGCCGGCCTGCAGGGAACCCTGGAGAACGGACTGCCGGTCGACGGACTGGGTTAGTGCCGCGACAGGTGCTGTTCGCCCCGTCGCGGCACCAGCCACACCGTTACCGAACTCCGCTACAAGGGAGGGGAGTTGGGGGATGGGCGGACACGACCGGGTTGCCCGCCGGGCACGCGGCACTGATCTGCGGGTCGAGGGCGCGGAGTGAGCGTTTCGCGCTGGAGAAGTGAACACCGATGGCCGGTCCCGTCCGTTCGGGGCCGGATTCAATCGGTAAGGTGTTCGCATGACTACCGTGGTGCGCCGCAGAATGGGTGTCGAGGAGCGGCGGCAGCAGTTGATCGGCGTCGCGCTCGACCTGTTCAGCCGCCGGTCGCCGGACGAGGTCTCCATCGACGAGATAGCCGTGGCCGCGGGCATCTCGCGACCGTTGGTCTACCACTACTTCCCCGGCAAACTCAGCCTGTACGAAGCGGCGTTGAAGCGCGCCGCCGAGGATCTCGCAGGCCGGTTCGTGGAGCCGCACGAGGGTCCGCTGGGGGCGCGGCTGCTGCGGGTGATGCGCCGGTTCTTCGACTTCGTCGACGAGCACGGCCCCGGTTTCTCGGCGTTGCTGCGGGGCGGCCCGGCCGGCACCGTGGGCGGCGCCCCGTCGGTGAGCACGGTCTCGGCGACGAACGCGCTCATCGACTCCGTACGGCAGGTCGCGTACGACCAGATCCTTTCGCATCTCGGCGTGACGGATCCGTCCGCACGACTGGATCTGGTCGTCCGCTCCTGGATCTCGCTCGCCGAGTCGACCGCGCTGATCTGGCTGGACGGCCGGCACATCCCGCGGGCCGAGCTGGAGGTGCAGCTCGTGCACGACTTCGCCGCGCTCGCCACCGTCAGCGCGGCGCACGATGCGGAGATGAGCGAGCTGCTGCGCCGCATGGTCGAGGACGAGCCGGACGACGGGCCGTTCGGCGACCTGGTGATCCGGCTGCTGCAGTCGGCGTCCTGAGCGGAACGGTCAGCGTTCTGCCTTGCGGTACGACGGGTCGAGGTCACGCACCTCGGCGGAGGCGTGCAGGACGAAACCGTCGTCGTCGATGTGCTTGGTCAGCAGCTCCACGACGGCTTCCGTCAGCCTCGCGCGGGTCTCCTCGGTGCGCCCGGCGAGCAGCCCGATGGTGACGTGGACGACCGCGTGCCCTTCGTCCTCGTGCCCGACCACCGTGTACGCGGACGGGCGGAACTGCGTCTTGCAGGCCTCCGGCTTCGCCGCCGCGATCTCGATCGTCGCCGAGTGCAGGGCCTCGGCGAAACCGGCCCGGTCGAAGGCGGACGCCAGGATGGCGGAGTAGTCGACGGTGATCTGCGGCATGAGCGCTCCTGTTCTGAGGCGACAGAGGTCACCCTAGTTCTTCGGTCGCAGCGGCGGTATCGCGATGTCAGCCTCAGCTCTTCAGACGCAGCTCTTCAGTCGCAGCGCCGGCATCACGAGGTCGCCCTCAGTTCTTCAGTTGCAGTGCCAGCATCGCGATGTCGTCCTCGCGTTCGTGGCCGAAGCAGGCCAGGAGGGTGTCGCAGAGGGCGTCCGGGCCGGGCAGGGCGCCTGACGCGGCGGCACGCAGGTGCTCCATCGAGACCTCCAGGTCCGTGCCCCGGGTCTCGATCAGACCGTCGGTGACCATGAGGAGCCGGTCGGTGGGTTCGAGGAACAGCTCGGTGGGCGGCGGATGGGGCAGGCCCAGCCCGAGCAGGGGCCCGGCGGCCTTGGCGTAGTCGGCGCTGTTGGTGTCCCGGATGATCAACGGCGGGATGTGGCCGGCGTTGGCGATGCGGGTGCGTCCGGTGGTGGGGTCGACCAGGGCCAGGCAGACGGTGGCGGTGACGTCCGGATGGTACTGCTGGAGCATCCGGTCGAGGCGTTCGGCGAGCACCGCCGGGTCGCTCTCGTCGACGCAGTAGGCGCGCAGCGCGTGCCGTATCTCGACCATGACCGTGGCCGCCTCCAGCGAGTGCCCGACCACGTCCCCGACGGCCGTGAGGACACCCTCGCGGGTGCGCAGCGCGGCGTAGAAGTCGCCGCCGATCTCGGTCTCCTTGGAGGCGGGCACATAGCGCACTACGACGTTGATACCGGGCAGTTCGGGCAGCCGGTGCGGCTGGGGCAGGAAGCTGTGCTGGAGGGTGAGGGCGACATGCCGCTCCACCTGGTACATGAGCAGCGGCTCGGCGGCGAGCGCGGTGGCCTGGGCGAGCTGGGCCAGCAGGGTCTCGGCCTCGGGGCCCGCCCGGCGCAGCCCGCGGGTGGGTGCGGCCAGACACACCGAGGCCTTGCCGTCCTGGATGACGGCCAGCGCCAGCCGGGCGTCGTGCTGCACGCCGGGCCGGAAGAACCCGGCGGGCCACAGCGGTGCGGGCACGGTGGTGATCTGCACCCCGGACTGCCCGCGGGTGAGCCGCCGCAGCAGACCCGCCACGGTCCGGTGGGCGCCCTCGTCGGGCAACGCGACCGAGGTGCGGTCCCGGGAGAGGCCGCGGTGCAACTCGTCGCCCTGGTCGAGGACGAAGACGGCGGCGGGAGAGCCGGTGAGCCGCGCGGTGCCGTCGGCGGCGGCGTCGGCGAGTTCCTGCAGGGAGCGTGCCGCCTGGATGGTGACGATCGTCTCCGAGAGCAGCGTCAGCCGCCGTACCAGCGCCTGGCCGTCGGCCCGCAGCCGGGCGGCGCGCACCGCGGCCCGGACCGCCGCCTCGATCGCCTCGGGCTCGGCGGGCATCGCCAGATACGCTTCGGCGCCCTCGTCCAACGCCTGGCAGCGGTCGCCCTGGATCACGGAGACGGCGGAGCAGTGCACGACAGGCAGGCCGGCCATGCGCGGCCGTTCCTTGAGCCGACGGCACAGTTCGAAGCCGCTCATGTCCGGCAGGTTCACGTCGATCAGGGCCACGTCGGGCAGGTTCCCCTTGCGCAGCCGTATGTCGAGCTGAGTGAGCGCCTCATATCCGGTGGCGACCGCGACGACCCGGTAACCGGCGCGGCTGAGCACGGCGGCCAGTGCGTACCGGCTGTCCGCCACGTCGTCCACGACCAGCACGGTCGTGCCGGTCTGCTTGTCGTTGACGTCCATCTGTCAGCCCCTGGGACAACACAGGTGGGGCAGACCCGGATTCAGGTCTGCCCCACTACCGTAATGCCCTTGTCAGGAAGTCGGGGAAAATGTCGCGACGGTTCTGCCCGGAACGGCGAAACACATCGGATTCCGGCTCGTAGGAGGACGACCTGACGATAGGGTCCGCCGCCGGAAGGGGCAGCGGGCCGCGTGAAGGTGATGCAAGAGGATGTAGAGGCGCGTTCAGAGACCCGTGTCAGAGACTCATTTCAGAGGCCCGTTTCAGAGGCACGTTCACGGGCGCGTTCACAGGCGCGTGGTGAACCACACCGTCGTGTCCGCCGGCACCTTCGCCTCGCCGTCCGCCTCGGTCATCTCACGGCTGCTGAGCAGGACACGTCCGTACGCCGGAGTCGTCACCGACTCGCCGCCGGTGTTGGCGACGCACACGAACTCCCCGCGCCGGAAGGCGAGAACGCCCTCGGGGGCGCGCAGCCACTCCACGGAGGCGCCCGCGCCCAGGTCCGGCTGCTCACGGCGGGCGGCGAGAGCGGCCCGGTAGAGCTCCAGGGTGGAACCCGCGACGCCGGTCTGGGCCTCGACGCTCAGCTCGCCCCAGCCCTGCGGCTGCGGCAGCCAGCTGTCGCCGCCGCCGAAGCCGTACGACGATCCCGTGCGCGTCCAGGGGATCGGCACCCGACAGCCGTCGCGGAAGCCGTCCTGGCCGGCGCCACGGAAGTAGGCCGGGTCCTGGCGGACCTCGTCGGGCAGGTCGACGACGTCCGGCAGGCCGAGTTCCTCGCCCTGGTAGACGTACGCCGATCCCGGCAGCGCCAGCATCAGCAGGGTCGCCGCCCGGGCCCGGCGCAGGCCCAGGTCGCGGTCGCCGGCGGTACGCATCTGGGTGCCGAGGCCGGGCGGGTTGGCGAAGCGGGTGGCGTGGCGGGTGACGTCGTGGTTGGACAGGACCCAGGTGGCGGGGGCGCCGACCGGGCGCATGACCTCCAGGGTGCGGTCGATGACGCCGCGCAGTTCGTCCGCGTCCCACTCCGTGCTCAGGTACTGGAAGTTGAAGGCCTGGTGGAGCTCGTCGGGGCGGACGTAGTGGGCGGTGCGCTCGACGGTCGGGGTCCATGCCTCGGCGACGAAGATCTGGTCACCGGCGTACTCGTCGAGGACCGTGCGCCACTGGCGGTAGATCGCGTGGACACCGTCCTGGTCGAAGAACGGCATGACGTCGTTGCCCAGCAGTTTGACCTGGTCGTGGGTTCCCAGGTCCGGGAGGCCCGCCGCCTTCACCAGGCCGTGGGCCACGTCGACCCGGAAGCCGTCGACGCCCATGTCGAGCCAGAAGCGCAGGATGGAGCGGAACTCGTCGCCGACAGCCGGGTGGTCCCAGTTGAAGTCGGGCTGCTCGGGGGCGAAGAGGTGCAGGTACCACTCCCCCGGGGTGCCGTCCGGCTCGGTGACCCGCGTCCATGCCGGGCCGCCGAAGATCGACTCCCAGTCGTTGGGCGGGAGTTCGCCGTTCGCGCCCTTTCCGGGGCGGAAGTGGTAGCGGTCCCGAAGCGGTGAGCCGGGGCCCTCGGCGACGGCCCGTTTGAACCACTCGTGCTGGTCGGAGGAGTGGTTCGGGACCAGGTCGACGATGATCCTCAGGCCCAGCCCGTGGGCGTCGCGGATCAGCGCGTCGGCGTCCAGGAGGTTGCCGAACATGGGGTCCACGGCCCGGTAGTCGGCCACGTCGTAGCCGGCGTCGGCCTGCGGGGAGGCGTAGAAGGGGCTGAGCCACACGGCGTCCACGCCGAGGTCGCGCAGATACGGCAGTCGGGTACGGATGCCCTGCAGGTCGCCCATGCCGTCACCGTCGCCGTCGGCGAAGCTGCGCGGATAGACCTGGTAGATGACCGCGTCCCGCCACCAGTCGCGGCGCTTGGCGACGATGGCGACGGCCGCTTCAGAAAAGGGGGTCGGGGCCGGGTCGGCGGAGTGCTGCTGGCTCATGGCGTCCTTGCTGCGTAACGGGGTTTCGGTCGGGAAGCTGGTGTGGAGAATACGGAGATTGCAGAGACTACGGAGATTGCAGGCATTACGTACGGCTGCCGGTGACGAGGCGGCCGCGGCGCCTACGGGGTCGGATGGACAGGCGTCCGGTCTCGTCAGCCTCGTCGGTCTCGTCGGTCTCGTCGGTCTCGTCGGTCTCGAACGGGATGACGTCGAGACAGCCCTTCATCAGCCATGCGCACTACGGGACGGTGGTCACGCCGCGCACGCGGATGAGGCCAATTTAGCTGTCGATGAGCTGCGGGTCCGACAGAATCTGGTACATCGGCTCCATGAGTACGGCCACCGGGAACATCTGGATGACCGGGAACACCCACGTGTGCTTCCGGTAGCCCGGCAGGCGCATGCGCGAGACCGCGGGACCGGTGGTCGCGGAGATGATCACCCCGATGGCGGTGGTGCCGAGCGACGATCATCGCCGTCTGCAGCCGATCAAAGACATCACGGTGCCTGAGCCGGTCGTACGTGGGTTCCATGGGCCTGTCAGGTGTACGACGTGCGGCCCGGACCCGACCGGTGGATGATCGGTGAGACAGGGCTTTTCTGACAGACTCTGCGCCTATGACTGAGACGACCGTGACGACCGTGACGACACAGGATGGCCGGGAACCGGCCGTTCCGTCCCCCGTCGCGGCCGGACAGGAGCAGGGTTCGCCGCGTCGCCGGCGTGCTCCGCGCCGGCCCCGCCTCTGGTTCGAGATCCTGCTGATCGCGGTGAGTTACTGGACGTACTCACTGGTCCGCAACGCGGTCCCCGAGCAGCGGAGCGAGGCGCTGCGCAACGCCGACTGGATCTGGATGGTCGAGCACCATCTCTCCCTCGCCGTCGAGGAGTCGGTCAACCACACGGTGAACTCGGTGGCTTGGCTGATCGTCGGCATGAACTACTACTACGCGACGCTGCACTTCGTGGTGACGCTGGGTGTTCTGGTCTGGCTCTACCGCAGGCATCCCGGCCGCTACGGCGCGACGCGCCTCGTCCTCTTCGCGACCACGGGCGTCGCCCTGGTCGGTTACTACCTGTTTCCGCTGGCCCCGCCGCGTCTGATGAACAACAGCCACTTCGTCGACACCGTCATGGTCCACCAGACGTGGGGCTCGATGGCCTCCGGCGACCTGAAGAACATGTCGAACCAGTACGCCGCGATGCCGTCGATGCACATCGGCTGGTCGATGTGGTGCGGTCTGACGATCTTCATACTGGCGTCGGCGCCGTGGGCGCGGGTGCTGGGCCTGCTCTACCCGGCGCTCACCCTGGTGGTCATCGTTGCCACCGCCAACCACTTCTGGCTCGACGCGGTGGGCGGCCTTCTCTGCCTCGCGTTCGGCTTCACGGTGGCGTGGGTCTGGTACGGGGCGCTGCCGTACGCGCTGCCGCGCCTGGTCCCGGCGAAGGCGACCGCGAAGACGAGACCCAAGGCGAAGACGAGGCCCAGGGCGAAGGGGAACTCGAAGGGGAACTCGAAGGGGAACTCGAAGCCGAAGGCGGCGGACGGCACCTTGCTGTCCACGAAGAAGTAGGTTCGACGCCTACGAGGGCCCTACCACCCCGGGGGCGCCGAAACCCTCCGTTCCACCACCCCGCGGCGCGCCGTCACCCTCCGTAGAACAGCTCGTCCACGGCCCCGCGGGACCGGCGTGCCGTACGCCGGTAGTCGTCCAGCATGTCGCCGACGTGTCCCGGGCCGTACCCCAGGTAACGGCCCACCGCTCCCAGTTCCCGGACCTCCGACGGGAACGTGTCGCCGGCCCGTCCCCGCACCAGCATCACCGCGTTGCGCACCCGGGTCGCCAGCACCCAGGCCTCGTCGAGGACCGCCGCGTCCTCGTCCGGGAGGAGGCCGGCCGCGCGGGCGGCGGCGAGCGCGGCCCGGGTGCGGGTGGTGCGCAGCCCGGGCACCTGGGCCCCGTGCCGCATCTGCAGCAGCTGCACGGTCCACTCCACGTCGGACAGGCCGCCGGGCCCGAGCTTGGTGTGCAGCTTGGGGTCGGCGCCGCGCGGCATCCGCTCCGACTCCATCCGCGCCTTCAGCCGCCGGATCTCCCGTACGGCGTCGTCGCCGAGCCCCGCCCGCGGGTACCGCAGCGGATCGATCAGCTCGACGAACCGGCGGCCGAGCTCCTCGTCCCCGGCGACCGGTTCGGCCCGCAGCAGCGCCTGCGCCTCCCAGGTCAGGGACCAGCGGCGGTAGTACGCCTCGTACGACGTGAGGGTGCGGACGAGCGGACCGGACTTGCCCTCCGGCCGTAGGTCCGCGTCGACGAGCAACGGCGGGTCCGCGCTGGGGAGTTGAAGCAACCGGCGCATCTCGGAGACGACCTTGGCGGCCGCTTGGGATGCCTCCCGTTCCTCGACGCCCTCGCAGGGCTCGTGCACGAACAGCACGTCGGCGTCGGAGCCGTAGCCCTGTTCGTGGCCGCCGAAGCGGCCCATCCCGATGATCGCGAACCGGGTGGGCAGGGTGTCCCCCCAGGTCTCCCGGACCACCGCGCGCAGGGTGCCCGCGAGGGTGGCCGCGGTCAGGTCGGACACCGCCGCGCCGACCCGGTCGACGAGCGCGCCCTGGTCGTCCTCGGCCTGCTGGGCCTCGGTGCCGTAGGAGCGGACGATGTCCGCGGCGGCCGTACGGAACAGTTCGCGACGGCGCACCCCGCGGGCGGCGGTGACCGCCTGCGCGGCGCCGCCCGCACGGCCGACGGCGGCGAGGATCTCCTGCTCCAGATGGGCCCGCCCGCGCGGTTCGAGTCCTCCCCCGTCGCCGTCGCCGAGCAGCGCGACCGCTTCGGGCGCGCGCATCAGCAGGTCGGGCGCGAGGCGGCCGGCGGACAGCACGCGGGCCAGGTTCTCCGCCGCCGCGCCCTCGTCCCGCAGCAGGCGCAGATACCAGGGCGTCTTGCCCAACGCGTCCGACACCTTGCGGAAGTTGAGCAGTCCGGCGTCCGGGTCGGCGGAGTCGGCGAACCAGCCGAGCATCACCGGCAGCAGGGTGCGCTGGATGGCGGCCTTCCGCGTGACACCCGACGCCAGCGCCTCCAGGTGCCGCAGGGCGGCCGCCGGGTCGGCGTACCCGAGGGCGATCAGGCGCTCGCGGGCCGCCTCGGGGCTCAGCCGGGTTTCTCCGGATGGGGGTCCCCCCGCCCGAGTGAATTCGAGGGTCGGGGAGAGTTGGGCGACCGCGTCGAGCAGCGGGCGGTAGAAGAGCTTCTCGTGCAGCCGTCGTACGACGCCGGTGTGCCGTTTCCACTCGCGGGTCAGCTCGGCGACCGGGTCGGCGCGCAGGCCCAGGGAGCGGCCCAGGCGCCGCAGGTCGGCCTCGCCCTCGGGGACGAGGTGGGTGCGGCGCAGCCGGTAGAGCTGGATGCGGTGTTCCATGGAGCGCAGGAAGCGGTAGGCGTCGTCGAGCTGGACGGCGTCGGCGCGGCCGACGTAACCGCCCGCCGCGAGCGCCTGGAGGGCGTCCAGGGTGGTACCGCTGCGGAGGGAGGCGTCGGCCCGGCCGTGCACCAACTGCAGGAGCTGGACGGCGAACTCGACGTCCCTGAGGCCGCCCGGCCCGAGCTTCAGCTCGCGTTCGACCTCCGCGACCGGAATGTTCTCGACCACCCGTCGGCGCATCTTCTGCACGTCGGTGACGAAGTTCTCCCGCTCGGCCACCTGCCAGACGAGGGGTTCGAGGGCGGCGATGTACTGCTCGCCGAGTTCGGCGTCGCCGGCCACCGGGCGGGCCTTGAGCAGGGCCTGGAACTCCCAGGTCTTGGCCCAGCGCTGGTAGTAGGCGAGGTGGCTGGAGAGCGTGCGCACCAGCGGACCGTTCCTGCCCTCGGGGCGGAGGTTGGCGTCGACGGGCCAGATCGAGCCCTCGACGGTCGTCTCCGAGCAGATCCGCATCAGGTGCGAGGCGAGCCGGGTCGCGGCCCGGACGGCCTTGCCCTCGTCGGCGCCCTCGGCGGCCTCGCCGACGAAGATGACGTCGACGTCGGAGACGTAGTTCAGCTCGTGGCCGCCGCACTTGCCCATCGCGATCACCGCGAGCCGGCACAGCGCCGCGTCGTCGGGCGCGGCGGCGCGGGCGAGGGCGAGGGCGGCGCGCAGGGTCGCGGTGGCGAGGTCGGCGAGCTCGGCGGCGGTCTGGGCGAGGTCGGTGGTACCGCACACGTCCCGGGCGGCGATGGACAGCAGACAGCGCCGGTAGGCGACGCGCAGGGAGACCGGGTCGTGGGCCTCCGCGAGACCGTGCTCGAACTCCTCCACCCCGGGGTGCAGGTCGCGCGGCTCGTACATGACGAGGGCATGCCAGTCGCTCGGGTGGCGGGCGAGGTGGTCTCCGAGCGCGGCGGAGGCGCCGAGCACGCCGAGGAGCCGGTCGCGCAGCGGCTTGGCCGCTATCACCGTGTCGAGCAGTTCCCGCCGGGCGGTGGGGCCGCACTGGGCCTCCAGCATCCGTACGAGACCGTGCAGCGCGAGATCGGGATCGGCGGTGCCGCCCAGGGCGTCGAGGAGGACCGGGTCATCTCTTATGTGCGCGAGTTCGGCGCTCTCGAGCAGGCGCTCGGCGGCGGAGGGATCGGTGAAACCGTGCCGCAGCAGCCGCGTGAAGGTACTGCTCCTGCGCCCCGGCGCCATCATCCGGCTCCCTTCCGATCAAGGTCGTACGGGCCCGAGCCTAACCGGAGCCGCCGTGGGAAGCGCCGGGGCGGACGCCGACGAGTTGTGACGGCCCGGGCGGACTGTACGGGTGAGCGCGGGAGAGCGGGGAAGGCCAGGGAGTGAGAGCTGTCCGCAGAGCCGCTGAGGCGCACGTCTGGAAGGCCGCTGATGAACGACAAGGAACCCGAGACCCGGCTCGACCCACGCTACAGCGACGAGTCGGCCACCGCGATCTCCTGGCCGGACGCCGCGGCGCTGCTGGCCGCGGCCGAGCTGTTCTGGATCTCGACGGTACGGCCGGACGGGCGGCCGCACGTGACACCGCTGCCCGCGGTGTGGGCGCACGGGGCGCTGCACTTCTGCACCGGCCCGGACGAGCGCAAGGCGAAGAACCTCGCCCGCAACCCGAACGTCGTGCTGACCACGGGCACGAACATCTGGGACAAGGGCTACGACCTGGTGATCGAGGGCGAGGCGGTGCGCGTCTCGGACGACGGCCGGCTGCGGGAGCTGGCCACCGCGTGGAAGACCAAGTACGGCGATTTCTGGCACTACGAGGTGCAGGAGGGGTATTTCCAGCAAGGGCCGGGACACGCCGTCGTCTTCGCGGTGGCGCCGCACACGGTGTTCGGCTTCGGCAAGGGGGAGCCGTTCAGCCAGACACGGTGGCGGTTCGTGTGACGCGACGCGGGTGACGGCTGCGCATCACGGCCTACGTCACGGCGCTACGTGAACGGTTGTGCGACATCACCGAGGACAAGGACGAAACCCCTCACGTACCCGCCCGGCTGGTGATTTCTCGGCGGGCGCGGCCCGCCCTCACATCCCGGCCGTACCACCGCCGGTGAGACCCGGAGCCAGCGCCGGGACCCAGAAGACGGCGACGGCCAGGACGATCGAGGCGATCCCCACGGCACGGGCCACCAGGCGACCGACCGGAGCGAGTTTCTCGGCGGTGATCACGGCGGCCAGGACCACCATGGCCCACAGGTTCATCACACCGAACGCCGCCAGCAGCACCATCAACGACCAGCAGCAGCCCAGGCAGAAGGCCCCGTGGTGGGCTCCGGCACGCAGATCGCGCGAGGCCCCCGGGTACGAGGCGTAGCGCAGCATCAGGCCGATCGGCGAACGGCACCTCGCCAGACAACGGTCCTTGAGAGGCGTGAGCTGGTAGACGCCGCTGACCGCGAACACGGCCGCGGCCACTGCTGTCCCCGCCGCGGGGGGAAGGCGTGCCGCCCGGCCAAGGCCGACAGCCAGCGCATACGCCGGCAGCCCGGCCGCGGCCCAGACGAGCAGGTAGGCGACCGTGAAAACGACCATGCGCGATGCCCGGTGCACGGTGATGGTGCGTGCGTACAAGGCGGCGACGGGTGCTGTGGCGGGCAGCATCATCGCAGTCATCATCAGCGTCCACACGGCCAGGAAAGCGGCCAGGCCAAGGCCCATGGTGCCGGGCATCGCCGACATGCCGCCCCAGCGCGTCACCATCCAGACCCAGGAGGCGGCCGCCACGACCAGCAGCAGCCCGGCGGGGGCCACCCGGATGCGGACGGTGACCGGCCCACCGGTCATCCGGACCATGTGAAGGGCGCCGAGTGTCCGTTGCCGCCCGTGAAGTCCCAGGACCGGCCGTACACGCCGTCGCCCGTCGCCCGGGTGGACCGGGCGATCGTCAGTGTGCTGTTCACCGGGTGGAACATGCCCGTCAGGCCCATCACCGGACCGTCCTCGCCGAACTGCGGGGCGATCTGGTCCTCGATCTCGATGTCGATGGCATCGCCCACCCGCGCGGCGTGGTGGCGACCGTCGTCGCGGTAGTCGATGGGGACGCGCTCCACGCCGAGGACCTCGCCGATGAGCGGAGCGAGCCCCGCCATCGGCCCGCCCACCTGGCCCGAGAAGACCTTGCCCAGCGCCTCCGCCTGGCCGTCGTCGGCTGAAGCGTCGACGTACAGCGCCACCTGCCAGCCGCCCTCGGCCATCACCCGCGGCCCGTCGATGAAGACGGCCACGCTGCGGTCGGCGACGTCGACGTCGTCCACGTTCCCGCTGTCCACGTGGAACGCGAAGGTCACCTGGCAGCGCTCGTGGTCGGCCGGTGCGGTGAGGCCCGAGGTGGTGCAGGGGCACACCACGTCACAGTTACAGCTCTCCAGGTACGTGCCGTTCAGATTCCAGGGCATGACTCTTCCTCCCTGTTTTGCGGCCCCCCCGGGGTCAAGGGGATGCATCGAGAGGGTCCGCTCCGCCCGGTGCCGCTCTTCTCCAGGCTATTTCCTGACGACCCCCATCGCGCACCGGCCCGTCGTCTTCTGGCGACCGGGGGGTACCTACTGCGGTTGGGCCGGCGCGCCCGCAAGTTGCACTGGGTCGACATCTGGCGGGAGCCCTGTTGGAGCTGCGGCGGTGAGGGCGGTCAACGAGGGCAACGAGACCGTGCCGACCGTCGTCGTGGCCGGCCGACCTCACGTCAATCCCGATCCCGCATGGGTGCGCGAACAGCTGCCTCGTTCTGCGTGACCAGCTGCTGCTCCGGTTGGGCCAGCTCGCACCAGACCGTCTTGCGGTCCGCTCCCTGCTCCACGCCCCAACGCCGGGCAAGTACGTCGACCAGCGTCAGGCCGCGGCCGGACTCGGCCGTTTCGGAGGCGGACAGGAGGGTGGGCAGGGCGCGCGGGTCCGGATCGGTGACCTCGATGCGGGTGTGACCGAGGTCGGTCCCGGTGACGCGGACGGTCACCGGGGTGCCCTCGCCGAGGTGGTCGATCACGTTGGTCAGTAACTCCGTCGCACACAGCCGGACTTCGAAATCGAGTGCGCGTAGGTGGTGGCGCAGTTCGGGCACGGCCTTCGAGGTCGCGAGCAGGCTGAGTTCGAAGGTCATCGCTCGGCCGCCGTCTTGTGGAGCGCGGCGGCCAGTGCGCGTGCCGTGGCCGTGTTGCAGTTTCCGAGCGCCACCAGGCCGGCCGGTGGCGCGTATGTGCCCGCGAAGCTCGGCAGGTCCGCGCGTAGGGACGGCAGCTTGATGTCGTGCAGGGCGAGGGCGGTGCGGAGGTTCTCGACGCAGAGGGTGACGTCATAGGCGGTGGGGAGCTGGTCGGGCATGGGGGTGGCAACCTTCCGTGCGGTGTGTGACAAATCGCTCACAGAATGTCGCCATGCTCGCTAGCGTGGAAGGCGGTTCGCGTCCGCGACGTGAACCGCGGAATCCGGACAATGAGTTACGGCGGTGAGCACGTGGTCCGACGCAAGGACATCGACGGTTCGATCAGCGTCCCCGACTTCTACGGCACGGAGCTGCGGTGGAAGCGGGAGGCGGCGGGACTGTCATTGGAAGCGTTCCTCAAGGGCAGCTTCTACGGCACGACGTACCTCAGCGACATCGAGCGCGGGGAGCGACGCATGCCGATCGATCTGGCCCGCCATGCGGATCGGGTGCTGGGCACTGACGGGTTCTTCGAGCGGCGTTGCGAGGACGTGCGGAAGTCGCGGAGGGCTGGGCACGCCGCGTACTTCGAGAAGGTCCTGGAGGCGGAGAAGCACGCCAAGACCATGGAGGAGTGGAGCCCCACGGTGTGTCCCGGACTGCTTCAGACACCCGCGTACGCACGAGCTGTGGTGCGGGCGACGCACCCTTTGTCGCTCGACGATGAGGTGGAGGAGAAGGTAAGCGCGCGGATGGCCCGGGCCGTGCTCTTCGAAATGGACCACCACACACCGTCGTACTGGGTGATTCTGCACGAGTTGCTGCTCACCGACGCCATTCTGCCGCCGCCCGAGATGGCCGAGCAGCTAGAGCGGATCGTGGAGTTGATCGAACGCCGCCGCATCGTTACGCAGATCGTTCTGCGGAAGTGCAGCCCGCATCCCTTCATGCTGGGCAGCGCGAAGATCATGACCTTTACGGACGCACCGCCGCTGTTCTACACGGAGTCCCTGCACAGCGGTGACACCATCGATGATCCAGCCCTCGTGGAGGAGTACCGCAGGTCGTACGATCTGCTCAGGGCCGTAGCACTGTCACCAGACACGTCCCTCGCCATGATCAAGTCAGCGGCAGAGGATTATCGAAATGGCAAGCAACCGGATCGACTTGAGTGACGCTCTCTGGTTCAAGAGCAGCCACAGCAACGAAAGCGGCGGCAACTGCGTCGAAGTCGCCAGCGAGTTCCCCGGCGCCGCCCTCTGGCGCAAATCCAGCTACAGCAACGGCAGCGGCGGCGACTGCGTCGAAGTCGCCCACAACATCCCCGGCCTCGTCCCCGTCCGCGACTCCAAGGCCCCCCAAGGCCCCGCCGTCATCCTCACCGCCACCGCCTGGGCCCCCTTCGTCGCCTCGCTCAAGAGGTGAACCCGGGACCCAGGTGGGCCGTCACCCTCACGCTTCCGGCGCGTCGAACCGGGCCAGGTCCCGCAGCCAGGCCCGCGCGTTGCTGTCCGACGGTGCGCGCCAGTCTCCGCGCGGGGAGAGGGAACCGCCGGCTGACACCTTCGGCCCGTTCGGCATGGCCGAGCGCTTGAACTGGGCGAACGCGAAGAAGCGACGGCAGAACACCTCCAGCCACTGCCGGATCTCGGGCAGGTCGTACGCCACCCGCTTGGCCTCCGGGAAGCCCGGCGGCCAGGCGCCGGCCTCCGCGTCGTGCCAGGCGTGCCAGGCCAGGAAGGCGATCTTCGACGGCCGGAAGCCGTAGCGCAGCACGTGGAAGAGGGTGAAGTCGTGCAGCGCGTACGGGCCGATCTTGGACTCGGTGGACTGCATCTCCTCGCCCGGTACGAGTTCCGGGCTGATCTCGGTGTCGAGGATCGCGGCGAGCGTCTCCCCGGTGTCCTCGTCGAACTGGCCGCTGCCTCCGACCCAGCGGATGAGGTGCTGGATCAGGGTTTTCGGCACCCCGCCGTTGACGTTGTAGTGGCTCATCTGGTCGCCCACGCCGTACGTGGACCAGCCGAGCGCCAGCTCCGACAGGTCACCGGTCCCGAGCACGATGCCGCCGCGCTGGTTGGCGAGCCGGAACAGGTAGTCGGTGCGCAGTCCGGCCTGCACGTTCTCGAAGGTGACGTCGTACACCGACTCGCCGGAGGCGAACGGGTGGTCCATCTCCTTCAGCATCAGCCGTGCGGTGGGCGTGATGTCCAGCTCGGCCGCGGTGACGCCGAGGGAGTTCATCAGCTTGTGGGCGTTGTCCTTGGTGTGGTCGCTGGTCGCGAAGCCGGGCAGGGTGAAGGCCAGGATGTCGGTGCGCGGGCGGCCGGCGCGGTCCATCGCCTGGGCGGCGACGATCAGCGCGTGCGTGGAGTCGAGGCCGCCGGACACGCCGATGACCACCTTCGGGCCGCCGATCGCGGCCAGCCGCTGCTGCAGTCCGGCGACCTGGATGTTGTACGCCTCGTAGCAGTCCAGGGCGAGCCGGTCGGGGTCGGCGGGCACGAACGGGAACCGTTCGAGGCGGCGGCGCAGGCCCAGGTCCGTGGCCGGCGGGTCGAGTTCGAAGGACACCGTCCGGAAGTCCCCGGTCCGCGCTGCGTGCGTACGGCGGTTGTCGTCGAACGTGCCCATCCGCATCCGCTCCTGCCGCAGCAGGTCGAGGTCGACGTCGGCCACCGCGTACTGGTCGCCCGTCGGGAAGCGGTCGGACTCCGCCAGCAGGACCCCGTTCTCGTAGATCAGGGTCTGTCCGTCCCAGGACAGGTCGGTGGTGGACTCGCCGAGACCGGCCGCCGCGTAGACGTACGCGGCGAGGCAGCGGGAGGACGCCGACCGGCACAGCAGCTTGCGGTCCTCGGCCCGGCCGACCGTGATCGGGCTGCCCGAGAGGTTGACGAGGACGGTCGCGCCGGCCAGGGCGGCCTCGGCGCTCGGCGGCACCGGGACCCACATGTCCTCGCAGACCTCCGCGTGCAGCACCAGCCCGGGGACGTCCGCCGCCTCGAAGAGCAGGTCCACACCGAACGGCACGTCCTGACCGCCGACCCGGATCGTCCCGCCGCGCTCGTCGTCACCGGGGGCGAGCTGCCTGCGCTCGTAGAACTCCCGGTAGTTCGGGGGGTACGACTTGGGCACGACGCCGAGGACACGGCCGCGGTGCACGATCACCGCGCAGTTGTAGATCCGGTTGCGGTGGCGCAGCGGGGCGCCGACGATCAGGACCGGCAGCAGTTCGGCCGACCCCTCGACCACCGAGCGGACCGCCTGCTCGACCTCGTCCAGCAGCGCGTCCTGCAGCAGCAGGTCCTCGATCGAGTAGCCGCACAGGCCCAGCTCGGGGAAGACGGCGACCGCGACCCCGTCCTGCGCGCACTCGCGCGCCTGGCGCAGCACCGCGGCGGCGTTGGCGGGCGGGTCCGCGATGACGGTGTGGCCCGTGCACGCGGCGATGCGTGCGAAGCCGTGCTGGTAGACCGACCAGAAGTTCAACGGTGCTTCCTCGGGAGAACGGGAGAAGTGGACGGGCACGGAGGACGAACGGGGTGGATCTCGTCTCGTCAGCTCGTCAGCACGAGTCGAAGTCGAGACACGCTTCCAGTGTAATCGTCAGAGCGACACGATGGGCTGGTGGCCCCCTCGCCGCCTCCGTATCGCCGGTATCACAGGCCCGCCCCGCCCCGCCTCCGCACCGCGGGCGCACACGCGAG
This sequence comes from Streptomyces sp. LBL, assembly GCF_029893585.1. GTDB lineage: Bacteria > Actinomycetota > Actinomycetes > Streptomycetales > Streptomycetaceae > Streptomyces. The sequence goes on from NZ_JARXYX010000019.1 coordinate 123,734, forward strand.
CGCCCGCTTCCCGACGAACCCCGTCGGGAAGCGGGCGCGCACTGCCCTGCCGCTGTCGCTGTCGCTGTTGTCAGCGTCGGCGGTACGACTCCACGTAACCGCCCGCGGGCGTACCCACGCCGGTGACGTCGTCGTAGCCCTTCACCGCCGTGAGCGAGCTGTCCGCGCCGAGGGTGCGGGCGGAGGTCAGCAGGCCCTCCGACGCGTCGTAGCCGTTGGCGTAGTCGACGCGGGCCACCGCCAGGCCGGAGCCCGTCGGGTGGTCCGTGACGTCGTGGTACACCTTCGAGCCGTACTTCGCGTTCGCGTAGATCGCCGGGTTGGCGAAGCCGATCGGCTTGCCACCGCGCGCCTGCTGGGCCAGGGCCTGCACAGCCGCGATCACCGGCGAGGCCAGCGAGGTGCCACCGATGCGGTACTCGCTGTACTGCTGCGATCCGTCCGGGAAGGTCTGCGTCTGGCCGACCTTGAAGCCGGTGTTCGGGTCGGCGATCGCCGCGATGTCCGGGACGACACGGTTACCGGCGGCGCTGTTGGCCGTGGCGAGCGCGTTCGGGACGACGCCCTTCTGGTAGAAGGGCGCGGCGACGGTCTTGCTGGTGCCGCCGCCCGCACCCGAGGTGAACGCGCCCGGGAAGCCGGCCCAGCTCGTGCCGTCGGCCGACAGCGCGGCCTTCTCGGTGCCCCAGCCGGTCTCCCACAGGTACGTGTCGCCCTTGCCGACCGCCAGCGAGGTGCCGCCGACCGCCGTCACCCACGCCGAGTTGGCCGGGGTGTCGACCTGCTTGGTCCCGGTGTTCGCGACCTCGTCGCCGTTGTCGCCGGAGGAGAAGTAGAAGCCGATGCCCTCGACCGCGCCGAACTGGAAGACCTGGTCGTAGGCGGCCGCGAGGTCCGGCGTCTGGTTGGCCTCGATGTCGCCCCAGGAGTTGGACACGATGTCGGCCAGGTGGTGGTCGACGACCTGGCTGAGCGAGTCGAGCAGGTCGTCGTCGTAGCAGGAGGCGGCGCCCACGTACGTGATGTCCGCGGCGGGCGCGAGGGCGTGCACGGCCTCGACGTCGAGGGTCTCCTCGCCGTACCAGCCGGCCGCCCCGCACTCCTCGGTCCTCGTGTACTTCTTCGGCAGCACCTGGTGCAGTTGGCTGCCGGCGTATGCCCCGTCACCGTGCTTCTTCGCGTAGGTGGCCGCGTCGTAGCCGATGGTCGGCGAGGCGTACGCGTCGGTGATGGCGACCCGCACTCCCTTGCCCGTGTAGCTGCCCGCGCCGTAGGCGGACCGCAACTGCTTGCCGGTGTAGCCCTGGACGGCGTACGGGATCTTCCCGCCGTACGCGTCCGGCAGCGTGCTCGCGACGGTGGAGCCGTAGTACGAGGAGAACGGCCCGGCGTTCTTGAACACGGCGTCCGGCGGCGGCAGTTGATCGGCGTGCCGGGCCACGTGCGGCGCGTTGTCCAAGCCGGTGACGGTCAGGACGGCACCGTTCAGACTCTCCGGCGCGGAGGCCGCCTTCGCGGGCGCGCGGTAGGTCTTGGAGCCCTTGGCGTAGTTGTGCAGCTGGGTGCCGAACGCCTTCTCGGCGGCGGCCACGTCACCGGAGACGGAGACGTAGTGCTGTGTGACACGCGTGACCTTCAGGCCCGCGGACCTCAGCCAGGACTTCACCGCGGCGACCTGCGCCTTGCCCGCGCCGAAGCGCGCCTGCGCCTGCCCCGCGCTCAGGTACGTGCCGTACGCGGCCGAGTTCGGATCCGACACGGCCTTCGCGTACGCGGCCAGACCGGAGGCGTTCCGGCCGGCGAGGTAGACCCGGGCGGTGACCTGGGAAGCGTCCGCGGTGGCGCCCTTGTCGGCCTTGGCGGTCGCCCAGGCGGGCTTGGTGCCCGCGAGCGTGTCCCGGCCGGCGTTGTCCGCGGCGTGCGCCGCGGGTATGCCGAGCACCAGCGCACCGGCGAGCATGGGCAGTGTCGCCGCCATGCTCACCGCGGCGCGCCCCTTGGCGCGGTTGGATCTCATGGAACCCCCTGTGCGGTTCGTTCGTCGCGAGTGGATCACCCGACGGTGGCCACTCTCGGTGGCCACTCTCGCGATGAACAGTTCATGCCAGGGGAATGCCGATCCCAAGAAGAGCCCAATTAACCTAATGACACGACCATTTGAGGGTTAACCCAGCACGAAACCGGTACGAACGCCGAGGGTTATCCCTCTAGGAAGCCGCCGGCTCACCTGCTACGAACGTCGCCGGCTCACCTGCTACGAACGTCATCGGCTCATCTGCTACGAACCTCGCCGACTCCCCCGCCACGAACATCGCCCCCTCACACAACTACGCCCGCGGTTTCGCGCCCCGGTCCTTCAACATGCCCGCCATCAGGTCGATCTCCGACTGCTGACCGTTCACCATGCCCTGCGCGAGCCGCTTCTCCACGCCGACCGTGCACTTGTCCACGCAGCCCTCGGCCATGTGGATGCCGCCCTTGTGATGGTCCGTCATCAACTGGAGGTAAAGGACCTCGGCCTGCTTGCCGCTCAATGTGCCCAGCTTCTTCAGGTCGCTGTTGGTCGCCATCCCTGGCATCAGCGCCCCGTCCTTACCGGTGGGCATGTCCCCCATCCCCATCCAGGCCATCGGCGGGTCCGCGGACACCTTCGGCAGCTCCCACAGATCGAGCCAGCCCAGCATCATGCCGCGCTGGTTGGCCTGCGTCTGCGCGATGTCGTACGCGAGGCGCCGCACCTCCTCGTCGTCGGTGCGGTCGCGCACGATGTACGACATCTCGACGGCCTGCTGGTGGTGCACCGCCATGTCCCGCGCGAACCCGGCGTCCGCAGAGTCGACGGCGGGGGTCGGGTTCGAGCCCCCGTCCTCGGCGACGGCATAACTGACGGCACCCGCCGCGACCAGCACCCCCGCCACGGCCACGGCGACTCCGGCGAACCTCACTGCGCCAGCCCGCCCGTGCACGCGGCGCCCGGCTCCGGCGTCTGCTTCCCCTGCACGAACTTCTCGAAGAACTTGCCGACGGCCGGGTCGCTCGCGCTCGTCACCGTGCGCTGGTGCCCCCACGCGGTCAGCATGATCGGGTCCTTCTGCTTCTCGTCCGGGCTCATCAGCGTGTACGGCGTCTGCTTCACCTTCGCCGCCAGCGCGTCCACGTCGGCCTTCTTGGCCTTGTCGGTGTACGTCACCCACACCGCGCCGTGCTCCAGGGAGTGCACGGCGTTCATGTCGTCGAGTCCCTTGGTGTAGACGTCGCCGTTGCAGTTCATCCAGACCTGGTTGTGGTCGCCGCCCACGGGGGGCTCCACCGGGTACTTCACGGTCTTGGCGACGTGGGTGCGGCCCAGTTTCCCCTTCCAGGTCTTCACACCGTCCGAGCCCGTTTCGAAGCTGCCCGAGGTCTTCCCGTCGGCCGCCGTGCCGCCGTCGTCGTCGGACTGCGACTGCACGAGGACGACCGCCCCCACGACGAGACCGGCGACGACCACCACGCTCGCGGCGATGGTCAGGATCCGGTTTCGCCGCTCCCGGGCCTGCTCGGCACGCCGCATCTCCTCTATCCGCGCCTTGCGTGCCGCGTTGTTGCTGTTCTTGGCGGAGCCCATGAGATGTGTCCTTCAGGGGAAAGGGTGCCGGTCGGGTCCGCTGATCGTAAGGGGGAGGGACAGCACGTTCGCAGAGAGGGCGCCGGAAAGGCTGGAACCGTGTGATCAGCCGCGTAACCAAAGGATAATTTGCCACATAGGTGTGCATTGTCCTCGATTCGTCAGTAGTGATCGCCGCCTGACGAGGTGATCACTTCGCCCTGCTTGTCCCGACGGGTGTCGGGTGGGGCCTTCGCGTGTCGCTGCGGCTGCGGCTGCATGCCACGGCACCCGGAGGTCGTGCGGGACTGCTCGTTCACGGACAGCGGCTCGTGGACGGTGGCTCGTAAACAGAGCGTTGACGCTCGCCCTCATTGTCGGAGGGCGAGCGTCAACCGCGTCGTCAGCCGGCCTTCTGCTCCCGCAGTTCGTGGACGCTGGCGGCAAGGGTGCCGTCTTGCTGTTCGTGCTGGGAGAGGGCGACGCCGAGGCCGAAGAAAGTGGGCGCCCATTCGCCGACGAAGATGCCCCACCTGTCGGCGCGGGCGAGGTCTGCGTGGGAGCCGGGTTCGACTTTGACGCTGCCGAGCCAGGTGAAGATGGAGAGCCCGATGGAGGCCACGGCTGCGGTGTAGGCGTGTTCGCTGCGGATGCCCATGTCGTGCATCTTCTTGATGATCACGGTGCGCTCCGTTCGTGAGAGAGGTTCACTGACCGGGTTCTCACATCCACCGCACCTATTCGTCTCCTTTGCGTGGATATGTGGAGAGGGTGGGTGGTTGCCGTTCGCTGCACCGCGAGGTCCGCACACATTGCCCTCTGGTGCGGAGAGGCCGGCCGAGGCCCGCCCGGTGGCCGTCAGGGATGCCTCCCTGTTGCCCACATCGCGCAACGCGCGCGGCGTAGCCGATCGTGATGCACTGGGTTTACGGGAGGTGCATCATGTCAGGTCGCGCTGGCAAGACCCGCAACATCTTTCTCGTCTGGTTGGTCTGGCCGCTGATCACGCTGGGCATCTACCATCTGGTCTGGTATTACAAAGTGAATCGCGAAGCTCGTGACTTTGATCAGCGGATCGAGGTCAATCCGGTGTTGGCCCTTCTGGCTGTCACCGTCGGCTGGCTGGTGATCATTCCCCCCTTCGTATCGGTCTACAACACCGGTCTGCGTATTGCCCGCATGCAGCAGTCGGCCGGGATGCAGCGGGACTGCAATCCCTGGATCGGACTCATCCTTTTCATCGTGGCCGCTCTGTACCCGCTCTACTACCAGCACGAGTTGAACCAGATCTGGACTCACTACCAGATCCCGGAAGAGGGCGCGCAGGTACCTCTCGCAGCCTGACGTGCGCCGTGACAGGACTCCGGAGGCTCGTTCAGCTTCCGCACCACGCGCGAGCTGCGGACCGTCTCGACCAGTGAGCCAGCGGCTCCGCGCGAGTCATGGCGGCGGCGACAGCGGGCAGGGTGGCGCGGACGGTGACGGAGGACTGCTCGGACAGCATCGTGGCGCGGACGGTGACGGAGGACTACTCGGACAGCATCGTGGCGCGGACGGTGACGGAGGACTGCTCGGACAGCATCGTGGCTCCTCGTGGCTTTTCATGGCTCGACTGATCGGCACCGCCTTGAACTTGCATCTGACCTGCAAATCAAACGGGAGTGGTGTCGCTCACGGGCATCGCTCACGAACGGGGCGGGGGCAGCCGTTACGGATGCCGGTTCGAGCAGGCAAGATGGGCAGTGAGCAGTACATCTGCCGGACGCGAGGCGTTCACGCCGAGGTCGCCTGGACGATCATGGTGCGCAACGCGCATGAAATGCTGTTGTGGTGGGATGCTCGGGTGCCCGACCGCCTCCCGCGGGACCGGAGACAGGCGGCCTGACCAGCAAGGATGGGGAAGCGCAAGATGGACAAGCAGCAGGAGTTCGTGCTCCGGACGTTGGAGGAGCGTGACATCCGGTTCGTACGCCTGTGGTTCACGGACGTGCTGGGCTTCCTCAAGTCCGTCGCCGTGGCCCCGGCCGAACTGGAACAGGCCTTCGATGAGGGCATCGGTTTCGACGGCTCCGCGATCGAGGGCTTCGCCCGGGTCTACGAGTCCGACATGATCGCCAAGCCGGACCCTTCGACCTTCCAGGTCCTTCCCTGGCGCGCGGAGGCCCCGGGCACCGCCCGGATGTTCTGCGACATCCTCATGCCGGACGGCTCGCCGTCCTTCGCGGACCCGCGGTACGTGCTCAAGCGGGCCCTGGCCCGCACCTCCGACCTGGGCTTCACGTTCTACACCCACCCGGAGATCGAGTTCTTCCTGCTGAAGAACAAGCCGACCGACGGCTCCCGGCCGACCCCGGCCGACAACTCCGGCTACTTCGACCACACCCCGCAGAACATCGGCATGGACTTCCGCCGCCAGGCGATCACCATGCTGGAGTCGATGGGCATCTCGGTCGAGTTCTCCCACCACGAGGGCGCCCCCGGCCAGCAGGAGATCGACCTCCGCTACGCCGACGCGCTCTCGACGGCGGACAACATCATGACGTTCCGCCTGGTCATGAAGCAGGTGGCACTGGAACAGGGCGTCCAGGCGACCTTCATGCCCAAGCCGTTCTCCGAGCACCCCGGCTCCGGCATGCACACACACCTCTCGCTCTTCGAGGGCGACCGGAACGCGTTCTACGAGTCCGGTTCGGAGTACCAGCTCTCCAAGGTCGGCCGCTCCTTCATCGCTGGCCTGCTGAAGCACGCGGCGGAGATCTCCGCGGTGACCAACCAGTGGGTGAACTCCTACAAGCGCATCTGGGGCGGCTCCGAGCGCACCGCGGGCGCCGGCGGCGAGGCCCCCTCGTACATCTGCTGGGGCCACAACAACCGCTCCGCCCTGGTCCGCGTGCCGATGTACAAGCCCGGCAAGACCGGCTCCGCGCGCGTGGAGGTCCGCTCCCTGGACTCGGGCGCGAACCCCTACCTGGCCTACGCCCTCCTGCTGGCCGCCGGCCTCAAGGGCATCGAGGAGGGCTACGAGCTTCCGCCGGGCGCCGAGGACGACGTCTGGGCCCTCTCCGACGCCGAACGCCGCGCGATGGGCATCGAACCGCTCCCGCAGAACTTGGGCGAGGCCCTGACCCTCATGGAGCGCAGCGACCTGGTCGCCGAGACCCTCGGCGAGCACGTCTTCGACTTCTTCCTGCGCAACAAGCGCCAGGAGTGGGAGGAGTACCGCAGCGAGGTCACCGCCTTCGAGCTGCGGAAGAACCTTCCGGTTCTGTAGGGGCGTAAGGGCGTAAGGGCTGCCTGCAAGCGGGCTTCCCGCTGATCGACCACGGGGCCGATGGTCTGTGACCGTCGGCCCCGTGGCGTCTTTCTGTCGGCCGTACGGTGCTGTCCGACCGCCGGCCCGTTGGCGTCTTCCTGCCGGTCGTGCGCGTCAGCGCCGCGACGCCGCCATGCCGGGGCTTGCGGAACATCCATGCCAGATCGTGCGCTAGGCCTGCGTCGGCCCTGGTGGGCGGCTGACGGAGTGTTGGCGGCGGGAGCGGTCTGAAGTCCTCCTACAGATAACGCCCTATTATCTGGGGGAGCTTGGTTCGTCACCTGCGGTGACGTTCTCCGGGCCGTACGTGAGGAGGCCCTGTTATCCGTGGCAAGGGGGAAGCGGTGCCCACCGTCGTGCAGCTGCCGGCCGGGAATGCCTTGACTGTCCGCGCGGCGGCCGACGCCTTCCTCGACTCGCTGCGCAACCCGAACACCGTCCGCAGCTACGGGGTCGGCGTCGGTAAGACCGCCGAGCGGATCGGGGAGGGCCGCCCGCTGGGGTCGGTTGCGGACGACGAGATCCGCGAGGCCCTGGAAATCCTGTGGGGCACCGCGGCGGTCAACACCTGGAACGCCCGCCGGGCCGCGGTGCTGTCCTGGCTGGGCTGGTGCGAGTCGTACGGCTACGACGGCCCGGCGGTCCCGGCCTGGACGAAGCGGCCGGCGGTGCCGGACTCCGAGACCCCGGCCCGCTCCAAGATGGCCGTGGACCGGCTCATCGCCCGGCGCGAGGTGCACCTGCGGGAGAAGACGCTGTGGCGGATGCTCTACGAGACCGCCGGGCGGTCCGAGGAGATCCTCGGCGTGAACATCGAGGCCCTGGACCTCTCCGCCCGCCGCTGCCAGGTCAAGGCGAAGGGCGCCCGGAGCAAGGCACGCCGCCGAGGGCAGGCCCGGGAGGACTTCGTGCTGGAGACCGTGTACTGGGACGCAGGCACCGCCCGGCTCCTGCCCCGCCTGCTGCGCGGCCGTACTCGCGGACCGGTGTTCGTCACCCACCGCCGCCCCGGCCCGGGGAAGGTCGTCAGCCCGCGCGACGTGTGCCCGGACACCGGCCTGGCCCGCCTTTCCTACGGCCAGGCCCGCGCTCTGCTGGACGAGCACACCGCCGTGCGCGGCCCGGGGACCGGCTGGGACCTGCACGAGTACCGCCACTCCGCCCTCACCCACCTCGGCGAGCAGGGTGCCTCCCTGCTGATGCTGATGGCGAAGTCCCGGCACAAGAAGCCGGAGAACGTCCGCCGCTGCTTCAAGCCCTCCCACGAGGCGATCTCGGAGCTGACAAGCCTGCTCGCCCCTGGCGATAGCAGACGATGAAGCACACGTGGTTCGTCGGCAGGGATGCCCGCCGTCAGTTCGCCTCCGGCCCGAACCGGCGCCTGTACGCCGACGGTGTGATGCCGGTCTCCCGGCGCATCAGCGTGCGCAGATTGGCAGCGGTGCCAAGCCCGCTGCGTCGCGCGACCACCTCGAACCGGGACTCACCTCGCTCGATCAACCGGCACGCCAGAGCAAGCCGTTCCCCCGTCAGCCACGCCAGCGGTGTCGTGCCCAGTTGTGCCTGGAAGCGGCGATGCAGCGTCGCCGGACTGACCGCCGCACGCGCCGCAAGGCCGGACACGGTGAGCGGTGAGTCCAGCCGTTCCTGGGCCCAGGCCAGGACAGGTGCCAAGGACTCGTCCGGCAGGTCGGGCATGGGACGCTCCACGAACTGCCGCTGCCCACCGTCCCGGTGCGCCGCGAAGACCAGCCGCCGGCTCACAGAGTTGGCGACCTCCGCGCCGTAGTCGCGACGGACCACATGCAGCCCAAGATCGAGCGCAGCTGCACTGCCTGCCGCGGTGAGGATGTCACCGTCATCCACGAACAGCACGTCTGCTTCGAGCTGGACAGAGGGGAAGCGGGCCCGGAAGGAATCCGCCCACTGCCAGTGCGCTGTGGCCCTGCGCCCGTCGAGGACTCCGGCCTCGGCCAGTGTGAAGGCGCCGCTGCAGAAGCCGACCAGGCGCGCACCTCGGGCGTGTGCCCGGCGGACGGCATCGAGCACGGCCGGACGGCGGGGCACTTCGATGTCCGGGCGGTTGGGGACGATCAAGGTGTCCGCCGCGTCGGCCGCTTCCAGGCCGGCGACTCCCGTGAGCGTGAAGAATCCGTCTCGCATCATGGTGCGGGGCTCAGGGGAACAGAGCCTGAAGTCGTAGAGATCACGGCCGATCTCCGGTCTGCGCAGACCGAAGATCTCGGTCGCGCAGCCGAGCTCGAAGGGGTTCGAGTTCTCGTCCACGATCACGACGACCCGGTGTACGCCCGCCGCGTGAGCTACGTGCGAGGATTCTTTCGTCATGTGCAATTCCTAGCACTCACGGCGGCCATGCGAAACGGCTCAGGATGAGCCCATGAGCAGCGAACCCATCCCCCTCAGCAAGGCCCTGGCCTCCTTCGACGCCTTGTGGAGCCCCCGCATCGTCACGCGCGTCAACGACTACGACGTCCGCATCGCCAAGGTCGAGGGCGAACACATCTGGCACGTGCACGACGACACCGACGAGTTCTTCCTGGTACTCGACGGCGAGCTGCGCATCTCCCTGCGCGAGCCCGACGGGGAGCGCACGGTCCTGCTCCCACAGGGGGCGGTCTTCACCGTCCCCCGAGGCACAGAGCACAAGCCGTACGCTCCGTCCGGCGCCGCAATCCTCATGTTCGAGCCCACCGGGACACCGACCGTGGGCGATCGCCACGACAAGATCCCCGAGCACGTCGACTCAACAACCGGACACGCACTCAGCACCTGACCCGACAGGCTTCGGCACGCCACTGCCCCTGGCGACAGCCTGCCGCCGGGTCGGTTACGTTCACCGACTGCCCGGCGAGAGCGGCGCGGGACTCAATCCTCGGCGGTGTCCGGAGCGCGCAGGGGGCGCATTCCGCCAGGCAGGTCGGTCGGGAAGCTGGAAGGAGTACCGGCCCAGCACGTTGATGTGGTGACGCACGAACGGGGACAGCCGGGCGACGTCCTCGTCGCGCACCTCGAAGCCGTCGGCGCGGAGCTGGGTGAGCGCGGCGTCCATGTAGCGGGTGTTGAACAGCACGAGCGCATTGAGGACCAGGCCGAGCGCCCCGATCTGGTCCTCTGGACGCCTGGTGCCCGATGAGGGCGGCGTTCGCGGCCCGGTAGGTCGCCAGCCGCAGATACGTCTGGTCGACGTGGGACAGCCGCCCGTACTTCAGTGCGTCCGCGCCACAGCCGCTGGTTCGCCGCCTCCCGCACTGACCCCACCAGCCGGGCCAGACGACTCACCCCCGGCAGCAGCACCCGGCCCTCGCGCAGCCACCCCGCCGCCGCGTCGAACAACGCCTTCGGCCCGTCCCCCGTCGTCCACGCCCGCGCGTCCAGCCAGCCCGCCAGTTCCTCGCGGACCTCGGCGTGGTCCCGCCAGCCCCCGTCTTCCTGAATCTCCCCGGCGTGCGTACGGGCCGTACCGTCCCGCTCGCCGTACAACTTCAGGCACGAGGCGTCCTCGATGTCCAGCTGCCCGGCCAGGTACTCCGCCACCTCCGCCGGCACCTGCCGCGGGTCCGCCATGAATCGGCCCAGGAACCGCACACTCGTCAGCTGGACCGCGAACCCGAGCGGGTTGTGCGCACGCCTCTTGGCCTGCACCGCCTCCCGATCCGCGTCGTCCAGGAAGAAGTACCGCTCCAGCTCCGCCCGCGAGGGCACCTCGTGGAACGACCCATACCGGGCCGCCTGCCCATCCGTCAGGAACTCGACCGCCACAACAACTCTCCGAAGATCGAAAACAACGACCCACGAAGGCTCCGACGCCCAATCACCCCAGGTCAAAGCGCCAAACAGCCCAGCGAACCCTTAGCGCACGATCTGACCCGGATGTTCCTCAGACCCCATGCCCTGGGGAACGTACGAGGCGACCACCCGTTCCCGGCCCGCCGAATGGGTCCGGCGCCGGTCCACGGCGGTCGCCGCTCCGGCCACGCCCAGGCCGAGCACCGCCAGTGCCGCGCCGGCCAGCGCCGGGGAGGTCGCCCCGAGGCCCGCGGCGAGGGCGAGACCGCCGATCCAGGCGCCGCCGGCGTTGGCCAGGTTGAAGGCGGCCTGGTTGGCGGAGGAGGCGAGGGAGGGGGCCGCCGAGGCCTTCTCCATGACCATCAGCTGGAGCGGGGAGCCGGTGACGAAGGCCGCCGCGCCGAGAAGGACGACCGCAAGCGCCGCGCTCCACTGGGTGCTCATGAGGAGCGGGAACAGCGCCAGCACGGCGGCCAGCGAGATCAGGCCGCCGAACAGCGTGGCCCGCAGCGCGTGGTCGGCGAGGCGTCCGCCGAGCAGGTTGCCGGCCGTGGCGCCGACGCCGAACAGCGCCAGCAGCAGCGTCACGTTGGAGTCGGCGTACCCGGCGGCGTCCGTGAGCATCGGCGTGATGTAGCTGTACGCGGAGAACAGCGCCCCGAAGCCGGCGACGGTCGTACCCAGTGCCAGCCAGACCGGCAGCGACCGCAGGGCCGCCAGCTCGCCGCGCAGCCCCGTGGCGGGGGCGGGCGAGTGGTCGTGCGGGATCAGCAGCGCCAGCGAGGCTATCGCCGCCAGGCCGATCGCGCCGACCCCGAGGAACGTGGCCCGCCAGCCCAGGTGCTGCCCCATGAGGGTGGCGACGGGAACGCCCGCGATGTTGGCGACCGTCAGGCCGAGGAACATCAGGGACACGGAGCGGGCCTTGCGTTCGGGAGCCACCATGGTCGTGGCGACGACGGCGCCCACGCCGAAGAAGGCGCCGTGCGGGAGGCCGCTGAGGAAGCGGGCCGCGAGGAGCCAGTGGTAGTCGGGAGCGAACGCGGAGAGCACGCTGCCGAGCACGAACAGGGCCATCAGGCCGATCAGGACCGTGCGGCGGGACATGCGCGCGGTGACCGCGGCGAGCAGCGGGGCACCGATGACCACGCCCAGCGCATACGCCGAGACCAGGTGACCGGCCGCGGGGATCGAGATGTGCAGGTCGTCGGCGACGTCGGGCAGCAGGCCCATCATCACGAACTCGGTCGTACCGATGCCGAAGGCGCCCACGGCGAGGGCGAGCAGGGCCAGGGGCATGAAAAAAACCATTGCCTTTCAAAGGGAGTGCGGGGTTCCGTGCAAGCGTATGTTCAATTCCGGAACAAAGACTCCCCGGCCCACTATTCCAGCAGGTCGGCTCAGGACGACGTGTCGACGTTCACACGCGCGGCGACCGGCAGATGGTCACTCGGGGTCTGGGGGAGCGTCCAGGAGCCCGCCGGCTCGATCCCCTTGACCATGATCTGGTCGATGCGCGCCATCGGGAACGAGGCCGGCCAGCTGAACCCGAAGCCGCTGCCCGCCGCGCCCTGCGTGGAGCGCATCTGGGCGGTCACGCCGTTGAGCGCGCGGTCGTTCATGGTGCCGTTCAGGTCGCCGAGCAGCACGACCTGCGTGAGCTTCTCGTGGGCGATGGCCTCGCCCAGCGCGTCCGCGCTCTTGTCCCGCTGCCGGGCCGTGAACCCGGCCTCCATCTTCACCCGCACCGACGGGAGATGGGCGACGTACACCGCGACCTGCCCGGCCGGCGTGGTCACGGTGGCGCGCATCGCGCGGGTCCAGCCCAGCTTGATGTCGACGGCCCTGACGCCGGTCAGGGGGTACTTGCTCCACAGCCCGACCGTGCCCTGCACCGAGTGGTACTTGTACGTCGACGTCAGCGCCTCCTCGTACACCGGCACAGCCGACGTGGTGAGCTCCTCCAGGGCGACCACGTCCGCGCCGGACGCGGCCACGTCCCGGGCGGTGCCCGACGGGTCCGGGTTGTCGGCGTTGACGTTGTGCGTGACCACCGTGAGGTCGCCGCCGGCGCCCGCCTTGTCGCCGAGCAGTCCACCGAAGAGGTTCAGCCAGACGATCGCCGGGAACAGCACCGCGATCAGCGCGGTCGCCGATTTGCGCACCAGCGCGAGCAGCACCAGGACCGGGACACACACGCCCAGCCAGGGCAGGAAGGTCTCGATGAGGCTGCCGAGGTTGCCGACCGCGTTCGGGATCTGCGCGTGCAGCACCATGACCAGGGCGACCAGGAACGCGAGGGCGGCGAGGACGAGGCCCCGGCGCCAGATCCCCCGGTCAGCGAGCCGGCCGGCGAACAGACGGCTCACCAGGCGTCGGATCCGGGTTCCCGGGCGCTCGGGCCCCGAGCCTCCGTTGTCCGTCTCCGTCATGTACGCCTGCTGCGCCATACCGTCGCCTCACTGCCTGCCCGTGCACACCGTTCGCCCCCTGTGTCCCTACGACCCTAGGGGATGATCGGCTCCGTCCCGCCCGTGCCCGGACGGCCGTACGGACACATGACGCACAAGTGGGCACGCCCAGTTCCGGACACAGGCAGGGAAAGCGCCCTCTGTGACGAAACACGCACAGGGGGGCTACGGCGAGGACGAACTGACGGACGGTGAGCTGACGGGCCGCAGCCCTTCGAGAAGGGTGTCGACGATCAACTCCGCCAGGCCTTCCGGGAGGTCGGCGTCGGGACGCATCACGGTGCGCAGCAGCATGGGACCGACGAACAGGTCGTTCAGCAGGTCGATGTCGACGTCCGCGCGCAGTTCGCCGTTGCGTTGCCCGCGGCGCAGGATCTCGACCTGGAGCCGGCGGCGCGGCTCGATGACGGTCCTGTGGTAAGCGGCCCAGATCTTGGGACTGCTCTTCATCTGGGCGTAGACGTTGTGCAGGAGCACGGAGGAGCGGGTCATCAGGCCGCGCCGACGCAGTTGTTCCAGGAGGGCCACGAGGTCGTCGCGCATCGAGGTGCCGGGCAGGTCGGGTGTCGGCAGCTCGGCGGCACCCACGATGTCGGCGAACAGCTCCTCCTTGCCGCTCCAGCGGCGGTAGATGGTGGCCTTGCCGACGCCGGCGGTACGGGCGATGCGCTCGATGGACAGCTCCGCGAGCGGCACACCGTCCTCCAGGAGCTTCACCACCCCCTCGACGATGGCCCGCTCCACGGCCTCGCTGCGAGGCCGTCCCTTCATGGAGCCGACTCTGGGAGGCCGGCCTTCCGCAAGGTTCACCGGATTCCTCCGAGGATGCCCCGGCCTTCGGGCCGGGGAGGAACCGGACTCCTGCGGAGCAGGGCCGGAGGCGAAATTTCGCCTCCAGGGCGAAACGCCGTCCACCTGATCGGGTAACCTGCACACCGTGCGTTGCAAGAACCAAGCGCGTACACCGTGCTGATCGAGAGCCAAGACAGCACAGGCACCTCCAAGCTTTGGCGTATCAAACCGGGCTGGTTTCAACCCGGCTGGTGTTGATCGTGGAAGACCTGTTGGGTCGCTGACCCGCAGGCAGCGTGAGCCAGGAATCCCCCAGCTTCAGCTGGGGGAGGATTCAAGTTGCTGTCCCTTCGCCTCCTGAAGTGCATTCTCCCCCGTGCGCGGCCCTGCCCCGCACGGGGGAGACCACACCCCGGCCCCGCCCCGCGCGGGGGTGACCACACCCCTGCCCCCTACTCCCCCGCCGTCACCAACTCCTCTTCCTCCTTGCCCGACTGAGGTGCCGCCGCCTTCTTCCCCGGCAGGTACAGGGCGACCACGACCACGCCGACCACCGCGACGCCCGCTCCCCACAGCGCGGTGAGGTGCATCGCGTGCAGGAACGCGTCGTTGGCCGGGTCGACGAGGGCCTTGCCCTTCGGGCCGAGCCGGGCGGCGACACCGAGGGTCGCCTCGATGGACTCGCCCGCGGTGTGCCGCAGGTCCGGGGGCAGGAGGCCGAGCTTGTCCTCGATGCCGTTGCGGTACGCCGTGGACAGGACCGAGCCGAGGATGGCGATACCGAGGGCGCCGCCGACCTGGCGGAAGGTATTGCTGAGCGCGGACGCGGAGCCGGCCTTCTCGCGGGGCAGGGCCTGCATGATGACGACGCTGACCGGGGTCATGATGTGCGCCATGCTGGTGCCCATGAGGAAGAAGATCACCTCCAGGATCCAGATCGGCGTGTCCGCCTCCAGGGTGGCGAACGCGGCCAGCATCGCGGCGATGACCGCCATGCCGGCCGTGGTGGTGGCCCGGTATCCGAAGCGCTCCACGACCAGCCGGGCGCGTGGCGCGAAGATCATCTGGCCGACGGCCAGCGGCAGCATCAGCAGGCCGGTCTGCAGCGGGGAGTAGCCGCGCACGCTCTGGGTGTAGAAGACCGAGAAGAAGGTCACTCCCATCAGCGCGAAGAAGACCAGCGCGAGGGCGGCTATCGCGGCCGAGAAGACCTTGTTCTTGAAGTAGGTGACGTCGATGGACGGGTGGTCGCTGCGCTTCTCGAACACCACGAAGGCGACGAGTACGGCGAGACCGGCGCCGATGGTCGCGAGGACCTGCGGGTCGGTGAAGTCGGCGAGCTGGCCGCCCTTGATGATGCCGTAGACGAGCAGCACAAGACCGATGACGGACAGGACCACACCCACGGCGTCGATCCGGCCGGGCCGCGGGTCGCGGGAGTCGGGAACCAGCCAGAGCATCAGTCCGAGCGCGAGGATGACGATCGGCACGTTGATGAGGAAGACCGAACCCCACCAGAAGTGGTCGAGCAGGACGCCGCCGGTGATCGGGCCGATGGCGATGGCGAGGCCGACGCCGCCGGCCCAGATGCCTATGGCCTTGGGCTGCTCCTCCCTTTCGAAGACGTTCATCAGGACGGCGAGGGTGGCGGGCATGACGAAGGCCGCGCCGAAGCCCATCACCGCACGGAAGGCGATCAGCTCGGTCGGCGAGCCGGAGAAGGCGGCGAGGGCGGAGCCGGCGCCGAACGCGACCAGACCGCCGAGCAGGACCTTCTTGCGGCCCAGCCGGTCACCGAGGAGGCCCGCGGTGAACAGCAGGCCCGCGAAGACGAGGGTGTAGGAGTTGATCGCCCACTCCAGCTCGCTCTGGGTGGCACCCAGACCGGTGGGGGCGGGCGTCGAGATCGTCTTGATGGCGACGTTCAGGATCGAGTTGTCGAGCACCACGATCAGCAGGCTCAGCATCAGCACACCGAGGATCGCCCAACGGCGCCGGTGCACCGCCTCCGGTACCCGGGAGTCAGGGACTGCAGTAGTCATGGGGGCGAGCCTAGGGCGAATAAGATACGAGACCGTCTCGTATCGTAAATCTTTTACCCAGACCTTACTGCCGTCTCGGTCACAGCGGCCTCCCCTAGCCGTCACCGGCACGAGGTGCCACCATGGAGGCGATCCGGGGACGCCGTCAGGGCGCCTCGAGATGACTGAAGGAGCCGTTGCCATGACGCAGCTCTCGGCTGCCCAGCCTGTGCGGAACAGCACCTCCCCTGTGGGAGACAGCACCTCCCCTGCAGGGAACAGCACCCCCGACGGCAGCAGCAAGACCCTGTACGGGGGCAAAGGCACCCGCCGTATCACCGTGCGCGACATCGCCGCCGCCAAGGAGCGCGGCGAGAAGTGGCCCATGCTCACCGCGTACGACGCGATGACCGCGTCCGTCTTCGACGAGGCCGGGATCCCGGTCATGCTCGTCGGCGACTCCGCGGGCAACTGCCATCTCGGGTACGAGACCACCGTGCCCGTCACGCTCGACGAGATGACCATGCTGTCCGCGGCCGTCGTCCGGGGCACCCAGCGCGCCCTGATCGTCGGCGACCTCCCTTTCGGGTCCTACCAGGAGGGTCCGGTGCAGGCGCTGCGCTCGGCGACCCGGCTGGTGAAGGAGGCCGGGGTCGGGGCGGTCAAGCTGGAGGGCGGGGAGCGCTCGCACCGGCAGATCGAGCTGCTGGTGGAGTCCGGGATCCCGGTGATGGCCCACATCGGCCTCACCCCCCAGTCCGTGAACGCCATGGGCTACCGCGTCCAGGGGCGCGGCGAGGAGGCGGCCCAGCAGCTGCTGCGGGACGCGAAGGCCGTCCAGGACGCGGGAGCGTTCGCGGTGGTCCTCGAACTCGTTCCGGCGGAGCTGGCGGCCGAGGTGACCCGGGTCCTGCACATCCCGACGGTGGGCATCGGGGCCGGCCCCGAGACGGACGCGCAGGTGCTGGTGTGGACGGACATGCTGGGTCTGACCAGTGGGCGCGTGCCGAAGTTCGTGAAGCAGTACGCGAATCTGCGTGAGGTCATGGGGAACGCGGCGAAGGCGTTCGCGCAGGACGTGGTCGGCGGCACGTTCCCGCGCGAGGAGAACTCCGTTCACTGAGCCGAGCTGAGCCAACGAGCCAACGAGCCAACGAGCCAACGAGCCAACGAGCCAACGAGCCACTGTGGCACCACAGCAGCCCGCCGATCTTCCCCCGTCGGCGGGCTGTGCCGTTGCGACTCGCGGGATTCCGGGTGGAGATCAAGTGGCAGGAAACGACGTACAAGTAGGCAGGGCATGAAGTTACTTCGTGGGTGCGTGACGGCCGTGGCCGTTGCTGTGCTGCTCGTCATCGGCCTCTTCGCCCTGGATGCCTGCGGAGCCGACGAGGAGGCCGAGCTCACATCGGCACAGGTCGCCGGGCTGTGACGTGTCACCGATGCTCCAGCTGCGGGACCGTAGGGTCCGCGTTTAGGTCGCCACTAGACTCGACGGCTGTGGCGGACACCCAGTACGAAGACCTGTTGCGGCTGGTGCTCATCTCCGGGACGGCCAAGGCCGACCGGACGGGCACCGGCACCCGAAGTGTCTTCGGGCACCAACTGCGCTACGACCTCTCGCAGGGGTTCCCGCTGGTCACCACCAAGAAGGTGCACCACAAGTCCATCGTGTACGAACTGCTGTGGTTCCTGAGCGGTGACTCGAACGTCCGCTGGCTGCAAGAACACGGCGTCACCATCTGGGACGAATGGGCCGACGAGAACGGCGAACTCGGCCCGGTCTACGGCGCGCAGTGGCGCTCCTGGCCCGCCCCGGACGGCAGGCACATCGACCAAATCAGCGAAGTCCTCGACACGCTGCGCCGAGACCCGGACTCACGCCGGATGGTCGTCTCCGCCTGGAACGTCGCCGAGCTGCCCGACATGGCCCTCGCGCCGTGTCACGCCTTCTTCCAGTTCTACGTCGCCGACGGCAGGCTCTCCTGCCAGCTGTACCAGCGCAGTGCGGATCTGTTCCTCGGTGTCCCGTTCAACATCGCCAGCTACGCCCTGCTCACGCACATGGTGGCGCAGCAGGTCGGTCTCGAACCGGGTGACTTCATCTGGACCGGCGGCGACTGTCACATCTACGACAACCATGTGCAGCAGGTGACCGAGCAGCTCTCGCGCGCCCCCTTCGAGTTCCCCGAGCTGCGTCTGCGCCAAGCCGACTCGTTTTTCGACTACGCCTACGCCGATGTGGAAGTGCTCGGCTACCAGCACCACCCGGCCATCAAAGCCCCGGTCGCGGTGTGAAGTCGGGCTGATCTGGGCGCAGACCCTTGATGGCGTAATCGGCGCGGACAACGCTATTCCGTGGCGACTGCCTGAGGACATGGCGCATTTCAAGGCGACCACCCTCGGTCATCCAGTGGTGATGGGGCGCAAGACATGGGATTCGCTGCCTCCGCGATTCCGCCCGCTGTTCGGCAGGCGCAACATCGTGGTGACTCGCGACCCACAGTGGGTGGCCGAAGGCGCGGAGCGCGCCGGTTCCGTCGCCCAGGCGCTGGAACTCGCAGGCGATCCGCTGGAGCCAGCCGCCCCTGCTGCGGCGGCATGGGTGATCGGCGGCGGGAAATTTACCGTGCCGCCCTGGGATCCGCCACGGCGTGACGGGCGGGACCGGCTCCTCAAAACCCTGTCGGTGGGCTGTCGGTGTCTGTCGGTGGGTGTCGGTGGTCTGTCGGTGCATTGTCGGTGGGGGCTGGCACTGTCGTTCCCATGACACGAATCGACAAGAACTCCAGTGACGCGGTCGCCGTGACCGTGCGGGGGCTGGTCAAGCACTACGGGGAGACCAAGGCGCTGGACGGGGTCGACCTGGAGGTGCGGGAGGGCACCGTGATGGGGGTGCTCGGGCCGAACGGGGCCGGGAAGACCACCCTGGTGCGGATCCTGTCCAGCCTGATCCAGCCCGACGCCGGGCAGGCGACCGTCGCCGGCTACGACGTCGTACGGCAGCCCCGGCAGCTGCGGCGGGTGATCGGACTCACCGGCCAGTACGCCTCCGTGGACGAGAAGCTCCCCGGCTGGGAGAACCTGTACATGATCGGGCGGCTGCTCGACCTGCCCCGCAAGACGGCCCGCGCCCGCGCCGACGAGCTGCTGGAGCGGTTCTCGCTCACCGACGCGGCCAAGCGCCCTGCGTCGACGTACTCCGGCGGTATGCGGCGGCGGCTCGACCTGGCGGCGTCGATGATCGGCCGGCCCGCCGTCCTGTTCCTCGACGAGCCCACCACCGGCCTCGACCCGCGCACCCGCAACGAGGTGTGGACCGAGGTCAAGCGCATGGTCGGTGACGGGGTCACCGTGCTGCTCACCACGCAGTACATGGAGGAGGCCGAACAGCTGGCCTCCGAGCTGACCGTCGTGGACCGCGGCAAGGTCATCGCGGGCGGAGCCATCGAGGAGCTGAAGGCGAAGGTGGGGGGACGGTCCCTGCGGGTCCGGCCGGCCGACCCGCTGCTCCTGCGGCCCCTCGCCGTCGCGCTGGACGAGCTGGGCATCACCGGGCTCGCCGCCACCACCATCGACACCGAGCGCGGATCCGTCCTGGTCCCGATCCTCAGCGACGAGCAGCTGACCGCCGTGGTCGGCGCGGTCACCGCGCGCGGCATCACGCTCTCCTCCATCACCACCGAACTGCCCAGCCTGGACGAGGTGTTCCTGTCCCTCACCGGCCACCGTGCCAGTGCCCCGCAGGACACCACGCCCGACGAGACCGCCACCGACCGCCAGGAGGTCGCCGTATGAGCGCCACCACCGCACCCGTCCCCGACCTCACGGGAGACGCCCGTATCCCGCTGCGCGGGCACGTGCGCCATACCGGGGCCCTGATCCGCCGCAACCTGCTGTGGATCCGGCAGGACCCGGAGTCGATGTTCGATGCCCTGCTCATGCCGGTCGTCTTCACCCTGCTGTTCGTGTACGTCTTCGGCGGCTCGATCGGGCAGTCCCTCGGCGGCGGGCAGGACGCGTACGTGCAGTACGTGATCCCCGGCATGCTGGCGATGATGGCCATGACCATGTCCCAGGGCGTCGGTACCGGCTTCAGCCAGGACTTCAACTCCGGTGTCATGGACCGCTTCCGGTCCCTGCCGATCGGGCGCGGCTCGGTGCTGTTCGCGAAGATCGCGGTGGAGCTCGGGCGGATGCTGTTCGCGACCACCGTGCTGATGATCGTCGCCGTCCTGGTCGGTTTCGACATCAACGACTGGCCCGGCCTGTTCGCGACCGTGGGCCTGTCCGCGCTGTTCGCCTCGTCGATCATGTGGGTGTTCCTCACCCTGGGTGTGGTCATGAAGAGCGCGCAGTCCGTGCAGGCGATGGGCTTCCTGGTGCTGTTCCCGCTGCAGTTCGGCTCGTCGATCTTCGCACCGACCCAGTCGATGCCCGGCTGGCTGCAGGCCTTCACCGACTACAACCCGCTGTCCACGCTCGCGGACGCGGCCCGCGGACTGATGGTGGGCGGCCCGGTCGCGCACGACCTGTGGGTGACCGTCGCCTGGTCGGTGGCGATCACGGCGGTGATGGCGCCGGTCGCCATCCACAAGTTCCGTACGAAGAGCTGACGCGGCGGTGTACGACGCCTCGGTCACGAGGCGTCGGTGTACGACGTGACGTACGCGTCAGAGCAGGACCAGCGCGGTGGCCTCCCCGGCGGAGAGGGCACCGCCCTCCGCGTACGCCGCCTCGTATGCCTCGTCGCCGAGCACGGCGCGCGTGTGCCGCTCGGCACGGCCGTACACGTCGCGCTCCATGGACGTCACGATGTGCCCGGCCGGCAGCAGCGCCCGCGCGGCGCCGATGCAGCGGGCGCCGTCACCGGCCCGGCGGCCGCCGTCGACCTCGGCGAGACAGATCGCCGAGACGCCCAGGTACAGCGGGCGCATGTGCGGGGCGATGGCCTCCGACAGCGGGTCGGCGGCCCGCTGGAGCGCCTGCCGGATCTTGTCGAAGGCCTCCTCGTAGTTGCCGTCGGCCGCCTCCACCCAGGCCTCGGCGCCGAGGATGAAGGCGTCGAAGACAACGAAGTAGGCGATCTTGAACTCCTCGCGCAGCAACCGCAGTTGCTCGCGCGCCTCCGGGATCCGGCCGGTCGCGACGAGCCGGCTCGCGAGGAACAACCGGGCTGCGGGCATCGCCTCGCCGCCCGCACCGATCGGCTGCTCGATCACCTCGCGCAGAAGCCGCTCACCCCGCTCGGTCTCGCCCCCTTCCACGAGCGCGCCGGCGAGCCGGGCGCCCAGTACCGCCACCTGGGCGCGGGCGCCCAGGCCCTCGGCGTACCCGATCGCCGCCTCGTAGTCGGCGGCGGCGAGCTGGTACGCGCCGATGCGTTCATGGGCCTCGCCGCGCGCGGAGAGCGCCTCGGCGGTTCCCCAGGCGTCGCCGAGGCGGCGGAAGATCTCCAGCGACTCGTCTGCGTCACGGGCCGCGTCGCCCGCCCAGTCGCTGCGGTTGGCGAGGATGTTGGCCCGCATCTGGAGGGTGGTGGCGAGTTCCCACTCCATGCCGGGGGCCGAGCGGCAGGTGCGGACGGAGGCGTCGAGGATCACGACCAGCCGGTCCATGTCGCCGGTCAGCATCACGGCGTAGAACCAGAACATGCCGGGGGTGCGGCAGGTCTGCGGGAGGCCGGGTTCGTAGACCTCGGTGATGAGGCGGAGTTTCTCCTTCGCCCGCGGTGACTCCCATGCCTCCAACTCCGTGTCCATGCAGGCCAGATGGGCGAGATGGACACCGCGCCGCGCCTCGGTGAGGAGTTCCCCGGTGAGCGGGGGCGGCATGTCGGTGCAGCGCTCCCAGAGCGGGGCGGCCTTGCGGACGGGCGCGGTGAACGGGTCGGGGCCCAGGGCCATGACCTCGGCGAGCCAGTTGCGCGCCTCGATGCGCAGGTCGCGCATCTGCCAGTACCAGCACAGCGACAGGACGAGGCAGAGCGCTTCCTGCTCGTCACGCTCGGCGACGGCATGACGCAGAGAGGTGCGGAGGTTCTCGTACTCACGCTCCAGCCGTTCGATGGCGGCGAGTTGACCGAAGCCCCGCAGCAACGGGTCGGTGGTGCGGGCGAGTTCGCGGTAGTGCGTGAGGTGGGCGCGCTCGGCCTCGGCACGCCGGCCGGTCTCGTCGAGCCGTTCGCGCGCGTACTCGGCGACGGTTTCGAGGAGCCGGTAGCGCATCTCCCCGTCACCCGAAGGCGCGGCCACGACCAGTGACTTGTCGACCAGCGAGCCGAGGGCGTCCAGTACGGCCGGCCCGCATACGGCCTCCGCGGCGGCGAGGTCGCAGCCGCCCGCGAACACCGACAACCGTCGCAGGACGTCCCGTTCGCCTTCGTCCAGCAGCTCCCAGGACCAGTCGACGACGGCCCTGAGCGTCTGCTGGCGGGGCAGGACGGTACGGCTGCCGGAGGTGAGCAGACGGAAGCGGTCGTCGAGCCGGTCGGCGATCTGACGGGGCGTCAGCATGCGGAGGCGGGCTGCCGCGAGTTCGATGGCGAGGGGCAGTCCGTCGAGGCGCCGGCAGATCTCCCCGCAGGCGTCGGGGGCGTCCTCGACGCGGAATCCGGGCCGGGCCGCCGCGCCCCGCTCGGCGAACAGTCGCAGCGCGACCGGCTCGGGCAGGGGCTCCACCGGGCGCAGCAACTCCCCCGGTATGCCGAGGGGTTCGCGGCTGGTGGCCAGGACCGTCAGTCCGGGGCAGCGTTCCAGCAGCTCCTGGGCGAGCCGGGCCGCCGCGTCGACGACGTGCTCGCAGTTGTCCAGGATGATCAGCATGCGGCGCCTGCCGCAGTGCTCCGCGAGCCGCTCGACCGGGTCGTCGTGCCGCTCGGCCCCGGCCCGGATCGCCTCGGCACCGGCGCCGTACAACACGGTCTCCCGGGCCCCTAAGGCGGTCAGCACGGCCTCCGGTACGGCTGCCGGGTCGTCGACGGGCGCGAGCTCCGCCAGCCACACCCCGTCCCGCGCCGCGTCCCGCACGGTCTCGGCAGCCTCCTGCGACAACCGCGTCTTCCCGGCCCCACCGGGCCCGAGCAACGTCACCAGCCGCGCCTGGACGAGATCCCCCCGGATTACCTCGATGTCGCTTTCCCGGCCGACGAAGGAGGTGAGACGGGCCCGGAGGTTGCCGGGGTGCGGGGGCGCCCCGGGGGTGAGGGGAGGCGCGAGGGCATGGGGAGGCGCGGAGGCATGAGGAGGCACGGAGGCATGAGGAGGTGCGGAGTTGGGGCCATGCGCGGAGGTGGGGGGCGCGGGCCATGCGGGGGCGTGGGCTGCGCGGGGCTCAACGGCGGGGGATCCGGCGGCGCTGGAGGCGGGGGAGGCGTGAGAGCCGGGGCCGGGGCCGGGAACGGGCGGGACGTGGGAGCCGGGACCGGGGCCGGAACCGGGAACGGGCGGGACGTGGGAGCCGCCCTGCTCCCCGCTCTTCGGCCGCAGCAACTCCCCGTGCAGCGCCCGCAGTTCCGGTCCCGGGTCCGCCCCGAGTTGTTCCGCCAGAAGTCGCCGTACGTCCTCGTAGGCGGCCAGGGCCTCCGCTGTGCGGCCCGTGTCGCGCAGGGCGCCCAGGCGCAGGGCCTGGAGCGACTCGTCCAGGGGGTGGCTGTCGCACAGGGCGGTCAGCTCGGGCAGGGACTGGTCGGCGCGGCCGAGGGCGAGGGCGGCGGTGTGGCGGGCGCGCAGCACGTCCAGGCGCCGGGTCTCCCAGCGGGCCGCCTCGGCGGTGCGGTCGGGGAGGTCGGCGAGAGCAGGGTCGCGCCACAGGGCGAGCGCGTCGTCGAGGACGCCGGCCGCCTTCGCGGGGTCGCCGTCGGCCAGCGCGCGAGTGCCGTCGCCGGCCAGCCGCTCGAAGCGGTGCAGGTCGATGTCGTCCGGCGCGGCGGTGAGGCGGTAGCCGCCGTCCGCCGAGGCGACCGCGTCCGCGCCGAGTGCCCGGCGCAGCCGGCCCACCAGCGCCTGCAGCGCGCCCGTCGCGTCGGCGGGCGAGTCGCCGTCCCACACCTCGTCCACCAGGAGGCTCGCGGGGACCGTGCGGCCGGGCCGCAGGGCGAGCACGGTCAGCAGCGCGCGCAGCCGCGCCCCGCCGACCGGGACGGTCGTACCGTCGGGACGGAGTACCTGGGTGGTGCCGAGGATGCGATAGTGCACGGGGTCCATTGTCTCGGGTGCCGTCGGAGCCGGTCACGGGGTTTTGTCGGCGCGGCGGCCATGAGACCGCAAGGTCGGTACGGTAACCGAAGCGGGCAGAGGCCGGTACGGTACCCAGCCCGACACTGGCCGGTACCGCACCGGAGCCGACACCGGCCGGTACGGCACCGAAGCCGACAGAGGCCGGTGCCGAAAGCGAGGAGCCGACGGCCGCGCACGCCTCCACCGCCGCGCACACCTTCCACCGCCGCGCACGCCTACCGTCGCCGCGGAACCCCCGGCCACCCCCGAGACGTTTCCCCCGTACGCCCGGTACGGTCGGGCAGTCCCACTGTGCGCACGACTGTCAGGGAGCCCCATGACCACCGCCACCACCCGTCACAGCGATCGGCGGATCAGTCCCGTCTTCCTCGGGATCCTCGCCGTCACGGCGGTCACCGGCTGGGCCACCTGGACCGGGTTCGCCGCGCAGCCCGGAGTGGCCGTGTTCCTGTTCGTGACGGCGGCGTGGATCGTCTCGCTCTGTCTGCACGAGTACGCGCACGCGCGCACCGCCCTGCACAGCGGCGACATCACGGTCGGCGACAAGGGCTACCTCACGCTGAACCCGCTGAAGTACACCCATGCCCTGCTCAGCATCGTGCTCCCCGTCATCTTCGTGATCATGGGGGGCATCGGTCTGCCCGGTGGTGCCGTCTTCATCGAGCGGGGGCGGATCCGGGGCCGGTGGCGGCACAGTGTCATCTCGGCGGCCGGGCCCCTGACGAACGTCCTGTTCGCGATCGTCTGCACGGCCCCGTTCTGGCTGGACGCGCTGGACGGCGTGCCGGCGGACTTCCGGTTCGCGCTGGCCTTCCTCGCCCTGCTCCAGGTCTCTGCCGCGCTCCTGAACTTCCTGCCGGTGCCGGGTCTGGACGGTTACGGGGTGATCGAGCCCTGGCTGTCGTACAAGATCAAGCGCCAGGTGGAGCCGTTCGCGCCGTTCGGTCTGCTGTTCGTGTTCGCGCTGCTGTGGCTGCCCGCGGTCAACGGCGTCTTCTTCGACGTGATCGACGCGATCCTGAAGAGCCTCGGGATCAGCGATCTGGACACGTACTGCGGCCAGGAGTTCTACCGCTTCTGGCAGGGGACGAACGAGTTCTGCTCGGTCAACGGGTGACGGCCTTCCGGTCTCAGCGGGTGACGGCCTTCCGCACCTTCTCGCGCTTCACGTAGTACCAGCACATGTTGGACGAGAGGCCCGCGAGCAGCACCCACACGATCCCGAGAAGGTTGCCCTGCATGAAGGAGACGACCGCCGCGGCGACGGCGAGGACGCAGACGACAAGGGCGTAGAGGGCCAGGCGGGGCATGCGGGGATTCTCCTGTCGGGGGACACGGATACCGGGGGACACAAGGCGGTGAGGACCAGTGTCCCCCATCCCCTCACACGTCCGTGACCCGCAGTCCCGCGTGCGCCTTGTAGCGGCGGTTCACCGAGATCAGGTTGGCGACCAGCGACTCCACCTGGTGGGCGTTGCGCAGCCGCCCCGCGAAGACGCCGCGCATGCCCGGGATGCGGCCGGCCAGTGCCTGGACGATCTCCACGTCCGCGCGGACCTCACCGAGCACCATGACGTCCGTGTCGATCTCGTCGATCTCCGGGTCCTGGAGGAGGACGGCCGACAGGTGGTGGAAGGCGGCGGTGACCCGGGAGTCGGGCAGCAGGGCGGCGGCCTGCTGGGCGGCGCTGCCCTCCTCCGGCTTGAGCGCGTAGGCGCCCTGCTTGTCGAAGCCGAGCGGGTTGACGCAGTCCACGACGAGCTTGCCGGCCAGTTCCGCGCGCAGGGACTCCAGGGTCTTGCCGTGGCCGTCCCAGGGCACGGCGACGATCACGAGGTCGCTGCGGCGGGCGGTCTCGGCGTTGTCGGCGCCCTCGACGCCGTGCCCGAGCTCCTCGGCGGCGGCCTGGGCGCGGTCGGCGGCGCGCGAGCCGATGATCACCTTCTGGCCGGCCCTGGCGAGCCGGTAGGCGAGGCCCTTGCCCTGCGGGCCGGTGCCGCCGAGCACGCCGACGACGAGCCCGGAGACGTCGGGGAGGTCCCACGGGTCCTTGGCGGGGGCCTTCTGTGCACTCTCGGTATCGGTAGAGGTCATGGGCCGACTTTACGTCCGTCGCGCCCGCCTCGGTCAGGTGAGCCGTGTCACGGGGATCCGCCGGAAGACGATCCTCTCGTACGCCCCGAAGTCGCCGGTCTCGTGGAGGAGTCCGACGGTGTCGGCGTCGACGCGGACCAGGTCGGAGTAGGCGGCAGGGAGGCCGTCGGCTGTGTGGACGGGGCGCCAGGTGGTGCCGCCGTCGGTGGAGGCGCGGATCGTCATCAGCGCCCGGCCGGTGGGGAGGGCCGGCCCGGAGAAGAGAAGCACGTCGGGGGCGCGGAGCTGGAGGAGGCTGCCCTCGCAGACGGGACCGTCGAGACCGGCCTGCGGGCGGAAGGGGTACGTCAGGGTCTTTCCGCCGTCCTCGGAGTGGGCGTCGGCCCGGTTGCCCGGCGAGGTGGAGTCGGTGCGGGTGTTGAAGTAGACGCGGCCGTCGGGGAGTTCGGCGGCGGTGGTCTCGTTGACGTTGACGTAGCCGTCGGTGTTCTCGTCCAGGTAGCCGAGGGACCAGGTCTCGCCCCGGTCGTCGCTGAGCAGGCAGTGGCCGCCGTTGTACTTGGCCTCGTCGCCCACGTCGGTGCCGGTGGGCGGGAGGGTGTGGTTGGCGGGGACGACGATCCGGCCGGTGCTCAGCTGGATCGCGTGACCGGGGGTGGTGGCGTACCAGCGCCAGCCGGGCCGCTTCACCTGGCCGGTGATCTCCCGGGGCGTGGACCAGGTGGCACCGTCGTCGTCGCTGTGCCGCACCCACACCCGGCGGCCGTCGGCCTCCGGGACCTCGCCGCGCAGCAGGGCGGCCTCGGAGGCGCCTGCGGCGGAGCGGACGTGGACGAGCAGGATCCGGCCGGTGTCGAGGACGACGGGGGCGGGGTTGCCCGCGAGGTCGGTGCCGTTGTCGGCGGCGACCCGCAAGGGGCCCCAGGTGCGGCCGCCGTCCGTGGAGCGCTTCACGACGATGTCGATATGTCCCCAGTCGCGGCCGGAGTCGACCCGGCCCTCGCAGAAGGCGAGGAGGGTACCGGCGGCGGTCACGACGACCGCCGGGATACGGAAGCCGGCGTAGCCCTCGTGGCCCGCACGGAAGGGGACGGTGATGGTCGGCATGGTGGCGCTCCTCCTGAGGGACGGTCGGTCGGCTTTCTTCCCGAGTCGGGCGAATTCGGGGTGAACCGCGTGTAACGAACCGTCAATTACGGCAGGATGCGGACGTATGGATGCCGTACGGGTCGCATTGTTGCGCGAAGTGCTCGCCGGGACCGAGTGGTTGGGCGCCACCCGCCGGTTCGCGGGGGCGCTGCGGGGGGCCGTGGTGTCGCACGGCGGGGGTCTGCTGCTGGTGGGCACGGCGCAGTACGAGCCGTGGCATCTCGCGGCCCATCTGGTCGACGAGGCGGCGTGGTCGGGCATGCCGGAGCTGGCGCCGACGCTCGTCCGCCATGACGCGCGCCCATCGGATCCGGCGCACCTCGCGGTCGGGCCGGGCAGGCTCGCCGCGGCGCGCCGGGGTGAGACGCTGCTGGTGGTGTCACCGGACGAGCCGGGCGCCGAGCTGCTGGAGCGGGTGCACGAC
Organism: Streptomyces sp. LBL; assembly: GCF_029893585.1. GTDB lineage: Bacteria > Actinomycetota > Actinomycetes > Streptomycetales > Streptomycetaceae > Streptomyces. The sequence goes on from NZ_JARXYX010000019.1 coordinate 151,628, forward strand.
GCCCGCCGGGCCGGGGCCACGGTACTGGCGCTCGGCGACGGCGGGAACGAACTGTCGACGATGTCGCACGAGGCGCTGCGCGTGCCGGACGGGGCGGAGCTGGACCTGGACACGGTCCAGCACCTGGTGAGCGCGGCGGCCGGGGAGAACGCGGTGCCGGTGCCACGGGGGCGCCGGCGTTTCCGGGACCGGCTGTCCCACCTGGCGGAAACCCTGACGGCCCCGCCCCCGCCCCGCTGGTGACCCGCGCCCGTGGCCCCGAACTGCGGTGGTGCGAAAAGCAGTTGCCCGTGAGTGGCCCGCGTCCGACCATGACCCCTCGTGACCGATGACTCCCCCACGCCTCCCGTTCCCGTCGACGCCCCGCCGTCCGGGCTCCGTGCTCTCCTCCCCGATCTCGCCCCCTGGCGGGCATCCCTCGACTTCCGGCGGCTGTGGTTCTCGGGGCTGATCTCGAACTTCGGGACGTTCCTGACGTTCGTGGCACTTCCGGTGCAGCTGAAGGATCTGACCGGGTCGGCCGCCGCGGTGGGGGCGATCGGGGCGGTGGAGCTGGTGCCGCTGGTGGTGTCCGGGCCCCTGATCGAAACGCGGACGAGGAGCGTCAGCCGACGTGGACCGCGGCGACGCCTTCGGGGGGCAGGGTGAGGGTGAACCGGGCGACACCGGTACCGCGGTCGGACTTGAGCTCCAGGGGCCGGTCGTCGACCTCGCTCGCCTTCTCGATGTCGTGCAGCTGCCGGCGGGTCGGATACTCCGGCGAGCCGAGCTCCACCCACTCCCGGTAGGGGTTGGTGTGGTCCTCGTCGATCCGCCGGACTCGTGCCCGGGCCCCGGCCCGCACGCCGCGCAGGGTGACGGTGAGGGTCGCGGGCCGCGCCGGGACGGAGGCGCTGCCGTCGCCGGTGGCGAGGGCGTGGTTGTACAGCAGGACGTCGACACCGCCGCGCACGCCGCCGGTGACCGCGAGCCCGCCCACCGTGTCCGGGGCGCCCGCCAGGGTCAGTGGCACGCGGTGCTCGCCCACCGTGTGCAGGATCTGCAGCAGGCGGTAGGCGGGCTTCTTGACGCCGTGGATGGTCCGCAGCCCGAACCCGCCGTGGAACGGCTTGTCGGCCTGACCCATCTCCTCGTAGATGTCGGTGAACGACCAGTAGGCCAGCGCGTCGACGACCCCGACGGTCTCGGTGATCGTGCGCAGGAAGCTCGCCGCCGCGTCGGACCGGTCCAGGACGGGGTTTCCGATGTCGGAGGTGACGTTGGTCTCGGAGATGTAGAGCGGAAGGCCGGACGGCGTGTCGGCGCGGTTCTGCTTGAAGAACGACGCCGGGCCCTGGGGCCCCGTTCCCGTGTCGCTCTCGTAGCCGTGGGCGCTGCCGAAGTCGACCGGGACATCCTTGTCGGTGGCCCACTGCATGAACTCCCGGTAGTACCGCACACCCGGCGAACGGGGCGGCCCGAAGCTCAGCTGTCCGGCCGAGGTGGCCGGGCCACCGACCCGGAGGCTCGCGTCGACGTTCTTGATGGCCTCCGCGGCGTACTGGTAGAGCCTGAAATAGGCTTGCTGGTCCCCGTTGAAGAACACGGACAGGTTCGGCTCGTTCCACACCTCGAACGGCCACTTGCGGACCTCGCTGAGGCCGTACCGGTCCACCATGTGTCGCGCGAAGTCGCCGACGACCTTGCCCCAGAGCGCGTAGTCCTTCGGCTCCATCTGGTTGAAGTCGTACAGCATGAGGCTGAACGGCGGGGCGGACGCCTGAAGACTGGCAGGCATGCTGCTCAGCTCGACGAACGGGTGCATGCCGCGATCCACGAGAGCGTCGTAGATCTGGTCGATGTTGAAGAACGAGTAGTCGTCGTTCGAGAACGCCGGATTCCTCGGCCGTCCGTTCACGGTCGGGGAGTAGGTACTCATCGAAGTGTTGAGGGCACCGTGGACGCGGAGCGACTCGAAGCCCAGCTCGTCGTGGCAGTCGAACAGCTGGTCCTGGTAATCGCGTCTCAGCGCCTGCTTGGCCCAGTCACCGCTGACGACGCGCTCCCACACGTGAGGGAACGGCGACGTCGGCCGCGTGAGGTCCACGGCGGCCGAAGCGGCGGTGGACGAGGTGTCGGCCGCCGCCGCGGGGCCGGCGTCGAGCAGTTCCGAGCCCAGGACCGTACCGGCCGTGGCCGCACCGGTGAGGAGGATCTGGCGCCGCGTGGGCCCAGTTGAGCGGGCGTGGGGTTCGGTCATGGCTCTCCTCGACGTGCACGGGGAACGGACAGGCGGGCTCGCGCTGTTCACCGGGTCTTTGGCGGCGCGTGATCACACGGAGGAAAAGTAGACGTCTCCCGGGGCTCCGATACAACGAGTCGACCATTGCGGTTCGGATTAATATTCGCGGAATCGGCTGTAAAGCCATACGGTGCGGCCGTGACGGTGAATCACGGCCCGGCGGGCCCACGCGGTGCCGAGCGGAGTGTCGTTGAGCTGCTCGGCCGGCACGAGGCTCTCACCCGCTCCCAGCTCGCCCGGCTCGCACAGCTGCCGCTCTCCACGGTCGCCGGGGCAACGGCCCGGCTCCTGGCGCGCGGACTGCTTCAGGAGGCACCCGGCCCCGCGGCAAAGGAGGCGCGCGGGCGAGGCCGCCCCGCCGCCGGGCTACGGCTGGCCAGGCACGCCTCCCTCGTCGGCGCGGTCGTCATCACGCACCGCGTCGCCCGCGCCGGGCTCGTGTCCACCGAAGGCAAGGTGCTCGGGCGGGTCGAGACACCGTACGACTGGATGCAGTGCCCCGACATCGTCGCCGAATCCGTCCGGTTGCTGGCCAGGGCCCGCGACGACGCACGCAGTACGGCGCCCATGAGTGGCGTGGTGCTCGGTCTGCCGGTGCCCTACCGGCAGGGGGCCGGACTGTCGATGCTCGCGCCGGCACCCGACCCGGTACCCGCGGACCGCCCGCCCATGTCCGCGTGGCTGTTCAGGGATGTGGCACCGGATCTGACCAGGGCCTTCGGCGTACCCGCGAGCGTCGACAACGTGTGCAACCTCGCCGCCCTCGGCGAGCTGGCGTTCGGCGCGGCACGAGGGCGTCGGCACGTGATCCACCTGCATCTGGTCACCGGAATGGGCGCGGGGCTCATCGTCAACGGGCAGCTCGTGCGCGGAGCGAACGGCCTGGCCGGCGAACTGTCCCATCTCCACGTCGACTCCGCCGGCCCCATGTGCCGCTGCGGTGCCCGCGGATGTCTCGGTGTGGTCGCCACCACCGATCACCTCCTCGAAGCCGCCCGCCCGCTGTTCGGCCCCGACGTGAGCATCTACGACGTCCTCGGGCTCGCCGCACAGGGCGAGGCGACCGTCCGCCGTGTCCTTGACGACTTCGGCCGCCTCGTCGGAAGTCACCTCGCCCCCGCCTGCGTGATGCTCAACCCCGAGATGATCGTCGTGGACGGCACGCTCGGACCCGCCGCCGCTCCCGTCATCGAGGGTCTCCACGACGGGCTGCGCAGGCATATGCCCGCCGGCGCCTACCGCGCGCTGACCCTCACCCTCGGCCGGCTCGCCGACGACGCCGAGCTCCTCGGAGCCGCGCACCTGGCACGAACCACGAATGCGGCCGCCCGCGGGCTCATGCTCCCGTAGCGCCGGCCCCCAGCGGGAAGTGGCACAGGCCCCGGTGCGGTTCCTGCCCGGAGTCCGCCGTGCTTCCGCGGGTGACGGTCACAGGAGCGTGCTCGGCGCACCGGGCCTCGCTCTTCCAGCAGCGGGTGCGGAACCGGCAGCCGGACGGAATGTCGTACGGGGAGGGGGTTTTCCCGCGCAGTTGGATCTCCTCGTCGTGCGCCGTCCCGGAAAGTCGAGGGTGGGCGCGGCCGACATCAGGGCGGCGGTGCAGGGGTGCACCGGCCGGTCGAAAACGAGCACGCGGTGCGGCTGCGTGAACAGCGTGCGGCAGCCGCACCGGCCGAGGCCGCGTAGCCGGAAGGGATGCTCCTATGGCGGTCAGTCGTCGTCCCGGCCCGCCGCAGGGGCGTCGTGCCACTTGGGGTCGTTCTCCCATTCGACGTTGCGCTCGCGGGCCGTCGCCATCGCGTGCTCGGCCTCCTCGCGGGAGGCGTACGGACCGAAGCGGTCCTTGGCCGGACACTCCGGCCCCTCCTCCACCTTCTTGTGCTCCAGGCAGTAGTACCACTCGCCCGGCTTGCCGACCGTGCGCTTCTTGAACAGGGCCATGAGCGGCTCTCCTTTCGCCACGGACATGGTGCCCCACGTCCGCTGGTTAGACTCGCTGGCATGTCTGGCCAGTCGCTGCTCGTACCAGGGGAGCTGTCTCCCACCCGTTCCGTACCCGGAAACATCCGTCGGCCCGAGTACGTGGGCAAGCCGGCGCCGGCGCCGTACACCGGACCGGCGGTGCAGACACCCGAGACGATCGAGGCGATGCGCGTCGCGGGCCGGATCGCGGCGCGGGCGATGGCGGAGGCCGCGAAGCTGATCGTGCCCGGGGTCACGACCGACGAGCTGGACCGGGTGGCGCACGCGTACATGTGCGACCACGGCGCCTACCCGTCCACGCTGGGCTACCGCGGTTTCCCGAAGTCGCTGTGCACCTCGGTCAACGAGGTCATCTGCCACGGGATCCCGGACTCGACGGTGCTGCGGGACGGTGACATCGTCAACCTGGACGTGACCGCGTACATCGGCGGGGTGCACGGCGACAACAACGCGACGTACCTGGTCGGGGACGTCGACGACGAGAGCCGGCTGCTGGTGGAACGGACCCGGGAGTCCCTCGACCGCGCGATCAAGGCGGTCAGGCCGGGCCGGCAGATCAACATCATCGGCAGGGTCATCGAGTCGTACGCGAAGCGGTTCGGGTACGGAGTGGTGCGGGACTTCACCGGCCACGGCATCAACTCCTCCTTCCACTCCGGTCTGATCGTCCCGCACTACGACAGCCCGCACGCGACGACCGTCATCCAGCCCGGGATGACCTTCACGATCGAGCCGATGCTGACGCTCGGGACGCACGAGTACGACATGTGGGACGACGGCTGGACGGTCCTGACCAAGGACCGGAAGCGGACCGCCCAGTTCGAGCACACGCTGGTGGTGACGGAGTCGGGGGCGGACATTCTGACCCTGCCGTAGCCCTGCCGTAGCCCAGCCGTGGTGTTCCCGCGGCCCAGCGGTAGCACCGCCGCCGTGCTTTTTACCGTTCCAGTAGGACGCGGCCTCCGACCTCCACCCAACCGCCCGGCTGCGGAGCCGTCAGGATCTGTGAACCCGCGCCCTGCGTGATGTTCAGGGCGCGGCCCAGTCGGTCGGTGAGGAGCAGGGCCGCCGCGCCGGTCGCCTCGTCCTCCTCGATGCCGTCGTCGCGGCCGGGGAAGGCACGGGCCCGGACCCGGCCGGCGGCCTCGTCCTCCCAGGCCCAGGCGTAGACCCACTCCCCCGGCGGCGGGAACGGCAGGTCGTCGACCTCTGCGGCGGTGGCGTACCGGCGCAGCGTGCGCGGCGGGACCCACTCGGCGCGGGCCTCGATCCAGCTGAACTCGCCGTCCAGGCGGGTGCCGACGACTCCGGCCGGGGTGATCAGTTCGGGCACGTCGAGGAGCCAGGCCGTGCCGACGCAGGGGTGACCGGCGAAGGGCAGCCGCAGGGTGGGGGTGTAGATGTCGATGACCCCGCGCTCGGGGTCGTCCACGAACACGGTCTCGCTGAAGCCGAGCTTTCCGGCGAACGTCTGCCGCTCCGCCGGGTCGGGCATGACGGAGCCCTCACGGACGACGCCGAGTTCGTTGCCGTATCCACCGTTCGCTCCGCAGAAGACGCGGAGTACGTCGTAGTCAGTCACGCGGGCATTGTGCCCTGCCTGGGAGGGCCCAGCCGGCTACCGTCTGTGTGCCGCGGTTTCTGCTCGGTCTGTCGGACCGGCAGCCGGTCGGGGACGTGTGGCCCCTTCTCAGCTCTGCAAGGGCGCCGGGTATGAGGTTTACGGCGACCTGACGGAGCATGCCACCGGAGTCCGGAGTCCGGTGAGGAGTGCCTCGCCTGACTCCGGTGCCTACCGGCCTCTTCCGGTGCCTAGCGGTTCGTTCCGAAGTAGCGGTCGCCGAAGTCGCCTATACCGGGGAGCATGTACGCGTCCTCGCTCAGCCCCTCATCGATGGCGGACGTCACGATCCGGACCCCGGGGTAGCGCTCGCACACGGCGGTGATGCCCTCCGCCACGGTGATGAAGTTGACGAAGACGATGTGCTCCTCCGGTACGCCGAGCTCGCGCAGGACCTCGTGCCGATCGGCATGGTGCGGGGTCCGTCGTCCACCGCCGTACGGTCCACGACGAAGGCCGAGGCGTTGATCGTGCACTCGGTCGGGCCGTAGAGGTTGACCAGGCGGGCCGTCGGCATGGTGTCGAGGCACTGGGCGGCGAGGGTCCGGGAGAGTGCCTCACCGCCGCTGAATATGTGGCGCAGGGACCGGCAGGCGGAGAGGTTCTCGGTGTCGAGGAGCGCCTGGAGGAGGGTGGGGACGCACTGGAGCGTGGTCACGCCGTGCCGCTGGATCGTGGCGATGATCGCCTCGGGGTCGCGGTAGACGCCGGACGCTCCCATCACGACGGTGCTTCCGCAGGCGGGGGCGAGAATCTCCCACTGCGCCGCGTCGAAGCTCATGGGGGTCTTCTGGAGAATGATCTCGCTGTCGTCGATTCCGCGGTCGTCGTGCAGCCAGCGCATCTGACTGACGACGCTCCGGTGCTCGACCATCACACCCTTCGGCTTTCCGGTGCTGCCGGAGGTGTAGATGACGTAGGCGAGGTCCTCTGTATTGAGGTGCACCGTCTCGAAAAACGGTTTTTCTGGAGCGGGAGGAGTCTTTTTCTTTTCAGCCGATCTGGCGATTGCGGCCCGCCAGCAGGCCTGCCGCGATCTGGACCAGGGTCAGCAGGAGGATGAAGGCCAGGGGCAGCCGCCAGCCGTCGGAGCGGTCGTAGAGAACGCCCACGACGACGGGTCCGGGAATCGACAACAGATAACCGAAGCCCTGTACGAAGCCAGAGAGCCGCACGACGGCGGCGGCGTCCCGGCCGCGCATGCCGATCATGGTCAGGGCCAGCGGGAAGGAGCAGTTGGCCACGCCCAGGAGGAGCGCCCAGAGCCAGGGTGCGGCAGCCGGATCGACCCACAGCCCGGTGAATCCGGCCAGGCCGCACGCGCCGATCGCCGCCGCGATCCCGCTCTGGTGACGCAGCTTCCCGGCCATCGCCGACAGGGCGAAGGACAGGGGTACGCCGAGCAGGGAGGTGCCCGAGAAGAGCAGGCCCGCGGTCTGGGCGGAGAGCCCGGCGTCGCGGAAGATCTGGGGCAGCCAGCCGATGATGATGTACGCGGAGCTGGCCTGGAGTCCGAAGTAGGCGGTGAGCGCCCAGGCGGTGCGGTTCCGGGAGAGCCGGACCCGGGGAGGGAGTTGCGGGTTCTGCGGGTGCTCTGGGTGCTCTGGGTTCTGCGGGTCGTGCCGGTTGTTCGCGGCCACCGGCTCCGCTCCCGGTGGCCGTCGGCGGCGGGCGAGGGCCAGCCAGGGGGGTACGGCCATGACGGCCAGGACCGACCAGGCTCCCAGGCCGTACCGCCAGTTGCCGCCGAACGCCTCGGTCAGCGGGACGGTCGCGGCGGCAGCGGACGAGGCGCCGACGTTCAGCGCCATGGAGTACACGCCGGTCATCGCGCCCACCCGGTCGGGGAAGCGCTCTTTGACGACGCCCGGGAGCAGCACGTTGGCGATGGCGATGCCGGCGAGCGACAGGGCGGTCAGCGCGACGAACAGGGCGGGGTCGGCGGCGAACGGCCGCAGCGCGAGGCCGGCCGTCAGCACCGTACCGGCGACGGCGATGGCACCGGCCGCGCCGTAACGCCGGGCCAGGGCCGGGGCTGTGGAGCCGATCAGGGCGAAGCACGCGGCGGGGATGGAGGTGAGGGCTCCGCTCAGAGTGCCGCTCATGGACAGGCTGTCGCGCACCTCTTCGAGAACCGGCCCCAGGCTGGTGACCCCCGGCCGCAGGTTGAGTGCCGCTAGGACGAGCGCCGCCACCGCCAGTCCTCGCATCTCCCGGGAAGCCCGGGGGGTGCGCGAGGTGCGGGGGGTGGGAGACGTGGGGGAGGTGCTGACGGGGGTGTTCTGGTCGGGGCCAGGGTGCGAGGCGTGCCTGTTGAGCTCACTCTTCGACATAGGACCCATCGTAGACTCATCCCATGACTCGATGTCTAGTGGTTCGGCAGTAGATTCATGGATTCATGGGATGAGTCTTAGGTGGGTCCACTGGTCCACTCAAGAAGAACTGTCATAGACTGATGGGATGACCATGGATCCCATCCGCCGCCAGGCGCTTTCCGACCAGGTGATCACCCGACTGCGACGGCAGATCACCTCCGGGGCCTGGCCCGTGGGCTCACGCATCCCGACCGAGTCGGAGCTCGTCGATCAGCTCGGCGTGGCCCGGAACACCGTGCGGGAGGCCGTCCGGGCCCTCGCGCACACCGGTCTGCTGGAAATCCGCCACGGCTCCGGGTCCTACGTGAAGGCGACCAGCGAACTCGCCGGCATGATGCGGACCCGCTTCGAAAGGGCCCGGACGGAGGACGTCACCGACGTCCGCAGCGCCCTGGAGATCCGGGCGGCGCGGCTGGCCTGTGCCCGCCGCACCCCGGAGGATCTGGAACGGCTCGAACTCGTCCTGGGGCAGCGGCAGCAGGCGTGGTCGACCGGAGACCGGCTCGGCTTCGCGAACGCGGACGTCGCCTTCCACCTGGCCGTCGTCAGCGCGTCCCACAACACCGTGCTGGCCGAGTTGCACGCGGACCTCGGTGAGCTGATCCGGGACTCGCTGCTGGACCACTTCGGCGACACGCTGCGCCCCGAGCAGTTCCAGGACCACGCCCGTCTCGTCGAGGCGATCCGCGAACGCGACAGCGACCGGGCGGCGTACGAGTCCGGCTCCTACATGGACTGCGCTCCCGCCGAGAAGTACGAGTAACGGTCGGAGCGACGGTCACGCTTCTTCCTGCGGCTACGACGACGGGGGCGCCCGGTGATCAACACCGGGCGCCCCGTCCTCGTACGGGAAGCGGTGAGAGCTTCTCGATCACGTGGTCGACGCACTTCGTCAGCGCCTCGACGTTCTGCGGGGCGAAGCAGTACACGTCGGTCTCCGCGATGTCGACGGGCAGACCGCCGGCGCCGGAGGTGGCGTCCACGAGGACGAGGGAGCCGTCGTCGGCACCCGGTACGCGCTTGACGGGAGCGACACCGGTGGACCTCTCGTTGTGGGTGAAGGCGTACACGTCGACGCCCGCCTCGATCCGATGGCCGCCGCCCGCTACGACCGGCGACGAGCCGACGGAGACCGCCACACAGCCGCCCAGATCAACCGCATCGGATGCCTTGACCATCGCTTGACCATTCCATGAGATCCATTTTTGGCCACCGTGATCGATTCGTGCCCATACAGCATTCATGAGAGGTGAATCACCGCTTGGGCGGGTACGAGTAAGGAAAACCTTAGATATGTTAGGCGAGCCTCACCTTATGTGAGGCTCGTCACGCGTTCCTTTTCGGCCATTCCTTTGGAGCCTGCATGCGAGCCGTCAGATTCTCCGCCCTCACCGCCGCCGCCACCGCGGCGGCGCTCGCCGCGGTCACGGGGTGCACCGAGAAGAGCGGGTCGGCGGACGGCGACCGGGTCATCAAGGTGACGGCGACGGACGACAAGTGCGAGGTGTCGAAGAAGGAGTTCCCGGCCGGGCACCTCGAACTCGCCATCGAGAACAAGGGCTCGAAGGTCACCGAGGTCTACGTCCTCTTTCCGGACGACCGCATCGTCACCGAGCGGGAGAACATCGGCCCCGGCACCAAGCAGAAGATCACCGCCGAGGTGAAGGCGGGCGACTACCGGATCGCCTGCAAGCCCGGCATGAAGGGCGACGGCATCCGACAGGACGTCAAGGCCACCGGCGGCAAGGTCACCCAGCGCGACCCCCGCCTGGACAAGGCCGTCGCCGCCTACCGCACCTACGCGCAGGAACAGGCCGACGAGACGCTGCCCAAGGCCGAGGCGTTCGCCAAAGCGGTCGAGGACGGCGACATCGAGGCCGCGAAGAAGGCCTACGCGCCCTCCCGCATCGGCTGGGAGCGCACCGAGCCCATCGCCGAGTCCTTCGGTGACATCGACCCGAAGGTCGACGTCCGCGCCGACGGCCTGGAGGGCGGCCAGAAGTGGACCGGCTGGCACCGGCTGGAGAAGGCACTCTGGCAGGACAAGAAGATCGGCGCCGAGGAGAAGACCCTCGCCGGCAAGCTGATCACCGACCTGACGGACTGGCAGAAGCGGGTCGGCACGGCCCAGATCACCCCGACCTCCATGGCCAACGGCGCCAAGGAACTGCTCGACGAGGTCGCCACCGGCAAGGTCACGGGCGAGGAGGAGCTCTACTCCCACACCGACCTCGTCGACTTCAAGGCCAATGTCGAGGGCGCCCAGAAGTCGTACGCACTGCTGAAGCCGGTCGCCAAGGAGAACGATTCCGCGCTCGCCACCGAGCTGGACAAGCAGTTCGCCGCGCTGAACACGCTGCTGGACAAGTACCGCGCCGACCCGTCGTCCTACGACTTCGTCTCGTACGACAAGGTCGCCGACGGTGCTCGCAAGAAGCTGTCGGACCAGGTCAACGCGCTCGCGGAGCCGCTGTCCAAGCTCGCCGCCGCGGTCGCGACGTCGTAGTGGAGAACGGGACCAGGGGACCAGGGGACGTAAGGGGCACCACCATGACGGACAACACCCCGGACACCGTCGCGCCTTCCCGGCGCGCGCTGATCGGCTGGGGCGGTGCCGGGCTCGCGCTCGGTGCCGTCGCGGCCGGCGGCACGGTGGCCATGACCCGCGCCGGTGCGGACGTGGACCCGGCCGGCGCCGAGACGGGCGCCGCGGTCGCCTTCCACGGCACCCACCAGGCCGGCATCGCCACCCCGGTGCAGGACCGGCTGCACTTCGCCGCGTTCGACGTGACGACGGACGACCGTGCCGAGCTCACGCGGATGCTGAAGGACTGGACCGAGGCGGCGCGGAAGATGACCGCCGGTCACGCGGTCGGCGAGGGTGGGTACGGCGGACTCGCCGAGGCACCGCCGGACGACACCGGCGAGGCGCTGGGACTGAAGCCCTCGCGGCTGACCCTCACCATCGGCTTCGGACCGTCGCTGTTCGAGAAGTTCGACCTCGCGGACCGGCGGCCCGAGGCCCTCGTCGACCTGCCCCAGTTCGCCGGCGACAACCTCGACAAGAACCGCAGCGGCGGCGATCTGTGCGTCCAGGCCTGCGCGGACGACCCGCAGGTCGCCGTGCACGCGATCCGCAACCTGGCCCGGATCGGCATGGGCACGGTCGTCATCCGCTGGTCGCAGCTCGGCTTCGGCAAGACCTCGTCGACCACGCCGGACGCGCAGACCCCGCGCAACCTGATGGGCTTCAAGGACGGCACCCGCAACATCGCCGGCACGGAGACCGACCGGCTGAAGAAGTTCGTGTGGGCGGATTCCGCCGACGGCCCCGAGTGGATGAACGGCGGCTCCTACCTCGTCGCCCGCCGCATCCGGATGCACATCGAGACCTGGGACCGCACCTCGCTGCAGGAGCAGGAGGACGTCTTCGGCCGTGACAAGGGCGAGGGCGCCCCGGTCGGCAAGGCGAAGGAGCGCGACGAGCCGTTCCTGAAGGCGATGAAGCCCGACGCGCACGTACGGCTCGCGCACCCGGCCGCCAACCACGGGGCGACGATCCTGCGCCGCGGCTACTCCTTCACCGACGGCACGGACGGCCTGGGCCGACTGGACGCGGGGCTGTTCTTCCTCGCGTACCAGCGGGACGTCCGCAAGGGCTTCATCCAGATCCAGCGCAACCTGGCCACGGACGCGCTCAACGAGTACATCCAGCACGTGGGTTCGGCGGTGTTCGCGATCCCACCCGGCGTCCGGGACAAGGACGACTGGTGGGGCAGCACCCTGTTCTCCAAGGAGGCGTAACCCGTGTTCTCCAACTATCTGATCGGTCTGCGTGAGGGGCTGGAAGCCAGCCTCGTCGTCTGCATCCTGATCGCCTACCTGGTCAAGACGGGCCGCAGGGACGCCCTGAGGCCGATCTGGATCGGCATCGGTGTCGCCGTCGTCCTGGCGCTCGGGTTCGGCTCCGCGCTCGAATTCGGCTCGCAGGAGCTGACGTTCGAGGCGCAGGAGGCGCTCGGCGGTTCGCTGTCGATCGTCGCGGTGGGCCTGGTGACCTGGATGGTGTTCTGGATGCGGCGCACCGCCCGGCACCTGAAGTCGGAACTGCACGGCAAACTGGACGCCGCCCTGACGATGGGCACGGGCGCCCTGGTCGCCACCGCGTTCCTCGCGGTGGGCCGCGAGGGCCTGGAGACCGCCCTGTTCGTGTGGACGTCGGTGCACGCGGCCAGCGACGGCACCCCGCGCCCGCTGGCCGGTGCCGCCCTCGGCATCGCCACGGCGGTGTTCCTCGGCTGGCTGTTCTACCGCGGTGCCCTGCGGATCAACCTCGCCAAGTTCTTCACCTGGACCGGCGGCATGCTGGTCGTGGTGGCCGCGGGCGTGCTGGCGTACGGCCTCCACGACCTCCAGGAGGCCGACTGGCTGCCGGGCCTGAACAAAAGGGCCTTCGACATCAGCGACACCATCCCGGCGGACAGTTGGTACGGCACTCTCCTCAAGGGCGTCTTCAACTTCCAGCCCGATCCGACGGTTCTCCAGGTCACGGTGTGGCTGCTGTACCTGATCCCGACGCTCGCCCTCTTCCTGTCCCCGGTAGGGTTCGCCTCCGGGAAGGGGAAGGTGAAGCAACCTGATGAGCAGGGATCGCGGCCCTCTGAGGCTCCGCAGGCTTGACCGGAGCGCACTGATAGCGGCCTCGCTGACCGCTTTGTCGTTGACGGCGAGCGGTTGCATGGTGGTCCACGGCGAGCGGGAGGTGCTGCCCGCGACCACCGCGGCGGAGGCCGCCAAGGCACTGGGACAGTTCACCGCCGCATACAACGCCGCCGACAAGGCGTACGACAGTTCGCTGGACGCCGGCCATGTCACCGGTGCCCTCTCCGCCATCGACGCGGCCCGGCTGAAGGCCGGCGCCGCGAACAACCCGGACGGCAACCCCGCGCACAGTCCGCTGAAGCTGTCGGACGCGAAGTACACGATCCCGAAGAAGGCGGGCTGGCCGCGCTGGTTCGTCGTCGACGCGGCCGGCAACAAGGGCGGCAGCGCCCGCTGGCTGTTGGCGTTCACCCGGGGCAGCCTCGACGAGCCGTGGCAGGTGGCCTATCTGACGCTGGTCGCGCCCGGGAAGGTGCCGGAGTTCAAGAAGGACACGGACGGCTGGGCCGAGGCGGTCGACACGAAGTCGGCCGGACTGACCGTCAGGCCCGCGGACGTGAGCAAGGACTACACCACATACCTGAAGGACGGCCAGGGCGCCTTCGCGAACGGCCCGCACACCAGCGTGTGGCGTGCGCAGCGCGCGAAGGAAGCCAAGAGGCCGGGGCTGGTCAGCCAGTACATCGACGAGCCGCTGACGAGCGGTGACTACGCGCCGCTGGCCCTGCGGACGGCGGACGGCGGGGCGCTGGTGTTCTTCTCCACGCACCACTACCAGAAGCAGACGGCCTACCCGGGTGCCTCGATCCCCACGCCCACCGACGACGTGCTCGCCCTGACGAAGGGCGAGATCAAGCAGTCGCTCACCATGGAGTTCGTCTCCAACGAGGTGGCCCTGGAACCGGCGAAGGCGGCGGGCGACCAGCGGGTGACGGTGCTGGGACGGATCCAGGGACTGACCTCGGCGCAGGGGTCGTAGCGGGTCGTGGACGGTCGTAGCGGCTCGTGGTGGTCGTAGCGGACCCGTTGCGGCTCGGCTTTCCGGGGCGCTCCGTGGCGTTCCATGCCGTCAGCGGCGTTCCGTGCGTTTCAGGGGCGTCCGTGCCGCTCAGAGGCGCCCGTGCCGTTCAGTGGCGCAGGGGCCAGGCACCGTTCGTGTGGTGGTAGGGCTCCTCGCCGATATGGCGGGCGCAGGCGTCGGTGAGGACTTCCAGCAGGGTCAGCGGGTCGGGCAGCGGGTGTTCGGGGCCGCGGACCCAGTACACCCGCTGGTCGCCGGGGAGCCGGGCGGGCGGGACGAGGACGTAGGAGCCGCGGCAGTGCCAGCGCAGGCCCGGGTGCTCGTCCATCGTCTCGGGGTGGCAGTCCAGTTCGCAGGGCCACCACTCGTCCTCGTCCTCGGGGGTGCCGCGGGTGAGGGTGAAGAAGAGGAGGCGGCCGTCGTCGCTCTCGGCGACCGGACCGACGTCGATGCCGGCGCCGAGCAGCCTCTCCAGCGCCTCCAGACCGGCCTCCACCGGCACGTCGAGGACGTCGTGCACCATGCCGGTCGCGGTGATGAAGTTGGCCTGCGGCTGATGGCGGGCCCAGCGCTCGATCTGCGCGGGGTCGGTGGTCGACTGGGTCTGCCAGGCGAACGACACCGGATGCCGGGCCGGGGTGGGACAGCCGACGCGGTCGCAGGAACAACCGTAGCCGGGGGCGGGGTGGGCGGCGGGGGCGAGCGGCAGGCCCGCTCCGGCGGCGGCGAGCAGCAGAGCTTCACGGCCGCCGTTGTCCGTGGCGGCCTCCTGCGGGCGTCGTCCCCGCAGCCATTGGGAGAGTTTGCCCTGCCGGCCGGTACGGCCACCGAACTCCGCGCTCATCTATCCCCTCTCACCTCGCTGTCGTGCGGAACAGCATGCCCTATGGTCCCATTCTCTCTCGCTCCGGGGGACCGGGGCGGGCGACAGGGAGGGGGCAGGCGGAGCAAGAGGGGCGCACACCGGCGCCGAGTGCGGCGCGTCCAGCGCCCGTGACCGCTCACTCAACTGTGGCGCTCCGTCGAGCAGTTGATCTCAGCGGGGTGCGATGCCGTGGAGGGCGTAGTCGACGAGGGTGTCGGTGTACTCGTAGGAGATCGGGCCCGTGTACTGGAGCCAGCGCTGGGCGAGGGGCGAGACCCAGAGTTCCAGGGCGATGCGGGGGTCGATGTCCCGGCGGACCTGGCCGACCTCCTGCGCGGCGCGCACCCGGTCGACGTACAGCTGGAGCGACGGTTCGAGGAGCTTGGCCATGAATATCCGGCCGACCTCCTCGTTGACCACGCCCTCGGCGGCCAGGGCACGGGACGGCGCTTCGAACCGGGGGTCCTTGAGCTGGTCGACGGTGAGCCGCAGCACGGCCTTGAGGTCGGCGGCGAGGTCGCCGGTGTCCGGGATGACGTACACGTCCTGCGGGCCCGCCTCCCGTGACGCCTGTTCACTCAGGTCGATGAAGGCCTCCAGCAGGACGTCCGCCTTCGACGACCACCATCGGTAGATCGTCTGCTTGCCGACGCCGGCGCGGGCGGCGATGCCTTCGATGGTGGTCTTGGGGTAGCCGGCCTCGGCGACCAGGGCGAGAGCGGCGTCGTAGATGGCACGGCGGGACTTCTCGCTGCGGCGGGCGGTGTCGGGGGCGGACTTCTTGACGGCCATGGCCCGAATTTATCAGTTGACAAGACGCGGCGTCTCGCCGGACAGTGATGACGCAGGAGCGAGACGACACGTCTCGTCATATCGGCAGTCCATCGAGCAGTCCATCGAGAGGAGACCTTCATGTCCCGGGGCGGATCAGGAAACATGCTCGGCGTCGGCGGCACCCGCAGGAATCTCGGCCGAAAGGCCCTGCGGGGCGGCGAACGCGGCGGCCGGTTCGGCGGGCCGGCCCTCCAGGACCAGAAACGGGAGCTGCTGCGCAGGCTCCAGGAAGAACGCGCGAGCAAGGAGGCGGCTACGGGCGACGAGTCGTCGTGACCAGAAGGGGTCCTAACGGTCCGCCGGGGGCCAGGCATCGCCCCAGTGGGCGTCGCGGGCCGCCTTGTAGAGGTGACCGTGGCGTTTGGCGACCGTGCGGCGGCTGAGCTGTTCCTCGGCCTCGCACAGGTCGAGCAGGACCTGGCCCTTGCGGATCTGCGGGCGCCGGACCACCCGGGTGGGGGCCGGCGCCACGGGGAAGCGGGCGGCGGCGACGTAGCTGAACTTCTCGTCCTCGTAGGCGAGGGAGCCGCCCTTGACCTGGCGGTGCAGGGAGGAGCGGCTGACCCTCGCCGAGAAGTGGCACCAGTCCTCGCCGGGGACGATGGGGCAGGCGGCGCTGTGCGGGCAGGGCGCCGCGATGTGGAAGCCGGCCGCGATCAGGCGGTCGCGGGCCTCGATGACGCGGGCGTAGCCGTCGGGGGTGCCGGGTTCGACGATCACCACGGCCTGGGCGGCGGCAGCGGCCGTGTCGACGAGGGCGGCGCGGTCGGGGGCGGTGAGCTCGTTGAGGACGTAGGAGACGGTGACGAGGTCGGTGGGGTCGAGGGTGAGTGCCGTGCCGATCCTCTCGCGCTGCCAACGGGCGTTGCGCAGGGCCGGGTTGGCGGTGGCCACCTCGCGGCCGAGGGTGAGGGCGGGTTCGGCCCAGTCGAGGACGGTGACGGGGCGTTCGCCGTCCCAGGTCGCGGTGACGGCCCAGGTCGCGGCGCCGGTGCCGCCGCCGACATCGGTGTGGCCGGCCGGGGTCCAGTCGGGGACGGCGTCCGCGAACGCCTCCAGCGCGGCGTGCACCGCCTCGAAAGTGGCGGGCATGCGGTAGGCCGCGTAGGCGGCGACGTCCGCGCGGTCGCGGAGGATGGGGCTGTGGGTGGGGGTGGTACCCCGGTAGGTGGCGATCAGCCGGTCGACGGCCTGGGCGGCCTGCTTGGGCGGAAGCCCGTCGAGCAGGGCGGCGACGGCGGTACGGAGAGTTTCGGCCGGGGCTACGGGGGCGTTCACCCGGTGATTCTATGGGGCGGTGCCGTGGTGTTGGTGAGGTACTCGCTGGGGGCTTTGGGCTGGGGGCTTTGGGCTCCCCGGCTCCGGGCTCCCGGCTTTGGGCTCCGGGCTCCCGGCTTTGTTGGGCTCCGGGCTCCGGGCTCCCGGCTCCCGGCTCCGGGCTCTTGGCTCCGGGCTCTTGGCTTTGGGCAGGACGTGGGCCCCGTACGTCACCACCTGCCGTCAGCTCCCCCGCACCGCCCGTGCTCCCCCGCACCGCCCGTGCTCCCCCGCACCACCTGCGTCAGCTCCCCCGCACCGCCCGTGCCATCCGCGTCCCCGCTGCCGCCCTCGGGCTGTTGTCCGGGGGCCTTCTTCGTGGGTGGACCGTGTTCGCCAACAGGACGAGGAAGGTGTCCGTCGCACGGTCCAGGACCAACGACGTTCCCGTGAAGCCCGTGTGGCCCGCCGCTCCGCGTCCCGCCAGTTCGCCCATGAACCACGGCTGGTCCAGGGCGAAGCCGAGCCCCGGCGGGGTCAGCAGCAGCTCCACCGAGTCGGGGCCGAGGACGCGGGCCGGGCCGTACGAACCGCCCGTCAGCAGCGCGCGGCAGAACACCGCCAGGTCCCGGCCGGTCGAGAACAGGCCCGCGTGACCGGCCACCCCGCCCAGCGCCCAGGCGTTCTCGTCGTGGACCTCGCCCCGCAGCATCCCCCGGTCCGCCTTGGCCCAGGGCCGCCGCTGGTCCTCCGTGGCCGCCGCGCCGGGGCACGGGCCGAAGCGGGTGGCCGTCATGCCGAGGGGGCGGGTGATGCCGTCGCGGACGAGGACGTCGAGGGTGCGGCCGGTGACGCGTTCCAGCAGGTGCTGGAGGAGGAGCGGGTTGAGGTCGGAGTAGGTGTACGTGCCGGGGGCGCCGATCGGGGACTCCGCCCGGAGCCGCGCCAGGCGTTCCCCGTCGTCGGCACAGTCGTACAGCGGGAGTTCGGGGCGCAGTCCGGAGGTGTGGGTGAGCAGCTCCCGTACGGTGATGCCGTGTTCGGCGGCGGCGCGGAAGTCCGGCAAATACGCGCCGACCCGGGCGTCGATGCCCAGGGTGCCCCGTTCGAGCTGCTGCAGGACGGCGACCGCGGTGCACAGCTTGGTGAGGGAGGCCAGGTCGAAGGGGGTGCCGACGGTCGTCGGGACGCGGGCTCCCGGCGGGAGTTCCACGCCCGTGTCCGTCACGGGGTCGTAGGACGCGTAGCGGACGGCCCAGCCCGCGGCCTCCTCCAGGGCGATCACCGGTCCGCGCCCGGCGACCACCACGGCGCCCGCCGCCCAGGGTCGCTCGCCGGTGGTGAGGTCGTGGACCTCCCGGGCGAGACGGCGCAGTTCCTCGGGATCGAGTCCGGCCCGTTCCGGTGTGTCGTGGCGCAGTCTCGGTGCGCTCAGCTCCCTGCTCCCTCCGCGGTCACACGCCTCTTCCGGTCTTCCGGGAACGGCACATTCCCATGAAGCAGCCCAGTGCCACCAGTGCGGCGGCCAGTTGGACGACGGCCATCGGGACGGCGGTGTGCTCCCCGGCGATGCCGACGAGCGGTGTGGCGAGCGCGCCGACGAGGAAGGACGTCGTACCGAGCAGGGCGGAGGCGGAGCCCGCGGCGTGCCGGACACGCATGAGGGCGAGCGCCTGGGTGTTGGGCATCGTGATGCCCATCGCCGACATCAGGACGAACAGCGCGGCGGCCATGGGGGCCAGGCCTACCTCGCCGAAGACGTTCAGGGACATCAGCAGCAGCGCGGTCGCGGCGGTGATGACGATCGCGAGGCCCACGGCCAGTACGCGGTCCAGGCTCACCCGTCCGACCAGCACCTTGCCGTTGATCTGGCCGGCGATCACCAGGCCGACCGAGTTGAGCCCGAACAGCAGGCTGAACGTCTGCGGGGAGGCCCCGTAGATCTCCTGGATCACGAACGGCGAGGCCGAGATGTAGGCGAAGAGCGCGGCGAAGGTGAAGCCGCCCGTGAGCATGTAGCCGGAGAACCGGCGGTCGGCGAGCAGGGTGCGCATCGTGCGCAGCGCCTCGCCGACCCCTCCAGGGTGGCGGTCGGCGGGTGCGAGGGTCTCGGGGAGCTTCGCCCACACGACACCCGCCAGCAGCGTCCCGACCACCGTCAGCACCATGAACACGCCCCGCCAGTCCGTCACGCGCAGGATCTGCCCGCCGATGAGCGGCGCGACGATCGGGGCGACCCCGGAGATCAGCATGAGGGTGGAGAAGAAGCGGGCCATGGCCACGCCGTCGTAGAGGTCACGGACGACAGCCCGCGCGATCACTATCCCGGCCGCACCGGCGAGGCCCTGCGCCAGCCGGAAGACGACCAGGAGCTCGACCGTGGGGGCCACGGCGCACAGGGCGGTGGCGACGACGTAGACGGCGAGGCCGATGAGCAGGGGGCGTCGGCGGCCCCACTTGTCGCTCATCGGTCCGACCACCAGCTGGCCGAGCGCCATGCCCGCGAGGCAGGCGGTGAGGGTGAGCTGGACGGTCGCGGCGGGGGCGTGCAGGGACTCGGTGACCTCCGGGAGGGAGGGGAGGTACATGTCCATCGCCAGCGGGGGCGTGGCGGTGAGACAACTCAGGATCAGGGTGACCAGCAGTCCGGTGCGGCGCAGCGCACGGGCGGCCGGTTCCGTTGTCGGCACGGCCGCCCGCGCCACGTCCGATGCCGATGCCGATGCCGATGCCTGCGAGGGTATCGATGGCGACGGCGGTGTCGCTGATGTCTGTGATGTCTGTGATGTCGATGCCCATTGGTCGGGCATGTGCCCCTCCCTCTTCAAGTGATCCGCCACCTATGCTCTCAGCTCGTACAGAGTGCCGAGGGTCACGTGAGCGAGGGTGGAGCCGGGATGACGGAGCAGAAGGTGCGTTGGGGGATCCTGGCGACCGGTGGAATCGCGGCCGCGTTCACCGCGGAACTGGTGGACCTGCCGGACGCGGAGGTGGTGGCGGTGGCCTCGCGGACCGAGCAGTCGGCGAAGGCGTTCGCGGAGCGGTTCGGGATCGCGAGGGCGTACGGCGACTGGGACGCGCTGGCGCGGGACGAGGACGTCGACGTCGTGTACGTCGCCACCCCGCACTCGGCGCACCGGGCGGCCGCCGGCCTGTGCC
This sequence comes from Streptomyces sp. LBL, assembly GCF_029893585.1. Taxonomy (GTDB): domain Bacteria; phylum Actinomycetota; class Actinomycetes; order Streptomycetales; family Streptomycetaceae; genus Streptomyces. Next base: position 171,686 of record NZ_JARXYX010000019.1, read on the forward strand.
TGGAGGCCGGGCGGAACGTGCTGTGCGAGAAGGCGTTCACGCTGAACGCGCGGGAGGCGGAGGAGCTGGTCGCGCTCGCCCGGTCGCGCGGGAGCTTCCTGATGGAGGCCATGTGGATGTACTGCAACCCGCTGATCCGGCGCCTGGCCGACCTGGTGCGGGACGGCGCGATCGGCGAGGTGCGCAGCGTGCACGCCGACTTCGGCCTGGCGGGGCCCTTCCCGCCCCAGAGCCGGCTGCGCGACCCGCTGCAGGGCGGGGGCGCGCTGCTCGACCTCGGCGTGTACCCGGTGTCGTTCGCGCATCTGCTGCTCGGTGAGCCCGCGGACGTCGTGGCGCGGGCGGTGCTCTCCGAAGAGGGCGTCGACCTCCAGACGGGCGCGCTGCTGTCCTGGGAGAGCGGCGCGCTCGCCTCGGTGCACTGCTCCATCATCGGCGGTACGGCCACCACGGCGTCCGTGACCGGCTCGCTGGGCCGTATCGACATCCCGTACGGCTTCTTCCACACCGACCGCTTCGTGCTGCACCGGGACGGCCGTGACCCGGAGGAGTTCACGACCGGCCCGGCGGAGCGGGGCAGCCTCAGGCACGAGGCCCAGGAGGTGATGCGGGCCCTGCGCGCGGGCGGGACCGAGTCCCCGCTGGTGCCGCTCGACGGCACCCTCGCCGTGATGCGGACGCTCGACGCGATCCGGGACCGCGTCGGCGTCCGCTATCCCTCGGAGGACACGCTCACGCCGGCGTGAGGCCCTGCTCCCCCACCCGCGTCACGAAGGACGCGGCCGTGGTGACCGGCGCCCCGGGCCTGGTCACGTACGGCACCGTCCGGAAGTCGGCCCGCGCCTGCTCGCGGCCCAGGGCGACGGGCTCCTGGGTGGCGCCGGTCATGGTGCGTGCCGGGTCGTCGATGTCCGGTCCGGGCAGCTGGGAGCCGTCGCCGTAGGCCTGGTCGGAGCGGTACTGGCGGGTGTCGAGGACGTCGAACTGGGCGAGCCGTCCCCAGTGCAGGCGCCGGTGGAGCCGCATGTCGGGGCCCTCGGGCGGCTGGGGGCGGCGTAGCGGCTGGTGCTCCCAGTAGGCGCGGTAGGCGGAGGCGCGGCGCAGCAGGAACTCCTCCGGCGGGACGTTGTTCTCGGGGGCGTCGTCGGCGTAGTTGTTCTCGGTCTCGTGGTCGTCCCAGGTGACCACGAAGGGGTGCGCGGCGTGCGCGGCCATCAGGTCGGGGTCGGACTTGTAGAGGGCGTAGCGCAGGCGGTAGTCCTCCAGGGTCAGCGTCTCGCGGTTGAAGACGGCGGGGAGGGTCCGATCGGTGTAGTTCCGGTTGCCGCCGACCGAGTTGACGGCGTACTCGTACAGGTAGTCCCCGAGGTGGAAGACCACGTCGACGTCGTCGGCGGCGAGATGACCGTACGGCGTGAAGTGGCCGTCGTGGTACGCCTGGCAGGAGACGGCGGCGAGGATGAGCGACGGGACCCGGGCGCCGGCGCGGTGCGGGTACGGCCGGTCGGGCTGATCCAACTGCCGACGCGGAAGCGGTAGTGGAAGACACGGTCGGAGTCGAGGCCGCCGACCTCGGCGTGGACGGTGTGGTGGAACTCCGGGTGGGCCACCGCTGCGCCGCGTCTGACGATCCGGCGGAACCGTTCGTCGTGCGCCACCTCCCAGCGGACCAGCACCCGTTTCCCCGGGAGGCCGCCGTCGGGCTGGTACGGGGCGGGAGCGAGCCGGGTCCACAGGAGCACGGAGGTGGGCAGCGGGTCGCCGGAGGCCACGCCGAGGGTGAAGGGGTTCTCACCGATCTGCGCGGCGTCGAACTCGGCGGCGCTCGCGGTGCCGGCGGTGGGCAGGTTCACGGAGACGGCGAGCGCGGCGGCGGCTCCGGTGACGGTCAGGAAACGGCGGCGGCCGATGTGCCGGGCGGCCGCGCGCAGTTCGGCGGCATGCTGGGACGGGTGTGCTGCGGGTGTCATCCGGTCCTCCCCTGACGAATGCGTCAGGGGACATTGGAGTGGCCGGGGACGACACCCGATTGGCACGTACACAACAGCCAAATGGCGGATGGATGAGTTCCGCAGGGCGGACCCTCGCCTGCGCCGCGCGGCCGTGAACGCCATACGAACGAACGAGGTAGGCCGCGACTGAGTCGCGCGCCCGATCGCCGCCTGCCCAACTTACACAAACGGAATTACGCGCTCCACTTCAAATAAGCCGGTGAACAGGCTTATGCTCTTGACCATCTCCACAAGAGCTTCACACTTGGAGGAGACGGCTTCCGTTGGCCACTCCCGAGGGGGGAGGCGGCAGCCGTTCCACCGCATCGGGTGGGGGTGGCCTCGCGCGGGACCGCGAGGACGCACCGGTGCAGGGGAACGGCTGCCGCGTTGAACGCCACGTCGAATGCCGCGCTGATCCGCGCATGCTTCGAGAGCTCGGCTGAACTGGGCTGGGCTGGTCTGCTCTGGTCTGCTCTGGTCTGTCGGTCGTACGAGGTTCAGGCCTGCCCGGTCTCGAAGCGGGCGATCCTTCCGTCGCCGTCGACCGTGAAGCTCCAGCGGGTGCGCATCTCGCCCCAGCTGTCGTTGCTGTAGCGGGCGATGAGGGCGCGACCGCCCCGGGACTCGTTGTCGACCTTCATGTGGCCGTGGGAGGAGAAGATCTCCCGGTCGGTCCACTCGTCGAGGTCCCGGTCGGACCCGTCGTCCGCCATGGTCGCGCCGGGTGCGAGCAGCGCGCGGAAGGCCTCGCGGTCGTGGGCGTTGACGGCGGACACGAAGGCGCGGACGGCCGGGTCGCGCAGCTTGGCTGTCTGAATCGTCATGCCAGCCAGACTCACATCCCCCACCGTGGCCTGCCACCTGAAGGGCACCGGGGGCGGGACGGAGCGGGGAGGGTCGGGGTGAGCAGGAGGCGTTGTTCGAGGAGGCGTTCGACGAGTAGGTCGAGGGGGTGACGAGCAGAGACACGATGTCGTCGGTGCCGGGGCGCGTGACACGCTGCCCACATGACTGATCCGGCCGCACGGACGGCACCACTCTCCCCCGGGACGACACCCGCCCCGCCTGCAGGCCTCCCCCAGCCCACCACGGGCCTCCCCCAGCCGGCCCCTGACCTATGGAACTCCATCGACGAGCTGTGGGCGTGGCTGGACGCCAACCGGGCGAACGGGGGCGACCAAGGCCTGCTGCTGCGCATGCTGAAGCTGTCGGAGGAAGTCGGCGAGGTCGCCCAGGCGGTGATCGGGGCGACCGGCCAGAACCCGCGCAAGGGCGTCACGCACACCTGGGAGGACGTCCAGGGCGAGCTGTGCGACGTGGTGATCACCGCCCTGGTGGCCCTGCGCACGCTCACCCCGGACACCCGCGAGGTCTTCACCCGGCATCTGGCGAAGGTGACGAAGCGTTCGCTGGGCTAGTGCCGCGGCACTAGCCACCGCGCTCACCGCGCGCTCACGCTCTCACCGAGGCGCGGGCGGTGCACACAGAGCACCAGCCGCGCCGAACTCGGGCACACGGCCCCAACCGGCCTGCAGTCCCAGCCGGCCTACGGCCCCCGCCGAAGGGATGGACCACTGATCACCCCGGCGTGCCCTCCTGCCTTCCTGCGCGGAGGGCACGCCACCGTCCCGGACAGTCAAGGGCTCGGCCGCGTGTACCCGTAGCGCCGGGCCCTCGTCCAGTCCAAGCACCACGGCGAGTCCACCGGTTGCGTACGACTCGGTCCGCACCCTACGGACAGCACGCCACTCACCCCACACCCGCACTCGCTGACCAGCCCGCACCATGACCGCCGCGACCTTTCGCCCGTCGGACGCAGCCACGATGTCCGGCGCTTTCAACTCGGCCCACACGGTCTTCCCGATCCCGCCCGGGCGCTCGTCGACTCCCCAGCGGTGAGCCAACGCCTCCACGAGCAACAGCCCGCGCCCGCCGGTCTCCTCGTCGCCAGGAGTCCGCACTTCGGGCCTGCCCGGGCCCGCGTCGCTGACTTCCAGCCGCAGCAACCCGTCCTCCAGCGATCTGACGATCCGTACACCCACCTGCCGGTCACTCGGCACACGCACACGCAGCGCGTTGGTCACCAGCTCCGAGAGCACCAACTCTGCTGATTCCAGAACATCTTGGGCCACTCCCCAGCCTCCGAGCACAGCGTGTAACGCCGCCCGGGATCTCGGCACACTTCGACGGCAGCGGGACAGCCGGAACGCGACTTCGTTCGATCCCAAGCTCTCTGCCATGACGCCCCCTGAGGGTCGATAGCTGCTGATCAAGCCTTCGCGCTGCAGCGCCAATTACTGGCGATCCACTCACAGCGTTCCGCAGCATATAGAATGGCGCAATATTGCATGGAGCCTGCAAGGCCTGATTCACTCATTCGAGTAAGCCCCACGTCCTGCAGGTCTGGCCTCTGGTAGGAGTCACACATGCCTACTGTCAAACCGTCCACCGTCCTCGGACGCCAACTCGGCGATGAACTCCGCAAGTTCCGTGAAGCGGCAGGTGTGTCCATGGCCGAAGCAGCCGAGCTGCTCGACTGCACCAAAGGAAAGATCAGCCGGATGGAGAACGGGCACGTACCCGTCCGCACCCCGGATCTGAACGCACTCATGTCTGCGTATCGGGTCGAGGACCCGGAGACGCGTAACCGCCTCGGAGCTATGGCACAGCGAGCCAACCGACGCCGCCGCGATGGCTGGTGGCATCAATACGGATCCGTACTGGGCGACTCGTACCGCGATCAGATCGAACTGGAGGCCATCTGTGACAGCGTCCGAACCTATGAGGTGCAGTTGATCCCAGGGCTACTTCAGACGGCGGAGTACGGCCGCGCAGTGACGGTCGCTTCACGCGCCTGGAAGACACCTGAGGAGATCGATCAGTTCGTCCAGGTGCGGCTCGCCCGGCAGCAACGGCTCACCGACGAGGACCCCATGTCCCTCTGGGCGGTAGTGGCGGAAGGGGCCCTCCGTCAGCACGTAGGTGGCCCCACAGTGACGCAGGCACAACTGGAGCACCTCGCCACGGTGGCGGAGCGCCCCAACATCACTGTCCAGGTACTGCCGTTCTCGCGCGGTGCTCACTCAGGTATGTTCGGCCCGTATCTGCTGCTGAGCTTTCCTCAGGTGACATCTCTCGACCTCGTCTTGACGGAGACCCCGACCGGCAACATCTGGATGGAGCGCGAACCAGAGGTCGCGTACTACCGCACCCTCTTCGACGACGCCCGCACCACAGCGCTGCCGCCAGCGGAATCACTCACACTGATCCGCCGCATCGCCAAGGAGTACCGAGCATGAGCCAGGACCATCACATAGAGCCCGTAGTCGCGGGAGCGGCATGGCGTGCCAGCAGCTATAGCGGCGGGCAAGGCAACTGCCTCGAAGTCGCCGACAACCTCCCCGCCCTCATCCCCGTCCGCGACAGCAAGCACCCCACCGGCCCCGTGATCGCCTTCACCCCCCACGCCTGGAGCCCGTTCATCGCCCACCTGCGCTGAGCGGAGCCGGGAGCCTCATGCAGTGAAAGTCGGCCCGCACACCGGCGAGTTCACTCCGGATCCTCCCCCAAGGCCCAGGTCCCGTTTTCCCCACATCAGAGGACGTGCCACAATCCGGCTGTCCCTACCCGGTGTCGCACAGCCCAAAGGCGTCCGCGCTCCCCTTGCGCTCCCCTCCGCCTGACTCGCCATGAAGTGCGACTTACCGGAACCGAACGAGCCGTGCAGGTAGGCCGCCTTGGAACGGTGCCCGTCGAGCGAGGACTTGATGAGCGCCAGCGCCTCGTCGAAGTTCTCCAGCAGCCGCTCGGTGACGACGTAGTCCCTGAGCGCGTTCTGGGCGCCTTCGGGTGTCGTCGCCTCGGCGAGGGACAGTACGAAGTCCGAGGTGGAGATGTTCTCTTTGATGTCGATGACATCGCGGAGGAGGGGCGGCTTGCTGGGCCATTACCGGTCACGCTCTCCATCTGGTGGTCTCCGCCACCGCTTGTACTCGATCGTGCGGGATGTCCGTTGCCCGCTGGCCAGCCGATCCGACTCTCGGTATGGTCGGCGGTATGGCAACGAAGAAGTACACCGTGACACTTCCCGAGGAGCTCGCCGAGGCCATCCGGACCGAGGTCGGCCCGGGCGGCTTCAGCCGCTATGTCACGCACGCCATAGAGCGCCAGCGAGAGCGGGAGCGGTTGCACGAGGCGGTGCGGTGGTGGGAGTCCGAGTATGGGGAGATCACCGAGGCGGAACTGGCCGAGGTCGAGGCCGAGCATCGCGACCTGGAGCGGCAGCACGCCGAGCGGACCGGTGCCCGCGAAACCACTGAGCAGCCGCTCAGGCGGAAGCGGGATGCCGCGTGACCGGAAACCGGGTCTACGTACTCGACAGCGAAGGGCTTTCGCAGTGGGTGCGTGGGGGGCGTCGCATAGGTGCCTATCTGAGGCACGCCGACGATGCGGGCATCCCGGTCGTCACCACCTCGATGACTCTCATCGAGGCTTACGACCCCACGCGCTACCTCCCCAAGTGGCACTGGGCTCTCTCCAAGATCCGTATCGAACCGGTGACGGAGGAGATCGCCAAGGAGGCGACCGGCCTCTTGAAGGAGGCGGGCCTGCACGGCCACAAGTACGCCATCGACGCGGCCCTCGCGGTCGTTGCTCTGCGACAGCCCGGCCCGGTCACCGTGTTCACGTCGGACGAGGACGACATGCGCAAGCTGTGCGCCGACCGCGTGGTCGTCGTGAAGCTCTGAGCCGTCCACGGCCCGTCCCCGTTCGCAGCTCGCTTCCTTCGGTGTGCCCCCGCTCCCCCTGATGCCCGGACGTGGCACACCGACTCGGCCCACGTGGTGCGGTCCACCGCCCCGGTTCGAGGCCGGCCACCGGTCCAGATCGTAGGGGAGAATCCGGAAATACGGGTAGGCGGCGATACACGCGACGTGCCAATCCTACGAACGTCCGCACGCTGAGCGTCACCGGGGAGAGTGCGCGATCCGGAACGCACCGTCGCCGCATCCCGCTGTCATCCACCAGGCGGTTGCGGCGGGCGCCATCGACCCGATCGGTACTCGTCCAGCAACCGACGGCTCGCGACCGTGAAGGGATGCGCGGGTCCCAGGTCGCGTTCCCGCCGTGCGACCACATCGGTCATCAGCTCGATCCCCTCCTCCACATGGCCGAGCGCGGCCCGGGTCCGGGAGAACAGTTGCCGGGCGGCGAGCACGATCGGGTACTCGGGCCCGAAACGCCGCACATACGTCTCGGCGACCCGCCGGATCTCACGGTCGGCCTCGTCGAAGCGGCCCAGGAGGTACAGCGCCCAGGCGTGGTTGTGTCGGGCGCCCAGGGTCACGGTGCGGTCGGGGCCGAGGAGCCGGTCGCACTCCGAAGGCAACGAGAGCAGTGCACCGTCTTCCTCGGTGACCACTTCGGCGGCGGGCAGCATCTCCAACAGGCTGGCGCGGGCCCGCAGGGTCAGCGGATGCGTGGGGCCCAGCGCCGCGCGCCGCCCGGCGACGGTGTCGCGGAGCAGCGCGACGGATTCCTCGCGTCTGCCGAGGTTCGCCAGCACGAGCTGGAGGCCGTAGCCGCTGTCCGTGGTGTCGGGGTCGTCGGCGCCGAACAGGCGCTCCTGGGCGTCCCGGACCGCGCGGAGCGCCGCTTCGGCTTCGGCGTACCTGCCCAGCCGGAACAGCGCCCGCCCCGCCCTGGAGCGGGCGGCGAGGACCGTACGGTGGCTCGCGCCGAGGAGTCGCTGTGCCAGGTCAGCCGCGCTGCGGGCGGTCTCCCAGGCGGAGAGGTAGTCACCCGTCCGGTGCAGGGCGACCGACAGCCGCGTCGCGACGGCCAGGGCGTCGGCGGCGGACGGCCCGCCGACGTGCCGCAGCAGGGCCAATGCGTGAGGTACCAGCAGGCGCAGTCCGGGATCGTGCGGCCCCGCGTCGGGTACGCCGGGCACGGCCGCGTCGAGCAGCCGGACGGCTGTCGTGTCGAGGGCCGGCACCAGGTCCGCGGGGGTCGCGGCCGAGACGCTGTCGAGCAGGATGCCGTGACTCTGTACGCAGCGCGCGCCGGCGGCGTCGACCACCTCGGACAGGGACTGGTCGAGGAGGGCTCTGAGGGCTGTCTCGGTTTTGGCACGAGGCAGTACGGCGCCGATGCCCGAGTGGTTGAGCAGAGTCAGCGGCAGCGGCTCGGCGGCGAACCGGGCCAGCAGTCTGAGCAGTGCCGCCGCTTCGGGCAGCCCGCGCGCTTCGAACGCGTCGAGGGTCAGCTGCCAGGTCAGGCCGACCAGACGCCGGGGGTCCGCTTCGGACAGCGCCTCGGCTCCCCGGTCGATCAGCTGGACCCGTTCGTCTCCGTCGAGCTGGTCCCCGTAGGCGTCCATCGTCCAGGGGTCGATGACCTGGTGGGAGAGGAAGCCGCCCGCCAGGGTGAGGGCGAGAGGCAGCCGCCCGAGCCGGTCCGCGACCCGCGCCGCCTGCTCCGTCGTACCGCTGTGGGGTGCGAGATCGCGCAGCACCAGCGCGGCGTCCTCTCGGGGCAGTACGCCGATGTACTGCAGCTCGGCGCCCGGCCACCACCGGGCCGCCGCTCGCCGTGTGGTCACCAGGACGGTGCCGCGCGGGCTGGTGCGCAGCCAGTCGCCGTCCCGCAGGATCTCCGGCTCGTCGGTGTTGTCCAGGACCAGTAACCAGGGCTCGGCGGAACGGTCGAGATACGTCCAGACGAGATCGGCGGCAGGTCTGAGACCGTTGCGTGCGGCGAGCAGTTCACCGTCCCCCGCTCCTCGGTCGGCGGCAACGGCGAGCATCCCGGCGCGCAGGCTCGCACGGTCGGAGGCGTTGACCCACAGGCCCACCCGACCCTGTTCTCCGGTGGCCTCCTGGAACAGGGCGCAGGCGACCGCCGTCTTGCCCGAGCCGCCCATGCCGTACAGCACGTAGACCTGGCCGCCCCGCTCCGCCTCGACGCTCGCCCGCAGGCGTTCCATCACGTCGCTGCGGTCGCGGAGCGCGACGGGGGGCCGGCCGACCGCCGGGCGTCGCACCGAGTCCGGCCCGCCGTGCTCCGGCCCGTCAACGCCGTAGTGGTGGTGCTCGCTGATGTGCTGGTCGCCCCGCGACTGGTAGACCCGTCCGTGGTCCTCGGCGTGGCCGTCCGTCCCGCCCGTCATCGCTCGGCGATGTGCTGGTCACGTCCCGCTTGGTAGACGCGGGCCTGACCGGACGCGGTGGCGTGCTGGGTGATCTGCCGGGCGGCCGAGCCACCGGGATCGAGTTGGTCCAGCAGTGCGCGCAGTTCCTCGACGGCAGCGGGCCGGGCCACGAGCAACCGCCGCACCAACCCCTGCCATTGAAGGCGTAGTTCGTCCAGGGTTTCCTGGTCGTCGGCTGCCGCGGCGGCCAGCACGTCCTCGCGACCGGCCTCCAACTCGACGGCGACGGTCTCGGCGCGCTCGGGTTGCGTCCGGCGCCAGAGCTGCGTGATCCCGTCACGCACTTGGTGCCAGGCATCGGTCGCCATCAACGTGACCAAGGTGGTCCCCGCACTCTGTGCGAGCACGGTCACTTCTGGGTCCACAGCCGCCCTCCTCCGTTCACCCGATTTTCCGACAGCACAGATGGAAGGTGTCGCCTGTCGGGCGTTGGCATGATTTTCTTTCCGATCAATATCATTCCAGCCCTGAGCGACATGAGACAAGGAGGAATCAATCTTCGCCATTACCCCCGCGGACCGGTTCCCACACATGGCCAGGCAGGCAAGTTGCACGCTACAGTGAGGCATCCAGACTGATCCAGGGGGCGAGGGAAATGACCAGGCCATGGGAAGCGAATCCGGACACCAGTTTCAAACAGCGGCTGGGGAAAACACCCCAGGAACTCGGAAACACAACCGGAACTCCTGACTGCCCGGACATCTGGGAACTCACCAACGGCGACATCGCTGTCATCGGCCGGGACCTCACCCAGTCACTCGGCAGGAACCTGCCCGAAGGGGTCTCGATCGGGGCGGACGAACGCCTCGTGGTCATCCCCAGGAACATGCTCATCGCGGCGAAGCCGGACATCCCCAGTGTTTGACTCCTTCCCCGGCAGCGCCTCCGAACACCTGGACCGCCCCACCTACCACGCGGATTTAGGGCGGGTCTACACCAGCGGGATCGGCTTCCTCAACAAGCTTGAGCGCGGCCAGCACTTCAAGGAGCCCGGCTTCCCGAGCTGGGAGGCCTTCGCCGACGGTGACTGGGACAAGGCTCTGTCCCTTGCCGACGAGAGGCGCGAGGACTACGCGCAGGAGCTCCGCAAGGCAGCGCGACTGGGCGTCACTCAGCGCCGTCTTCGCGTCGTGGAATTCCCGATCACGCCGTACGTGCAATGGGAGTTGTTCGTCCTGCGCGTACGCGTGGACCTGGGCGACGACATCAAGGTTCTCGACGCTCGCGATATTTCGAACATCGAGAGAACTCGCCCGGTTCCAGAAGTAGTGATTCTCGGCGATGCAGCCATGTACGAGGTCGTTTACGACGAGGACGGAAATGCGTCCGGAGCCAACCGTTACACCGACCGCTCACTGATCCAAGAAACGAACGCCGGGTTCGACGCGCTTTATGAGCGTGGTGAGGGATTCCACGATTTCTTCGACCGGGAGATCGCCACCCTCGCCCCGCCAGAGACGTCCGGTACTCCGACGGGTTTTCGCGGTTCGCGGTGATCAGCAGGACGGGGTGACGAGCGAGCCCTCACGTTGACAGCCCACCGCCCCCGGCGGCGACGACGAGAACACCCGCCACCTCGGCCGCCCCTTCGACATTCAGACGGGATTCAGACGGGATTCAGACGGGCGCTCGCGGTGTCAGGAGTGAGGTCCCTCCAGCTTGGCGGCCGTGGTCTCCGCGCCGTGCTCTTCAACGCGCGCTGCGGCGAAGGGCTCGTGGTCTTCCACGACTTCGCCCTCCACGACTTCACCGTCCACGAAGTCGCCATCCATGACTTCACTGTCCGTCACTCGGTGCGACGGTTCCGCCAGGGGCAGGCCGGCGAGGTGCTTCTTGAGCCTCTTGGCCATCGGAAGGTAGGTCGCAAAAGTGAGCCCGCCAGAGACAGCGGCCCCTACGAGAGGGATGGCCTTCGAGAGGGTCTTCGCGAACGACTGCTTCGTCATCTGGACGCCGAGGTACGCCGCGACCTTTTTCACTATCGGGTAGACGACACCCTGGGTGAGTGCCTTCTGGGGCAGCTTCTTGGCGACCTGCTCCGCCATCATCCCCGCGACTTTCCCTACCGCGGCGTTCGCCGACTGAGTGCCGAACATCACGCCGAAGAACAACGTGAGCACCCCCATGGTCGCGTCGTCGACGTCGTCACCCTCGCCGGAGAACAGATCGGGCCAGCTGTAGAGGTACGCGAGTTTCTGCGCGATACGCACCATGTGACCGAAGTACTGGGCCACGTCGGCGGGCACGGTGGCAGGAAGGGCGAGGATGCCGGGTATCCCGGCGGCGGCGGAGAGAGCGCTGACCTTGGCGGTTTCGAAGCGGATGGAGTCGTTGGCCAACTTGTCGAGAACCTCGACAGGGATGCCTGCCGCAGCGGGTGTCTCTTCTGTCGCTCTCCGGATGTCGTCCTCGGAGCAATGACGAGCCAGCGCACTTCGGAGGTACGCCTCCCTGTCGATACGCACACCCGGAAGCTTCGCTGCCGCCAGCAGCACCGCGGAGAAGCGCGACTCGGGGTTCTCGATGCCTTTGCCCGGTTTCATAGCAGAAACCTACAGTAGTTCCGCGCTCCAAGGGCCGTGCTGGGTCAGCTCAGTTGTGGCCTCGTATGGACAGCGGCGGGCCTCATCGAACGCACCGTCATCCCCGCCACCCCCGGTCCAGCTCCGCCATCAGCCGGCCCCTGACGGTCAGGCGCTGACGCATGCCCTGCGGCCGCTTGCGCGGTGGAGCGTGCGACGAGGCTTGATCACCAGGGGCGCCGGACGGGTCCCGGCGGCTTGACAGCGGGAAACCCGGGTCAGACCGCCAGGTGGAACTGTTGGTTGGCGGTGCCGGTGCAGGACCAGATCTGCAGCCGGGCGTTGTTGGCGGTGGACATCTCGGTGACGTCCAGGCACTTGCCTGAGGCCGGGTTCACCAGGGTGTCCCCGTCGCCGCGCTGCCAGACCTGGGCGGCGCTGCCGTTGCAGTCGTACAACTGCACCTTGGTACCGTCCGCCGTGCCGGCGGCGGCGAGGTCCATGCACTTGCCGAGCGCTCGGAGGGTACCGTCGCCGCCCACGGTCCACTGCTGCGCATCAGTGCCGTTGCAGTCGTACATCTGGACGGCGGTGTTGTTGGTGCTGTTGGCCGCGGCGATGTCCACACACTTGCCGCCGAGGCCGGTGATCGGCCCGGTGGGCAGCTGGGTGTTGGGCATCACCGGGTTGTTCGCGTTGGTCAGCGTCTCCCAGGCCACGAACAGGTAGTTCGTTCCCGAGGGGCGGCTGCCTTCCGTCAGGGCCTGGGTGTTCGCCATGGCGATTCCCTGCCTCGTGTGCAGGGCGTTGAACCCGGTCTCCGTGACCGGGCCGAGGCCACGCTTGAGGGATCCGCTACCGCACAGATTCGCCGGTTCCGGGGCCGCGCGCAGTTCTTGGGTGGATTGCCATCCCAGAGCCTGCCGCAGGCGTTCTCCCACCTGAGGGTAGAGATCCAGGTTCTGCATGAGAGCCGTTTCGGCGATGTGGGACATCGAGGCGATGCTGTAGCCGGTGTGCACGAAGTCCCGGCACGTCTCCTGCGTCATCCCGGTGATGTAGCGGTTCGCGGTCTCCCAGTTGAAACCGCCGTCCGGGCTCCGATGGGGCGTGGGCCCGTCCGATTCGAGATAGACGAATGCGGGCACGCGTGCGAGGTACTGGTCGACGGCCTTGTCGAAGGTGGCCCCGTCATTGGTGAAGACGGAGATCCCCATCGAGGCCTCGGCCTCGACGAGGTCCCAGTTGCTGGTTCTGTCATCGCCGTTCACCACGACGGGAAGGTAGACAGAACGCAGCATGTTCGCGAAGCGGTCGGCATTCGGCCAGTTGTGATACTGGTACTTCATGAGCTCGGCGGCCTTCACCCACGATGCGGCCGACCACGCCGTTTGAATACCCGTGTTTTCCCCCGTGTGACCCGTGATCGTGGACGACCAGGCGTCCATGATCTCGATCGATTTCTTGGCGTACCGCTCGTCACCGTTGATGGCCCACGCGAGTGCGTCGGTGTAGGCGGCGATCGCGTCCTGCCGTTCGTTCGTGCACCCGTTGTCCGGATTGCTGCTCTTACCGCAGTTGACGACCGGGCGAGGGGTGGGGACACGCGAAAGCGAGGCCAGAGGATCGCTGATCATGTCGTCGTACGCCCCCTTCCAGGGGGCCGCGTTCTGCTGGACCTTGGTCCGCACGAACTCGAGTTGCGTCGAGGTTATGTTTACTCCCGGGTGCGCGAAACTCTGCGGAGCTGAAACCTGAGTCGAAGCTTGAGTCGAAGCCTGGGTCGAAACCTGAGCCGAGTTCGGCGCGGCGGCTGCCGCGACGGCGCTCGTTGACGCCCCCGAGAGCATCAGAAAACCAAACGCTGTCGCGAACGCGAAGCGCTTCTGCATCGAATTCATAAGAGTTTTCCTGTCCGTTGACAAGAGAGCGAAGTGGTGGTGACTGCACGGCGCCGCTGGGCGCCGTACAGTCACAGGAACGCTGAGTGTCCGCCCAGTGAGGGGGCTCGGGTGCCGTGCGATCCCGGCCGCTCCGGCGCCGCACGGGTGGGGTTCAGCAGGAGAGATTGCCGCCCGGGCTGACCCCGAGGACCGCGGTGAACCTCTGGTACGCGCTCACCCGGCTCTGCACCTGCGTGGGGTTCTTCCCATCGCATTCGAGAGAGCCGTTGATGGCGCGGATGGTCTGTCCGAAGCCCGCCTGGTTCACCATCGCGTTGTGCGGGGTCATCGAGCCGGCGCCGGTCGACGTGTTCCAGAACCACAGACCGGTGCGCCAGGCCACGGCGGAATCGTTCTGAACCAGCCAGGGGTTGTGAAGCAGGTCGATGCCGAGGGCATCACCTGCCGCCTTGTAGTTGAAGTTCCAGCTGAGCTGAATGGGGCCGCGCCCGTAGTAGGCGGACTGACCGGCCGGGCAACCGTACGGCTGGCTCGAGTCGCAGTAGTGCGGGTAGTTGGCGGTGTTCTGCTCCACCACATAGACCAGGCCGCCGGTCTCGTGATTGACGTTGGCGAGGAAGGCGGCCGCCTCTTGCTTCTTGACCGTGTCGCTGCCGGTCTTCGCGAACGCCGGGTAGGAGCTCAGCGCCGCTACCAGCCCGCTGTAGGTGTAGAAGCTGTTCCGGTTCGGGAACATCTGGTTGAACTGGGCCTCGCTGACCACGAAGCCGGACGTCGAACCGCCCCCGCTCGCAGGTGCCGTCCACTTCTGGTTCGACTTGCCGGTGCAGGTCCAGATCTGCAGCGGGGTGCCGTTGGCGGAGTTGTTCTCGCGGACGTCCAGGCACTTGTCGGCGGCGGGGTTGACGATGTCGCGAGCCGCGGTGACCACCCACTGCTGATTGGCGCCGCCCGTGCAGTCCCACAGCTGAACGGCCGCGCCGTCCGCCGTGCTGCGCTCGACGACGTCGAGGCACTTCCCAAGCGCACGCAGGGTTCCATCTCCTGAATTGGACCAGATCTGAGCGTTGGTCCCATTGCAGTCGTAGAGCTGCACGGGTGTGCCGTTCGTACTGTCCGCCGACGCGATGTCGACGCACTTGCCGGCCAGCCCCTGGATCTGGCCATCCGCTGCCGAGGCGGTCGGCACGGCCACGAACAGTGCGGCGATGAGTGCGGCAAGCACCGTGAGTGCTGTCAGCACCGCGGACGTGGCAGAAGAAACGCGTCTCTCTGGTAACTGATGGACGAGGGATGTGGGCATGCGGATACCACTCCTTGGTCGGCTCGAGGCCGCGAATGTGTGAGAAACGGGGGATCTTCCCCGTAGGCGTCGGTGTTCCCTGGCGTGAGGCCGTGCCGCTCCTGGGTGAGACGGCGTGGACCGCCGCCTGCCCAACACAACCGCCAGGGTGTCTATAGCTTGTTGACGGCCGCTCCACGGACCGTTGACTTCCGCCTCGCAGCGTCTCGCGCGCCATGTGCAGGAACAGGAATCTCGCGGGCCACATACCCTCGGGACTGGCTCACCACCATGATCACCGGCGGCCGAACACCAAGATCCTCGACAGAGCCAAGGTTAGACTTCGGGCGTGATCCGCCCGGTTGCCCCGGAAGCCTGGCCGCGCCTGCCGGCTTCGGACGTGTCGACGGTCAGGCAATTCCCCACGATCTGCATGATCAGCGTCATGTAATTCCCCACCCCTGCGATCACGACTCCCCATGGGGACAGCGAATCC
>NZ_JARXYX010000020.1 GCF_029893585.1 Streptomyces sp. LBL
CCTCGTACTGGATGTACTTGGGCTTTCGCCCGGTGCGGCGAGAGTGCGTGCCAGGCGTCGCGACGGGGCGAACATTGCCTGCCGCGGCACTAGCCGCGCCCGTCCGTGCCGGCCCTCTTCGCCGTCGACAGTGCCACCCGGTTCCAGGTGTTGATCGTGAGGATCAAAGCCAGTACGTGGGCCAGTTCCTGTTCGTCGAAGTGGGCAGCCGCCCGGGCGTAGACGTCGTCGGGGACGCCTGCGTCGGCTACCAGGGTCACCGCCTCCGTGAGGGCGAGGGCCGCCTGTTCCTTCTCGGTGAAGAAGTGGCGGGCCTCGCTCCAGACGGCGACCAGGTGAAGCCGGTCCTCGCTCTCGCCGGCCTTGCGGGCGTCGTTCGTGTGCATGTGCAGGCAGTACGCGCAGCGGTTGAGGTGCGAGGCGCGGATCTGGATCAGTTCGACCAGCGCCGGGTCGAGGCCTTCCCGGGCGGCGGCATCGAAGCCGACCAGGGCACGGAAGACCTTCGGGGCGGACTTCGCGAAGTCCAGGCGGGCCCGCTCCCCGGCCGGCGTCGTGGGCGTCGCCGTGGGTGTCGCCCCGGCCGTCGCCGTGGGCGTCGTATGTGTCGTCGTGTACGTCGTCATGTGCATCAACCTACGGTCATGAAAGACCTTCTGTAGGGTGCATTTCCATGGACGAATCGTGGGTCAATTCTGCGGAGCGGATCGGCGCCGACCTGCACCTGGAGCTGACCGGCCCGGGAGGTGGACGGGCCGCGCTGATCCGGGCGTTGCGTGAGGCCGTGCGCAGCGGACGGCTCGCTCCCGGCACCCGGCTGCCCCCGTACCGTTCGCTCGCCGCCGATCTCGGGGTCGCCCGCAACACGGTGGCCGACGCCTACGCGGAGCTCGTCGCGGAGGGTTGGCTGACTGCCCGCCAAGGGTCGGGCACCCAGGTCGCGGAACGGGCCGAGCCATTGCGACACGCCGTACGAGTGCCTCGTAAGGCACCTCCACGCGCGCGTGGACCGCGGCACGACCTGCGGCAGGGAACTCCGGACGCGTCGGCGTTCCCGCGCACGGCCTGGCTCACCTCCTACCGGCGGGCCCTCCAGCAGGCCCCCAACGAGGTGTTCGGGCCGGGCGACCCTGCCGGCCGCATCGAGCTGCGGGAAGCGCTCACGGAGTACCTGGCACGCGCGCGTGGGGTGCGCACCGAGCCGGGCCGGCTCGTCATCTGCTCAGGTTTCGGGCACGCGCTGCGGCTGCTCTTCGGAGCGGGAGTGCTGCGCGGTCCGCTGGCCGTGGAGGCGTACGGGCTGGGCTTCCACCGGGAACTGCTCCGGGCCGCAGGCGTACGGACCGTGCCGCTGCCCCTCGACGAACACGGCGCCCTTGTCGACCGGTTGGGGCGCGAGCGGGCGGTACTGCTCACGCCCGCACACCAGTTCCCGACCGGCGGGCCGCTGGATCCCGTGCGCCGGGCCGCGGTCGTCGACTGGGCACGCGCGCGTGGGGCGGTGGTCCTGGAGGACGACTACGACGGGGAGTTCCGTTACGACCGCAAGCCGGTCGGTGCCGTCCAGGGCCTGGATCCCGAGCGCGTGATCTTCATCGGCTCGGTCAGCAAGAGCCTGTCGCCCGCGGTGCGGCTGGGCTGGATGGCGCTGCCGGAGCGGTACGTGGAGGACGTACTCGAAGCCAAGGGCGAGCGCGAGGCCTGGGCGAGCGTGCTGGACCAGCTGAGTTTTGCCGACTTCCTCTCCTGCGGGTCCTACGACCGTCATGTGCGGCGCATGAGGCAGCGGTACCGCGGCCGTCGGGACCGGCTCGTCGCGGCGCTCGCCACACACGCGCCGCACGTCGAGGTCACCGGGGTGGCCGCCGGGCTGCACGCGGTGCTCAGGCTGCCGCCGGGCACCGAACGCTCCACCCTCAAGGCCGCCGCATGGCAGGGCGTCGCCGTGGACGGCCTCGCCGAGTTCCGGCACCCCGAAACCGACATGGCGGCAGGCGACGGTCTGGTCGTGGGTTACGCGACGCCTTCGGAGCACGCGTACGGGGCGGCACTGGACGCGCTGTGCGGGGTGCTCCCACCGCAGGAGCCGCCTACGGCGGGTCCTGCGGTGGGATGAGCCGTCCGTCGGCTCCCAGCCGTTCTCGCCGAACGCGAACGCGAACACGGTCGGGGCCGGGGCCGGGACGACGGTGTGCGGGGCCGGGATGACCGCGTGCGGGGCAGGTCCCGAGGTTGAAGGCCGGCAGCCGTCAAGCCCCGTCACTCACGGCTTGCGTCCCACCGCCCCGTAACCGGGAATGACCCCGTCGTCCTGGCCCGGGATCGGCTCGCCCAGCTCGGGATGCCACAGCTGCGGGACGTCGACGCCGGGTTCGACGAGTTCCAGGGCGTCGAAGAAGCGGGTGAACTCCTCGCGGGAGCGCAGCGCCAGGGTGACGCCGGCCGCCTTGAGCTTCTCGGTGGCCGCCTGCGACTCCTCGGGCGTGAAGTCGGCCGTCGCGTGGCTGACCACCAGGTAGCTGCCGGAGGGAAGTTCGGACAGCAGTCGGCCGACCAACTCGTGCGCGCCGTCCTCGTCGGAGACGAAGTGCAGCAGCGCGATGAGTGAGAGCGCGACCGGCCGGTCGAAGTCCAGGATCTTCCGGGCGCCTTCGAGGATGGCGTCCGGATCCCGTACGTCGGCCTGCAGATACTCGGTCACTCCTTCGTCCGTGCCGCGCAGCAGGGCCTCCGCGTGGGCCAGGACGATCGGGTCGTTGTCGCAGTAGACGACCCGGGCGTCGGGGGCGATCTGCTGGGCGACCTGGTGGAGGTTCGGTTCGGTGGGAATGCCGGTGCCTACATCCAGGAACTGGCGAACGCCGTGCTCGGCGAGCCAGCGCGTGGCCCGCTGCATGAACGCCCGGTTGACCCTGGCCATCACCGGCACCCTCGGGTCGAGGGCCAGCATCTGCCGTCCCATGGCTTCGTCCACCGGGTAGTTGTCCTTGCCGCCGAGGTACCAGTCGTACATCCGCGCGGGGTGGGGCTTGCTGGTGTCGATCTCAACCATTAGTTCAGTACCCATCAATTCAACGCCAAGACAAGGAAATTGAGCGAGAGTCAGACAATACGAGAGTCAGAAACAAACGTCACGACAGCAGAAAGTCCGCTTCCCCCGCCTTCGCGCCCTCGATGAACGCGGTCATCTCGTCCGTGCTGTAGATCAGCGCCGGTCCGTCCGGGTCGGTGGACTGGCGGACGGCGATCCGGCCGTCGGAGAGCTTCATCGCCTCCAGGCAGTTGCCGCCGTTGCCGCCGCTCCAGGGCTTGTGCCAGCCCTCGCTGCCCAACTCCCGCGCAGGCATGCCGTTGTAGACGCGTTTGCGCGGCTTGATGCGATCCATTCACAGCTCCTTGCGGAGATCCCGGAGGATCTCCTTCGTGCGATGTGCAGTTGCGGCCTGCGCCGCCATGCGGTCCATGACCTCGAGGTGGGTCGCCACCTCTTCACGCGCGTCCAGGTAGACGGCGCCGGTCAGGTACTCGCTGTAGACCATGTCGGGAAGTTCCGGCACGGCGAATCGGAAGAGGACGAAGGGCCCGTACGTGCCCGGGTGCGCCCCGTTCTCGAACGGGGCGACCTGCAGGGTCACGTTGGGCAGCTTCGTCGCGTCGAGCAGCTTGTCGATCTGGGCACGCATCACCTCCGGGCCGCCGACGGGGCGGCGCAGCACGGTCTCGTCCATCACGACCCACAGCCGGGGTGCTTCCTGACGGGTGAGCAGTTCCTGTCGTCGCATGCGCAGGGCGACATGGCGCTCGATGTCGTCGGGGCCCGTCTGCCCGATGGCACCGGACTCCAGGACGCCACGCGCGTAGTCCTCGGTCTGCAGCAGGCCGGGCACGAAGTGCGGCTCGTACTGCCGGATGAGGGCGGCCGCCCCCTCCAGGCTGACGTGCATCGAGAACCAGCCAGGCAGGACGTCGTGGAACCGCTGCCACCAGCCGGGTCTGTTCGCGTCCTCGGCCAGTTGCACGAAGGCCTCGGCCTCCTGGTCGGAGATTCCGTAGGCCTTCAGCAGCAGTTGGAGATACGGGATCTTGAGTGCGACCTCGGCCATCTCCATGCGGCGGACCGTGGCGGGGGCGACGCGGAGGATACGGGCGGCCTCCTCGCGTTTGAGTCCCGCGCGTTCGCGCAGGTCCAGAAGGCGCCGCCCGAGGACTACCTGACCGACCGTCGGCGCGGGCCGCGGTTCACTCACACCCTCCACCTCCACAAAGTCCCTGAATCGGCGGCCTCGAGAGAATCGGGCCGGTCCACCGAAGCATGCTGACAGCCCTGCGGCTCTGTTCGAAGGCCTCTTCGAAGATCGGTACGGATGCGTACGGAACGGATGCGCACCGGCCTTCGGTGATCCCAACTGGCCTCGCTCGACATGCTGTTGCGAGCAGTGTGCCACGGCGCCTCACCGCGTCACGCGGCACTCTGCATTTTTCAGAGTGACACTTGCCAAGTGTTCACGGCGGGGCGATAGTGGCAAGCGTGATTCCGTCCGCGCCCTTAGGAACAGACGTTGCCGCAGGCCGCCCCCTCGGTCTCGGTGTCGATGGGGGTTCCCCCACTCGAACCCGTTCGAGAGCGGAGGAGGGAGTGATCCCCGGCCAGGCCACTGCCGATCGCCGGTTCCGATTCGAGCTGGCCGCCCATCCGGGTTCCCCCGCTCAGGCCAGACGCCTGACACGGGCGCGACTGACCGGCTGGTCGGTCTGCGAGGACACTTGCGACTCGGCGGCTCTGGTGGTCTCCGAGCTGGTCACCAACGCCATCGTGCACACCGCGAGTCGCCGCGTCGTCTGCGAGTTGCACGACGGTGAGGACCTGGTGCGGATAGCCGTACGGGACGAAGGCTGCGCGCCGGGTGAGCCCCAGCCGTCGCCGCAGGGGGCCGAGGAGGAACACGGGAGGGGACTGTTCCTCGTCGACGCCCTCTGCCACGCCTGGGGCGCCCAGGAGCACGGTCCCGGCCTGCTGGTCTGGGCCGAACTGCCCCGCAAGGCCGACACCCCGCGCTACGACACCGCTTCCCGCAACGACCTGGGCTGGGGCGCCCGCCCGAAACCGGGACCGTCCGGCAACCCGGGGGGCGCGACGGCACAGACGCACGCCGGGGAGCGAAACGAGCCGTATCCCGGCCCGGGAACCGGGATACACGCCGACCCGGAAACGGGAGTACTCCCCGGCTCGGGAACCGGGATACACCCCGGCACAGACACCGACATGCGCTCCGGCGCGGAGACCGAGGCCCGGCCCCCTCACGGGGCTGCGGCCTCGACCGGCTTCGGCCTCGAGCCACGGCGTGACACCGCACGTGGCACGGATACAGGCAGAGGCACAGGCAGAGGCACGGATACAGACACAGGTACAGGTGGCGCCGAGCGGGCCCGGCGTCGCGGGACGGGGACCGAATGGGCATAAGGGCTGGTTCCGGCGGCGGCCAGGTGCTGAGCCTGGACACGCTGGTCCGCCTCGGACGCGGGCTGCACGCCTCGGGAACACCCCGACGCCTGCCCCTCCCCGAGGGCATGACCGCCCCGCTGGGGTGCGACGCGGTGGCGGTCCCCGCACGGTTCGGTCCCCTGTTGATGCCGCGACTGCCACGGGTCGGGTGCGTCTACGCCGATGAGGCGCGCTGGTGGTGGATCGTTCCGTCCGACTCCGACTACGCCCTGGAGTGGCCCGCCCCGGCGCAGTACGCCACCGGAGCGGTCGTCCCGGACACCCCCAACGCTCCGGAGGCTCCGGAGGCTCCGGACGCTCCGACCGTCCCGGGCCTGATCCACCGGCCGTCAGGAACCGTTCCGTACACCCCGCCGATACCGTTGTACCTGGCCCTGTGCCTCCTGACGGGGGCGACGCCGACATGGTCGAGGCCGGTCAGCGCGTAGCCCTCCCGGTGCCCCTCCCGACGACCCCGCACGACAGGCCTCCCGATGCCCCGTCACGACGGGCCCTCCCCATAGCCCTCCCGACGGCCCACTCCGATTGCTCACTGGTCTTGACGCACGTCGCCATACGGGAGGCATTGCTCGCCCGCCACAGTTCGACGGCGGCGTCCGCTGTGGGACTGACAGCCGTGATGTGGCGATCGACGAGCATGTCGGGCAGAAGAATGTCCGCCGCAAAGGCATCGCAGGCCGCGTCCTCCAGGGCAGTCCCGCCGTCTTGCTCGGCCAGCAGCTCTTGACGCGCGATCTTCGTCGTCCACGCCCCCCCGAGGGCAGCCGCAGTCAGCAGAGGCCGAAGAGGATCACGCCGATGGGGCAGACCGCAGGTCAGTGCAGATCAACCCTTCCGTTCAAAGGAGCTATACCCAACTGCGAAGGCGGCTGTGCCACTTGCTGTGGCGTCGAGAGGTCAGGCGCGGAGTAGGTCGGTCGAGACCGTCCAGAGGCGCTTGGCGGTGGCGGGATTGAGCGCCCATTCCTTGACGCCGTGTGGGTGCTGCGCGAGGTCGGCGTCGTTCGACACGGTGTAGGCCTCTTGTGCATCGTCGAGGTAGTGGCCTCCGGAGTGAGCGAACTCGGGGGCGACGGCCGCGACGATGCTGGTGGCGGCCCCCTGCTCGACCGTTTTGTACGTGAAGACTCCGGCGGCCTCGGCCGCATCGAGCGACTCCTTCTGTTGCGTGGTGAAGTTCCGCTGCAGTCCCGTTGCGACACCGCCCGGGTTCACCGCATTGGCAACGATGCCGTCGGACGCCCAGAGGCGGGTCGCCTCGACGGCGAAGAGAGAGTTCGCCGTCTTCGACTGGGCGTAGGCAATCTGCGGGTCGTAGACGCGACGCTCGAAGTGGAGGTCGTCGAAGTCGATGCCGGAGCGCATGTGCGCCGTCGAACTGACCGAGACGATCCGTGCTCCGTCGCGGTCGGACGCTCCCAGGGCCAGGGCGCCGTGAAGGCCGGCGGCCAGGGCGAAGTGGCCGAGATGGTTTGTCGCGAATTGCAGCTCCCAGCCCTCACGTGTTCGTTCGAGGCCGCCGGTGACCACGCCCGCGTTGTTGATCAGCAGGTGAAGCGGGCCGCCCCACGCGTCGACGAATCGCGTAACGGTGGTCCTGTCGGCGAGGTCGAGCTGGACGACTCGGGGCCGGATCTCTCCGGTCGATTTCGCGATCGTCTCAGCGGCGGCGTCACCCGCATTCGTGTTCCGGACAGCGAGCGTCACCTCCGCCCCGGCAGAGGTCAACGCACGAGCCGTCTCGATCCCGATTCCGGAGGAGGCTCCCGTCACGATCGCGCGGAGGCCGGTGAGGTCGACGCCCCGCAGTACCTCGTCCGCGGTGCTGGAGGAGGTGAAGGGTGTGGAGATGGGTTCGCGAGTGGTCATGACGGCGACTATACGCACTGGACTTGATTTGTATAGTGCGGCTCTCGCTCGTATGCTCGTTTCATGAGCAGTCCCGATGTTGGCCACCCGCCGTCGACAGTCGCCGATACCGACCGTCGGTCCATGGTTCTGGACTCCGCCATGGTCACGTTCGCGCGATTCGGTTACAGGAAGACCTCGATGGAGGAGGTGGCGCGGGCGGCGCACATCTCCCGGCCCGGGCTCTACTTCCTCTTTTCCTCGAAGGAGACTCTGTTCCGTGCCGCGGTCACCCAGGCCTTGGATCGCGACATCACAGCGGTCGAACACGTCCTGGCCGACACCGGCCGACCCCTTCCAGAGCGCCTCGTCGAATCGTTCGACCAGTGGGCGGGCCGCTACATCGGTCCGCTGACGCGCGATGTCGCGGTGGTCATCGAGGACAATCCCGACCTCCTCGGAGAGATCGTCGAGACCGCGCCGCGACGTTTCGAGGAACTGATCACAGACGCGATCGCCGTCGCGTCAGGACGAGCGGCGGCCTCCGCTGTCGCGCAGACGATGATCAGCGCGTCGATCGGCCTCAAGCATCAGGCCGCGTCACGGGAGTTCTACCTCGAACGGCTGGAGGTCGCTATCGATCTCCTGGTGCGGCGCTGAAGACGCCTACCGAAGCCGCGCGAGCTCGGCCGCCGCATAGGGCCGCGCCCTCGGACGGCGGGGGCCTGACATCCGACCTCAACCGGTCACCGCAGCCTGGACAACGCAATGCGCGCACAGGTCCACCGACCCCGGCCACCGCACCAGACCGGGTGCAGCTCGGATTGCGAACCGCGATCACTGTACGGCCGCTTCCTCGGAGATGCCCTGGTCCGCCGGCGCTGAGGGTGGCTCCGTGCGCGGCGGACGCCGTGGTTGCCCTCGCACGGTTGTCAGAACGTCGCCGTCCAGCTGGAGCAGAGGGGAAGGAGAACGGTTGTGGTTGGTGGTCCTTCATGCTGGGCTCGTGACACCGAAGGGCGAGCAGGGGCCGGTGCTACGGGCGGATCCCGCACGCAACCGCGCTCGGGTGTTACAGGTCGCCCGTGAACAACTGGCCGCTGGTGACGACTCACTCCAGCTGAACACCATCGCCCGGGCTCACCGTCATCACCCCGTTCGGCGCGATCCTGACCGACCGCGATGCGTGAACGTGGCGGTCGGACGTTCGTCGGAGCCGCTCACCGACGAGCGGATCACCGACGCGGTCGCGGAGGCCGGGGCCGAGGAGGTGATGGTGGATCTGCCGCGCGGTCTGGACACCCTGCTGGCCCGCAACTTCAGCGGCGGGCACGAGCTGTCCGGCGGCCAGTGGCCGCGGCTGGGGATCGCCCGGGCCGCTTATCGGCGCGAGCGGATCCTGATCGTGGACGAGCCGATGGCGGCCCTGGACGCCCGGGCCGAGCTGGAGGTCTTCGAGAAGATCCGCGCCCTGGCCGGTACGGGTCAGACGGTGATCCTGATCACCCACCGGCTGGCGTCCGTCCGGCACACGGACCTCGTGCATGTCCTGGACCAGGGCCGGCTGGTGGAGTCCGGCACACCGGAGGAGCTGTTGGCGACAGGAGGGATCTACGCGGAGCTCTACTCGCTCCAGGCGGAGCAGTTCACGTCGAGGATTCCGACGCGGGCACCCGCCCACCAGGCGCAGGTGCCCGCCCCGAAAGGGGGCTGACCTCAGGCGACGGCGTCGGCTGCCACCTCTCCACCGCGCACGATCACCAGGAACGCGTCCGTCGCAAGGTCCATCACGACCTCGGCCTGCAGCCCTTCAAGTCGCCGCGCGTGCGCGAACTCCTCCGCCGGCCACGAGCCTCGCGGCCCACCTGCGGGAAAGCGTTCGAGCACTGTTCGCCCGTTCACCACCCTGCACCTCCAGAAAGCGTCGTAACTGTAGGAGTTAACGCCCTCCAGGGGCCGAACGCCTCGCTCAGTTGCGGGACTGAGACGTAGTTGACACGGATTCAGCGCGGAGTGTGAGAATTCGGTTACTCAATGCTCGATTTGACTACTGTTCGTTTCGTTCCTCGCACTCATCGTGACACCGAAGGGGCTCACTCCCCGCTCGCGCCCCGAAGGCCGACGCACACCCTTGGGTTCCGCCCGTCACATGGCAAGGGGGATGTCGGGCGAACGCGGCCCGACCAGCTCCCGGTGCCCGGCGAGTCCATCGAGCAGGACGGCCAGGCGCTCCGCGTGCTCCGGTGGGAGCCGCCCCGTGTCGTCGAGTTGCACGGCACAGGCAGTGGTGGTGTCGACGAGCTGTTCGAGGATATCGGCCACCTCGTCCGCACCCTCGGCGTGCCGGGCCAGCGCGGGGAGTTCGGCGGCGGCGAGGGCGATGGCGGCACGGGCCTCGGCGAGCGTGCGGTAGGCCTCGCGGCGGAGGGTCCAACGACGGGCGCGGTCGTCGTCGCGTGGGCGGATCGGGTGAGCGTGACCGGCATGGGTAAAGCCTGCACCGATACGGTAGGGATTTGTATGGTCTGCGCCAGTACGGACCGTGCTACTGGTACCTGCGTTGGCGCGGCCTTCGCTTACGCGGCCTTCGCTTACGCGGCCTTCGCCGGCGCGGTCGGCGAGCGCGCGAGTCCCGCCATCGTCCACAAGGGGCGTGTCCGACTCCCGCAGCACATGCGCCAGATACGCATGCGCCGCGCTCACCGCCACGGCCAACCGCGCCCGCACCCCGCCGGCCCGCTGTCCCGGCATCGGCAGGTGCCCCACGATCAGCACGATCACACAGGCCAGGAGCGTCTCCCCGATCCGGCCGGCGGAGGCCTGCGGTTCCCCACCCACCATCACCAACGCGAGGACGAGCACGGTGACGACGGCGGTCTGCGCGGCGAAGTGCCGGGTGGCGACGGGGATCAGGGCACCGCTGACGGCGACCAGCGCGATGAGCCCCTCCGGCCGGGGCAGCACCGCCGCGAACGCCGCGAAGACGAGGGCCCCCAGGACAGTTCCGGCGGCGCGGCACAGGACGCGCGAGGCGAGCGGCCCCAGGTCGGGCTTGACGAGGAAGACGGCGGTGGCGGGCAGCCAGTACCAGTGCTCGTGCTCCCCGTACCAGCGCGCCTGGTGCAGGGCTTGGGCGACACCGACGCCGGCCCCGAAGCAGAGGGCGACCCGCAGCCCGTACTCCCGTCCCCCGGCCCCGAACGCGGTACGGAGCAGGCCCCTGGCGCCGCGCCTGCGGGTGTGCAGATCGACGCCCTTGGCACGGTCGAAGGCCTCGGCGGCGTGCAGGAGGGCGTCGTCGAGGGCCCGCAGCCCGGGCGCCGAACGGGAGGGCGCGGGCAGCGGCCCGGTGTGCGTGTTGTCGCGTACGGCGGCGGCGAGGCGTCGGGGGCCTTCGGAAGCCCGCCCGGAGACGTTCTCCCCGGCCCAGGCGAGCGCGGTCGCGGCTTCGGCGAGCGGCAAGGCGGCGGCGTACTGCGCGTGCAGCCGCCGTTCGGCCGCGGAACTGGCATGCCGGCGCAGGCGGGGACCGGCGAGCGCGTCCTGCGCGTGATCGAGGGCGGCGGTGAGCGCGGCACGCCGGGCGGCGGCGTGCGGCGTACCCGCGGCGTCGAGGAGTTCCGCCACGGTGTCATAGACCGCGGCGACGGCCACCCGCTCCCCGTCGAACCGGAAGTCTCCGGCGAAGGAGCCGGGCGTGGGCAGGGCCAGCCGCAGTCCGAGCAGCCATCCGGCTCCCACGAGGAAGGCGAGCGCCCGTTGCCATCCCGGTTCGGGCAACGGCATCCCGGCCCCGATGGCGGAGGCGACCAGCAACTGCGTCCCGGCACCGGAGGCCACGGGCCCGGCGGCACTCACGCCCCCGGCGACCAGTCCGACGAAAGTGAGCAGCACGGTCAGCAGCACGGCCCCCACATGCGTCCCGGCATACGTCCCGACCAGCAGCCCCAGGGCCCCAGCGAGCGCGGGCACCCCGATCCTGCGCACCGAGGCCCGTCGGCTGCCGGGCCGGTCGTTGATCCCGGCCAGCATGGCGGCGATGGCCGCGACGACCCCCAGGGACGTACGCCCGGCCACCACGGCCGCGAGCAGTACCGGCCCGGCGGACAGCGCGCCCCGCGCCACCGCGTTCCAGGGCACGGGCCCCCGCTGGGCACGCAGAGCGTGGGCGAGCCAGGGTGGAAGAGTCAGAGCAGCGGGTCGCGACACGGGGCTCCTGTCGTCGGTACGAGGCGGGGGTGGGCCTTCGGGCGACGGTGGCCGGGCTGTTGGCTGCGGGGCAGGGTGTGGGGCCAGGGCAGGCAGGGGGCCCGATCGAGTGCGGCCCGTATGCTCCACTGCTCCACGGTAGATCGCGGTCCTGCAGAGGATGGAACGGCTGCGTTTCGGCCGTGTGACGGTTGGCTGGAGACCTGGATTCCTTATGAACGCAATTTCCTGCCCGCTGTGCGTACGGAGCCGACCACAGAGGTCTCGAAGTCCTTGCGACGCCCTCGGCAGCTGATCGCGATCAACACTGCCGAGGTCCGTTCCGGGTTCTCAACCCGTCGCCGCCACCCCGAAGTCCGCGCCGGAGATGTCCCCCAGCCCCTCCGCGATCCGCAGCAACGGCGCCCGCAGCGCGGCCAGTTCGGCGCGCACCGCATCCGCCTCCGGCCAGTCCGCCTCATGGTCGAGGGGGGCGACGTCCGCCGGGCAGCGGGCCTCGTACGCGGCGAGGCGGGGATGCCATGGAGTGGTGAAGGGCCGGATGACGTCGTTGATCAACGTGTACGCGAGGCTCTGGACCGTCGGCGCACCGCCGTCCGTGCCGCGTTCCAGGCCGATGCTGTACGTGTGCAGCGTCGCGCGCGTGAAGTCGATCAGTGACTTCAGCGAAGTGAGTGCCTCGCGCAGACTTCCGGTGCCCGGTGCCAGTTCCTGCACCCCGATCCGGGTGACCAGTTCGACCTGGAGGTCGAAGGCCGCCATGCGTTCCGACTCGCTGGGTGCTGTCATGGGTGCCTCCCTCCGGCTTCCGGGGAAGGCCAGCGTAACCGGGTCGGGCCGCACGCACAGGGTGCGCAGGGCGGTATGGCGCAGGGCCTCGGTACGGGCGGGGGCCGGGTCCTGGTGGTGCCAGGCGTGCAGGGTGACCGGGTGGAGCCGCCATCCCCCGTCGGGGGCGGGGGCGAGCAGGCTGCGTACACGAAGTTCGGCGACGCCGTTCTCGGCGCGTCGGCGGGCGACCGCCCTCGGCAGGCGGTCGGCGGTGGCCAGCACGTGCTCCGCGTCCTCGACGGTCAGTGGCAGCGGGTGCAGTGCGCCGGCGCAGCGCAGTACGTCGGCGGCGTTCGCCGTGTGCACGTCGCCTACCAGGGAGCCCGTCACGTCTTCGTCGGCGAGCGTGTCGAGCAGGGAGGTTCCCCGGGCGTGCAGGCGGTCGTAGAGGGCGTGCGGCGAATGGCCTCCGCGGACCGCACGGCCCAGGAGGGACAGGGCGAGCGGATGTCCGTCGACCGCGTCGAGGAGAGCGGACCAGCGGCCGTGCGGCGCGGCGGTCGGTGTGTCCTCGCCGCTGTCGATCGGTGTGTCCTCGCCGCTGACGAGCACGCGCGCGTGGAGCGCGTCGAGGGGCCCCAGGTCGATGGGGGTGCCGAGTCGGTCGTAGGCACGGCCGCGGAGGGTGAAGAGGGTGTGGCCCAGGGGGTGAGGTGCCGCCATGTCCGCGATCTCGCGTGTGGTGCGGCGGCTTCGCGCAGGAACACCGTCGACGATCCAGAGGTACGGTTCGCCGGCGGCGTCGAGGCGGGCGAAGAGGTCGCCCGCGCCGAGGGCGCGCAGGGAGTCGTCGTACGCGTCCGCGTCCAGCCAGAAGACGCCGCCCGGGTACGCGGCCTCGAAGCGGAGCGCGTACTCCTGGGCGAGTGCCGTCTTCCCGATGCCCGCCATGCCGCGGATCTGCGCGGCGCGCGCGGCCGCACGGCCGGTGACCAGGGGCGCGGCATGGGCGTGCAGGGCGGAGTGCACCCGCCAGAGCTCGGAGAGACGGCCGAGGAACTCGGGACGCGGCGGCGGCGCGCCCGGCGACCGTCGTCGTACGTCCCGCTCCCGCACGGTCATCGGACCGTCGAGCAACGCCACGTGCGCGCGTACGTCGGCAACGAGGGCGACGAGGTCCTCCCCGGGGCCGTGCCGCGCGTCCCGCAGCTCCACCGGATGGATGTGGTCCGCCCCCGGTTCCGGGTTGACGACCATCACGCGGCGCCGCGGGTCGCCCTCCTCAAGTCCCGCGAGGTAGGCGGTGGTCAGCTCCCACTGGCAGGCCTCGCGCTCGGGGTAGCCGGTGGAGTAGTACGCCAGGAGTGCCTTGGAGCGGGCGAGTTCGCGCCGGATGGTGGCGCTGATGCCGGCGAAGAAGGCGACTCCGGTCTCGTCGGTGAACACCTGGAGCCCGCCGTCGCGCAGTGCCCGCGCGAGCGGACGGACCTGCTCCACATCACCGCGGCTGTAGCTGAGGAAGACATCCCACACGGCGACTTACCCTACTGTGGGTACCGGGGAGGCGATCATGGGACACAGGCAGCGCAGGCGTCGGAGCCCGAGAGGCCCGGCGCAGGTCACGGCCAAGCTGACGATTCCCTTCGTCGGCGAGATCTCCGGTACGTGGGAACCGGCCGACGCCGAACGCAGTGCGGCCTGGGAGTTGTACCTGGAGCTGGTCACGCGGGTGTCGGTGGAGGAACTCGACCCGGAGGAGGGCTTCCTGCGCGAGGCGCTGTCCTCCCTCTACACGTTCTTCACCACGACCCGCGAGATACTCCGCCGTTACGGCCCCGACGTCGCCCCGCCCCTGGCGCCCGGGCATGTGAGCTTCGGCGTCCTGGCCGTGACCGTCCTCAACCGCGTACTGCGCCCCCTCCTCGCCTCCTGGCACCCGCGACTGACGGCCTACGAGTCCCAGCGCCCGCCCGGCCGGGACCCCGTCGCGCACGAGCGCCAGTGGGAACACGTGGACGCTCTGCGCGCCGAGATCACAGCGGTACGGCAGACCCTGGTCTCCCTCGCCCGCACCCTCCAGGAGGTGGCAGGCGTCAGCGACCTGATCGACCTTCCGGCACCACGGGCGCCCCGGTCCCCGGAAAGGGGGCACCCCCCCCCCGCAGGTCAGAGGGGTCCTGACCGCTCAGAGCCGTGAGGACGGGCGGAAGGAACCGCGACACGCCCTGGCGGCCTGACGTTTCGTGGGACGGTGGCAGACTCTTCGCCCGCGGCTGGACGGCCGGGATGGTGCAGGCGGGCGCGCGGGTGTGGCGCGTAGGTGTGCGTCAGCGGGCCGCGTAGGTGTCCGTCGCTGCCACCAGCGCCTGCGCCACACCCGGCGCTCCCGCGTTGTGTCCCGCCTCGGACACGATCACCAGCTCACTCCCCGGCCAGGCGTGATGGAGCCGCCAGACGATGCCGAGGAGGTTACCGAGGTCGAGGCTGCCCTGGACCAGCGTCCCGGGGATGTCCTTCAGAAGAGCCGCGTCCCGCAGCACGACCCCCTCTCCGTTGCCCTCACCCAGGAAGTGGTCGTTGCCGAAGTAGTGCGTGACGGTCCGGGCGAAACCCAGGCGGAACGCCGGGTCCTCGAAGCGCTCGACCGACCTCGGCGGCGCCGGAACCATCGCCGTCTCCCAGTCCGTCCACGCCCGCGCGGCCCGCTCCCGCACCTCGGCGTCGGGCGACTCGAGCAACCGGTTGTAGGCGGCGGCGAGATTGCCGGACCGCTCCGCCTCCGGCAGCCCGGCCAGGAAGTCCGCGAAGGCCTCCGGGAAGATCCTGCCGAGTCCCCTGGTCAGCAGCCCTACTTCGGCATTCGAACCGGTCGCGACGCCCGTCAGCACCAGCTCCGACACGGCCCCCGGGTGCGTCTGCGCATACCGCAGCCCCAGCACCGACCCGAACGACACACCCCACACCAGCCACCGCCCGATCCCCAGGTGCCGGCGCAGCAGCTCCAGGTCGGCGATGAGATGAGCGGTCGTGTTCACGCTCATGTCGGTGTCGTACGCACTCGCGCGCGGTGTCGAACGCCCGCTCCCACGCTGGTCGAGCAGCACGATCCGGTACGCGGCCGGGTCGAAAAGCCGCCGGAGGTACGGGCTGCAACCGGACCCTGGCCCACCGTGCAGCACCAGCGCCGGCTTGCCGCTCGGATTCCCGCAGGTCTCCCAGTACACGCGGTTGCCGTCGCCGACGTCGAGCATGCCGTGGTCGTACGGTTCGATCTCCGGGTAGAGGGGCATCCGGGGACCGTAACGTGCGTACGACGTCGACGTCGCCTCATTTTCGCAGTCCCGCCGCCTTCGACGCCGTGGCCAGCACCTCGCGGAGCATCTCGGGGGTGAGCCGGCCGGTGAAGGTGTTGCGCTGGCTGACGTGGAAGCAGCCGAAGAGGTCGAGCCCGTCGAGCGGGACGTGCGCGCCGTGCGCGAATGCGGGGCGAGGCCGGGGCGCCTCCCAGCCCGCCTCCGCGAACGCCGGCAGCGCGGCCTGCCAGCCGAAGGCGCCGAGGACGACCACCGCCCGCAGGGTCGGCCGCAGCAGGTTCAGCTCCTGGACGAGCCAGGGCCGGCAGGTGTTCCGTTCCTCGGGGGTCGGCTTGTTGGCGGGCGGGGCACAGTGGACGGGCGAGGTGATCCGCACGCCGTACAGCCGCAGACCGTCGTCGGCGGAGACCGCGGTGGGCTGGGAGGCGAGTCCCACGTCGTACAACGCCTGGTACAGCACGTCTCCGGAACGGTCGCCGGTGAACATGCGGCCGGTGCGGTTGCCGCCGTGCGCGGCCGGGGCGAGACCGACGATCAGCAGCCGGGCATCCGCCGGGCCGAACCCGGGTACCGGACGGCCCCAGTACGTCCAGTCGGCAAAGGCGGCGCGCTTGGTACGGGCCACCTCCTCCCGCCAGCCGACCAATCGAGGACAGGCCCGACACCCGGCGACCCGCTCGTCGAGCCCGACGAGACCGGCATGTCCGGCGTGCCCGGCACGTCCGGTGTATCCGGTGTAGCCGGTGTGTCCGCCGGGCTCGCCTGGTCCGGCATGGCCGCTGGTGTTCATGCCTTCACCGTACGGAAGGGACGGACACCCCACGTTCCGGCTCCCCGCCGCGGTGTCGGAAACCCGCCGGGACCGCCCGGCGCTGAGTACTAAGGTCGGAGGCATGGCTGAGGAGCGTACGGACGACAAGACGGGCGAGACCGGCGGGAGCAGCACCGGGGCCGACAGCCTCGCCGGGAACGCGACCGGAACCGGAACCGGAACTGGCGGTACCGGTGGGAGCGGAAGCGGCCCGGCGTCCGAGGCCGAGGTCGTCGACCCGAAGGTGGCCGCGGCCGTGGCCGCAGCCGAGGCGGCCGGTCCGCAGAACGGCGAGACCGTGCGCCTCGACAGCTGGATCTGGGCCGTCCGACTGGTCAAGACCCGGTCCATGGGAGCCACCGCCTGCCGGGGCGGCCATGTCCGGGTCAACGGCGAGCGCGTGAAGCCTGCCTACTCGGTGCGCGTCGGCGACGAGGTGCGGCTGCGGCAGGAGAACTGGGAGCGGATCGTCATCGTCAAGCGACTGATCCGCAAGCGGGTCGGCGCCCCGGTGGCCGTCCAGTGCTACGTCGACAACAGCCCGCCGCCCCCGCCTCGCGAGGCCCTCGCCCCGGCCGGCATCCGCGACCGCGGCACGGGCCGCCCGACCAAGCGCGACCGCCGCGAGCTGGAACGCCTGCGGGGCCTGCCGGGAGGTGGCCACCCCGAGGGCCACTGACCGGGGCACCCGACAACAGCAACCGAGCCCATGCCGACGGCACCAGCAACCCCGCCGCCGACCTGCACCGTGCCGACGCCTACATCTGCCAGGTCTACGACATCGGCCCTGCTGACGTCGGTAGCACGTCCACGGCGACGACGGTGGTCTCGGACATACTCATCGCCTTACAGCACGCACCCAGATCCGGTCCTCCGTCAGGTACTTGTCCACCTCCAGCCCAGCCTCCGCAAGTGCTTCCTCGAACTGTTCCTTCGTCAGCGGGCGGGCCCGGAACGTCTGGATCCAGGTCGCGTCCGGGAACTCGTACTCCGCGCGTACCGAGTTGACTCCGTCGCCGAGCGGCTCGGACGACACGATCCGTATAGTCGCGCCGCTGGGGTCGATCCGCTCGCGCGGCACATTGGTGTGGTAGTCCTCGCCCTCGCGTTGGACGAGCACACAGCCGTCCGCCGTGACATGCCTCGCGCAGGCGCGCAACAGCCCCTGCCGCACCCGGACGTCTCCGCTGTGCACCAGGAAGGACGCGAGCAGCACCACGTCGAAGGTCTCGCCCAGGTCGATGTCCTCGATGGGGCTGCATATCGTGCGCGCTCCGCGGACACGCTCGAGCATCTCGGGAGACTCGTCCACCGCTGTGACCGTGAAGCCCCGCTCCAACAGGGGGTGGGTCATGCGCCCGACGCCGCTGCCCAACTCCAGGATGCGTGCCCCTGCCGGCACAGCTCCGGCGATGATGTCCGGATCGGGTCCCAGCGGTAGCCGTGAGTACAGCTCGACCGCACAGCCGTCAGGGGTGATCGCCCCGGGGCCCGTTCCCTCATGTCCCGTTCGCATTTTCAGCTCCATGCCAGCCCAACGGCCCACCCCCGCACACCCGTTCCTGCCTCGCACATGTTCACCCGTGTGAGTGACAACCGGTGGGCGACGGGCCTGCAACACGGGCACGCAGCCCCAAGCCCCTGGCTCACAACAGCCCGCCACCACTCTCAACGGCCCTGCTACGGCTCACAACAGCCCGATGCGGCTCACCACGGAAACCAGCCGTGCCCGATGTGCCAATGGCCACCCGCCCGCAGATGATCACCCACGGCCCGCTCCATGGACGTACGCCGCGGCAGCGTCTCGATCGGCAACTCCGGGTCCCCGAAGACGAACCGGACCGGTTCCGTGTCCGCGGGCTCCGTGTCCTCGCGGGCGACCCGGAAGCGCTCCTGGAACCGGATGACGTGGGAGTCCTCGGGCAGGTACCGCTTCAGCTGCGGGTCGAGCAGCCAGGAGTGGCAGAGCGCGACCCGGAACTTCTCCTCTGGGTAGTGCCGCGCGAAGAACTCGCCGGCCAGCGCCAGCGAGCGGTCGCAGGCGGCCGGCGACAGCGGCCCGAGGAAGTCGGGGATGTGGAGGTTCAGACAGGGCGTGCCCGGGGCCGGCTCCAGCCCTGCCGAGGCGAGCATCCGCCCCGTACGCTCCCCGTGCCGCGCCCGCTCGAACTGCAGCCGGCCCAGTTGGTACAGCTCGCCCCGGAAGTGGTGGGTGAGCCAGTGCGGGGCCTGTACGCCCGGCAGGCCGTGGCGCCTGCGGTGCAGGGCGACGTGCCGCCCGAGGTCGGCGAGGGTGTGCCGGGAGACATCTGCGGGGATGCCGCGCTCGCGGTGGTGCGCGCGGATGTGGGGCAGTGCGGCCACGAACACGTACACGGGGAAGCAGCGCTGCAGGGCACCCGACGCCCAGTCGAGCTCGGGAAGGTCGACCGCGGCGCCGACCTCTCCCATGTCCCGGACGAGTTCCTCGACGGACGCCTCGAGGAAACGCAGCAGCTCCGGGTCGTCCGTGACTCTTCGGCCCATCCGGACGAGTTCGTTGATGTCCTCGTGCGGTACGGCCAGATCGAGCAGCACCTCGGCCAGCTCATCGGCGTCAGGAAGCACGCGGCGACCTCCTGTTCCGACCTCGTTGGTGAACGTCCGTTCCGAAGGGTACGTTGCAAAGAGGAGTAGTGATCCTGATGCGTACGGGCAGTGAGCCGACGACCGCGCGCAGTGCGCTGCGCGCGCGGATGTGGCTGAGCGTGTGGGGTCTGGTCTGGGCGACCTTCGGTACGGCCGCGTTCGCGCTGGCCGGGCGTACCGGGTGGGCGATCGCCTGCGGGGTGCTGTGGCTGGTGATCACCGTCGATCTGGCCCTGATCCTCAGACACATCCGCCAGGGTCCGCACTACCAGCCGGGCCCGGACGTTCCGCCGTACCGGCCTCCTGAGAACCGTCGCCGCTAGTCGCCGCTGGTCCGCAACAGGCGATGTCCGCACCCTCGCGGCACCAGCGAACCGGACGACCGCTCTCGTGGGTCACGCCCTTCGTGCCGCCCCGGACGGCCTCACCGGCCTCACTCCTCGAAGCGCGCCGCCTTCAAGAACTCCGGATTCGGATCCAGCGCCGCCGCCAGCCTGAAGTGGCGCCGGGCCTCGTCGGGCCGGCCCTGACGCTCATAGGTCCGGGCGAGCGCGAAGTGCGCGAACGCGTTGTCCGGCTCGCGCTCCAGAACGATGGTGAACTCCAGCTCGGCGGGCCTCAGTTGTGCGGCGGCGAAGAAGGAACGCGCGCGCAGCAACCGGGCCGCGGTGTTCTCGGGGTGCGCGGCGATCACCGAGTCGAGCAGCTTCACCGCGCCCCGCGGGTCCCGTGCGGCGAGCAACTGCTCGGCGGCACGGAAGTCGATGACATGCGTCTCCGGAGTACGTCCGGTCGTTCCGCTGGTCTCGGGCACGGCAAAGTCCTTCCCTCGCTGCAGGGGTTCAACGCCCGGGCCGGGGCCGCTATTCCTGGGGAGGCTCGGACGCGTGGGCTCTGCGCACCAGGTCGGCCCATATCTCCCGCACACGTTCCCGCAGGTCGTCCAGGGGTACGTCGTTGTCGATGACGATGTCCGCGATCTCCAGGCGCTTCTCGCGCGTCGCCTGGGCGGCCATCCGCGCGCGGGCGTCCCCCTCCGTCATGCCACGCAGCCGGACGAGGCGGTCGAGCTGGGTCTCGGGGCTCGCGTCGACGACGATCACGACGTCGTACAGCGGCGCGAGTCCGTTCTCCGCCAGCAGCGGCACGTCGTGGACGACGACGTCGTCCTCGGCGGCGGCGGTCTCCAGCTCGTGGGAACGGGCGCCCACCAGGGGGTGGACGATCGAGTTCAGGACGGCGAGTTTCTCCGGGTCGGCGAAGACGATGGAACCGAGTCCGGGCCGGTCCAGGCTGCCGTCGGCGGTGAGGACGTCCGTCCCGAACGCAGCGACGACGGAGGCCAGGCCGGGTGTCCCCGGCGCGACGACCTCGCGCGCGATGCGGTCGGCATCGATCAGCACGGCACCGCACTCCACGAGCAGCCGTGACACCTCGCTCTTGCCGGCGCCGATCCCGCCGGTCAGACCTACCTTCAGCATGAGCCGAAGCTTAGGGCCTGCCACCGACATCCCACCCGGCGGAGCCCGAAGCTCCTAACCGTCGCCCTCCCGCTCCGCCAGGAACTTCTCGAACTCGCGGCCGATCTCGTCCGCCGAGGGGATCTCCACCGGCTCGGCGAGCATGTTGCCGCGGGTCTCGGCGCCCGCCGCGGCGTCGTACTGGTGCTCGAGACCCTGGACGAGGGCCACGAGGTCCTCGTCGCCCTCCCGGATCTGGCGGTCGATCTCGGTCTGTGTGCGGTGGGCGTCCGTGCGCAGGGCGTGCGCGATGCCCGGGAGGACCAGGCCGGTCGCCGCCGTGATGGCCTCCAGGGCGGTCAGCGCCGCGTCCGGGTACGGGGAGCGGGCGATGTAGTGCGGCACGTGCGCGGCGACGCCCAGGACGTCGTGTCCGGCCTCCATGAGGCGGTACTCGACGAGGGCCTCGGCGCTACCGGGCACCTGGGCCTCTTCGAAGGGGCTGCGGTGGCCGGGGACGAGCTCCGTGCGGTTGCCGTGCGGGGTGAGGCCCACCGGGCGGGTGTGCGGGACACCCATGGGGATGCCGTGGAAGTTCACCGACAGCCGGACGCCGAGCCGCTCCACGATCTGCTGGACGGCCGCGGCGAAGCGTTCCCACTCCACGTCCGGCTCGGGCCCCGACAGCAGCAGGAAGGGCGCCCCGGTGGCGTCCTGGACCAGCCGTACGTCGATGGTGGGCTCCTCGTACGCGGCCCAGCTGTCGCGCTTGAACGTCAGCAGCGGGCGCCTGGCGCGGTAGTCCACGAGCCGGTCGTGGTCGAAGCGGGCGACGACCTGGTGGGGCAACGTGTCGAGGAGCCGGTCGACGATCTGGTCGCCGGTCTCGCCCGCGTCGATGTATCCGTCGAAGTGGTAGAGCATGACAAGGCCGGCCGATTCCTGTGCGAGCGCCATGTCGACGACAGCCAGGCCCTTCGGCTCCCATGCGTACAAACCCTGCGGATCAAGCACTGTGACCGCTCCTCCTCGTGTTCGTACTCCACAACGCGGTGCAGAGCGGGGGCATTCCCGCTGACGCCCCCCATCAGCCCCTTCTTACGGGCTTTTCATGCTCCGCGTCGGCCTCCGCGTCGACGCGACGGCACGTCACGTGAGCGTGAAGTCGCTCGCGCTGAGGGCGCGGAAGGGCTTGTTCGCGCTGGGCGGCCTGGGCGGTGGGTGCGAGCCCGGGTGCCCCATGGTGGCGAACACGGCACGCCGGCGCCACCGGTGAGCCGGACGTTCCGCGGGAACGAACGCCGACTGGTGCCGGGCCCGTTGTCCGTGTGCGCCAGGTGTTCGGCGCCTCTTCCCGATCATAAATGATCAAGGAAGCCCCCAAAGGCCGGTTGCAGCCCATCAGTTGCTCGTACATCCCCTACGTTTCCACCAGGGTGGCGGGGAACGCACTGAGGGCCCGTACCCCAGGGGATACGGGCCCTCAGTTCAAGAGCTATTGCTCAGTGGGCGTTCAGCTCTGCCCACCCGCCAGCTTCTCGCGCAGCGCGGCAAGCGCCTCGTCCGACGCGAGGGCACCGGACGTGTCCGCACCCTCGGAGGAGTAGGAGGAACCGCCACCGCCGCCGCTACCACCAGCGGACGCGGCCGGAGCCGCACCCGGGGTGTCGACGCCCTCGGCGGCAGCCGCAGCGTCCGCCTCGCGGGACTTGATGACCTGCTGCTGGTGCTGCTCGAAGCGGGTCTGAGCCTCGGCGTACTGGTTCTCCCACACCTCACGCTGGGACTCGAAGCCCTCGAGCCAGTCGTTGGTCTCGGGGTCGAAGCCCTCGGGGTAGATGTAGTTGCCCTGGTCGTCGTACGACGCGGCCATGCCGTACAGCGTCGGGTCGAACTCGACCGAGGCCGGGTCGTTGCCGAAGGCTTCGTTGGCCTGCTTCAGCGAGAGGCTGATGCGACGGCGCTCGAGGTCGATGTCGATGACCTTGACGAAGATCTCGTCGTTGACCTGGACGACCTGCTCCGGGATCTCCACGTGGCGCTCGGCCAGCTCGGAGATGTGGACCAGACCCTCGATGCCCTCGTCCACGCGGACGAACGCACCGAACGGAACCAGCTTCGTGACCTTGCCGGGCACGACCTGGCCGATCTGGTGGGTGCGGGCGAACTGCTGCCACGGGTCTTCCTGGGTCGCCTTCAGCGACAGGGAGACACGCTCGCGGTCCATGTCGACGTCGAGGACCTCGACGGTGACTTCCTGGCCGACCTCGACAACCTCGGACGGGTGGTCGATGTGCTTCCAGGAGAGCTCCGAGACGTGCACCAGACCATCGACGCCACCCAGGTCCACGAACGCACCGAAGTTGACGATCGAGGAAACGACGCCGGAGCGGACCTGACCCTTCTGCAGGGTGGTGAGGAACGTCTGGCGAACCTCGGACTGGGTCTGCTCGAGCCAGGCGCGGCGGGACAGGACCACGTTGTTGCGGTTCTTGTCCAGCTCGATGATCTTCGCCTCGAGCTCCTTGCCCACGTAGGGCTGGAGGTCGCGGACACGGCGCATCTCGACGAGGGAAGCCGGCAGGAAGCCACGGAGGCCGATGTCGAGGATGAGACCACCCTTGACGACCTCGATGACGGTACCGGTGACGATGCCGTCCTCTTCCTTGATCTTCTCGATGGTGCCCCAGGCACGTTCGTACTGGGCACGCTTCTTCGAGAGGATCAGGCGGCCTTCCTTGTCCTCCTTCTGGAGAACAAGGGCCTCGATCTCGTCGCCGACCTTGACGACCTCGTTCGGGTCGACGTCGTGCTTGATCGAGAGCTCGCGGCTCGGGATGACACCTTCGGTCTTGTAACCGATGTCGAGCAGGACCTCGTCCCGGTCGACCTTCACGATGACGCCGTCGACGATGTCGCCGTCGTTGAAGTACTTGATCGTCTCGTCGATCGCGGCGAGGAAAGCTTCCTCGTTACCGATGTCGTTGACCGCTACCTGCGGAGTGGTAGAGGTGGTCTCGGTGCTGCTCGTCATGTGGGAAAGGGCTCCGGTACGGACAGTGAGTCGTAGGTACTGCTTACGCCGGGAGCCCGTTTCGCTCTGAAGAAGCCGGACAGCCAAGGAAGCGCCACACCAGAAAACTCTGGCGGCGCCTCGACAACCGAGGGGACAACAACAGATGCGAGCGCAGCCTGCTACGTCTGAGGAGCGCAAGCTCGCAGCGCAACTTGTAGCATACGGGGGCAGTCGGACAGGGTCAAT
Source organism: Streptomyces sp. LBL (assembly GCF_029893585.1). Taxonomy (GTDB): domain Bacteria; phylum Actinomycetota; class Actinomycetes; order Streptomycetales; family Streptomycetaceae; genus Streptomyces. Next base: position 23,807 of record NZ_JARXYX010000020.1, read on the forward strand.
GCGCGAAGGCGCACACCCGGGGCGGATCGCCGCATACCCGGCACAAAACGAGTCTCGCAAGGCCACGCGGGCCTGATGACGTCCCGTTCGCGACGCCCACCCGCCAGGCCGGCGGGACAGCGGGAGCGGACAGCCCGCAGACCAATACCAGGGAGCCGATCATCCAAGAGCCCGAAACGTCCGAGTCGGAAGCCACCCGGCGCGCAGCCGGTGTCACGGAGAGTTCCCGGGCCAACCGGGGCTGGTGGGACCGCAACGCCGACGAGTACCAGGTCGATCACGGCACGTTCCTCGGGGACGACCGTTTCGTGTGGGGCCCCGAGGGCCTCGACGAGATCGAGGCCGGACTGCTCGGCCCGCCGGAGGAACTCGACGGCAGGCGCGTCCTGGAGATCGGCGCCGGAGCGGCCCAGTGCGCGCGCTGGCTGGCCGCGCAGGGGGCTCGTCCGGTCGCCCTGGACCTCTCCCACCGCCAGCTCCAGCACGCGCTGCGGATCGGCGGCGCCTTCCCCCTGGTGTGCGCCGACGCGGGCGCGCTGCCCTTCGCGGACGGTTCCTTCGACCTGGCGTGCTCGGCGTACGGGGCGCTGCCGTTCGTCGCCGACCCGGTGCAGGTCCTCAAGGAGGTACGCCGGGTGCTGCGTCCCGGCGGCCGATTCGTCTTCTCGGTGACGCACCCGATCCGCTGGGCGTTCCCCGACGAGCCCGGCCCGGAGGGGCTGTCGGTGTCCGCCTCGTACTTCGACCGCACGCCCTATGTCGAGCAGGACGAGGAGGGCCGCGCGGTGTACGTCGAGCACCATCGGACGATCGGCGACCGGGTGCGGGACGTGGTGGCCGGGGGTTTCCGCCTCGTCGACGTGGTCGAGCCGGAGTGGCCGGCGTGGAACACGTCCGAGTGGGGCGGCTGGTCACCGTTGCGCGGGAACCTGATTCCCGGGACCGCGATCTTCGTGTGCGAGCGGGGCTGAGCCCCCGCGCTCGTGCGCGTGGGAGGGGATGGAACGTACGCGCGCGTGGGGAGGCGGTTCGCGGGCGTACGACACTGGGGGCGTGATCCGTTACGACGCTCTGGACTCCCTTCCTGTACGCGCTGCCCTTCCCGGTCTGAACGAGGCCCTGGAGGGGCACGGCACCGCTGTGCTCGTCGCGCCGCCCGGTACCGGCAAGACGACGCTGGTGCCGCTGGCGCTGGCCGGACTGCTGGGCGAGGGGCACGCACGGCGGGTCGTGGTGGCCGAGCCGCGGCGGATCGCGGCGCGGGCGGCAGCGCGGCGGATGGCGTGGCTGCTGGGCGAGCAGGTCGGCGGGAGCGTCGGCTTCACCGTGCGCGGGGAGCGGGTGGTCGGGCGGGACGTGCGCGTGGAGGTCGTCACGACCGGTGTGCTGCTGCAAAGGGTGCAGCGGGAGCCGGAGCTGGCCGGTGTCGACGTGGTGGTGCTGGACGAGTGCCACGAGCGGCATCTGGACGCGGACACGGCGGCGGCGTTCCTGTGGGACGTGCGCGAGACGCTGCGGCCGGAGCTGCGGCTGGTGGCCGCGTCCGCGACGACCGACGCGGACGGCTGGGCGCGGCTGTTGGGTGGTGCGCCGGTGGTCGAGGCGGCGGGGGCCTCGTATCCGGTGGAGGTGGTGTGGGCGCCGCCGGCCCGTCCGGTCCGGCCGCCGCACGGGATGCGGGTCGATCCGGCGCTGCTGACACATGTGGCGTCGGTGGTGCGGCGGGCGCTGGCCGAACACTCCGGTGACGTGCTGTGCTTCCTGCCCGGCGTGGGCGAGATCGCGCGGGTGGCCGGGCAGTTGGGCGCCCTCGGTGAGGTGGATGTGCTCCAGGTGCACGGGCGGGCGGCGGCGGCCGTGCAGGACGCGGTGCTGGCTCCCGCCGAGCGGCGCCGGGTGGTACTGGCGACCTCGGTGGCCGAGTCGTCGCTGACGGTTCCCGGGGTGCGGGTGGTCGTCGACTCGGGGCTGGCGCGGGAGCCGCGGGTGGACCACGCGCGCGGGCTCAGCGCGTTGACGACGGTGCGGGCCTCGCAGGCGGCCGGACGGCAGCGGGCGGGCCGGGCCGGGCGTGAGGCGCCGGGTGCGGTGTACCGGTGCTGGGCGGAGGCGGAGGACGCCCGTCTGCCGCGCTTCCCGGCCCCGGAGATCAAAGTGGCCGATCTGACGGCGTTCGCGCTGCAAACGGCGTGCTGGGGCGATCCGGACGCGTCCGGGCTGGCGCTGCTCGACCCTCCGCCCGGTGGGGCGATGGCGGCGGCGCGGTCGGTGTTGACGGCGGTCGGGGCGGTCGGCTCCGACGGGCGGGCCACCGAGCGGGGTCAGCGCCTGGCGCGGCTGGGACTGCACCCCCGGTTGGGGCGAGCCCTGCTGGACTCGGCGCCGGCGGTGGGAGCGGAACGGGCGGCGGAGGTTGTCGCGCTGCTGAGTGAGGAACCTCCCCGGGAGTACGGGGATGACCTGGCTGCCGCCGTGCGGGCGGCGCGACGTGGGCGTGACGCCTATGGGGCGCGGTGGCGTGCCGAGGTGCGACGGCTGCGGGGCGTCGCGACCGAGTGGGCGCATCCGCCCGGCCATGGCCCTCTTCCCGGCCATGGCTCTCTTCCAGGGGACGCCGACAGGCGGTCCGTGGGCGCCACGGTGGGCACCACGGAGGAAGGCGTCGCCGGCCTCGTTGCCGCTCTCGCCTTCCCCGAGCGCGTCGCCAAAGCGGACGGCGGTTCCTACCTCATGGTCTCCGGCACACGCGCCGAAACCGCTCAGGGCACCGGGTTGCGCGGTGCTCCCTGGATCGCGATCGCCGTTGCGGACCGGCCCGTGGGCACCGGGCACGCGCGGGTGCGGCTCGGGGCCGTCGTCGACGAGGAGACCGCCCGGAGGGCGGCCGGCACGCTGGCCGACGAGCGGGACGAGGTGCACTGGAACGACGGGGACGTCGTCGCACGGCGGGTGGAGCGGCTGGGGGCCGTCGAACTCGCGGCGCGTCCGCTCCGGAACGCGGACGCCGGGCTCGTACGCGATGCGCTGCGCGAAGGTCTGCGGCAGGAAGGGCTCGGGCTGCTGCGGTGGTCGGACGAGGCGGTCGCCCTGCGGCAGCGGCTCGCCTTCTTGCGGCTGCGCCTCGGGGACCCGTGGCCCGAGGTGTCGGACGATGCCCTGCACGCGCGCGTGGACGAGTGGTTGGAGCCGGAGCTGGGCAGGGCACGGCGCCGCGCCGATCTCGCGCGGATCAATGCCGGGCAGGCGCTGACACGGCTGCTGCCCTGGGCCTCCGGGGAGGCCGCGCGGCTCGACGAACTCGCGCCGGAGCGGATCACCGTACCGAGTGGGTCTCGGATCCGGATCGACTACGCCCAACCCGAACAGCCCGTCCTGGCCGTGAAGTTGCAGGAGATGTTCGGCCTTCAGGAGTCGCCGCGGGTCGCCGGGGTCCCCCTCCTGGTCCATCTCCTCTCCCCCGCCGGACGGCCGGCCGCCGTCACCGCCGACCTTGCCTCCTTCTGGAAGCAGGGCTACAACGGCGTCCGGGCGGAGTTGCGCGGCCGGTATCCGAAGCATCCGTGGCCCGAGGACCCGGCGTCCGCCGAGCCGACGCGGTACACCAACGCCCGGCTCAGGCGGTGACCGGCCGGGTTTCCGAGGTCTGCGCGGGCGCCGGGTCACCCGGATGGCGGTTGCGGGCCTCCAGGTACAGCGACAGCGACAGGAGCAGGACGCCGAGGACCAGGAAGCCCCAGGGCAGATACGAGGTCAGCAGCAGGACGACGGTGCGCTTGGACCTGACCATGTCGACGGTGTGTTCGATGTAGTCCTCGCGCATCTTCACGTGCCCGGAGAACGCCGTCACCTTCTCCCGCCCGCCGAGCAGGCTGCCGCCGCGCAGTTCCTCCTTGTGGATCTCCTCGCCGTAGACCGGGGCACCGGTCACCGGCTCGACCCAGAACTTGCGGACCGTCGTGTACCAGCGGGTGGTGCCGGTCTTGGCGAGCGACTCGGGGGTGATGCCCGCGACGGGCATGGCCTTGGGGAAGGTCACCTTCGTCCACGGGATGGTCTGCTCGAAGTAGTACACCGCGACACCCCGGAAGTCCTGGGTGCCCTGGTAGTGGATGGGGGCCGTGACACGGGCCTGCGCGTCGAAGTACTCGTAGTCCCGTTTCTCCGTCAGGAACGGCCACTTGAACTCGATGCCCTCCCGTCTGACCGGGTCGCCGTCGACCATCTCGCCGGTGGCGTGGACGGGTTCCTGGCTGTGGGCGTCGAAGATGTACCGCTCGGGGATCTTGGAGACCATCTTTCCGTCCGGGCCCTGCACATAGGACAGGCTGTCCCAGACGACGACGTCCTTGCCGGCCGTCTTCTCGATCGCCTCGGAGGCCTCCACGTTGCCCTTGAGGGTCTGGACGACGGTGACCTTGGGGACCTTCTTCGCCTTCATCGTGCCGTAGTCGAGGAGGGTGGCGTCCTTCGCCTCCAGGACCATCTCCTGGTACTGGTTCGCCGGGATCTTGGCGAAGCGGGGGAAGGCGTACCAGCGCAGCAGCGGGGACAGCGCCGCGAAGAACACGGCGAGAGCGAGCAGGATCAGACTGGCCTTGCGGCGCATCTCGGTCTCCGTCCCGAGTCGTTACGGGTGTGCGGGCACCGTCGTCAGCAGCGGTTTCGGGGACGTGTTGCCCGTGGGCGCGCCCACGGCCGTGATCGTGAGGACCAGGGCGAACGCGACGGCGAGACCGGTCGCGGCGGCGATCAGGGCACGCATGCCTGCCTCCGGGCGAGCTGGAACTGATACATCGTCAGGTCCGGCACCGTAGCAACGGGCGGGTGAGATGAGAACACGTCGCACACACAACGGCGGCGCCCCTCCGAGGAGGAGCGCCGCCGTTGTCGTACGGAGAACTGCGCGGGAACGGACCGGACTGTGCGGGTCTGCGCGGGACTACGCGCCGGAGCCGGGCGAGCCGCTGCCCGACGGGGACGGGCTCGGCGACGGCGTCTCGGCCGGCGCGACGGTCAGCGGAACGTTGACGGCGGCGCCGCCCGCGGTGGTGATGCGGAGCATGTACGTGCCGGCGGTGCCGTCGGCGTACAGCTTCGGCAGCTTCAGTAGACCGTTCGCGTCCGTCTGCAGACCCGTGAGGGTGCGTACGGTCTTGCCGTCCGCGTCCTTGAAGTAGGGGCCCTTGTCGTTCTCGGTCGGGTCCAGCGCCGACTTGATCAGGGTGGCGGTGGCCGCGACCTTGTCTGCGGCCTCACCCAGATAGGTGGCCTTCACCTCGACCTGGTCGGCGAACTCGCCGCCCGGGGTGCAGGTCAGCGCGGTGTCGCTGGTGCGGGTGAGGGCGTCGGCGGTGCGCTCGGTGACGGTGGCCTTGTAGTCGAGGCCCTTGACCAGGCGGCCGACGACGGTGGCACGGACGGTGAAGCCGCCCGTCTTCTCACCCGCCTTCAGCGCGGGCGCGACGGCCACACCGGTGTTGTTGGTGACGACCGTGGCCACGCTCTCGCCGCCCGTGAAGGTGGTGTCGGTGCCGCCGATGATCGTGAAGCGGATCCGGACCTTGCCGACGGCCGCGCCGCTCTTGGTCTCGGCCCGGGCGTTGATCTTCTTGGCGAACGCGTCGCCCGCCTGCGCGGTGAGCTGGGCGGTGCCCGCGTCCGCCAGGTGGTCCACCGTGTCGGTGGGGGTCGGGGGGGTGGCGGGCGGCGTGCTCGGAGTGGTGCTCGGCGGGGTGGTGGCCGGCGGGGTCGTCGCGGGCGGCTTGGGGTGAGGGGTCTGGGGGGGCTGGGGGCTCTGGGAGCCGCCGCTGGGCCTGCCGGGCTTGTTCGGCCGGTGGGCGGGCGGCGACGGCGGCTTGGGGCTCGCGGTCCCGGAGGTGCCGTCGCTGCGGCTGCCGGGCAGCGGGCCCGTGCCGTCGGGGACCTCGTGGGTGCCCTTGCGGTAGTACTCCAGCCACGTCCGGACCGTGTTCAGGTAGTCCTGAGAGTTGTTGTAGCTGAGGATCGCGCGGCTCAGATCGGCGTCGACGGACAGGTCCCAGCTGTTGCGGCACAGGTAGTGGCCGGCCGCGAGCGCCGCGTCGTAGACGTTGTTGGGATCCTTCGTGCCGTCGCCGTTGCCGTCGCGGCCCGCCCACCTCCAGGTGGACGGGATGAACTGCATGGGGCCGACGGCCTGGTCGTACGCGCTGTTGCCGTCATAGGCGCCGTTGTCGGTGTCCTTGATCAGCGCGAAGCCGTTGCCGTCGAGCTCCGGGCCGAGGATCTTGGTGAGCGTGGTGCCGTTCGCGTCGACCTTGCCGCCGCCGGCCTGGCCCGACTCGACCCTGCCGATGGCGGCGAGGAGCTCCCAGGGCAGGTTGCAGCCGGGCTTGGACGACTGCAGTTCGGTCGCGGCCTTCTTGTAGGCGTCGAGGACGGTCGCGGGAATGCCCCCCTCGGTCTCACCCTGAGCGACGGCGGGCGGCCCGACGGACGGCGAGGGATTCGGAGAGTTGAGCGGCGGCAGGTCCGTGTAGTACGGCGAGTTGCCGGTCGCGGCACCCTTGTCGGCGGTGACGTCGGGTGCGGAGTCGGCGCCGCTGGTGGCCGGTCTGCTTTCATCGGCCGTCACCCCCGGAGCCTGAGAGGCGGACAGGGCCGCGACCGCGGCCGCGGCCACGGCGGTGGTTGCCGCCCCTTTGGTCAGCCTCCTGCCGAATTGCGCCGCCATAGATTGAACCCCTCCCGTGGACGCCCGAGCGCCCGCGTGTCCGTAACCCTCGTCCAGTTGTGACGGTCGATCCACCCCGGAGGTTGCCCCCGCGGCGTGCCCCGTTTCCCTGTTCGCGTGTTCGACCCGGGCTTTCCGGCCCGGCGACCCAGGCGACCCTACGACAACTTCCTTTGCGTGGGCACCCGTTCGTGCCCGATTTTCACCGGTTGGCCACGTGAGATTGTGCCCCCGGCCACCAGGTGTACCGTCCCGCATACTGGGCTTTCCTGATCAACGGCCCTCTCGGCCCCTCCAACACTCGCTGCGGGGAGCCTCGTTGCCCTTTACTTTGAGCCATGCCGCGGCCGTCCTGCCCGCCGTGCGCGCCGACGGAAGCGGCCGGGGCCGACTGGTTCCGGCCGTACTCGTGGCGGGTTCCTTCTCTCCCGACATGACCTACTACGCGGCGAGTGTCGTGTCCGGGGCCATGGAGTTCGGTGAGGTGACCCACTCCTTCCCAGGCGTCTTCACGATCGACGTGCTGCTCGCCTGGGCGCTGGTGGGGCTGTGGCTGCTGGTACGCGAACCGCTGGTGGCACTGCTCCCGCCGGCCCGGCAGGTCCGGCCGGCGGCACTCCTGCGCTGCGGGGCGCCACGCGCCCGCGTGCGGCCGACCTCCGTGCTGTGGTGGTACGTGTCCGCCGTGCTCGGCGCGCTGACCCACGTCGTGTGGGACGCGTTCACCCACCTCGACCGGTGGGGGATGCGACTGTTCCCCGTCCTGGGCCGTGAGGTGGCGGGCTCCCCTTTGTACTGGTACCTGCAGTACGGCGGCTCGGCGGTCGCCGCGGTCGTCATCGCCGTGTTCGTGGTGCACGCGCTGCGGCGGACACCCGGGACGGCCCCGGTGATGGGGATCGCAAAGCTGACCGCACGGGACCGGTGGGGGGCCGGGGCCCTGATCAGCGGCTGTGCGGTGGTCGCGGCCGTGCAGCGCGCGACGCGGTGGTGGGAGTACCGGGGGTCCACCGCGAAACCCTGGGAACTGATTCCGACACTGTGCTTCGGAGCGGGCGCGGGACTCGTCCTCGGCGTCCTGCTGTACGCCATCACGGTCAGAGTGTGGCGTCCGGCCCGGACGGCCGACGGTATGGCGGCGGCGACTGGGGAGCGCAGCGGTCAGGCCGCTCGGTGACGGTGGTGAACACGGTGACCGTGGCTGCGGGCGGGGTCGTGGGAGCGGGCTGGGTCGTGGAGGCGGGCGGCACCGTGGCTGCGGGCCGGGTCGTGGGAGCGGGCGGGACCTTGCCGGCGGACGGGTCCACGGCAACAGGCGACACCATGGCTGCGGACGGGACCATGGCAGCGGGCGGCACCGTGACTGCGTGAGCGCCAGGGGGAGGTGCGCCAGGGGGAGGTATCCGCAGCTCAGATCGGCAGGCAGCCGTCACCTGGATGCCTGGAGCTTGTCCCGTACGGCGTCCCGGTCCCGTTCGACGAACCGGTACCTGAGCGCTGCTCCGGCGTGGCGCAGATTCCTCGCGAGACGGGCGGCGATGCGGCCGGTGCCGGGGGCGATGACCCCGCGCAGGCCCGTCGCCGGGCTTGGCGGAGTCATCCGGCGCAGGGCTGTCGCGAGGTCGGTGGGGATGCGGGCGGTGCTTGCGGTGGCCGCGATGGCCGGGACCGGCGGAGGAGGAGGCGGCGGCAACAGGGGCGCTGCGGCGTGTGCCTGTGTCTGCGCCCGTCCATGGGCCGCCCGGCGGTGGAGCATGCGTATACCCATGCCCGCATCCTTGCGGGAAGGCGGGCCGGGCGGCGCCTTCGCGAGGGCCACGCGAGTGACGGGCCCTGTGAGGGTGGAGACGGGAGTGAGCGCGAGGTCTGCGTGCTGGTGGGCCAGTGCTGCATGTGTACGGGGGGTTGGGTGGGGGGCACCGCCGGGTCGGGTGGGGGACGTTTGCCCCCGCCCCACCGCCGGAGGTCAGTGCGCCGCCGACTCCCAGTCCGGTCCCGAGCCCACCGAGACGCCCAACGGAACCCTGAGGACCACCGCGGCGGACATCTCCCGGCGGACCAGTTCCTCCGTGGCCGCGCGTTCGCCGGGGGCGATCTCCAGGACGATTTCGTCGTGGACCTGAAGGAGCATGCGGGACTTGAGGTCCGCCTCGCCCAGGGCCCGGCCCACATTCAGCATGGCGATCTTGACGATGTCCGCGGCCGTGCCCTGGATGGGCGCGTTGAGGGCCATCCGCTCGGCCGCCTCGCGGCGCTGGCGGTTGTCGCTGTTGAGGTCGGGGAGGTAGCGGCGACGCCCGAAGAGCGTGGCCGTGTAACCCGTCGCCCGCGCCTCGTCGACCGCCCGGCGCAGATAGTCCCGTACGCCGCCGAACCGCTCGAAGTAGGCGTCCATCAGGCCGCGGGCCTCCGCCGCCTCGATGTTCAGCTGCTGAGAGAGGCCGAAGGCCGACAGGCCGTACGCCAGGCCGTACGACATCGCCTTGATCTTGCGGCGCATCTCCGCGTCCACCGCGGCCGGTTCCACCGTGAACACCTGCGCGGCGGCCGTGGTGTGCAGGTCCTCGCCGGAGGTGAACGCCTCGATCAGGCCGGCGTCCTCCGACAGGTGGGCCATCACGCGCAGTTCGATCTGGCTGTAGTCGGCCGTCATCAGCGACTCGAAGCCCTCACCGACGACGAAGCCACGGCGGATGGCCCGGCCCTCGTCCGTACGGACCGGGATGTTCTGCAGGTTCGGGTCCGTGGAGGAGAGCCGACCGGTCGCCGCGACGGTCTGGTTGAACGTCGTGTGGATACGGCCGTCCGTCGCGACCGCCTTGATCAGGCCCTCGACGGTGACGCGCAGCTTGGCCTGCTCACGGTGCCGGAGCATGATCACCGGCAGTTCGTTGTCGGTCTGCCCGGCCAGCCAGGCGAGCGCGTCGGCGTCGGTGGTGTAACCCGTTTTGGTCTTCTTCGTCTTCGGCAGGCCGAGCTCGCCGAAGAGGACCTCCTGGAGCTGCTTGGGCGAGCCGAGGTTGAACTCGTGCCCGGCCGCCGCGTGCGCCTCCTTCACGGCCTGCTGGACGGCGCCCGCGAACATCTGCTCCATGGCCTCCAGGTGGGGCCGGTCGGCGGCGATTCCGTGCCGCTCCATCCGGGCCAGCAGGGCGGAGGTGGGCAACTCCACATCGCGCAGGAGATCCGCGGCGCCGACCTCTTGAAGGCGCGTCCCGAACGCCTCGCCCAGGTCGAGAACGGCTCGGGCCTGGATCATCAGGGCCTCGGCCTCGGCGCCCTCGTCCGCGCCGAAGGCGAGCTGGCCGTCGGCTGCGGCGGCGGGGGCCAGCTCGCGGTGCAGGTACTCCAGGGACAGCGCGTCCAGGTCGAAGGAGCGGCGGCCCGGCTTGACCAGGTAGGCGGCGAGCGCCGTGTCCATGGTGACGCCGCCGATGCTCCAGCCGTGCTCGGCGAAGACGCGCATCGCACCCTTGGCGTTGTGGAGGACCTTGGGGCGGTCCGCGTCGGCCAGCCAGGCGGCGAACGCGGTCTCGTCGGCCTCGTCCAGCTGGGACGGGTCGAACCAGGCGGCCGCTCCCCCGGCCGCGGCGAGCGCGACCTCGGCGACCGAGCCGGTGCCGAGCGCCCAGGTGTCGACCGAGGCCATACCGAGGACCTCGCCGGCGTACTCGGAGAGCCAGGGGGCCAGCTCACCGGTGCCGAGGACGGTGCCGTCCACCTCCACGCCGTCCGCGACGACCGACGTCGACTCGGCCTCCTCGGCGCCGGGGTCGACCGCGAAGAGCCGCTCACGCAGGGAGGGGTTGCGGATCTCCAGGGTGTCCAGGACCATCGCGACGGCCTTGCGGTCGTACGCCGCACGCTCCAGCTCGGCGACCGTCTTCGGCAGCTCCACCTGCCGCTCCAGCTCGGTCAGCCGCCGGTTGAGCTTGACGGCCTCCAGGTGGTCGCGGAGGTTCTGCCCGGCCTTGCCCTTGACCTCCTCGGCCCGCTCGACGAGTTCCGCGAACGAGCCGAACTGGTTGATCCACTTCGCGGCCGTCTTCTCGCCGACGCCCGGGATACCCGGCAGGTTGTCGGACGGGTCGCCGCGCAAGGCCGCGAAATCGGGGTACTGCGTGGGCGTCAGCCCGTACTTCTCGAAGACCTTCTCCGGAGTGAACCGGGTCAGCTCGGAGACGCCCTTCGTCGGATACAGCACGGTCGTGTGCTCGCTGACCAGCTGGAAGGAGTCCCGGTCGCCGGTGACGATCAGCACCTCGAAGCCCTCGGCCTCGGCCTGCGTGGCCAGGGTGGCGATGATGTCGTCCGCCTCGAAGCCCTCGACGGCGAAGCGCTGCGCGTCCATCGCGTCGAGCAGTTCGCCGATCAGCTCGACCTGGCCCTTGAACTCGTCCGGCGTCTTGGAGCGGTTGGCCTTGTACTCCGTGAACTCCGCGGAGCGCCAGGTCTTGCGGGAGACGTCGAAGGCCACCGCGAAGTGCGTGGGCGCCTCGTCGCGCAGGGTGTTGGCCAGCATCGACGCGAAACCGTAGATCGCGTTCGTCGGCTGGCCCGTCGCGGTCGTGAAGTTCTCCGCGGGCAGCGCGAAGAACGCGCGGTAGGCCAGGGAGTGCCCGTCCATGAGCATCAGGCGGGGGCGCACGCCGCCGGCGGTCTTGTCGGTCTTCTTCGATGCTGTTTCTGCCACGTCCCCGATCCTGTCACGCCCCACTGACAGTCGGGACCGCCCCGGGACCGGCACGGGCACGGGCACGGGAACCGGCGAGACCGCCCCGGGACCTCTCCGGGACAGGCACCCGCGGGACCGTCCGAGGACCGGCACCCCCGGGGACCGCCCCGGGACAGGCACCCGCGGGACCGCCCGGGGACCAGAACCGGACGGGCACCGGACAGCCCCACCACCTCAACCGCCCCAAGCCCCCGTCGACCCGGCACGGCGGACCCCACTGCCAGGACCATCCCGGAACCCCCGCACCCTGCCCCCGAGAAGATCGGCGGCGGAAATCCCTCCGGTGCAGCCGACGCCCCGCCCATCCCCCATCCCCCAACCCCGCAGCCCCGCAAGCCCCGCAAGCCCGGCAGGGGTCGTTGTCACCGCCCCGTGCGAGGATCTGGGCGGTAATGCACCCGCGTCAGCGAAGCGGTGGTGCACCCGCGTCAGCGAAGGAGAGCGCGCTATGGCAACGAAGCCGCCCAAGGCCGACCCGGTCCAGGATGCGCCGCAGGTCGCCGAGCCGAAGCACGCGGCGGCCGGGATCCCGGCCATCGGGCACAGCCTGCGCATCGCACAGCAGCAGATGGGCGTCAGGCGCACCGCGCTGACCCTCCTGCGCGTGAACCAGAAGGACGGCTTCGACTGCCCGGGCTGCGCCTGGCCGGAGCCGGAGCACCGGCACGCGGCGGAGTTCTGTGAGAACGGCGCGAAGGCGGTCGCCGAGGAGGCCACCCTGCGTCGGGTCACCCCGGAGTTCTTCGCCGCGCACTCCGTGGCCGACCTCGCGAACAGGAGCGGCTACTGGCTGGGACAGCAGGGCCGGCTCACCCACCCCATGTACCTGCCCGAGGGGGGCGAGCACTACGAGCCGGTGACCTGGGAGCGGGCCTTCGACATCATCGCCGAGGAGATCCACGCCCTCTCCTCGCCCGACGAGGCCCTCTTCTACACCTCGGGACGCACCAGCAACGAGGCCGCGTTCCTCTACCAGCTCTTCGCGCGTGAGCTCGGCACCAACAACCTGCCGGACTGCTCCAACATGTGCCACGAGTCGTCCGGCTCGGCCCTGTCGGAGACGATCGGCATCGGCAAGGGCAGCGTCCTGCTGGAGGACCTCTACAAGGCCGACCTGATCATCGTCGCCGGCCAGAACCCCGGCACCAACCACCCGCGCATGCTCTCCGCCCTGGAGAAGGCCAAGTCGGGCGGCGCGAAGATCATCAGCGTGAACCCGCTGCCCGAGGCCGGTCTGGAACGCTTCAAGAACCCGCAGACCCCCAAGGGCCTCACCGCGGGCGCCGCGCTCACCGACCTGTTCCTGCAGATCCGCATCGGCGGCGACCAGGCCCTCTTCCGCCTCCTCAACAAGCTGATCCTCGACAGCGAGGGCGCGGTCGACGAGGAATTCGTCCGCGAACACACCCACGGCTACGAGGAGTTCGCGGCGACCGCCCGCGCCGCCGACTGGGACGAGACCCTCACCGCGACCGGCCTCGACCGCGCGGAGATCGACGAGGCCCTGCGCATGGTCCTCGCCTCGAAGCGCACCATCGTCTGCTGGGCGATGGGCCTCACCCAGCACAAGCACTCCGTTCCCACCATCCGCGAGGTCGTCAACTTCCTCCTCCTGCGCGGCAACATCGGCCGCCCGGGCGCGGGCGTCTGTCCGGTGCGGGGCCACTCGAACGTGCAGGGCGACCGCACGATGGGCATCTTCGAACGCCCCGCCCCCGCCTTCCTGGACGCCCTGGAGAAGGAGTTCGGCTTCGCTCCGCCCCGAGAGCACGGCTACGACGTCGTACGGGCCATCCGTGCCCTGCGCGACGGCGAGGCGAAGGTCTTCTTCGCCATGGGCGGCAACTTCGTCTCCGCCTCCCCCGACACCGAGGTCACCGAGGCGGCCATGCGGCGGGCCCGGCTGACCGTGCACGTGTCGACCAAGCTCAACCGCTCGCACGTGATCACGGGCGCGCGTGCCCTCGTCCTGCCCACCCTGGGCCGCACCGAACGCGACCTCCAGGGCGGCGGCGAGCAGTTCGTGACCGTCGAGGACTCCATGGGCATGGTGCACGCCTCCCGCGGCCGCCTGGAGCCGGCGAGCGCGCACCTGCTGTCCGAACCGGCGATCGTGTGCCGCCTCGCCCGCCGGGTGCTCGGCGAGGACAGCAAGGTGCCGTGGGAGGAGTTCGAGAAGGACTACGCCACCATCCGCGACCGCGTCGCCCGCGTCATCCCCGGCTTCGAGGACTTCAACGCGCGGGTCACTGGTTCTGCTGGTCGCCCTGGCGGCTTCGCCCTCCCGCACGCCCCCCGCGACGAGCGCCGCTTCCCGACCGCCACCGGGAAGGCCAACTTCACCGCCGCGCCGGTCGAATACCCGAAGCTGCCCGAGGGCCGACTGCTGCTGCAGACTCTGCGCTCGCACGACCAGTACAACACCACGATCTACGGCCTCGACGACCGCTACCGGGGCATCAGGAACGGCCGCCGGGTGGTCCTCGTCAACCCCGAGGACGCGCAGGCCCTCGGGGTGGCCGACGGGGCGTACGTGGATCTCGTGAGCGAGTGGAAGGACGGCGTGGGACGGCGGGCTCCCGGCTTCCGGGTCGTGCACTACCCGACCGCGCGCGGGTGCGCCGCCGCCTACTACCCCGAGACCAACGTGCTCGTACCGCTGGACGCCACCGCTGACACCAGTAACACCCCGGCCAGCAAGTCCGTCGTCATACGTCTGGAACAATCGGCGACCGACTGAGCGTTTGCTCAGCCACCAGATCTGCATGACGAACGGAGCCGCACCCCATGGGCGAGCACCAGCACGTGAAGTTCCCGCAGGAGGTCATCGACGAGTACGCCGCCCTCGGCGTCGACCTGCCGGCCCTGTTCTCCGCGGGACACCTCGGCGCGCGGATGGGGGTACAGATCCTGGAAGCATCGGCGGAGCGGGTCGTCGGGACCATGCCGGTCGAAGGCAACACCCAGCCGTACGGACTGCTGCACGGCGGCGCCTCCGCAGTGCTCGCCGAGACACTCGGGTCGGTCGGATCGATGCTCCACGGCGGAAGCTCGAAGATCGCGGTCGGCGTCGACCTCAACTGCACCCACCACCGAGGCGCGCGATCCGGACTGGTGACCGGAGTGGCCACACCGGTGCACCGGGGGCGGTCCACGGCGACGTACGAGATCGTGATCAGCGACGAGGAGGGGCGGCGGGTGTGCACCGCGCGCCTGACGTGTCTGCTCCGGGACGTGACAGCGGCGGACGCGGCGAACGTGCGGGCGGCTGAGTGACGGCACGGGCCACTGGAGCCGGGGACAGGCCTCGCACCGGGAGCGTACGTGCGGGTGCTGCGCCCCGGCTCCCGACCCCCAACCCACAGCGGGCGCTTCCGGTTCACCGTCGACGTCGAGAACGGCCCCCCGTCACCCCACGGGTCACCAGCGCCACCGCCCCCGGACCGCGCGGCCGCGTCACACCCGAGCCCGCCTTCAGCGTACGAACACGGAACAACGCGCCGGAATCCGTCGAGATCTCCTTATCCGACTGTTCCGACCCGCCCCTGAAATGCGGCTCCCCCCTTTTCCAGGCGTAACGCTCCGTAACACACACGCAATACAACGCAACAGTTTCCTCATCGGCCGCGGCCACTCCGACGGCCTTTCCGGGCCCCCGGGGCCCTCCCGCGAGCCCTGATCCGCACCACCGCCCCGCGACCGAGCGGAAGTGCACGTTCTCAGAATGCGGACACAGCGGATTCACGCCAAAACGGCTGAGAGTCGCCTTTGCCGAAGCCTGCCATCCATCACGTCATAACAAGAAAGTCACAAGCCAGCCCTCGACGATGCCCCGGCCTGCAAACCGGGCTTAGAGTCACGGCCAGTCACCGCTCCATCGGGAGTTCGGTACCAGCGCGGCACCGGCCGCCCCCAACCGCGGCGGCAGTGCCTGCGGAAAGGACTGATTGTGCGACGTTCCATGGTGATACTTACCTCCGTCCTCGCGACTGGAGCTCTGACGCTCACCGCATGCGGCTCCCGTGACGACAAAGGCGGCGACAGCGGCGACAACGGGGACACCACCCTGACCATCGGCGTCGACGCCCCCCTCTCCGGCGAGAACTCCACCACCGGGCTCGGCATCCAGTACGGCGCCCAGATCGCCGTCGACGACGCCAACAAGAACAAGCTCGTCCCCGGCGTGACCTTCAAGCTGAAGGCCTTCGACGACAAGGCCCAGCCCGCCACCGGACAGCAGAACGCCACCGCCATCACCGGCGACAAGACCTCCGTCGGCGCCGTCGGCCCGCTGAACTCCGGCGTCGCCCAGACCATGCAGCAGGTCTTCGCCTCGGCCAACATGGTCGAGATCTCCCCCGCGAACACCAACCCCGAGCTGACCCAGGGCAAGAACTGGCAGACCGCCAAGAAGCGCCCGTACAAGACGTACTTCCGCACCGCCACCACCGACGAACTGCAGGGCAGCTTCGCCGCCCAGTACGCCTACAAGACCCTCAAGAAGAAGAAGGTCTTCGTAGTCGACGACAAGCAGACCTACGGCGCCGGCCTCGCGAAGATCTTCGGCCAGCAGTTCAAGAAAATCGGCGGCCAGGTCGTCCAGACCGACCACGTCAACACCGGCGACAAGGACTTCGGCTCCCTCGTCACCAAGATCAAGAACTCCGGTGCCGACCTGGTCTACTACGGCGGCCAGTACGACGAGTCCTCGCTGATCACCAAGCAGCTCAAGGGCACCGGCGCCAAGATCCCGCTGTTCGGCGGCGACGGCATGTTCGCCTCCACCTACATCGAGGCCGCCGGCACCTCCTCCGAAGGCGACCTCTCCACCGCCATCGGCGTCCCCGCCGACACCCTGCCCGCCGCCAAGACCTTCATCGAGACCTACAAGTCCAAGGGCTACAAGGGTGACTACGGCGCCTACGGCGCCTACTCCTACGACGCCGCCACCGCCATCATCAAGGCCGTGAAGGCCGCCGCCGACGCCAACAGCGGCAAGGTCCCCAGCGACATCAACGCCCTGCGCTCCACCGTCGTCGACGAGGTCCAGAAGTCCGACTTCGACGGCCTCACCGGCAAGGTCTCCTTCGACCAGTACGGCGACACCACCAACAAGCAGCTGACGGTCTACCAGGTCGAAAAGGGCAAGTGGAAGGCCGTCAACACCGGCACCGCCACCCTCAACTGACCCAGGCCCTTCAGCACACCTCACACGGGCCGCGCGGAAGGAGAACCCCGACCGCGCGGCCCGTTTTCCACATCCAGGCCCCCACACATGACACTCACGCACACCCCACCCACGCACACGACAGCGCACCCCAGACCACCCCGCACACCACCAGTGCACACGACCACCAGCGACATGGAGGCCACGCGGTGAACACCCTGCCGCAGCAGCTGGCCAACGGGCTGCTTCTCGGCTCGATGTACGGGCTCATCGCCATCGGATACACGATGGTGTACGGCATCGTCCAGCTCATCAACTTCGCGCACGGCGAGATCTTCATGACCGGGGGCTTCGGCGCCCTCACGGTCTACTTCTACCTCCTCCCCGACGGCACGGCGATGGCGATCGCCGTCCCCCTGATGCTGATAGGCGGCGGCATCGTCGCCATCCTCATCGCCGTCGGAGCGGAACGGTTCGCCTACCGGCCCCTGCGCGGAGCACCACGCCTGGCACCGCTCATCACCGCGATCGGCCTCTCCCTGGCCCTCCAGGAAGTCGTCCGCAACTTCTACCCCGGCGCCGACCGCGCCCGCGCCTTCCCCGGCCTCGACGCCACCCACGACATCGGCTCCATCACCATCAAGGACGCCGACATCTTCCTCGTCGTCGCCGCGATCGTGTGCATGTCCGCCCTGGCCCTCTTCGTCCGCAAGAGCCGCACCGGCCGCGCCATGCAGGCCACCGCCCAGGACCCGGACACCGCCCAGCTCATGGGCATCGACACCAACCGCATCATCGTCATCGCCTTCGCCATCGGCGGCTTCTTCGCCGCCGTCGCCGCTGTCGCCTACGGCCTCAAGTACGGCAACATCGACTACCGTATGGGCTTCCTCATGGGCCTCAAGGCCTTCACCGCCGCCGTCCTCGGCGGCATCGGCAACATCTACGGCGCCATGCTCGGCGGCCTCGTCCTCGGCGTCGCCGAAACCCTCGCCTCCGCCTACATCGACGGCGTCCCCGGCATGCAGCAGCTCGGCGGCCAGAGCTGGGCGAACGTCTGGGCCTTCTGCCTCCTCATCATCGTCCTCCTCGTCAGGCCACAAGGCCTACTCGGCGAACGCGTCGCGGACAGGGCGTGATCACATGACCGAGACCACCACGTCGGCCTGGGACGCCGCCGCCACCCGCGGCCTGCTGCCCCTGCCCACCCCCGCAGCCCGCGCCCTCCTCCTCGCCGGCGGCATCGCCACCGCCGCCTCCACCTTCCTCGCCTGGACCTGGACCTCCGAGTTCCCCGGCGACCTCACCGTCACCGGCTACCCCGGCGGCCTGCAAGTGCTCACCCTCATCGCGGGCGTCCTCACCACCCTGTTCTCCCTCGCCTCGTACGGCACCCGCGGCCTCGGCTGGCTCCTGCCCGCCCGCAACAACGCACCACTCGTCCTCACCGCCCTCGGCGGCTTCGCCGTCACCTGGTACACCGTCATCTCCATCAGCGTCGAACTCGGGGGCCTCGCCAACCTCGAACCCGGCGCATGGATCGCGGCCGTCGCCTCCCTCCTCCCCCTCCTCGGCGCCCTCTCCCTCCCCCACAGGCAGACACACAGCACCAAGGACAACCTCAAGGCCTACCTCACCAAGGCGGACCAGATCCCCGCCCCGCAGGCCCTGTCCCCCTGGTTCGAACGCGCCGCCATCACCGTCGTCACCGTCGTCGGCCTCACCGTCTTCACCTACGGCATCGACACCGAATACGGCGAACTCTTCATCGGCTTCCTCCTCGTCGTCATCCTCAACGTCTGGGCCCTGCACACCGCAGGCCTCCTCGACCGCTTCTCCCGCATCGTCGCCCACAACCGCAGCTTCACGCTCGCCATGGGCTTCGCCGCCGCGATCGCGTTCCCCTTCACCCAGACCGACGACCACTACGCCAACATCGGCGTCAACATCCTCATCTTCGGAACCGTCGCCCTCGGCCTCAACATCGTCGTCGGCCTCGCCGGACTCCTCGACCTCGGATACGTCGCCTTCCTCGGCGTCGGCGCCTACACCGCCGCCCTCGTCTCCGGCTCCGAGTTCTCCACCTTCTCCGGCATCCACTTCCCCTTCTGGGCCGCCGCCATCACCGGCGCCGCCGCCAGCCTCGTCTTCGGCATCCTCATCGGCGCCCCCACCCTGCGCCTGCGCGGCGACTACCTCGCCATCGTCACCCTCGGCTTCGGTGAAATCTTCCGCATCGCCGTCAACAACATGGACGGCGACTCCGGCCCCGACCTCACCAACGGCCCCAACGGCATCCCCGCCATCCCCGACCTCAGCTTCTTCGGCTTCAACCTCGGCAAAGCCCACGACATCGGCAGCTTCACCCTCGGCCGATTCGCCAACTACTACCTCCTGATGGTCCTCATCATGGCCATCGTCATCCTCGTCTACACCCGCGCCGCCGACTCCCGCATCGGCCGCTCCTGGATCGCCATCCGCGAAGACGAAACCGCCGCAACCGCCATGGGCATCAACGGCTTCCGCGTCAAACTCGTCGCCTTCGCCCTCGGCGCCTCCCTCGCCGGCCTCGCCGGCACCGTCAGCGCCCACGTCACCTACAGCGTCGTCCCCAACCCCTACCAGTTCGCGGGAGCCACACCCCCCAACTCGGCCTTCCTCCTCGCCGCCGTCGTCCTCGGCGGCATGGGCACCGTCGCCGGACCCATCCTCGGCGCCGCCCTGCTCTACCTGCTGCCCGAGAAACTGGTCTTCCTCCAGGACAAGTCGCTGCTCGCGTTCGGCATCGCCCTCATCCTGCTGATGCGCTTCCGCCCCGAAGGCATCATCGCCAACCGCCGCCGCCAGCTCGAATTCCACGAGACCGGCCAACTCGACGTACCAGAACAGACGACGCTCACCGACACACCGGCGACCGTCACCAAGGCGGGGGCGTGACCTCATGACCACACCAGTACTCGAAGCACGCGACGTCACCATGCGCTTCGGCGGCCTCACCGCCGTCCGCTCCGTCGACTTCACCGTCAACGCCGGGGAAATCGTCGGCCTCATCGGACCCAACGGCGCCGGCAAGACCACCTTCTTCAACTGCCTCACCGGCCTGTACATCCCCACCGAAGGCACGGTCTCCTACAAGGGCACAGTCCTGCCGCCCAAGCCACACCTGGTGACCAAGGCAGGCATCGCCCGGACGTTCCAGAACATCCGCCTCTTCGCCAACATGACGGTCCTCGAGAACGTCCTCGTCGGCCGCCACACCCGCACCAAGGAAGGCCTCTGGTCGGCCCTCCTGCGCGGCCCCGGCTTCAAGAAAGCCGAAAAAGCCAGCGAAGAACGCGCCATGGAACTCCTGGAGTTCATCGGTCTCGCCCACAAACGCGACCACCTCGCCCGCAACCTCCCCTACGGCGAACAGCGCAAGCTGGAAATCGCCCGCGCCATGGCGAGCGAACCCGGCATCCTGCTCCTCGACGAGCCCACCGCCGGCATGAACCCCCAGGAAACCCGCGCCGCCGAAGAACTCGTCTTCGCCATCCGCGACAAGGGCATCGCCGTACTCGTCATCGAGCACGACATGCGCTTCATCTTCAACCTGTGCGACCGCGTCGCCGTCCTCGTCCAGGGCGAAAAGCTCGTCGAAGGCACCTCCGAAGTCGTCCAGGCCGACGAACGCGTCATCGCCGCCTACCTCGGCGAACCGTTCGAGGGCGAACCCGGAGAAGCCGAGGCAGCGCGGATCACCGCCGCCGAAGCCACCGACGCGCCAAGCACCACCAGCACCAAGGGAGAAGCCCAGTGACCGCACTCCTCGAAGTCGAGGACCTCCGGGTCTCCTACGGCAAGATCGAAGCCGTCAAGGGCATCTCCTTCAGCGTCGAAGCCGGCCAGGTCGTCACCCTCATCGGCACCAACGGCGCCGGCAAGACGACCACCCTCCGCACCCTCTCCGGGCTCCTCAAGCCGAGCAGCGGCCGCATCGTCTTCGACGGCAAACCCCTCACCAGCATCCCCGCCCACAAGATCGTCGCCCTGGGCCTCGCCCACTCCCCCGAGGGACGCCACATCTTCCCCCGGCTGACGATCACCGAAAACCTCCAGCTCGGAGCGTTTCTACGCACCGACAAGGCAGGCATCGAGAAAGACATCCAGCGCGCCTACGACCTCTTCCCCATCCTCGGAGAACGCAGGAAGCAGGCCGCAGGAACCCTCTCCGGCGGCGAACAGCAGATGCTGGCCATGGGACGCGCCCTGATGTCCCAGCCCAAACTGCTCATGCTCGACGAACCCTCCATGGGCCTCTCCCCGATCATGATGCAGAAGATCATGGCCACCATCGCCGAACTCAAGTCCCAGGGCACGACCATCCTCCTGGTCGAACAGAACGCCCAGGCCGCGCTCTCCCTCGCCGACCAGGGACACGTCATGGAAGTCGGCAACATCGTCCTCTCCGGCGGCGGACAGGACCTGCTGCACGACGAGTCCGTACGCAAGGCCTACCTCGGCGAGGACTGAACCCACTCACGGAGTACGTCGAGGCCCGCGCCCCCCCGGACAACAGGGGCGCGGGCCTCGACGGCGTTCAGGGACGGGCGTCAGCCCTTGTTGGCCTTCTTCTCGTCGGCATCCGCGATGACCGCCTCAGCCACCTGCTGCATCGACATCCGACGATCCATCGACGTCTTCTGAATCCACCGGAACGCCGCCGGCTCCGTCAGCCCGTACTCCGTCTGCAGAATCGACTTCGCCCGGTCCACCAGCTTCCGTGTCTCCAACCGCTGGGAAAGGTCCGCGACCTCGTTCTCCAGCTCCCGCAGCTCCGTGAACCGCGACACGGCCATCTCGATCGCCGGCACGACATCACTCTTGCTGAACGGCTTCACCAGATACGCCATCGCACCAGCGTCCCGCGCCCGCTCCACGAGGTCACGCTGCGAGAAAGCGGTCAGCATCAGCACCGGGGCGATCCGCTCCTCGGCGATCTTCTCGGCCGCGGAGATACCGTCCAGCTTCGGCATCTTCACATCGAGGATGACAAGGTCCGGCTTGTGCTCACGGGCCAACTCGACGGCCTGCTCACCGTCACCGGCCTCACCGACGACGCTGTAACCCTCTTCCTCCAGCATCTCCTTGAGGTCGAGCCGGATCAGGGCCTCGTCCTCGGCGATGACGACACGGGTCGTCAGCGGAGGCACGTGCGACTTGTCGTCGTCGGGCGCGTCAACGGGCTGGGGCGACTCGGGGGCGGTCACGGGGGCTCCTCGGTACGGGGCAAGGTACTGCTTGCCCTGAGCCTACCTAGCTCCTGTATGTTTGATGCACCGAGGGGCTACACTAACCTTCGGTTCGAAGAAGCTCCGGTAGTCCAATCGGTAGAGACGATACCCTCAAAAGGTATTCAGTGTGGGTTCGAGTCCCACCCGGGGCACTTAACCTTCGATTCGAAGGATCCCCATCGAAAGCGGATGTCCACGTTCTCGTGAACATCCGCTTTTTACTGCGTGTCGTCACGATCCCTCTCACAGAGTGGGCACATGTACGACGTCAACACCCGCAAGCGAGCGCTCGCGCTGGTCGCCCAAGGCCGCAGCCTGAACTCGGTGAGCCGCGAGACCGGTATCTCACATGCCGCAATCCGCTCCTGGCAGAACCGACTCAAGCCCCTGCCCCGCATGGTGACCCCGCCCCCCGGCCCGCCAACCGATGAAGTCTCGTACGCCTACCTGCTGGGCCTCTACCTCGGCGACGGCTGTATCAGCTCGCACACGCGCGGCACCGGCTACTACCTCCGTATCGCATGCGCCGATGCCTGGCCAGGGCTCATTGAGGCTTGCACGGCCGCCATGCGTGCTGTCAATCCAGCAGGCAACGCCTACCGCGTCCAGGCTCATGGCTACGTATCAGTAGCCGGGTACTACCCGCACTGGCCCTACCTCTTCCCTCAGCACGGCCCCGGCAAGAAACACGAACGCCGGATCGCTCTCGAACCTTGGCAGCAGGCCATCGTCGACACGTACCCCTGGGAATTCATCCGCGGCCTCATCCACTCGGACGGCTGCCGCATCACCAACTGGACGACTCGCCTCATCGGGGGCGAGCGGAAGCGCTACGAATATCCCCGGTACTTCTTCACCAACCTGTCGGGCGACATCACCCGGCTCTTCACCGACACACTGGACCACGTGGGCGTCGCCTGGAAGCAGGCGAACGCGCGGAACATCTCCGTCGCCCGCAAAGCCTCAGTAGCCCTCATGGACGCCCACGTAGGCCCCAAACACTGAAGCACTGACCGGCCCACTCACCGGCCCACCGGTCGTCCTACTTGTCATCCACCCCGATGTGATGCACCCGCACCAGGTTGGTCGAGCCCGAGACTCCCGGCGGGGAGCCGGCCGTGATGACCACGACGTCGCCTTTCTCGCAGCGGCCGTACCGCAGCAGCAGCTCGTCCACCTGGTCGACCATCGCGTCCGTGGACTGGGCCTGGGGGCCGAGGAACGTCTCCACGCCCCACGTCAGGCTGAGCTGGGAGCGGGTGGCCGGTTCGGGGGTGAAGGCGAGGAGGGGGATCGGGGAGCGGTAGCGGGACAGCCGGCGGACGGTGTCGCCGGACTGGGTGAACGCGACGAGGAACTTGGCGTTGAGGAAGTCGCCGATCTCAGCTGCCGCTCGGGCGACGGCGCCGCCCTGGGTGCGGGGTTTGTTGCTGTCCGTGAGCGGGGGGAGACCCTTGGCCAGGATGTCCTCCTCGGCCGCTTCGACGATTTTGGCCATGGTGCGGACCGTCTCGATCGGGTACTTGCCGACGCTGGTTTCGCCGGACAGCATCACCGCGTCGGTCCCGTCGATGACGGCGTTGGCGACGTCGCTGGCCTCGGCCCTCGTCGGGCGTGAGTTCTCGATCATGGATTCGAGCATCTGTGTGGCGACGATGACGGGCTTGGCGTTGCGTTTGGCGAGTTTGATCGCGCGTTTCTGGACGATCGGGACCTGTTCGAGGGGCATTTCCACGCCGAGGTCGCCGCGGGCGACCATGATGCCGTCGAAGGCGTCGACGATGCCGTCGATGGCGTCGACTGCCTGGGGTTTTTCGATTTTGGCGATGACGGGGAGTCTGCGGCCCTCTTCGTCCATGATGCGGTGGACGTCGTGGACGTCGTGGCCGGTCCGTACGAACGAGAGGGCGATGACGTCGAAGCCGGTGCGCAGGGCCCAGCGGAGGTCTGCTTCGTCCTTGTCGGAGAGTGCGGGGACGGACACCGCGACTCCGGGGAGGTTGAGGCCCTTGTGGTCGGAGATCACGCCGCCTTCGATGACGGTGGTGTGGACGCGGGGGCCGTCGACGGAGGTGACTTCGAGGCAGACTTTTCCGTCGTCGACGAGGATGCGTTCGCCGAGGGTGACGTCGGTGGCGAGGCCTTGGTGGGTGGTGCCGCAGCTGTGGCGGTCTCCCGCGGCGTTTTCTTCGACGGTGATGGTGAAGGTGTCGCCGCGTTCGAGGAGTACGGGTCCTTCGGTGAAGCGGCCGAGGCGGATCTTCGGGCCTTGAAGGTCGGCAAGCAGGCCGACGCTGTGGCCGGTCTCGTCGGAGGCCTTGCGTACGCGCTGGTAGCGCTCCTCGTGTTCGGCGTGGGTGCCGTGGCTGAGGTTGAATCGGGCGACGTCCATTCCGGCCTCGACGAGCGCTTTGAGCTGGTCGTACGAGTCGGTGGCGGGGCCAAGGGTGCAGACGATTTTTGCTCGGCGCATGGTCTGAGCCTAGAGCTTACTGGCGGGTAGGGAATTGGGCGCGCATGGCTGCTCAATAACCTTTGGGTGAATGGGTATTGACAAGGGTTGAATTGCGCATAGGGGCGCTCCCATGAGCATTCGATGGGATTTTCGATGTGCAGCTACTTTGCGGCTGTAAACGCCTCCGCGGATCACAGACGTGGCGGGGCCATGGTGAATCGGGCGTTGACCTGGGCGTGGACGCGTTGGCGTTGGGGTTCGAGGTCGAGGGGGGCGGCGGCGGTGTTCTCGGTGGCGCCGTGGGCCATGGAGCGCATGCGGCTGCCGGGTGGGGCGGGGTAGGCGGGTGGGGTGCTGTCGGCGCCGGTGTCGGCGAGTTCCACGAGGGCGGTGAGTGTGGTACCGAGGGCTTCGGCGTATTCCCTGGCGCGTTGCACTGCTTCGCGTACGGCTTGCTGTCGGGCTTGGCGGTGGGCGGGTGAGTCGGGGCGCAGGGTCCACCAGGGGCCGTCGACGCGGGTGAGGTCGAGGTCGGCGAGGCGGGTGGTGAGTTCGCTGAGGGCGGTGAAGTCGGTGAGTTCGGCGGTGATGTGGACGCGGCCGTGGTGGGCGTGGACGCGTTCGCCGCGGCCTTCTTTGAGTTGGGGGGTGAGGGAGAAGGCGCCGGTTTCGAGTCGTTCGACTGAGTCGCCGTAGGTTTTGATGAGGTCGAGGACGGTGGTGTTGCGGCGGGTGAGGTCGTCGAGGGCGGTGCGGCGGTCTTTGCCTCGTGAGGCGACGGTGATGTCGAGGCGGGCGATTTCGGGGTCGACTTCGAGGTGGGCTTCGCCGCGGACGGCGATGCGGGGGGCGTCGGGGGTGCCGTAGGGGGCGGCGGCGCCCGGGTGGTGGTGGTCGGGGGGTGGGGTGGTCATGTGTCCCACTGTGTCAGTTCTTATCTGCTTGGGGGCCGTGCTGGTCATCAGATCGAGACGTGTGGGGTCTGTTGCGGCTGGGTGTGTTCGGGCCAGAATCTACGCGCGTCATTGATCATGATGCGAGGACCGTTCGGGCCGTTCTGCGAGGAGTTCGAGATATGTCGTTGGGTCGCCGGAAGTTCCTGAAGAAGTCGGCCGTGACCGGGGCGGGGGTGGCGCTGGCGAGTGCCGCGGCGGCTCCGGCGGCGCAGGCCGCGGGGGCCGGGGAGATGGGCAAGGCTGAGGTGGCGGGGAAGGGGCGTGGGCCGGTGAAGCGGTACTCGCTGACGGTCATGGGCACCACCGACCTGCACGGTCATGTCTTCAACTGGGACTACTTCAAGGACGCGGAGTACGCGGACGCCCAGGGCAACGCGCAGGGTCTGGCGCGGATCTCGACGCTGGTGAATCAGGTCCGCGCGGAGAAGGGCCGGGGCAACACGTTGTTGTTGGACGCCGGCGACACGATTCAGGGTACGCCGTTGACGTACTACTACGCGAAGGTCGATCCGATCACCGCGGAGGGTGGTCCGGTGCATCCGATGGCGGCGGCGATGAACGCGATCGGGTATGACGCGGTGGCGTTGGGCAATCACGAGTTCAATTACGGGATCGAGACGCTGCGGAAGTTCGAGGAGCAGTGTGACTTCCCGTTGCTGGGTGCGAACGCGTTGGACGCGAGGACGCTGCGGCCGGCGTTTCCGCCGTACTTCTTCAAGAGGTTTCCGGTGAAGGGGGCGCCGCCGGTGAAGGTGGCGGTGCTGGGTCTGACGAATCCCGGTATCGCGATCTGGGACAAGGCTTATGTGCAGGGCAGGTTGACGTTTCCGGGTCTGGAGGAGCAGGCGGCGAAGTGGGTGCCGAGGCTGCGGTCGATGGGTGCGGATGTGGTGGTGGTGTCGGCGCATTCAGGGTCGTCGGGTACGTCGTCGTACGGCGATCAGGTGCCGTATGTGGAGAATTCGGCGGCGCTGGTGGCGCGGCAGGTGCCGGGGATCGACGCGATTCTCGTCGGTCATGCGCATGTGGAGATTCCGGAGCTGCTGGTCGCGAACGAGGAGACGGGGCGGGAGGTCGTGCTGTCAGAGCCGTTGGCGTACGCGGAGCGGCTGTCCGTGTTCGACTTCGAGTTGGTGTTGTCGAGGGGCCGTTGGACGGTCGAGTCGGTTTCGGCGTCGGTGCGCAATGCGAACTCGGTTGCCGATGATCCGAGGATCTCCCGGCTGCTGAAGGACGATCATGATGTCGTGGTGGCGTATGTGAACCAGGTGGTCGGTTCGGCGACGGAGACGCTGACGACGGTGGATGCCCGTTACCGGGACGCGCCGATCATCGATCTGATCACCAAGGTGCAGGAGGACGTGGTCAGGGCGGCGCTGGCGGGTACGGAGTTCGCGTCGGTGCCGGTGATCGCGCAGGCGTCTCCGTTCTCGCGGACGTCGGAGATCCCGGCCGGGGAGGTGACGATCCGGGATCTGTCGAGCTTGTATGTGTACGACAACACGCTGGTCGCGAAGTTGATGACGGGGGCGCAGGTCCGGGCGTATCTGGAGTACTCGGCGCAGTATTTCGTGCAGACGGGGGCGGGCGCGGTTGTCGACGTGGAGAAGGTGACGAACGCGGGTGGTCGTCCGGACTACAACTATGACTATGTGTCGGGGTTGTCGTATGAGATCGACATCGCCCAGGCGGCGGGGTCGCGGATCAGGAACCTGTCGTATGACGGTGCCGCGCTGGACGATGGGCAGCAGTTCGTGCTGGCGGTGAACAACTACCGTGCCAATGGCGGTGGTGCGTTCCCGTATGTGGCGTCGGCGAAGGAGTTGTGGTCGGAGTCGACGGAGATCCGGACGCGGATCGCGGAGTGGGTGACGGCGAAGGGTGTGCTGGATCCGAAGGACTTCGCGTCGGTGGACTGGAAGCTGACGAGGAACGGCACGCCGGTCTTTTAGGGCTTCACCTCTCCCAGGGCTTCACCGGATGTCGACGAGGGGGGTGAGTGTCGGTGCCTGGCGGGCGGGTGGGATGTGGGGCTGTGGCTGTGAGAGGCCGAAGGTGGTGAAGGCGGTGCGGGTGGGCAGTGGGTAGGGATTCGTCTCCGTCAGGGTGTTGAGGATGGTGGCGCTGCGCCAGGCGGCGAGGCCGAGGTCCGGGGTACCGATGCCGTGGGTGTGGTGTTCGGCGTTCTGGATGTGGACCGTGCCGGTCACGGAGGGGTCGAGGACGAGGCGGAACTGTTCGTCGACGCGGGGGCGTTCGCGGTGGTCGCGGCGTAGGTAGGGGTCGAGGCCGGCGAGGATGCGGTCGAGGGGGCGTTCGCGGTAGCCGGTGGCGAGGACGACGGCGTCGGTGGTGAGACGGGTGCGGGTGTTCTGCTGGGTGTGTTCGAGGTGGAGTTCGATTTCGGTGGTGGCGATGCGGCCGGCGGTGCGGACGCGGACGCCGGGGGTGAGGACGGTGTCGGGCCAGCCGCCGTGGAGGGTGCGGTGGTAGAGCTCGTCGTGGATGGCGGCGAGGGTGTGGGCGGCGATGCCTTTGTGGAGTTGCCACTGGGTGGTGACGAGGCGGTCCCGGACGCTTTCGGTGAGGGCGTGGAAGTAGCGGGTGTAGTCGGGGGTGAAGTGTTCGAGGCCGAGCTTCGAGTACTCCATGGGTGCGAAGGCTTCGGTGCGTCCGAGCCAGTGGAGTTTCTCGCGGCCGGCGGGGCGTCGGCGGAGCAGGTCGAGGAAGATCTCGGCGCCGGACTGTCCGGAGCCGATGACGGTGACGTGACCTGCGGCGAGGAGTGTGTCGCGGTGGTCGAGGTAGTCGGCTGCGTGGATGACGGGTACGCCGGGTGCTTCGACGAGGGGCTTGAGGGGTTCGGGTACGTACGGTTCGGTGCCGATGCCGAGGACGACGTTGCGGGCGTAGGTGCGGCCGAGGGCTTCTGCCTCTCCGTCGGTGCCGGGTTGGGTGAAGTCGACCTCGAAGAGGTCGCGTTCGGGGTTCCAGCGGACGGCGTCGACCTGGTGGCCGAAGCGGAGTGCGGGGAGGTTCTCGGAGACCCAGCGGCAGTAGGCGTCGTATTCGGCGCGTTCGATGTGGAAGCGCTCGGCGAAGTAGAAGGGGAAGAGGCGCTCGCTGGTTCTGAGGTAGTTGAGGAAGGTCCAGGGGCTGGTGGGGTCGGCGAGGGTGACCAGGTCGGCGAGGAAGGGGACCTGGATGGTGGCGCCGTCGATGAGCTGGCCTGGGTGCCAGTCGAAGGTGGGGCGCTGTTCGTAGAAGACGGTGTCGAGTTCGGTGAGGGGGTGGGCGAGGGCGGCGAGGGAGAGGTTGAAGGGGCCGATACCGATACCGACGAGGTCGCGGGGTGCGCCGGGCTCGTGGTGCGGGGGGTTGGGGTGTGGGGGCTCGTGGTGTGAGGGGTTGGGGTGTGGAGGGTTGGAGTGTGGGGGCTCGTGGTGTGGAGGGTTGAGGTGTGGAGGGTTGGGGGGCGTGGTCATCGAGGGGTTTTTCCTTCCGCGGGTGATTCGGCGAGTTTCAGGAGGCCGGCCAGGTCCTCTGGCTGGACGTGGGGGTTGAGGAGGGTCGCCTTGAGCCAGAGCCGGCCGTCGAAGCGGGCGCGGCCGAGGACGGCGTGGCCGTCGGTGAGGAGTCGGCGGCGTACGGCGGCCACGGCGCTGTCGGTGGCGCCGGGTGGGCCGGAAGAGGACCGAGCTGATGGTGGGCGGGCAGGGGGCCGCCGCGGGCGAGGGTGCCGTCGTGCAGCGCGTCGAGGACGGTGTGGAGCAACGGCCGCAGGGCGTGGGGGCTTCGGTGCCTGAGGCGAGCGGCGGCGTGCTCATCGTTGATCTCCGGGGCGCTGGGCGAGGGGAGTTCCAGCCTGTACGCGGTTGCGTGGACACGCCCGAAAAGTTCAACGATCGGAACCCGAAGGGGGGTACTGCCGTGCGAGGGGCCATCTTGTCCAAGAAGACGCCCCCGCCGAACTCACAGCCGCTCTCGCGAAGAACTCCTCAAAGTGGGGTGACCCGGGCGAAGCTACTGGCTGGTGAGGCATGGGAGCAGGCCAAGCCCACCGTGCTGGCGTCCCTGGGCCTGCCCGAGGGGGCGGACGAGCACCTGGCGGCGCGGGCCGCGCTGCCGGACGGCGCCTGCCGGGGGGGTGGCGGCCCGGCTGCCGGACAACGCGCAGATCTCCTTCGACGATGACGGCCGCCTGCACTTTGCCGCCCTGGCGCCGGAGCCCGAACCGGCTTCCCTCCTGGACCTGCGGGCGGCGGTGAACGCGATGCTGCCCCGCGTGGACCTGCCGGAGGTGTTGCTGGAGGTGTTCTCCTGGACCGGCGCGGACCAGGCGTTCACCTCGGTCACCGGCTGCGAGGGGGCATCGCTTCCCCCTCGCCACAGATAACAGAGCCGCTTCACGTAGCGGCTGGAGAACGTCACCACAGGTGACGGATCACGTCAGCGCAGATATTGGGCTGTTATCTGCGGGACGACTTCGCGGACCGCTCACGGTCGGCACCGCATCGGGCGCCCACCAGCGGCCCCGGACGCTTAGGCCTCTCGCACGCGCAACGCCCGCTCCAGGTCGTCGAGTTGGTCGGTGAGTTTGCGGCGCAGGGCGGGGATGGGGTCGGCGTCGCGCAGGCATTCCTCGCCGAGGCGAAGGGTGTCGGTGTCGACCGCGTAGGCGGGGAAGGCCCAGCGGCCTGCGGCGTCGGCGATGGCGGGGCCGCGGCGGGCGGCCACGGCGACGGCGTCCTGGTAGTAGCGCGGTACGTACTCCCGTACCAGGTCGGCCTGTTCGGGCTGCCAGAAGCCCTGGGCGGTGGCGGTGAAGAGGTAGTTGGAGAGGTCGTCGTCGGTGAACATCGCCTCCCACGCCCTGTGCTTGGCCTCGGGGTCGGGCAGCGCGGCCCGGCAGCGGGCGGCGCCCTCCTGGCCGGTGGCGGACGGGTCGCGTGCGAGTTCGGCGGCGATGGCCCGCTCGTCGGTGGCGCCGAGGACGGCGAGCCGGCCCAGGACGCGCCAGCGCAGTTCGGGGTCGAGTTCGGGTCCGCCGGGCACGGTGCCGTCGGCGAGCCAGGCGGCGATGGTGTCGGGGTGGGCGGCGACGTCGATGACGTGGCGTACGGCGATCAGGCGCAGGCCGGGGTTGTCGCCGTCCTCGGTGCGGCGGATGAGGTCGCGGCACAGGGCGGTGAGGGTGGTGAGGGCGGCGGGCCGCCGTTCGGGGGTGAGGTAGCGGTCGGTGACCTGGGCGGAGGCGAAGGCGAGGACGCCCTGGACGAGGGCGAGGTCCGTCTCGTACGGCAGGTGGGTGCGGGCGGCCTCCAGGTAGGCGGCGGCGGGGAGTTCGCCGTCGCGGACGGTGTCCCGGAGGGCGTTCCACACGACGGCGCGGGTGAGTGGTTCGGGCAGGCCGGACAGGACCTTTCTGACGGTGTCGAGGGACTCGGCGTCGAAGCGGACCTTGGCGTAGGTGAAGTCGCCGTCGTTGAGGAGGACGAGGGCGGGGCGGGGGCCGGCGGCGCCGATGCCGATGTTGCCGGTGGCGGGGAGGTCCGCCTCCAGGCGCTTGCGCAGGGTCAGCAGGCGCGCGTCGTGGAGGTCGCGTTCGTAGACGCCGATGACGATGCGGTGCGGGCGCAAGCTGCCGGGCGACTGGAGGGTGGTGAGATGGGTGAGACCGTGGCGGTTCTTGGCGGGGTCGGGCTCGGACCGGACTCCGGGGCCGCTCCCGTGCCGGATGTCGAGGTGCCAGTTTCCGTCCTCGGCTCGGACTTCGGAGGTGAGGGTGTCGACGCCGGTGGTGCGCAGCCAGGCGTCGGCCCAGGCGTGGACGTCGCGTTCGGTGTGGGCGGCGAGGGAGTCGATGAAGTCGGCGAGAGTGGCGTTGGCGAAGCGGTGGCGGGTGAAGTGGGTGTTGATGCCGGCCAGGAAGTCCTTCTCGCCGAGCCAGGTCACCAGTTGACGCAGGGCGGAGGCGCCCTTGGCGTAGGAGATGCCGTCGAAGTTGAGGAGGGCGGCGTCGGTGTCGTCGACGTTCTCGGGGGCGACGGGGTGGGTGGAGGGGCGCTGGTCGGCGTCGTAGCCCCACGCCTTGCGGGTGACGCCGAAGTCGGTCCAGGTGTCGGTGAAGCGGGTGGCTTCGGTGAGGGTCTGGTAGCCCATGTACTCGGCGAAGGACTCGTTCAGCCAGATGTCGTCCCACCAGCGCAGGGTGACGAGGTCGCCGAACCACATGTGGGCCATCTCGTGGGCGATGACGATGGCGCGGGTCTGGCGTTCGGTGTCGGTGACGGCGGAGCGGTAGACGAACTCGTCGCGGAAGGTGACCAGGCCGGGGTTCTCCATGGCGCCGGCGTTGAACTCGGGGACGAAGGCCTGGTCGTAGGAGTCGAAGGGGTAGGGCTCCTCGAACTTCTCGTGGTAGCGGTCGTAGCACTGCCGGGTGATCTCGAACAGTTCGTCGGCGTCCGTGTCCAGGTGGGGGGCGAGGGAGCGGCGGCAGTGGATGCCGAAGGGCAGGCCGCGGTGTTCGGTGCGTACGGAGTGCCAGGGTCCGGCGGCGACGGCGACGAGGTAGGTGGAGATCAGCGGGGTGGGTGCGGCCTGCCAGCGGCCGTCGCCGAGGTGGTCGGTGACGCCGTTGGCGAGCACCGTCCAGCGCGCGGGGGCCGTCACCGACAGTTCGAAGACGGCCTTGAGGTCGGGCTGGTCGAAGGCGGCGAAGACGCGCTGGACGTCGTCCATGAACAGCTGCGTGTAGACGTAGGTCTCGCCGTCCGTGGGGTCGGTGAAGCGGTGCATGCCCTCGCCGGTGCGGGAGTAACGCATGTCCGCGTCGACGCGCAGTTCGTGCTCGCCGGGGGTGAGGTTTTTCAGCGGCAGCCGGTTCTCGTCCAGGGTCTCGGGGTCGAGGGGCTGTCCGTCGAGGGTGACGGTGCGCAGCGTGGCGGGCTTGACCTCGACGAAGGTGTCCGTGGCGTCGTGGTCCGCGCGTACGGTGAACCTGATGACGGTGCGGGAGCCGAAGGTGTCGTCCCCGGTGGTCAGATCGAGGTCGATCGTGTAGCGGTGGACGTCGAGGAGCGTGGCTCGGGTCTGCGCTTCGTCGCGCGTCAGTACGGACATGCAGGCCATGCTGCCTGATGGCACCGACCAGGCACAGAGGCGGATCGGTACGCGCCCTATGTCCGGCCTTGTTCGAGCTTGCCGGTGTGCGCCCTCTGTGCGTACTGGAGCGGGACCTGGGCGTCCGGGTGAGGCGGGGCGGGCCGTGCGGGAGGGTTGCCGGTCTCGGTGTGGTCCTTGGCGAGGGCGCGTAGCGCGCGTACCTCGTGTTCGAGGGCGAGATGGCGCTGGTGGGTGTCGAACAGGTAGCGGACCTTGGTGCGCAGGGCCCAGGGGTCGATGGGTTTCATGACGAGGTCGGCGACGCCGAGTCGGAAGGCGGCGGAGGTCAGTTCGTGGTCCGGGCCGAAGCCGGTGAGCAGGATGACGGGAATGTGCTGGGTCTGTTCCAGGCGGCGCAGGTAGCGCACGACGTCCAGGCCGCCGACTCCGGGCGTGCGTACGTCGAGCAGGAGGAGGCCGACCTGGCCGCGCAGCACCTGTTTGAGGGCCTCGTCGCCGCTGGTGGCGCGGGCCGTCCGGTAACCCAGCGGGGCCAGGGCGCTTTCCAGCGCGTACAGCGTGTCCTCGTGGTCGTCGACGATGAGGATTCTGGCATCCGACGGCATGGCCCGACGTCCCTCCCTCGTGCCCTCGTGGACAGACCAGCATATGCCGGGGAGCTGACGGGGCGTGCTCGTCAGCTGACAAGGAGTACACATCGCAGCATGGCGCTCCGGGGCCCCCGTGTCACCTCCCCGGGCGCGTCGGACGAGGTCAGTTCGCCAGAGGTGTCGAGCTGTTGCTCGTGTCCTCGGCGATCCGCTCGTGGTGTCTGATCACCTCGGCGACGATGAAGTTGAGGAACTTCTCAGCGAAGGCCGGGTCGAGTTTGGCGTTCCCGGCGAGGGTGCGCAGACGTTCGATCTGGCGACCCTCGCGGGCCGGGTCGGCGGGCGGCAGCCGGTGGCGGGCCTTGAGGTGGCCTACCTGCTGGGTGCACTTGAAGCGTTCGGCGAGCATGTGGATGACGGCCGCGTCGATGTTGTCGATGCTGTCGCGCAGCCGGGCGAGCTCCTCGCGGACGGCGGGGTCGACGTCATCACCGGTTCCGGTGTTGCTGGTGGTCATGGGCGACCACCCTAAGGGGCGGGCGCGTGTTCGATCATGGGTGGATCGGTCGGGTCGGGGACCTGGTTGCTCCAGCCGCCGGGGACGGTGCGGCCCTGCTGGGCGCGGAAGCGGACGGGGGCGGTGCCGACCCGGCGGGTGAACAGGCGGGAGAAGTAGGCCGGATCGTCGTAGCCGACGCGGCGGGCGACGGCCGCGACGGGCAGTTCGGTGGCGGCGAGGAGTTCCTTGGCGCGGCCGAGGCGGACGCCGAGCAGGTAGTCCTTGGGGCTGCAGCCGGCGCCACGGCGGACGGCGGTGCGCAGTTCGGCGGGTGTCATGCCGTGCCGGGCCGCGTGGTCGGCGACGGACATCGGCAGGCACGCGTCCCGGGCGAGGGCCTTGAGGACCTGGTCGCCGTCGGGTGCGAGGTCGGCGCGGGCGCGGCGCAGGGCGACGAGGAGTTCGTGGACGGCGGCGCCGGTCTCCACCTCCAGGAGCGGGTTGTCGCGGCGGGCGGCGCGGGCGATGCGGGCGATGACGCCGCGCGGGCCGGTGGCGTCCGACAGGGCAACCACGGGCCGGTCGGGTTCGATGTAGCCGAGTTCGGTGTACGTGACGGTGGCGGGCCCGGAGAAGTCGACGAAGCCCTCGTCCCAGCCGGTGCCCGGGTCGGGTGCGTAGTGGTGCGGGACGCCCGGGGTGAGCCACAGCAGGGCGGGCGCGGTGATGGCCGTACGGCGGCCGTCGGGGTACAGGTACCAGCCGGCGCCCGCGTTGATCACGACGGCGACGTGATGGTCGAGGGTGCGGGGGCCGACGGTGGGCAGGGCGCCGTACTGGAGGCCGACGCCGAGGCAGACGAGGCCGAGCCGGTGGTGGGCGGGTCCGGGAGTGAGGAACCGCATCCAGGTGTGGTACATCCGCGGTCCTGTCTGTGTGTCTTGTCTGTGTGTCTTGTCTGTGTGTCTTGTCTTCTGCGCGTTCCGGGTGTTGTGCGTCCCGGGTGTGGTGCGTTCCGCGCGTCCTGTATCCCGGGAGGTTTTGCGTTCCGGGTGTTTTCCGTCCAAGCAGCGCCGATCTTTGTCCATGGACGTGATCCCCGCCAGAGGATGAGGGTGGAGCGTATGAGCGAGTTCAGGGTGGGGGACGCGGACTT
Source organism: Streptomyces sp. LBL (assembly GCF_029893585.1). Lineage (GTDB taxonomy): Bacteria > Actinomycetota > Actinomycetes > Streptomycetales > Streptomycetaceae > Streptomyces. Next base: position 58,478 of record NZ_JARXYX010000020.1, read on the forward strand.
CCTGCTGGACGGGCGGCCGGTGCGACTGTTGTCCGGTGCGCTGCACTACTTCCGGGTGCACGAGGCGCACTGGGGGCACCGGCTGGCGATGCTGCGGGCGATGGGCCTCAACTGCGTGGAGACGTACGTGCCCTGGAACCTGCACGAACCGCACCCCGGCGACTTCCGGGACGTGGCGGCGCTGGGCCGGTTCCTGGACGCGGCCCGGGAGGCGGGGCTGTGGGCGATCGTGCGGCCGGGGCCGTACATCTGCGCGGAGTGGGAGAACGGGGGGCTGCCGCACTGGGTGCCGGGGCATCGGCGCACTAGCGACGAGCGTTTTCTACGGCCCGTGGAGCTGTGGTTCCGGCGTCTGCTGCGGGAGGTCGTGCCCCGGCAGCTCGACCGCGGCGGCCCGGTGCTCATGGTGCAGGTCGAGAACGAGTACGGCAGCTACGGCTCGGACGCGCGCTATCTGGACCGCCTGGCCGGTCTGCTGCGCTCGGAGGGTGTCACCGTGCCGCTGGTCACCTCGGACGGTCCGGAGGACCACATGCTCACCGGCGGTTCGCTGCCCGGGGTGCTCGCCACGGTGAACTTCGCCTCCGACGCGCGCGGGGCATTCGAGACGCTGCGCCGGCACCGCGGCGCCGGGCCGCTGATGTGCATGGAGTTCTGGTGCGGCTGGTTCGACCACTGGGGTGGCGCGCACACCGTACGGGATGCGGAGGAGGCCGCGGCGGCCCTGCGGGAGGTCCTGGAGTGCGGGGCCTCGGTCAACCTGTACATGGCGCACGGGGGCACGAGCTTCGGCGGCTGGGCGGGGGCCAACCGGGGCGGCGGCGAGCTGCACGAGGGGGCGCTGGAGCCGGACGTGACCTCGTACGACTACGACGCCCCGGTCGACGAGTTCGGACACCCGACGGAGAAGTTCTGGCGTTTCCGCGAGGTCCTCGCCGAGTACGCCGACGGCCCGCTGCCCGAACCCCCTCCCCCACCCCCGGCGTTGGGTGCGCCGGCCGAGGTGGCGCTGACCGGCTGGGCGTCCCTGGGCGCCGTACTCGATGTGTTCGGCGGACCGGAGACCTCGGCTCCCGTGCCGCCGGCCTTCGAGGAGCTGGACGTGGACCGGGGGGTCGTGCGCTACGAGGTGACCGTGCCGGGGCCGCGGCAGCCCTATCCGCTGACCGTGCGCGGGCTGCGGGACCTGGCGGTGGTGTACGTCGACGGGCGGCGGGCCGGGACGCTCACCGAGGACGACGCCCGTCTGAAGGAGCCCGTCGCCGGGCACGCGCGCGTGGAGCTGTGGGTGGAGTCCCTGGGGAGGGTCAACTACGGCCCCCGGGCCGGCGAACCGAAGGGGATCACCGGGGGGCTGCTGCACGAGCGGCAGTATCTGCACGGGGTGCGCGCGCGGGGACTGCGGCTGGACTCACTGGACTCACTGGACTCACTGGACTCACTGGACACATTGGACGCGCCGGACGGTGTCACGGGGGTAGCTTTCGGGGCGCTGCCCGGGGACGGTGGCCCGGGTCTGTACCGGGGCACGGTCACGGTCGCCGGCGCCGGGGACGCCCGCCTGGAACTGCCGGGCTGGACGCGCGGCTTCGTGTGGATCAACGGCTTCAACCTGGGCCGCTACTGGTCAGCGGGCCCGCAGGAGTCGCTGTACGTGCCGGGGCCGGTGCTGCGGGAGGGCGTCAACGACGTGTGGGTACTGGAGTTCGAGGAGGCCGCGCTCGGGCCTCGCCTCCAGGTCCGGTAGAGGTTCCGCGCCGGGCCCGGTAGAGCCTCCGTGTCGTATACCCGGGAGGTTCCGGCCGCGTCCCCGTAGAGTGGAATCGGGTTCAGGGCGTCTTGGGGGTACGGGCGTGGCGAACGACGGACCGGTCGAGCACGGCTACCCGCATCTGGAGACGGTACGGGCCGCCATCACCGCGCTGTACAAACGGCTGTCGTACGACACCATCCAGACGTTCGCGACCAGTCTGGCCCCCGTCGACGTGGCGTTCTGCGACACCGACGACCTCTATCTGGGGGCGCAGCGGGTGGCCCGTGAGCTGGTGCGGCACTACCGGCTGCCGGACGCCCGGCTGGTGGTGAGCTTCCGCGAGATGACCCACGCGGCGAACGTCGAGCTCACCGCCGGGCCCGAGTACTTCGTCGAGCTGAACGACCGCTTCCGCACCCATCGCCGGGACATCGGGGCGGCCCTCGCGCACGAGGTGATGCACGTCTATCTGCACCGCCTCGATCTGTTCTTTCCCGGCACCCGCGAGAACGAGATCCTCACGGACACGGCGACGACGTATCTGGGCGCGGGGTGGCTGCTGCTGGACGCGTACCGGGAGGACGCGGCGTCCTCGCAGAAGCTCGGGTATCTCACGCCCGAGGAGTTCGGATACGTCCTCGCCAAGCGAGCCCTGGTCTTCGGCGAGGACCCGTCCGTGTGGTTCACCAGCCCGCAGGCCTACCCGGCGTACGTGAAGGGCATGGCACGGGCCCGCCAGGACGAACAGCAGCCGCCGCTGACCGCGGCGGGCTGGGCGGGCCGGCGCCGCTACGCCCGCGACCGCCGGCACGCGCCCGGACCGGGACCGGAGCAGGGGCGGGGGCAGGGGCCCGTCGTTCCCTACGCCTTCAGCCCCGACAGCGGCGGCCGTCTCCGCGTCTCCTTCCCCTGTCCGACCTGCCATCAGCGGATCAGGGTGCCCGTGCGGGGGCGGGTCCGGGCGCGGTGTGCGCTGTGCCGGACGGTGCTGGAGTGCGACACCTGACGGGCGGAGCACCAGTTCCACGCGCGGAGCCGCCTGCCGTGCCCGGGGCTCTCCACTCCGTGCGCAGAGCCGTCGCCGTACGCGTCCTGGCCGCCCAGCCCGCGGGCGGCAGCGCGCCCGGTACGGCGATGGCGATACGAGACGGGGCTGGTCGCGCCCGGGGATCCGACGGAACAGGGCTGAAACGGCTACCCCGCCCCGTACACCGCCCCCGGGGGCTCAGCCTCCGCCAGCAGCTTCAGAGCCGCCTCCCCCGCCTCGGCCGGGCTCCACCGTGCCCCCTTGTCTGTGCTCGGTCCCGGTCGCCAGCCCTCCATGACCGTGATCCGGCCGCCCTCCGTCTCGAAGACGCGGCCGGTGACGCCCGCGGCGGCAGCCGACCCCAGCCAGACCACCAGCGGCGAGACGTTCTCCGCGGCCATCGCGTCGAAGCCGGTCTCCGGGGCCGCCATGGTCTCGGCGAAGGTGCGTTCCGTCATCCGGGTCCGGGCCGCGGGCGCGATCGCGTTGGCCTGGACGCCGTAGCGGTGCAGTTCGGCCGCCGCGACCAGGGTCAGCCCGATGATCCCGGCCTTCGCGGCGGTGTAGTTGCCCTGCCCGGCCGAGCCCAGCAGCCCGGCCCCGCTGCTGGTGTTGACGATCCGCGCCTCGGGCGCCCGGCCCGCCTTCGCCTCCGTCCGCCAGTGCGCCGCGGCGTGCTTCAGTGGCAGGAAGTGACCCTTGAGGTGGACGCGGATCACGGCGTCCCAGTCGTCCTCGTCGAGGTTGACGAGCATACGGTCGCGCAGGAAGCCGGCGTTGTTGACGAGGGTGTCGAGACGGCCGTACGTCTGCACGGCGGTCCGGATCAGGGAGGCGGCGCCCTCGCTCGTGGCGATGTCGCCGCCATGGGCGACCGCTTCGCCACCGGCCGCGCGGATCTCCGCGGCCACCCGCTCGGCGGGGCTGTCGACGCCGGGTGTGCCGTCGAGGCCGCGGGTGCCGTCGAGGCCGACGCCGAGGTCGTTGACGACGAGCCGGGCGCCCTCGGCGGCGAAGGCGAGGGCGTGGGCCCGGCCGAGCCCGCGGCCCGCGCCGGTGATCACGACGACCCGTCCGGCACAGAGTCCGCTCATGTCCTGCCTCCTTTTCGACGATCTTGTCGGCGGTGGTCGGCGGTGTGGGCGCCGGTCTCGTCGGCGGTCTTGCCGACGGCCGGGTCGGCGGTCTCGGCGCCCGTCTCGACGGCGGTCTCGGCGCCCGTCTCGACGGCGGTCTCGGCGCCCGTCTCGACGGCGGTCTCGGTCGCGGTCTCGGTCGCGGTCGCGGTCGCGGTCGCGGTCTCGGTCTCGGTCGCGGCTCTGTCGCCGGCCTTGTCAGCGGTCGCAGCAGCCTTGGCGGCGGTCTCGGCCCCGGTCTTGTTGGCGGTCGCGGCGTCCAGGAATGCCGGTCGCTCGCCGCCGCCGTGGACGAGCAGGCCGGCTCCGGTGATGTAGGCGGCGGCGTCGGAGGCGAGGAAGACCGCGGCCGCGCCGATGTCGGAAGGGTCGGCCAGGCGGCCGAGCGGGACGGTGCGGGCGATCGCGGCGATGCCGTCCTCGTCGCCGTAGTGGAGGTGGGCGGACTCCGTACGGACCATGCCGACGACGACGGTGTTGACGCGGACCTCGGGCGCCCATTCCACCGCCATCGAGCGGGCGAGGTGCTCCAGGCCCGCCTTGGCCGCCCCGTATGCGGCCGTGCCGGGCGACGGGCGGCTGCCGCTGACGCTGCCGATCATGACGACGGATCCCCGGGCACGCTTCAGGTGGTCGTACGCGGCGAGCGAGGCGGTCAGCGGGGCGAGGAGGTTGAGTTCGACGACCCGGGCGTGGCGTACGGCGTCCGCGTCGGCGAGGGGCCGAAAGGGGGCGCCGCCCGCGTTGTTGACGAGGACGTCGAGGCGGGTCAGGGCGGCGAAGAAGTCCCGTACGGCGGGCGGGTCGCGCAGGTCGACGGGGACGAACTCCGTTCCCTTGACGGGCTCTTCGGGTGGTCTGCGGGCACAGACCACGACCTCGGCGCCCGCCGCGACGAAGGCCCTCGCGATCCCGGCGCCGACCCCGCGGGTGCCGCCGGTGACGACCGCGACCTTCCCGTTCAGCTCCATTCGCCGCTACCCTTCGCCTAACAAACGTTTGGTGGAAAGGTAGCTGATGCGCCCATGGGTGTCTCCACCTCGTCCCCGGAAAAGGGGATTTCCGTCTCGTCCCCGGCAGCCGGGGTCCGTGTCGTCACGGTCGACTTCCCGCCGGTGAACGCGGTGCCGGTGCGCGGCTGGTTCGCGTTGGCCGACGCCGTGCGCGCGGCCGGCCACGACACCGCGGTGCGGTGTGTGGTGCTGGCCGCCGAGGGGCGGGGGTTCAACGCGGGCGTGGACATCAAGGAGATCCAGGCGCGGGGGCAGGACGCGCTGGTCGGTGCCAACCGCGGCTGCTTCGAGGCCTTCGCGGCGGTGTACGAGTGCGAGGTGCCCGTGGTGGCGGCGGTGCAGGGCTTCTGCCTGGGCGGCGGGATCGGGCTGGTGGGGAACGCGGACGCGATCGTCGCCGGCGAGGACGCCGTCTTCGGTCTGCCCGAGCTGGACCGGGGGGCGCTGGGCGCCGCCACCCATCTCGCCCGGCTGGTCCCGCAGCATCTGATGCGCGCGCTGTACTACACCTCGCGCACGGTGAGCGCGGCCCAGTTGCGTGCGCACGGGTCGGTCTGGCGGGTGGTGCCGCGCGCGGAACTGCGCTCGGCCGCCCTGGAGTTGGCCGGTGAGATCGCCGCCAAGGACGGGGAGCTGATCCGGCTGGCCAAGGCCGCCCTCAACGGCATCGACCCGGTGGACGTGCGCCGCAGCTACCGCTTCGAACAGGGCTTCACCTTCGAGGCCAACCTCACCGGGGTGGCCGACCGGGTGCGCGACGACTTCGGCAAGGAGGCCACCGAGTGAGCGACAAGACCATGTCGGCCGAGGAGGTCGTCGGTCGCCTGACGAGCGGCATGACCCTCGGCATCGGCGGCTGGGGTTCGCGGCGCAAGCCGATGGCCCTGGTCAGGGCGCTGCTCCGGTCCGATATCACCGATCTCACGGTCATCTCGTACGGCGGTCCGGACGTCGGCATGCTGGCCGCGGCCGGACGGATCCGCAAGCTGGTCACCGCCTTCGTCACCCTCGACTCCATTCCGTTGGAACCGCACTACCGGGCGGTCCGCGAGCGCGGCGCCCTCGACCTCATGGAGATCGACGAGGCGATGCTTCTGTGGGGTCTGCGGGCGGCGGCGAACCGGCTGCCGTTCCTGCCGGTGCGGGCCGGGATCGGTTCGGACGTGATGCGGGTCAACCCCGGCCTGCGGACGGTGACGTCGCCGTACGGGGACGGGGAGACGTTCGTCGCGATGCCGGCGCTGCGGATGGATGCCGCCCTGGTGCACGTCAGCCGCGCGGACCGGCAGGGCAACGGGCAGTACCTCGGCCCGGACCCGTACTTCGACGACCTGTTCTGCGAGGCGGCCGACACGGCGTACGTGTCGTGCGAGCGGATCGTGGACACGGCGGAGCTGACCAAGGAGGCCGCCCCGCAGACCCTGCTGATCAAGCGGCACACGGTCGCGGGGGTCGTCGAGACGCCGAACGGCGCGCACTTCACGTCCTGCGTCCCGGACTACGGGCGGGACGAGGCGTTCCAGAAGCGGTACGCGACCACGCCCTGGGCCGAGTTCGCGGAGCGGTTCCTCGACGGGGACGAGCAGGCCTACCAGTCGGCAGTCAGGGAGGCGACATGACCACGGTGACCCGCGCCGAGTACTGCGTGATCGCCTGCGCGGAGGCCTGGCGGGACGCGGGCGAGATCCTCGCCAGCCCCATGGGCCTGATCCCGTCCGTCGGCGCCCGGCTGGCCCGCCGCACCTTCGCACCGGACCTGTTGCTGACCGACGGTGAGGCCATGCTCGTCGGCCCGGACGGCGCCGTCGAGGGCTGGCTGCCCTACCGGCACCACCTCACTCTGGTCACCGGCGGCCGACGGCACGTGATGATGGGCGCGAGCCAGATCGACCGGTTCGGCAACCAGAACATCTCCTGCATCGGCGACTGGGCCCGGCCGAAACGGCAGTTGCTCGGAGTGCGCGGGGCCTCGGTCAACACCCTGAACAACCCGACCAGTTACTGGATCCCGAGGCACTCCCGGCGGGTCTTCGTCGAGCGGGTCGACCTGGTGTGCGGGGTGGGGTACGACCGTGCCGCAAGGCATCCGGGGACGGCCCGCTTCCATCGCATCCCCCGGGTCGTCTCCGACCTCGGCGTCTTCGACTTCGCCACCCCGGACCGCTCGATGCGGCTGGCCTCGCTGCATCCGGGCGTCACCGTGGACCAGGTCGGGGAGGCCACCGGCTTCGAGCTGACCGTCCCGGACGAGGTGCCGTACACCCGTGAACCGACGCCCCGGGAGCTGGAGTTGATCCGTGAGGTGATCGACCCGGGGAACACCCGCGCCCGGGAGGTCGGGGCCTGATGGACACGGCACTCACCCGGCTGGTCGGTGTCCGCCACCCGCTCGTGCAGACCGGGATGGGCTGGGTGGCGGGCCCCCGCCTGGTCTCGGCGACGGCCGAGGCCGGCGCCCTGGGCATCCTGGCCTCCGCGACGATGACCCCCGACCGGTTGCGTGAGGCGATCCGCGAGGTGCGGTCCCGCACGAGCGCGCCGTTCGGCGTCAACCTCCGGGCCGACGCGGCCGACGCCGGCGACCGGGTGCGGATCATGATCGAGGAGGGGGTGCGGGTGGCGTCCTTCGCCCTCGCGCCCTCCCCCGAGCTGATCGCCGAACTGAAGGCGGCGGGGGTGGTCGTCATCCCGTCCATCGGTGCCCGCCGGCATGCCGAGAAGGTCGCCGCGTGGGGCGCGGACGCGGTGATCGTGCAGGGTGGCGAGGGCGGCGGCCACACCGGCGAGGTGGCGACGACCGTGCTGTTGCCGCAGGTGGTGGACGCGGTCGGGATACCGGTGGTGGCGGCGGGCGGCTTCTTCGACGGACGGGGGCTGGTCGCGGCGCTGGCCCACGGGGCGGCCGGGGTGGCCATGGGCACGCGGTTCCTGCTCACCTCGGACTCGACGGTCCCGGACGCGGTGAAGGCGCGGTATCTGGCCGCGACCGTCAGGGACGTCACGGTCACCACGGCTGTCGACGGCCTGCCGCACCGCATGCTGCGGACGGAACTGGTCGACGCCCTGGAGTCCTCCGGCCGCGCCCGCACCCTGCTGCACTCGGTCCGCCGGGCAGCGGGATTCCGCAGGCTGTCCGGGCTCACCTGGCGGCAGATGATCCGCGACGGCCTCGCCATGAAGCACGGCAAGGAGCTGACCTGGGGCCAGGTGCTGCTCGCCGCGAACACGCCGATGCTGCTGAGGTCGGCGATGGTGGACGGCCGTACGGATCTCGGGGTCATGGCGTCCGGGCAGGTCGCCGGGGTGATCGACGACCTGCCGTCCTGCGCGGAGCTGGTGGAGCGGGTCATGAAGGAGGCGGAGGAGACGCTGGCCCGGCTGGCAGCCGCCCGATGACGGTCGCAGGGGTCTGAACGGCCGGCCCCGCGCCGCCCTCCTCAGAGCCGCTCGATGACGATCACCTGAGCCGGACGCCCGACCCCTCCCCGCACCGCACCGCCCCGCCAGCCTGACGCCCGACCCCGCGCGCCCTCCCCGAAGCCCCCCGACGACAACCACATGAGCCCGACGCCCGACGCCCGACGCCCGACCCCGCACCGCACCGCCCCGCCGCGCCGCGCCCCGCCGCGAACAGGCCGACCGCCTCCTCAGAGCCGCTCGATGATCGTCACATTCGCCTGACCGCCACCCTCACACATCGTCTGCAGCCCGAACCGGCCGCCCGTGCGCTCCAGTTCGTGCAGCAGGGTCGTCATGAGCTTGACGCCCGTCGCGCCCAGCGGATGCCCGAGCGCGATGGCGCCGCCGTTGACGTTGACCTTCTCGGGATCCGCGCCGGTCTCCTTCAGCCAGGCCAGGACGACCGGCGCGAACGCCTCGTTGATCTCGACGAGATCGATGTCGTCGATCGACAGGCCCGTCTTCTTCAGGGCGTGGGCGGTGGCCGGTATGGGGGCGGTCAGCATGCGGATCGGGTCCTCGCCGCGTACGGAGAGGTGGTGCACGCGCGCGCGGGGCCGCAGCCCTTGTTCCCGCACGGCCCGCTCGGAGGCCAGCAGCATGGCCGCGGCCCCGTCGGAGACCTGCGAGGAGCAGGCCGCGGTGATCGTACCGCCGCCGATGACCGGCTTCAGCGCGGCCATCTTCTCCAGCGAGGTGTCCCGGCGCGGGCCCTCGTCGACGGCGACCCGGCCGTACGCCACGATCTCCCGATCGAAGCGCCCCTCGTCGATCGCCCGCAGCGCCCGCCGGTGGGAGCGCAACGCCAACTCCTCCTGGTCCAGCCGGCTGATGCCCCACTTCGCGGCGATCATCTCGGCGCCGGCGAACTGGTTCACCGCCCGGTCCCCGTACCGCGCCCGCCAGCCCTCGCTTCCCGCGAACGGTCCCTCGGTGAAGCCGAGGGGCTCGGCGGCCTGCCGGGTGGCGAAGGCGATCGGGATCTGCGACATGTTCTGCACCCCGCCCGCGACCACCAGGTCCTGCGTCCCGGACAGCACGCCCTGTGCGGCGAAGTGCACGGCCTGCTGCGAGGACCCGCACTGCCGGTCCACCGTCACGCCCGGCACCTCCTCGGGCAGCCCGGCCGCCAGCCAGCAGGTCCGCGCGATGTCCCCGGCCTGCGGCCCCACGGCGTCCAGGCAGCCGAAGACGACGTCCTCCACGGCGGCCGGATCGACACCGGACCGGGCGACCAGTTCCTTCAGCACATGCGCGCCCAGGTCGGCCGGGTGGACCCCGCTCAGTCCTCCCCCGCGCCGCCCCACGGGCGTACGGACCGCTTCGACGATGTAGGCCTCGGCCATGGCAACTCCCCAGACTCCCCATTGAGTTACATGCGTATTGGGTTACGTGCGTACGGCGATCCCGTCCAGCACCATCGACAGGTACTGGCGGGCGATCTCCTCCGGGCTGTGCTGTCCCCCGGGCCGGTACCAGGACGCGGCGACCCACACCGTGTCGCGGACGAACCGGTAGGTGAGCCGGACGTCGAGGTCGGCCCGGAACACCCGGGCGGCGACCCCGCGCTCCAGCGTGGACAGCCACGCCTTCTCGAACTTGCGCTGCGACTCGGCGAGGAACTCGAACCGCTCCTGCGCGACCAGTTGCTTGCTCTCCTTCTGGTAGATCGCCACGGCGGCGCGATGCCGGTCGATCTCCCGGAACGACTCGGTGACCAGGGCCTCAAGGGTCTCGCGCGGCCCGGCCTCGGCGCCCAGGACGGTGTCGTAGCCGTCCCACAACTCGTCGAGGAAGGTCCGCAGGATCTCCTCCAGCATCGATTCCTTGGAGTCGAAGTGGTAGTAGAGACTGCCCGCGAGCATGCCCGCGTGATCCGCGATCTTGCGCACGGTGGTGGCGTTGTAGCCCTGTTCGGCGAAGACCTCGGCGGCGGTGTCGAGGAGTTCGCGGCGGCGCGCGGGCGCGGCGGTCACCTGGGGCTTCTTCTTCGTAGGAGGCACGGATCCATTGTGGTCTGCTCCGGTCGTCAGGCGTGCTGGCTGCTGACGGAGACGACCTCGCCCGTCAGGTACGAGGAGTAGCCCGACGCCAGGAACACGATCACGTTGGCCACCTCCCAGGGCTCGGCGTACCGCCCGAAGGCCTCGCGTTCCGTCAGTTCCTCCAGTAGTTCGGGGGAGGTGACCTTCACCAGGTGCGGATGCATGGCGAGGCTGGGCGAGACCGCGTTGACGCGCACCCCGTACGCGGCCGCCTCGATCGCCGCGCACCGGGTCAGCGCCATCACGCCCGCCTTCGCGGCGGCGTAGTGCGCCTGCCCGGCCTGGGCCCGCCAGCCCACAACCGAGGCGTTGTTGACGATCACGCCGCCGGTGTCCCGCATCAGGCGAAGGGCCGCCCGGGTGCACCGGAACGTGCCGTTCAGCGTCACGTCCAGCACCCGCGACCACTGCTCGTCGGTCATGTCGACGAGGTCGGAAGTCCCGCCCAGGCCCGCGTTGTTGACGACGATGTCCAGCCGCCCGTGCTCCCGCACCGCCGTGTCGAACAGCGCCCGCACCTGTTCCTCGTCGGTGACGTCGCACGGCACCGCACCGACCGACTCCGCGCCGAACTCGCCGGCCAGCAGGGCCTCGTACTCCTTCAGCCGCCGGGTGTGCGCGTCGCCGATCAGGACCCGCGCGCCCTCCTCCAGGAAGCGGCGGGCGGTGGCCCCGCCGATCCCGGCGCCGGCGGCGGCCGTGACGACGGCGGTGCGCCCGTTCAGCAGCCCGTGCCCGGGCACGTACACCGGACTCTCGACGCCTGTCATAGGGCCACGCTAACCTACCAAACACTTGTTAGGGAAGGATGGCCGCTGATGGACCTCGACTTCACGCCCGCTGAGGAAGCGTTCCGCGCCGAGGCCCGCGCCTGGCTGGCGGACCGTGTGCCGTCCGCTGCGCTGCCCTCCCTGGAGACCGAGGAGGGCTTCGCCGCGCACCGCGCGTGGGAGGCCGAACTCGCCGCGGACCGCTGGTCGGTGGTCGACTGGCCCAGGGCGTACGGCGGCCGGGACGCGGGCCTGATCCGCTGGCTGATCTTCGAGGAGGAGTACTACGCGGCGGGCGCGCCGGGCCGCGTCGGCCAGAACGGCGTCAGCCTGCTCGCACCGGCCCTCTTCGCGCACGGCACCGAGGACCAGCGCGCGCGGGTGCTCCCGCCGATGGCCACCGGCGAGGCGGTCTGGGCGCAGGCCTGGTCGGAGCCGGAGGCCGGCTCGGACCTGGCGTCCCTCCGCTCGAAGGCCGTCCGCGCCCCCGGCGGCTGGTTGCTGAGCGGGCAGAAGACGTGGTCGTCGCGGGCCGCGTTCGCCGACCGCGCGTTCGGCCTGTTCCGCAGCGACCCGGACACGCCGAGACCCCACCAGGGGCTGACCTACCTGATGTTCGACCTGCGCGCACCCGGCGTCACCATCCGCCCCATCCGCCGCCTCGACGGCAAGCCCGCCTTCGCGGAGCTGTTCCTGGACGAGGTGTTCGTGCCGGACGAGGACGTGATCGGCGAGCCCGGTCAGGGCTGGCGGGTGGCGATGGCGACGGCCGGCAACGAGCGCGGGCTGACGCTCCGCTCCCCCGGCCGCTTCCTGGCGGGCGCCGACCGGCTGTGCGCGCTCTGGCGGGCGCAGGGCAGCCCGGACAGCGCCCGCGACCGCGTGGCCGACGCCGTGATCGGCGCCCGCGCCTACCAGCTCTTCACCTACGCCGCCGCCTCCCGCCACCTCGACGGGGCGACCCTCGGCCCGGAGTCCAGCCTGAACAAGGTGTTCTGGTCGCAGTACGACATCGCGCTCACCGAGACGGCCCTCGATCTCCTGGGCGAGGAGGGCGAGTGGGCGGACGGCGAGTGGGCCGAGCGGTATGTGTTCGCGCTCGCCGGGCCCATCTACGCCGGTACGAACGAGATCCAGCGCGACATCATCGCCGAACGCCTGCTGGGCCTGCCGAAGGGACGCCGGTGATGCGGTTCCTTCTCGACCCGGAGCAGCGGGCGTTCGCCGACTCGCTGGACGCGATGCTCACGGCCGCCGACACCCCGTCCGTCGTACGGGACTGGAGCCGCGGCGACCACGCCGGCGGACGCGCCCTGTGGTCCCGTATCGCCGAGGCCGGGGTGTTCGCGCTGGCGGTACCGGAGGCCTATGAGGGGATGGGTCCGCGTCCCGTCGAACTCGCCGTCGCCTTCGTCGAGTTGGGACGGCACGCGGTACCCGGCCCCCTGGTGGAGACGGTGACTGCGGCGACGCTGCTGGCGGCACTGGACGACACGGGCCCGGCGGGGCGTCTGCTGCCCGCGCTGGCCTCGGGCGCGTCGACGGCCACCCTGGCCCGGGGGCCGTACGCACTGGACGCGGACGTGGCGGACGTACGGCTGACGGTGTCGGCACCGAGAAGCCCGGCGGAGCCGACCGGCACGACCTACACGACCTACACGACCGAGCCGAACGACGCGACGGACACGACCGACACGACCAAGCCGACTGAGCCGACCGAGCCGACTGACACGGCCAAGCCAATCGAGCCGACGGAGCCGACCGACGTCACCGAGCTGCGCCTGGCACCCCCGCCCGGCCCCCCGCGTTCCTCCCTCGACCCCGCCCGCCGCCTCTTCCCCGTCCCGCCCGGCGGTGAACTTCTCGCCACCGGCCCCCACGTCGCCGCGGCCGCAGCCCGCGCCCTCACCACCGCCCGCCTGGCCGTCGCCGCCCAAGCCCTCGGTGTCGGCCGCGCGCTCCTCGACACAACCGTCACCCACGTCAAGCAGCGCACCCAGTTCGGCGTCCCCATAGGTTCCTTCCAGGCCGTGAAGCACCGGCTGGCGGACGCCGAGCTGGCCCTGGAGTTCGCGCGGCCCCTCGTGTTCGGCGCCGCCCTGACGATGACGGCGCGGGACGCCGCCGCCGCGAAGGTCACCGCGTGCGAGGCCGCGTACGCCACCGCCCGTACGGCCCTCCAGCTGCACGGCGCGATCGGCTACACCGCGGAGTACGACCTGTCCCTGTGGCTGACCAGGGCCCGCGCCCTGCGCACCGCCTGGGGCAGCCCCGACGAGTGCCGGGCCGCCGTTCTCACGGGTGGTGGCCGCCACTGGTGAGCTCCCGGGGCCATGCGGAGCCCGACGGGAGCGAAGCCCCGGCCACGACACCCGCGCGACCGTACGCTGGGTGTCATGAAACGTGCCGGTCTGCTCCTGGTCGCCGCCGTGCCCGTCGTCGTCGCGGCGACGGTCTATGCCTCCTCGACGGCACCGGAGCCGAACATGGGCGGCGGCCGGGCGGCGGCAGCCGTGCGGACGACGGCAGCCCCTCGTACACCGACGGCTTCTCGTGCGCCGGCCTCGCCTCGTACCCTGGCCACCTCCCGTACCCTGGCCACCTCCCGTACCCCGGCCGCCTCCCGTACCCCGGCCGCCTCTCATACACCTGCCGCCCGGCCCGCGAGCCTGACCGACCCCGGCAAGAAGGGGCTGGCCCAGGAGCTGGTGGCCAGTGCCGAGAACTCCACCCTCGACTGGCGCAGGGCCTACGGCTACATCGAGGACATCGGCGACGGCCAGGGCTACACGGCCGGCCTCATCGGCTTCTGCACCGGAACCCACGACCTGCTCACCCTCGTCGAGACCTACACCGAGGACCACCCCGGCAACGGTCTGGCCCGCTATCTCCCCGCCCTGCGCGCGGTCGACGGCACGGACTCCCACGCGGGCCTGGACCCGGGCTTCACCGCGGCCTGGAAGGCGGAGTCCGAACGTGCCGCGTTCCGCGGGGCCCAGGACGAGCAGCGCGACCGTGTCTACTTCGATCCCGCGGTCCGCCGGGCCCAGCGGGACGGGCTGGGTGTCCTCGGCCAGTTCATCTACTACGACGCGATGGTGTACCACGGTCCCGGCAGGAGCGCGACCAGCTTCGACGGCATCCGCGCCGCGGCCCTGCGCCGGGCGGCCACCCCCGCCCAGGGCGGCTCCGAGAAGACGTACCTCAAGGCGTTCCTCGACGTCCGCCGCACCGCCATGACCACCCTGCACCCCGGCACGGACACCAGCCGCGTCGACACCGCCCAACTCCGCTTCCTGAACGAGGGCAACCTGGAGCTGGCCACTCCGCTGGAGTGGCAGGTGTACGGGCAGACGTACAAGGTGCCGTAGGCCCCGTCGGGCTAGGAGCCGCCCCATCTCTCCCGCAGCACCTGCTCCGCCGGCTTGCCGTGCGGTGTGTAGGCCAGCCGGGCCGGGGTCTCGCCGCTGTCCGGCCAGTCGTCCCACATCCACCAGCACACCCCGGCCCACCACGGGCGGTCGGTGAAGGTGTCCAGCAACGCCCGGTAGGCGGCGGCCTGTTCGGCGGCGCCGGTGCGCGTGCTGATGTCCCAGGCGTACGGCGCGGTGGTGGTGCCGTGCTGGCTGACGTACCCGGCCTCGGTGAACAGGATGCGCCGGTCGTGGCGTCGGGAGAACGCCGCGAGTTCCTCGCTGATCGGTTTCCAGGCGCGGCGCAGCAGTGCGGTGTCGTCGGTGGGCCGGTCGGACAGTGGCCAGTAGGCGTCGATGCCGATGAGGTCGAGCTCCTTCCAGAAGCCGATCCTCGTGTACTCGTCGTAGTTGGCCGCGTAGGTCAGCGGGCCGTCGTAGTGCTCGCGGACGGTGTCGACGACCCGGGTCCACGCCTCGCGGTCGCCGGAGACCCCGGCGAGTTCGGTGCCCACCGCGAACTGCTCGGCACCCGCGTCGGCGGCGAGGTCGGCGTAGTGGGTGATGAAGCGGCGGTACTCGGTGAACCAGGCGGCGCGGTCGTGGGGGCGGATCTCGGCGCGGTCGCCGTCGCCCGGCAGGTCCACGTGCGGCTTGATCATCACCTTGAGGCCGGCCGTGTGGGCACGGCGCACGATCCTCCGCAGGCTCACGTCGCTCGCGGTCTCCTCGGTGCGGCGCATGACGGAGTCGGTGCGCCTGTGCTGGTACCAGGTCGGGGTGAAGGTGACCCAGCGTGCCCCGGTCGCCCTGATGTCCCGCAGATAGCGGCCGGCGGCGGGGCTGTCGTAGTCGGTGGTGTACCAGGAGGGCAGGGTGATGCCACGCATGGTCGCCGTCGGCTCCTTCGCACGGGAAGAGCCGAGGGCCGTGCATCCTCCAGCGGCGAGGAGGACCGCCACCGCGGCAGCGGCGACGGTCCTCCTGCGCACGGCTGACACCCTCACAGACTCGTCGGGCTGACGAAGGTGTAGCCCAGGGCCTTGATGCCGTTGATCGTGTCCTTGAGCGGCTGGGTCGGGTAGTACGGGTGGTAGAAGAAGCTGGCGAACCCGTCCCGGACCGCGAGGTTGGCCTTCGCCGAGGCGATCAGGTCCGCCGGCAGCCGCGCCGGGTGGTTGTTGTACGCCTCCGGCTCGTAGTTGCCGATGTCTTCGGGCAGCACCTTCGTGCCGTACACGTCCTTCACCACGTACGGGAAGAACTGGCCGAGGAAGGTGTTGGGCCCGGCGGAGTTGCCGCTGAGGGTTCCGGAGAAGTACAGCGAACGCTCCAGGCGGGCCGAGAAGTTGGAGCTGAACACCTTGTAGTCGGAGCCCGAACCGGCGTAGTGCGGGGTGGTCCACAGCGTCGGTTTCGGCAGCCCCGCGGCGGTGAACGCGGCCAGCGCGCTGGTCACCCGGCTCTGGGCCCAGGAGGTGGAGTCCTCGGCGACGGGGCCGTCGTAGACGACGTTGTTCGAGGCATCGACGTGGGCCCGGTAGAACTCGAAGTCGTCGCCGCTGACGCCGTCGTACGGGTTGGCGATGTTGCTGTACTGGTGCGTGTAGCCGTGGTCCATGAGGACCGCGCCCCTGGCCATCATGTACTTGAGGGCGCTGACGACCTTCGGCCGCTGGGCGAGCGTGATCGTCTGCGCGACACCGTTGTTGTAGGTGCCCTTCGGGTCCGTGTAGACCGGGATCACGTTGATGCCGTACGGGATCTTCTGTGAGTACAGGTAGTCGGCCATCGTCCGCAGCTCGGTGGGATCCGAGTCCGGGCTGATGTCCTCCAGGCGCATGAGTGCGCGGTGCCGTGCGGGGGTGGCCGGGGCGAGGGCGTCGAAGAGAAGGTCCTCCAGGACGATGATCCGGTCGCTCTCGGAGACGTAGGCGAAGGGGACCTCACCCAGGTAGGTCAGGTTGGACGACCGGATCGCCCATCCGAAAGTGTGACCGTTGGAACTGTCCAGTCCCTCCGCGAGCCGGGTGACGGCGGGGTAGCCGGGGCCGGTGAGGACGTTGGGGCGCAGCACGCCGCCGTCCTGGCCCGCCGGGATCTTCCGGGTGAGGGCCTGGTTCCTGTACGTCACCTGCGTCACGGTGCCGACCGAACCGCCGTCCTCGAAGTAGGACGTCGTCGGGTCCCAGCCGTATTTCTGCGTGAACTGGGTTACGCCCACCGCGTTCGCCATGTTCCAGATGTTGTCGCCCATCCAGATCACGGGCTTGGTGGTGGTGGACACGTCCTGGTAGAAGGCGGCCGGGATCGCGTCCGGGACGTCACAGCAGTAGTAGGTCGAACCGATGTAGATCACGGCCGAGTACGAACCGATCATGCCGGCGGTGTACTGCTGGACGGGCTTGGCCGTCACGCTGCCGAAGTGGCCGGCGAGGTTGGCCACGCCCATGGCGTACAGCTCGCCCAACTGCCCGTACGGGCCGGCCGTGTCGTAGAGCACGAGCGCGCTGGTCGGGTCGGCCGCGGCGGCGCCGACGGCCTGGGTCAGGGACGCCTGCCGGGTCACGGTCGTCGCGGCTGCCGTGGTGCCGGTCCGGTAGACGGCCGAGGTCGCCTGGCCGGCCGAGGTCGACAGGCCGGCCGCGGACGTGGCGGACGCCTTCGGACGCGGCTTGTCGTGGCGTGTCCGGTCGGACTTGAGCTGCGCCTGCGCCCAGCCCTTGAGGTCGATCTTGCCCAGTCCGGACTTCCCGCCGACGGCTTCGTGACCGTGCTGGTGCCCCCCGGGGCCGGCCTGCGCTCCCGTGGCCATGAAAGTGCCGCCGACCATGGCAACGAGGAGCAAGAGGGCAAGGTAGAGCTTCCGCATTCCCCGTCTACGGATATGGATCATTGGTCTCACGATGACTCCCCCCACTTTGCCAATTCTTGGCAAACGTTTTTCCCCAACCGGAAGTCACCGATTCTTCTGACCGGCACGAAGGGTGTCAATGGGTCGAAGGGTTAATTCCCGGAGTGCCATGAGACCCTACCGGAAAATTGGACATGTCAGTTTTTCGAATCATCTTCTGGATTGCCCCAGACGTCTGCTACGTTCACTTTCGCGCGTTGGGGGCGCGCATTGAGATGTGGGGGGCACCATGTACGGACGACCCGCCCTGGGGGCACTGCTGCCTCTCGCAGGGGCGATGGCCGCGCCAGAAGCCCTGCCCGGGCTGCCTCTGGCGAAAGCGTTGCAGGCAACGGCCGGGGCCGGATTCCTGCTCTATTGCCTGACGGCCTGTCTGATTCTGCTGATACGGATACGCCTGCGCCGCCTTGCGCGGAAGGTGCGGACCGAGGCCGGGAGCAGCCATGATCACTGAACTGCTGCTGTGGGCGAGCATCACCTTGATCATGATGGCCGGCTGCTACAACACGAGCCTGTTTCTGTTGTCGAGACGCAGACACCGCCGTTCCCGAACCGACCGCCGAGAACGGTTCTACGTATTCCTTCTTGCCTGCCTCAACGAGGAGCAAGTGCTTTCTGAAAGCCTGGCGCGTATCACCTCGTTGCCCACCCGGGATTTCATGGCGCTGGTGATCGACGACGGCTCGGACGACCGCACCGCCGAGATCGCCCTGGCCGCCGACCCGGCCCTGGTCCGGCTGCACCGGCGCACCCTGCCGAACGCGCGCAAGGGCAAGGGGGCCGCGCTCAACGACGGAGTGCGCCACCTCAGGGAGTCCGGTGTGCTCGCCGGCCGCGATCCTGAGGACGTGGTGCTGTGCGTGGTCGACGCGGACGGACGGCTGGACCCGCACGTGGTGCAGTCGGTCGACCCGTACTTCGACGACCCGGGAACGGGCGCGGTCCAGGTCTGCGTCCGGATGTACAACCGGCGCCTCGGGCTGCTCGCCCGTCTGCAGGACATGGAGTTCGTCGTCTACGGCGACGTCTTCCAGAGCGCTCGTCGCTTCATCGGCAGCGTGGGCATGGGCGGCAACGGGCAGTTCATGCGTCTCGCCGCCCTCAACACCCTGGACGGCGACGGGCCTTGGAGCGACAGCCTCACCGAGGACCTCGACCTCGGCGTCCGGCTGATCGCCAAGGGCTGGACCAACCAGCACTGCACCGCCGCCGCGGTCTCCCAGCAGGCCGTGCTCAGCCTCCGGCGCCTGATCCGCCAGCGATCCCGCTGGTTCCAGGGCCACCTGCAGTCGGCAGGCCTCGTCCCGCTCATCCTCAGGGACGTACCGACCCGAGCGGCGCTCGACCTCCTGTACCACCTCTCCAGCCCGGTACTGATCCTGCTCACCTCGCTGTTGCCGCTGTCCTTCCTCGTCGCCCTGGGCGCCACCACCGTGGGCTCGATCCAGGCCGGCCACTCGCTCGTCTCGCCGATGTGGCTGCTCGGCCCGTACCTGCTCTCGTTCACGGCCGCCTACGCGTACGGCTTCGTGTACGCCAAGCGGGAGCGTGACCTCGGGCTCGTGCGCTCCGTGCTGATCGCCCACGTCTTCGTCTTCTACGGCTACATCTGGTTCGCCGCCGGATGGTGGGGCTTCTGGCGGATGCTCACCGGCCAGCGGGGCTGGCTCAAGACCGCGCGCACCTGAGCGCGTTCAGACCGCGCCGAGCCCGCGCGGGTCCTCGTCTCTCCTCTGCTGCAGTACCTCTCCTCCGCAGTACCCCTTCCCCGCAGTACCTCTCCTCCGCAGTACCTCTCCTCCGCAGTACCCCTTCCCCGCAGTACCTCTCCTCCGCAGTACCTCTCATCACCTCACGTGATCGCTGCGCCGATCACGCATGCCCAAGGGGGCCCCCATGTCCACACACCCGTCAGCCGTGCCCGTACGCGCCATGCTCGTGCTCGGCACCCGGCCGGAAGCGATCAAACTGGCGCCCGTGGCGCGGGCGATGGCCACCGGCACGCAGTTCGAGCCGATCGTCGTCACCACCGGCCAGCACCGCGAGATGCTCCACCAGATGCTCGGTCTGCTGGGCCTCGACGCCCGCATCACGCTCAACGTGATGCGCAGCCGGCAACAACTGTCCGACCTGACCGCCCGCCTCGTCCGGGAGCTCGGCGGGATCATGCGGGATCACCGCCCCGACCTGGTCGTGGTCCAGGGGGACACCACGACCGCGCTGGCCGGCGCCCTGGCCGCGTTCTACGAGAAGATACCGGTCGCCCATGTCGAGGCCGGACTGCGCACCGGGGTTCTGGACAACCCCTTCCCGGAGGAGCTCAACCGCTGCCTGATCAGCCGTATGGCCCGCTGGCACTTCGCCCCGACCCCTGCGGCCGCCCGGCATCTGACGGACGAGGGAGTCGCGCCTGAACAGGTGTTCACCACCGGCAACACCGTCATCGACAACCTGCTGTGGGTGCTCGCCGAGGGCACCGGTACCTCCGCCTTCCGCACCTCCGCCAAGCGGATCCTGGTCACCCTGCACCGCCGGGAGAACCAGGGCGAGCGGATGCGCGGCATGGGCCGGGCGCTGACCCGGCTCGCGGCGCGCGGGGACGTCGAGATCGTGCTGCCGCTGCACAAGAGCCCGGCCGTGCGGGACGCCCTGCTGCCCGAACTCGACGGCCACGAGGGCATCTCGCTCGTCGAGCCGCTCGACTACCTCGACTTCGCGGCCACCCTCGCCGAATGCGACCTCGTCCTCACCGACTCCGGCGGCATCCAGGAGGAGGCCCCGAGCCTCAGCAAGCCCGCGCTCGTCCTGCGGACGACCACCGAGCGGCCCGAGGCGGTCGAGGCCGGCGCGGCCCGGCTGGTCGGCACCGACCCGGAAGCCATCGTGACCTGGGCGGAGAGACTGCTGGACGATCCGGTGGAGTACAAGCGCATGGCCACCGCGGGCAACCCGTTCGGCGACGGCAGGGCGACCGCCCGGATCCTGGCCCAGCTGGCCGAGGACTTCGCCGCCGATGTCCCGGTCGGCCTCACCGCATCCGGGCCATACTCGACGGCATGACGCCCTCACCCCTGCGCTCCCGCCGATGGATCCCTTCGGTTCCGCCGGGGCTTCGGGCGGGACGCAGGGGCCGTGCCGTCACCGGACTGGCGCTGGTCGTCGCGCTCGTGGCGGTTCTCGCGATCGTCCTGAGCCAGTGCCGGTCGGAGGCGTCGCCGCCCAAGCCCTGGATCGACGGCACCACCCACGGCCGCTGGCTGTCGGTGTTCAACGGCATGGGGAAGAACACCGGTGACGACGAGTCGCTCACCCTCTCCCCCCTGGCCGCCGAGGACCCCGGGACCACACACGCCGGGCTGGTGGTGAGCACCGCCTCCTACCCGGACGTGCGTTACGAGACACGGATGCGGACGGTGGAACAGCTGCGGTCACCGAAACCGAACCCGTGGGAGGTGCCCTGGCTGGTGTGGGCGTACACCGACCCGGAGCACTTCTACTACCTCACCCTCAAACCGAACGGCTGGGAGCTGGGCAAGCGCGACCCCGCCTATCCGGGCGGGCAGCGCTTCCTGGCGACCGGGCGGACGACGTATCCCGTGGGTGGCTGGTACGACGTGCGGGTCGAGCAGCGCGGGGCGGTGCTGTCGTTGTCGGTGGGCGGGAAGCCGCTGGTGACGTTCACGGACACCGAACGGCCTTACCTCCAGGGCCGGGTGGGCGCGTACTCGGAGGACGCGACGGTGCAGTTCCAGGGCCTGGACGCGAGTTCGGGCTGACGGCCGAGGGGAGGGAAGACGACAGCGCCTGCCCGGTCGTCCGGTCGGGGACAATAGGGCAGGCGCCGTCCATGTTCCGTACGCCTTTGTACGGGACGTCTGTTGATCCCGCGGATCAGAATCCCGCGGGTCGGAAAACCGCGGATCGGAATCCGGCGGATCAGACCATCAGCGAGCGGTCCGTCGGGCGGATCGGGGCGTGCAGTTCGCTGTCACCGGTCAGGTGGCGGTCGACGCCGCGCGCGGCCGAACGGCCCTCCGCGATCGCCCACACGATGAGCGACTGGCCGCGGCCGGCGTCACCGGCGACGTAGATGCCCGGCACGTTGGTCCGGAAGTCGGCGTCGCGGGCGATGTTGCCGCGCTCGTCGAGCTCCAGTTGGAACTGGTCCACCAGGCCGTTCTCCCGGTCGGTGCCGGTGAAACCCATGGCCAGGGTGACCAGCTGGGCGGGGATCTTGCGCTCCGTGCCCGGCTTCTGGGTCAGCTTGCCCTCGACGAACTCCACCTCGGTGAGGTGCAGCCACTGGACGTTGCCGTCCTCGTCCCCCTCGAAGTGCGTCGTCGACACCGAGTAGACGCGCTCGCCGCCCTCCTCGTGCGCGCTCGTCACCTTGTAGAGCATCGGGAAGGTCGGCCAGGGCTGGGAGACCGGGTTCCGCTCGTCGTTCGGGCGGGGCATGATCTCCAGCTGCGTGACCGAGGCCGCGCCCTGACGGTTGGCCGTGCCCACGCAGTCCGCGCCGGTGTCACCGCCGCCGATCACGATCACGTGCTTGCCCTCGGCCGAGATCGGGGGCGCCACGTAGTCGCCCTCCTGCACCTTGTTGGCCAGCGGCAGGTACTCCATGGCCTGGTAGACGCCCTTGAGCTCGCGGCCGGGGACCGGCAGGTCACGGGCGGTCGTCGCACCGGCGGCGATGACGATCGCGTCGTACCGCTTCTTCAGGTCGGTCGCCTTGAGGTCGCGGCCGATCTCGATGCCCGTACGGAAGCGGGTGCCCTCCGCGCGCATCTGCTCGATACGGCGGTTGATGTGCCGCTTCTCCATCTTGAACTCGGGGATGCCGTACCGCAGGAGGCCGCCGATACGGTCCGCGCGCTCGTAGACGGCGACGGTGTGACCGGCCCGGGTCAGCTGCTGGGCGGCGGCGAGACCGGCGGGGCCGGACCCGATCACCGCGACCGTCTTGCCGGACAGCCGCTCCGGGATCTGCGGGGCGACGTCACCGGTCTCCCACGCCTTGTCGATGATCGAGACCTCGACGTTCTTGATGGTGACCGGCAGCTGGTTGATACCGAGGACGCAGGCCGACTCGCACGGCGCGGGGCACAGCCGGCCCGTGAACTCCGGGAAGTTGTTCGTCGCGTGCAGACGCTCGGAGGCGGCCGCCCAGTCCTCGCGGTAGGCGTAGTCGTTCCACTCGGGGATCAGGTTCCCCAGCGGACAGCCGTTGTGGCAGAACGGGATACCGCAGTCCATGCAGCGGCTGGCCTGCTTGCTGATGATCGGCAGCAGGGAGCCGGGAACGTAGACCTCGCTCCAGTCCTTGACGCGCTCCTCGACGGGACGGGTCCTGGCGACCTCACGGCCGTGGTTCAGAAAGCCCTTCGGGTCAGCCATTGATCGCCGCCTCCATCATCTTCTCGGTGATCTCGGTCTCGGTGAGACCCGCTCGCTCGGCGGCGTCCTTGGCGGCGAGCACTGACTTGTACGTGCTGGGGATGATCTTGCTGAAGCGCTCCACGGACACGGTCCACTCGGCGAGCAGCTTCTCGGCGACCGTCGAGCCGGTCTCCTCGGCGTGGCGGCGCACCACGTCGTGCAGCCACTGCTTGTCGGTGTCGTCCAGCGCCTCGACGGCGCCGGCGTTGCCGATGTTGACGTGGTCGCGGTTCAGGTCGATGACGTACGCGACACCGCCGGACATACCGGCCGCGAAGTTACGGCCGGTCTCCCCGAGGACCACCGCGTGACCGCCGGTCATGTACTCGCAGCCGTGATCGCCCACGCCCTCGGCGACGACCGTGGCACCGGAGTTGCGGACACAGAACCGCTCGCCCGTACGACCGCGCAGGAACAGCTCGCCGCCGGTCGCGCCGTACGCGATGGTGTTGCCCGCGATGGTGGAGAACTCGGCGAGGTGGTCGGCGTTGCGGTCGGGACGGACGATCACCCGGCCGCCCGACAGGCCCTTGCCGACGTAGTCGTTGGCGTCGCCCTCCAGGCGCAGCGTGACACCACGCGGCAGGAAGGCACCGAAGGACTGGCCGGCCGAGCCGGTGAAGGTGATGTCGATGGTGTCGTCGGGCAGGCCCGCCCCGCCGAATTTCTTCGTCACCTCGTGGCCGAGCATGGTACCGACCGTGCGGTTGATGTTGCGGATCGCGACCTGGGCGCGCACCGGCTGGGCGTCGGTCACGGAGTCCGCGGCCAGGGCGTCGCCGGCGAGCTTGATCAGCTCGTTGTCGAGCGCCTTCTCCAGGCCGTGGTCCTGCTTGATCACCTGGTGCAGCGGGGCGCCCTCGGGCAGCTGCGGCACGTAGAAGAGCGGGGACAGGTCCAGGCCCTGCGCCTTCCAGTGGTCGACCGCGCGGGTCACGTCGAGCGTCTCGGCGTGGCCGACGGCCTCCTCGATGGAGCGGAAGCCCAGCTCGGCGAGGATCTCGCGGACCTCCTCGGCGATGAACCGGAAGAAGTTCACGATGTGCTCGGCCTTGCCGGTGAACCGCTCCCTCAGGACCGGGTTCTGGGTGGCGATGCCGACCGGGCAGGTGTCGAGGTGGCAGACGCGCATCATGACGCAGCCGGAGACGACGAGCGGCGCGGTCGCGAAACCGAACTCCTCGGCGCCCAGCAGCGCGGCGATGACGACGTCACGGCCGGTCTTGAGCTGTCCGTCGGTCTGCACGACGATCCGGTCGCGCAGGCCGTTGAGCAGCAGGGTCTGCTGGGTCTCGGCGAGGCCCAGCTCCCAGGGACCGCCCGCGTGCTTCAGCGAGGTCAGCGGGGAGGCACCCGTTCCGCCGTCGTGGCCGGAGATCAGGACGACGTCCGCGTGCGCCTTGGAAACCCCCGCGGCGACCGTGCCGACGCCGACCTCCGAGACCAGCTTCACGTGAATCCGCGCCTGCGGGTTCGCGTTCTTCAGGTCGTGGATCAGCTGGGCCAGGTCCTCGATGGAGTAGATGTCGTGATGCGGCGGCGGGGAGATCAGACCGACACCAGGGGTGCTGTGCCGGGTCTTGGCGACCCAGGGGTACACCTTGTGGCCGGGCAGCTGGCCGCCCTCGCCGGGCTTGGCGCCCTGGGCCATCTTGATCTGGATGTCGTCCGCGTTGACCAGGTACTCCGAGGTCACGCCGAAGCGGCCGGAGGCGACCTGCTTGATCGCCGAACGGCGTGCCGGGTCGTACAGCCGGTCCGCGTCCTCGCCGCCCTCACCGGTGTTGGACTTGCCGCCCAGCTGGTTCATGGCGATGGCGAGCGTCTCGTGGGCTTCCTTCGAGATGGAGCCGTACGACATGGCGCCCGTGGAGAAACGCTTGACGATCTCGCTGACCGGCTCGACCTCGTCGACGGAGATCGGCTGCCGGTCCGACGTGAAGCCGAACAGGCCGCGCAGCGTCATCAGTCGCTCGGACTGCTCGTTCACCCGCCCGGTGTACTTCTTGAAGATGTCGTAGCGGCCGCTGCGCGTGGAGTGCTGGAGGCGGAAGACCGTCTCCGGGTCGAACAGGTGCGGCTCGCCCTCGCGGCGCCACTGGTACTCGCCGCCTATCTCCAGGGCGCGGTGGGCCGGCGCGATCCCGCTGGCCGGGTACGCCTTGGCGTGGCGGGCGGCGACCTCCTTGGCGATGACGTCGATGCCGACGCCGCCGATCTTGGTGGCGGTACCGCTGAAGTACCTGGTGACGAACTCACCGTCCAGGCCGACCGCTTCGAAGACCTGGGCGCCCCGGTAGGAGGCGACCGTCGAGATGCCCATCTTGGACATGACCTTCAGGACGCCCTTGCCGAGGGCGTAGATCAGGTTGCGGATGGCCTGCTCGGGCTCGGCGTCCGGCAGGAAGGTGCCGGCGCGGACCAGGTCCTCGACGGACTCCATCGCCAGATACGGGTTCACGGCCGCGGCGCCGAAACCGATCAGCAGGGCGACGTGGTGGACCTCGCGGACGTCACCGGCCTCCACCAGCAGGCCCACCTGGGTGCGCTGCTTGGTGCGGATGAGGTGGTGGTGGACGGCCGCGGTGAGCAGCAGCGACGGGATCGGCGCGTGCTCGGCGTCGGAGTGGCGGTCCGACAGGACGATCAGCCGGGCGCCGTTCTCGATGGCGGCGTCGACCTCGGCGCAGATGTCGTCGATGCGCGCGGCGAGAGCGTCACCGCCGCCGGAGACCCGGTACAGACCGGACAGGGTCGCGGCCTTGAAGCCGGGCATGTCGCCGTCGGCGTTGATGTGGATGAGCTTGGCCAGCTCGTCGTTGTCGATCACCGGGAACGGCAGGGTCACGGTCCGGCAGGACGCGGCGGTCGGCTCGAGCAGGTTGCCCTGCGGGCCCAGCGACGAGCGCAGGGAGGTGACCAGTTCCTCGCGGATCGCGTCCAGCGGTGGGTTCGTGACCTGCGCGAACAGCTGGGTGAAGTAGTCGAAAAGCAGTCGCGGACGGTCGCTCAGCGCGGCGATCGGCGAGTCGGTGCCCATGGAACCGATCGGCTCGGCACCGGCCTTGGCCATCGGCGCGATGATGACGCGCAGCTCCTCCTCGGTGTAGCCGAAGGTCTGCTGGCGGCGGGTGACCGAGGCGTGGGTGTGCACGATGTGCTCGCGCTCGGGCAGGTCGGACAGCTCGATCTCGCCGGCCTCCAGCCACTCCGCGTACGGCTTCTCCGCGGTGAGCTGGGCCTTGATCTCGTCGTCCTCGATGATGCGGTGCTCGGCGGTGTCGACGAGGAACATCCGGCCGGGCTGCAGACGGCCCTTGCGGACGACCTTCGCGGGGTCGATGTCGAGGACGCCGACCTCGGAGCCGAGGACGACCAGGCCCTCGTCGGTGACCCAGTAGCGGCCGGGACGCAGGCCGTTGCGGTCGAGGACCGCGCCGACCTGGACGCCGTCGGTGAAGGTGACACAGGCCGGGCCGTCCCAGGGCTCCATCATCGTGGCGTGGAACTCGTAGAAGGCGCGCCGGGCCGAGTCCATGGAGCCGTGGTTCTCCCACGCCTCCGGGATCATCATCAGCACGGAGTGCGGCAGCGAACGTCCGCCGAGGTGGAGGAGTTCGAGTACCTCGTCGAAGGACGCCGAGTCGGAGGCGTCCGGCGTACAGATGGGGAAGACCCGGTCGATCTTCTCCTGGTCGCCGAACAGGTCGGAGACGATCTGGGACTCGCGGGCCGCCATCCAGTTGCGGTTGCCCTTGACGGTGTTGATCTCACCGTTGTGCGCGACGAAGCGGTACGGGTGCGCGAGCGGCCACGACGGGAAGGTGTTGGTGGAGAACCGGGAGTGCACGAGCGCGATCGCTGAGGCGAAGCGGCGGTCGGACAGGTCCGGGAAGAAGGGCTCCAGCTGACCGGTGGTCAGCATGCCCTTGTAGACGATGGTCCGCGCGGACAGCGACGGGAAGTAGACGCCGACCTCGCGCTCGGCACGCTTGCGCAGCACGAAGGCCTTGCGGTCGAGGTCGATCCCGGTGGCAGCCGCCGTGGCGCCGTCGGTCACGAAGACCTGGCGGAAGGCGGGCATCGTGGACCGGGCGGTGGCGCCGAGGAGTCCGGGGGCGACCGGAACCTCGCGCCAGCCGAGGACGGTGAGGTCCTCGTCGGCGGCGATCGTCTCGATGCGTGAGACGGCGTCCGCGGTGCCGTCCTCCGGCAGGAAGGCGATACCGACGGCGTAGGCACCGGCCGCGGGCAGCTCGAACTCGGTCACCTCGCGGAAGAAGGCGTCCGGCACCTGGGCCAGAATGCCCGCGCCGTCACCCGAGTCGGGCTCGGCGCCGGTGGCACCGCGGTGCTCCAGGTTGCGCAGAACAGTGAGCGCCTGCTCGACCAGCGCATGGCTCGCCTCGCCGGTGAGGGTGGCCACGAAGCCGACGCCACAGGCGTCGTGCTCGTTGCGGGGGTCGTACATACCCTGCGCAGCAGGGCGAGCATCCATGAACGACCGGTTCTGGCCATTCGTGGAGTGCTGGGACGGCTGGCGCGGCGTACGCATCGGCTCTCCCGTCGTCGTCATGTGGCATATGCAGATTGCCGAGGGACGACGCTGGCCCTCTGCGTGAGTGCAAAATTTCGAGCAGGTTACATGATGGAACGACTCTCGGAAACCGGATAATCCGTTCCACCATGCGGACGCCACGGAGGCGGCGGGGGTATCGCGCACATGGCTTGAAATGTGTGGGATCGAACGGGACAGATCGGTGTCCGTCGGCCCGGGGCGGAAGCAGGCGTCGCCACCCACCCCGCGCGTGCGCCGCAGGCTCCCTTGCCCACAGCGCTTACGGCTCATGCCCGGCGGTTAACCATTCGAAACCAGCGGGTAACGACTACTTATGCGGCCCAGCGCATAATCTGTAGCCGACCTATCCTACGGCCGTCCCGAACAAGGTGCCCAGGGCGTACGTCACACCGGCTGCCGCACCTCCGAGGGCGAGCTGCCGCAGTCCGCTGAACCACCAGGTCCGCGCGGTCACCCTGGCCACGACGGCACCGCACGCGAACAGCCCGAAGAGCGCGAGCAGCACGGCGGGCCACAGAGTGGCGGCGCCGAGCAGGTACGGCAGGACGGGCAACAGAGCCCCGAGCGCGAACGCCCCGAACGACGACACGGCGGCGATCAGCGGAGACGGCAGGTCCCCGGGGTCGATCCCGAGCTCCTCCCGTGCGTGTATCTCCAGCGCCTGCTCGGGGTCCCGGGACAGCTGTCGGGCCACCTCCCGCGCCAGCTCGGGCTCCACCCCGCGCCCCTCGTACAGCGCGGCGAGCTCGGCCTCCTCGTCCTGGGGGTGCTTCCTCAGCTCCCGCCGCTCCACGTCCAGCTCCGCCTCGACGAGCTCGCGCTGCGACGCGACGGAGGTGTACTCACCGGCGGCCATGGAGAAGGCGCCGGCGGCCAGCCCCGCCAGGCCGGTGATGACAACGGTCTGCTGGCCGACCGAGCCGCCCGCGACGCCGGTCATCAGGGCCAGGTTGGAGACCAGGCCGTCCATCGCACCGAAGACCGCGGGACGCAACCAGCCACCGGTGACGTCCCGGTGGGTGTGGTTGTCCCGGTGCGCCTCATGCAGCGCCGCCTCGGTTTCGATGATCGCCATTCGGGTCCCCCAGGGAGTTCTCGTACCGCTTCTTTGGACAGGTTCCACTTTTCGACAACAAGCAACATACGCCTCGCCATTCCCGCCCGCCAGCAAGGAAAGGCTGGGCTAACCTGCGGTTTTACCCTTTTCGCTCATCCGTGGATGAGCTCGCACAGATGTCGACCGGGTGACACCCAGGCACGAACGGCTGCACGGAACACCGCACCGGGGACAGTTCCGCAAAGGGTTCCGCGCCCCCGGCCACGTCTTCGGGCGGCGCCCCTGAGAGGAGAAGCCGCGTATGGCATCGATCGCCTGCACTTCCTCCGCCCCGGCGCCCGGGAACGCCGCCGAACTCCGCGAGCGGGCCCGCGGCGCACTGCTCGGCCTGGCCGTGGGGGACGCCCTCGGGGCCCCGGCCGAGAACATGTTGCCCTCCGAGATCCACGCCCGCTGGGGCCGCATCACCGGCTACGTCACCGACACCCCCGTCGGCACGGACGACACCGAGTACGCGATCTTCTCCGGTCTTCTCCTCGCCCGCCACGGCTCCGCGCTCACCCCCACCCACGTGGAGGCGGCCTGGCACGAGTGGATCGCCGACCGCGACGAAGGCCCCTTCCGAGGCGCCGGTTTCAGCGAGCGCGGCACGCTCGAGAACCTGCGCCGGGGCCTGGCCGCCCCCATCTCTGCCCAGCACCGGCACGCCTGGAGCGACGGACTCGCCATGCGCGCCGCCCCCTTCGGCGTCTTCGCGGCGGGCCGCCCCGCCGAGGCCGCCCGCCTGGTCGCGATCGACGGCTCGGTGAGCCACGACGGCGAGGGCATCTACGGCGGTCAGGCGGTCGCGGCCGGTGTGGCGGCGGCGATGGCCGGCGCCCCGCCCGTCGCGGTGGTCTCTTCGGCCCTGGCGGTCGTCCCCGACGACTCCTGGACGGCCCGTTCCCTCCGTCGTGCGGTGGCGGTGGCCCACCGGGGCGGACGCGCGGTCCGCTCCGCCGTCGTCATCGGCGGCTACCCCTGGACCGACCTGGCCCCCGAAGCGGTCGCCCTCGCCTTCGGCGCCTACGCGGCAGCCGACGGCGACTTCGTCCATTCGGTCCTGACAGCCGTCAACATGGGCCGCGACGCCGACACCACGGCAGCGGTGGCCGGCGCCCTGGCGGGCGCGACCGGCGGAGCCGCCGCGATCCCGGCCGACTGGGCCGCGGCCATCGGGCCGGCCCGCGGCAGCTGCCTCCCGTCCATGGCGGGCCACCACGTCCTGGACGTGGCGGAACTACTGATGCCGACCCCCACCGGATCGTCGACAGGATCGGCGGTGACCGCATGACACCGCCGACCCCCTGGGGCGAGGGCGTCACGACGGTCACAGCACCGACGGAACCGCTGGAACCGCTGGAACCGGAGTCCACGACGACGGCGGAACCGCTGGATCCGGAGTCCACGACACCGACGGACCCCCTCGAACCGCCGACCGCCGACGGCGAGAACACCCCACCGGGGCCACCCGCACCCGACGACGAAAGTCGCACGGGTGATGCGGGTGGGAACACACCGGCCGAAGGCGAAGCCGAGGCCGTGCAACCCGCCCGGGCCGCGCGGCAGCGCCACCGCGTCGAGGGACTCCTGCTCGGCCTGGCCGCAGGCGACGCGGCCGGCTGGCCCGCCGCCCGCCACCGAGCCGCCCGCATGCCCGACTGGACCCGCCGCCTCACCCGCGAACTGGACACCTTCGCCGAACAGAACGCGACGACGACCCTCCCCGTCCCCATCGCCCTCAACCAACCCCCGGAACCCCTCCGCCTGGGCCCCTCCGACGACGCCGAATGGGCGACCTTCACCGCGGAAGCCCTCCTCCGCGCCGGCGACGACACCGCCCTGGGCGACCTCAGCCGAGAACGCCGTATCCGCGCCGCCATCGACCTGACCTGGAACGCCGCAGCCGGCGAAATCGCCGCCGCAGCCGAGCGCGCGCCCGAGATCGAGTCCGCCGTCCTCCCCCTGCGCGCCCGCATCTCCGTCCGGGCCGGACTCGGCAACCTCGCCACCGGCCTGCGCCCGCCCGCCACCGGCCACGACAACCCGCACTACTTCGACGACGCGGCCTGCGTACGGGCCTGCGTCCTCGCCGTGGCCCACCCCGGCGACCCCCGACTCGCCGCCGACCTCGCCGAGTTCGACGCCCGCTACACCCAGGACGGCGACGGTGTGCACGGCGCCCGCGCGATGGCGGCGGCCGTGGCCCTCGCCATCGCCGGAGCCGACGTACAGGCATGTGCGACCGCCGCCCTCACGGAACTCCCCGAGTCCACCGAGATCGGCCGCAACGCCCGCCACGCCCTCAGGCTGGCCCACGACGCCGAGAGCGCCTTCGCCCTGATCCCCCTCCTCGAACACCAGATCGTCGACCACGTCTACAGCTACGGCATCGCAGCCGCCGAAACCGTCCCGGTCGCTCTCGCCCTGGCCACCGCGGCGCGCGGCCGGATCGCGGAAGCGGTACCGGCGGCGGCCTGTCTGTCCCGCGTGGCGGACTCCGCCCCCGCCCTCGCCGGGGCGCTCACCGGCGCCCTGGGCGGCGGCGCCTCGATCCCCGCCTCCTGGCGCGACGCCTGCCGCACCCTCTCCGGCTGCGCGCTCCCCCGCCTCACCGGGACGGACCTGGTGGAACTCGCCGAACTCCTGGAAGCCGCACAACCAGTCACATCAAGGGATGATTCGGATCATGACACCCCAAACTGAAGAAAGTCGGGAAGCGAGCCTGGACGAGCGCATCACCGGCGCCCTGGTCGGCGCGGCCGTCGGCGACGCGCTGGGCGGTCCCGTCGAGGGCTACTCCCCCGCCCAGATCCTTCAGCGCCACGCAGGACGCGTCCACGGCATCGTCGGCCCCTGGAACGGCGACGCCTGGCGCACCGCCCGCCCCGTCGCGCCGTACCACAAGGGCGACGGCCACGTCACCGACGACACCTTGATGACCCACGCACTCGTACGGGTCTACGCACAGGTCCGCGACCACCTGGACGCGTACGCGATCGCCGACCACCTGGTCCCCGACCTGATGACGACCCCGCGCTGGATCCCGGAACTGGAGGCCGAGGCACTCCCCCTCCACCGGATCTTCCTCGCGGAGAAGTGGCTGGTGGCCCGCCTCCACTACGGCCATGTCGACCCCCGGGAGGCCGGCGTCGGCAACATCGTCAACTGCGGTGCCGCGATGTACATGGCCCCGGTCGGCCTGGTCAACGCCGCCAACCCCCCGGCCGCGTACACCGAGGCCCTCGACATCGCGGGCGCCCACCAGTCGTCGTACGGCCGCGAGGCGGCGGGCGTCTTCGCGGCGGCGGTGGCGGCGGCGACCGCCCCGGGTGCCACCCCCGACTCGGTCATCTCCGCCTGCCTCTCCCTGGCGAAGGACGGCACCCGGGAGGCTGTCGAGAAGGTCTGCGAAACGGCGTCCCGCCACCGGGACTTCGAGTCGGCGCTGGCCCCCCTGCGCGAGGCGGTCGCCCCCTACGACACCGTGGGCCCCGACTACCGCTCCCCCTCCCTCGGCGCCCGCCGCCCGTCCCGCCTGCACGCGATCGAGGAACTCCCCGTGGCACTGGGCATGGTGCTCGTCGCCGACGGCGACTACCGCCACGCGGTCCTCGGCGCGGTGAACTACGGCCGCGACTGCGACTCCATCGCGACGATGGCGGGCGCCATCTCCGGCGCCCTCGGCTCCCCGGTCCCGGAGGACTGGGCGAAGCAGGTGTCCGAGGCAAGCCGCCTGGACCTGTGGGAACCGGCTACGACCCTCACGTCCGTGACCCGGGAGATCTTCGGACGGGACGTACACCGCCGCCGCGCCCACGAAACGGCGTTCACGGAGATCGGGGGCCGCCGATGCTCCGACTGACCTGGGTCCAGCCGGAGGACCTGCTCGGCCACGAACTCCGCCAGGCGCGGCAGGACGGCCGGGAGGCACAGGCGATCGCGGCGAGATGGCGAGCGGCCGGCGGCTCGGACGCCCCCCTACGGGCGGGCGCGTCACCTGAGCCGGCGTCGAGACACCTGCGGCAGCTCGCGGAGGACCTGCTGGCCGAACTGGCGGACCTGCCAGGCAGGTTGACCGAGCAGGAACCGACCGGACTCGCCGGGATCAAGGCCGTCTGCCCGGACTGGCCGACGGCCCCGGGGGCAGCCACCCGAGCCCGCCCGGTCCTCGCCCCGGATCCCACCCAAGCCCCCACCCCGGCCCGCCTGGAAGCCGCCTGGCTCGGCAGAGCGGTGGGCTGCCTCCTGGGCAAACCCGTGGAGAAACTCCCCCTGTCCGCCATCCGCCGGCTGGCCGCAGCCACCGGCAACTGGCCCTTGACCACGTACTTCACAGCCCGAGGAGTCCCCACCGAACTCCTCACCGCCCACCCCTGGAACCGCCGGTCGGCGACCACCTCACTCGCCGAGAACATCGACGGCATGCCGGAGGACGACGACCTCAACTACCCCCTCCTCAACCTCCTCCTGATCCAACGCCACGGCAAGAACTTCGCCACCACGGACGTGGCTGCCCTCTGGCTGGACGAACTCCCGGCGGGCCGCACGTTCACCGCGGAACGCGTCGCCTACCGCAATCTCCTCACCGGACTGGAACCCCCGGACACGGCCCGCCACCGCAACCCTTTCCGCGAATGGATCGGCGCCCTGATCCGCGCCGACGTGCACGGCTGGACCAACCCCGGCGACCCGGCCGCCGCGGCCGAACAGGCCCACCGGGACGCCACCCTCACCCACACCGCCAACGGCGTCTACGCGGCCATGTTCACCGCGGCCACCATCGCCGGCGCGGCCACCGGCACCACCGACATCCACACCGCGCTGGGCACCGGTCTCACGGTGATCCCCCCGTCCTCCCGCCTGGCCCGCGCAATCCACCACGCCATCCGACTGGCCCGGGAACACAGGGACTTCGCCGACGTCGTCGACGCGCTCCACGCCACCCACGCGCACACCCACCACTGGGTCCACGCCCTCCCCAACACCGCCCTGATCGCCGCCGCCCTCACCCACGCCGACGGCGACTTCGACGGCTCCATCTGCCGTGCCGTGTCGGGCGGTTGGGACACCGACTCCAACGGCGCCACGACCGGCAGCATCGCCGCCCTCCTCGCCGGTTCGCCGTCCGCCCTCCCGGAGCGCTGGACGGCCCCCCTGAAAAACCGCCTGTCCACCACCATCGGCGACTTCGACGGCACCGGCTTCGACGCCCTCGCCCGCCTCACCCACGAGCTCGCCCACCCGGAGGCACCTCGCCCATGACCCACCACGAACAAGGCGAACAGACCGGTCCAAGAAGGGAGTTCCGTACGGCCCCCGGCGACGAGGGCGCCCACCACGGCCACCGCACGCCCTCCGCCGCCCCGCTCACCGGACTACGCGTCCTGGACCTCGCCACCCTCTTCGCCGGTCCCCTCGCCGCCACCCTGCTCGGCGACTTCGGCGCGGAGGTCGTCAAGGTCGAGCACCCGGCGAAACCCGACCCCTCCCGAGGCCACGGCCCGTCGAAGGACGGCGTGGGCCTGTGGTGGAAGGTGCTGGGCCGCAACAAGCGCACGATCACGCTGAACCTCTCCACCCCCGGCGGCCGTGACACCCTCCTGCGCCTGGCCGCCACCGCCGACGTCGTCATCGAGAACTTCCGCCCCGGCACCCTGGAGAAGTGGGACCTCGGCTGGGAGGACCTGTCGGCTGTCAACCCGCGTCTGGTCCTCACCCGGGTCACCGCATTCGGCCAGTTCGGCCCCTTGGCCCACCGCCCGGGCTTCGGCACCCTCGCCGAGGCGATGAGCGGCTTCGCCGCGATCACCGGCGAACCGGACGCGCCCCCGACCCTTCCGCCCTTCGGCCTCGCCGACTCCGTCGCGGGCCTGGCCACGGCGTACGCCGTGCTGACGGCCCTCGCCGCCCGCGACCGCACCGGGGCGGGCCAGGTCGTCGACATGGCGCTCATCGAGCCGATCCTGACGGTCCTCGGACCGCAGCCGACCTGGTACGACCAGGTGGGTTACGTGCAGGAACGCACCGGCAACCGCTCCGCCAACAACGCCCCGCGCAACACCTACCGCACGGCGGACGGCACCTGGGTCGCCGTCTCCACCTCCGCCCAGTCGATCGCCGAGCGGGTGATGCGCCTGGTCGGCCGCCCGGAACTGATCGACGAACCGTGGTTCGCGACGGGCGCCGACCGGGCCGCCCACGCCGACGTCCTCGACGAGGCGGTCGGCACCTGGATCGCCACCCGCACCCGCACCGAGGTTCTCGCGGCCTTCGAGAAGGCGGAGGCGGCCATCGCCCCGATCCAGGACGTCCGGGACGTGCTGGCCGACCCGCAGTACCAGGCACTGGACACCGTCACCACGGTCGACGACCCGGAACTGGGCCCCCTGCGCATGCAGAACGTCCTGTTCCGTCTCTCCGCCACCCCCGGCACGATCCGCTGGGCGGGCCGCCCGCACGGCGCGGACACGGAGGAGGTCCTCACCGAACTGGGCCTGACCGCAGCCGAACTGAGCACCCTGCGCCAGGCGGGCGCGGTATGACTCAGCCCCCTCTGACCTGGCTGTACGCCCCCGGCGACCGTCCGCGGATCGTCACCAAAGCCCTCGCCGCCGGCGCCGATGTCGTCATCGTCGACCTGGAGGACGCCGTCGCCCCCGACCGCAAGGACTACGCCCGCGCGGCCACCGCCGACCTGCTCGCCGAACCGCAGCCGGTCCCGGTCCACGTCCGGGTGAACGCCCTCGGCAGCCCGGCCGCCGACGCGGACCTGAAGGCGGTGGCCGCACTCCCGGGCGTCTCCGGTCTGCGCCTGCCCAAGGTGACCTCCCCCGAGCAGATCGTCCGCATCGCCGAGAGCACGGCCACCGCCGACGGAAACGCGCCCCCGCTGTACGCCCTCCTGGAGACGGCCCTCGGCATCGAACGCGCCCACGCCGTCGCCTGCGCGCACAGCGCCCTGCGCGGCATCGCTCTCGGCGAGGCGAACCTCCGCGCCGACCTGGGCGTACGCGACGACGCGGGCCTGGACTGGTCCCGCTCCCGCGTCGTCGTCGCCGCCCGGGCGGCGGGCCTTCGCCCACCGCCCCAGTCCGTCCATCCCGACACACGCGACCTGAAAGGCCTCGCCACGTCCTGCGCCCACGGCCGCGCCCTCGGCTTCCTGGGCCGGGCCGCCATCCACCCCCGCCAGCTCCCGATCATCGAACGGGCGTACCTCCCCACGGAGCAGGAGGTCGAGGAGGCGGAGACGATCATCAAGGCGGCCACAACGGAAAAGGGAGCCCAGGCACTCCCGGACGGCACCTTCATCGACGCGGCGGTCGTGGCAACAGCCCACCTCACGCTGGCCCTGGCCCGCCGGAAATAGGCTTCAACGGCCCGCACGTCAACCCGTCGCCCGCACCCGACGAGGGCGCCCGGAGATCCCGGGCGCCCTCATCGTCGTACGTTCGTCGTAGGTCCGGACGTCAGCTCTTCTTGGCCGACTCCGCCTCGTTCTTCACCGCCGCGTCCGCATCCGCATCCGCATCCGCCTCGGCGCCGGCCTCGGTCGTGGCGTCCGCCCCGGCCCCGGCCCCGGCCTTCTTGTCGGACGTCGCACCGGACTCGGACCCGGCCCCATCGCCCTCGGCCCCGTCACCGGAAACCTCGTCAGCCGGAGCCCCGTCGGAGGCACCCGGTTCGACCACGGTCTCCCGCCCCGGCCGCTTCTTCGACGACACCACGAAGTAGACGACCGCGAGCACGAACACGACCACGGCGGTCCAGTTGTTCAGCCGCAGCCCCAGGATGTGGTGGGCGTCGTCGATGCGCAGGTACTCGATCCAGAACCGGCCCACGCAGTACGCCGCGACGTACAGCGCGAACACCCGCCCGTGTCCGAGCTTGAAGCGACGGTCCGCCCAGATCACCAGGGCCGCGACGCCGAGGCACCACAGTGACTCGTACAGGAACGTCGGCTGGTAGGTGCCCGGCACCCGGCCGTCCGTCGACGAGGTGATCTTCAGCGCCCACGGCAGGTCGGAGGGTTTCCCGTACAGCTCCTGGTTGAACCAGTTGCCCCAGCGGCCGATCGCCTGCGCGACGGCGATCCCGGGGGCGAGGGCGTCGGCCCACGCCGGCAGCGGGATGCCCCGGCGCCGGCAGCCGATCCACGCGCCCACCGCGCCGAGGGCGATCGCGCCCCAGATGCCGAGGCCGCCCTCCCAGATCTTGAAGGCGCCCACCCAGTCACGGCCCTCGCTGAAGTACAGCTCGTAGTCCGTGATCACGTGGTAGAGCCGGCCGCCGACCAGACCGAACGGCACGGCCCAGACCGCGATGTCGGCCACCGTGCCGGCCTGGCCGCCCCGGGCGAGCCAGCGCTTGTTTCCGAGCCAGACGGCTACGAAGACGCCGATGATGATGCAGAACGCGTAGCCGCGCAGCGGAATGGGGCCGAGATGCAGCACCCCGCGCGAAGGGCTGGGAATGAAGGCAAGTTCCATGGCAGGGTCGACGCTACCCTGCCGGGCCGCGGGCACGGCAGGCAGCCCGGCTACGGGTCCATAACAGGCGGGGATGAAACCCCCCGGCGCCGTTTACCCGTTGTCCGCCTGCTGGACCAGTTGCTTCAGCTTCGCCGGGGTCATCGTCTGGTCCTGGTAGATGTTCCTGCCGTCGAGGAGCACGGTCGGCGTGCCCCTGAACCCGCCCTTGCGGAAGGCCGCCGCGGACTTCTCGACCCAGCTGCTGTGCGTGCCCTTCTCGACACAGGTGCGGAACGCGGGGGTGTCGAGGCCGTCGACCTTGCCGGCCAGCTCGATGAGCTTGCTGTTCTCGGCGTAGCCGTCGTCGGTCTCGGCGGGCTGGTTGTCGTAGAGCACGTCGTGGTACGCGGTGAACTTGCCGACGTCCTGTGCGCAGGCCGCGGCGTTGGCGGCGTTGCGGGAGCCGGTGCCGCCCGCGTTGC
The DNA here is from genome assembly GCF_029893585.1 of Streptomyces sp. LBL. GTDB lineage: Bacteria > Actinomycetota > Actinomycetes > Streptomycetales > Streptomycetaceae > Streptomyces. The sequence goes on from NZ_JARXYX010000020.1 coordinate 96,081, forward strand.
CGTCGATGATCGTCGCCAGGTGGTACTCCGCCTTCAGCTGTCCGGAGTCGGTCAGCTCGTGGATGGTCGGCCGGTACACCGTCTCGAAGGCCTTGCAGGCCGGGCAGCGGAAGTCCTCCCAGACCGTCAGCGTCGACTTGGCGCTCTCCCTGCCGACCGGGATGGCCAGGCCGTCCTTGCCCAACGCCCCCGAGGGCACCACGACCGGGCCCGCGGACTTGCTGCCGTCGTCCTTGCCCGTGTTGGCCGCGACGACGCCGATCACCGCCGCGAGACCCAGGACGCAGACCACGCTCGCGCCCACGATCAACACCCGGCGCCGCTTCTCCACGGACTTCTGCTTCTCGCGCTCTTCCGCCAGCCGCTCCCGGGCGGTGCGCTTTCCCTGTCGGTTCTTGTCGCTCACATCCCGCAGAACGAACCGGGGAGGCGCACCGCGCCTCCCCGGCCCCAGGTCCACCCCTTCGAGTGACCCGTACGCCCTATCACGCTGTGTTACGCCTGTCCGCGCACGCCCTTCGCGAGCTCCTCGGCCAGGGCACGGACCGCCTCGACACCGGCCGCCTCGTCCGGCGCGTCCAGCATCCGCTTGACGAACGCCGAGCCGACGATCACGCCGTCGGCGAAGCCGGCCACCTCGGCGGCCTGCCGGGCGTCGGAGACGCCGAGGCCGACGCAGACGGCCAGGTCGGTGCCGGTGGCCCGGGTGCGCTCGACCAGGTCCTGCGCCTGCGCGCCGACCGACGCGCGGGTGCCGGTGACCCCCATCAGCGAGGCGGCGTAGACGAAGCCGCTGCCCGCCGCGGTGATCTCGGCGAGCCGGGCGTCCTTGCTGCTGGGTGCCACGACGAAGACGGTCGCGAGGTCGTGCTTCTGCGCGTGATCCCTCCACAGCGCCGACTCCTGCACCGGCAGGTCGGGCAGGATGCAGCCCGCCCCGCCCGCGTCCGCCAACTCGGCGGTGAAGCGCTCGACTCCGTAGCGGTCGATCGGGTTCCAGTACGTCATCACGAGCACCGGCTTCCCGGTCGCCTCGTGGGCCTCGCGGACCGTGCGCATCGCATCCGCGATCTTGACGCCGCCACGCAGGGCGATGTCGTCGGCGGTCTGGATGACAGGACCGTCGAGGACGGGGTCGCTGTGCGGCAGACCGACCTCGACGATGTCCGCGCCGCCGTCGAAGGCGGCCTTGATCGCCTCGATGCCGCCGTCCACGGTCGGGAACCCGGCCGGGAGGTAGGCGATGAGCGCGGAACGGCCCTCGGCCTTGGCGGCGGCGAGGGTGTCGGTCAGCAGCCGGCTCTTTCCACCGATCGGTGCAGTGCCGCTCACTTGGCGTCCCCCTCGATCTCGGCGGTGCCGTTGTCCGCGTCGGCCGCGACCTCGGCGTCGGCGTCGTACAGGCCGAAGTAGCGGGCGGCGGTGTCCATGTCCTTGTCGCCGCGGCCGGACAGGTTGACCACGATCAGCCCGTCCTTGCCCAGCTCCTTGCCGACCTCCAGGGCGCCGGCCAGGGCGTGGGCGCTCTCGATGGCCGGGATGATGCCCTCGGTGCGCGACAGCAGGCGCAGCGCCTGCATGGCCGCGTCGTCGGTGACCGCGCGGTACTCGCCGCGGCCGCTGTCCTTGAGGTAGGAGTGCTCGGGGCCGATGCCCGGGTAGTCCAGACCGGCCGAGATGGAGTACGGCTCGGTGATCTGGCCCTCCTCGTCCTGAAGGACGTAGGAGCGCGAGCCGTGCAGGATGCCGGGCTCGCCGGCGGTGAGGGTGGCCGCGTGCTCGCCGGTCTCGACGCCGTGGCCGGCGGGCTCGCAGCCGATGAGACGGACCGAGGCGTCCGGGATGAAGGCGTGGAAGAGGCCGATGGCGTTGGAGCCGCCGCCGACGCAGGCGACGGCCGCGTCGGGCAGCCGTCCGGCGCGTTCCAGCAGCTGGCGGCGGGCCTCGACGCCGATCACCCGGTGGAAGTCGCGGACCATGGCCGGGAACGGGTGCGGCCCGGCGACGGTCCCGAACAGGTAGTGGGTGTGGTCGACGTTGGCGACCCAGTCGCGGAACGCCTCGTTGATCGCGTCCTTCAGCGTGCGGCTGCCGGACTTCACGGAGATGACCTCGGCGCCGAGCATGCGCATCCGGGCCACGTTCAGCGCCTGGCGCCGCGTGTCGATCTCGCCCATGTAGATGGTGCACTCGAGGCCGAACAGCGCGCAGGCGGTGGCCGTGGCGACGCCGTGCTGTCCCGCGCCGGTCTCGGCGATCACGCGCGTCTTGCCCATGCGCCGGGTGAGCAGGGCCTGACCCAGCACGTTGTTGATCTTGTGCGAGCCGGTGTGGTTGAGGTCCTCGCGCTTGAGGAAAACCCGGGCGCCACCGGCGTGTTCCGCGAACCGCGACACCTCGGTGAGGGAGCTGGGCCGGCCGGTGTAGTGGGCGAGCAGGTCGTCGAGCTCGCGGGCGAACTCGGGGTCGTGCTTCGCCTTGTCGTACTCGACGGCGACCTCGTCAACGGCGGCGACGAGGGCCTCCGGGATGAACTTGCCGCCGAACACGCCGAAGTAGCCTTCGGCGTTGGGGAGTTGACCCTCCGGGTCAGGGATGAAGAACTCGCTGGGCATGAGTGAACCTCACGGTGAGTGTGGGGAAAGACACTGATCGCCGTGGGGGCGGAGTTTTGTCAGTCGACTGCGGGAGCGTTGTGACTGGTCGCGCCCGCGCGGCGGAGCCGCACCTTCAGAACTGCCCCGCGCCCCTTAAGGGGCGCTGCCATCGCCGCCCGTTCACCTGGCCCGGCTCGTCTCCGATGACGTACCTCACCCGGCGGCCGTGCACCCTGCGGGCGGGAGCGCGGCAGCCCCGGGGCCGGCAGCCGCGCGCGAGGCGGGCGTACCGGTCCTTGGTCGCCAGGGTGATCGTCACAGTCATCGCCGCTCAGCCTACCGGGAGGTCAGCCACGCCCGTGCCGCAGTGCGGGGTGTTCGCCCGCCGCGACCAGGTCGGAGACCGCGGTCCTCGGGTCCTTGCCGGTGACCAGGGACTCGCCGACCAGAACCGCGTCGGCGCCGGCGTTGGCGTAGGCGATGAGGTCGTGCGGGCCACGGACGCCGGACTCGGCGACCGTGACGATGTGGGCGGGGATCTCCGGGGCGACGCGGTCGAACGTGCCGCGGTCGACCTCCAGCGTCTTCAGATTGCGCGCATTGACGCCGATCACCTTCGCGCCCGCGTCCACCGCGCGCTCGACCTCGTCCTCGTTGTGGACCTCGACGAGCGGGGTGAGCCCGATGGACACCGCGCGCTCGATGAGGGACTCCAGGGCCGACTGTTCGAGGGCTGCGACGATCAGCAGCGCGAGGTCGGCGCCGTAGGCCCGGGCCTCCCAGAGCTGGTACGAGGTGACGATGAAGTCCTTGCGCAGGACGGGGATGTCCACCCGCGCGCGGACCGCCTCCAGGTCGGCCAGCGAGCCTCCGAAGCGGCGCTGCTCGGTGAGGACGGAGATGACTGCGGCGCCGCCCGCCTCGTAGTCCGCGGCCAGGCCTGCCGGGTCGGCGATCGCGGCCAGCGCGCCCTTGGACGGGCTGGAGCGCTTGACCTCACAGATCACCTTGACACCTTCGCCACGCAGCGCCGCCACACCGTCCTTGGCGGCCGGTGCCTTCGCCGCGCGCTCCTTGAGCTCGTCGAGGCTGACGCCCGCCTGCCGCTCCGCGAGGTCAGCACGGACTCCGTCGATGATCTCGTCGAGCACACTCACGCGAGCGGTCCCCTTCCAGACAGTTGATGTTCAAGCGGTTCGGCTTCCGTCACCGGGCCGCCCGTCGGGGCGCGGCCGGGAAGAGAGCCGATGGTCACTGCGATGGTATCCGGAGGAGGGCGTAGGCCTCACATCCGGTTGACGCCGGTCCCACTACCTGGACGTCCACCAGTTGATCAAGGATGGAACCAGCCACCGAACGGCAGGTTCCGGACAACCGTGAAAACCAGCAGCAACGCGACCAGTGTCCACACCAGCGCCGGAGCGGGATCGATCCGGGACGGGCGTCCGCGCACCGTGTGCGCCACCCAGACGGTCCACACCAGGGCGAAGCCCAGATAACCGGCGACGGCCGCCGCGTTGGCGTGCAGCGCCGTCAGGAAGTCCCCGTGCACGAAGGCGTGCGCACTGCGCAGCCCGCCGCAGCCGGGACAGTACAGGCCGGTGTAGCGCAGCAGCGGGCAGACGGGGTAGTGGCCGGGCTGGTTGGGGTCCACTGCCCCCACGTACGCGAAGGCACCGGCGACCGCGGCGAGGATCCCGGCGGGAACGGCCAGCCGTCCCACGACCGTGGTGGACGGGGTCGGCGTCATCCGCTGACTGTCGGCGTTCACGACTCGCATTGTGCCCCGCACGGCCCCCGCGCGCGCGAGAAGCGGCCCTCATACGGACGAGGGGCGGCCCGAACGCGCACGAAGGGCGGCCCGAACGCGCGCGAGAGGCGGCCCGAACCACGCGCGAAGGGCGGCCCCGGCATCCGCGCCGGGCCGCCCCTCTCACGAGGTTCGTCCGTGTGTCAGCTCTCGGCGCTCGCCGGCTCGCGCGTGTCGGTGGTGTTGTGCACCGGGTGGGTGCCCTTCGGCATGCCCATGCCCATGGCGCTCATGATCCAGCCGACCACGCCTCCGAGGACCACGATCACCATGCCGGCCCAGAAGCCCATCGGCTGGGCCATCACCATGAAGGCGCCCGCCACGCAGAAACCGATGACAGAGATGATGACACCGGTCCAGGCGGCCGGGGTGTGACCGTGGCTGCTGCCCGCCATGACTTGCTCCTCGTTGCTGTGTACGTGTCCGAGCCGGACGCTCATGGCCCATTGTCCCGCACGCACACACGCGCGCTGCCCGGGGGTCCACCCTTCCGCGCGCGTCGGCGCCGGGCTAGGCCCCGGTCGGGTCCTCGCCCCGGTCGAGGGCCTTCCACAGCTCCTCCGGCCGGTCGGGGTCGGTGGCGGCCGGGCGGCGGGGGCGGGGGGCACCGGAACGCTCGTAGCGGCCGGACATCGCGGGCCACCGGCGGCCGTAGCGCAGGGCGAGGAGTCCGGCGAGGAGGATCAGGAGACCACCCACGGCCGCGACGTACGGCCACGCGGTGTGGGTCAGCGAGTCCACGACGGCCGAGGTGTCGCCGGAGGCCTCCGCGGCCTTCTCGTCGAGCGCGGAGCTGTCGGAGGTGCCGAGCAGGGCCGCGGCGATCGTGCCGGCCCCGGAGAGCGCGAGCAGGGCGGCGACGCCGAAGCGGCCGGCCCGGCGTACGGCGAAGACGGCCACGAGCGCGGCGAGGCCCACCACGGCGAGGGCCGCGGGGACGCCGGTGACGTCGCTGCCCTTCGCCGTCAACGGGAACTCACCGCCGGCCACCGTCGCGGTGCCCCCCGACCACTCCTGACGGGTGGCCAGCAGCACCACGGCCGCGCCGACGGCCCCGCTGAGCAGGGCGACGGCGAGGCTGCGGCGGCCGGCCCGGGCGGGGCCTGCGGCTTCGGAACGGGAGTCAGGAACAGCAGTCACGTCCTCCACTATCGCCTGGACCCCGGGAGTACGGTCACCCGGGGTTCGTATGAGAAGTGTCCTACTGTGCCGAAAGCGCCCTACTTGCCCAGACGGTTGGCCGTGTGGACCGCACGCAGGACGGCCGCCGCCTTGTTGCGGCACTCCTGGTCCTCGGAGACCGGGTCCGAGTCGGCGACGATGCCGGCGCCCGCCTGGACGTACGCGGTGCCGCCGCGCAGCAGGGCGGTACGGATGGCGATGGCGGTGTCGGAGTCGCCGGCGAAGTCCAGATAGCCCACGCAGCCGCCGTACAGACCGCGCCGGGAGGGCTCCAGTTCGTCGATGATCTGCATCGCGCGGGGCTTCGGGGCGCCGGAGAGCGTGCCCGCCGGGAAGCAGGCCGTCAGGACGTCGAAGGCGGTACGGCCCGCCGCGACCTTGCCGGTGACCGTCGAGACGATGTGCATGACATGTGAGTACCGCTCGACGGACATGAAGTCGACGACCTCGACCGAACCGGGCTCACAGACCCGGCCGAGGTCGTTGCGCCCGAGGTCGACCAGCATGAGGTGCTCGGCACGCTCCTTGGGGTCGGCCAGCAGTTCGTCGGCGAGGGCCTGGTCCTCCTGCGGGGTGGCCCCGCGGTGCCGCGTGCCGGCGATGGGATGGACCATGGCCTGCCCGTCCTCGACCTTGACCAGGGCCTCCGGGGAGGAACCGACGACGTCGAAGCCGTCGAAGCGGAACAGGTACATGTACGGAGAGGGGTTGGTCGCCCGCAGCACCCTGTACACGTCCAGCGCGCTCGCCGTGCACGGTGTTTCGAAGCGCTGGGAGGGGACGACCTGGAAGGCCTCGCCCGCGCGGATGCGCTCCTTGATGTCCTCGACGGCCACCTGGAAGTCGGGGCCGCCCCACAGCGCCGTGTACTCGGGGAGTTCGGAGGGCGGGAGGGCGGCGGGCGGCTGGGCCACCGCGCGCGAGAGATCGGCCTCCATGGCGTCCAGGCGGGCCACCGCGTCGGCGTACGCCTCGTCGACGCCCGTGTCGAGGTCGTTGTGGTTGATCGCGTTGGCGATCAGCAGGACCGAGCCCTCCCAGTGATCCATCACCGCGAGGTCGCTGGTGAGGAGCATCGTCAGCTCGGGGAGCCGGAGGTCGTCCCGCTCGCCGGGGCCGATCTTCTCCAGGCGCCGCACGATGTCGTAGCCGAGGTAGCCGACCATGCCGCCGGTGAAGGGCGGCAGGCCCTCCTGGTGCGGGGTGTGCAGGGTCTCGATGGTGGCGCGCAGGGCGGCGAGGGGGTCACCGTCGACAGGGACGCCGACGGGCGGTGTGCCGAGCCAGTGGGCCTGGCCGTCGCGCGCCGTCAACGTCGCTGCCGAGCGCACGCCGACGAAGGAGTAGCGGGACCACGAGCGGCCGTTCTCCGCGGACTCCAGCAGGAAGGTGCCGGGGCGCTCGGCCGCGAGCTTGCGGTAGAGCGCGACCGGGGTGTCGCCGTCGGCGAGGAGCTTGCGGGTGACGGGGATGACCCGGCGGTCGTCGGCCAGCTTGCGGAACGTGTCGAGATCCATGACGGCTGACTTTACTGATCCCCGGCCGGCACACCGGAATCGGTGCCCCGTGCGCCCGCTGTGCCCCCTGTGCCCCCTGTGCCCTCCGCGCCACCCTCTGTGCCCTGCGCGCCCTTGGCGTCCTTGAGGAGCACATCCACGTCGAAGCAGGTGCGGGCGCCGGTGTGGCAGGCGGCGCCCACCTGGTCGACCGTGACCAGCACCGTGTCGGCGTCGCAGTCGAGGGCGACGGACTTGACCCACTGGAAGTGACCGGAGGTGTCGCCCTTGACCCAGTACTCCCGGCGGCTGCGCGACCAGTAGGTGCAGCGGCCGGTGGTGAGCGTGCGGTGCAGCGCCTCGTCGTCCATCCAGCCGAGCATCAGCACCTCACCGGTGTCGAACTGCTGGGCGATGGCGGGCAGGAGCCCGTCGGCGCTGCGCTTGAGGCGCGCGGCGATCTCGGGGTCCAGGTTGCTGGATGGAGAACTGTGGCGCGAAGCGTCTCGATGAGGGGTGGTGGTCGGGTGGCGGGCGGGAGAGCTGGTCATGGGTGCCATTGTGCCGCGCGCCACTGACAGTCACCGGGGAGTGTCCACTGGGCGGACGTGCGCCCTGGTCGTAGGGTGGCTGCCATGTCGACTTTCGCGAAGCGTGAACGACTTCTCCTGGCCGATCTGTTGGAGGCCGAGGGCCCCGAGGCCCCGACCCTGTGCGAGGGCTGGACGACCCGTGACCTCGCCGCGCACGTGGTGGTGCGCGAGCGCCGTCCCGACGCGGCCGGCGGCATACTGATCAAACAGCTCGCCTCCCGTCTGGACAAGGTGATGGACGAGTTCGCGGCCAAGCCGTACGAGGAGCTGATCCAGCTCATCCGGACCGGCCCGCCGCGCTTCTCGCCCTTCTCCCTCAAGCAGGTCGACGAGGCGTCGAACATCGTCGAGTTCTACGTCCACACCGAGGACGTCCGCCGGGCCCGCCCCGACTGGGCGCCCCGTGAGCTCGACCCGGTCTTCCAGGACGCCCTGTGGTCCCGGCTGGAACGCAGCGCCCGTCTCATGGGCCGAAGCGTCCCGACCGGCCTGGTGCTGCGCCGCCCGAACGGCCAGACGGCGGTCGCCCACCGCGGCACCCCGGTCGTGACGGTGACCGGTGAGCCCTCGGAGCTGCTGCTGTTCCTGTACGGTCGGCAGAACGCGGCCAAGGTCGAGCTGGACGGCGACAAGGACGCGATCGCCCGGCTGCACGAGACGAAGCAGCTCGGTATCTGAAAGGGCCTGGCGTGATCAAGGTCGCCATGACCAGCGTGTACGTCGACGACGTGGCCAAGGCCCACGCCTTCTACACGGAGGTGCTCGGCTTCGAGACCCGCCTCCACATGGATCTCGGCGGCGGCACGCTGTTCGTCACCGTGGGCGCCGCCCAGGGGGCCCAGCCGGACCTCCAGCTGCTGCTGGAGCCCGGGCAGGGCCCCATCGCGGACCCGTACCGCACGGCGCTGCGCGAGGCGGGCCTGCCGTGCATGGTCTTCTCCGTCGACGACATCGAGGCGGAGTACCAGCGGCTGCGCGAGCTCGGCGTCGAGTTCACGCAGGAACCGCGGGAGCAGGGGCCGGTCGTCGCGGCCGTACTCGACGACACGGTGGGCAATCTCGTGCAGCTGGTGCAGCCGAAGGGCTGACGAGGGTCAGCGGGGCAGTTCGGCGCGGCGCAGATCCCGGACGCACAGGGCGACCACGCCGCCCAGCCCGCACACGACGGCGCTGACGACGAAGACGGGGCCGGTACCCCAGGCCCCGATCGCCGCGGCGGACACGGGCATGCTCAGCGGGGTCAGACCGAGGCTGGCGAGGCTGGCGACAGCGGTGACGCGGCCGAGGAAGGCGGGGTCGCCCTGGGTCTGCAGCAGGGCGTTGCACAGGGCGCCGCTGAGCCCGGCGAGCAGCCCGATGAGCAGGGCCGTGCCGACGGCCGCGAGGACGCTCGGTACATAGGCGAGGGCGCCGATGGCGACGGAGCCCGCCAAGAGGGCGTGACCGGCGACCTGCCCGGCGTGCGGCAGCCGTCCCCGCACGGTCAGCAGGAGCGAGACGGCCCCCGCACCGACGCCGAACCCCGCGAGCACCCAGCCCATCCCGGCGGCACCCCAGCCGCGCTCGTCGGCGAGCAGGGTCAGGCCCACGTTGAGCGGTCCGACGAAGCCGAGGTCGCCGAGGGCTATGGCGAGCATCAACGGGGCGAGGACGCGGTGGCGGCGGATGTAGCGGAGGCCGACCACCAGGTCACGCCAGGCAGTGGTGGTGGGGGCAGCCGTGTCGTCCTGGGGCAGCTCCCGGACCCGTACGGCGATCAGCAGCGGCACCGACACGGCGATCAGCAGTCCGGCGAGCCCGAACGCGGCCGCCGCGCCGCCGACCGCCACGCCGAGGCCGCCGAGCGGGGCGCCCACGACCACGGCGAACCGGTATGCCAGGCCGCGCATCCCCTGCACCCGGGCGAGCTGCCCCTTGCCGGTGATGCGCGCGGGCAGCGCCCCCACGGCGGGCACGAACACGGCGTCCACGGTGCCGAAGACCAGGGCGAGCGCGGCCAGCGGCCACAGCCCCGGGCTGGTGAGGAACAGCAGCCCCGCCACCGCGAGGACGGCCGCGCAGCGCACGACGTCACTGCCGATGACGACCCGGCGCGGACCGAACCGGTCGGCGATCACGCCCCCGCCCAGCATCAGCACGGCGCGTGGCAGCGCGCTGACCGACATCAGCAACCCGGCCTGCGAGGGCGTGCCGGCCTGTACGGCCGCCCAGGACAGAGCGATGTAGTAGACGCCGTCGCCGGCCATCGAGGAGGCGTACGCGCCCAGCCAGCGCAGGACGTTGGGATCACGGTGGGCAGGACGCTCGACGGCGCCTTGACCGGTGGATGTCGCGGACACGGTGGTCACGGCGGTGGCCTCTCTCAGGGACGGAACGGGAACCCGTACAGGTGGAGTGCGACGTTCTCGCGGCCCTCGGTGTCGCCGGCCGCCTCGGCCGCGCGTCCCTTGTCGACGTACTTGCTCATCAGGACGTGCAGCTCCCGGCCCAGCTCGGCCAGCTCGGCAGAGGTCAGCCGGGACAGGTACTCGGAGTCGACCGAGGCCCTGTTCCACTCGCGACCCCAGTGGGCCCGCTCGTCGAGATGGCGGTGGTACAACTCGCTGCGCTGTTCGAAGAAGAGCCGGGAGGCCGACTTGTGCGCGGCCACCTTCTCCGGCGCGTCCCGGAAGTCCTCGTCGTGGATGCTGACGCCGTCCGATGCGGGCCGCCACCAGCGCTCGCGTCCGTCCGCGCTCTGCGGCTCGGCCTCCTCGATCAGCCCGTGTTCGGCGAGCTTGCGCAGGTGGTAGCTGACCAGCGACACCGCCTCGTCGACCAGTTCGGCGAGCCGCGAGGCGGTGGCCACCCGTTCGAGGTACAGCGCCCGGTAAAGCTTCAACCGCAGCGGATGAGCGAGCGCCTTCAGCGTGCCCATGTCGGTGATCCGGCGGTTCTCCTTGCCTGTCATGCCGTCACCGTAGAAAGGAAAGAAAAGTTGCGCAATATATTTTGCGCAACTTCTCTTTCGTATCTGGCCATGAGTAAGCCCCGGCCACCAGAACCGAAGCAGGCGACCGGGGCTTGCACCGCAGGGCTTGCACCGCAGGGTTTTACACCGCGTCCATGGACGTCATCGCACGGGATGCCCCGCCCTCCGCAACGTCTCCTTCACCTCGCCGATCCGCAGATCCCCGAAGTGGAACACCGACGCCGCCAGCACCGCGTCCGCGCCCGCCGCGACCGCCGGCGGGAAGTGGGCCAGCTTGCCCGCGCCTCCGGAGGCGATCACCGGGACGGTCACGTGCTTGCGGACCGCGGCGATCATCTCCAGGTCGTAGCCGTCCTTCGTGCCGTCCGCGTCCATCGAGTTGAGCAGGATCTCCCCCGCGCCCAGCTCGGCGGCCCGGTGCGCCCATTCGACGGCGTCGATGCCGGTGCCCTGGCGACCGCCGTGGGTGGTGACTTCGAAGGAACCCGACTCGGTGCGGCGCGCGTCCACCGAGAGGACCAGCACCTGGCGCCCGAAGCGCTCGGCGATCTCGCGGATGAGGTCCGGACGCGCGATGGCGGCCGTGTTGACGCCCACCTTGTCCGCGCCCGCCCGCAGCAGCTTGTCCACGTCCTCGGCCGTGCGGACGCCGCCGCCGACCGTCAGCGGGATGAACACCTGCTCGGCGGTGCGGCGCACCACGTCGTAGGTGGTCTCGCGGTTGCCCGACGAGGCGGTGATGTCCAGGAACGTCAGCTCGTCGGCGCCCTCGGTGTCGTACACCTTGGCCATCTCGACGGGATCGCCCGCGTCGCGCAGGTTCTGGAAGTTGACGCCCTTGACGACCCGGCCGTTGTCCACGTCCAGGCAGGGGATGACTCGTACGGCAAGGGTCATGCCGTGCCCTCCCCTCGGAACGCCTCCACCTCGACCTCGACGACCAGGCCGGGGTCCACGAAGCCGGAGACGATGATCATGGACGCGGCGGGCCGGACGTCGTCGAACAGCTCCTTGTGAGCCCGTCCCACGTCGTCCACGTCCCGGGCGTGGGTGAGGTACAGGCGCGTCCGCACGACGTCCTCGCGGCCGAGCCCCAGTTGCCCGAGCGCCGCGAACGCGACGTTGAAGGCGTTGACCGTCTGCTCGTACGGACCGCCGCCGGCCATCTCGCCGTCCACTGTCGAGGTGCAGCCGGAGACCAGCACCAGGCCGTTGGGCAGCTCCACAGCGCGGGAGTACCCGAACGTCTCCTCCCAGGGCGTGTCGGTCGTGACGCGTCGCAGATCGCTCACTGGGCTACCACCTCCAGGGCTTCTTCGAGGGTGAACGCCTTCGCGTACAGCGCCTTCCCGACGATGGCGCCCTCGACACCGAGGGGCACCAACGCGGCGATGGCCCGCAGGTCGTCCAGGGACGACACGCCACCGGAGGCCACGACCGGCCGGTTCGTCGCCGCGCACACGTTCTTCAGCAGCTCCAGGTTCGGGCCCTGCAGCGTGCCGTCCTTGGCGATGTCGGTCACCACGTAGCGCGCGCAGCCCTCCGCGTCGAGGCGCTCCAGCGTCGTGTAGAGGTCGCCGCCGTCGCGGGTCCAGCCGCGCCCGCGCAGGGTTGTGCCGCGTACGTCGAGACCGACCGCGATCCTGTCGCCGTGCTCGGCGATGACCTTGGCGACCCACTCCGGGGACTCCAGGGCGGCCGTGCCGAGGTTCACCCGGGTGCAGCCGGTGGCCAGGGCGGCGGCCAGGGTGGCGTCGTCCCGGATGCCGCCGGACAACTCCACCTTGATGTCCATCGCCCCGGTGACCTCGGCGACCAGGGCCCGGTTGTCGCCGGTGCCGAACGCGGCGTCCAGGTCGACCAGGTGCAGCCACTCGGCGCCCGACCGCTGCCAGGCCAAGGCGGCCTGCAGCGGGGAGCCGTACGAGGTCTCCGTGCCGGACTCGCCGTGCACCAGGCGGACCGCCTGGCCGTCCCGGACGTCCACGGCGGGCAGGAGTTCCAGCCGTCCTGCGGGGTTCGAAGACATCTTCGAAGACATCAAAGGGTTCCGATCCAGTTGTTCAGCAGCTGCGCTCCGGCGTCGCCGGACTTCTCGGGGTGGAACTGGGTGGCCCACAGGGCGCCGTTCTCCACGGCGGACACGAAGGGCTTGCCGTGCGTCGTCCAGGCGACCAGCGGGGCGCGCAGCGCGGGGTTGGTGATCTCCAGGCTCCAGTCGTGGACCGCGTAGGAGTGCACGAAGTAGAAGCGCGCGTCCGCGTCCAGGCCCGCGAACAGCTCGGAGCCGGCCGGGGCGTCCACGGTGTTCCAGCCCATGTGCGGCACGATGTCGGCCTCGAGCGGCGCGACCGAACCGGGCCACTCTTCGAGGCCGTCGGTCTCCACGCCGTGCTCGATGCCGCGCGCGAAGAGGATCTGCATGCCGACGCAGATGCCCATGACCGGACGGCCGCCGGACAGCCGGCGGTCGATGATCCAGTCGCCCCGGGCCTCGCGCAGGCCCTTCATGCAGGCGGCGAAGGCCCCGACACCCGGCACCAGCAGCCCGTCCGCGTTCATGGCCCGGTCGAAGTCACGCGTGATCTCGACCTCGGCTCCCGCGCGCGCGAGAGCGCGCTCGGCGGACCTCACGTTGCCGAAGCCGTAGTCGAAGACGACCACTCGCCTGGGAGCGCTCAATTCCACACCTCCAGCCTCACGACACCCGCGACCAGGCACATCGCGGCGCCGATCGAGAGCAGCACGATGAGACTCTTCGGCATCTGCTGCTTGACGAAGGAGTAGATGCCGCCGGCCAGGAAGAGGCCGACCACGATCAGGATGGTCGACAGCCCGGTCACAGCGCGCCCTTCGTCGACGGGAGAATGCCGACCGCGCGCGGGTCGCGCTCGGACGCGTACCTGAGGGCCCGGGCCAGCGCCTTGAACTGGCACTCCACGATGTGGTGCGCGTTGCGCCCGTAGGGCACGTGCACGTGCAGCGCGATCTGGGCCTGGGCGACGAAGGACTCCAGGATGTGCCGGGTCATCGTCGTGTCGTACTCGCCGATCATCGGCGCCATGTTCTCGGGCTCGGTGTGCACGAGATACGGGCGGCCCGACAGGTCGACGGTGACCTGGGCGAGGGACTCGTCCAGGGGGACCGTGCAGTTGCCGAAGCGGTAGATCCCCACCTTGTCGCCGAGCGCCTGCTTGAAGGCGGCGCCCAGCGCGAGGGCGCTGTCCTCGATGGTGTGGTGGGAGTCGATGTGCAGATCGCCCTCGGTCTTCACGGTCAGGTCGAACAGACCGTGGCGGCCGAGCTGGTCGAGCATGTGGTCGTAGAAGCCGACACCCGTCGACACCTCGACCTTGCCGGACCCGTCGAGATCGATCTCGACAAGGACCGAGGTCTCCTTCGTCACCCGCTCCACGCGGCCTACGCGGCTCATGCGCTCTCCTTCTTCAACTCACGGACAGCGTCGAGGAACGCGTCGTTCTCTTCGGGGGTTCCGGTGGTCACCCGCAGCCAGCCGGGCACGCCGTTGTCCCGGACCAGGACTCCCCGGTCGAGGATCTTCCGCCACATCTCGTGGGCGTCGTCGAATCGGCCGAACTGCACGAAGTTGGCGTCCGATGCGGTGACCTCGTAGCCGATCGCCAGCAGCTCGGTGACCAGCCGGTCCCGCTCGGCCTTCAGCTGCTCGACGTAGCCGAGCAGCGTGTCGGTGTGCTCCAGGGCGGCCAACGCGGTCGCCTGGGTGATCGCCGACAGGTGGTAGGGCAGCCGTACGAGCTGGACGGCGTCCACCACCGCCGGGTGGGCGGCGAGATAGCCGAGGCGCAGCCCCGCGGCGCCGAACGCCTTGGACATGGTCCGGGAGATGACCAGCTGCGGCCGGCCCTCGATCAGTGGCAGCAGCGAGTCGCCGTGACTGAACTCGATGTACGCCTCGTCGACCACGACCATCGAGGGCCGCGCGGCCTGCGCGGCCTCGTACAGCGCGAGGACCGTCTCCGGCGGGACCGCCGTGCCCGTGGGGTTGTTGGGCGTGGTGACGAACACGACGTCCGGCCGGTGATCGGCGATGGCCTTCTCGGCGGCGGCGAGGTCGATCGTGAAGTCCTCGCGCCGCGGACCGGAGATCCAGCCCGTGCCCGTCCCGCGCGCGATGAGGGCGTGCATGGAGTACGACGGCTCGAAGCCGATCGCGGTACGGCCCGGTCCGCCGAAGGTCTGCAGCAGCTGCTGGATGACCTCGTTGGAGCCGTTGGCGGCCCAGACGTCGGCCAGGCCGACCTGGTGACCGGAGGTGTCCGTCAGATACGCGGCGAGCCGGGTGCGCAGCTCCACGGCGTCCCGGTCGGGGTAGCGGTTGAGGTGCCGGGCGGCCTCGCGCACCCGCTCGGTGATCCGCTCGACCAGGGGGTCGGGCAGCGGGTAGGGGTTCTCGTTGGTGTTCAGCCGTACGGGGACGTCCAACTGGGGCGCTCCGTAGGGGGACTTGCCGCGCAGCTCGTCCCGTACGGGGAGATCGTCGATTCCGAAGCTCACTTGCTCGCCGGCACCTTCCACCCGAACCGTGCCTTGACCGCCGCGCCGTGCGCGGGCAGGTCCTCCGCCTCCGCCAGCGTGACCACGTGGTGCGCCACGTCGGCCAGCGCCTCCTTCGTGTAGTCGACGATGTGGATGCCGCGCAGGAAGGACTGGACGGACAGGCCCGAGGAGTGGCACGCGCAACCGCCGGTCGGCAGGACGTGGTTGGACCCGGCCGCGTAGTCGCCCAGCGACACGGGCGCCCAGGGGCCGATGAAGATCGCGCCGGCGTTCTTGACGCGATCGGCGACCGCGGCGGCGTCGGCCGTCTGGATCTCCAGGTGCTCGGCGCCGTACGCGTCGACCACCCTGAGGCCCTCGTCGACCCCGTCGACCAGCACGATCGCGGACTGCCGGCCCTTCAGCGCGGGGACGATCCGGTCCTCGACGTGCTTGGTGGCCGCGAGCTGCGGCTCCAGCTCCTTCTGGACCGCGTCCGCGAGCGCCACGGAGTCGGTGACCAGGACGGCGGCGGCCAGCGGGTCGTGCTCGGCCTGGCTGATCAGGTCGGAGGCGACGTGCACCGGGTCGGCCGTGTCGTCCGCGAGGATCGCGATCTCGGTCGGTCCGGCCTCGGCGTCGATGCCGATCCTTCCGGTGAAGTAGCGCTTGGCGGCGGCGACCCAGATGTTGCCGGGGCCGGTGACCATGTTGGCGGGCGGGCAGGACTCGGTGCCGTACGCGAACATCGCGACGGCGCTCGCCCCGCCGGCGGCGTACACCTCGTCCACGCCGAGCAGCGCGCACGCGGCGAGGATGGTCGGGTGCGGAAGCCCGCCGGCCGGGTCGTTCGCGAACGCGGGGGCCTGCGCCGGGGAGGCCAGGGCGATCGACTCGACGCCGGCTTCCTGCGCGGGCACCACGTTCATGATCACGGAGGACGGGTAGACCGACCGGCCGCCGGGCGCGTACAGCCCGACCCGCTCGACCGGCACCCACTTCTCGGTGACCGAGCCGCCGGGCACGACCTGGGTGGTGTGCGTCGTACGGCGCTGCTCCCGGTGGACGACACGGGCGCGGCGGATGGACTCCTCCAGGGCCGCGCGCACAGCGGGGTCGAGCTGCTCCAGCGCGTCGGAGATCGCCTGCGCCGGGACCCGCACCGACTCCAGCCGTACCCCGTCGAACTTCTCGGCGAAGTCGATCAGCGCCGCGTCGCCCCGATGATGCACGGCCTCGCAGATCGGACGCACCTTCTCCAGGGCGGCCGAGACGTCGAAGTCGGCTCGGGGCAGCAGGTCGCGCAGGGCAGGGCCCTCGGGCAGGACGTCGCCGCGCAGATCGATTCGGGCCAAAGAGAAAGGTTGCAGCACGCCGTCAATTCTCTCAGACCACAATCGTGCACTGTTCGCGCGTATCAATAGCTGATACAGATCACAGCACGAACGCGGAAGATCGTCTTCACGTTCAGTGTTCACCGTGTCACCCACTGGGCATGAACAGGTGTATGAACCCAGGAGTAGCCGAGGGGGATGGAAGAGACGTGACCGAAGGGGCGGACATCCGGGGCGGGGACCTGCCGGACGATCTGACCGCCACCGAGGCCGGGATGTGGCAGGCCTTCCGCAACGGCAGCGTGTACGACCTGAGCAGCGGCGACACCGTCGTCGACGATCCGCACGGCGGCCATCCCTGGGGCCCCGCACGGACCGTGCGGGCGCGGATCGTGTGCTGGCTGCTGCTGGACGGCCCGCCCGCGCTGGCGGGCCGCGTGTCCTCCATGAAGCTCGTGGGCGTACAGATCAGCGACACCGTGGATCTGGCGGGCGGCACGGTGGTGCCGTATGTCGAGATGCGCGACTGCCGCTTCGAACGGGACGTCCTGCTGCCGGAGGCCCACTTCACGACCGTCCGGCTGGTGGACTGCTCGGTGCCGCGCCTGGAAGCCGCCCGGGTGCGCACGGAGGGCGATCTGCACCTGCCGCGCTGCCGCTTCCACAACGGCGTCCGGCTGACCGACGCGCACATCGGCACGGATCTGCTGATGAACCAGGCGATCGTCTACCGCGACCGCAGCGGCCGCTCGATCGCCGCGGACGGCATGACCGTCGGTCAGGACCTCCAGGCCGAGATGCTGGAGTCGCACGGCGAGCTGAGCCTGCGCGGCGCCAAGGTCGGCGTCTCCCTGAGCCTGCGCGGCGCCCGGCTGGCCAACCCCTACTCACGGCTCGCCCTGAACGCCCCGCAGCTGACCGTGGAGCGCTCGCTGTACCTGACTCCGGCGGCCGTCGGCAGCAACCTGCTGAGCGGGGCGACCCCCGCGCGCGGGACGCGCATCCAGCCGTTCGAGTGCCAGGGCGGGCTGCGCCTCGACGACGGGCGCTTCGGAGACGCGGTCGACCTGGAGCGGGCCCGGTTCACCCTCACCGACGAGCAGGAACTGTCGCTGCGCCGCGTACAGACGCCCGAGTTGCGCTTCCTCGGGGAGCGGCCGGCGCGGGGCACGGTGGTCCTCTCGGGGGCCCGGGTCGTCAACCTGATGGACCGGGCGGACGCCTGGCCGGGCCCGGGCCGGCTGCACATGGGCGGCTTCAGCTACGAGAACCTGGTGCCGCGCGGTCCGTTCCCGCTGAACGAGCGGCTGGAGTGGGTGGCCGCGGCGACCGCCGAGTACAACCCGGAGCCGTACGAACGGCTGGCCGCCGTACTGCGGACCGGCGGCGAGGACGAGGACGCGCGCGAGGTGCTGCTCGCCAAGCAGCGCCGCCGCCGAGAGAGCCTGCCGATCGCCGCCAAGCTGTGGGGGTACGTCCAGGACTGGACGGTCGCCTACGGGTACCGGCCGGGCCGGGCCGCCGTATGGATGGCGGTGCTGTGGGCGGCGAGTTCGGTGGCCTTCACCCACGCCGCCCATCCGCCACTGAAGAGCGGCGAGCATCCGCCCTGGAACCCGGCGCTGTTCGCCCTGGATCTGCTGCTGCCGGTCATCGACCTGGGTCAGGTCGGGTTCTGGCAGCTGCGCGGCGGCTGGCAGTGGCTGGCTGCGGCGATGATCCTGCTGGGCTGGGTCCTGGCGACGACAGTGGCAGCGGGGGCTACCCGTTTGCTGCGGCGCAGCTAGGGGGCTGATGGGGGCACGGATGGGCTGGTAAGGCTGGTGTGGGGGCCCGGGTGTGGCCGGTGGGGCCCGGGTGTGGCCGGTGAGGCCCGGGTGTGGCCGGTGAGGCCCGGGTGTGGCCGGTGAGGCCCGGGTGTGGCCGGTGAGGCCCGGGTGTGGCCGGTGAGGCTGGTGTGGCACCAGTTGTTGAACTGTCACCTTTTTACCGGTCCTTGGCCTTACGGCGTACAACTTTCCACGAGTTGCGTCTTCTGTCTGGCGCAGGATTGACCTGCGGACTTTCAATGGTCGACACCATGGCTCTGCTGCCCCCCTTCATCCGTACGGCCAGGACGCACCTGACCCACGCGCGCCCCGCCCCCGGGCTGCCCGCCGACGACGAGGTGCTCCTCGACGTGCCCGACGACCGGCTCGGCCGCGCGCTGGTCGCGGCCGCCCAGGGCGAGTACGGCCACGCCGCCGCGCTGCTCGCCGCCACCCGGACGAGCGCGGACTGGGAGATGCGCGACCGCTACGCGCGAAGACTCGCGGCCTTCGCACGCTCCCGCGACGAGTGGTACGAGAACTGGCGGACGGTCGCCCCGCACGACCCGGACACCCTGCTGATCGGCGCCCAGCTCGCGGTGGAACGGGCGTGGCCGTCACCGGCACGCGCGGAACTGCTGCGCGAGGTGGGCCCGCTGATCACGGCCGCCGCGCACGGCGACCTGCGCGATCCGGTGCCGTGGCGGATCGCGCTGGACCACGCGCGCGGCTCGAAGGCCGGGCACACGCACTTCGGAGAGCTGTGGGAAGCCGCGGTCCGCCGCGCCCCGCACCACTACGGCTGCCATGTGGCCGCCCTGCGCTACCTCGCCTCCTTCTGGCAGGGCTCCCACCCGTCCTGCTTCGACTTCGCCGAGCGGGCCGCGCAGGACGCCCCGGCCGACTCGCTCGTCCAGGCGCTGCCGGCCCGGGCGACCTTCTCGTATCTGACCGACGGCAGCGGCCGGGAGGTACCGCGCGAGCGGCTGGACGCGGCCGCCGACCGGGCGATCGCGCTCTCCGCCGGGTTCCCGGCGGCCGACCCCTGGCCCGCCGAGGTCCGCAACAAGCTGATGTACGTGCTGGTACGGCTGGAGCGCTGGACGGATGCCGAGGAGCAGCTGCGCCTGATCGGCCCGTACGCCACCTCCTTCCCCTGGGACCGGTTCGCGGACGACCCCCTCGCCCGGTTCCTGGAGATCCGCGCCGAGATCCGTGACGCGGTCCGCCGTCGGACCGCGTCCGGCCATCCACAAAGTGAGCACGGCGGACGTGCCCGCTCCGGCGACCATTAGGCTCTTGCGTCGTGACCACCGTGCGGCTCCCGCTCTTCCCCTTGAACTCGGTCCTGTTCCCGGGGCTCGTACTTCCTCTGAACATCTTCGAGGAGCGCTATCGCGCGATGATGCGCGAGCTGCTGAAGACCCCCGAGGACGAATCGCGCCGATTCGCCGTCGTGGCGATCCGCGACGGCCACGAGGTGGCATCCACCGCGCCGGGCCTGCCGGACCAGACGGCCGTGCCCGAGCGCGGCCCCGCGGCCGGCTTCGGCGACGACCCGGTCAAGGCGTTCCACGGCGTCGGCTGCATCGCGGACGCGGCGACCGTCCGGGAGCGGACCGACGGCACCTTCGAGGTCCTGGCGACCGGCACGACGAGGGTGCGCCTGCTGACCGTCGACGCCTCCGGCCCGTTCCTGACGGCGGAGCTGGAGGAGTTGCCGGAGGAGCCGGGCGACGAGGCCGGGGCGCTGGCCCAGGGGGTGCTGCGGTCCTTCCGCCAGTACCAGAAGCGTCTCGCGGGCGCCCGGGAGCGGTCCTTGTCGACCGGGGCGGAGCTGCCGGACGAACCGTCCGTGGTCTCCTTTCTGGTGGCCGCCGCGATGATGTTGGACATCCCGACGAAGCAGCGCCTGCTGCAGGCCCCGGACACCGCGTCCCGGCTGCGCGACGAGCTGAAACTCCTTCGCTCGGAGACCTCGATCATCCGTAATCTGCCGTCGTTGCCCGCGTCGGAGCTGACCCGCGGGCCGACGAGTCTCAACTGACGTACGACCTCCGGGGAACAGGCGGGATCAGGCCGCGATGGCGAAGAAGGCGAAGAAGCGGCAACAGTCGGGCGGCACGCCCGCGACCGTGGCCCTGACGGCCGCGGGGGTGTCGTACACGGTCCACTCCTACGACCACGACCCCTCCCACCCGTCCTACGGCGAGGAGGCGGCCGAGGCGATGGGCGTCTCGCCGGAGCGGGTGTTCAAGACGCTGGTGGCGGACGTCGACGGGGCCCTGACGGTCGCCGTCGTCCCCGTGGCGGGCCAACTGGACCTCAAGGCGCTGGCCTCGGCGGTGGGCGGCAAGCGCGCCACGATGGCCGACCCGGCCCTCGCCGAACGCACCACGGGCTACGTGCGCGGCGGCATCTCCCCGCTCGGCCAGCGCAAGAAGCTCCCCACGGTCCTCGACGCCTCGGCCTCGGCCCACTCCACGATCTGCGTCTCGGCGGGCCGCCGGGGCCTGGAGGTCGAACTCTCCCCCGACGACCTGGCCGAACTCACGGACGCGGTGGTGGCACCCGTCGGGCGGGCGTGAGCCCTCGACCGCCGGGCGGCGGCGTCGGCCCGGCGGTCCGGCCCGCCGGGGCCGGATGACCGCCGAGGCCGGATGACCGTCGGGCTTCCTCGATTCCGCAGAAGAGGCCTGTCGAAGACGGGGCGGAAACGCAGGTGCGCGTCAAGAAGGGCTGCCGGGGAGACGACCGGCCGCCCCCACCACGGCAGATGACGCGTCAAGAAGGGCCGGCGGCTCCCACCACGGCAGCCGCCCCGCCCAGCCGAGGCCGGTCGGCCGGGTCACTCCAGCGGGGCTCCGTACGGATCCTTCGGGTCGGGGCCCTGCTCATAGGGATCCTGCCGCTCCGGGTCCCGCGGGCCGAACAGTGCCGTCAACCCCAGATGCACCACCAGCGCCACCAGCGGCCACGCCAGCAACGCCCCCTTGGCGCCGAGCTTCAGCGGCGCGGAGAAGGTGACTCCCTTGCCCACGGACTTCGCGTGGGCGATCACGTCCTGCGCGGGCCCGAGCCACACCCCGAGCCGCCAGGCGAGCAACGACCCCAGCAGGCCGCCGACGCCCAGGGCCACCACCAGTGGCACTCCCCCGCGTCGCCGCACCAGGAAGACCGCGAGGGCGCTCACGAACCCGAAGGCCAGCGCCAGCAGAGTGAACGTTCCGTCGACACCGACCGCCTGCTCGCCCTCGGTGTCCTTGAGGTAGACGACCCAGCTCTTGTCGACCACGTCGCCCGTCAGCGGAACGTGCGGAGACAGCCACCACCACAGCAGGCCCAGCAGCACTCCGGCGAGCGCCACCGCCACCGTGGTCACGGCGGCCTCCCGCACTTCGGTCTTCATCCCGGGCCCATCCTGTCCGTACGAACCGTGCGCGCCGTAGGACGCGTCCGGCGCGTCCGGCTCAGGAGCCACGTACCCGGGAGGCGGCCCCTGCCACGCACGGTGCGCCGGCTGTTCATGGGGCGGTGGAGGAGGCGTCAACGGTGCGGTCACCCGGACATCGTGCCAGGCGCGTCTGTGCGACGCCTCACCGGACGGCCGCCCGGCGGTACGCCCAGGTGGCGACGGCCAGCGACACCACGCCGACGCCGGCGCAGACGGCGAGGTCACCGAGCACGTAGGCCCAGTCGGGGTGCGGCCCGAACGTGCGGGCGAAAGCCTCCACGCCGTACGTCGACGGCAGCAGGTCCCGTGCGAAGCGCACCGCCTCGGGCATCCGGTCCGCGGGCAGGACCCCCAGCAGCAGTGCCGCCGACATACCGAGCTGGCCGAGCAGCGTGGCCAGTTCCGGACGGGGCGCGAGCAGCCCGAGCGCGGCCCCGAGCCCGGCGAGCGCGGCGCCCGCGAGCGGGATGACGGCGACGAGGATCCACAGATGCGTCAGGGGGAGGCCGAACAGCACGGATCCGAACACCGCGGTCACCACGGTCCCCGGCACGGTGAAGGAGGCGTACGCGCCCGCCGCGCCGAGCACCACCGCGGCCGGCGGCACGGGCAGCGTGGCGTAGTGGTCGAGCCCTCCGCTGCCCCGCAGCTGGCCGAAGTACTGCGCGAGCAGGTTCAGCGCGACGAAGGCGACGACGAGCACCGACGAGCCGGCCACGACCGCCTGCGCCTCTCCGCCGCCGTCCACGACCCCACGCATCAGGATCATGATCCCGATCGACTGGAAGGTCGCCACGAACAGCAGTGGGATGCGCGCGACCCGCGCCCGGGACAGCTGAGCCCGGTACACGGCCACCAGCGCGGGCCACAGCCGGGCGCGGGGGCCGAGCTCGGCGGCTTCCCGGGCCGGCTCGTCCACGATCAGGGCACTGCCCGGCAGAGCCTCGGCGGGTACGACACTCACCTCGTGCGGCTCCCCTCGCTCGGTTTCACTCCGGCAGTCGTCCTGTTCCCTACGGATGTGACGGTCCGGGCACTCAACGTGCTCACGCCTTCACCAGCCCCTGCTGCGCCGCTCCGCCCAGGGCCAGGTACACGTCCTCCAGGCTGGGCATGGCGAGCGTGAAGTCGTCCAGAGCGGCGAAGGCGGCGCCGCCGGTGACGGTGGCGACGACCGCGCGGGCCTCGTCCGGGGCGAGCCTGAGCGTCCAGCGGCGCCCGGACTCCACGGCCCGGTCGCGCAGCACGGCGACCTCGGGGACGTGCTGCGGCGCCGTCTCGCGCCACACCAGGTCGACCCGGACCTCGCCGGCGACCTGCTCCTTGAGTCCGGTGGGGGTGTCGCAGGCGATCACCCGGCCCCGGTCGAGGACGGCGACCCGGTCGAGGACGGTCTCGGCCTCGATGACGTTGTGGGTGACGAGCAGCACGGTCGCGCCGTGTTCGGCGCGGCGCCGGTCGACGGCTCCCCAGACCGCGCGACGCGCCACGGGGTCCATGCCGGTGGTCGGCTCGTCGAGCACGAGCAGCTGCCGCTGTCCCACCAGCGCGGCAGCCAGGCAGGCGAGGCGGCGCTGCCCGCCGGACAGCTTCTTGAGAGCCCGCCCGGCGAGCGGCGTGAGGCCCAGCTCGTCCAGTACGGCGTCCCGCTCGGCCCGCGCCCGCGCCGCGTCCAGCCCGCGCAGCCGTCCAGTGGTCTCGGCGGCGAGGGAGACGGTGAGCTCGTCGAGGGCGGAGGACTCCTGCCCCAGGTAGGCGAGGAGCCGGGAGGCCCGCTCCGGATGGCGCACGATGTCGTGCCCGAGGATCTCCACGCTCCCGCTGTCGGGCCGCATCAGCCCGGTCAGCTGCCGGACGAGGGTGGTCTTCCCGGCGCCGTTCGGCCCGAGCAGCCCGAAGATCTCACCGCGCCGGATGTCCAGCCGTACGTCGTCGGTGGCCTGCACCTCGGGCGTCGCGGGGACGCCGCGGCGACCCCGTACCGCCGGATAGGTCTTGGTCAGCCCGCGCACGGCGCACACGACATCACCACCGTGCCGAGGTGCCTGTGCCGCGCGCGTACTCACAAGGAACGAGACTACGGGGTCGGGGCCCCGGGCCCACTCCCGGGTGGACCCATGACGGGTACGACCGCCGACGGAAACGTTGCCGACCCACCCGCCCGGTTCACTCGCCGGCAGGCGCGTGCTCCGCCGCCGTCCGCACGTCGATCTCGCGCCAGAACCCGGCCCGGATGGCGTAGCGGTCGTGCTCGTCGATCTGGTCGTCCTTGTGGGCGAGCAGCCCGAACCGGGCGGCGTAGCGCAGCAGCTCGCCGTCGATGCGGTGCGGGACGCGCGGGTACATCCCGGAGAGTTTCTGCAGGTGGCTCTGGTCCCCGAGGCGCTCCATCCACCGCCGTGCGAACACCTGTCCCACCTCGAACGGGTCCCCGCCGACCGTGGTGATGTCCTCCTCCCGGTCGGCCCATCGCTGCTCCGCCGTGGTCAGCTGCGCCAGCGTCGGCATGGAGGCGACCTCGGGGGGCTCCGAGGCGGTGCCGGGCCGGTCGACCCAGCCCTTGTCGGAGGACCAGCGCAGGGTCGCCGACGTGGGGGGCTGGGCGGGCTGGACCCCGGGACCGCGCAGGGCGGCCAGGTCCTTGGGGGTGGGTACGCCCTTGGGTGCGGGCATGCGCTGCTCGGTGCCGTTCTCCGAGGCGGGGGCCGCCGGGGCGTGCTCGCTCTCGTCGGCCGTCCGCTCGGTCCCCGAGGAGAGCGAGGACTCGGGCAGCGGCGCCGACAGGATCGCGGCGATCTCGGGGCGCGGCGCGGGCGACGGCGCGCAGACCCCGCCGAGGTCCTTGGCGCGGACGGCCTTGGTGATCCACGTACGGTCCAGGACGCGCCGTTCGTCGGCCTCGGCGACCAGGTCCTCGGACTGGTTGTAGTCCCCGTCGGCGGCCTGCACGGCCCACAGGTGTACGGCGACCCCGTGCTCCTTGGCGGCCATCATGCCCGGCAGCAGGTCCCCGTCGCCGGTCACCAGGACGACGTCGGAGCAGGCGCGGTTGCGGGCCAGCTCGGTCAGCTCGGCGTGCATCGCGGCGTCCACGCCCTTCTGCGCCCAACGGCCGTCACTGCGGGTCAGAGCACCGAGGCGGACGGTGACCCGGGGCATCACCCGGAGCCTGCGGTGCTCGGGCTGCGGGACACGGTCGGGGGCGCCGTCGAACCAGTAGATGCGCAGCAGCGGCCGTTCCGTGTCGGACTCGGCTCGTTCGCGCAACCCCTGGATGAGCGCCGCGTGATCGACGGTGATGCGGGACCGTGAGGGCTCCCCGGCGAGGAGACTCGCGGCGGCCCCCAGCAGATACCCGGCGTCCACCAGGACGATGCAGCGGTCCACACGACTCACCCTCTTCCCGGGAGGTTTGCTTCGGGCTTGCTCCGAGTCTGCCCGACCACGCGGGGGTTAACGGCCGGAACTCGATCTTCGGCGTGGCGTTTCGGGGGATCGCACCCCGACGAACCGTGTCACACACGGTAATTATCCGACATGCGCGCTCTGTCAGCTTATGTGAATCTGGTCCCGGCCCTGGCCCTAGATCCCCACAGGAGGCAGCACCATGGCCAAGAACAGGAAACAGGACCGTAAGCAGCACCGCTCCGAGCGTGGTCAGCAGGTGTCCCAGCAGTCCTCGATGGAGCCACAGACCGAGCAGCACGCCGCTGAGGCGACGCCGGGCGACATGGCCCGCAAGGGGCGTCAGAAACGCTTCGGTCACAACTGACGTCCGCATGACGGGTTGTTGGAACCCGGGCAGCACCGAGGGGCGCATCCGTATACGGATGCGCCCCTCGCGTACGTCAAGAGCCTGGGCGCCGGACGGCCGGGCCGAGTCCGGGTGTCAGCCCGCCAGACAGGCCGGTCCCAGCAGCACCTTCAGGTCGCCGAACAGCGCCGGGTCGGGCTTCACCCGGTGCCGGTCCAGGCGCAGCACGGTCGTCTTGCGCGGCCCCTGGAGCTTGATCCGGACCTCGCTCTCGCCCTTGTGGTGGCTGAGGATCTCACCGAGGCGGCTGACCATGGGCGGGGTGACCCGGGTGGCCGGGATGGTGACGATCACGGGCGCGTTGGTGCCGGCGTTCGACAGGTCGGGCACCTGGAGTTCCATGGCGACCAGCCGGGGCACGTCCTCGCGCTTGTCGAGGCGCCCCTTGACGAACACCACGGCGTCCTCGACGAGTTGGGTCGACACCAGCTGGTAGGTCGCCGGGAAGAACATGCACTCGATGGAACCGGCCAGGTCCTCCACGGTGGCGATGGCCCAGGCGTTGCCCTGCTTGGTCATCTTGCGCTGCAGGCCGGAGATGATCCCGCCGATGGTCACGACCGCGCCGTCGGCGTGTTCGCCTCCGGTGAGCTGGGCGATGCCCGCGTCCGCCTTGTCGGACAGCACGTGCTCCAGACCGAACAGGGGGTGGTCGGAGACGTACAGCCCGAGCATCTCCCGCTCCTGCGCGAGCAGATAGGTCTTGTCCCACTCGTCGGTGGTGAACTCCACGTCGAGGCCGAAGCCGGGCTCGCTGGTGTCCTCCTCGCCCATGCCGCCGAAGAGGTCGAACTGCCCCTCGGCCTCCTTGCGCTTGACCGCCACCACGTTGTCGATCATCGGCTCGAAGTGCGCGGTCAGACCCTTGCGGGTGTGCCCCAGGGTGTCGAACGCGCCCGCCTTGATCAGCGACTCCGTGGTGCGCTTGTTGCACGCGACCGCCTCGACCTTGTCGAGATAGTCGGGGAAGGAGGCGTACTTTCCCTTGGCCTTGCGGCTCTTGATGATCGACTCGACCACGTTCGTACCGACGTTGCGGACCGCTTCGAGGCCGAAGAGGATCACGTCGTCGCCCTGCGCGGCGAAGTTGTGCACCGACTCGTTGACGTTCGGCGGGAGCACCTTGATGCCCATGCGCCGACACTCGTTGAGGTAGACGGCCGACTTGTCCTTGTCGTCCTTGACCGAGGTCAGCAGCGCGGCCATGTACTCGGCGGGATAGTTCGCCTTCAGATAGCCGGTCCAGTACGAGACCAGGCCGTACGCGGCCGAGTGGGCCTTGTTGAAGGCGTACCCGGCGAACGGGACCAGGACGTCCCACAGGGCCTGGATCGCCTCGTCGCTGAAGCCGTTCTTGCGGGCGCCCTCCTGGAAGAGGACGAAGTTCTTCGCCAGTTCGTCGGGCTTCTTCTTGCCCATCACACGGCGGAGGATGTCGGCCTCGCCGAGCGAGTAGCCGGCGATGATCTGGGCGGCCTTCTGCACCTGCTCCTGGTAGACGATCAGGCCGTGGGTGACCGCGAGGACCTCTTCGAGGGGCTCCTCCAGCTCCTTGTGGATCGGGGTGATCTCCTGGAGCTTGTTCTTGCGGAGCGCGTAGTTGGTGTGCGAGTCCATGCCCATCGGGCCCGGACGGTAGAGCGCGGAGACGGCGGAGATGTCCTCGAAGTTGTCGGGCTTCATCAGACGCAGCAGGGAGCGCATGGGGCCGCCGTCGAACTGGAAGACGCCGAGGGTCTCGCCGCGCTGGAGCAGTTCGAAGGTCGTCGGATCGTCGAGCGGCAACGAGAGCAGGTCGAGGTCGATGCCCTTGTTGGACTTCACCATCTTGACGGCGTCGTCCATGATCGTCAGGTTGCGCAGGCCGAGGAAGTCCATCTTCAGCAGGCCGAGCGACTCGCACTGCGGGTAGTCCCACTGTGTGATGGTCACGCCGTCCGTGTGCCGCACCCAGATCGGGGCGTGGTCCACGATGGGCTCGCTGGACATGATGACGCCGGCGGCGTGCACGCCCATCTGCCGGACCAGACCCTCGACGCCCTTGGCGGTGTCGATGACCTTCTTGACGTCCGGCTCGTTCTCGTACATCGCGCGGATCTCGCCGGCCTCGCTGTAGCGCGGGTGCGAGGGGTCGGTGATGCCGTTGAGGTCGATGCCCTTGCCGAGGACGTCGGCGGGCATCGCCTTGGTGAGGCGGTCACCCATGGCGTACGGGTAGCCCAGCACGCGCGCGGAGTCCTTGATGGCGTTCTTCGCCTTGATCTTGCCGTAGGTGCCGATCATGGCGACCTTGTCGGCGCCGTACTTCTCCGTGACGTACCTGATCACCTCGACGCGCCGACGCTCGTCGAAGTCGATGTCGACATCGGGCATGGAGACGCGCTCGGGGTTGAGGAACCGCTCGAAGATCAGACCGTGCGGGATCGGGTCGAGGTCGGTGATGCCCATCGCGTACGCGACGATCGAGCCGGCCGCGGAACCACGGCCCGGACCGACCGCGATGCCCTGGTTCTTGGCCCACATGATGAAGTCGGCGACGACGAGGAAGTACCCCGGGAACCCCATCTGGATGATGACGTCCATCTCGTACTCGACCTGCTTCTGCCGGTCCTCGGGGATGCCGCCGGGGAAGCGGCGCTCCATGCCGCGGCGGACCTCCTCCTTGAACCAGCTGACCTCGGTGTAGCCCTCCGGGATGTCGAACTTGGGCATCAGGTCGCGCTTCTCGAACATGCCCGTGGTGTCGATCTGCTCGGCCACCAGGAGGGTGTTGCGGCACCCCTCCTGCCAGGCGTCCGAGGAGTCGATGGCGTACATCTCGTCCGTGGACTTCAGGTAGTAGCCCGTCCCGTCGAACCTGAAGCGGTCCGGGTCGGAGAGGTTCTTGCCGGTCTGGATGCACAGCAGCGCGTCATGCGCGACCGACTCCTGCGCGTACGTGTAGTGCGAGTCGTTGGTGACCAGCGGCGGGATGCCCAGCTTCCGCCCGATGTCCAGCAGACCGTCACGGACCCGGCGCTCGATCTCGATGCCGTGGTCCATCAGCTCCAGGAAGTAGCGGTCCTTGCCGAAGATGTCCTGGTAGTCGGCGGCCGCCTTCAGCGCCTCGTCGTGCTGGCCCAGCCGCAGCCGGGTCTGCAGCTCTCCCGAGGGACAGCCGGTGGAGGCGATGAGCCCCTCGGACCACTGGGAGATGGTCTCCTTGTCCATACGGGGCCACTTCTGCAGCCAGCCCTCCGCGTACGCGTCCGAGGACAGCCGGAAGAGGTTGTGCAGGCCCTTCGCGTTCGCCGCCCAGATCGTCTTGTGGGTGTAACCACCCGAACCGGAGACGTCGTCCCGCTTCTGGTGCGGCTGGCCCCACTGGATCTTGCGCTTGTTGCGCCGGGACTCGGGCGCCACATACGCCTCGATCCCGATGATCGGTGTGACCCCGGCCTTCTCCGCGGTGTGGAAGAAGTCGTACGCCCCGTGCAGGTTGCCGTGGTCGGACATCGCGATATGGGTCATGCCCATCTCGTTGCACGCGTTGAACATGTCCTTCAGCCGCGCGGCACCGTCCAGCAGCGAGTACTGGGTGTGGACGTGCAGGTGCGTGAACGGCGGCTTTGACACGGCTGCGGCCTCCAAGGGAAAGGTGTGGCGCGAAGCGCCTCGTTGAGGGGCGGTGGTCGGGCGACGGGCGGGCATTCGTCGACTGGTGTCCCACCGGCTGCGGACAGTCTGGGGGACAGCGTCGAAGTCTATGCCTCGGCACTGACACTCGACGGGCTCCCCCGCGTACCTTCATGTGAAGAAAACGCGGCACCCCGCTCGTACCTTTCGTGCGAGGTCGCGGGCACTCCCGCGGGCGGTCGCCCGTTGGTGTGAGCAGAGGATCCGCCCCCAAAATGTCACGCACCACCTGCACCAGGAGGAACCCAGCGATGTCGGTCCCGCAGCTCAACGAGGAGCACCGCGGCGAGGAGATCCTCGCCGTCTTCGACACCGCCTTCGGCCAGCTCCTCGCCGCCGACCCGGCCGCGTTCCGCGTGAAGTTCCGGAAGATGGCGGCCTCGGCCTTCGCGTTCTACCGGGGCACGGCGTGCCTCTTCTACCACGACCTGACCGGGGATATCGGCTTCGGCTCGAAGCGGGGCGGACCGTACCTGGACGAGCGCACCTCGCGCGTGTGGATCCACGGCGACCTGCACGCGGAGAACTTCGGCACGTACATGGACGCCAACGGCCGCCTGATCTTCAACGTCAACGACTTCGACGAGGCGTACGTCGGCCCCTTCACCTGGGACCTCAAGCGCTTCTCCGCCTCCATCGCCCTCATCGGGTACGCCAAGGCACTCAGCGACGAGCAGATCACCGAGCTGGTGCAGATCTACGCGGGCGCGTACCGAGAGCGCGTGCACGCCCTGGCCACCGGCGCCAAGAGCGACGAGGTGCCGCCCTTCACCCTGGACACCGCCCAGGGCGCGCTGCTGGACGCCCTGCGGGACGCCCGCTCGCTGACCCGCTTCGGTCTGCTGGAGTCGATGACGGAGATCCGTGACTTCGAGCGCCGCTTCGCCCCGGGCGGCGGCTCCATCGAGCTGGACGCGGCCACCCGCTACAAGGTCCTCGCGGCCTTCGACGGCTATCTGGAGACGCTGCCGGAGACCTCCCTGGCCCGCCCCGACTCGTACCGCGTGAAGGACGTCGTGGGCCGCCGCGGCATCGGTATCGGCTCGGCCGGTCTGCCGTCGTACAACATCCTCCTGGAGGGCCACAGCGACGCCCTGGAGAACGACGTCGTGATCTACATCAAGCAGGCCCAGACCCCGGCCGTCTCCCGCCACATCACGGACTCGGCGATCCGGGACTACTTCCAGCACGAGGGCCACCGCACGGTGATCTCCCAGCGCGCCCTCCAGGCGCACGCCGACCCGTGGCTGGGCTGGACCGAACTGGACGGCGCCGGGCAACTGGTCGCCGAGATCTCGCCGTACGCCGTGGACCTCGACTGGGGCGACATCGACGACCCGGAGGAGGTCGCGGCGGTCGTCGCCGACCTGGGCCGGGCCACCGCCACCATGCACGCGGCGGCGGACGACCAGTCCGGCGAGTCCCTGGTGCCGTTCTCCACCGAGCGGGCCATCGACGCGGCGATCGCCGCCGACGAGGAAGGTTTCGCGGGCGTGCTCGTCGACTTCGCGCACGCCTACGGCGCACGCGCGCGTGCCGACCACCAGATCTTCGTGGACCTGTTCCGCAACGGACGGATTCCGGGTCTGTGACGATCCGCTGCCGGCAGACGCCTCACAGGGACCCTTTAGGGGTCCCTTACAGGCCCGCGTGACAGACTCTTCCCCGTTATGGACATATCCGGGACCCAGCTCAGAGCCGTACGCGCGGCACTGTTCACGGCGCTCGTCGTGACGCTCAGCAGCGCGTCGCACGTGCTGCTGTCCCAGGTCCCCCTGCCGCTGAACACGGTGGCCCTGATCGCGGCCGCCGTGTTCCTCGTCGCCTTCGCCCTGGCCGGACGCGAGCGCGGCTTCGGCCGGATCGCCGCCCTGCTGATCCCGCTGGAGCTGGCCGCCGACACGGTGTTCACCACCGGCCAGCACGTCTGTTACGGCGCGGCCGGCGGCCCGGTCGCCGGCCCCCTGCGCTCCGTCGGCTTCGACGTGCTGTGCGGCGACGGCATTGGGGTGGGGGCCCCGCTGGCCCGGGCGACGGGCACCGACACCGACCGGCTGGCGGGTCTGCTCGCCCACGCCGACCCGGCGACCGCCTGGCTGCTGCTCGGCGCGCACCTCGGCGTCGGCCTGCTCGCGGCCGCCTGGCTGCGCCGCGGCGAGCGGGCGCTGGCCCAGCTGCTGCGGGCGGCGGCCGCGACCACCTTCCGGCCGCTGCTGCTCGCGGTCGCCGCCGTCACGGTCCGGACAGCTCCCGCCGCCCGCTGTGCGCGGCGCCCTGTCCGCCGTACCACCACCGCGCGCGAGCGGCTTCTCGTGCACTCCCTGGGACGGCGTGGACCGCCGTGCTCGGTCGCGTTCGCCGGAGTCTGAGCCGAGCCTCGGCCCGAGCGGCACCGAACAGCAACTGAGCACCAGTCAGCCCCCCTACGTATCCCGCACACGACCACGTCCTGTGCGCGTCCCCTACGGAGAACACCACCATGAGCAAGCGGAACAGCCAGGCAGCGAAGACGGCCGCCCGGGAACGGCTGCGCCAGGAGCGCGAGCGCCAGGCCAAGCGCAACAAGGTCAAGCGGCAGGCCATCGTCGCCGGTTCGGTCGTCGCGGTGCTGGCCCTCGCCGGCGGCATAGGCTACGCCGTCGTCCAGTCCAACAAGCCCAGCTACTGGGAGGACCAGAAGGACGCCAAGGTCGTCGCCCCGGCCAACACCACGGGGACCGACGGCACGACCGTGGTCATCGGCAAGAGCAGCGCCAAGAAGACCCTCAAGGTCTATGAGGACCCGCGCTGCCCGGTCTGCGCCCAGTTCGAGCAGACCGTCGGCTCGACCGTCGAGAAGGACATCGCGGACGGCAAGTTCAAGATCGAGTACATCGGCGGAACGTTCATCGACGGCGACTCGCTGGGCAAGAACAAGATAGGCAGCAACGGCGAGGGCTCCAAGAACGCGATGAGCGCCATGGGCTCCGCGCTGAACGTGAGCCCGGACGCCTTCATGGCGTACAAGACCGCGCTGTACTCCACGAAGTGGCACCCCGAGGAGACCGACGACAAGTTCAAGAGCGACGACTACCTCATCAAGGTCGCCGACACCGTCCCGGCGCTGAAGAACAACAAGACGTTCCAGAACGCGGTCACGAGCGGCAAGTACGACGCCTGGGCGCTCGCCATGTCGAAGACCTTCGACACCAACAAGGAAGGCGTGACCGGCACCCCGACCTTCGTCATGGACGGCAAGAAGCTCACCACCGACAGCCAGGGCAACCCGCCCATGACGGTGGCCGACTTCAACAGGGTGGTGGACGCGGCTCTCAAGGGCTGACGCCGTCCCGGAATCCGGCCTCCGCGTGAAGGGCGGGCGAACTTTTCACGTTTCGCCCGCCCTCGCCCGTACCGATCAGTAACCTGATCGGCCGTGACCAGTCGATACAGATCATCCGAGAGCACCGACTCCGCCAACGCCCTGTCGCCGCGCCGCCGTACGGTCGTCAAGGCCGCGGCCGCCACCGCCGTGCTGGCCGGTCCACAGGCCGCCGCCCTGCCCGCGCGGGCCGCCGCCGACGTGCCCGTCTTCCTGCACGGCGTCGCCTCCGGGGACCCGCTGCCCGACGGCATCCTGCTGTGGACCCGAGTGACGCCCACCGCCCAGGCGACACCCGGCTCCGGGCTCGGCCCGGACACCCCGGTCGACTGGATCGTCGCCAGGGACAAGGCGCTGACCGACATCGTGGCCAAGGGCTCGGTCACCGCCACCGCCGTCTCGGACCACACGGTGAAGGCGGACGTGCGCGGCCTGGAGCCCGCGACCGACTACTGGTTCCGCTTCTCGGCCGGCCCCGCCGACTCCCCGGCCGCCCGTACCCGCACCGCACCGGCCGCCGACGCGAGCGTCTCGGGCCTGCGCTTCGGCGTGGTCTCCTGCGCCAACTGGGAGGCCGGCTACTTCTCGTCGTACCGCCATCTCGCGGCCCGCGGCGACCTGGACGCCTGGCTGCACCTGGGTGACTACATCTACGAGTACGCCACCGGCGCGTACGGCACCCGCGACGCCGTCATACGGCAGCACGCGCCGACCCACGAGATCCTCACGCTCGCCGACTACCGCATCCGGCACGGCCGGTACAAGACCGACCCTGACCTTCAGGCCCTGCACGCGACCGCGCCCGTCATCGCGATCTGGGACGACCACGAGTTCGCCAACGACGCCTGGTCGGGCGGGGCCGAGAACCACACCGAGGGCACCGAGGGCGCCTGGGCGGCCCGCCAGGCCGCCGCCAAGCAGGCCTACTTCGAGTGGATGCCGGTGCGCACCGCGGTCGCGGGCACCACCTACCGCCGTCTGCGCTTCGGCAGGCTCGCCGACCTATCGCTGCTCGACCTGCGCTCCTTCCGCTCGCAGCAGGTCGGCGTCGGCAACGGCTCGGTCGACGACCCGGACCGTACGCTCACCGGCCGCGCCCAACTCGACTGGCTGAAGGCCGGGCTGACGAGGTCCGACACCACCTGGCGGCTGGTCGGCAACTCCGTGATGATCTCGCCGTTCGCGATCGGCTCACTCACCGCGGACCTCCTGGGGCCGCTCGCCGAGCTGCTGGGCCTGCCGAAGGAGGGTCTCGGCCTCAACACCGACCAGTGGGACGGCTACACGGACGACCGCCGGGAACTGCTGGCCCACCTGCGTTCGAACGCCATCCGCAACACCGTGTTCCTGACCGGCGACATCCACATGGCGTGGGCCAACGACGTGCCGGTGGACGCCGGGACCTACCCGCTGTCCGCCTCGGCCGCCACGGAGTTCGTGGTCACCTCGGTGACCTCCGACAACCTCGACGACATCGTCAAGGCCCCCGAGGGCACCATCTCCGCGGTCGCCGCGCCGATCATCAGGGCCGCCAACCGGCACGTCCACTGGGTCGACACCGACCGTCACGGCTACGGCGTCCTCGACATCACCGCCGACCGCGCGCAGATGGACTACTACGTCCTGTCCGACCGCACGAAGCCTGACGCGACCTCCTCCTGGGCCCGTTCGTACCGCACGCGCTCCGGCACGCAGAAGGTGGAACGGACGTACGACCCCGTGTAGTCGCGGCTCGCGGCTCACAGGCTGTCGAGGAAACCGAGCGCCACCCGCCAGGTCGCCTCGGCGGCCTCCTCGTCGTAGTCCGGCAGGTCGGGGTCGGTGTAGAGGTGACCGGCCCCGGCGTAACGGTAGATCTCGACGTCGGCTCCCGCTCTGCCCATCTGGAGGTACCAGGCGCTCAGCCAGTCGTCGGTCTCGAAGGGGTCCGGCTCGGCGACATGCAGTTGCACGGGCAGTTCGTCCACGGTGGCGTTGGCCGCGAGGTCCGAGGTGCCGTGCAGAAGCAGCAGTCCGCGGGCCTTCGCGTCGCCCAGGGCGAGGGTCTGCGCGACGGAGGCGCCGAGCGAGAACCCGGCGTACACGAGTCCGCGCTCCGAGTAGGGCGCGGCGGCCAGCACGGCCCGCTTGAGCAGTGCGTCCTTGCCGATCGTCTGGTTGAACTCCATGCCTTCCTCGACCGTGTCGAAGGTACGCCCCTCGAAGAGGTCCGGCGTCCACACCTTGTGTCCGGCTGCGTGCAACCGGTCCGCCGCCGCCCGCACGGCGGGCCTCAGGCCGAAGGTCGAATGGAAAAGCACGATGTTCATGAGGCCATGGTGCCAGCCGGGTACGACAACGCGGCGCCCGGCGGGGGACAGCGGCCCTACCCACAACGGGTCGGAAGTCACATGTTCATGAACGCCCGTGGCCGGTTACGTTCGAAGGCATGGAGAACCTGCTCCGCCCACTCATCGTGGTCGGCGGGTCGGTCCTGCTCACGCTGCTCATCGGCTGGGCCACCGACCTGCTGCTGCGCAAGGCCGACGCACAACACCACGAGACCCCGATGTGGGGTCTGCTGCGCCGCGGCCGCATCCCCTTCCAGCTTGTGATCTGCGCGGCGACGCTGAGAGGCTCGTACGACGAGGCGCAGCTGCTGGAGCGGCACCAGGCCGAAATCGGCCGGACGCTCACGCTGGTCCTCATCGGAGCCGCCGCCTGGCTGGTGATCCGGATCGCCGCCGCGACAGTGGAGACGTCGTACAGCCGCTATGCGCGCGCCCACCGCGATCCGGCCAGGGTGCGGCGCGTGCGCACCCAGGTGACGCTGATCATGCGGGTGGTCTCCGCGGTGGTCGGCGTGGTGGCGGTCGCCGCGATGCTGCTGACCTTCCCCGCGTTCCGCGCGGCCGGTGCCTCGCTGCTGGCCTCGGCCGGAATACTCGGCATCGTCGCCGGTGTCGCGGCGCAGTCGACGCTCAGCAACCTGTTCGCGGGGCTGCAGATCGCCTTCGGCGACATGGTGCGCATCGGCGACACCGTCGTGGTGGACGGCGAGTGGGGAACGGTCGAGGAGATCACACTGACCTTCCTCACCGTGCGGACCTGGGACGAGCGCCGGATCACGATGCCCGTCTCGTACTTCACGTCCAAGCCGTTCGAGAACTGGTCACGCGGCACCCCGCAGATGACCGGCACCGTGTACTGGCACGTCGACCACACGGCCCCCCTGGACGCGATGCGCGAGAAGCTCCGCGACCTGCTGCGCGAGTGCCCGGCCTGGGACGGCCGCGCCTACGGCCTCGACGTCACGGACACCACCCCGAACACCTTGCAGGTACGGGCTTTGGTGACCGCCAAAGACGCGGACGACATCTGGACGGTCCGGGTCGCGGTCCGTGAACGCATGATCCGCTGGCTGGCCGAGGAACACTCCTACGCCCTGCCCCGCGTCAACACGGCGAGTGCGGCCCTGCCGCACAGCCGCAGTAAGGGCGGGCCCGCGCGGGACGGCGGCGAGCCCTCCCGGGACGGCGCGAGCGCCCGCCGCATGCAGCACGAGCCCCCGCGAACGGGCCCGGGCCGCTGACCGATCGCGGGCGGGGTGGCCTCTGGAGGAACGAACGGAGAGCCACCGACGACGCGACACACCCACAGGCACAGCCCACTTCCCGCCCCACCGCAAACGGCTTTGCGGTGGGGCGGGCGACCAGGTGACGCGGGCGACCAGGTGACGCGGGAAACCAGGTGAGGCGAGAGACGAAATGGCGTTCGACCTCCGCAAGGCCGACCCCCCTTCAACCTCCGCGATACCGCCCCCAATAGACGCAACTCACCGCAAACTCCTCACATCAAGATGCCGCAGCACCCGGTCCACCACCTCCGGATCCGCCCCGGGTTCACTCCGCGCCGCCAGCACCTCATGCCGCGCCGCACTCAACATCTCCCCCTGGATCCGCCGCACCCGCTTGAGCCTGCGCACCCGCTGCTGATGCGCCTCCCGACGTTCGTCCTCCGCCATGTCC
The DNA here is from genome assembly GCF_029893585.1 of Streptomyces sp. LBL. Lineage (GTDB taxonomy): Bacteria > Actinomycetota > Actinomycetes > Streptomycetales > Streptomycetaceae > Streptomyces. The sequence continues at coordinate 132,701 of NZ_JARXYX010000020.1, forward strand.
GGGCTGATCCGCACCCCGATCTCGAAGGCCCGTCGCACCATCTGCTCGGACAGCTCCTCCGGCAGCTCCTCCACCGCCTCGATCTCCTTGAGCCGCTGCTTCGCCGCCTTCGCCGCCCGCACGGCCAACTCCTTCTCGAAATCCTTGTCCTGATCCGTGTCGGCCCGCACCCCCAGCCGCTTCACCAGCCACGGCAACGTCAGCCCCTGCAGCACCAGCGTCGCCATGATCACCCCGAACGCGACGAACACGATCTCGTCGCGATCGGGAAACGCGGACCCGTCGCCGGTCGTCAACGGAATCGCCAGTGCCAACGCCACCGACGCCACACCCCGCATCCCCGCCCACCACATGACGACGGTCTCCCGCCAGCTCGTCGGAATGTCCTCGTTGTGGTCGCGCCGCGCGTGCAACCGCCTGGTCAGCCAGGTCGCCGGCAGCAGCCACAACAGCCGTACGAACACGACCACACCCACGATCGCCCCCGCCCACCCGAGCATCTCGCCCCACCGCCCGGACGCCGTCCGGATCGCGTTGTGCAACTCCAGCCCGATCAGTCCGAACGCCACGCCCGTCACCAGCGTGTCGACGATGTCCCAGAAGGTGTGCCCGGCCAGCCGGGTCAACACGTCGTCGGCGTCCGTCGCGTACTCGGCGAGGAACAGCGCGGTGGTGAGCACGGCGAGCACCCCGGACCCGCGGAACTCCTCCGCCAGCACGTAGGAGGCGTACGGCACCAGCAGCGTGAGCCCGATCTGCAGGGTCGCGTCGTCGAGCAGGTCCATCAGCTTGTTCGCGCCCCAGCCCAGCGTCAGCCCGACCGCCAGCGCGACCACGGCGGACAGCACCAGGTCGAGCCCGGCCTTCCATGGCGAGAAGGTTCCGCTCACGGCGGCGGCGATCGCCACGTGGTACAGCACGATGGCCGTGACGTCGTTGAAGAGCCCCTCGCCCTCCAGGATGGACACCAGCCTGCGCGGCAGCCCGAGCTGCCCGGCGACGGCGGTCGCGGCGACCGGATCGGGCGGCGCGACCAACGCGCCGAGCGCCACGGCGGCGGCGATCGGCAGCCCGGGCACGATCGCGTGGGCGACGGCGGCCACGGTCACCGTCGTGACGAACACCAACGCCACGGCCAGCAGGAAGATCGGCCGGATGTTGGCGGTGAACTGCCGCCAGGACGTGCGTCGTACGGCGGCGTAGAGCAGCGGTGGCAGCAGCGCGGGCAGGATGAGGTCCGGCGGGATGCTGACGTTCGGTACGAAGTCGAGGACCGCGAGGACGATCCCGAGGAGCGTCATCAGCACCGGCGCGGGCAGCCCGAACCGGTCCCCCACCGGGACGCTGATCACGGCCCCGAGCAACAGCACGAACAACAAGGCCAACTGATCCACGGTCCGCGCTCCGGGTGTTTCGGCGTTCACACAGCAGACGTCAAGCCTGCCACGCCACCGTGGTCACCGGCCCTTCCGGCCTCCCTGGCCCAGAACCCGTCACACGACCGCGCTTACAGAACCCGCCGCATCCCCCGGTGAGGGATCCCGGCGTCCGGGTACTCCGGGCCGTAGGCCACATACCCCAGCCGCTCGTAGAACCCCAGCGCGTGCGTCTGCGCGTGCAGGTCCACCGCTGTCAGCCCAAGCGCGCGTGCCGCGTCCTCGATGGCCCCGACGAGCGACGCCCCGACCCCGAGCCCGCGCGCCGCCTTCGTCACCGCGAGCCGCCCCAGCGACCCCACGGACAGGTCGCCGTCGGTCTTCGCGGCGGCCGCCTCGCCGTGCAACAGCCGCCCGGCCCCGAGCGGCAGGCCGTCCTCCCGTACCGCCAGCACGTGCACGGCGTCGGCGTCGTACACGTCGTATTCGAGGTCCTCGGGGACCCCCTGCTCGCCGACGAAGACCTCCTTGCGCACCGCGAAGCAGGCTTCCCGGTCGGCGGGGTCCTCGGCCACTCGCAGCACGTACGCGGCCGGGCTCATGCGTAGGTCTCCTCGCGCACCTGGTCCAGCGCCTGCTGGAGGTCTTCCGGGTAGCCACAGGAGAATTCCACCCACTCGCCGTGCCCGGGGTGCTCGAAGCCCAGGCGGACGGCGTGCAGCCACTGGCGGGTCAGCCCCAGTCGCTTGGAGAGCGTCGGGTCGGCGCCGTAGGTCAGGTCGCCGACGCAGGGGTGGCGGTGGGCGGCCATGTGGACGCGGATCTGATGGGTGCGACCCGTCTCCAGCTTCACATCGAGCAGGGAAGCCGCGCGGAACGCCTCGATGAGGTCGTAGTGGGTGACGGAGGGCTTGCCCTCCGCGGTGACCGCCCACTTGTAGTCGTGGTGGGGATGGCGGCCGATGGGGGCGTCGATGGTACCGCTGGTCGGGTCCGGGTGGCCCTGGACCAGCGTGTGGTAGCGCTTGTCGACCGTGCGCTCCTTGAACTGGCGCTTGAGCGAGGTGTACGCGTACTCCGACTTGGCGACCACCATCAGGCCGGACGTGCCCACGTCCAGGCGGTGCACGATGCCCTGGCGCTCGGCGGCGCCCGAGGTCGAGATGCGGTACCCGGCGGCGGCGAGCCCGCCGATGACGGTCGGCCCGCTCCAGCCGGGCGAGGGGTGCGCGGCGACACCGACCGGCTTGACGATCACGAGCACGTCGTCGTCGTCGTGCACGATCTCCATGCCCTCGACCGGCTCGGCGACGATCTGCACGGGCGCGGGCGCCTGCGGCATCTCGACCTCCAGCCAGGCGCCACCGTGCACGCGCTCCGACTTGCCGACCACCGACCCGTCGACCGTGACCTTCCCGCCGGCGGCGAGCTCGGCCGCCTTCGTCCGGGAGAAGCCGAACATGCGGGAGATGGCGGCGTCGACACGCTCGCCCTCCAGGCCGTCGGGTACGGGCAGGTTACGGATCTCGGGAACGGTGCTCACCCGTCGAGTATGCCGGACGCCTGCGACATCGCCGTACGTCAGTCCGGCCGCTCAGTCCTTGTGGACGGTGCCGTCCGGGTCGAGGCCCCTGAACGACAGCAGCACGATCAGGATGCCGCCGCAGACGATCGCCGAGTCGGCCAGGTTGAAGACCGCGAAGTGCTTGGGCGCGATGAAGTCGACCACCGCGCCCTGGAAGACACCCGGAGAGCGGAAGATCCGGTCGGTCAGGTTGCCGAGCGCACCGCCGAGAAGCAGGCCGAGCGCGAACGCCCAGGGCAGGCTGTACAGCTTGCGGGCCAGCCGGGCGATCACCACGATCACCGTCGCCGCGATCACCGTGAAGATCACCGTGAAGGCCTCGCCGACCCCGAAGGCGGCGCCCGCGTTGCGGATGGCCTCGAACTTGAGCCAGTCCCCGATGATCTCGATGGGTGCGTGGTGCTCCAGCTTGGCGACCACGATCATCTTGCTGACCAGGTCGAGGGCGTACGCGAAGACCGCGACCGCGAACAGCACGGCGATCCGCCGCTTGCCCCTGGGCCGCGCCTCGGTGCTCTCCTGCCCCTCCGAACCGGAAACCGGACTGGCCGACTGCTCCGGCTCGACCCCCGCCCCTTCCGGGGTGTCCGGCGTACCGATGATGCGCTCCGCCTCTGCCACGTGAGTCCCTCGACCTAGGTGCCTGACTGAGGACGAGAGTACGGCACGCCCCCCGGCACCCGGGTGCTGGTCAGTACCGACGTTCCTGCTTCTGCTTGCACTCGACACACAGGGTGGCCCGCGGGAAGGCCTGCATGCGTGCCTTGCCGATCGGGTCGCCGCAGTTCTCGCACAGGCCGTAGGTGCCCGCGTCGAGCCGGTCCAGGGCGCGCTCCGTCTGGATGAGCATCTCGCGCGCGTTGGCCGCGAGGGCCATCTCGCTCTCGCGCGTGATGTTCTTCGTGCCGGTGTCCGCCTGGTCGTCGCCGGCCCCGTCTCCGGAGTCCCGCATCAGGCCCACGAGGGACTCCTCGGCGGTGGTGATCTCGTCGCGCAGCCGCTTCGCCTCGGACTCCAGTTCGGCGCGTGCCTCCGCGGCCTCTTCCGGCGTCCAGGGGGCCTCGCCGGGGCGTACCGCGAGCTCGCCGGGCTCCGCCGCGACGACGCGCACCTTGGGTAGGGCGGTCTTCGCCGCCGTGGCTGTGCCAGGGGTCTTCTTCGCAACCACCGTCGTGGCTCCCGTCTGCTCCGCGGCCTCAGCCGCGCCCGCCTTCTTGGCCATGCCCTTTTTGGCCGCAGTCTTCTTGGCCGCAGTCGTCTCAGTCGCAGTCGCAGTCGTCTTGGCCGCAGTCGTCTTGGCTGCGCTCTTCTTCGGGGTGCGCTTCGGAGACGCACTCTTCGAGGCGGCGCTCTTGGGGGACGCACGCTCTGTGGAGGCACCCTTCGGGGACTCTCTTCCCGGAGTGGCGCCCGTCGCGGACGCACCCTTCGGAGACACGCTCCCCGTGGGGGCCTTCTTCCGAGCAGCGGTCTTCTTCGGGGCCGTCTGCTGTCCGGCCGCCTCGGTCGTGGCCACCACCGCCTTCTTCGCCACCACGTTCTCCGCCGAGGCCCTCTTCGCCACGGCCTTTTTGGCGCCGGTCTTCTTGGTGCCCGCCTTCTTGACCACCACCTTCTTCCCTGCCCCCGTCTTTTCAGCCACCGCCGCTTCCTCGGCCGCCGGTCTCTCCGCCCCCTCTTCCTCGACCGCCCTCACCGAACCAGCCGCCTTCTTCACCGCGGCCTCCCTGCCGGCACCCTTCCTTCCCGGCACCGCCTTCTTCCCCGGCACCGCCTTCTTGGCGACCGCGCCCTTCTTGCCGACCGCCCCCACGCCCCCGGCCGCGCTCTTCCCGCCGACGTCCTTGGCCGCACCGCCAAAGGCACCCGTGGACTTGGACGCCGACTGCTGTTCGGCGGTCTTCTTCGCCACCATGGCCGCGGCCCCTTCACATATTGTGATCTTGCTCGCGAGTCGTGCTGGGACGATAAATCGACTTGAGCCTCGCGGCAACGGGGCGCACCGCCCGATTCGCCCGCCTCGCGGATGCGGCGCGGCAGACCTGCATGCGTTGTGCCCAGCTCCCCGCCGGGTAACCCGACGGGCGAGGGCCCCAGGATCCGAACGCACGCGCCTCGCCATTCGGGTCACCACCAGCGGCGCCCGGCCCCGCCGCCGGAGCCGGAAAAGCGGTCGGCCGCTGTCCTCGCGGCGCCGTACACTGGGCGGAGCGAAAAGCGTGGATGGGGACGAGTAGCGGCGTACGCAGCCCAGAGCGACCCGGGGACGGTGGAAGCCCGGGGGCGAGCACGACGTGAAGATCACCCCGGAGCCGCCGGAGGAAAACCGCAGCCAAGCAGCAAGCACCGCAGCGGCGAGTAGACCCGGCATCGCGACCCCAATGAGGGGGCTCGCCGGTGTGCACACCGCACCGGAGGGCCAAGGAGGGTGGTACCGCGGGAGCGCGCCGAAAGCGGCGCAGGAATGACACAGCTCTCGTCCCTCCGGACGGAAGGCAGCAAGTCCGCCGGAGGAAGCTCGCTGATGACAACGCCGACGTACCGCCAGGTGCCCGCTCAGGTCGACCTGCCCGCGCTCGAGCACGCCGTGCTCGACTTCTGGCGCGAGCAGAAGATCTTCGCCAAGAGCCTGGAGCAGTCCGAGGGCCGCCCCGAGTGGGTGTTCTACGAGGGCCCGCCCACCGCCAACGGCATGCCGGGCGCCCACCACATCGAGGCGCGCGTCTTCAAGGACGTCTTTCCCCGCTTCCGCACCATGCGCGGCTATCACGTGGCCCGCAAGGCCGGCTGGGACTGCCACGGCCTCCCGGTCGAGATCGCCGTGGAGAAGGAACTCGGCTTCGAGGGCAAGAAGGACATCGAGACGTACGGCATCGCCGAGTTCAACGCCAAGTGCCGCGAGTCCGTGACCCGCCATACCGACGCCTTCACCGAGCTCACGAACCGCATGGGCTACTGGGTCGACCTGGACGACGCGTACCGCACGATGGATCCCGAGTACGTGGAGTCCGTCTGGTGGTCGCTGAAGGAGATCTTCAACAAGGGTCTGCTGGTCCAGGACTACCGTGTCGCCCCGTGGTGCCCGCGCGACGAGACGGGTCTGTCGGACCACGAACTGGCGCAGGGCTACGAGACGGTCATCGACCCGTCCGTGTACGTCCGTTTCCCGCTCACCTCCGGCCCGCTCGCCGGCCAGGCAGCGCTCCTGGTGTGGACGACGACCCCCTGGACGCTGGTCTCCAACACCGCCGTCGCCGCGCATCCCGACGTCACCTACGTCGTCGCGACGAAGAGCACAGACGGCACAGACGGCGGGGAAAAACTCCTCGTCGCCGAGCCGCTCGTCGGCAAGGCCCTCGGCGAGGGCTGGGAGGTCACCGGCGAGACCTTCACCGGCGCCGAGATGGAGCGCTGGACCTACCAACGTCCGTTCGAGCTCGTCGAGTTCCCGGAACCGGCCCACTACGTGGTCAACGCCGAGTACGTGACGACCGAGGACGGTACGGGCCTGGTCCACCAGTCCCCCGCCTTCGGCGAGGACGACCTCAAGGTCTGCCGCGCCTACGGCCTTCCCGTCGTCAACCCCGTCCGCCGGGACGGCACCTTCGAGGAGGACGTCCCCCTCGTGGGCGGCGTCTTCTTCAAGAAGGCGGACGAACAGCTCACCGAGGACCTTCAGCAGCGCGGCCTCCTCTTCAAGCACCTCCCGTACGAACACAGCTACCCGCACTGCTGGCGCTGCCACACCGCGCTCCTCTACTACGCGCAGCCGTCCTGGTACATCCGGACCACCGCCATCAAGGACCGCCTCCTCCAGGAGAACGAGAAGACCAACTGGTTCCCGGAGAACGTCAAGCACGGCCGCTTCGGCGACTGGCTGAACAACAACATCGACTGGGCGCTGTCCCGCAGCCGCTACTGGGGCACCCCGCTGCCGATCTGGCGCTGCGAGGACGACCACCTCACCGTCGTCGGCTCCCGCGCGGAGCTCACCGAGCTGACCGGCACCGACCAGTCGGCCCTGGACCCGCACCGCCCGTACATCGACGAGGTCACCTTCGCCTGCCCGCAGTGCGAGAAGACGGCCACGCGCGTGCCGGAGGTCATCGACGCCTGGTACGACTCGGGTTCGATGCCGTTCGCGCAGTGGGGCTACCCGTACAAGAACAAGGAACTGTTCGAGTCCCGCTACCCGGCGCAGTTCATCAGCGAGGCCATCGACCAGACCCGTGGCTGGTTCTACACGCTGATGGCGGTCGGCACCCTGGTCTTCGACAAGTCGTCGTACGAGAACGTGGTGTGTCTGGGCCACATCCTCGCCGAGGACGGCCGCAAGATGTCCAAGCATCTGGGCAACATCCTGCAGCCGATCCCGCTGATGGACCAGCACGGCGCCGACGCGGTCCGCTGGTTCATGGCAGCCGGCGGCTCCCCGTGGGCGGCCCGCCGAGTCGGCCACGGCACGATCCAGGAAGTCGTCCGCAAGACCCTCCTGACGTACTGGAACACGGTCGCCTTCCAGGCCCTGTACGCGCGCACGGCGAACTGGTCGCCCAGCGAGGCGGACCCGGCCCCGGCCGACCGCCCGCTCCTGGACCGCTGGCTGCTGTCCGAACTGCACGCGCTCACCGACCAGGTCACCCAGTCCCTGGAGGCCTACGACACCCAGCGCGCCGGCAAGCTCCTCTCGGCGTTCGTCGACGACCTGTCCAACTGGTACGTCCGCCGGTCCCGGCGCCGCTTCTGGCAGGGCGACAAGGCCGCGCTGCGCACGCTGCACGAGGTCGTGGAGACCGTCACCCGACTGATGGCCCCGCTGACCCCGTTCATCACCGAACGGGTCTGGCAGGACCTGGTCGTTCCGATCGCCCCGGGCGCGCCGGAGTCGGTGCACCTGGCGTCCTGGCCGGAGGCGGACCTCACGGCGATCGACCCCGAACTGTCCCGGCAGATGGTCCTGGTCCGCCGCCTGGTGGAGCTGGGCCGGGCCACACGCGCGGAGTCGGGCGTCAAGACCCGCCAGCCGCTGAAGCGTGCGCTGATCGCAGCGACGGGCTTCCACGCCCTCGACCCGGAGCTGCACGCGCAGATCACCGAGGAGCTGAACGTCGAGGCGCTGGCGTCGTTGAGCGAGGTCGGCGGCAGCCTGGTCGACACCACGGCCAAGGCCAACTTCCGTGCCCTGGGCAAGCGGTTCGGCAAGCGCGTCCAGGACGTGGCGAAGGCGGTCGCCGACGCCGACGCGGCCGGGCTCTCCCTCGCCCTGCGCGAGGGTACGGCGTCGGTGGAGGTCGACGGCGAGACGATCCCTCTCGCCCCGGATGAGGTGATCATCACGGAGACCCCGCGCGAGGGCTGGTCGGTGGCCTCCGACTCGGGTGCGACGGTCGCCCTCGACCTGGAGATCACGGAGAAGCTGCGGCAGGCGGGCCTGGCCCGTGACGCGATCCGCCTGATGCAGGAGGCCCGCAAGAACAGCGGGCTCGACGTGGCCGACCGCATCGTGCTGCGCTGGACCTCCACGGACCCCGCGGTCATCGCGGCACTCAGCGAGCACGCCGAGCTCATCGCCGACGAGGTCCTCGCCACGGACTTCGCCCAGGGCGAGGCGGACGACACGTACGGCACCCCGTTCACGGACGAGGGCCTGTCCCTGACGTTCCGCCTGCGCAAGGCGTAAGGCCTAAGGCCGCCGAGGCAGACACAGACGAGGGCCCGGCTCCCGGACGGGGGCCGGGCCCTCGTCTGCGTCTGCGTCTGCGTCTGCCGTCACGACGGCGGGCAGGCCCAGTTGCTCGGGCAACGGAACGGTTCGTCCGGACGAACCAGGAGGCCCGCCACGCGGGCGCGGACCTCTGCGGCCGCCAAAAGGGCGGGGCCCCGGATCGAAATCCGGGGCCCCGCCCTTTGAACGCTGCCGACGCCTGAGGCGTACTACTGGCCGTCAGTTGTCATCCTCGTCGATGAGGAAGCCGCGCATCGGCGAGGGAGCCTGCCCCATGGGCGAGGGACCCTGGGGCCGTACCGGCGCCATCGGCTGGGTCATCGCCGGGGACATCTGCTGCTGGCCGCCATAGGACGGGCCGGCCGGCGAAGGGCCGCCGCCCATGCCCTGGTTGCCGCCGTACGACGGGGCGCTCGCACCGGCCGGGGCCATGGACGGCGCCGGGGACGGCGGCAGGGACGCGGTCGCCGGAGCGCGCGGCGGGGCCAGCGAGTCGTCGGCCTGCGTCTCCAGCTGACGCAGCTGAGACTCCAGGTAGGACTTCAGCCGCGTGCGGTACTCGCGCTCGAAGCCGCGCAGGTCCTCGACCTTGCGCTCCAGCGTGGCGCGGGCGGACTCGAGGGAGCCCATCGCGACGCGGTGCTTCTCCTGCGCGTCCCGCTCCAGGGCGTCGGCCTTGGCACGGGCGTCACGCTCGAGACCCTCGGCACGCGAACGCGCCTCGCCGACGATCTTGTTGGCCTCGGAACGGGCCTCGGCGATCGCCTGGTCGGCGGTCTGCTGAGCCAGCGAGAGGACACGGGCGGCACTGTCGCCACCGGGGCCCTGACCGGGGCCGCCCATCTGCTGCTGCATGGGGCCACCCATCGGGCCGCCCATCTGCTGCTGCATGGGGGGCTGACCACCCATGGGGCCCTGGCCCATCGGACCCTGACCCATCGGACCCTGACCCATCGGACCCTGACCCATCGGACCCTGGCCCATCTGACCCTGGCCCATCGGGTTCTGACCCATCGGACCCTGGCCCATCTGACCCTGACCCATCGGACCGGGACCCTGCTGGCCGCCCTGGCCACCGCCGGAACCGGCGGGCAGTTGCGGAGCACCGCTCGGCAGCTGGGGTGGGCCACCCATGGGGCCGCCCATCTGCTGCTGCGGCGGGCCCGATATGCCGGCGGGCACCGGAGCGCCCGGACCGCGCATGCCCTGCTGCGGCATACCCTGCGGCGGCATGCCCTGCTGTTGCTGCTGTTGCTGCTGTTGCTGCTGATCCTGGGGCGGTTCCGGAGGCTTGCGCATGTTCTGCTGGTTCTGGGCAGCAGCACGCGTGGCCGCGGCCAGCTTGGCGCGCAGGTCCTCGTTCTCGCGGAGCAGTCGGGTCAGTTCGGCTTCAACCTCATCGAGGAAGGCATCGACCTCGTCCTCGTCATAGCCTTCTCGGAGGCGGACGGTCGTGAACTGCTTGTTCCGCACGTCCTCGGGGGTCAACGGCATCTCTTCACCTCAACGTAGTCGTCGGCATTCGGCAAGACCGTATCGTTCACAGCCGGCTCACGACGGAGATCAGGATGTAGACGATGATCATCAGTACGAAGAAGGACAGGTCGAGCGCCACGCCCCCGAGACGCAACGGCGGGATGACCCGCCGTAGAAGCTTGAGCGGTGGATCAGTGACAGTGTAGGTGGCCTCCAGAACGACCACCATCGCCTTGCCGGGTTGCCACGAGCGGGCGAACTGGAAGACGTAGTCCATGACCAACCGGAAGATGAGCACGATGAGGAAGCACATCAGCGCGATGTAGATGACATCCAGGACCACGCTCATTACTGGTGCTTCCCTCTCCTCTGTTCCGTGCTGCCGGGTACTACTTGTACTGCTGATACCGGTCGTGCGTCTCAGCTCTGGTTGAAGAACCCGCCCTCTGCGATGCGGGCCTTGTCCTCCGCCGTGACATCGACGTTAGCAGGCGACAACAGGAACACCTTCTGCGTCACCCGTTCGATGCTGCCGTGAAGGCCAAACACCAGACCGGCCGCAAAGTCGACAAGTCGCTTGGCGTCCGTGTCGTCCATCTCCGTCAGATTCATGATCACCGGGGTGCCCTCACGGAAGTGTTCCCCGATGGTACGGGCCTCGTTGTAAGTACGGGGGTGAAGGGTGGTGATCCGATACGGCTCTCGTTCCGACACGACCTTGGGCATGATCACCGGTGCGTTCTTCTCCAGGCTTGCGCGTTCTTGTGTGATAGATGCCACGGGCGCGATGCGCGCCGGACGTCCGGAATCCGCGGCGAGCGAAGCGGATCGGGGTACCGGGTCACGCGGCGGCGAGGGTTGCACCACTCGTACGGGTTCATCCCTTTCAGGCTGAAGCGCCTGATGGGATTGATGTGACTGGTGCGACGGCTCATGCCGTCGACGGTCCCGCTCGGGTTCCGGGTCCAGTTCAGGTTCGAAGTCGTCATCGGGGTCAAAACCGCGGCCATCGTACCCGTCGTCCTCCACGAGGCCGAGGTAGACCGCCATCTTGCGCATCGCGCCGGCCATGCTCTGAGTCCTCCGCTCTGTGATGGATCGACTGACGACTGTCAAGTGCCCGCGATCCAAGAGGTCGTTATGCCCGCTATCCAGCGGTAATGACCATATTTTCTGCTGTGGTCCGACTTCCTGGCGACGTTACCCGAGCCTGGGGCGGACTCCGAGTACCGCGGTGCCGACGCGTACATGTGTCGCTCCGGCCGCCACGGCCTGTTCGAGGTCCGCACTCATCCCTGCCGAGACCATGTTCGCAGCCGGATGGGATCGGCGCAGGTCGGTCGACAAATCCATCAACCGCTCGAACGCCGCCTGTTGGCGACCCGCGTACTCCCCGGTGAGCGGAGCGACGGTCATCAGCCCGTCGAGCCGCAGGCCCGGGGCGCCGGCGACGAGGTCGGCCAACTTTCCGATTCCACCTGGCGCTACACCCCCTCGCTCTCCTCGCTCGTTCTCCCCCGCGTCGAGGGCGACCTGGATCAGGCAGCCCACTTCGCGCTCGGCCCGCACGGCCTCCTTGGACAAGGCCGTCACAAGCTTGGAACGATCGACGGACTGCACAAGATCCGCGTAACCGACCACGGATCGAACTTTGTTGGTCTGCAATTGACCGACGAAGTGCCAAGTAAGGGGCAAGTCCACACATTCGGCGGCCTTGGGTGACGCGTCCTGGTCGCGGTTCTCGGCGACGTGCCGCACGCCGAGATCCGAGAGTGCCCGCACGTCGGCGGCGGGATAGGTCTTCGTGACCACGATCAGGGTCACTTCCTCGCGCCCCCGGCCCGCAGCCACGCACGCGGCGGTGATGCGCTCCTCGACCTTCGCCAGATTTCCGGCGAGTTCGTCCTTACGGTCCGTCATACCCGATCAGTCCAGCCAGACATAGCCCGCGAGCCGGCCCGTGGTCCGGTCGCGACGGTACGAGAAGTGGTCCGCCGACTCCCGCGTACACACCGGCGACTGCTCCCGGTCGCGCACCCCGAGGCGCTTGAGCTGAGCGTGCACTCCGGCGCTCACATCGACCGCGGGTGTGCCCCAACTCGTCTCGGCGTGCGCCGCCGGTTCGGTCTCGGCGACCTCGGCGCGCAGCTGGGCCGGCACTTCATAACATCGGCCGCAGACGGCGGGTCCGGTGCGGGCGACGATCCGGGACGGCTCGGCGCCCAGCGACTCCATCGCGTCGACGGCGGCGGGCACGATCCCCTTGACCAGGCCGGGCCGTCCCGCGTGAGCCGCGGCGACCACACCGGCGACCGGGTCGGCCAGCAGGACCGGTACACAGTCCGCGGTCAGGACGGCCAGTGCGAGTCCACGCGTCGCGGTCACCAGACCGTCGGTCTCCGGCGTGAGCCGCGTGGCCCACGGACCGTCGACCTCGGCGACAGCGTTGCCATGCACCTGGTTCATCCAGACCACCCGGCCCGGATCGAGTCCCAGCGACTTCGCGGCCAACTCCCGGTTGGTCCGTACGGCCTCGGGGTCGTCGCCGACCGCTCCGCCGAGATTGAGCTCCTCATACGGAGCGGCGCTCACCCCGCCCCACCTGTCGGTGAAGGCGAAGTGCGCGCCGCTCTCGGTGTCGCGCCGTCCTATCACTTCAGGAAGTCCGGCACGTCCAGTTCCTCGGCCGCGCTGTCCGTGTAGGACCGCGACGGCGGAACAGGCGGGGAGACCGGAATGTCAGCCACCGGCTCCGGGGCGAGCTCCGGCTCCTCCCTCGGTGTGACGCTGCCGAGGGAGCCGAAGGACGGACGGCTCTCCGGCTGCCGTACCGGAGTGGGCTCCTCACGTCGGGCCGAGGTCGAGGACGACCCGATGACGGTCTCCCGCCGGGTCGGCGGCTGACCCCCGTCGAAGCCGGCCGCGATCACGGTGACCCGCACCTCGTCACCGAGGGCGTCGTCGATGACCGCGCCGAAGATGATGTTGGCCTCGGGGTGGGCGGCCTCGCTGACCAGCTGGGCGGCCTCGTTGATCTCGAACAGGCCGAGGTCCGAGCCGCCGGAGATGGAGAGCAGCACGCCCCGGGCACCGTCGATGGAGGCCTCGAGCAGCGGCGAGGAGATCGCCATCTCGGCCGCGGCCACCGCACGGTCGTCGCCGCGGGCCGAGCCGATGCCCATGAGAGCCGAACCGGCCTCGGACATGACGGACTTGACGTCGGCGAAGTCGAGGTTGATCAGGCCGGGGGTGGTGATGAGGTCGGTGATGCCCTGAACACCGGAGAGCAGGACCTGGTCCGCCGACTTGAAGGCGTCGAGGACGGAGACCTGGCGGTCCGAGATGGACAGCAGTCGGTCGTTCGGGATGACGATGAGGGTGTCGACCTCTTCGCGGAGTTCCGCGATGCCGTCCTCCGCCTGGTTGGCGCGGCGCCGTCCCTCGAAGGTGAACGGGCGCGTGACCACGCCGATGGTGAGGGCGCCCAGCGTACGGGCGATGTTGGCCACCACGGGCGCGCCGCCGGTGCCGGTGCCACCGCCTTCGCCGGCTGTCACGAAGACCATGTCGGCCCCCTTGAGGACCTCCTCGATCTCCTCGCGGTGGTCCTCGGCGGCCTTGCGGCCGACGGCCGGGTTGGCTCCGGCGCCGAGTCCACGGGTGAGTTCACGGCCGACGTCGAGCTTGACGTCGGCGTCGCTCATCAACAGGGCCTGCGCGTCGGTGTTGATGGCGATGAACTCGACACCCTTGAGGCCGACTTCGATCATCCGGTTGATGGCATTGACACCACCGCCGCCGACACCGATGACCTTGATGACTGCGAGGTAGTTCTGCGGTGCTGCCACGTCGAAGGCCTCTCGCCTCGAATTACGTTGCCGTCGCCTCGCGGGTGTGAACCCGCGGTCCGACGACAGATGCCGATGGGACGGTCCGTAGCGCCGACCCGAACCCTAACGTTGAAGTTTAGGGTTACCAGTGTGTCTGTTCCCTGGAGTCTTCTGAACAGGACACTAAGTCGACAAGTGGCGCACGTTCAACGAACACGCCGAACCTCCCGTTTTTCTTTTCACCCTATGTGATCAGCCATAGCAGTGCCCAACCCGGGTGCCGACCTGCGCGGAGGTGCGTCAACTCCCTGATGACGCAGGTGCGGTGGGAGCGCTGACATCGAAGTACCGCGCACCCGAGGAGGCTTTCATGAGAGCCGTGAGGGTACGGGCCTTCAAAGGACCCTTCTCGCTGCTCCCCCACGCGACGGTCCGGCCGTCGCCCAACTCCAGGGAGATGTCGTCGTAGGAACGCACCTTGACAGTGCGGGTGCCGCGGGCGACGGCGGCCGGAAGGGCGCCGGCGACCCGGACCGCCTCGCGCACCAGACGGTCGGCGCCGAAGCGGCGCAGACTCGGGGCGCGCGACCCTGGCCGGGACAGGGCCAATTCCAGTCCGGGAACCCCTTTCGGGGCCTCGGAAACCGTGGCGAATCTGACACCTTCATCGTCCACTTCGATGAAGTTTCGACCCTTTCGGACAAGCAGAACCGGAGCCCTCTCCGTCACTTTCAGTCCGATTTCATCGGGCCAGGAACGCGCTACGTCAACCACGTCAATTCGAGGCAATTTCTGGCGCAACCGTGCCTCGATCGCATCGGTGTCGACCGAGATCAGCGGCGATCCGACCGGTACGTCGGCTGCCTCGCGCACCTGCGCGGGCGTCAGGACCCGGGTCCCCGAGACAGACACCTGTTCCACCCGCAGCCACTGCGAGCCGTACAACAGCCAGACGCACCCCGCCCCGAGAACCACCAGTGCGACAGCGAGAATGATGATCGTACGAAGCGGGGGCGGGGTGAACCTTCGGGTGGGCGGCGGGCCGGACGACTCCTGTTGGCGTTCACCGCGCTCGGCGGTCGTCGGTCCGGCCACGCTCGCTGCCCCTCGTCTACACAGGAATACGGTCGCTATCGGCGTGCACGGGAAGCGGCGATCGCCTCGTACACCATGCCGACGAGCAGGTCGTCGGCGTCCCGGCGGCCGAACTCGGCGGCGGACCGGGACATCTGGTACAGCCGGTGCGGGTCGGCGAGCACGGGCAGAACATTCTGCTGCACCCACTGGGGCGTCAGTTCCGCGTCGTCGACCAGCAGTCCGCCGCCGGCCTTGACCACCGGCTGGGCGTTCAACCGCTGTTCGCCGTTGCCGACGGGCAGCGGGACGTAGGCGGCCGGGAGCCCGACGGCGGAGAGTTCGGCGACGGTCATCGCGCCGGCGCGGCAGAGCATCATGTCGGCCGCGGCGTACGCGAGGTCCATCCGGTCCACGTACGGTAGCGGGATGTACGGGGGCATCCCCGGCATCTGCTGCACCTGCGGCAGTTCGTTCTTCGGGCCGACCACGTGCAGGATCTGGATCCCGGCCTGCTGGAGATACGGCGCGACCTGCTGGACCACCTCGTTGAGCCGGCGTGCGCCCTGGGAACCGCCGGAGACCAGCAGCGTCGGCAGGTTCGGGTCGAGTCTGAAGGTCGCCCGCGCCTGGGGACGCACGGCGGCCCGGTCGAGGGTGGCGATGGAACGGCGCAGCGGGATCCCGATGTACCGGGCGTCCCGCAGCTTGCTGTCCGGGGTGGAGACGGCGACCTTGGCGGCGTACCGCGAGCCGATCTTGTTGGCGAGGCCGGGCCGGGCGTTGGCCTCGTGGACCACGATCGGCACGCCCAGGCGCTTGGCGGCGAGGTAGCCGGGCAGGGCCACGTAGCCGCCGAAGCCGACGACGGCGTCCGCGTGGGTGCGCTCCAGGATCTGCTCGGCCGCCTTGATCGTGCCGCGCAGCCGGCCCGGGACGGTGATCAGCTCGGGAGTGGGCTTGCGTGGCAGCGGTACTGCGGGGATCAGCGCGAGATCGTAGCCCCGCTCCGGTACGAGCCGGGTCTCCAGGCCGCGCTCCGTGCCCAGAGCCGTGATCCCCACGGTCGGGTCCTGCCTGCGCAGGGCGTCCGCGAGGGCGAGCGCGGGCTCGATGTGGCCGGCGGTCCCCCCACCGGCGAGTACGACATGCACCGAAATTCACCGCTCTCCGGACGTGCGCGCCGACGAGGCACGCCGTCGCATCGTGTTCCATCTTCGAGGCCCCCGCACAGGGCCTCCCGCCCGCTTTCTACCAAAGCGGGGTTGCCGCAGAGAAAGCGCCATCCGCGCGGCGGGATCGTCACGCGCGAAGGCGATCAGCAACCCGACGGCGAACATGGTCGGCAACAGGGCGGAACCTCCGTAGGAGAACAGCGGGAGGGGGACGCCGGCGATCGGCAGCAGGCCGAGCACCGCACCCATGTTGATCACCGCCTGAGCGATGATCCAGGTCGTCACACCTCCCGCGGCATACCTTACGAAGGGGTCCTCCGTGCGTCCGGCCACGCGGATACCCGCATAGCCTAGAGCCGCGAAGAGGGCCAGCACGGACAGCGTCCCCGCCAACCCCAGTTCCTCGCCGGTCACAGCGAAGATGAAGTCGGTGTGGGCTTCCGGGAGTTGGCCCCATTTTTCCACACTCGCACCGAGCCCGGAACCGAAGAGTCCGCCGGAGGCCAGGGCGTAGATGCCGTGCACGGCCTGCCAGCAGTCGGCCGCTCCGGACTTCGGCTCGGTGGCGCCGATGCACTGGAGCCGGGCCATCCGGTTGGGGCTGGTCCTGATGAGGATCACACCGAGCGTGGCGGCGACCGAGAGCACGCCGACGAACAGCCGGGTCGGAGCGCCCGCCAGCCACAGCAGGCCGAAGAGGACCGCGGTCAGGATGATCGCCGTTCCCATGTCGCCGCCGAGCATGATCAGCCCGAGCAGCATGAAGGCGGCCGGTACCAGCGGCACCAGCATGTGCTTCCACTGGGCCAGCAGCTTCCGGTCCTGCTTGCGGGCCAGCAGATCGGCGCCCCACAGCACCAGCGCGAGCTTGCCGAACTCGCTCGGCTGAATCTGGAAGGAGCCGCCGAGCGAGATCCAGTTCTGGTTGCCGTTGACCGACATCCCTATGCCCGGCACCTGCACCAGTGCCATCAGGAAGACGGCGCCCGCGAGGATCGGGTAGGCGAGCGCCCGGTGCAGCTTCACCGGCATGCGGGAGGCGACCAGCAGCAGCACCCCGCCGATGACAGCCGCGAGGAGCTGCTTGCGGAAGAAGTAGGAACCCGGCAGCGACATCTGCAGCGCGGTGACCTGGGAGGCCGAGTAGACCATCACCAGGCCGAGCACGGTGATCAGCAGGCTGCCGCCGAGGATCAGATAGTACGCGGTCAGCGGTCGGTCCCAGGCCCGGCGGGCGCGCGTGTACAGACGCACGAAGGGGTTCTCGCGCGGTGCGCGGGGGACGGCGGGCCGTCTGGCCGCCCGCTGCACGGGCGGGCGTCCGGTACGGCTAACGGGCATCGGCTTCTCCGCTGTACGTCGGCCTCGACACGCGTCCCTCCCAAGGGGCCGCCCGGCAGGCGGCCGGGTCAGGTTCCGAGTTCGCGAACCGCCTGGGCGAACGCGTCACCGCGCTTGTTGTAGTTGGCGAACATATCCATGGAGGCGCAGGCCGGGGCCAGCAGAACCGTGTCGCCCGGCGCCGCGAGCCGCTGCGCCTCCTGGACTGCCTGGAGCATCGCCCCAGTGTCGGTCCGGTCCAGGTCGACGACGGGTACTTCCGGGGCGTGTCGCGCGAGGGCTTCCCGGATGCGGGCACGGTCGGCACCGATCAGGACGACCCCGCGAAGTCGCTTTGCCGACTTGGCGACCAGTTCGTCGAAGGTCGCGCCCTTCGCCAGTCCGCCCGCGATCCATACGATCGACTCGTACGCCGCCAACGAGGCCTCGGCCGCGTGCGTGTTGGTGGCCTTGGAGTCGTCGACGTAGGCCACGCCGTCCACGTCGGCGACATGCGCGATGCGGTGGGCGTCCGGGGTGAAGGCCCGAAGCCCGTCCCGTACGGCCGCGGCGGGCACCCCGAAGGCGCGCGCGAGGGCCGCCGCCGCGAGGGCGTCGGCGATGTTGTGCGGGGCCGGCGGATCGATGTCGGAGACCTCCGCCAGCTCCTGGGCGTTCTTCTGCCGGTTCTCCACGAAGGCGCGGTCGACCAGAATGCCGTCCACCACGCCGAGTTGGGAGGGGCCGGGGGTGCCGAGGGTGAAGCCGACGGCCCGGCAGCCCTCCTCGACGTCGGCCTCGCGCACCAGGTCCTCGGTGGCCTTGTCGGCGACGTTGTAGACGCAGGCGACCCGATTGCCTTCGTAGACACGGCCCTTGTCCTTGGCGTACGCCTCCATGGAGCCGTGCCAGTCGAGGTGGTCCGGGGCCAGGTTGAGGACGACGGCGGAGTGGGCACGCAGGGAGGGCGCCCAGTGGAGCTGGTAGCTGGAGAGCTCCACGGCGAGGACGTCGTACCGCTCCTCCCCCAGCACCGCGTCCAGCAGCGAGACGCCGATGTTGCCGACGGCGGCCGTGCGCAGGCCGGCCGCCGTCAGGATCGACGCCAGCATCTGCGTGGTGGTGGTCTTGCCGTTGGTGCCGGTGACGCAGAGCCAGGGGGCGGCGTCGGGGCCGCGCAGCCGCCAGGCGAGCTCGACGTCCCCCCAGACCGGGACCCCTGCTTCATGAGCTGCCGCGAACAGCGGCTTGTCCGGCTTCCAGCCGGGCGCGGTGACGATGAGTTCGGTGCCCTCCGGCAGGGTGGCGCCGTCGCCGAGGCGCACGGTGACGCCCAGGGTCTCCAGTTCCGCGGCCTGGGCGCGGGCCCGCTCGTCGTCGCCGTCGTTGACGACCGTGACGAGGGCGCCGCGCTCGTGCAGCACCTTGGCGGCCGGGACGCCTGAGACGCCGAGCCCGGCGACGGTGACGCCCTTGCCCTGCCAGTCGGTCACTTGTCCGCCGCCCATCCCGCGTAGAAGAGACCCAGTCCGACGATCACGCAGATGCCCTGAATGATCCAGAAGCGGACCACGACAAGGACTTCGGACCACCCCTTGAGTTCGAAGTGGTGCTGGAGTGGCGCCATGCGGAAGACGCGCTTCCCGGTGAGCCGGAAGGAGCCGACCTGGATGACGACCGACATGGTGATGAGGACGAACAGGCCGCCCAGGAGGGCGATCAGCAGTTCGGTGCGGGAGCAGATCGCGAGGCCGGCGAGCACCCCGCCGAGGGCCAGCGAGCCGGTGTCGCCCATGAAGATCTTGGCGGGCGAGGTGTTCCACCACAGGAAGCCGAGGCAGGACCCCATCAGCGCGGAGGCGATCACCGCGAGGTCGAGCGGATCACGCACCTCGTAACAGGCGCCCGGGTTGGTCAGGGTCTCGCCGTTGGCGCAGGACTCCTGGTACTGCCAGACGCCGATGAAGGTGTAGGCGCCGAAGACGAGCACCGAGGCACCGGTGGCCAGGCCGTCCAGACCGTCCGTCAGGTTCACGCCGTTCGACATCGCGAGGATCATGAACAGCGCCCAGACGACGAACAGCACCGGGCCGATCGTCCAGCCGAAGTCCGTGATGAACGACAGCTTCGTGGAGGCCGGCGTCTGTCCCCGGGAGTCCGCGAACTGGAGCGAGAGCACCGCGAAGGCGATGCCGACGGTCAGCTGGCCGGCCATCTTCGCCTTGGCCCGCAGACCGAGCGAACGCCGCTTGACGATCTTGATGTAGTCGTCCAGGAAGCCGACCATGCCCATGCCGACCATCAGGGCGAGGACCAGCATGCCCGAGAAGGTCGGCGGGGGCGTCTTGGCCTCGCCGAGTCCGGTGAACACCTTGGACAGGAAGTACGCGACGACCGTCGCCAGGATGAAGGCGATACCGCCCATGGTCGGCGTACCGCGCTTGCTGCCGTGCGTGCGCGGGCCGTCGTCGCGGATGTACTGGCCGTAGCCCTTGCGCGCGAGGAGCTTGATCAGCAGCGGGGTACCGATCAGCGTCAGAAAAAGACCAATGACTCCTGCGAACAGGATCTGCTTCATCATCGGGCGGAAACCTCACCCTCGGCACCGGTCTCGACGAGCGCCTGTGCCACGCTCTCGAGCCCGACCGACCGGGACGCCTTCACGAGTACGACATCCCCTGGGCGCAACTCGCTGCGCAACAGGTCGATCGCCGCCTGTGCGTCGGACACGTGCACCGACTCCTCACCCCACGAACCCTCGTTATATGCGCCCAGTTGCAGCCAGGACGCTTCCCTGCCCCCGACCGCGACGAGCTTGCCGACATTGAGCCGGACGGCGAGCCGTCCGACCGCGTCGTGCTCGGCGAGCGCCTCGTCCCCGAGCTCGGCCATCTTGCCGAGCACCGCCCAGGTCCGCCGCCCCCTGCCCATGGCCGCGAGCGCGCGCAAAGCCGCTCGCATGGACTCGGGGTTCGCGTTGTAGGCGTCGTTGACGACCGTCACGCCGTCCGGGCGCTCGGTGACCTCCATACGCCAGCGGGAGAGGGAGCCCGCCTCGGAGAGCGCGGTGGCGATCTCTTCCGCGGACATACCCAGTTCATGGGCGACGGCGGCCGCGGCGAGCGCGTTCGACACGTGGTGCTCACCGTACAGGCGCATGGTCACTTCGCTTGCACCGGAGGGTGTGTGAAGCATGAAGGCGGGCTGTCCGCTGTCCATGAGTCGCACGTTCTCGGCGCGTACGTCCGCTTCGCCGGACTCTCCGAAAAGGATCACCTTCGCCTTCGTTCGGGATGCCATGGCCCGTACGAGGGGATCGTCGGCGTTGAGCACCGCGGTGCCGTCCTCCGGCAGGCTCTCGACGAGCTCGCCCTTGGCCTGCGCGATCTGCTCACGGCCGCCGAACTCGCCGATGTGGGCGGTGCCGACGTTCAGCACCAGGCCGATCTTCGGGGGCGTCAGGCCGGCGAGGTAGCGGATGTGGCCGATGCCGCGGGCGCCCATCTCCAGCACGAGGAACTTGGTCTCCTCGGTGGCCGACAGGGCGGTCAGCGGCAGTCCGATCTCGTTGTTGAACGAGCCCGGCGTCCACACCGTGGGCGCCTTGCGCTGGAGGACCTGGGCGATCAGGTCCTTGGTGCTGGTCTTGCCCGCGGAACCGGTCAGGGCGACCAGGGTCGCGCCGAGCCGTTGCACGACATGCCGGGCGAGGGCGCCGAGTGCCGTCTGGACGTCGTCGACGACGATCGCGGGCACGCCGACCGGGTGGGACGCCAGAACGGCCACGGCACCCGCCTCGACGACCGCCTGCGCGAAGTCGTGGCCGTCCACCCGCTCACCGACGAAGGCGACGAAGAGGGTGCCGGGGCCGGCTTCCCGGGAGTCCCGGATCACCGGTCCGGTGACCTGGACGGACGGATCCGGTATGTCGTACGTCTGCCCGCCGACGACTGCTGCGATCTCGGCGAGAGGGAGGGCGATCACAAGTTCATCCCTGGGTCTTCTGGATAGCTTCGCGAAGCACCTGGCGGTCGTCGAAGGGACGCACCACCCCGGCGATGTCCTGGCCCTGCTCGTGGCCCTTGCCCGCGACCAGCACGGTGTCCCCGGGCCGCGCGCGGGACACGGTGGCGGCGATCGCGGCGGCCCGGTCCTCGAAGACCTGGACCTCACCGCGTTCGTGTGCCGGTACGGACGCGGCGCCCTGGAGCATGGTGGCGAGGATCGCGAGGGGGTCCTCGGAGCGTGGGTTGTCGGAGGTCAGTACGGCCGTGTCGGCGAACCGGGCCACGGCGGCACCCATGGGCATCCGCTTGGTCTTGTCCCGGTCGCCGCCGCAGCCCAGCACGACGTGCAGCCGACCCTCGGTGACCTTGCGCAGGGCGCGCAGGACCGATTCGACGGCGTCCGTCTTGTGGGCGTAGTCGACGACCGCGAGATACGGCTGTCCGGCGTCCACCCGTTCCAGCCGGCCCGGTACGCCCGGGACGGCGGCGATGCCGTCGGCGGCGGTCTGCGGGTCCAGGCCGGCGGCGGCGAGGGCGACGATCGCGGCGAGGGTGTTGGCCACGTTGAAGGGCCCGGCGAGCGGCGACCTGGCGGTGATCCGCTCCTCCTTGGGGCCGATCACGGTGAACGTCGAGTCCAGCGGCCCGACTTCGACGTCCTCGGCGCGCCAGTCGGCGTCCGGGTGGCCCTCGGCGGAGTAGGTGACGACGGGGACGGTGGCCTCCTCGACCAGCCTGAGCCCGTACTCGTCGTCGATGTTGACCACACCGAGCCGACTGCGTCGAGGCGTGAACAGCTGTGCCTTGGCCTGGAAGTAGTCCTCCATGCCGGAGTGGAACTCCATGTGCTCCGGGCTGAGGTTGGTGAAGACGCCGATGTCGAACACGCAGCCGTCGACCCGGCCGAGGACCAGGGCGTGGCTGGATACCTCCATGGCGACCGCCTCGACTCCCCGCTCGCGCATGACCGCCAACAGGGCCTGGAGGTCGGTGGCTTCGGGGGTGGTGCGCTCGGACTTGACGCGTTCGTCACCGATGCGCGTCTCGACGGTGCCGATGAGGCCCACCCGTCGCCCACCACCGCCCTCGACCGACGACGCTTCGCGCCGGCCCCTCTCGCCGGTGGACCCGGCCGCTCGCAGGCCGCCCTCGACGAGATAGGCGGTGGTGGTCTTGCCGGAGGTGCCGGTGATGCCGATCTGGAGCAGATCACGGCCGGGGTGGCCGTAGACGGTGGCCGCCAGTTCGCCCATCTGCGCGCGCGGGTCGTCGACGACCAGCACCGGCAGGCCCGTCGCGGCGGCCCGCTCGGCGCCCGTCGGGTCGGTCAGCACCGCGACCGCACCGAGGCCCGCGGCCTGCCTGACGAAGTCGGCACCGTGCAGACGGGCGCCCGGAAGGGCGGCGTACAGGTCACCGGGGCGGACGGCGCGCGAGTCGTGGGTGATGCCCGTGACCTCGGCGGCGGTCGCCGGACCAGCCGGACTCGCCGGCTTTTCCGCACCCAACTGATCGGCGAGCTCGGCGAGGGGTGTCGCGGAGACCTGAACCGGCCGGGGCGGTCCCGGATACGTCACGGGTGCACCCTTCTGGGTGATTTGGGACTGATCGGCGTGTGGCACGGCGGTGAGCGTACCGGGCGTACCCGCCCGGGAGCGAAGTGAGGGGTTGGGCGTTCCCTGGTTCCCGGAATCGGGGGTGATCGTTGTCACGAGGTGGTTCCTGGGTGCTCGGTACTGATCAGGGTGGAAGGTCCCTGCTGGTCAGGGTTTGTAAGGGTCCCTGCTGGTCAGGGTTTGTAGGTGACCGGGAGCTTGGCCGCCTTGGCCCCGGTCGGCGGGATCTGCAGGCTCTTCAGGGCGAACTCCATGACCTGCTTGTAGACGGGTCCGCAGATCTGGCCGCCGAAGTAACCGCCCTCGGTGGCGTTCTGGATGGCGCAGTAGACGGTGATCCGCGGCTGGTCGGCGGGGGCGAAACCGGCGAAGGACGAGGTGTAGCCCTTGTACTTGCCGGTGGCCGGATCCACGCGGTTGGCCGTACCCGTTTTGCCCGCCACCCGGTAGCCCGGGATGCGCGCCCTGGCGCCGGTGCCCTCCTCGTCGTCCACGACGGACTCCAGCATCTGGGCGAGGGTCTTCGCCGTTTTCGCGCTCACGACCCTGGTCTGCCGGGGCTTCGCGGCCGGTGTGAAGCGTCCGTCCGGGCCCTTCGTGCCGCGCACGAGCGTGGGTGCGACGCGTACGCCGCCGTTGGCGATGGTCGAGTAGACGGAGGCCGCCTGCATCGCGGTGAGGGACACGCCTTGGCCGAAAGGAATCGTGTACTGCTGCGAGGTGGACCAGTCACCGGGTGCGGCGAGGATGCCCGGTGTCTCGCCGGGGAAGCCGAGCCCGGTGTAGCGGCCGAGGCCGAACTTGCGCAGGTACGAGTAGAGGACCTGGTTGGCCTGCTGCTGCGTCCTGCCGAGTTGGCCGGTGGCGAGAATGGTGCCGATGTTGCTGGACTTGGCGAGCACGCCGTTGAGCGTGAGGTGCCAGGTCGGGTGGTCGATGTCGTCCTTGAAGAGCCGGTCGCCGCGGTGCAGCCGGTTGGGCACGACGACGTGCGTCTGCGAGGTGGCGACACCATGCTCCAGGACGGCGGCCATCGACATGACCTTCGCGGTGGAGCCGGGCTCGTAGGCGTCCTGGAGGGCCGCGTTGCCCATGTTCACCGAGCTGGCCTTGGACAGGTCGTTCGGGTCGAAGCCGGGCGAGTTCGCCATGGCGAGGACCTCGCCGGTCCGCGTGTCCTGCACGATCACATAGCCGCGGTCGGCCTTGGACGCCTTCACCTGGTCGGAGATCGCGTTCTGCGCGGCCCACTGGATGTCGCGGTCGATGGTGAGCTCGACGTCGCTGCCGGGCACGGCGGGCGTCTCGGTGGAGCCCACGGTCGGCACCTGCCGGCCCCCGGACTGGGCGTAGCGGATCTTGCCGTCCTTGCCGGCCAGCATCCGGTTCAGCCGCTGCTCGACCCCGCCGCCGCCCTTGCCTTCGGCGTTGACCCAGCCCAGTATCCCGGCGGCGAGGTCGCCGTTGGGATACACGCGCTTGCTGGTGGGGACGGCGAGCACGCCCGCGAGGGCGTTGACCGTGCTCGGGTCGGTCTCGGCCTTGCCGGCCAGCGCGGTCTTCAGGTCCTTGATCTGCTTCCAGACCTGCGGGGTCTGCCGATAGGCGAGCACGACATAGCGCAGGTTGCGGTTCGCCGGCCTGAGCTTCTTGACGATCGTTTCCTGGTCCTCGCCGAGGATCGGGGCGAGCAGCGCGGCGGCCTGTTCGGGCCCGTCGTCGGCCTTCAACTGCTTGCGGGTGAACAGCGTCGGGTCCGCCGTGATCGTGTACGCGTCCACGCTGGTCGCGAGGGCCACGCCGGCGCGGTCGGTGATCCCGCCGCGCTCGGCGGCCAGGGTGTAGCCGACGTACCGGTTCTGCTGGGCCTTGGCGGCGTAGGTGCTCGCGTCGACGGCCTGCACCTGGAGCAGCCGTACGACGAACGCGATCAGTACGAGGGTCAGGGCGAGGCCGATCATGCGCAGCCGGGGGCGGGGGCTGCCCAGCCGGATGACGCGGGGGGCCGCGGAGCGGGGCGCCGGGCGGCGGGTTGGACGGGCGCCGGGGCCCGGAGTGCGCCGGCCGACGGGACGGGCGGAGCGCTCGGGGCGTGCGGAGCGCTCGGGGCGTGCAGGGCGCTCGGGGCGTGCAGGCCGGGGCACGCGGCGGCGCGGCGGCGGTTCCCTGTCGGACACTTCCGTCACCTGCCGGGGGTCTGGGTCGCGGGCTGGGGCTGGGGCTGCGTCTGCGTCTGCGTCTGCGTCTGCGTCTGGATCGTGAAGGAAGGGGAGGTCGAGGAGGCCGGGGGCGCCTCGGCGGGCTGGGCGGGGTCGGCCGGCTGGACGGGCTGCGGGGCGGTGTGAGTGGCCGTCGGAGGGGGAGTCGGTGTCGGTGTCGTCGGGGCGGGTGCGGTCAGGTCCGGGCCGGTCGCGGCGCCCATCGCCTCAGGGGCGAGGACGAGGGGGAAGCGCGCGGAGGCCTGCTGGGCGCCGGAGGCGGGGCCCGGTACGCCCTTGACGGTGCCGTCGGGGTCGAGGAAGGCAGGGTCGCCGCCGGGCACCATGCCGAGCTCCCTGGCTCGGAGCTGGAGGGCGTCGGGGGCCGAGTAGGCGTCGATGTCCCGCTGGAGCGCCTGTTCCTCGTCGGTGAGGTTCTTCGTCCCCTTCTGCAGGTCGTCGAGTTTGAACGACCCTTCGGAGACCGCCGAGTTCAGCACCAGCAGCCCGATCAGACCGCCGCCGAGGAGGAACACGACGAGGAGGACGAAGGGGGTGCGGGCGGCCTGCCCGGGGCCCGCGGTCATCGGGATGAGCCGCGCCAGACGGGCGGCCCTGCCCCTCAGTTGGGGTTTCCTACTCACACGCCCTCCCCTTGGGTCCGTTTCCCCGACTCGCTCACCCGACGTCCTCCCTGACGCGCTCGGCCCCGCGCAGCCGCGCCGGTGCCGCCCGCCGGTTCTCGGCGATCTCTTCCTCGGTGGGAAGGTCGGCACCGCGTGTGAGCAGCTTGAGCCGGGGCTGGTAGCGCTCGGGGACCACCGGCAGGCCGGCCGGCGCGGTGGTGGCGGCGCCGGCCGCGAACACCTGTTTGACCAGCCGGTCCTCCAGCGAGTGGTACGACAGCACGGCGATCCGTCCGCCCACGTCGAGCGCCTTCACCGCGGCCGGGATCGCCCGCTCCAGGACGGACAGTTCACCGTTGACCTCGATGCGCAGGGCCTGGAAGGTGCGCTTGGCCGGGTTGCCGCCGGTGCGCTTGACGGCCTGCGGCAGCGAGTCCCGGATGAGTTCGACGAGCCGCGCGCTGCTGGTGAACGGTTCCTTCGCCCGCTCCCGCACGACCGCGGCCACGATCCGCTTGGCCTGCTTCTCCTCGCCGTACGCCCGCAGGATCCGCACCAGCTCACCCGGCGGGTAGGTGTTGAGGACCTCGGCGGCGCCGATCCCGGTCGTCTGGTCCATGCGCATGTCGAGCGGTGCGTCCTGGGAGTAGGCGAAGCCGCGGTCGGCCTCGTCGAGTTGCATGGAGGAGACGCCGAGGTCGAAGAGGACGCCCTGGACACGGGGGACACCGAGCCTTCGCAGGACGTCCGGGAGCTCGTCGTAGACCGCGTGCACCAGGGTGGCGCGCTCTCCGTAGGGCGCGAGGCGCTCGCCGGACAGGCGCAGGGCCTCCTTGTCACGGTCGAGGGCGACGAGCCGGGCCTCGGGGAACCGCGCCAGCAGGGCCTCGCTGTGACCGCCGAGACCGAGCGTGCAGTCGACGACCACCGCTCCGGGGGCCTGGAGAGCGGGGGCCAACAGGTCCAGACACCGCTGGAGCATCACCGGAACGTGTCGACTCTGCTGGCTCAAGGGGCCCTCTCAGGTCCGGCACGGGCGGTACGCACCGCCGGGTCCCCGCCCTCCCCCGGCAAGCTGGGGCCCCGGTGAAGGGGAGGCCTGCCGGCGCCCAGAGCGTCAGCCGGCCGGGAGCGGGAGGAGGCCGAGCCGTACGTACGCGCCGCGCACGTGGGGAGAGCTCCGGAAAATCGCCGGGGCCTCCGGGGGAAATCAGTCCGCAGGGAGGCCTCGCCTCCCGCTTCGCGTCACTTTAGTCCACGGTGTCTCGCGGTCAATCAACCGGCCTGCGCGTCGCGAGACCGGGTGCGATCGATACGACGAAACGGAAGGAATCACTCGCATGGCCGCGCTTACGCCACCTGTGTGGGTTAGCTCACAACAAGCCGCGGCGGCGTTCTTTGTCCTTCCTCACACCAGGCCCGAGGCGACCGTGACCAGTACCGTCATCAGTATGACGACTTCCGCATCGCTCCCCACCGGCCCTGAAGCCGCCATAACCACCGGCGGCACCGTCACCGACCGACTCGTCGCGGCGAACGAGCAGTACGCCGCCGCCTTCACCGACCCCGGCATGGACGCCCGTCCCGTGCTCCACGTCGCCGTCGTGGCCTGCATGGACGCCCGGCTGGACCTGCACGCCGCGCTCGGTCTGGAACTCGGCGACTGCCACACCGTCCGCAACGCCGGAGGGGTCGTCACCGACGACGTCATCCGCTCGCTCACCATCAGCCAGCACAAGCTCGGCACGCGCAGCGTCGTGCTGATCCACCACACCGGCTGCGGCCTGGAGGCGATCACCGAGGACTTCCGCACCGAGCTGGAGATGGAGGTGGGCCAGCGTCCCGCGTGGGCGGTGGAGGCCTTCCGGGACGTCGACCAGGACGTACGGCAGTCGATGCAGCGGGTGCGCACCTCGCCGTTCCTGCTGCACACCGACGACGTGCGCGGCTTCGTCTTCGACGTGAAGACCGGCCTGCTGCGCGAGATCGATCCCGCGTAGAACCCCCGATGGACCCCGCGTATCCCGCGTAGAACCCCCGATGGACCCGCGTAACTGTCTGCTACACCTGTCGTTTCGCTGTTGATTCCCGACCCTGGGTTACTCAAAAGACCGCAAGACCCGACATATCGAGGGCAGTTGTCCACAGGCGAGTGACACGAAACGGTAACGGCGGCAAGAATGCGCTTGTGGCGTCACGCGAACATTTTCCGCGTGGTGTCCGTATTCCGGGGTGGGCCGGTCGCGCAGCACGTGCGCCGGCCAGGAAAGAACGGGCCGAGGAGGGCCGGGTGACGACCTATGACGATCGAGCGAGCCTCACAGATCTGACCGCCACTGTGGAGCGTGTCCGCAGTTCGGTGGAGGGTGTGATCGAGGGCAAGCCCGAGGTCGTACGGCTTTCGCTGACCGTACTGCTCGCCGAGGGGCATCTTCTGATCGAGGATGTCCCCGGCGTCGGCAAGACCATGCTGGCCAAGGCACTGGCGCGGTCCATCGACTGCTCGGTGCGACGTATCCAGTTCACGCCCGACCTGCTGCCCTCGGACATCACGGGTGTGTCCATCTGGGACCAGCAGCGCCGGGACTTCGAGTTCAAGCCGGGCGCGATCTTCGCGCAGATCGTGATCGGCGACGAGATCAACCGCGCCTCGCCGAAGACGCAGTCGGCACTCCTGGAATCCATGGAGGAGCGCCAGGTCACCATCGACGGGCAGACCTACGAGCTGCCCAGCCCCTTCATGGTGGTGGCCACGCAGAACCCGGTCGAGATGGAGGGCACCTACCCGCTGCCGGAGGCCCAGCGCGACCGCTTCATGGCCCGGGTCTCCATCGGCTACCCGAGCGCTGAGGCCGAGCTGGAGATGCTCGACGTGCACGGCGGGGCCAATCCTCTGGACGATCTCCAGCCGGTGGCGCACGCCCACGATGTCGTGAAACTGATCGACGCCGTCCGCGGCGTCCATGTCGCCGCCCCGGTCCGGCGGTACGCGGTGGACCTGGTGTCCGCCACCCGCTCCCACCCCGACCTCAGACTCGGCGCCTCGCCGCGCGCGACGCTGCATCTGCTGCGCGCGTCGAAGGCCTCCGCGGCCCTCAGCGGCCGGGAGTACGCCCTGCCGGACGACGTGCAGGCGCTCGCCGTCGCGGTCCTGGCCCACCGGCTGCTGCCGACCGCCCAGGCCCAGCTGAACCGCCGTACAGCCGAGCAGGTGGTGCAGGAGATCCTGCAGGCCACCCCGGTGCCCGCCGCACCCCAGCAGGGCGGCGTCGGTCCGGGCCGGGGCGCGACGGCCTACGGCCGGCAGCCGCCGCGGAGGCTGTGATGGCCCCCGGCGGGACCGGGCAGGCGGAGGCCGACCGCGGCGAGAGGGGCGGGGTGCGCACGGCACTGGCCGGTCTGACCACCCGTGGCCGCTCCTTCTTCGCGGCCGGAATCGCCGCCGCCATCTGCTCCTACGTCCTCGGCCAGAGCGACCTGCTGCGGGTCGGCCTGCTGCTCGCCACACTGCCCCTGATCTGCGCCGCCGTGCTCTTCCGCACCCGTTACCGGGTGGCCGGCAGCCGCCGGCTCTCCCCTGCGCGCGTGCCGGCGGGCAGCGAGGCCCGCGTCCATCTGCGGATGGACAACGTCTCGCGGTTGCCCACGGGCCTGCTGATGCTCCAGGACCGGGTGCCCTACGTCCTCGGCCCGCGCCCTCGCTTCGTACTGGACCGGGTGGAGCCGGGCGGCCGCCGCGAGGTGTCCTACCGTGTCCGCTCCGACCTGCGCGGCCGCTACCCGCTGGGCCCGCTGCAGCTACGCCTGACCGACCAGTTCGGCATGTGCGAGCTGACCCGGTCCTTCTCGACGTCCGACACCCTGACGGTGATCCCGCGCGTGGAGGCGCTGCCGCCGCTGCGGTTCAGCGGCGAGGCGAAGGGGTACGGCGACGGACGGCAGCGCTCGCTGGCGCTGGCCGGCGAGGACGACGTGATCCCGCGCGGCTACCGCCACGGCGACGATCTGCGCCGGGTGCACTGGCGCTCCACCGCGCGCTACGGCGAACTGATGGTCCGCCGCGAGGAGACACCGCAGCGCGCCCGCTGCACGGTCCTGCTCGACACCCGAGGCCCCGCCTTCCGGGGCTCCGGCCCCGACTCGGCCTTCGAGTGGGCCGTGTCGGGCGCCGCGTCGGTCCTGGTGCACATGCTCGAACGGGGCTTCTCCGTACGACTGTTGACGGACAGCGGCAATTCGGTGCCCGGCGAGGGCGGCGACGGGTTCGCGGGCGCCAGCCAGGAGACGGCGGACGCGGCCGGGCTGATGATGGACACCCTCGCGGTGATCGACCACTCCGACAGCGCGGGTCTGTCCCGGGCCTACGACGTGCTGCGTGGCGGCAACGAAGGGCTGTTGGTGGCCTTCTTCGGCGACCTCGACGAGGAGCAGGCCGCGATCGCCGGCCGGATGCGGCAGCGCAGTGGCGGAGCGGTCGCCTTCGTTCTGGACAGCGACAGCTGGGTGCGGGAGCCGAGCGATGTGCCCGGCCCGTCGGACCGGAGCGAGGAACGGATGCGGATGCTGCGCGAGGCGGGCTGGACGGCTCTGAGCGTGCGCCGGAGCGCCTCGCTGGAGGACCTGTGGCGCCAGGCGGAGCGTGAGCGTACGGGCGTCGGCGCGCTCGGTTTCGGGGAGGGATGGTCATGAGCGGGGGGGTACGACTGACACTGTGCGCCTGGGCGGCCACGCTGATGTCCGCGTGCGCCCTGCTGCCGCTGGTCCGGCCGGCCACCTGGATCCTGCAGGCGGCCTTCCTGCTGGCGGTGCAGTCGGGCGTGGGTGCGGCGACCCGGCGGGTGCCGCTGGCACGGCCGCTGACCATGGCCGCGCAGGCCCTGGTCACGCTGCTCCTGCTGACCGTGACCTTCGCGCGGGAGCAGGCCTTCTTCGAACTGATCCCCGGCCCTGACGCCTTCGGGCACTTCGCCGACCTGCTGCAACAGGGCTCGGACGACATCGCGCGGTACGCGATCCCGGCACCGCTGGAGTCCGACGGCATCCGGTTGATGCTCGTCGGGGGTGTGCTGATCATCGGCCTCGCGGTGGACACCCTGGCGGTGACCTTCCGCAGCGCGGCCCCGGCCGGTCTGCCGCTGCTCGCGCTGTACTCCGTCGCCGCGGGGTTGTCCGAGGGCGGCACCCCCTGGCTCTGGTTCCTGATCGCGGCCGCCGGCTATCTGCTGCTCCTCCTGGCCGAGGGGCGGGAGCGGCTGTCGCAGTGGGGCCGGGTCTTCGGAGGGGCCGCGCGCGTCCCGGGCGAGACGTCCGGAGCGGTGGCCCCGGTCCGCACCGGGCGGCGCATCGGTATGGCCGCCCTGGGCGTGGCCCTGCTGGTGCCGTGGGCGCTGCCCTCGATGAACGGCGGCCTGCTGGACGGCGCCGGGGCGGGCGTGGGCTCCGGCTCCGGGGGCGGCGGAACGATCTCCGCGGTCAACCCGCTGGTGTCCCTGCGCGACAGTCTGAACGTGGACGAGGACCGCACGGTGCTCTCCCTGCGGCCCGACACCGACGCGGACGTCTCCAACCTCTACCTGCGGATCGTGTCCCTGGACGACTTCGACGGCACCACCTGGAAGCCGTCCAAGCGGTCCATCACCACAGTCCCCGAGGGAGAGTTCCCGACCCCCATCGGCCTCGCATCCGACGTCAAGCGCTCGGAGACCCGGACGACCATCTCGGCGGCCGACTGGTACGCCCAGGACTGGCTGCCGATGCCGTATCCGCCCAGCGGCGTACGGATCAGCGGCAACTGGCGTTACGAGCCCGAGGGCATGACGCTCGTCGGGGACCACGGTCAGAACACCCGCGGTGCGACGTACGAGGTGAAGAGTCTGGACGTGCAGCCGACGGCCGATCAACTCGCCACGGCGCCGAACCCGCCGTCGGCCCTGGCCCGCGAGTACACCAGGCTGCCCGACTCGCTGCCGCCGGTGGTGGCGCAGACGGCCCGCGAGGTCACCGCGAACGCCCAGAACCCGTACGAGCAGGCGGTCGCGCTCCAGGACTACTTCGCCGTGACCGGCGGCTTCCAGTACGACACCGAGGTTCAGGTCGGCAGCGGCTCGGAGGCGATCGCCCGCTTTCTGAGGGACAAGCAGGGCTTCTGCGTCCACTTCTCCTTCGCGATGGCGGCGATGGCCCGTTCCCTGGACATTCCGGCCCGGGTCGCGGTGGGCTTCGCACCCGGTACTCCGCAGGCGGACGGGACGGTGTCCGTGGGGCTGAAGGACGCCCACGCCTGGCCCGAGCTGTACTTCGAGGGCGTGGGCTGGACCCGCTTCGAGCCGACCCCGAACCGGGGCACGGTGCCCTCGTACACCGTCCCGGACGCGTCCGGCAACACCCTCCCCGACCCGACGCAGCCGTCGCAGTCCGCGAGCACGGCGCCTTCCGCCGCGGCCTCGGCCAGCGAGTCCTGCACACCGCAGCAGCGCAAGCTGGACGGCTGCGCGAGCCAGCCCCCGCAAGCCGCGCTGAGCGCGAACGACGACGGCCCGTGGCGGTACGTGCGTCTGTCTCTGTGGGCCCTCGCAGGCCTGGCCGCCCTGGCGATACCGCTGGCGCCCATGCTGTGGCGGCTGCGGCGCAGAGTCGTACGGCTGGGCGGGCACGGCCGCGGCGAGGCGGACGCGGCACTGACCACCCTGGCGGCCTGGCAGGAGCTCACCGATTCGGCGTGGGACTTCGGGATCCTGCCGGACGACTCGCTGACCCCGCGCAAGGCGGCCGCCCGGATCATCCGGATCGGGCATCTCGACCCGACGGCGGCAGCCTCGGTGCAACGGGTGGCGGACGCCGTGGAGCAGGTCCTCTACGCGCCTCACCCCCGCCTGACGGCAGGGCTCGCGGACGATGTCTTCCGGGTCGTCGCCGCACTGGAAAGCACGGTCAGCAGGAGCAGCCGGCTGCGCGCGCTACTCGCCCCGCGGTCCACCGCGCGAGCGGTGTGGGATCTGTCGGAGTGGTGGACCGGCCTGACGGCCCGCGCAGCGGCGGCCCGGCCGAACCTGCGCAAGCCGTCGAGGCAGGGGCACTAGTGCCCCGGCTTCACCGGCCTTGAGGGCATACGTGAGGGGGTGACCACCCGGCGGGTGGTCACCCCCTCACCTGTCTGTGAGAGCTGTTGGCTAATGGCCCTGTTCGTCGCGACGCCGCTGCCAGCGCTGCTCGATCCGGTCCATCATGGAGCGCCGCTGCCGTCCCTGGCGGCGTGCCTGTGGGCCGCCGGCCGGCTGTTCACCCGGCTTGGGTGCTTTGCGCCAACCAGTCACCGCGAGCACCGCACAACCCAGCATGACCAGGAAGCCCAGCACGCTGAGCCACACCTGCTTGGCGACCACACCGGCCATGAGGAGCGCGATACCCACGAGGAAGCCCGCGACCGCCTGGTAGACCCGCCGCCGGGTGTACGTACGCAGCCCGCTTCCCTCGAGCGCCGACGCGAACTTGGGATCTTCGGCGTACAGCGCTCGCTCCATCTGCTCGAGCATTCGCTGCTCGTGCTCCGAGAGCGGCACGGAGTCCTCCTCATCGTGCAGTCGCCGGGGCGACTAGGGGGTCCCTTCAGGATAGGCAGGGAATCGCCCCCGTGAAACCCGCCCCTCTACGCCAATTGGCCAACCGGATCCCGCCATGAACATCCCGGCTCGCTGAGGATTCCATTCCCCGGCAGCCGACCCGTCATGCCGGGCGGTCTCCCTCGATCATACGGCGCGCTGCGCCGGATCGGGGGGCCTGTGGCGTACTACATGCGCACGCAAGTCCCTGATCAGCGGGCGCTCCCGTCGCCCTGCCCACGGAGGCTCTCAGGCCTCGCCCTGCCCGCGGGTCTCACCGAGCACATGGAGCTGTGTGGCCACGGAGTGGAAGGCGGGGAGTTCTGCCGCTGCCTCCTCCAGCTTCAGCAGGGCCTCCAGGGCACCGGGCTCGGTGTCGACGAGCACGCCGGGGACGAGGTCGGCGAAGACCCGCACCCCGTGCACCGCCGCGACCGTGAGGCCGGCGCCCTCTACCAGCGCGGTGAGCTGCTCGGTGGTGAAGCGGTGCGGCACCGGGTCGCCGTCGCCCCAGCGGCCGTTGGGGTCGTCGAGGGCCTGCCTGGCCTCCTTGAAGTGGCCGGCGAGGGCGCGGGCGAGCACGGCGCCGCCCAGTCCCGCGGCGAGCAGGCTGAGGACGCCCTCGGCGCGCAGGGCGGCCACCACGTTGCGGACGCCATCGGCGGGGTCGTCCACGTACTCCAGGACGCCGTGACACAGCACCGCGTCATAGCCGCCGCGCTCGACCACGTCGAAGAGGCCGTGGGCGTCGCCCTGGACGCCCTGGACGCGGTCGGCGACACCGGCCTCGGCGGCGCGGCGCTCCAGGGCGAACAGCGCGTTCGGGCTGGGGTCGACAACCGTGACGCGGTGGCCGAGGCGGGCTACGGGCACCGCGAAGTTGCCGCTGCCGCCTCCGGTGTCGAGGACGTCCAGCGACTCCCGTCCCGTGGCCTTGACCCGGCGGTCGAGGGCGTCCTGGAGGACCTCCCAGACCACGGCGGTACGCAGAGAGGCGCGGGGTCGAGAAGGGTCGGAGCGCAGCGACGCCGTTCGAGGGCTGTGGGGGGAGGCGGGCGGGCGCATCGGGTCCGACACGGCAGTTGACTCCTCGGCGCGGCACCGCCTCTTGCGCGGCGGAGCGAACGGGGCGCCTCCCCGCCCCGAGGCGCGGGATGGGGGAGGCTTCAGGCGCTTCCCACCCTATTGCCTCCCGCACCGCGGCCGGTCACTGCGGTGTCGGGCCCCTCGCACGTCTCACAACGCGGTCACCTGCGATGCCGGGCCCCACCACACGCCTCACACCGGTCCTCCGCCGCCTCTGGCCCATCGCGCGTCTCGTCTCACGGCGGTCCTCCGCGACGCCTGCTCCATCGCCCGTCTCGCCATGTGCCCCTCTGGTCGCTCATCCCGCGTCCGGGACGTCACGAATGGCGGGCTCCGGGCCCGTCGGCTGGTCCGTGTCCTGGCGTGGCTGGGGCAGGACCGGCTGGAGCACCAGCGTGCGCTCGACGAGGCGCAGGAACATCGCCACGTCACGTATCAGGTCGTCGGCGTCCCGGCGGCCGGCCGCGCCCTGGATGCCCGCCTCGGCCCGAGCGCGGCGCCGGGCGCCGGAGGCGAACAGCGCACTCCACTCGGCGAGCTCGGGCGCGATTTCGGGGAGCACTTCCCAGGCACTCCGGATCTTGGCCCTGCGTCGTTGTGTGGACTCCGGGCGCCCGCGGGCGGCGAGCACGGCGGCGGCGGTGCGCAGGGCGGCGAGGTGGGCCGTCGCGTAGCGCTCGTTCGGGGTTTCCAGGGCGGCGGCCTCGTCCAGTCCGGCACGGGCCTGGGCGAGCAGGTCAAGGGCGGCGGGCGGGGCCGTGGCCCGGCGCAGCACGGGGTGCACGTCGCTCGGCGGGCCGGTCAGTGAGGGGGCAGGGCCGGTGGCGCGGCGCCGACGGGCGGCTGCTGCGAGGTGGTTGGCCATGACGAACCTCCTGTCGTCGTGTGACGGCATCGCCCCGATACGGGGTGCCGTATGTGCCCATCGTGAGGTATGGCACTGACAATCCACCCTGACCTGGGCTTTTGCCTCAAACGAAAGTTCGGAGTAGTTTTTGTACTGACCAGTCAGTGCAAAAAATGAGGATCACGGCAGGAGGATCTGTGGGCGGCATCCGCATCACAGCCGAGGGTCTCGGCCTCAGGGGTCCTCGGGGGTGGGTCTTCCGGGACCTCGGCGTCGACGCGGAGCCCGGGTCGCTGATCGCGGTCACGGGCCCCTCCGGTTCGGGCCGCACGAGCCTGCTGCTCGCGCTCACCGGGCGGATGAAGGCCACCGAGGGCACGGCGGCCGTGGGGACCGCGCGGCTGCCGAAGCAACTGGGGGCGGTCCGCCGCGTCAGCGCGCTCGCGCACGTCCCCGGAGTGACCGACCTCGACCCGGCCCTGACCGTCGGCGAGCACCTGTACGAGCGTGCCCTGCTGCAGCGACGGTACGGCGGGTCCCTACGGGAGTTGCTGCGCCCACGCGCGGAACGGGCGCACGAGACGAAGCTGTTCGTCGACAGCGCCCTCACCACCGCCGGCCTGGCCCCTGAGGCCCTGCCCAAGGGCTCCCGGACCGCCGTACGCGATCTGGAGCGGGTCGAGGCGTTGCGGCTGTCGGTGGCCCTGGCGCTCGTCGGGCGGCCGGGGCTGCTCGGGGTCGACGACACCGACCTGAAGCTGTCCGGGGCCGAACGGGCCGAGGTCTGGGAGCTGTTGACATCGATCGCCGAGGCCGGGACGACCGTCCTGGCGGTGTGTGCCGAGGCCCCCGAAGGCGCCGTCACGGTGCCCACTCGCAAGCCGGACAAGACGGAACCGGACGAGACGGAGGAGGAAGCCGATGCGCTCGCCGCAACTGGCCGCGCTTGAGCTGCGCCGCTTCGGCAGGGGCAGGCTGCCGCGCGCCGCGCTGGTCGCGCTGCTGGTCCTGCCGTTGCTGTACGGCGCCCTGTACCTGTGGTCCTTCTGGGACCCGTACGGCCGCCTCGACCGCATCCCCGTCGCCCTGGTGGACGACGACAAGGGCGCGAGGGCCGACGGGAAGAATCTCACCGCCGGCGAGGACATCACCGAGGGCCTGCGCGACAGCGACACCTTCGAATGGCACGAGGTGAGCGCCGCCGAGGCACGCGCGGGCGTGGAGGACGGCAGGTACTACCTCTCGCTGACCATGCCGGCCGACTTCAGCAGACGCATCGCCTCCAGTTCGGGCGACTCCCCCGAGACGGGCGCGCTCCAGGTGCGCACGAACGACGCGAACAACTACATCGTCGGTCAGATCTCTCGGACGGTGTTCAGCGAGGTGCGGACGGCCGCGTCCACGAAGGCCTCGCGGTCCTTCCTGGACCGGATCTTCATCTCGTTCTCGGACATCCACGCCGAGACGGTGAAAGCCGCGAAAGGGGCGGATGACCTCGAAGGCGGCATCGGCAAGGCGGAGAAGGGCTCCCAGGACCTCGCCGACGGTCTCAAGGACGCCAAGAAGGGCAGCGGCAAGCTGTCAAAGGGGCTGACGAAGCTCGACACGGGCGCGGGTGACCTGGAGGACGGCTCACGGCGGGTCGCGGCGGGCACCCAGACCCTGGCCGACAAGGTCAACGGAGCCGCGGACAAGGCGGGTCCCTTCCTGGCGGACAACGAGAAGACCATCGGCGCCACCGCCCGACTGGTCGCCGACTCGTCCGGAGTGGTCCGGCACCACCTCGACACGCTGGTGAAGACGGCCCCGACGGCCGCCAAGGGGGCGCACGCGGCCTCCGACACGCTGAACGCCGTCCACAAGGCACGCTGCGAGGACCCGGTCCTCCCGGACGCCGCCTGCGCCGACCTGAAGAAGGCCAAGCAGGCCGCCGCCGACGTGGCGAAGGTCGCCGACGACCTCGACGCCCTGATCGCCGACCAGCACGGCGATCTGAGGAAGCTCGACGCCAACCTCGGCACCCTCCAGAAGCAGGCCCGGGCGCTCGCCGACCACACCCCGCACCTCGCCGCGGACCTCGACGATGCCGTATCGAAGATCAACGAGTTGAACGAGGGCGCCGGGAAGGTCGCCGCCGGCGCCACGGAGCTGCACAAGGGGCTCAGCACCGCTGACACCGGCGCGTCGGACCTGGACGCGGGCGTCGGGGACCTCAAGACGGGCGCCGAGGACCTGAGCGGCGGCATGTACAAGCTCGTCGACGGTTCCGGGAAGCTCTCCGACGGTCTTCACGACGGTGCGCAGCAGATCCCCGACTACGACAAGAAGGACCGCGACCGGCGCACCGGGGTGATGGCAGACCCGGTCCAGCTCGCCTCCAGGGACCTGCACAAGGCACCCAACTACGGCACCGGTTTCGCTCCGTACTTCATCCCGCTGTCCCTGTGGGTCGGGGCGATGGTGGCGTACATGCTGATCACGCCGATGAACCGGCGGGCGCTGGCGATGGGTGCGCCGGCCCGGCGGATCGCGCTGGCGGGCTGGCTGCCCGTGGTGGCGGTCGGGGTGCTGCAGACCGTGGCGCTGATGTCCGTGCTGCACTGGGCGGTCGGCCTGCAGATGGCGCGAGCGGCCGGCACGGTGGGCTTCCTGTTCCTGGTGACGGCGTGCTTCGCGGCGATCGTGCAGTGGCTGAACGCGCGCTTCGGAGCGGCGGGCCGGATCCTCGTCCTGGCGCTTCTGATGCTGCAGTTGACGTCCGCGGGCGGCACCTACCCCGTGCAGACCAGCCCCGGCTTCTTCAACGCCCTGCATCCCTTCCTGCCGATGAGCTACGTCGTCGAAGCCCTGCGCAGGCTGATCACCGGCGGCGGCCTGGGCCCGGTGTGGCAGGCCTGTGTCGTCCTGACGGCATTCACCGTCGGCGCCCTCGCGCTGACCGCCGTGGCGGCCCGGCGCCGCCAGGCGTGGACTCTCGACCGGCTGCACCCGGAGCTGACCCTTTGAACCGTTCGGTGCCCCCTCGCGGCACGGCTCCTGTGAGAATCAGGACCATGGAAAGCAGCAGCGCCACGCCGGGTGTCAGCTCGCGCCGCGAGGCCACCCGACAGAAGCTCTACGAGGCGGCCGTCACCCTCATCGCCGAGCAGGGGTTCTCCGCCACCACCGTGGACGAGATCGCCGAGCGGGCCGGGGTCGCCAAGGGCACGGTGTACTACAACTTCGCGAGCAAGTCGGTCCTCTTCGAAGAGCTGCTGCGGCACGGAGTGGGACTCCTCACCGCCTCCCTTCGCGAGGCGACCGAACACACCGCCCGCGAAGGCGGCAGCAAGGTGGACGCCCTGGACGCGATGGTCCGCGCGGGGCTCGTCTTCATCCAGCGCTACCCGTCCTTCACCCAGCTGTACGTGGCGGAGTTGTGGCGCACCAACCGGGCCTGGCAGTCCACCCTCATGGTGGTGCGGCAACAGGCGGTGGCCGTCGTCGAGAGCGTGCTGCGCGAGGGCGTGGAGAACGGCGAGTTCAGCGACGAGATCGACGTGCAGCTCACCGCGGCCGCACTGGTCGGCATGGTGCTGGTGGCCGCCCTGGACTGGCAGGCCTTCCAGCCGGAGCGCTCCCTGGACGACGTGCACGCGGCACTGTCCCGACTGCTCCAGGGACGGGTGAGCGGGCGCCGCTGAGGCGACCCTCTGGGACAGCGGCACATAACGGCTTCCCAGGCCACGGGAAACGCCGGGCGCAGGAAGGCACCCGGGCGCACGAGAACAGGGGAGCACAGAGAAGCGCCGGTCCGATGTGGCCGCGTCCCCCGCGGGCCACCTCGAACCGGCGTCTCCTTGTGCTCCCCCGTTTCCCCGTTTCCCCGTTTCCCCGTGCCCCCCCGTTTCCCCGTGCCCCCGTATCCCCCGTTCGGTCGTTCCCCCGGTCCCCCGGTCCCCCCGTGCCTCGCTCCCGCCGACACCGGCCGACGGAAGGAGCGGATCCGGGGGCCGCTCCGTTCCGGCGCCCCGTGTCGCCGGTGCCGGAGCCGCGCCCCTTTTCCGTGCCTCCCACTCTCTCGTTCGCGCAGGTCGTCCCCCATCCGCGCGCGTACTCAACCAGCCCCCTGAGTACGGGTACTCAGTAGTCCGCGCTCACCCTCAGGAGGCGGTGTCGCCGACTGGGCACGATCGCCTCCGTGCCCGTACTCCGTCGAGCGAGGCGGGCGCAGACAAGAGCCCGTCCGTCGACTCGGCAGGGGACGCGGCGCACACGCCTGCCCGCAGCCGACTGAAGAAGGGAACTTCGCTGGTCACCGGCGCGCGGCCGGATTGTCAGTGGCGGCCGATAAAGTCGCAGGCATGGCAAGGATTGCGGTGATCGGCGCCGGGACGGGCGCGATGGCGGCCGCCGCCCGGCTGGCCGTCGCGGGCCACCGGGTGGCGGTGTACGAGCGTACGGAGACGTACGGCGGAGCGGTGCGCCGTTTCGAGCGGGACGGCTTCTCCTTCGACACGGGCCCGGGGCTCCTCCCTCTCCCCGCGGTCTACCGCGACCTGTTCGTCAAGACCGGCAAGGAGCCACTCGAGTCCTGCGTCGAGCTGGTCCAGGTAGACCCGTCGGCGCGGCACGTCTTCGCGGACGGCACCGAGGTGTCGCTGCCGAACGCCTCGCGCGCGGGCGTGGTCGCGGCCCTGGACGAGGCGCTCGGGTCGGGCGCCGGGCAGCGCTGGGGTGATTTCCTGGTCCGCGCCCGCGAGGCCTGGGACCGGACCCGCCGGCCGCTCCTGGAGGAGCCCCTGTGGCCGGACTGGTCGGTGCTGGCCGGCCGTGAGCCCTATCCGTCGGTCGCCCACAAGCGCGTGTTGCGCACCCGCAGGGCCACCACCCTCGCCGAGGTCGGCTCCTGGGAGTTGCGTGACCCCCGCCTCGTGGCCCTCCTGGAGAGTCACGCCCTCGCGTACGGCCTCGACCCGCGGGTCGCCCCGGCGAGCGCGGCCGTACTGCCGTACATGGATCACGCTTTCGGTACCTGGTACGTCCGCGGCGGGATCCGGGAGTTGGCCCGCGCGGTGTACGAGCGGTGCGTGGCCAGGAAGGTCGAATTCGTCTTCGGCGCCGAGGTCACCGGAGTGCTGGAGAAGGACGGCCGGGCGGCCGGGGTCGAGCTCGCGAACGGCACCGTGGCGGAAGCGGACTTCGTGGTCGCCGGCGTCGCACCTGGGGTGCTGAGCCGCGTCGCCCGGAGCACGGCGGTGCGGGGCGGGGGCGAGGTCCCACCGCAGCGCGGTCTGCCGAGCCGGATGACGGTGCTGCTGGCGCTGCGTGGCGGGCGCCCGGAGGGGACGGCGCATCGGACGGTGGTGCACGCGCAGGACCGGGAGGCCGAGTTGGCGGGACTGTTCGGCGCGGACCACCGGATGACCGGGCGTCCGACGGTCACCGTGCTGCGGCCCGACGATCCGCAGCAGGCCCCGGACACGGAGCACGAGGCGATCACGCTCACCGCCGTGTTCCCGGCCGGCCACCCCGGACCAGAGGCCGTCGACCGGTACACCGACGCCATGATCGCCGCCGCCGATCGTGCGGTACCAGATCTGCGTGACCGCGTCCTCTGGCACGAGGTCCGCACCCCGGCCGACATCGCGGAGGCGACAGGCGCGGAGGGCGGAGCCGTGCCCGCCCCGGCCCTCGCCGCCAAAAGCGGCAGCCTGCTGCACCCGGCCAACACCACCGGGATACCGGGCCTGTTCGCCGTGGGCGGCTGGTCACATCCCGGCGGCGGTCTCCCCCACGCGGGCATGTCGGGCGCACTCGTCGCCGGACTGATCGTGGAGGGACCGGAGTTCCGCGGTTCTCGGTGAACGACCGGCAGCGTCTCCCCCGGCCACACGTCCGGGTGCCGCTTCAGAACCGGTGCTGCTCGTCGAGCCCGTTGCCCTGGTTCCGGCCCTGGTTCTGGTCGTAGCCCTGCTGTCCGTACTGCTGCTGCTCCGGCGGGAGTTCGCCGTACAGGTCGTCGGTGCTGCGCTGCTGCGGCACCCACACCCCGCCCGGGGCCTCGCTGTAGGTGCCGGTGCCGTACTGGTCCTGGCCGTAGCCCTGCTGCCCGTACGGTTGCTGGCCGCCGTAGGAGGCGTCGTGGCCTGCGCCGTCGTAGCTCTGGGCGCCGAGGTACGGGTCGGAGTGGGCGGCGTACTGCTGCTGTCCCTGCTGCTGTCCGGCCATGTCGTAGCCGTACTGCTGCTGGTCGTAGCCGGTGTAGCCGTCGTAGGAGTACGACGGGTCGGCGGCCGCGTTCGCGTACTGGCCCTGGCTCTGGCCCTGGCCCGCGGCGCCGTGGGACGCGTAACCGGAGCCGTACACGCCGTACGTACCGGTCTCGTCGGGCAACGGCTGCGGCTCGTACACGGCGGTGGGATCGGCTGGCGCGGGGCCGACGGGGCGGGCGGGAGTGAACACGTCGTCGCGGTCGTACTCGTCGTCGTGACCGAAGGCGCCGGTGTTCGGGCGGTAGTCGGTCTCGTCGCCGTTGCCCGCGTCGCTCGCCCCGAGGTCGGTGACCTGCAGGGTCGGATCCTGACGGTCGGCCGGGCCGCGGCGCCGCTTGGTGCCGTCGGCGCCGGGGCGGCTGACCGCCCAGCCGGCCGCGAAACCACGGCGGAAGGAGAGCGTGACGTAGGTCTGGCCGACCGCGAAGGCGACCGCGCCCAGCGCGATGACGAGCACGGACGGGATCAGGACGCCGAACACGACACCGAGGAATCCGGCGAAGGCCAACAGCCGCCAGCGCAGGCGTGCCTTGTACTGCAGCAGCACCTCGCCGAGCAGCCATAGCGCAACGCCGCCGAACGCGATGTAGAGGACCGCCAAGCCCATGTACGCCCCTCTCCCAGTGACCGTTACGCAGTGTGTCGTATACCGGTGCGGCCGGTCTAGGCCTGCGGTGGATGGTGCAGGCCCAGGTTTTCGTAGATTTCCAG
This sequence comes from Streptomyces sp. LBL, assembly GCF_029893585.1. Lineage (GTDB taxonomy): Bacteria > Actinomycetota > Actinomycetes > Streptomycetales > Streptomycetaceae > Streptomyces. The sequence goes on from NZ_JARXYX010000020.1 coordinate 175,205, forward strand.
CGTCGCCGTGGAGTTGTTGAGCGTGATGAAGTGCAGTCCGGGCACTCCCTCGGCCAGCAGCCGGGCGCAGAACTCCGTGGCGACTTCGATACCAATGGAGCGTACAGCCGCCGGATCGTCTTTGACTGCGAGGATCCGCTCCTTCAGGGCGGACGGGAAGGCCGCGTTGGTGAGGGACGGAATCCGCGCCAGCGTCTTCGCGCTGCCGATCGGCATGATCTCGGGAATGATCGGGGTCTCGCAACCGGCGGCCGCGACCCGGTCCCGCAGCCGCAGATAGTCCTCCGGCTGGAAGAACATCTGCGTGATCGCGTAGTCCGCGCCCGCCCGGCACTTGTCGACGAAGTGGCGGACGTCGGCGTCCCAGTCGGCGGAGCGCGGGTGCATCGCGGGGAAGGCCGCGACGCCGACGCAGAAGTCGCCGGACGTCTTGATGAGTTCGACGAGTTCGGCGGCGTAGGCCAGACCCTTGGGGTGCGGAACCCAGTCGCCCATCGGATCGCCGGGCGGATCGCCTCGCAGGGCCAGCATGTTGCGGATCCCGGCGTCGGCGTACTGGCCGATGATGTTGCGCAGGTCGGCCACCGAGTGGTCGACCGCGGTGAGGTGGGCGATCGGAGTGAGCGTGGTGTCGGAGGCGATCGCCTCGGTCGCCTTGACCGTGCCCGCGCGGGTGGAACCGCCCGCGCCGTAGGTCACGGAGACGAAGTCGGGTGCCACGGCCTCGACCCGGCGCAGCGCGTTCCACAGGTTCCGCTCGCCCTTCGGGGTCTTCGGGGCGTAGAACTCGAACGAGTACGTCGTCTTGCCGGTCGCGAGCATGTCACGCACGGTACGGGCGTGGTCCGACCTGGTGGATGCGGTGCCGAGGGCCATACCTGCAGGTTAGCCAGGGTGCGGCGGTCCCCCAACCGGATCACGGATTTTTGCCCGATTTGCCTATTTCCCGTCCACCTTTTGGACAGCCGGGCGGCAGGTGGCCGGACACGTTGGGCGGCAGGTGGCCGGACAAGCCGGGCAGGGCCCTGCCGGTCAGGCCGCTGGGCCCGCGGTGGGGTCGGGTGGGCTCGCGGTGGGGTCGGGTGGGCTCGCCAGGGCCGGGCCCTACGCCTGTCGCAGCCGCTTGGCGAACTCCGCCGTCGCCTCCCCCGGGTTGTCCGCCTCGGTGATCGCCCGGACGACCACGACCCGGCGGGCGCCCGCCACCAGCACCTCGTCCAGGTTGCCGAGGTCGATGCCGCCGATGGCGAACCAGGGGCGGTCGGTGGTGAGGCCGGCGGTGTACCGGACCAGGTCGAGCCCGGGGGCGGGTCGGCCGGGCTTGGTGGGAGTCGGCCAGCAGGGACCGGTGCAGAAGTAGTCCACGCCGTCCTGGACGGCGGCCGCGGCGGCCTCGGTCTCGGAGTGCGTGGAGCGGCCGATGACGACCTCGTCGCCGAGGATCGCGCGGGCCGCGCGGACCGGCAGGTCGCCCTGGCCGAGGTGCAGGACGGCGGGCCCCCAGGGGTGGGCGGCCCGGGCCGCGTGCGCCACGTCGGCGCGGTCGTTCACCGCGAGGACCTTGCCGTACCTGTGGCACTTGTCGGCGAACAGTCCCAGCAGGCCCAGCTCCTCGTCCGCCTCCAGGCTCTTGTCGCGCAGCTGGATGATGTCGACGCCGTTGTCCAGCACCGCGTCCAGGAACACCGGGAGGTCGCCCTGGCGCTTGCGGGCGTCCGTGCACAGATAGAGCCGGGCGTCGGCGAGCTGGGCGCGGGCGTCGGTGTCGCGCGTGTCGGACCTGTCGGGCATGGGTGCGTCCCCCGAGGGCGATGGCGATGGCGATGCGTACGGGCCGCGGGCCGGTACGGTCCGGACGCTGCGGGCACAGTGGACCACGGCCGCGGTCCCGGCGGGCCGCGGCCCGTACGCCGGGCGGTCTTCGGATCAGCTTGCTCGGATCAGACGGCGAGCGCCTGGGCCCGGCGCTTCACCTCCGTGCCGCGATTCTCGCTGAGAGCCTGCGCGGGGGTGCCGGGCAGGCTCGCATCGGGGGTGAAGAGCCATTCCAGCATCTCTTCGTCGGAGAAGCCGTCGTCCCGCAGGAGCGTCAAGGTCCCGGACAGGCCCTTGACGACCTTGTCCGTGTCGATGAAGGCGGCGGGGACGTGCAGCGCGCGGTTCTCACCACGGCGTACGGCGATGAGCTGGCCCTCCTTGACCAGCTGCCGCACGCGCGTCACCTCGACGCCGAGCATCTCGGCGATGTCGGGGAGGTTCAGCCACGCGGGGACGAGAGCATCGATCTTTGCGTCAATCTCGGTCACGGGACAAGCCTGCCATCCCGGACTGACAGTCGGAAGCCAGGATCGCCCGACCTGTGGTTTTCTCCTACGCCGTGGCCGCCTTCAAAGGCCGCCCCGGGTCCGCCAGCAGCCCGGCGTCCATCGGCGTGCCCGCCTCGATCAGCCGCCGCCCCTGCGCGAGGTCCCGGGGACGCCCCACCGCCAGCAGGGCGACCAGGCGGCCCTCGCGCAGCCAGCACACCGTCCAGGCCGGGCCGGACGGCTCGCCGCGCCACAGGGTCGTGTCGGCCGACGCGTGGTGGCCGGCGTACTGGACGAACCGGCCGAACTGCTCGGACCAGAAGTACGGCACCGGGTCGTAGACCGCCGCGGCCTCGCCGGAGGTTTCGCCGACGATGTTCGCGGCGACCGTGCGCGGCCCCTGGAGAGCGTTGTCCCAGTGGTGGACGAGCAGGCGCTCGCCATACCGTCCCGAAGGGAAGGAGGCGCAGTCGCCGACCGCGTAGACGTCCGGCACGGACGTGCGCAGACCGTTGTCGGCGGCGACCTCGCCGTGCGCGCCGAGCGTGATGCCGGAGCCCGCCAGCCAGCCCGTGGCGGGCCGGGCGCCGATGCCGACGACCACGGCCCCGGCGGACAGCCGCGAACCGTCGTCCAGCAGCACCGCCCCGGGTTCGACGCGCTCCACGCGCGCGCGGGTCCGCAGTACGGCTCCCGCGTCGGCGTACCAGGAGGCCATCGGGGCGGCCACCTCGGCGGGCAGCGCGCCGGCGAGCGGGCGGTCCGCCGCCTCGACGACCGTCACCGCACAGCCCACCTCGCGCGCGGCCGTGGTGAACTCGGCGCCGATCCAGCCCGCGCCGACCACCACGATGTCGTGCTGGCGGGCGAGCACCGGGCGCAGCCGCTCGGCGTCGTCCAGGGTGCGCAGCAGGTGCACACCAGGGACGCCCTCCGCGCCCGGCAGCCGGATCGGTTCGGCGCCGGTGGCGAGGACCAGGACGTCGTACGGCACGGGCCCGGCCTCGGTGTCCAGTTCGTGGTCGGCGGGGCGCACGCCGAGCACGTCGCGCCCCAGCCGTAGTTCGATGCCGAGGGCCTCGAAGTCGACGTCGAAGGCGGAGCCCTCCGCCGTGCCGAGCAGGACGGCCTTGGACAGCGGCGGCCGGTCGTACGGCTGGTGCGGCTCCGCGCCGATCAGGGTCACCGTGCCGGTGAAGCCCTGTTCCCGCAGGGCGACCGCGGTCTGCACCCCGGCCATGCCCGCGCCCACGACGACCACGCGCCGCCCGGATGCCCCGACCTCTTGCTGCGTCTGCTCGCTCACCTGATCACCATAGACAACTGACGATTCGTCAGTCACCCGTGCTGCTCCGTGACCTGCTCCACAACGCTCGTCCCGCTACCGGGCTGTGACTCCCACGCCCAGCTCTCCTCCAGCCGCACCCGGCCGTCCGCCAGTGCGACGACGGCCGACACACAGTGACCCGAGGACGTCGTCCCGTCCTGCTTGAGCTGTACGTACCGGAAGTCCAGCCGGTCGCCCTCCCGGGTCCCCACCAGATGCCCGCGTACGACGTCCCCGCCCGCGTATTCGGCCCAGATCTCGCCGTCCTTCTCGTGGTACGCGAACCGGGTGCGTGTGCCCACCTGACCTGGGGCCTGGTCGGCGACAGGGGCGAGGACGAGGCCGTCCAGCGAGCGCGGCATGAGGCAGGACTCCCTTACAGCGGCGTGGAACCACGGGCTAGGGTGGCCAACGTAAGGCACTCGCGGGAGCCCGGACGCACCGGGCTGAGAGGGAGGCTGGCGGCCTCCGACCGTACGAACCTGATCCGGGTCATGCCGGCGAAGGGAGGGGCTGGACGCCCATGTCGTCCTCACGAACGTCAGACGTCCTCGTCGTCGGGGGCGGAATCATCGGCGTGGTCACGGCCTGGCGGGCTGCGCAGCGCGGGTTCGCCACCACGGTCGTGGACCCCGAGCCCGGCGGCGGGGCCGCCCAGGTGGCAGCCGGGATGCTGGCCCCCGTCACGGAACTGCACTACGGCGAGCAGACCCTGCTCGGCCTGAACCTGGAGTCGGCCCGCCGCTATCCGGACTTCGCGGCCGAGCTGACCGACCTCAGCGGCCACGACCTCGGCTACCGCCGCAGCGGCACGCTCGCCGTCGCCCTGGACGCCGACGACCGCGCCCATCTGCGTGAGCTGCACGCCCTGCAACGGCAGTCGGGGCTGGACTCCGAGTGGTTGTCCGGGCGTGAGTGCCGGCGCCTGGAGCCGATGCTCGCACCGGGCGTGCGCGGGGGGCTCCGGGTCGACGGGGACCACCAGATCGACCCCCGGCGGCTCGTGGCGGCCCTCGTGGTCGCGTGCGAGCGCGCGGGAGTGGTCTTCCACCGGTCGTGGGCGCGGCGGCTGTCCGTCGTACGGGAGCGCGCGGTCGGTGTCGTCACCCCCGAGGGTGTCGCGCTGGGCGCCGGGCAGGTGGTGCTCGCGGGGGGCAGCCTCAGCGGACGGCTGGCGGGGGTCCCGCAGGACGTCCTGCCGCCCGTGCGGCCGGTGAAGGGGCAGGTGCTGCGGCTGACCGTGCCCGAGCGGTACGCGCCCTTCCTGAGCCGGACCGTGCGTGCCGTGGTGCGCGGCAGCCAGGTCTACCTGGTGCCGCGCGAGAACGGCGAACTCGTCGTCGGCGCGACCAGTGAGGAGCTCGGCTGGGACACCACGGTGACCGCGGGCGGGGTGTACGAACTGCTGCGCGACGCCCACGAGCTGGTGCCCGGGATCACCGAGCTGCCGCTCACGGAGACCCGGGCCGGGCTGCGCCCCGGCTCCCCCGACAACGCGCCGCTGCTCGGCCCGTCCGCACTGGACGGGCTGCTGCTGGCCACCGGGCACTACCGCAACGGCGTGCTGCTCACCCCGGTCACCGGCGACACCCTGGCGCACGCCCTCGTCTGCGGTGAACTCCCGGACGAGGCCCGCCCCTTCACCGCCAGGCGCTTCGCCGCCGGTCTTTTCGCCGCCGCCCGCACGGAGCAGCCCGTATGAACATCTCGGTCAACGGCGAGCTGCAGGAGGTCGCTCCCGGTACGGCACTCGACGCCCTGGTGAGCTCCCTCACGCCGGCGCCCTCCGGGGTGGCCGCCGCCCTCAACGAAACCGTCGTCCCGCGCGCGCAGTGGCCGTCGACGTCCCTCTCCGACGGGGACCGTGTCGAGGTCCTCACCGCCGTCCAAGGAGGCTGACCCATGGCCGACGACCCCTTTGCCATCGGTGACACGTCGTTCGCGTCCCGTCTGATCATGGGTACGGGCGGTGCGCCCAGCCTGGAGGTGCTGGAGCGGGCGCTGGTCGCGTCCGGGACCGAGCTGACGACGGTCGCGATGCGCCGGGTCGCTCCGGACGTGCACGGTTCGGTGCTGTCGGTGCTGGAGAAGCTCGGCATCCGGGTGCTGCCCAACACCGCCGGCTGCTTCACCGCCGGCGAGGCCGTGCTCACCGCCCGCCTCGCCCGCGAGGCGCTCGGCACCGACCTCATCAAGCTGGAGGTCATCGCCGACGAGCGGACCCTGCTGCCGGATCCGATCGAGCTGCTGGAGGCGGCTCAGACGCTGGTGGACGACGGGTTCACGGTGCTGCCGTACACGAACGACGATCCCGTGCTGGCGCGGAAGCTGGAGGATGCCGGCTGCGCGGCGATCATGCCGCTGGGTTCCCCGATCGGGTCCGGGCTCGGAATCCGCAATCCGCACAACTTCCAGCTGATCGTGGAGCACGCGCGCGTGCCGGTGATCCTGGACGCCGGGGCCGGTACGGCGTCGGATGTGACGCTGGCGATGGAGCTGGGGTGTGCGGGGGTGATGCTGGCGTCGGCGGTGACGCGGGCGCAGGAGCCGGAGCGGATGGCCGCCGCCATGAGGCATGCCGTCGAAGCGGGGCGGCTGGCCCGGCTGGCGGGGCGCATTCCCCGGCGGCACTTCGCGCAGGCGTCGTCTCCCGCGGAGGGCTTGGCGTATCTGGACCCCGAACGACCCGCCTTCTGAACGTATGTTCGACTGACGTCGGGAAGCGGGTGCGACATCCGTCACAGGTCGGCTGCAGTCGCACCCCTATCAGGGCCGAACCCCCGGCGCTGTCGGCGGCGGCTCGTACACTCACCTGCGTGGACACGACCCTTCAGGACCCTCTGGTCGGGCAGGTGCTCGACGGCCGCTATCGCGTCGACGCGCGGATCGCGGTCGGCGGGATGGCCACGGTCTACCGGGCCCTGGACACCCGCCTGGACCGGGTGCTCGCGCTCAAGGTGATGCATCCGGCGCTGGCCGCCGACGGGTCGTTCGTCGAGCGGTTCATCCGCGAGGCCAAGTCCGTCGCCCGGCTCGCCCACCCGAACGTCGTGCAGGTCTTCGACCAGGGCACCGACGGGTCGTACGTCTACCTCGCCATGGAGTACGTCGCCGGCTGCACCCTGCGGGACGTGCTGCGCGACCGCGGGGCACTGCAGCCGAGGGCCGCGCTCGACATCCTGGAGCCGGTGCTGGCCGCGCTGGGCGCCGCGCACCGGGCCGGGTTCGTGCACCGGGACATGAAGCCGGAGAACGTCCTGATAGGGGACGACGGCCGGGTGAAGGTCGCCGACTTCGGCCTCGTGCGTTCCGTGGACACCGTCACCAGCACCACCGGGGCCGTGCTCGGCACCGTCTCGTACCTCGCGCCCGAACAGATCGAGCAGCCGGGCGCCGCCGACCCCCGCGTCGACGTGTACGCGTGCGGTGTCGTCCTCCACGAGATGCTCACCGGCCAGAAGCCGCACGACGGGGACTCCCCGGCGATCGTGCTCTACAAGCACCTCCATGAGGACGTCCCGCCCCCCTCGGCGCTCGTGCCCGGTCTGGCCTACGAACTGGACGAGCTGGTCGCCTCCGCGACCGCCCGCAACCCCGGTCTGCGGCCGTACGACGCCGTCGCGCTGCTCGCGCAGGCACGGGAGGCCCGCTCGGCTCTCAGCACCGACCAGTTGGACGCCGTGCCGCCGCAGGCGGTCCCGGGGGCGCACGGCAACGCCGAGGACCGCACGAGCGTGCTCCCGCGCTCACTGACGTCCCCCATGTCGCGACCGCTGCCGGTCAACGAGGACGCGTCCGGGGCCGGGGTCCATCACACGAGCCGACTGGAGGCCGGAGCGCCGCTGCCGCCGCGCCGCCGCGCCCGCCCGGACCGCCGGCTGTACGCCGTCGTCGCCGCCGTGCTGCTGACCCTCGGGGTCGGCGCGGGCGTCTGGTACATCAACTCCGGTCAGTTCACCAAGGTCCCGGCGGTGCTGGAGAAGACCGAGGCGCAGGCCCGGAGCCGGCTGGAGGCCGCCGGGCTGGAGGTCGGCAAGGTCCAGCACGCGTACAGCGACACCGTGAAGCGCGGCACCGTCGTCAGCACCGACCCGGATACGGGCGCCCGTATCCGGGACAACGACTCCGTGAAGCTCGTCATCTCCGACGGACCGAAGACCGTGAAGGTGTCCGACGTTCAGGGCTACCGACTGGACAAGGCCAGGACCGTGCTGAAGCAGGACGGGCTGGAGCCGGGCATGGTCACCCGGGAGTTCAGCGACGACGTGGACAAGGGGTTCGTGATCTCCACGGACCCGGAGGGTGGCACCGAGCGCCGCGCGGGTTCGGCGGTCGCGCTCGTCGTCAGCAAGGGCAGCCCGATCGACGTTCCGGACGTCACGGGTGAGTCCCTGGAGGACGCGCGGGCGGACCTGGAGGAGGCGGGCCTCAAGGTGAAGGTCTCCCCCGAGGAGGTCGACTCCTCCGACGTCGGCAAGGGGGAGGTCGCCCGGCAGACCCCGGAGAGCGGCAGCACCGCGGCCGACGGCGACACGGTGACGCTGACGCTGTCCAAGGGCCCCGAGATGGTCGAGGTCCCGGACGTGGTCGGCGACAGCGTCGACGACGCCAAGTCCGCACTGGAGGGCGCCGGTTTCGAGGTCGACGAGGACCGCGGGCTGCTCGGGCTGTTCGGCGACACCGTCAAGAAGCAGTCCGTGGAGGGCGGGGAGAGCGCGCCCAAGGGCTCGACGATCACGATCACCATCCGCTGACCGGACGGCCTCGGGCGCATGGCACCCTGAACCGGTGAACAGTCAGCACCTCGGCCCCTCCCGCAACCCCGTCGGCGGTCATGTCCCCGTGGCCGGCGGCCTGCACTCCGTGGGGCTGTCCTACGCCCATGACCTGAAGGCCGAGGCCGTACAGGTCTTCGTCGCCAACCCGCGCGGCTGGGCCACGCCGGCCGGGAACCCGCGGCAGGACGAGGAGTTCCGGGCGGTGTGCGCGGCCGAGTCGATCCCGGCGTATGTGCACGCGCCGTATCTGATCAACTTCGGCTCGCACACCGAGGCGACCGTGGAGAAGTCGGTGGAGTCGCTGCGGCACTCGCTGCGGCGCGGGCGGGAGATCGGTGCGCTGGGCGTGGTGGTGCACACCGGCAGCGCGACCGGGGGCCGGGACCGGTCGGTGGCGCTCAAGCAGGTGCGGGAGTACCTGCTGCCGCTGCTCGACGAGCTCACCCACGACGACGACCCGTTTCTGCTCCTGGAGTCGACGGCCGGTCAGGGCGCCTCGCTGTGCTCGCGGACCTGGGACTTCGGGCCGTACTTCGAGGCGCTGGACGCCCATCCGAAGCTGGGCGTGTGCCTGGACACCTGCCACATCTTCGCGGCCGGACACGACCTGACCGGGCCGAGCGGGATGCACCGGACGCTGGACCTGCTCGTGGACACGGTCGGCGAGGGACGGCTGAGGCTGATCCACGCCAACGACTCCAAGGACGTGGTCGGCGCACACAAGGACCGGCACGAGAACATTGGCTCCGGCCATATCGGCGAGGACCCGTTCCGGGAGCTGATGACCCACCCCGCCACCGAGGGCGTTCCGCTGATCATCGAGACGCCCGGCGGCAAGGAGGGCCACGCGATGGACGTGGAGCGGCTGAAGAAACTGCGGGACGGCTGACGCCGGGGCCGTGACGTGGGTTTTCCGAGCTCGTGGAGTCAGAGCTGGTGGAGTCACGGCTCGTGGGATCCGAGCTGGTGGGGCCAGAGCTCGTGAGATCAGAGCTGGTGGGGCCAGAGCTCGTGAGATCAGAGCTGGTGGGGCCAGAGCTCGTGAGATCAGAGCTGGTGGGATCAGAGCTCGTAGGGTCAGAGCTCAGGCCCCTCCCCGGGCCCTTCCTGGTAGGAGTAACGCTGTTCCTTCCAGGGATCGCCGACGTTGTGGTAGCCGCGTTCCTCCCAGAAGCCGCGGCGGTCGGCGGTCATGTACTCGATGCCGCGGACCCACTTGGGTCCCTTCCACGCGTACAGGTGGGGGACGACGAGGCGGAGGGGGAAGCCGTGTTCCGCCGTGAGCAGTTCGCCGTCCTTGTGGGTGGCGAAGATCGTGCGCTCGGACGCGAAGTCCGCGAGACGCAGGTTGGAGCTGAAGCCGTACTCCGCCCATACCATCACATGGGTGACGGAGGGTGCGGGCGGGGCGATCTCCAGGACGGTCCGGGTGGGAATGCCGCCCCACTCGGCGCCGAGCATGCTGAACTTCGTGACGCAGTGCAGGTCGGCCATGACCGTGGTATAGGGCAGGGCCGTGAACTCCTCGTGGTTCCAGCAGTGCTTCTCGCCGTCCGCGGTGGCGCCGAAGACCCGGAATTCCCAGCGCTCGGGCCGGAACTTGGGGACCGGGCCGTAGTGCGTGACCGGCCAGCCACGCTGCAGTCGCTGCCCCGGCGGAAGCTCGGAGTGTGCCGCTTCTCCCGACTCGCGTTCCACCGGCTGACCCATGACTCCATCCTGACAGACCCGGGGCAGTGCACCTGACCAACCCCCACCTAAATCGGGCAATCGGCACTAAGTATGCCCTTACTTACTAAGTGAAGACTTACTGGACGATCTTCGTTGCCGGTGCAATCATGCGGCGCAACCCGCCAGTTCCCCCGGTCGGAAGGAGCCTCTGCGATGCAGGGCGACCCCGAGGTCATCGAATTCCTCAACGAGCAGTTGACCGCCGAGCTCACCGCGATCAACCAGTACTTCCTGCACGCGAAGATGCAGGAGAACTTCGGCTGGACCAAGCTCGCGAAATACACGCGGCACGAATCGTTCGACGAGATGAAGCACGCGGAGGTGCTCACCGACCGGATCCTGTTCCTGGACGGGCTGCCGAACTACCAGCGCCTCTTCCATGTACGCGTGGGACAGACGGTCAAGGAGATGTTCGAGGCCGACCGGCAGGTCGAGGTCGAGGCGATCGACCGGCTCCGGCGCGGCATCAAGGTGATGCGGGAGAAGGGCGACATCACGTCGGCCAATCTCTTCGAGTCGATCCTTCAGGACGAGGAGCACCACATCGACTACCTCGACACCCAGCTGGAGCTCCTGGACAAACTCGGCGAGGCGCTCTACCTCGCCCAGCTGATCGAGCAGCCGGAGAGCTGAGCCGACCGGGACCAGCCCGGACCTACGCCGCTTCCTCGAGGGCCCTGAGTTCCGAGGGTTCCGCGCGTACGGACTTCCCCTGACCGGTGAGGTCGTGGCTCGGGCAGGCACCCCTGCCGAGGAGCGCCTGGATGCGTCGTACGCACGACCCGCAGTCCGTGCCCGCCTTGCAGGCCGAGGCGATCTGGCGGGGGGTACCGGCACCGTTCTCCGCGTGCTCCTTGACCTGCGCCTCGGTCACACCGAAGCAGTTGCAGACGTACACGCGGTTCACCTCCCGGCGGGGTTCACAGTAGCGTCGCCCCGACCAGGATCGGTGAGGCTAACCTAACCTTACCCGTCGGGCGTGAGCCGTAAAAGTGGAGTGGGGGGGGGGGGGGGGGGGGTCCCCCCCCCCCCCCCCCCCCCCCCCCCCCCCCCCCGACCGAAGGGGTCCGCGGCAAAGAAATAGTTTCACTAAAAATAATGGGCGCAAGGAAACCCCAGGCGGGGCGAGGGGATA
>NZ_JARXYX010000021.1 GCF_029893585.1 Streptomyces sp. LBL
CTCCCTGATATTGTTTTTTGCGGTGGGTTTGGGGGGGGGGGGGGGGGGGTGCCCCCCCCCCCCCCCCCGCCGGGGGGGGGGCGGGGGGGCGCGCCCCCCCCCCCCCCCCCGCCAAGGTCTCCGGCTTCTGCACGTCCAGCCAGTCGGCCAGCTCCTTGAAGGACACGCACTTGACGTCCTTCTTCGTGCAGACTTTCTCGATGACCTGGTCGACGGCCTTCATGTAGATGCCGCCGTTCCAGTTCTCGAAGTGGTTGCCGACGAACAGCGGGGCCCGGCTGCCGTAGTACACGCGGTTGAAGCCGGACATGTAGGACTCGACGGTCTGTTGTTCCCACTGCGGGTAGTCGGCGGGGTTGCCGTCGGTCTCGCCGTCGGACTGGTTGTAGAGGAAGTTGAAGTCCATCGAGAGGCCCTGGTAGGTGCCGCCCTCGTAGGGGAGCATCTGGAGCGGGAAGTCCCAGACGCCGTTCTTCCTCGTCGGCCATATCTGGAAGTCGCCGGAGGAGCTGGCGTCGTAGCGCCAGCCGTAGCTCTTCATGGCCTTCAACAGGTTCTTCTGCCCCTCCAGACAGGGGGCGCGACCGCCGGTGACCTCCTTCTTGACGTCGAAGGGCAGCGGGGCGATGTCCTGGTAGCCGGTGTTGGTCTTCCATTTCTCGACGAACGCGTAGAACTGGTCGATCTCGCTCTTCCACTCGGCGACGCTCCAGTCACCGCCGCCCTTCTTGCCGCAGAAGTGACCGTTGAAGTGGCTGCCGATCTCGTTGCCGTCCTCGTAGCTCCGGCTGAGCTGTTCCAGCGTGGTGCGGATGTGGTCGTCGGTCGCGAAGTCGATCGCCGCGGAGCCCACCGGGTGCTGCGGCGGCTGGTAGAGCGTCGCCTTGTCCTTCGGCAGCAGGTAGATACCGGTGAGGAAGAACGTCATATGGGCGTCGTACTTCTTCGCCAGCTCCCGGTAGTGCGAGAAGAGACCGTCGCTGCCCTGCAACGCGCCGTCCCAGGAGAAGACGACGAACTGGGGCGGCTTCTCGCCGGCTTTGAGCGGCTCCGCCTTCAACTGCCCTTTCTGCGGGCCGGTGTAGGAGGTGGAGCCGTCCCCGAGGACCTTGGTCTTCCCGTCCCACTCGGTTTTCGCGCTCTCCTTGCGAGCGGCCTCGCGGGTCTTGTTCGTTCCGGTGGAGGCGGTGGGCGCCGTGTGGTCCGGGCGGGTCAGGGCCAGGAAGCCCCCGACCAGGGAGGCCACGACGAGGAAGGCGGCGAGGGTCAGGAACTCCGGCCTGGCCTGGCGGCGGGGGCGCGATCTGCGGCGCCTGCCGGTAGATGTCTTCATGCGAGGCATGCGGTACTCATTCTGCGCGGGGGGCGTGGTGGGGGGGGTGGTGCGGGCCTCGGGGTCAGCCGAAACCCATGGCGCCGGACCAGAGGGCGTACGGGACGCTGTCGGTTGAGCTGCCGTCCAGGCCCTTGAGTGGCAGCGGCTCAAGGGACTTGGCCAGGTCCATGCGGTAGACGACGACCGCGGTCGACACGGACGCGGCGGTGCCGGCGTACCAGGCGGCGGTGTCGTCCTCGGTGGTGCCGGGCTTCCCGGCGGCGTCGAGGGCGGGGACGGTGGGATGGGCGGCGCGCAGGGAGTCGGTCAGCGCCTCGGAGACTTCCTCGGCCACCTGGGCGCCTACCGCCCGGCGCGCGATAGGGGTGTCCAGCCGGACCGTCGAGCCGTTGCGGGTGACACGGCGCACCGAGTACGGCTCGGTGTGCTTCCCCGCCGCGGCGAAGGTCGCGTAGCCGCTCGCCATCCGGATCGCGCTCGGTGTGGAGCTGCCCACGGACAGCGCGGGCACCTGCGGCCCCATGCTGGAGGCGAGCAGTCCGGCCGCCTCGGCGGTCTGGCTCACCTTGTCCAGGCCGGTGTCCATGCCGAGTTGCATGAACGGCGTGTTCACGGACGCGGCGAGCGCCGTGCCGAGGGTGATCTGCCCGTACGACCTCTTGCCGTCGTTACGGCCGGCGACCGTCTTGCCGCCGCGGTCCCAGTACGGCCCCTCGGGCGTGGTGACGGGGACACCGTCGTCGCCGTCATAGAGCGTCTGCGGGGTGACCGGCGTGGCGGGACCACCGCGTGTCTTGTGGACCCCGTGTTCGAGACCGGCCGCGTAGACGAACGGCAGGAACGCCGAACCAGCCTGCACCGTACTGGCGTTGGACTCGTTGTAGCCCTGCGTACGGTGGTCGGGTCCGCCGTGGACGGCGAGGATCCGGCCGTCGGTGGCGACGGACGCGGCACCGTAGTGCACGGCCTTCGCCGCTTTCGGGTCGTCCTTCTTCGCCTGCTCGCGGGCCTTGGCCACGGCGTCCACGAGAGCGGCCTCCCGCTTGTGGTCGAAGGTCGTGTAGATCTGGTAACCGCCGAGGTCGAACTGCTTGTCCGAGATGTGCGCGGACTTCTTGGCGTACTGCTGCGCCAACTCCACCAGGTAGTCGCTCTGTTTTCCGGTGTCGTAGACGCGGGCCGACGTGAGCGGCTCGGGGAACGTCGTGTACTTGGCCCGCTCGCCCGACGACAGCTTGCCGATCTTGACCATCCGGTCGAGGGTCCAGGACCAACGCTCCACGGCACGCCGGTGGTTGGCCTTGCCGAGGGTGGGGTCGTACATTCCGGCGCCCTTCAACAGGGAGGCGAGGAAGGCGGCCTGACTGGCGTTCAGGTGGGTGACGTCCTTGCCGTAGTAAGCCTGCGCGGCGCGCTGGATGCCGTACGTGCCACGGCCGAACCAGCTGGTGTTGAGGTAACCCTCCAGGATCTGGTCCTTGCTCATCCTGTTGTCGAGCTTGAGGGAGATCATCGCCTCGCTGAACTTACGGCCGAGCGTCTGGTTCTGCGTCAGGTAGACGTTCTTGACGTACTGCTGGGTGATGGTCGAGCCGCCCTCGGTGCCCCCCTCGCCGACAGTGCGCCACAGCGCGCGGGTCAGCCCCTTGAAGGAGATGCCGGGGTCGGAGTAGAAGCTCTCGTTCTCCGCCGCGAGCACCGCCCAGCGCACGTCCTCGGGTATGTCCTTCAGCGGCATCGCCTGCCGCCGCACCCAGCCGGTGCGGGACATGGGGGTGCCGTCGGACCAGAAGTAGACGTTGTCCTGCTGGGTGGCGTAGCTGTTCAGGTTCTCCGGTACGTCCGTGGCCGCGTAGGCGATGCCCAGGAACAGCCCGGTCATGCCGACGGTGGCCAGGGCGACCCCGAGCGACTGGCGCGGGGAAGGGACCCAGCGGCGCCAGTCGGTGCGGCCCGGCCGCGGGTAGGCGGGGCGGAAGCGGCGTAACGCCGCCCACGGGGGCCGTTTCCATGCCGCCCGTCGACGACGCGGGCGGCGGTGGTCGGTAGGCGGGCCCGTGCGCTGCGCTGTCCCGGTCACGACCGAAAACTACCAACTACCTTCGCAGTTTCTTCATATAAGAAGTTGACCCGAACAACCACATACCGGCTAGTAAGGAACATGGCGGTCTTGTGGCGTTGGTCACACGCGTGGCCCGAGGTGCCCCGCTACCCTGATCGCATGCCCCGCTACGAGTACCGCTGCCGGACCTGCGGCGACACCTTCGAACTGAGCCGTCCGATGGCCGACTCCTCCGCTCCCGCCGCCTGCCCCGCCGGTCACGACGACACGGTGAAGCTCCTGTCCACGGTGGCGGTCGGCGGCTCGGCCTCCGCCCCGGCGTCGGCGCCCCGGGCGAGCGGCGGTGGAGGCGGCTGCTGCGGCGGAGGCTGCTGCGGCTGACAACCGCTCGACAAAGGCCCCCACCCGACGCTCCCCTGCCCGGCGGCCCATGCCGTGGCCGTTCTGTGGCCCATGCCGTGGCCGTCCTGCGGCCCGGGTGTTCGTCGGTGTACTCCTGCTGCGGCGCCCGGGATCGGGCCGTCGCAGGCGGGGGCGGGACGTGCGTCGGCACCCGTAGCCGCGTTCTTGGCGCTCCAGGCGCCGATCCTCAGACCGTCCCCTGCCGTGTCACCCGCAAGAACTCCCGCAGGATCCGTTCCCCGGCCAGCACCCCCCGCTCGGGCAGCGCACTGATCGCCGGGGCGGTCCAGCCGGCGTCGGCCAGTTCGCCGTGCCCGGGACGCCAGCCCTGGTCCGCGGCGAGGAGGAGGTCGGCGTCGAGCAGGGAGTCACCGGCGGCGAGGGTGAGGGCGGTGCCGGTGCGGCGGGCGACCTCGTGCACGGCGGCACTCTTGGTGAGCGGCTTCGGGACGGCGTAGAGCTTGCGGCCCTGAAGGGAGACCGTCCAGCCCCGGTTCTCCGCCCAGACCGCGAGTTCCTTCACCCAGTCCTCAGGGAGGAGTTCGCGTTCGACGACCAGGTAGGCGAAGAGGTCCTCGGCGATCCGGTGCTTGCGCACCCACAACGGATCGGCCGTGGCCATCAGGTGCTCGCGCACCTCGTCCAGCGAGGCACACTCCTCGGCGAGCCGAGCCGTCACGCGGGCGTGCCAGTCGGGGTCGGAGACGCCGTCCACCAGGAGGTGGCCACCGTTGGCGCAGATCGCGTACGTGGGCGGCGGGCCCGGCAGGTTGATGCGCTGGTACTGCCTGCGCGTGCGGGTCGTCGTCGGTACGAAGAGCGCCGCGTCCCCGAGCTCCGAGAGCAGCCCGGCGGCCGTCTCCGTCAGGTAGGACAGCGGCTTGCTCTCGTGCACCTCGACGCACAGGAGCCGGGGCGCCTCCTCGTCCGGCATGGTCAGGGCGAGGGCCGCCGCGGAGTAGATGAGCGTGCGGTCGAGGTCACTCGCCACCAGCACCGACATCAGACCGTCACCGCCTTGCCGTCGACGCCCGTCGCGCCCCGCGTGTACTTCGGGTGGATCAACCCCACGCAGGTGTACGGAAGTTCGGCGACCTCTTCCACCGGGACACCTCGCTGTTCGGCCAGCAGTCGGACATGGTCGAGGTCGGCACCCGCGCCGGCCCGCGCCAGGATCTTCCAGGGCACCCGGCGCAGCAGCACCCTGGTGGTCTCGCCGACGCCGGGCTTGACGAGGTTGACGTCGTGGATGCCGTACTCCTCGCTGATCCGCTCGACGGCCGCCCAGCCCTCCCAGGTCGGGGCGCGGTCGCCGGACAGCAACTCCTTGGCCCGCATGTCCACGTCCTCCACGACTTCCGGGAAGCGCGCGGTGACCGCGTCCAGGAAGGCGATGGACACGTCGGCGCCGGCGAGTTCGCGGTAGAACTTCGCGCCGTGGAAGTCGTTCGGGCCGACCAGGTCGGCACGCAGGACGGTTCGCGAGATCAGGCCGGACACCGTGGAGTTGAGGCAGGCGGAGGGGATGAGGAAGTCCTCGCGGGTGCCGTAGGTCCGTACGCAGGAGCCCGGATCAGCGAGGACCGCGATCTCCGGGCGGAAGCCGGCCGCACCGCCCCCTGCTTCGAACTCCTTGATGGCGTCGGCGAGTTCGCGGGTGATGGCGCCCTTGCCGGTCCAGCCGTCGACGAAGACCACGTCACGGGGGTCGTGGTGGGCGGCGAGCCAGCGCAGCGCGTTGGCGTCGATACCCCGGCCGCGCACGATGGAGACGGCGTAGTGCGGCAGGTCGAGGCCGTGCCGGAACTGGGCCCAGCGGCGCATCAGCACACCGATCGGGGTGCCCGCGCGGGCCAGCGAGACGAGGACCGGCCCGGGCACGGGGACCTCACCGCTCGGGCGCATCCGAGAGCGGGGAGACTCCGCCAGCACGAGCTCGGTGACCGCGCCCACCGCCCGCGCCAGCCGCTCAGCCGAGGCCTCCAGGGCCGCGTGGAACAGCTCCTGGTACTGCTCGCTGGGCTGGTACTCCACGGGCAGCGACTCGGCGTAGTGCGCGCCGCCGCTCTGGATGGCCTCCTCGCGTTCCTCGGTCGGCGCCTCCAGCGTCACGTCCGAGAGGTCCTGGAGCAGCCAGCCGACCTCCTCGGGCGGGTACGAGGAGAAGGCGGGGCCGCGGAGGGGCTCGGGCAGCATGGCGGGTCTCTCTCCAGGAAGGGCGGCGGCCTGCGGCGACTCGGGGACGTAGGAAGGAACGACCGCGAGCAGGACGTGCGAAGCGTGCGCGGCGAGCTGGGCCAACAGACTGTCCGGCGCGTGCAGTGCGGGGGTGTCCGCGACCGAGTCGACGACGGCGACGACAGCGTCGAAGCCGGCGCCCGCCACGTTGTACGCGTAACGCTCGCCGGGTCCGTCGGCCGGGTCGTCATGGGCGGGGAAGACGAGGCGGCTGCGTATCGCGTAGCCGGGGTCGTCGACCGCGAGGACGGGCGAGCGGGTCGTGGTCGAGTAGCGCACCTCGGCGTCCGTGACCTGCTCCAGTTCACGGGCGAGCCGCAGCGGCGCGTACATCAGCTCCTCGAAGCCGAGCACGAGGACGCGCCGGGCGTTGTCGGGGATGGCCTCGGCGAGCCGGGCGGCCATGGCGGGCAGGGCGTTGTCGAGGCGTATGCGATGCCGAGGCGTGAAGCCGTGCCGCCCGCCGTCGGGCAGGCCACGCGGCCAGCACAGGTCGACCCGAGCGACACGGCCGCAGGGTTCCGCACTCCGCCCTGCCAAGGGCTCCTGTGCCGAGGGCCCCTTCGCCAGGGGCTCCCCTGCCGGAGACTCCTGTGCCGGAGACTCCCCTGCCGGAGACTCCCCTGCCGCCCGAGGCCCCTCCGCCCGGGGCTCCCCTGCCGGAGACTCGTGCCGGGCGACCAGCTCCTGGCCCCTCTCCAGCACGTTCTCCGGGAGCCGTACGGTCCCCGAGGCCGCCGCCACCAGGTCCACCCGGGCGCCGATCTCCTGGGCGAACACGTCCAGCCGGCCGGCGTCGGCTGCCGAGCGCATGTCGACCAGGGCGACCACCACGTA
Organism: Streptomyces sp. LBL; assembly: GCF_029893585.1. GTDB lineage: Bacteria > Actinomycetota > Actinomycetes > Streptomycetales > Streptomycetaceae > Streptomyces. Next base: position 6,876 of record NZ_JARXYX010000021.1, read on the forward strand.
GCGCCGCCGCGGATAGCGTTCGTGCAGATCACGAATGGTGTTCAGGACCGTGTTGCCGGTCGAGAACTCGTCGTCGACCAGTACCAGCGGCCCGTCGCCCGCCAGCAACGCGGCGTCCTCCGGCAGCAGCAGATGGGAGGTGGCGTGGGAGTGGGCTTCCTCGAAACCGCCCGCCGAGGCCACGCCCGGGACCGGGCGGCGGGTGGAGTGCAGATAGGGGGCCAGACCCAGGCCGTCCGCGACGGAGTGGCCGAGCCCGGTGGCGGTCTCCGCGTACCCGAGGACGACCGCCCGGCCGGCCTCCTCGTCGGCGCCCAGCAGCTCACGGACGCGCCGACCCAGGGCGAAGCCGTAGCCGTACACCACCGACGGCGACTGCGGTACATGCTTGCCGAGCACATGGGAGACGAGCAGATGGGCCCGCTTGGGGTTACGGCGCAGCGCAAGCCCCAGCAGGTCGGTCAGCTTGTCATCGCCCACGAGTTCGACGCCGAGCCGCTCGGCGACCCAGCTGCCGGACCACACCCCGTTGTTCACTGCGATGTTCATACGTCCCTTGAGTAGAAGCCGGTGAGATGGAACCGGTGGGAAAGAGCCGGTGAGATGGAACCGGTGGGAAGGAACCGGTTCAGGTCGGGATCCCGGCGGCGAGGAGTTCGACGAAGCCGACGTCCTCGTTGGCCACACCGAACACCTCGGCGCGCAGCAGGGTCCGCTCGGCCCAGGCGCGATGCGGCTTCACTTCATTCATTTTGTTCGTGTACGCCGACCTCAGCACCCCGCCGCCGCCCCGTTCGGGCCGCAGGATGTCCTGGGCGTCACTGAACTCCTCATGGCTGACCACGGAGAGTGCGTGCACCGGCAGTACGTGGGAGGGGTGGATGCAGGTCTTGCCGAGCAGCCCGTTGGCCTGGTCGAGGGTGATCTCGCGCAGCAGCCCGTCCATGGAGTGCTCTATGAGCGCCTCACGAAGTTCCTCGGCCTGCCCCTCCAGGAAGGGGCTGCGGCGCAGCTGCGGCTTGAACATGCGCTCCTGGACGCGGAAGTACTCCCACACCGGCCCGGTCACCGTGAACCCGGTGCCGTCGGCCCGCCCCAGCATGTTCACCACGTCGGCGATCACGGAGGCGACGATCTGGACGTCGTACGCGGTCATGTCGGGGGGCCTGCGCAGCCCGTACGAGGAGCAGAAGTCGGTCACGCCCAGGCGCAGCGCCAGCACCCGCTCCCGGTACTTGTCGACCGCGCGGAAGATGCCCTCCAGAGCCCCCACGCGGGACTCGCGGTACATCAGCTCGGGCGACTCCAGGACCGGCATGGCGAACAGCCGCCGCCCGCTGTGGGCCTCCGCGCTCTGCAGGGCCTCCAGGAAGAGGATGCCGCGCTCCTCGGTGAACTTCGGCATCACGAACCCGGACAGCAGGTGGGCGGCCGGACCGAGCCGCCGTACGAGATCGGGGATCTGCTCGGCCACCCGTACCCGGATGAAGAGCAGCGGCAGGTCCGGCAGGCCGCGTCCGGCGAGGTCCGCGAACTGGCGTACGAGGTTCTCCTCGGCGTCCGCGACGTCCTCGTCGCCGATCGAGTCCTCCAGGCACAGCACCATCGAGACCACGCCGCGTTCGGTCTGCTTGACGATGTCGTCGGCGAGCCGTGGCCGGGTGGCCGGGCTGTAGAGGGTGGCGCCCAGCGCCGCGGACAGCAGGCGGGCCGGGGAGTCCGCGGTGAACGCGCCGGGCTCCTGGTGGAAGAGGCGATGCCGCACCTCAGGGGCGATATGCCCGAAATGACGCATGAAACTCCCCCGTGCTGGTCGAGCGCCCCCTGCAATCGGTTCACAGGTGGCCGGTAATAGTACGTAGACGTCCATGCCGAGGGTTCCCGAAGGGCGTGAATTTCTGGTAACGCAAGCGAACACAGCCATCTCGACGAGGTACGAAACCTCCGGCGAACCGGCACCCCGCGTTGTCGTGACCAGGACCGAGAGGGCAGGATGACCGCATGACGCACGCGATGCTGAAGGGGTCGAACGTCCCGCTCGAAGCCACCACGGTACGCGCGGTGCTGCGCTGGGTGCCCGGGCAGGGGGTTCCGGACGTCGACGCCTCGGCGCTGCTCCTCGGCCCCGACGGTCGGGTGCGATCCGACGAGGACTTCGTTTTCTACAACCAGCCCCGGCACCCCTCCAGCCAGGTCTGGCGGCTCGGCAAGAAACGCGTCGCCGAGGGCCTCACCGACACCATCCAGACAGATCTCGCCGGTGTCGAGTCCGACGTCAGTCACATTCTGCTGGTCGCTTCGGCGGACGGCGTCACCTTCGACCGCGTACAGGGCCTGTGCATTCTGCTCTACGACGCCTCGGTCGCCGACGGCGAGCCGCTGACCACCTTCGACATCAGGCCGACGACGGGCGAGGAGACCTCCCTGATCTGCGGCGAGCTGTACCGGCGCGGCGAGGGCTGGAAGTTCCGCGCCCTGGGCGAGGGCTACGACAACGGTCTGCAGGGCCTGGCGACCAACTACGGCATCTCGGTCGACGAGTCGGAGGGCATGGCGGAGGGGCCGGAGGTGGCGCCGGAGAACACGGCGACCGCGATCGTCCCGGTTCCGTCCCAGGCGAGCGCCGCGACACAGCATGCGTCGGACATCTCCTCCCAGCCGCTGCCTCCGGAACAGCCGACAGCGGTACCCGCCCTGCCGGCCTACGGCTACCCCCAGCAGCCCGCGGCCGCCGCCGCCACGGTCCAGCCGGCCTACGGCTACCCACACCCGACAAGCCAGCCGGCGTACGGCTACCCCCCGACGGCCCCGGACCCGGAGTTCCGCCTGCCACCACAGGGCCCGCAGTTCATCGGGCGCTAGCAGCGACACCCTCAGGGCGCACCACCTCAGGTGCACCCTCCTCAGGTACAGCACCGCCAGGTTCGGCACCCCAGGTGCGCGAGGAACTGCGCCAGCAGCCGCAGGGACCCGCGGTCGCTGCCTGACCCGAGCCCCCGAGCCCCGCGTCCCGAGCCCTTGGGCGCACCGGATCGGGCGCAGCGTCAGCGCACCCGGCGTCAGCGTTCGGCCTTGGTCTTGTAGCCGCGCCCCCACTGCAATCCCCACCCGTACAGCCGGTCCAGCTCCGCCTGGAAGCCGTACACGAACCTCACCTCACGCCGCACCATCAGCTCCCCCTTCACGTTCTCGATCATCACCACCGCACAGGACCGGGCCTGGGGATGCCGCTCGTCGAGATGTATCTCGATCCGCGGCCCGTTGCTGGGATACAGCGTGACGATCGCGTGCGTACGGTCGAACGCCGGCGTCTGGTCGTAGATGTAGACGAAGACCAGCAGCCGCTTGATGGCATCGCGGTGGTCGAGGTTGACGTACATCGTCTCCCCGGACGCGGACCCGAACCGGTCGTCCCCGCTGAGCTTCACGTACGGCGCCACGTTGGCGTCCCCGAGGTAGCCCCCGAGCGGCTGTACGACCCCTTTCGTGCCGTCCTGGAGCTCGTAGAGGCAGCCCAGGTCGAGGTCGACGTTGACCATGCTCTGGCTGTGTCCGAGGACCTCCGGCGGCTTGAGCGCCCTGAAGGGATGCCGCAGCAGACTCTCCTTCTGGAGACCGCCCACGTCGGAGGTCCGCATCCGCCAGGCCAGGTTGACGCGCAGATGCCCGGTGGCCGCACCCTGCTTGGTGAGGGAGACCTGGCTGTGCCGTTTGGTCAGTTCGATCGAGTTGGTGGCGGCGTTGCCCGAGTCGAAATCGGCCTCGCGCCCACTCCGGAGTCCGTCGAAGAAGCCCATCCCCGCCCCCACGTTCCACTTGAAGAACCGCAGGCCCTCGTGCACCCGCTGTCCTTGACGGCCGACGGGGCGGCACCGGGAGTCGTACCCGACACCGCCCCGCACAGAGCGTTCCTCACTCAGAAGGTGATCACACCCCGGACGACACCTCAGTCTTCTCGTCCGAGGCCACCGCTTTTCCCTCGGCCTCTGCGAGGGCCTTGTTGCGGCGCACGGAGGACCAGAAGGACCAGCCGATCAGGACGACACCGATCAGACCGGTGATGATCTCGTTGATCTGGTACTGGATGGTGACCAGGAGGATCACGGCGAGGGCGCCGATCGCGTAGTGCGCGCCGTGCTCCAGGTAGACGTAGTCGTCGAGGGTGCCCTGGCGGACCAGGTAGACCGTGAGCGACCGGACGTACATGGCGCCGATACCGAGACCGAGGGCCATCAGCACGATGTCGTTGGTGATGGCGAAGGCGCCGATCACTCCGTCGAAGGAGAAGGAGGCGTCCAGGACCTCCAGGTAGAGGAACATGAAGAACGCGGCCTTGCCTGCCAGGGTGACGGCGGAGCGGGGCTTGCCCTCCCGTTCGGCCGCTTCCTCCTGCGCGTGCTCGCGTTCCTCCTCGTCTTCGAGACGGTCCTCGAAGAAGCCGGAGAGACCGCCCACGATCATGTACGTGATCAGGCCCGCGATGCCGGAGATGAGAACCGTCTGCGCCTTGTCGGCATGCGCGCCACCGTGCTGGTGGGCGTGGGCCGCGAAGGTCATCGAGGAGACGAGCAGCACGATCAGGGCGATGCAGACCGACAGCATGTCGACCTTGCCGAGCTTGGCCAGCGGCCGCTCCAGCCAGGAGAGCCACTTGATGTCGCGGTCCTCGAAGATGAAGTCGAGGAAGATCATCAGCAGGAACATGCCGCCGAAGGCCGCGATCGACGGGTGGGCGTCGGTGACCAGCTGCTGGTACTGGTCCTTGTTGTTCAGCGCGAGGTCGACGGCGTCTATCGGGCCGATCTTGGCGCTGATGGCGACGATGACGACGGGGAACACCAGTCGCATGCCGAAGACGGCGATGATGACGCCGACCGTGAGGAAGATCTTCTGCCAGAAGGCACTCATCTTCTTCAGGATCCCGGCGTTGACCACCGCGTTGTCGAAGGAGAGGGAGATTTCGAGAACGGAGAGGATCGCCACGATTCCGAAGGCGGTCCACCCCCCGTAAAGGACCGCCGCGACCAGGCCGATCGCGGTGACCGCGAACGACCAGCCGAAGGTTTTCAGAAGCACTGGCTACCCCATCGTGTATGTACGGGTCTCCCCCGCGCCGCAACCGGCTTTACGAAACGTTGACTCCGAAGTCTAGAGCGATGCCCCGCAGCCCCGACGCGTACCCCTGCCCCACCGCCCTGAACTTCCATTCGCCCTGGTAGCGATAGACCTCGCCGAAGATCATCGCGGTCTCGGTGGAGGCGTCCTCGCTGAGGTCGTAGCGCGCGAGTTCCTGGCCGTCGGCCTGGTTGACGACCCGGATGAAGGCATTGCTGACCTGCCCGAAGGTCTGGTTGCGCGCGTCGGCCTCGTGGATGGAGACCGGGAAAACGATCTTGTCGCAGCGGGCCGGCACCTTGGAGAGGTCGATCAGGATCGACTCGTCGTCGCCCTCGCCCTCACCGGTGAGGTTGTCGCCGGTGTGCTCGACCGAGCCGTCCGGGCTCTTGAGCTGGTTGTAGAAGATGAACCACTCGTCGCCCGGCACGCGCCCGTCGGTGCACATCAGGGCGCTGGCGTCGAGGTCGAAGTCGGCTCCGGTGGTGGAGCGCGCGTCCCAGCCGAGCCCGACCATCACCTGGGTGAGGTCGGGTGCGGCCTTGGACAGGGAGACGTTGCCTCCCTTGGCGAGCGTGACGCCCATGTGCTGGTCCCTCCCCGAGACGGTGCTGCTGCTCTGCTTGTCCTGCGCGTCCGGCGCCGCACGCACACCGTGCGGCGCCGGACGGTGAGGCACTGGCACTGCTCAGACGTTGACGCCGAAGTCCTGGGCGATGCCGCGCAGGCCCGAGGCGTACCCCTGGCCGATGGCACGGAACTTCCACTCCGCGCCGTGCCGGTAGAGCTCGCCGAAGACCATGGCGGTCTCGGTCGACGCGTCCTCGGAGAGGTCGTACCGTGCGATCTCCGCCTCGCCGGCCTGGTTCACCACACGGATGAACGCGTTGCGCACCTGGCCGAAGGACTGCTGACGGTTCTCGGCGTCGTAGATCGAGACCGGGAACACGATCTTGTCGACGTCGGCGGGCACGCCGGCGAGGTTGACCTTGATCTGCTCGTCGTCGCCCTCGCCCTCACCGGTGATGTTGTCGCCGGTGTGCTCGACCGAGCCTTCGGGGCTCTTGAGGTTGTTGAAGAAGACGAAGTTCGCGTCGCTGGCGACCTTGCCGGCCGGGTTCACCAGCAGCGCGCTGGCGTCCAGGTCGAAGTCGGTACCGGTGGTGGAACGGGCGTCCCACCCCAGACCGACGATGACCGCGGTCAGGCCCGGGGCCTCCTTGGTCAGCGATACGTTGCCGCCCTTGCTGAGGCTGACTCCCACAGGTCCTCCATTGGTGTCCAGGGGCAGGGAGCCCCGTAATGCGTCGGATGTCGGATCAACGGTTCGATCCTAGTGACGGGTTCCCGCACCCCGCAGTCCCCGCACCCGAACAATCACAGGGTGTCGAGCGCCTTGACGTACTCGTTCAGGTCACGGGCGTCCGGCAGGGCGTTGACGACGGTCCAGCGCACGACGCCCTCCTTGTCGATGACGAAGGTGCCGCGCACCGCGCAGCCCTTGTCCTCGGCGAAGACGCCGTAGGCGCGGGAGACCTCGCCGTGCGGCCAGAAGTCACTCAGCAGGGGGTACTCGAGGCCCTCCTGCTCGGCGAACACGCGCAGGGTGTGGATGGAGTCGTTCGACACGGCGAGCAGCTGGGTGTCGCGGTCGGAGAACTGCGGCAGGTGGTCACGCAGCTCGCACAGCTCGCCGGTGCACACGCCGGTGAAGGCGAAGGGGTAGAACAGCAGCACGACGTTCTTGCTGCCGCGGAAGTCGGACAGCTTCACGGTCGCGCCGTGGTTGTCCTTGAGCTCGAAGTCGGGGGCCTTGTCGCCGACCTGGATCGCCATTTTCCTGGATGTCCCTTCGCTGGGCTGTTCGGGTGGCATCCACCCTAGGGCCCTTCTGACGGATCACCGCAGGACATCGGACGGGCTGGCGGTGGTGCCAGCCCGTCCGGCGTTCCAGGGTTACTTCTTCGACTTCGCTGCCTTGGGCGTCACCAGCCGGCTGCCACTCCAGTCCTTGCCGACGCTGACGCTCTTCGACGCGGAGAGCCCGGCGGTCGTCGCGGCTTCGGAGATGTCGCTCGGCTCCACGTATCCGTCCCGGCCGGTCTTCGGCGTCAGCAGCAGGATCGAGCCACCCTCCTCGATGTACGTGATGGCGTCCACCAGCACATCCGTCAGGTCGCCGTCCTCGTCGCGGAACCACAGCACCACGGCATCGGCTACATCGTCGTAGTCCTCATCCACAAGGTCGCTGCCGATGACTTCCTCAATGGCCTCGCGGAGTTCCTGGTCTACGTCGTCGTCGTAGCCGATCTCCTGGACCACCTGCTCGGGCTGGAAACCCAGCCTGCCGGCAGGGTTAGTCCGTTCCTCCGCGTGGTCCGCGGTCGCGCTCACGGGTTGCCTCCTGATCATGTTTTGGATGGGGGTCCACCCGAGCCCGCTCGGGGCTTGGGGGGAGTCTTAGCCACGCGCGTGCGCGAAGCATTGGCCGTAGTCCACACGGGCGGGGCGGATCGCGCAAGTACCCGGCCCTGGAGACCGCCGAAACGGTGACGTTCCGGGCCGTGTCGCCGCAACTTACGGCACACTGCCACGGCCCGGGGCGTGACGCAGCCCACACCCCGCCGCCCCGATGCTGCGTTTGGGAACCATCCGTGCGGACACCGCGGGGGAGCGAGCCCTGGAGCAGCTGCTGGACCAAGGTCGGGTTACCCCACAGTAGAGGTGACGTTTGCCGCGCCGAGGTACACGATGGGGAACGGTGCAGGTATACCGAAAACTCAGCGAACCCCAGGGAAATGCAGCCCTCTGACAGGTAAGGAACAGCGTGGCTTCCGGACCCGATCGCAACCCGATCATCATTGGCGGCCTTCCGAGTCAGGTTCCTGACTTCGATCCCGAGGAAACCCAGGAGTGGCTCGACTCCCTCGACGCCGCCGTCGACGAACGCGGCCGGGAGCGGGCCCGTTATCTGATGCTGCGCCTGATCGAGCGGGCCCGCGAGAAGCGCGTGGCCGTGCCCGAGATGCGCAGCACGGACTACGTCAACACCATCCCCACCAGGGCCGAGCCGTTCTTCCCGGGCAACGAGGAGATCGAGCGCAAGATCCTGAACGCGACCCGCTGGAACGCGGCCGTGATGGTCTCCCGCGCCCAGCGCCCCGGCATCGGCGTGGGCGGCCACATCGCCACCTTCGCCTCCTCCGCCTCGCTCTACGACGTCGGCTTCAACCACTTCTTCCGCGGCAAGGACGAGGGCGACGGCGGCGACCAGGTCTTCTTCCAGGGTCACGCCTCGCCGGGCATCTACGCCCGCGCGTTCCTGCTGGACCGTCTGAGCGAGCAGAACCTGGACGCGTTCCGCCAGGAGAAGTCGAAGGCGCCGTACGGGCTGTCCAGCTACCCGCACCCGCGGCTGATGCCGGACTTCTGGGAGTTCCCGACCGTCTCGATGGGTCTCGGCCCGATCGGCGCGATCTACCAGGCGCGGATGAACCGCTACATGCACGCGCGCGAGATCGCCGACACCTCGAAGTCGCACGTGTGGGCGTTCCTCGGGGACGGCGAGATGGACGAGCCGGAGTCGCTCGGCCAGCTGTCCATCGCCGCCCGCGAGGGCCTGGACAACCTCACGTTCGTCGTGAACTGCAACCTGCAGCGGCTCGACGGTCCCGTGCGCGGCAACGGCAAGATCATCCAGGAGCTGGAGTCGATCTTCCGGGGGGCCGGCTGGAACGTGATCAAGCTGGTCTGGGACCGCACCTGGGACCCGCTGCTGGCCCAGGACCGCGACGGTGTGCTGGTCAACAGGATGAACACCACGCCGGACGGCCAGTTCCAGACGTACGCCACCGAGACCGGCGCCTACATCCGTGACCACTTCTTCGGTGACGACCACCGGCTGCGCGCGATGGTCGAGAACATGACCGACGACCAGATCCTGCACCTGGGGCGCGGTGGTCACGACCACCGGAAGATCTTCGCGGCGTACAAGGCTGCCGTGGAGCACAAGGGCCAGCCGACGGTCATCCTCGCCAAGACCATCAAGGGCTGGACGCTGGGCCCGAACTTCGAGGGCCGCAACGCCACGCACCAGATGAAGAAGCTGACGGTCGACGACCTCAAGGGCTTCCGCGACCGGCTGCACCTGCCCATCTCCGACCAGGAGCTGGAGAGCGGCGCGCCGCCGTACTACCACCCGGGCCCGGACTCGGAAGAACTCCAGTACATGCACGACCGTCGCAAGGGCCTCGGCGGTTACGTCCCGACGCGTGTGGTGCGCTCGAAGCCGCTCACGCTGCCGGGCGAGAAGACGTACGCGACCGTGAAGAAGGGCTCCGGCCAGCAGTCCATCGCCACCACCATGGCGTTCGTACGACTGCTCAAGGACCTCATGCGGGACAAGGAACTCGGCAGGCGGTTCGTACTGATCGCACCGGACGAATACCGCACGTTCGGCATGGACTCCTTCTTCCCGAGTGCGAAGATCTACAACCCGCTCGGCCAGCAGTACGAGTCCGTGGACCGGGACCTGCTGCTCGCCTACAAGGAGTCGCCGCAGGGCCAGATGCTGCACGACGGCATCTCGGAGGCGGGCTGCACGGCCTCGCTGATCGCGGCGGGTTCGGCCTACGCCACGCACGGCGAGCCGCTGATCCCGGTGTACGTCTTCTACTCGATGTTCGGTTTCCAGCGCACCGGCGACCAGTTCTGGCAGATGTCCGACCAGCTGGCGCGCGGATTCGTCCTGGGTGCGACCGCCGGACGTACGACCCTGACCGGCGAGGGCCTGCAGCACGCGGACGGCCACTCGCAGCTGCTCGCCTCCACCAACCCGGGCTGTGTGGCGTACGACCCTGCCTACGGCTTCGAGATCGCGCACATCGTGCAGGACGGTCTGCGCCGGATGTACGGCAGCTCCGAGGAGCACCCGCACGGCGAGGACGTCTTCTACTACCTCACCGTCTACAACGAGCCGATCCGGCACCCGGCCGAGCCGGCGAACGTGGACGTCGAAGGCATCGTCAAGGGCATCCACCGCTTCAGCGAGGGCACCTCGGGGTCCATCCCGGCGCAGATCATGGCGTCGGGTGTGGCCGTTCCGTGGGCGGTCGAGGCGCAGAAGATCCTCGCCGAGGAGTGGAACGTGAAGGCCGACGTCTGGTCGGCGACCTCCTGGAACGAGCTGCGGCGCGAGGCCGTGGCCTGCGAGGAGTACAACCTGCTGCACCCCGAGGAGGAGCAGCGGGTGCCGTACGTGACCCGGAAGCTGACCGGCGCGGACGGTCCGTTCGTGGCCGTCTCCGACTGGATGCGGTCGGTTCCGGACCAGATCGCGCGGTGGGTGCCCGGGACGTACCAGTCGCTGGGCGCCGACGGCTTCGGCTTCGCGGACACCCGGGGCGCGGCCCGGCGGTTCTTCCACATCGACGCGCAGTCGATCGTGGTGGGCGTGCTGACCGAGCTGGCCAGGGAGGGCAAGGTCGACCGGTCGGTGCTCAAGCAGGCGATCGACCGGTACCAGCTGCTCGACGTGTCGGCCGCCGATCCCGGTGCGGCGGGCGGCGACGCGTAGCGCCGCGCCCGGCTTGACGAGCGAGTGAGAGGGCGGGGCCTGACGGCTCCGCCCTCTTACTTGTTCTTTCCTCTTACTTATTCTTTACGATGCGGGCATGAAGGAACTGTCGGCGCAGGACCGGTGGGAGCAGTGGACGCAGCGGCCTCTGCTGGCCTTCGCCGTGCTGTTCGCCGTGGCCTACGCGGTACCGATCGTGGACACCACCGCCGGGCGGTCCGTGACCGTCGCGTGCACGGTGGTCGAGTGGGTGGTGTGGGGGGCGTTCGCGACGGACTACGTGGTGCGCCTGGCGCTCACTCCGGACCGGCGCGTGTTCGTCCGTACGCACTGGCTGGACCTGTGCGCGGTGGTGCTGCCGATGCTCCAGCCACTGCGGCTGCTGCGGCTCGTCTCGACGCTGATGCTGGTGGGGCGGCGGGCGCGGATGGCCTCCCAGATCCGGGTGACCACCTATGTCGCGGGGGCCGTGGTCGGCCTGCTGATGTTCGGCTCGCTGGCCGTGCTCTCGGTGGAGCGGGAGTCGCCGCACGGGAACATCCGGACGCTGGGGGACGCCGTGTGGTGGTCCTTCACGACGATGACCACCGTCGGGTACGGGGACCACGCGCCGACCACCGGACTGGGGCGGATCATCGCCGTCGGGCTGATGCTGTCCGGGATCGCCCTGCTGGGTGTGGTGACCGCGAACATCGCCGCCTGGTTCATCGAGCGGTTCGAGAAGGACGACGTCGAGGAGCAGCGGCAGACGGAGGCGATCCGGGAGCTGACGGCCGAGGTACGGGCGCTGCGGGCCGAGGTCGCGGCGTTGCGGACGACATCCGTCGAGACCTCACCGGAGTCGCGGACGACACCCGTCGAGAGCTCACCCGCGTCACGGAAGACGCCCGTCGATCTGACCGGCGTGGCGGAAGAGCCCGTCGAGACCACACCGGCATCGCGGACGACACCCGTCCAAAGCTGACCCGCGTCACGGAAGACACCCGTCGAGAGCTGACCGGCGTCGCGGGAGGGGGACATGAGTGGGCCCCCGGTCGTCCCAACCGAGGGCCCTGCTCTCACATCCCCCGGGTCAGAACAGGCCCGTCCCAGGGGTGGCCGCTCCGGCGAGCCAGATGATCGCCAGAAGCGTGTCGACAGCGCCCAGGACCACGGCGACGAGGGCCGGCATCGAGCGCGTGCCTGTCCAGGCACGGCCCATGGCGAGCCAGCCGCAAACGATCGCCACCGGGCCGAGGATGATCCCCAGCGCGAAGAATCCGGCGACGGCGCAGACGACTCCGATGATTCCGAGCGTCGCGCGATCCGGCCCGGTCCGTGACCACGTCCGGCCACGTGAGCGGGGGTACCTGCGCGTTCCCTGTCCGAAGCCCGCCATCGTCAACTCCCTGAATCTCTCGGTTGATTCGGTTCGTTCCCGGGTTCGATGACGCGAGTACCCACGCTGTGTCTCCCCATACCCCGGCCTTGCGGCGCGCCGCCCCCCTCCAGCAGCGCGCCGCAGCACCGGTCGCCCTCCTCGGCGTACGAACTCCCCGAACATGCCTGGGGAATGTGCCGTACCGGAGGACTTGACCCACTGTGACCTGCGGCGCGTACCGGGGGCGAGGGATCTTTAGCGTTGTCACCCTGATAGGGGAACTCCGCCCGTTCCTACGGGAACTCCGCGCGCGCCTCCGGGAGTCGGGGTTCCGTGCGTTGCTCCCGGAGTTCCGCGCGGTCCTCCGGAAGTTTCGCCCGCGGGCCCCCGGAGTTCCGCGCCCGGGCCGCCCGGCGTCAGATGTGTCCGACGCCTGCTCCCGCCTCCGCGTTCTCGCCGCGCTTGGTGAGCAGCGCGACCAGGACGGCGACGACGGCGACTCCGGCGGCGACCAGGGACGCCAGGCTCATTCCGGAGATGAAGGTGTCGTGCGCGACGTCGGCGATCTTCGCGGCTATCGGCTCCGGGGTGTTGGGGGCGACCGGTGCCATACCGACCTGGACCGCTTCCGAGGCCTGATCGAGTTGGGCCGGGCTGAGCGGCGGAAGGCCCGCGGCCTTCCAGTTGCCCGCGAGGTCGCCGTCCACCTTGGAGGCCATCACGGCACCCAGGACGGCCGTACCGAGGCTGCCGCCGATCTGCATCGCGGCCTGCTGGAGACCGCCGGCCACACCGGAGAGCTCCATCGGGGCGTTGCCGACGATGACCTCGGTGGCGCCGACCATGACGGGCGCGAGGCCGAGGCCCAGCAGGGCGAACCAGAGGGACATCGCGGCGCTGCCGGTGTCCGTCTCCAGCGTGGACATGCCGTACATGGCGATCGCGGTGGCCGCCATACCGCCGGCCAGCGGGATCCGCGGGCCCAGCTTGGTGATCATCGCGCCGGCGAGCGGAGAGCCGACGATCATCATGCCGGTGAGCGGGAGCAGATGGAGTCCGGCGTCGATGGGGCTCATACCGTGCACGTTCTGGAGATAGAACGTCACGAAGAACAGGCCGCCCATGAAGGCGATCGCCATCAGCACCATCAGGACGACACCCGCGGACAGCGGGACGGAGCGGAACAGCGCCAGCGGTATCAGCGGTTCCTTGACCTTCGTCTCCCAGAAGGCGAAGAGGGCGAAGCCGACCACGGACGCGATGACGAAGGCCCAGGTCTTGCCGTCGCCCCAGCCCCAGGCCGGAGCCTTGATGAGGGCCCAGACCAGGCAGAACATCGCACCGGACAGCAGCACGATGCCCGCGATGTCGAAGGAACGCGGCGCGTTCTCGGCGCGGTGGTCGAGCAGGATCAGTACGCCGAGGACCACGGCGATGATGCCGACCGGCACGTTGATGAAGAACACCGACTGCCAGTTGACGTGCTCGACCAGCACACCGCCGAGGATCGGGCCGCCGGCGGTGGAGGCGCCGATGACCATGCCCCAGATGCCGATGGCCATGTTGAGCTTCTCGGCCGGGAAGGTCGCCCGCAGCAGGCCCAGCGCGGCCGGCATCAGCAGGGCGCCGAACAGGCCCTGCAGGACGCGGAAGGTGACGACCAGCGCGATGCTGCTGGACATCCCGATGGCGCCGGAGGCGGCGGCGAAACCGACCACGCCGATCAGGAAGGTCTGCCGGTGCCCGAAGCGGTCACCGAGCTTGCCGGCGGTGATCAGGGAGACCGCGAGGGCGAGGAAGTATCCGTTGGTGATCCACTGGACGTCGGCGAAGCTCGCCTTCAGGTCCTGCTGGATGGCGGGGTTGGCGATGGCGACGATGGTGCCGTCGAGGGCCACCATCATGACCCCGACCGCAACGGTGATGAGGGTGAACCAGGGGTGGCCGCGCAGCCCTGAGGCGGGGGCCCGGTCCGACGGGGACGTCGGTGTCCTGTCCTCCGGCCCCGTCGTGTCGATGGTGGTCTGACTAGTCATGCGTTCGAGGTTAATGACAGCCTCTGACAATTGACAAACCGATTCACAAGTCGGTAACTGTCACGAAACTTGATCACAGCCTGAGCCGGGTGCACGGTTCACAGGTGCGTGGTTCAAAGATGCACAGTTCTCAGGTGCACGGTTCGAAGGAGACACCCATGGACACCGCGTCACCGCCGGGACTGCGCGAGCGCAAGAAACAGCGCACCCGGGACGCGCTGCTGCGGGCGGCACTCGAACTGTTCACCACCCGGGGGTACGAGCAGACCACCGTCGACGACATCGCCGAGGCGGTGGAGGTGTCGCAGCGGACCTTCTTCCGCTACTTCGCGAACAAGGAGGAGGCCGCCCTCTCCCTCCAGGAGATCGCCGAGACGCGCTTCGTCGAGTCGGTGCGGAACCGTCCGGCACACGAGGTCCCGCTGGAGGCACTGCGCCGGGCCGTGCTGGAGGGTTGGGACACGGTCACCGAGGCCATCGAGGAGATCGTCCCGGTCGAGCTCTATCTGCGCATGTACCGGGTGATCGAGTCGACCCCCGTCCTGCTCGCCGCCCATCTGCGACGCTCGGCGGAGTCGGAGGAGCGGATCGCGCGCATGCTCGCCGAGCGCGAGGGTCTCGACGTGGACGACGATCCCCGCCCGCGCCTCATGGTGGCCGTCTTCGGCGCGGTGATCCGGGTCACCGAACGGCAGTGGAGCACCGGCGAGGACTTCAGCCTGGCGGCCATCCGGGAACTGACGGAGCGCTATCTCGAACTGGTGGGACCGGCGCTGACGGGAAACTGGCGAAGCGACTGACCCTGCCCCCGCAGCACCCCTTTTGTCCAAACGTGATTCACGCCACTTGGGTCACGCGAGACCCTCTCGTTCTCCTAGTGTGTCCTTTCAGTGACTTCCTTCGATACCTCCCCGCAACTGAACGTCTGGCGCGCACTGCTCGCGTTGGCCGTGGTGTTCGTGATGCTGTCGACCACCGGCTGGACCGCGCTGCGTTCCCATCCGGGCGGCACCGCACTCCAGGACTCGCTCTCGAAGTGGGAGCACGGGCGCCTCCACGGACACCCGCTGCCGGACCCGGACACGAACCCCGGGCGTCTCGCCCGCTTCTTCGCCTCCCTCACCGCCCAGGAGCGCGCCACCCTCGCCGGCCGCTATCCGCTCGCGGTCGGCAACATGAACGGCGCCCCGGTCGACCTGCGCTACCGCGCCAACCGGATCGCGCTCGGACAGGCCCGCAGGGTCGAGCGGAAACGCATGCACGACCCACGGCTCACACCGGACGGCCAGCAGGGCGCCGGCCGCCGCATGCACCGCTACGAGTCGCTGCTCACCAAGAGCCGCCACATCCTGGCCTTCGACCCGGACGGCTCGGGCCGGATCGCGGAGGTGTTCGGCGACCTGACCAAGGCCGAACGGGTCTCCGTCGTCGTCCCCGGCGTCGACACCGACCTGCTGACCTTCCAGCGCACCAACCGCAGATACTCGGCGCCCGTCGGCATGGCCGACGCCCTCCACCGGGCCGAGCGCTCGGCGAGCCCGACGACGCGTACGGCGGTCATCGCCTGGGCCGACTACACGGCACCCGCCGGACTCGGCATCGACTCCGCCACCGCGAAACGCGCGACGGAGGGCGCGGTCCGGCTGAACGCGCTGGTGCGGGCCCTGCCCGGCCGCTCCCCGGTCTCCCTCTTCTGCCACAGTTACGGCTCCGTGGTGTGCGGCCTGGCCGCGCACACCCTGCCGGAGCGGGTGGCCGACATCGCGGTGGCCGGCAGCCCCGGGATGCGTGTCCCGAACGCCTCCCGACTGCGCACCTCCGCGCAGGTGTGGGCGATGCGGGACGCCCACGACTGGATCCAGGACGTTCCGTACATGGAGGTCGGCGGCTTCGGCCACGGAGCCGACCCGATGTCCTCCGGGTTCGGCGCCCGCATCCTGTCGGCGCGGGGCGCGGGCGGGCACAGTGGCTACTTCGTGCCGGGCACGGAGAGCCTGTTGAACTTCGCCGAGATCGGCATCGGCGCGTACCCCTCGGTGCACTGCGCGGGCGAAACGGAAGCCTGTCGGACGGGTTTGTCCGGTACGGCGTCGGCCGGACGCGCGTAGCGGCGCAAGAACCGCGGTCTGCGCGGGGAGGGGACGAAGGAGCTCGTGCCGCATACGATGAGCCGCATGGGTGACGTACTGGCCGGATTTCATGCCGCCTGGGAGTTCGACTCCGACTCCGTGCTCATCCGCTACGAACGGGGGATTCGAACACCCAAGCTGTTCCAGGCGTTGGGGGAACGGCGTGTTCCCCTGGCGGCGCTCTCCGGGGTGACGCTCACCCCCGGCCGACGCGGAACGGTCGTCCTGCGTGCCGAACCGCGCCCCGGCGCCGACCCGTTGACGGAGGCTGCCGCGGGGCAGCTGAAGGAGGGCGGCGATCCGTACCGGCTGGTGCTGCCGTCCGAGCGCGAGACGCTCGCCGAGTACTACGCCGACGAGTTGCGGGCGCGGCTGACCGAGGCGGACGACGGGCCGGCCGAACGGTTTCTGATAGCGGCGCCCGAGGTGCCGTTGCAGTTCAAGGCGTACGACGGGAAGGCGTCCTTCGACGGGCGGACCGTGCGCTTCCGCTGGTCCTGGACGGGGGCGTCGTCGGCGAAGTGGAAAGCCGGCGACCAGAGCTTCGCCGTGTCCGAGCTGAGCGGGGTGGAGTGGCGGTCACCGGAGGTGTTCGAGGGACATCTGCGGTTGCTGCGTCGGGACACGGACACCCAGGCCGTACCCGCACAGCCCCCACAGCCCCCACGGCCCGCACAGCCCGACCAGGATCCCGCCGCGGTCGTCTTCGGGCTCGGATACGGGCCCGTGCACGAGTCGTTGCCCTTCGCCGCGGCGGTCCTGGCGGCCGTGCGGGACCGCTCCGCGGTGGCAGCGGTCCCGACGGCGGCCGTCGCGCGCCGCGACCCCGCCGACATCGCCGAACGCATCCGTCACCTCGGTGAGTTGCACCAGGCGGGACTGGTGACCGACGAGGAGTTCTCCGTCAAGAAGGCGGAGTTGCTGGCGCAGTTGTAACTACTCGCGTCCGGCGGACGTGAACGTCATGTCCGCGTAGCGGTCGCCCGCCACCTGTGCCGCGATCGGCTCCAGGAGCGTCATGTCCTGCTCGCCGAGGACGACCCGGGTGGCCGCCGTGTTCTCCTCGATGCGGCTGACCTTGCGGGTGCCCGGGATCGGGACCACCGGCAGGTCGTGCGCCTGTGCCTGCTGCTGGACCCAGGCCAGGGCGACCTGACCGAGCGAGATCCCGTGGGCCTCGGCCACCGTGCGGACCGACTCCAGCAGGCCCGCGTTCGCGGCGGCGTTCTCGCCGGTGAAGCGGGGCTGCTGGCGGCGGAAGTCGCCGGCGGTCAGATCCTTCTCGGCGTTGGCGAAGGAGCCCGTGAGGAAACCGCGGCCCAGCGGGGAGTACGGCACCAGGGCCACACCCAGCTCCCGGGCGGCCGGTACGACCCCCGCCTCGATGTCCCGGCTGAACAGCGACCACTCCGACTGCACGGCGGCGATCGGGTGGACGGCCTGCGCGGTCCGCAGCTCCGTACCCGTGACCTCGCTCAGGCCCAGGTACTTGACCTTGCCCTCGCGCACCAGCTCGGCCATGACGCCGACGGTCTCCTCGATCGGCACGTTCACATCACGCCGGTGCATGTAGTAGAGGTCGATGACGTCGACGTCGAGGCGCTTGAGGCTCGCCTCGACGGCCTGGCGGATGTACGGCGGGTCGTTGCGGATGATCCGCCGGGTCGGGTCGTCCGGCGGGATCGCCAGGGCGAACTTGGTGGCGATCACGACCTCGTCGCGGTGCGCGTTGAAGAACGGGGCCAGGAACCGCTCGTTCTCGCCCACGCCGTACGCGTCCGCCGTGTCGTACAGGGTCACGCCGAGTTCCAGCGCCCGCTCCAGGGTGGCCCTGGCGTCGTCCGCGTCCGTGGGGCCGTACGCGAAGCTCATCCCCATGCAGCCGAGGCCCTGCACACCCACCTCGGGGCCGGCGTCGCCGAGCCGTACCGCGGATATCCTGCCGTTGGTCATCGAGACCTCTCCGACGCCAGGGCCCGCCCGGCGTCCGCGTAGAAACCGATCTTCGTGTCGAGGACCGCGAGCGTGTCCTGAAGTTCCACGATCCGGGCGAGGACGTCCTCGCGGGTCGCCTTCAGCAGCTCGAAGCGGTCGCCGTAGGTGTGGTCGCCCTCGCGCACCAGCTCGGCGTAGCGCACCATGTCGGCCACCGGCATGCCGGTCAGCCGGAGCTTGCCGACCAGGTCGAGCCAGTCGAGGTCGCGGTTGCTGTAGCGACGCTGACCGGTGTGCGAGCGGTCGATGTGCGGCATCAGGCCGATGCGCTCGTACCAGCGCAGGGTGTGCGCGGTCAGGCCGGTGACCGCGACGACCTCGCTGATCGTGTAGCTGTCCTGGCCTTCCGGACGTCTGTGCGGGTGCGGCGGGGCGGCACACCTGTCGGTCCTGGTACCCGTGGTCTCCATCACCGTCATAGCCTCAACGCTATGGCCTTGGAGTGCACTCGAAGCAAGCGGATCCGGTAAGAAATCGACGGGACACGACGCGGGCGCACTGGTTAGCGTGCGGGGTATGAGTCTCGTACGTCGTGCCACGGCCGAGGACGCGCAGGAAGTGCTGCGGCTGCGTCAGGTGATGATCGATTCGCTGTCCGGCTCGGACCCCGGCACCGAGTGGCACGTGCCTGCGTCACCGGTGTTGCGGGACCGCCTCGCGCGGGACGAGGACTTCGCGGCCTTCGTCGTCGACCATCCCGAGCGGCCGGGAGCGCTCGCCGCCCTGGTGGTCGGGACGGTCGACTACCGGATCGGTAAGGCCGCGAATCCGCACGGGAAGGCCGGGTACGTCTTCAGCGTCGCCACCGACCCGGACGCCCGCCGCCGCGGTTACGCGCGCGCCTGTATGGACGAACTGCTCCAATGGTTCCGCGAGCGGGGAGCCGGGCAGGTCCTCCTCACCGCGTCCGCCGAGGCCGAGCCGCTGTACGCCTCTCTCGGCTTCGTCCGCAAGCCGGACCCCGCGATGAGCCTGCAGCTCTGAGCCGCCTAGGCTCATCCACATGCCCTTGCAGAGCCTCGCGTTGATCGAGAACTGGCCGGTTACCACCGCCTCGGCGGCCGTCGTCCGCGCCGACGGGACGCTGCTCGGCTCCCACGGCCCGGCCGGGCACCGCTTCCCGCTGGCCTCGGTCACCAAGCCCCTCGCGGCCTACGCCGCCCTCGTCGCGTACGAGGAGGGCGCGATCGACCTCGACGAGCCGGCCGGGCCCCCCGGGTCCACGGTCCGGCATCTGCTCGCGCACACCTCGGGGCTGGCCTTCGACGAGCACCGGGTGACGGCCCCGCCCGGGCAGCGGCGGCTGTACTCCAACGCCGGTTTCGAGCAGCTCGGGGACCACATCGCCAAGGCCACGGAGATCCCGTTCGCCGAGTACCTGCGGCAGGCGGTGCTGGAGCCGCTCGGGATGACGGCCACGGCGCTGGAGGGCTCTCCGGCGAAGGACGGCGTGTCCACGGTGGACGACCTCGTACGGTTCGCGGCCGAGATCCAGGCACCCCGGCTGCTCGACCCGCGTACGGTCGCCGAGGCGATGACGGTCCAGTACCCGGGGACGAAGGGCGTGCTGCCGGGATACGGGCACCAGAACCCGAACGACTGGGGGCTCGGCTTCGATATCCGGGACGGCAAGTCCCCCCACTGGACCGGGGCCACCTCCTCCCCGCGCACCGTCGGACACTTCGGCCAGTCCGGTACGTTCCTGTGGATCGACCCCGCCGCGCAGGCGGCCTGCGTGGCCCTCACCGACCGCGCTTTCGGGCCCTGGGCGGTCGAGGTGTGGCCGGCGTTCACGGACGCGGTGCTCGCGGAGTTGCGGGGCTGAGGGGACCTCCTGGTCAGTGCACGCGCGGTGGCGTAGGTCCAGCTACAGCGGAAGTACCGGCGGCGATTGCGTCGAGGTGGCCGACGGTTTCCCCGGCGTCGTCCCCGTCCGCGACAGCAAGAACCCCACCGGACCCGCGCTGCTCGTCCGCCCGGACGCCTGGCGGGTCTTCGTGGACGGGCTCCGTTAGAAAGCGGGCCCGTTCGAACGAAGGCGCGCGAGGCCGACCGCCGCGTTACAACCCGCCTGGCGGCGGGGCCACGGCGGTCGGCCTGCGGCCCCTGGATCACGTGGTGGTCACGGACCGCGTCACCGTGACATCTCCCACAGCAGCAGCTCCGCGCCCGTCACCCCCACCGCCTCCAGGTCCGTCGCGTCCGTGATCCGTGCCGCGTCACCCGGCCCCAGCACCTCGCCGTCCAGGCTCACTTCACCGCGTACGACGTGCGCGTACACGTACGCCCCGTCCGGCACCGCCGTCCGCTCCCCCGCTGCCAGGCGCCGTACGTGGAGCATCACGCCGGCCGCCGGGACGGCGTACGGCGTGGCGTCCGCGATGCCGGGGACGATCTCGTACGCCGGGTCGCCGCCGGACTCCAGCGGGGCCAGCCACATCTGGACGAAGGTCAGGGGCAGCGGGCCGTCGTTGCGCTCCACGTGCCGGACGCCGGCCGCCGAGCTGAGGCGCTGCACGTCGCCGGGGCGCACGATCGTCTCGTGGCCGGTCGAGTCGCGGTGGGTGAGCTCGCCCTCGGTCACCCAGGTCACGATCTCGGTGTGGCTGTGCGGGTGCTCGTCGAAACCGGCGCCGGGGGCGAGGCGTTCCTCGTTGCAGGCGATCAGCGCGCCGAAGCGGAGGTTGTCGGGGTCGTAGTGCGGGCCGAAGGAGAAGGCGTGCAGTGACTCGATGCCGGCCTCCGGGTCGCCGCCTCGGAAGCGCTCCGTCGCGCGCCGTACGTCCATCACGGACACCACGGTAGTCCTCGCCCCACCCGGCCACGCGCTCCGCCGTCCCGATAAGGCAGTCTTGTCCCGTGCCCGAACCAGAGACCCACCGCCCCGGCGCCGCAGTGCCCGTCCACTCGCACCCCGCGACTCTGAAGCGGCTGGAGAAGTCGTCCGGCAGTCTCGCCGCGCAGGCGATCGCGCGCATGGACGACACGCTGCCGTGGTACCGGGCGATGCCCCCGGAGAACCGTTCCTGGATCGGACTGGTCGCCCAGGCCGGTATCGCCGCGTTCACCGAGTGGTTCCGGCATCCGGACGCCCCCCAGGCCATCTCCACCGACGTCTTCGGGACCGCGCCCCGCGAGCTGACCAGGGCCATCACCCTGCGCCAGACCGTCGAGATGGTGCGCACCACGATCGAGGTCATGGAGTCGGCCATCGACGAGGTGGCGGCCCCCGGGGACGAGAACGTCCTGCGCGAGGCGCTGCTCGTGTACGCCCGCGAGATCGCCTTCGCGACCGCCCAGGTGTACGCCCAGGCCGCCGAGGCACGCGGCGCCTGGGACGCCCGGCTGGAGTCGCTCGTGGTGAACGCCGTGCTGAGCGGCGAGGCCGACGAGGGGGCCGTGTCCCGGGCCGCCGCGCTGGGTTGGAACTCGCCCGAGCATGTGTGCGTGGTGTTGGGGACGGCGCCCGACGGTGACAGCGAGCTGACCGTCGAAGCCATCCGGCGGGCCGCCCGGCACGCCAAGCTCCAGGTCCTGACCGGGGTGCTCGGTACCCGGCTCGTCGTCATCGCCGGCGGCAGCGACAACCCCCTCGCCGTGGCCAAGTCGCTGATCGGCCCTTATGCGGCGGGGCCGGTCGTCGCGGGGCCCGTCGTGCCCGATCTGCTCGCCGCGATCCGGTCCGCGCAGGCCGCCGCCGCCGGGCTCAAGGCGTGTTCCGCCTGGCAGGACGCCCCGCGGCCGGTGCTGGCCGACGATCTGCTGCCGGAGCGCGCGATGGCCGGTGACCCGGGCGCGCGTGAGCAGTTGGTGGAGGAGATCTACAGACCACTGGAAGAGGCCGGGTCGGCGCTCCTGGAGACACTCTCCGTCTATCTTGAACAGGCGAGCAGTCTGGAGGGCGCCGCGCGTATGCTCTTCGTTCATCCCAACACCGTGCGCTACCGGCTCCGACGTGTGACTGACGTCACCGGCTGGTCGCCCTCCGATGTGCGTTCGGCGTTCACGTTGCGTATCGCGCTCATCCTGGGGCGGCTGGCCGACGGCGATCCCCAGTCCTAGGCTTTTGTCGGGGGTCCACAAAACCCCCTCCCGTTCTTCGTCCCTGTCCCCACGGGCGGCGGTGGCCGTCCACAAGAGAGAGTGTGAGAGTGCTCGTACTCGTCGCTCCCGGCCAAGGCGCCCAGACGCCCGGCTTCCTGACTCCCTGGCTCGAACTCCCCGGTGTCCGCGGCGCCCTCGAGGCGTGGTCCGACGCCGTGCAGCTCGACCTGATCCGCTACGGCACCGACGGGGACGCGGAGGAGATCCGCGACACCGCGGTGGCGCAACCGCTGCTGGTCGCGGCCGGACTGGCCTGCGCGTACACGCTCTTCGACGACCCGGCGGACCTGCCCCGCAAGGTCGGCGCGATCGCCGGGCACAGCGTCGGCGAACTGACCGCGGCCGCGCTCGCCGGGGTGCTCCCCGAGGAGGAGACCCTCCGGCTGGTGCGCACCCGTGGCCTGGCCATGGCCGAGGCGGCCGCCGTCACCGAGACCGGTATGTCGGCGCTGCTCGGCGGTGACCCCGAGGTGACGGTCGCGCACCTGGAGAAGCTGGGCCTGACCCCGGCCAACGTCAACGGCGCCGGCCAGATCGTGGCCGCGGGCACGCTGGAGCAGCTCGCCGCGCTGAACGAGGACAAGCCCGAGGGTGTCCGCAAGGTCGTCCCGCTGAAGGTGGCCGGCGCCTTCCACACGCACCACATGGCCCCCGCGGTCGACGCGCTGTCGAAGGCCGCCGAGTCCCTGACACCCGCCGACCCGAAGCTCGCCTACGTCTCGAACAAGGACGGACAGACCGTCGCCACCGGCGCCGAGGTCCTGACGCGGCTGGTCGGCCAGGTGGCCAACCCGGTGCGCTGGGACCGGTGCATGGAGACCTTCAAGGAGCTCGGCGTGACCGCGCTGATCGAGGTGTGCCCCGGCGGCACGCTGACCGGTCTCGCCAAGCGGGCGCTGCCCGGCGTGCGGACGCTGGCGCTCAAGACCCCCGACGACCTCGACGCTGCTCGCGAACTCATCGCAGCGACTGCTGCACCTGCCGCTGACGCGGCGGGCGCCTGACAAGGAGCCTGGAGAGCATGTCGAAGATCAAGCCCAGCAAGGGCGCCCCGTACGCGCGGATCCTCGGTGTCGGCGGCTACCGCCCCACCCGGGTCGTGCCGAACGAGGTGATCCTCGAGACGATCGACTCGTCCGACGAGTGGATCCGCTCGCGCTCCGGCATCGAGACGCGGCACTGGGCGAACGACGAGGAGACCGTCGCCGCGATGTCGATCGAGGCGTCCGGCAAGGCGATCGCCGACGCCGGGATCTCCGCCGAGCAGATCGGCGGCGTCATCGTGGCGACCGTCTCGCACTTCAAGCAGACCCCCGCCGTCGCCACCGAGATCGCCGACAAGCTCGGCACGAACAAGGCCGCCGCCTTCGACGTCTCGGCGGGCTGCGCCGGTTTCGGCTACGGCCTCACCCTCGCCAAGGGCATGATCGTCGAGGGTTCGGCGGAGTACGTCCTCGTCATCGGCGTGGAGCGGCTGAGCGACCTGACCGACCTGGAGGACCGGGCCACGGCCTTCCTGTTCGGCGACGGCGCCGGCGCGGTCGTGGTCGGCCCCTCCGCGGAGCCGCACATCGGTCCGACCGTGTGGGGTTCCGAGGGCGACAAGTCCGAGACGATCAAGCAGACCGTGCCGTGGACCGAGTTCCACGCCGGCGATGTCTCCAAGCTCCCGCTCGACAGCAAGGGCAACATCAAGTTCCCTGCTATCACGCAGGAGGGCCAGGCGGTGTTCCGCTGGGCCGTGTTCGAGATGGCGAAGGTCGCCCAGCAGGCGCTGGACGCGGCCGGGATCACCCCGGACGACCTGGACGTCTTCATTCCCCACCAGGCCAACGAGCGGATCATCGACTCGATGGTGAAGACGTTGAAACTGCCGGAGCACGTCACGGTCGCGCGTGACGTACGCACCACCGGCAACACCTCGGCTGCCTCGATTCCGCTCGCCATGGAGCGGTTGCTGGCGACCGGCGAGGCGAAGAGCGGCGACACCGCGCTCGTCATCGGCTTCGGGGCGGGTCTCGTGTACGCCGCGACGGTCGTTACCCTCCCCTAGGCACGCCGTGCCGGATCATCATCGGATCCGGTGCGGAACACGAAACACCGCCACACCCTGTGGATTACTACGAAGGAGCGCCTGACATGGCCGCCACTCAGGAAGAGATCGTCGCCGGTCTCGCCGACATCGTGAACGAGATCGCCGGCATCCCGGTCGAGGACGTCCAGCCGGACAAGTCCTTCACCGACGACCTGGACGTCGACTCGCTGTCCATGGTCGAGGTCGTCGTCGCCGCCGAGGAGCGCTTCGACGTCAAGATCCCCGACGAGGACGTCAAGAACCTCAAGACCGTCGGCGACGCGACCAGCTACATCCTCAAGAACCAGGCCTGAGCCACCGCTCAGGCCGGCTGCCTGGCCCCGCCACCCGGCGGTGGCGCCGCTGAATCCTGAATCCCGATCCGTTGGAGAAAGAATTCCCGTGAGCTCGACCAATCGCACCGTGGTCGTCACCGGTATCGGCGCAACCACACCGCTGGGTGGCGACGCAGCCTCTACCTGGGAGGGCCTGATCGCCGGCAAGTCCGGCGTCACGCCGTTGAAGCAGGAGTGGGCCGCCGCGCAGGCGGTCCGCATCGCCGCTCAGATCGCCGTGGAACCGACCGAGGTCATTCCGCGGCCGCAGGCCCGCCGCCTGGACCGTTCGGCGCAGTTCGCGCTGGTCGCGGCCATGGAAGCATGGAAGGACGCCGGTTTCACCGGCAAGGCCGGGGAGGTCGGGTCCGACGGGATCGTCGACCCCGACCGGCTCGGTACGGTCATCGCCTCCGGCATCGGGGGCGTGACGACCCTGCTCGACCAGTACGACGTGCTGAAGGAGAAGGGCGTCCGCCGCGTCTCCCCGCACACCGTCCCCATGCTGATGCCGAACAGCCCCTCGGCCAACGTGGGCCTGCTCGTGGGCGCCCGGGCGGGCGTGCACACGCCGGTCTCCGCGTGCGCGTCGGGCGCCGAGGCCATCGGCTACGCCATCGAGATGATCCGCACGGGCCGCGCCGACGTCGTCGTCGCGGGCGGCACGGAGGCGGCGATCCATCCGCTGCCGATCGCCGCGTTCGGCAACATGATGGCGATGTCCAAGAACAACGACGACCCCGAGGGCGCCTCGCGTCCCTACGACACCGGCCGCGACGGCTTCGTCCTGGGCGAGGGCGCCGGCGTGATCGTCCTGGAGTCCGCCGAGCACGCCGCCAAGCGCGGGGCGCGGGTGTACGCCGAGGCGGTCGGGCAGGGCATCTCCGCCGACAGCCACGACATCGTGCAGCCGGAGCCGGAGGGGCGGGGCATCTCGCACGCCCTGCAGAACCTGCTGGACCGCACCGACCTGGACCCGGCGGAGATCGTGCACGTCAACGCGCACGCGACGTCGACGCCGGCCGGTGACGTGGCCGAGCTGAAGGCCCTGCGCAAGGTGTTCGGCGACGACGCCGACCACATGGCGGTCTCCGCCACCAAGTCGATGACCGGTCACCTCCTCGGCGGCGCCGGCGGTGTGGAGTCGGTGGCGACGATCCTCGCCCTGTACTACCGGGTGGCTCCGCCGACCATCAACGTGGAGAACCTCGACCCCGAGGCCGAGGCCAACGCGGATGTCGTGCGCGGCGAGGCGCGCAAGCTGCCCGTCGAGGGCCGGATCGCCGCGTTGAACGACTCGTTCGGGTTCGGCGGTCACAACGTGGTGTTGGCGTTCCGTTCGGTCTGAGAAGCGTCCGTAGAGTCCGTAGCGTCCGTACGAGCGTGAAGGGTCCCCGCCGGCTGGTGGGGACCCTTCACGTCTGTCGGGGGCTTCGCGTCCCGTGGACTCACACCAGCCATGGACTCACACCACTTGGTGCAGCCAGCGGACCGGCGCTCCCTCGCCCGCGTACCTGAACGGTTCCAGCTCGTCGTCCCAGGGTTTGCCCAGGAGCTTGGCGAGTTCGGCCTCCAGGTCGGTCTCGCCCCGCTGGGAGCGCTGCAGAGCCGCGCGGATGCGGTCCTCGGGGATGAGGATGTCGCCGTGGATGCCGGTGACGGCGTGGAAGATACCGAGGTCGGGGGTGCAGCTGTAGCGCTCGCCCTCGGCCCTGGGGCAGGGCTCGGCGGTGACCTCGAAGCGGATGAGCTGCCAGCCCCTCAGCGCCGAGGCCAGTTGGGAGGCGGTGCCGGCCTCGGCCTGCCAGGAGAACTCGGAGCGCCAGGTGCCGGGCGCGGCGGGCTGCCGGATCCAGTCGAGGTTGACGCGTGTGCCGAGCACCCCGGCGACGGCCCACTCGACGTGCGGGCACAGCGCGCGCGGCGCGGAGTGCACGTACAGAACTCCACGTGTCGTCACCGGGACCTCCGGGCAGAGCGGGACAGTCTTGCAGGCTGGCACGGCGGCGGTGGCGGGCAGCCGCGTTGATGGCGAGGCTACCGTGCGGCGGGGCGAGGAGTGTGACGTACCGTCGGTCCCGTTGCCCCGAAACGCCCACCATTCACCCGACAGGACGCCAGTACGGGTGGGAAACGTTCGACGGAGCGTGGTCGGGAACTCGCGCGCGTTGTTATGGGGGAAGGGCAGTGGGGGATCAGGATGGGGGAATCCGTCGCCGCCGTGACCGTCGACCGAGGGGATCACCACCGGATGCGGAAGCTGGGCCATCGCTCGCGTACCGTTCTCGCCGCTGCGGCGGTGGCCGTTCTGGGGGTCGCCGGCTGTGATGCCGTCGGTGGTGACGCGCCGGGCCCGAGCGGCGCCGGCGCACAGAAGGCGAAGCCGTCCCCGACGCCGACGTGGGACAGCAGTCCGGCCTCCGTCGCGGCCGTCGGCGACTCCATCACCCGCGGCTTCGACGCGTGCGCGGTGCTGACGGACTGCCCCGAGGTGTCCTGGGCGACCGGTGGCAGCGCCGAGGTCGACAGTCTCGCCGTACGGCTGCTGGGGCGGGCGAAGGCGGCCGAGCGGAGCTGGAACTACGCCGTGACCGGGGCGCGGATGGCGGACCTGCCCGGCCAGATGGGCCAGGCGGCGGCGCGTAGGCCGGACCTGGTGGCGGTGATGGTGGGGGCGAACGACGCCTGCCGGGCCAGCACGGCGGCGATGACCTCGGTGACGGGCTTCCGTGCCGACTTCGAGGACGCGATGAGCACGCTGCGCAGGGCGGCGCCCAAGGCGCAGGTGTACGTGGCGAGCGTGCCGAGCCTGAAGCGGCTGTGGTCCGAGGGGCGGACGAACCCGCTGGGCAAGCAGGTGTGGAAGCTGGGCATCTGCCCGTCGATGCTGGGCGACGCGGACGCCCTGGACGCGGCGGCCACCGGGCGGCGGGACACCGTGGAGAAGCGGGTCGAGGACTACAACAAGGTGCTGGAGTCGGTCTGCGCCAAGGACCGCCACTGCCGTTTCGACGGAGGCGCGGTGTACGACTACCGCTTCGGCACCGGCCAGCTGAGCCACTGGGACTGGTTCCACCCGAGCGTGAACGGCCAGGCGCGGCTGGCGGAGATCGCCTATCGGACGGTCACGGGGAAGAGGGCGTGACCGAGCCGCGCCTCGCCCGGCGAACGTGAAAGCCCCGGCCCGGGGGTCAGGTTCCGGGCCGGGGCTGCTTGTGGGAGAGGTTCCCGGATCAGACGGTGATCGTCGCGGTGCGTCAGACGTCAATCGTCACGGTGCGTCAGACGTCAATCGTCGCGGTGAGCCGGCGGTCGGAGATCGAGCGGCCCGCCTGGATGTCGTACGAACCCTTCACATATGACCACGAACCGGTCTTCTCGTTCCAGATCTCGAAGGCGCGGCGGGGCAGTTCCACGGTGGTCTCGACGATCTCGCCGGGCGCGGCCTCCACTCCCGCGAATCCGGCCAGACGGCGGGCCGGGCGCTCGGCGTCGGGCTCGACGGGGGCCAGGTAGACCTGGACGACCTCACGACCGGGGCGGGTACCGGAGTTGCGGACGCGGACCGTCACGCTCGTGCCGCGCACCTCGACGGACTCGTAGGTCCAGTCGGTGTAGCCGAGACCGTGGCCGAAGGGGTACGAGGGGGTCCTCCCCTCCTTCTCCCAGGCACTGTAGCCGATGAAGACGCCCTCGGAGTACGGGAGTTCCCCGTTGTCGGGGACGACCTGGGTGACCGGGGCGTCGGTCAGGGAGCCCCAGGTGGTGGGCAGCCGGCCGCCGGGCTCGTCAGCGCCGGTGAGGACGTCCGCGAGGGCGGCGCCCCCCTCCTGGCCGGGGAACCAGCTCAGCAGGACGGCGGCGACCTCGTCGCGCCACGGGAGTTCCACCGGGGAGCCGGAGTTGACGACCACCACGGTGTTGGGGTTGGCGGCGGCGACCGCGTGGACCAGGTCGTCCTGGCGGCCGGGGAGGGTGAGGTCGGTGCGGTCGAAGCCCTCCGACTCGACGCGTTCGGTGGTGGCGACCACGACGACGGCCGTGTCGGCGGCGCGGGCGGCGGCCACGGCCTCGGCGATCAGCTCGTCGGGATCGCGCTGGGGCTCCTGGTGGGCGAGGGTGAAGGAGACGACCCTCAGCGGGAGGCCCTCGGGGAGCCGGACGACGTGGGTGAGGGAGACCTCGACCGGGCGCCCCGCGGTGAGTTCGACCTGGGCGCGGGGTTCCGGGGCGCCGAAGAAGGTGAGGAACGGGTCGTCCGAGGTGGGGCGCTGGACGTCGTCGTAGTGGGTGGTGCCGTCGACGCGCAGGGTGAAGGCGCCGAGGCCCTTGATGCCGAAGGTGTGCGGGCCGGACTCGCGCGGGGTGAAGGTGCCGGTGAGTTCGACGGTGTGGAGGGCGGCGTGGGTGACGCCCTCGGGCAGGTCGTCACCCATCCACTGGACGTGGCCGTTCGGTGCCGGGCCGGTGCCGATGACCGTGCCGGCGGTGTCGCGGCAGACCGCGTGCAGCTCGAAGCCCTTGTCGGCGACGGCGAGTTCGGTGTTCGGGTCGGCGCCGACGCCGTAGGTGAGGGAGCCGTCGGGCAGGGCGGCGGTGAGGCCGTCGAGCGGGGAGACGATGTGCGCCGGGAAGACGGTGGCGGAGCCGCCGCCGAGGACGCGTGCGTCGCGGGCGGCGGCTCCGATGAGGGCGACGGTCCCGTTCGGCTTCAGCGGCAGGACACGCTCCCCCGCAGGCTCCCCGTCACGCTTCCTGTCCCGCCCCCCGCCGGGCGCTTCGTTGCGCGCTTCGTTGCGCGCTTCGTTGCGTACGAGGACGAAGGAGCGGCGGGCGATCTCTCGGGCCAGCGACTCACCGTCGACGGTCCGGGGCAGTTCGGTGACGACCGGATCGGCGCCCGCGAGGATGCCGAGGCGGGCGGCGAGCCGCAGGACGTTGCGGACAGCCGTGTCGACCTTGGCCTCGGCCACCTCGCCGTCCCGGACGGCCCGGGCGAGGGCCTCGCCGTACACGGTCTGCGGGCCGGGCATGGCGACGTCGAGGCCGCCCTCGATGGCGCCGACGGTGGCCCGGGCGGCGGTCCAGTCGGAGACGTTGAAGCCGTCGAAGCCCCATTCGCCGCGCAGGATCTCGTTCACCAGGTGGTGGTGCTCGGTCATCGTGGGGCCGTTGACCGAGTTGTAGGCGGTCATGATGCCCCAGGGGTGGGCGTTCTCGACGATCGCCTCGAAGGGGGCGAGATACAGCTCGCGCAGGGCGCGCTCGGAGACCCGGTTGTTCACGGTGAACCGGTCGGTCTCGGCGTCGTTAACGACGAAGTGCTTGACGGTGGTGCCGACGCCGCCGGACTGGACGCCGGTCACATAGGCCGCGCCGATCCGTCCGGTCAGGTACGGGTCCTCGCTGTAGGCCTCGAAGTGACGGCCGCCGAGCGGGGAGCGGTGCAGGTTGACGGTGGGTGCGAGCAGCACGTGGACGCCCTTGCGGCGGGCCTCCTGGGCGAGCAGCACCCCTGCCCGGCGGGCGAGTGAGGGGTCCCAGGTGGCGGCCAGTGCGGTCGGCGAGGGCAGCGCGACCGACGGGTCGTCGGCGGTCCAGCGCACCCCCCGGACGCCGATGGGGCCGTCCGACATGACCAGGGACGGCAGGCCGATCTCCGGGAGGGCGGGCAGGGACCACATGTCCTGGCCGGCCAGGAGGCGGGTCTTGGCGTCCAGGTCGAGCGTGCGGAGGGCGGCCTCGACGGCGGCCTCGCGGGTCTCGTCGACGGGGGTGGTGCGCAAGGGTGCCGCCATGGCGGTGCCTCCTCATTGACGCGTCCGTGCGGTGCGTCCATCGTGCATCAGGGATGAACACTCCGGCGCCCGCTGACGATTTCCGCCGCCGGAGTCACGCCCCATGGCGCACACATGGCGCAGACCACTTCTGTCACGGGATACTGCGGCGGTTCGGGAGCAACGCTTCCCCCACGGTGACAGAAGGGCCTGAACTGCCTTGACTTCTCTACGTGTTCGGATCGGCGTCCTCACGCTGACCCTCCTGGCGGGCCTGGCCGCCCCCACGGCCGACGCGGCAACCGACCCGGCGACCGGGGCCGCGCTCACCCCCTCGCTTTCCGCCTCGTCCTCCCCCACCGTCGAGGAGCGGCGGCTCGACGGGGCGGTGCCGCAGGAGATCCTCCGGCGGTCCGGGTTCGACGCCCTGACTGCGGAGTTCGCGCGGGAACTGGGCTCGGCGGGCTCGTACGCCGAGGCCCGCCGGCTCGTCCTACGCGAGGGTTCGGCGCTGTGGCGACGGGCCGTGGAGCGGGCGCAGGGGCGGGGGCCCCAGGGAGGGGACCTCAGCCGGGACGACGATCGGCCGTTGTACTGGGCGCGGCTGACGATGACCCGTCAGGCGCGCACCTGGACGCCGGGCTTCGGACTGTCCGACACCCGACGGGCCGCGCTGGTCGACACGTTGGAGCGGACCTCGCGCGGGCAGACCACCGTCCACTATCCGCACGGCAGGAAGCTGAAGCGGATCCTGGTCACCGGGTTCGATCCGTTCACGCTGGACCAGGACATCCGCATCTCCAACCCGTCCGGGGCCACCGCGCTCGCGCTCGACGGCACGGTGATCGAGACGGCGGACGGGCCGGCGCGGATCGAGACCGTCGTCTTCCCGGTGCGCTGGAAGGACTTCACGGACGGGACGGTGGAGCGGGCGCTGCGGCCGTATCTGAGGAAGGTGGACCTCTTCACCACCGTGAGCCAGGGGCGGGTGGGCCGCTTCGACGTGGAGCGGACCAACGGGGCCTGGCGGGGCGGTTCCGGGGACAACGACGCCATCGGCGTGACCGGGACCGTCCCGGTCCGCGACCCGGCCTCGCAGCCGCAGTGGACGACGACGACCCTGCCGTACGCGGAGATCGTCGCCGCGGACACCGGACGGTTCCCCGTGTACGACAACACACAGGTGACCGAGATCCCGGCGGGCGGCACCACGCCGGTCGTCCGGCCGGACGGGCCGACGCCCGGGTCGATCGCCCGCGCGGGCGGCGGCGGGAACTATCTGTCCAACGAGATCGCCTATCGGGCCACCTTGCTGCGGGACCGGCTGGGGCTGCACGACGTGCTGCCGGGCGGGCACGTGCACACGCCCGTACTGCAGTTCGGAACCGGCAACACGAACCCGGCGACCGGAACGGTGACCGACCCGGGGTTCGTACGCAACCGGCTGGACATCATCGCCCAGGTGCGGTCGATCCTGACGGTGGCGGCCAAGGGGCGGGGCCTGGGGTAGTTATGCATACGCGCGGCGGAGGCGACATCGTTGGCGTCCGCTGCGCTGCATGCGCTCTGCGGTCCACTTGCGATGACGGCGAGACGTTGGACGGGATTCGATGGCTGGCGACAACAGAAGAAGTGGATCTCGGATATTGGGTGCTGTTCGCGCGAGGACTGAGCGCGGCTGATCTGTTGACGCGGTGTGGATTGGACGTGGACCCCAATCTGGTGCTGACCCGGGAAGGGCTCTGGCCCGTAATCGGTGGTAACGAAGGGTGACGGTTGTCGTTGGCATGGTGTGCGCGATGTCAATGAGCTTGTGGCGGTGGTGTTTTCAGGATTGTCGGCCCTGGTCATCGAGGGGGTGACGGGCGAGGGTGAGGTCATCCGGGTGTCGGCGCGGACCCGGGACGATCCGGTGCCGTGCCCCGCGTGCGGGACGCGAACAGCGCGGGTGCACGGGTTTCATGGGCGGGTGCTCGCAGACTTGCCGGTGGACGGACGGCGGATCGTCGTCTCGGTGCGGGTCCGCCGCCTGGTGTGCCCGGTTCTCGACTGCCCGCGGCAGACGTTCCGCGAGCAGGTCCCCGGCGTCGTGGAGCGCTACCAGCGCCGCACCAACCGCCTGACCAACCAACTGAACTCCGTGGTCAAGGAGTTAGCGGGCCGGGCGGGCGCCCGCCTCTGCCGCGCCGCTGGACTCCGCGAGGCGTCCTGCGAACCATTCACCCGACCGCTCAAGCTCCTGGGCATCAGCTGACGCCAACAAGATCACCGCGACTTTGAATCAGCCCTGCCCTGCCCGGAAGCAGCCCGGAGCTCACGCGTACGAGGTCGGACGTAACCCTACGCGTATACCAGGACGCCCTTTTGCCGGATCGACGGATTCCCCAAGCTTCACCGACCGGCCCACGCCGTCAACATGCCGCCGGATCCACGCTGTTGCCCGCTGACGCTCTCACTGGCGGCGGGCACGCTGCCCATCCGACGAACTGTCAGGGGCAGCGTTTAGACTCACCGGGGTGAACGCGGATCGGAAAGTCACGCCGCTGGATCTTGCGCGCCGGACGCCGCCTCCGGTGTCCGGCTTCTCCGAGGTGGAGATCCGCCTCGCGGTGGAGGAGCACTGTCCCGAGCTCGTCAGCCTGCTGCACTGGCTCGGGTGCTCGCTCGACGAAACCTTCTCCGAGTGGATCCGACTCCGCGGAGCACCGTGGGTATCGACCGTAGTGAACCCGCAGACGCCGGCCCGCCGTATTTTCGGACTCTGGCAGGAGTTCCTCGGCGATGACAGCCGCCCGCTGCTGGAGCTACTGGTGTTCGAGTACGTCTTCTGTCAGCCGGCCGCGACGACGCAGAGACTTCCACCCGGAATGCACTTCGCGAAGACGCTTCACGTGGTCCGACAGCGGATCGCCACCAAGCTGCACCAGCACGCGCTCGACGTGACCTGGCAGCGGCCCACGGTGTTCTCCCGGGCACTGCGCCTGGCCGAGGTGTACCTGGACGCCGTGGTGAGCGACAGCGAGTTGACCAGCGTGAACGCTCGTCACCAGTTCAGCGGACGGCTCGGCCAAGGCCCGGTGCTGGTCAGCAGGTTCGAGTCGGTCAGCACGGCTGAGCTGTCACGGTCCGCCGGGCTGATCCGACGCTCGATAGAGGACGGCAACAAGGTCACCGACGCCGTGCCGTACCTGCTGGAGGGCTTCCTGCGCCTGCACGACAGCACCGGCGACCGCAGGTACCTGGGCCAGATCATCGAGGCGCACCGGGAGTTCGCCGACGCCGAGAAGAGCACCACCTGGCGACTGCACATCGCCGAGGCGTGGCTGCGGCTGGCCGACGGGCGCCCGATGGACGCAAGGACCGCTCACTACCTCGATCAGGCTGCCACCACCCTCGACACCATCCGAAACTTCGTCAGTGGTGAGGCGGTGCGCCACACGCTCCTGCTAACCGTTGTCACCCAGGCACGCACGGTTCCCGAGTCCGCGACCGTCCGGCTCACGCTGCGCGGTCTGCCGAGCCAGTTCGGGTTCGACCAGCAGGTGCAGCGGTTCGTCGGCGCTGGGGCCCCGGCGTCGTCGCTCCCGGATCTGGTCCTCGGAGCCCTGAACGAGCGGTTCAAGGGCTCAGGGGAGCCGCTAGTCAGGCGCCTTCTCGCCGACTGGCACCGGGCGTGCGCACAGTTCGTCGAGTATCCGACCCCGACCCGGCTCGAACTGCGCCGTACGGTCCTCGACCTCCTCGGGGGCGGCACGGCAGGCAACGCTCTGACGGACACACCGAGCCGGATGCGGTACGCCGACGACCTGCTCCACGTGGCCGCGCTGGGCGTCTCGCCCCAGCACTGGACCGAGGGAGTGGTACGGCTCGTGCAGGAGGCTGCCTACGACCCGTCGACGTGTGTCCCCCTGGTCGTTCTGGGTCGGGAGGCCGAACTCGGGCGGAGCGTCAGTCCTGCCGACCGCGCCACGCTGGAAGCCCGGCTGGCCAGCCTCGTCCCGGATCCCGCTTCCTGGGCCCGGGCACTCGCCGACGGCGACGCGGGCTTCTACTACACTCGGGCGGCCACCCGCGCGATGACCAGTCCGGACGTGACCCGGCGCAACCTCGGCGGCCGCAGCAACGTGGTCACCGTCGAGGACCACCTGGGCTTCGCCTCGTCGACCCTGGTGTTCAAGCCCACGCACACGGACAACGTCGAACGCGACACCCGTACCGCGCAGGCCGTGCAGACCACTCTCGCCCGCATGAGCGCCGACATCCGCTTCCGCACCAGTGACCTGATCACCACCCTGGACGCAAACGAGCTGAGCAGCCGTTCGGGCCTCGCGTCCAACGTGAACGTGATCACTGTCCGACGGTTCGAGCACGGAACGGTCCTCGCCGAGCTGCTCTCCCCCGAAACGGAAGACGCCTCCGCGGACCTGCTCAAGCAGGCGGCCGCCTTCCTCGCCTACATCCACGCCGCTCCCCGGCCAGGCGATGCCATGCCCACCAAGGTCCGCGCCAAGGTGCGCGGTCGGGTGCGGATGTGGCTCCGCGACATCTTCCCCAAGGGCGCCGGCAAACTGGTCGACCAGGCCTTCGACAGCTGGTGGACGCTGCTGGCCGACGCACCGACGCTTCCCCGCCGGGACGCTCACGCGTTCAACTGGCTCATCACCGACGACGGAAGGATCGTCGCCATCGACCTGGAGGCGACGGGCCACGAACCGGTCGGGTGTGAACTGGCCCAGCTGACGGACGACGTGCCGGCCCTATCACCCGGGTCCTGGGACCTTCGCCGTGAGGTGTTCGAAAGGTACGTCGAAGCGCTGCGCGAGTGCACCGGTGAACCGTATGACGACGCGGAGGTCGAACGGATCTGGGCCGTCTACCGCGCCTCACTGGTCGTCAGGGCGGTGCGGTGTCTGACGGATCGAACCGGCGACCCCTCGCTCCGCCGGCACGGCGAGGCCATGCTGGACGAAATCAGTACCCACCCGGAGTGGGGCTCCGTCCACGAGGTGGCCGTCACCCTGCGCGACGCCTGGGCCGAGCGGCGCGGCGCCCCAGGGGGCGCGCCATTGCAGGAGCTCAACCTCGGACGCAAGCGGCGAATCAGTAAGGCCCTTGCCTACCAACTGCGTCACAACCCGAACCTGACAACGGACCCGCAGGGCTGGGCGCGGCTCGACGACCTCCTGTCCGCACTCTCGGAGGCCGGGCAGCCCGCGTCGTCCGCAGAGGTGCTGGCCGTCGCCCAGGCCTTGGATGAGCCGCGCTTCGAGGTCTGGGACGACCTGATCCGCGCTCGCTACGGCCACACCAGGTCCGCACCCGACGACCACGCAGTCGGGACACCGGACGGAGTGCTGTACCATGCTACGGCGTCGGTGAACCTGCACGACATCTTCCAACTCCGGCAAGGCCTACGGCCGATGGCACGCAAGACCGTCCACCTCACCACCGATCCACGAACGGCGATCCTCGCCGGACGGCGACACGGTCCCGCCGTACTGCTGTCGGTCCACGACCCGGCCGCTCACGGCCTCGAATGCCGCTATGCCGGGGGCACCACCTGGCTGATCGACGCGGTGCCGGCCGGGGCGCTGGCGGTGGTGCCACTCCACCAGCTCTTCTCGGCGCACTGAGCTTGATTCTGTCGGGGATCTTGGAGTTTCGCGGCGCGGCAGCCTGGCCAACGGGCATGCTCGGGTAGTTCCGTTGACCGATGCTGTAGTTGTCGAGGTGCCCGTTGTCCCTCCGCCCGCGTTCCGGTGAGCAGGTTCCGCCTCTGACTGCACAGGTCGCGCGGGCGAGCAATCCGGGTGGTACGACGGCGATACGGGTGCGGACCGGCTGGACGGGCTGTGGTGCGACGAGGACTTCGCCGACTGGTACCCGCGGGACGGGCGGCCGGAAGCGAGATTCTGGAATCCTTCGCGGTGCTGCCGTTGTTGAGCCGCAGCCACGTTTCCAATACCTCGGGGACCTGGAATCCCAGGGAATCGCGCAGTTCTCGGACATCGGCCTCGGTGGCCGGGGGATTGAGCGCCTGCGCACTGGCGGGGGCGTTCTCCTCCAACCACCGGACGATCCTGATCCACGACGACCTGACAACATCCGCATGAGACATGGAATCTCCCTCCCTGCTCAGATCGGCACGCTATCGCAGTCCCGACACTCCAACCGCCTTGGTCTTCCTACACCACCGTCACGACTGCGCGAATGTGCGCCGTGGACGGCACAGAGAGCAGACCACGGCCTCATGGGACTGACATGCCGTGTAGCGGGGCGAGAGCTGTGGCACCCTGGCCAGGCTCTGACCCCTGACCGGCTCCGCCATTCCCGCTCAGTGAACCACTCACAGCACAGCCACCGCCGCCAGGCGCGTCCGGCTCACGCCTGGCGAGTATGAGGGGCACGATGCGCTCGCGGATCTTCCGGGCGGACGGCGGACGGCGGACGGCCGTGCAGGAGCAGGTCCCGGATGATCAGCGCCGGTCCGACTGAGGGGCCAACAAGCCAAGGGACAAGATCGTGAGACGGAAGTGCCGTGTCCCTCGAATGAGACGACGGATGAAGTGCAGGTCACCACGCTGGAACAGGACATTCCGATTGCGGACCTACATGTTCGTCACACAACGATCTTGAACACCCTCGCTCTCGTTTCCGCGGGCACCCCTTGGAATTGATCATCTAGTAGTCTTGACCGCTTCAGCTCTCCTGGTCAGTGCCTGCTCCTCCCTGCCGAGAAGTACGGCTACCAAATCCCCCCGGCGCTGCAGGAACACACCGAACAGACCCTGCGTGATCTGTCCGGTGTCGAGGTGGAGGTCCTGACCGGCCACACAAAGCCCGAACCGCCCAAGACTCCCGAGGAAGTCAGGGCACCAAGCCCGCTCGGGCGGAGTACAACGGGAAGAAGTTGAAGACGGGGGGCTGTGTCGGCTGGTTCAAGGATCAACTCGGTGTGAAGGAAGTCGACCCGACCTTCGTGGCGCAGCTCGCCGGGGACAGCCTGGTGCAGTCGATGAAGGAAGACAAGGTCATCAAGGCCCTTGCTGCGTGGTCTTCGTGTATCGACGGCAAGGGACACGCGGGACTTGCCGATCCGTACAAGGCGATGGACCAGGGTGTCACGAACGATGAGGAGCCGTCGCAGGAGTCCATCGCTCTGGCGGTCGACGACATCGACTGCAAAAAGCAGACGGATCTGGTAAAGATCTGGTCCGATGTGGAGTCTGTGATCCAGGACGGACAGATCGCCGACAACAACAGCCGGCCGACCAGCATCAAGGATGCAGCATGGCAAGGAAATCGCCGCCGCGCGCAAGCAGCTGGCAGCTTCCGTCCAGTGAGGGTTGACGTGGTGGTGCCCGGACCGTTCATGGTCCGGGCGCTGTGCCTGATGGCGGCGTGTGTGCTGGCCGCCGGATGTACGGACGACGCCGCTGACAACACCCCCGCGTCGCGGCGGTCGCCGACTCCGAGCGCGGAGCAGAGCAGTCCGCACGTGCGTCCATCACCTGTGGCTTCGGTGCACTCCGAAGGCCGTACACGTGTCCTGGAGTACGGAGACCTGATCGTGCGCGCCACACCGGAGAGCAGCGGTGTGCGTACCGAGATCGAGGTGGCCAATACCTACCAGCGGAAAGCGACGTACCCGGTCCAGATCAGCATCGCTGACGGCGAGGGCTGGACCGCGCACAACCGGTTCTGGCTTCAGGACGTCCCTCCGGGAAAAACCAGGCGGGATGACGCGGTGATCGGCTCGGAAGGCATGGGTCCGGTTCCGCAGGTACCGAAGATCTACGTCGATGAGTTCACTCCCCTCGTCGACCGGAAGTAGGCAAGGGAACGCTTTTGCTGTGCGTACTTAAAGCGGAGTGACGCCCTCGGCGGTGTTCTCGTCATCGTCGTGCTGACCGTCGGTGATCTCCTCGCCGAGCAGGTCGCGGGCCATCAGCGTGGCGCCCGCGACCGCTCCCGGCATCAGAAAGACGGCGACGAACGGCACCAGGAAGGCCACCGCCAGCGGGGTGCCGAAGCCCCAGACGAGGGTCTTGCGGGTGCGCAGGAGGGCGAGACGGTCGCGGAGTTCGACGCGGCGGCGCTGCAGGGCGACCGCGGTGAGTTCCTCGGTGAGGAAGAACCCGGTGACGAAGAAGCCGATCACCGGGACGACCGTCTGCCCGACGAACGGGACGAAGCCGAAGGCGAAGAGGAAGACACCCCACAGGGCGGCACGTACGACGATACGGAGGCTGTCGCGGGCCGAGATCCACAGCTCGCGCCAGAGCGGCAGCCCCGACTCGGGGGCGGTGCCGTCCGGGGAGACGTCCCGGTCGGTCCTCTCGGAGAGGTTCTCGTAGAACGGCTGGCCGACGAGGAGCGTGACCGCGGTGAAGGTGACCACGGACAGGAGCAGGCCGAGGGCGAACAGGACCGCGGTGAGGAAGCCGCGGAAGAGGCCGAGCCAGGGGCTGGACCAGTCGTCGGCGAAGGGGGTGGCCCAGGCGACGAAGTCCTCGCCCCACAGGGCCAGCGCGACCAGTGCCGCCGCGTAGAGGACGAGGGTGATCAGGCCCGGGAGCAGACCGAAGCCGTACTGCTTCCCGTGCCGGGCCACCCAGCGTTGGCCCTTCAGGAGGTACTTGAATCCCGCCCCAAGATCGCGCATGGGAAGACTCTACCGAGGGCCACGTCACCCTTGGCATGCCTGGCCCGGCAGTCTTGGGATGCCCGGTCCGGCCCCGTCGGGAGGTGCCGTCCGGGGCATCGCGGCACGCAGTCCCTCTTGTTGCGGATGAGTCGAACAGGTACCTCTCGCCGTACCGATCTCAGGAAGCCCCTCAGGAGGTACGTGTGCGCAGCAGAAGAACCGTTCCTGCAAGACCGGGACCCGTCCTGTTCGGCACCGACCCCCTCTTCCGGGGCCACCCCGAGGGGGAGTTCGCGCAGGTCGCACGCGCGTTGTCCACTGTGGGACACGTGGGCAGCGGTTCAGGTGAGGAGAGCGGATGACGCAGGAGATCCACGGCACCGTAGCGGACGGCTTCGAGGCGGTACGTGAGGAGTTCGTGGCCTTCGTCGCGGGGGAACTCCCGGACTACGAGGGCCAGGTGTGCGCGTACGTACACGGCCGCAAAGTCGTCGACCTGTGGGCCGGTGACGGGGTCGACGGCGGCTCCCTCTACGGGGTGTTCTCGTCGACCACGGGGGCGGCCCATCTGGTGACCGCGCTCCTGGTGCAGGACGGCACGCTGGAGCTGGACCGCAAAGTCACCTACTACTGGCCGGAGTTCGGGGCGGAGGACAAGGGCGCCCTGACGCTGCGCGATCTACTCGCGCACCGGGCGGGTCTGGTCGGGCTGGACGCGGGGTTCTCGCAGCAGGAGTTGGCGGACGACCGGACGATGGCCGAACGCCTCGCGGACCAGCGGCCGTTCTGGCGCCCCGGCACGGCCTTCGGCTACCACGCCCTCGTCATCGGCGCGCTCACCGGTGAGGTCGTACGGCGGGCCACCGGCCGCAGGCTCCAGGAGGTGTACGAGGAGCGGATCCGCGTGCCGCACAGGCTGGACTTCTTCCTCGGGCTGCCCGCGGCGCTGGAGCCCCGGTACCGCTCCGCGCAGCCGCTGGCTCCGACGGCGGCGCAGCAGGTCGTGCTCGACGCGGTACCGAGGGGGCCGCACACGCTGTCGTCGATCGCGTTCAACACGCATGTACCCGAGCCCGGGAGTCCGGAGGAGTACGTCAACTCCCGTGCCGTGCGCGCGAAGGGGCCGGCGTCGGCGGGCGGGGTCGCCGCCGCGCGCGGACTCGCCGGGATGTACGCGGCGGCGATCAGCGACGTGGACGGACGCGGGCCGCTGCTGAAGCCGGACACCGTCGCCGAGGTCGGACAGATCCACTCCGTCGGGTACGACCTGGTGGCCCGGGCCCACAAGTCGTACGGCCTGGGTTTCCAGGCGACGGCGGACACCTGGTACCCGTTCCTGGGCGTCGGCTCCTTCGGCCACAGCGGCGCGGGCGGCTCCCAGGCCTTCGCGGACCCGCGCAGCGGCCTGGCCTACGGCTACACCCGCCGCCGGATGGTCTTCCCGGGCGGGGCGGCACCGGAGAACGAGCGGTTGGTGAAGGCGCTGCACGCAGCCGCCCTGGGGAACTGAACCGGCGGCGACCTGAACCCGGCGGCGACGCGACAACCAATGACAAAGGACCCTGAAGGGCATCCGCTGGGGAGGCCGGCCGCTTCCAGCAGCAGTCTGATCAGACAGGAATTTCAAATATGAGTTCGAGGCCGTCTTCCTCGTCCCACTGCTCTCCGACCTTCACGAAGCCGAACCCGGAAATCGTGGCCAGGGATGCGGCGTTGTCAGGACTGATCGTCACCCGCACGGTCCTGACTCCGGCTTCGGCAACGGCCCGCTGCACCAACGCGGTCAGCATCGCCCTGGCGTAGCCCTGACGACGGTGGACGGGGACCACCGAGTAACCGAGCTCCACCATGCCCGCCTCATCCGGCGGCCCATGGAACCCCGCGTACCCCACGACGGCCCCTTCCGGCTCGGCTACCACGATCTGAGTGAGCCATCCGGCGCAACCTGGGTTCGAGGCCAGCTGATTGACCCGATACTGCCAGACCCACTTTGCCTTGTCGGTGACGAAGTACTCGGTGAGAGCGACACCTGCCACGGCACTGGCACGATCCAGGTCGTCCTTCAGCAAGGCGCTCATGGCCGTGCTCGACAACTCGACACATCGCACGGACTTCGGGTTCGTGGGTGCCGGGGCCAGGTTCTCAACTTTGTCTGTCACAGCGCGATGGTCGTGGAGCTTCCACGACGTGTCCAACTGTTTTCGCCGTGGTCGACGAGGCGCGACCGGCCAGTGGACGGCCGAGCGGCACGGCCGACACCACCGGCTCGTCGAACAGCCGGAGCATCTCCAGCCCCAGGCGGTCGGCGGGGATCGTGCCGAGGCGACGCACAGGTCGACCTCCTGGCCGGGCAGCCGGCGGCGCCTCTCACGACATCGCCGACGGCAAGCCCGCAAACGCGCCGAACTGCGGAAGAAGAGCACCCGATCAGCCCGGCGCCGCCTGGCCGGCCGCTCACTCAGGGAGCAAGGTCACGGCCGTTCCCTTTCGGTCGTTCACGACCGAGACGGTCACAGCTTGACGATCATCTTCCCGGTGTTCTCGCCGCGCAGGACGCCGAGGAAGGCCTCCAGGTTGTTCTCGATGCCCTCGACGACCGTCTCGCGGTACTTCAGCGCGCCCGAGGCGACCAAGGGGCCGACCTCCTGGACGAACTCAGGCTGGAGGTCGTAGTGGTCGCTGACAACCAAGCCCTCGATACGGCCGCGGGTCGCGATGAGGCGGGCGAGGTTCTTCGGACCGGGGACGGGCTCGGTGCTGTTGTAGACCGAG
Source organism: Streptomyces sp. LBL (assembly GCF_029893585.1). GTDB lineage: Bacteria > Actinomycetota > Actinomycetes > Streptomycetales > Streptomycetaceae > Streptomyces. The sequence continues at coordinate 48,795 of NZ_JARXYX010000021.1, forward strand.
ATCATCCCGCAGACCGCGATCCGGCCGCCCTGGTTCAGCGACCCGAGGGCGGCCTCCAGGTGGTCCCCGCCGACGTTGTCGAAGTAGACGTCGATGCCGTCCGGCGCGGCCTCGCGCAGCTGCTCGCTCACCGGGCCGTTCTTGTAGTTGAAGGCCGCGTCGAAGCCGTACTCCTCGACGAGGATCTTGACCTTCTCGTCGGAGCCGGCCGAGCCGATGACCCGGGAGGCGCCCTTGAGCTTGGCGATCTGGCCGACCTGGCTGCCGACGGCACCGGCCGCGCCGGAGACGAACACCGCGTCGCCCTCCTTGAAGGAGGCGGTGCGCAGCAGGCCGGCGTAGGCGGTGAGGCCGGTCATGCCGAGGACGCCGAGGTAGGTGGAGAGCGGGGCGGCCTCGGGGTCGACCTTGACGGCCTGCTTGGCGTCGAAGGTCGCGTACTCGCGCCAGCCGCCGAAGTGCAGCACCCGGTCGCCCACGGCGATGCCCTCGGCCGCGGAGGCGATGACCTCGCCGACCGCGCCGCCCTGCATGGCCTTGCCCAGCTCGAAGGGGGCGATGTACGACTTGGCGGCGCTCATGCGGCCGCGCATGTACGGGTCGACGGAGAGGTACTCGTTGCGCACCAGCACCTGACCGGGACCCGGCTGCCTGACCTCCGCCTCGGCCAGCTCGAAGTTCTCAGGCTCGGGCCAGCCGACGGGACGGCTGAGCAGACGCCATTCGCGGCCCACTGAGGGGAGGGTGGGGGTGGGGGCGTCGGTCATGGGGTTGTGGCCTTTCCTCGCGAATGCTTCAGTATCTGAAACAACCATGCCCTTGAATATTTCAGGCTGTCAAGTAACGGGGTACCCTGCATCTCATGGCCGCACCCGAGAAGACCCGCCGTCTCGACGCCCAGACCATGGAGGTGGTCGAGCTGATCGGTGACGTCGTGGCCCGTTTCCACGAGGACTACGAGGACGCCGCGGCCGAGCACGCGCTGACCGGGGCGCAGGCGCGACTGCTCAGCCTGCTGTCTCTGGAGCCGCTGCCGATGCGGAAACTGGCGCAGAGGCTGAAGTGCGAACCGTCCAACGTGACCGGGATCGTGGACCGGCTGGAGTCACGGGGCCTGGTGGAGCGGCGCACGGACCCCGGGGACCGCCGGGTGAAGCTGGCGGCGGCCACGGAAGAGGGCCGCCGCGTGGCCCGCGAACTACGGGAGGGCCTGCGTTTCGCCCGGGAGCCCCTGGCCGGCCTCTCCCACGACGAACGCGAGTCGCTGCGGCATCTGCTGCGCCGCGTGCTCACCGCCGACACCGAGGCCCGGAACAGAATCGGTTGATGACCTGACGGACCGATGGACAGATGGACTAATTCGCTATAGCGAACCGTTTACGTGCACCACCACAGGAACCGGTCACACGGCTGGGACGGCGTCGGATCCGGGCTCGGGTTCGACGTTGTCGGGTCGGCCGTGGGGGTCGGGTTCCGGGTCGGCGTCGACTGCCGCGGGGGCGTCGGGGAGGCGACCGGCGCGGTACCGGTCGGCGTCGACCGGGGGTCCTTGGTGGGCGCGTCGGCGTCTTTTTCTTTATCGGACTTGTCGTCTTTGTTGTCCTTATCGTCACCCTCGTCCTTCGAGTCGGAGGCCGAGGGTGACGCCGAGGAGTCCGGGGAGGGCGAGTTCGCGGCTCCGCTTCCGGTGCCCGGGGTGCCGTTCGACGGGTTCGCCGTCCCGCCCACCTCCGGAGAGGCCGCGACGTCGGCCGCCTCGTCGCCGGCCACGGCCGGTTTCGGGGACGAGCTCGGTGCGTCCATGCCGAGTTCCGCGAGGCTGAGCCCGCCGGCCGCCAGCAGGAAGCCCGCGGTGATCAGCAGAGTCCGGCGCCGTCGGCGTCGGTGCGCGGCGGCTTTGCGATCGCGGCGGCTCGCACCGGCCGCCGGTCCGTCGAGGTCGCCCTCGGCGTCGTCGTAGCGGTCCGCGGAGTCCTCGTGGTGGTCGGCGGAGTCCTCGTGGTGCCCGGCGTCGTCGAGGCCCGCGGGCTCCCGGGGTGCGTCGGCCACCCGGCCGCCGCGCCCGCGCGCCCGCCTGCGCGCCGCCCGGCCGCCCCCCCAGGGGCTCTGCCGGGCCCTCACCGTCCCCCTCGCGGTCGTTCCCGTGCGCGGCGGGCTCATTCCCGTGCGAGGCGGGCTCGCCGCCGTGAGGGGCGGACTCGCCGCCGTAGGACGCCGGCCCGTCACCGTGAGAGGCGGACTCGCCGCCGTAGGACGCCGGCCCGTCACCGTGAGAGGCGGACTCGCCGCCGTAGGACGCCGGCCCATCAACGTAGGACGTCGCGCCGTCACGGTAGGACCCGGGCCCGTCACCATAGGACCCGGACTCGCCTCTGTAGGACCGGGAGTCGCCCCCCTGGGAGACGCCCTCGTACCCGCCCTCGTACGCCCCGCCGGCCTCGTACGCGACCGCAGGTGTCTGCGTCGCGGATGCGCGGAGATGGTCAACCAGGGCGCCACATCCCGGGCAGGCGAGGGCGCCGTTGAGGTGCCTGCGGCACGGGTGGCAGTAATCCATGACGCGGGAAGATTAAGTGCCGCTCAGGCGACGTTCCTAGTCGCAGCTGTGAATGTTGTGTAGGGAACCGAGCGTTCCGGCGCGATCACGTGCGGTCACGCGTGGTCAGGCCGGACAGGGCCGGACATGGCGCCGAAACCGCCCCCGGAGCCGCCACCCGAGCCGCCGCTGAGCCGCCACCGGAAGCCGTGTCGAAAGCCGTGCCGAAAGGGGTATCGAAACCGTTATGCGCTGGACCCATTGACACCCCCCTCACATCGTCCTTACTGTCACGCCAGCATTTCGAACGCGTGACGAAATCTCGAACAGACACCATCGAGTCGACGCAGCAGACGAAAAAGACGAAGCAGCAGACGACGCAGCAAGGGGCAACTGTCGTGCGCATCACCGGAATCAGCACACACGTGGTCGGGACGCCGTGGCGCAACCTGACGTACGTCCAGGTGCACACCGACGAGGGACTCACCGGAGTCGGCGAGACCCGGATGCTGGGCCACACCGACGCGCTGATCGGCTATCTGCGGGAGGCCGCGGCCAACCACATCGTGGGCTCCGACCCGTTCGCGACGGAAGACCTGGTGCGCCGTATGAAGTACGGCGACTACGGGCGGGCCGGCGAGATCGTGATGTCCGGGATCGCCGTGATCGAGATGGCCTGCTGGGACATCAAGGGCAAGGCCCTCGGCGTGCCGGTGTGGCAGTTGCTCGGCGGCAAGGTCACCGACAAGGTGAAGGCGTACGCCAACGGCTGGTACACCACCGAGCGCACCCCCGAGGCCTACCACAAGGCCGCACAGGGCGTGATGGAGCGCGGGTACAAGGCCCTCAAGATCGACCCGTTCGGCACCGGGCACTTCGAGCTCGACCACGAGCAGAGCCTGTACGCCGTCTCCCTCATCGAGGCCGTGCGCGACGCGATCGGTCCGGACGCCGAGTTGATGCTGGAGATGCACGGCCGCTTCTCCCCCGCCACCGCCGTCCGGCTGGCCAAGGACCTCGCGCCCTTCAAGCCCGCGTGGCTGGAGGAGCCGGTTCCGCCGGAGAACCTGAAGGCGCTGGAGAAGGTCGCCGCGAAGGTCGACATCCCGGTCGCCACCGGTGAGCGGATTCACGATCGCATCGAGTTCCGTGAGCTGTTCGAGAGCCAGGCCGTCGACATCATCCAGCCGGACGTCGGCCACATCGGCGGCATCTGGGAGACCCGGAAGCTGGCCGCCACCGCCGAGACCCACTACGTGCTGGTCGCCCCGCACAACGTCGGCGGCCCGGTGCTCACCGCCGCCTCCCTCCAGGTCGGCTTCTCCTCGCCGAACTTCAAGATCCTGGAGCACTTCAACGACTTCGCCGACGCGGAGATCAAGAAGGTCGTCAAGGGCGCGCCCGAGGTGATCGACGGGTACTTCCACCTGTCCGACAAGCCCGGTCTCGGGGTCGAGCTGGACGTCGACGCCGCCGCCGAGTTCCCGCAGCAGCAGGCCCGCTTCGACCTGTGGGCCGAGGGCTGGGAGCAGCGCAAGCCGAAGGGCGCCCAGAAGTGAGCACCCCCGCCGCCGTCGTCATCGAGGCACCCGGTGAGCATCGGCTCACCGGGCACACGCCCCGGCAGCCGGAGGCCGGCGAGGCGCTGGTACGCGTTCACGCGGTGGGCATCTGCGGCAGCGACCGCGAGGTGTACCAGGGCAACCGGCCCGAGGGGTACGTGCGTTACCCGCTCACGCCCGGCCACGAGTGGTCCGGGACCGTTGAAGCCGTGGGCGCCGGGGTGCCCGCGTCCCTGGCCGGCCGCAAGGTCGTCGGGGAGGGCTTCCGCAACTGCCAGGTGTGCGACCGCTGCCATGCGGGCGAGACGACGCTGTGCACGGCGGGGTACGAGGAGACCGGGTTCACCCAGCCGGGCGCGATGGCCGCCACGCTCACTCTCCCGGCGCGTCTCCTGCACGCCCTGCCGGCGGATGCCGACCTGACGGCGGCTGCCCTGCTGGAGCCCGCCGCCTGCATCGCGGCCGCCGCGATCAAGGCGAACGCGCTGCCGGGCGAGCGGGTGGCCGTGGTCGGCACCGGCACGCTGGGGATGTTCGCCGTGCAGTTCCTCAAGGCCGGCTCGCCGGCCGAGCTGCTGGTGGTGGGCACCCGGGACGACCGTGCGGCGCTGTCACGCCAGTTCGGCGCCACGGACTTCCGCACGAAGGACCAGGAACTCCCCGACGACTTCGACGTCGTCATCGAGACCGCCGGGTCCGCGTCCGCCGCACGCACCGCCGCCGCTCTGCTCCGGCGCGGCGGTCGCCTGGTCCTGACGGGCATCCCGGCGCCGGGCGCCGAGGGTCTCGACCCGACGGACCTGGTCGTACGGCAGCTTGAGGTGCACACCGTCTTCGGGGCACCGCCGGACGCCTGGGCGCACACGGTACGGGTGTTCGGGGCCGGACTTCTCGATCCGCTGCCGCTGGTCACGCACGAGCTGCCGCTGGCCGAGTTCCCGCGCGCCATCGAGCTGGTCGGGTCCGGTGATCCGAAGGTCGGGAAGGTGCTGTTGCGCCCTTAGACGGGTGGTGCTGCGCCCCTAGGCGGGTGCTGTTGCGCCCCCGGACGGTGCGGCTGCGCCCCTGAACGGCGTGCTCCTGCGCCCGTAGACGGGGTGCGGAGCGCGCCCGTGGACGGAGCGCTGCTGCACCCCTGGACGGGATGCGGCTGCGCCCTGGACAGGGTGCTCCCGCGCCCGTGGACGGGATGCGGCTGCGCCCTGGACAGGGTGCTCCCGCGCCCGTGGACGGGATGCGGCTGCGCCCTGGACAGGGTGCTCCCGCACTCCAAGACGTGCGCCGGTCCGTGGGGTACCTGACGGCCCCCGGACCGGCGTACCACCAGCTTTTCCGTAACCCGAGCCGCGAACTTCGTCCGACCTACCGAACCCTAAGGACAGCTTGTGACCGACGCTTCCACCACAGCGGCCCGTAGGCCCGGTGAGCAGGCGCTCATCGCCCTCGGGCTGGGTGCGCCCGCCCTCGACCCCGCCGACGCCTCGCCGCACACCTTCCCCGGTGGCGGCCGCTGGCGCACCGAGATCCCCTCGTGCGAGGGTCCCGAGGCGCTGGCCGTCATCCTCAAGGAGTCCTCGCGCCTCGACGTGCCGATCCACCGGATCAGCCAGGGCAGCGGCGTGTGGATGCTGACCGACGCCGAGATCACCGAGATGGTCGAGGCCACCACCGAACGCGACATCGAGCTCTGCCTGTTCACCGGCCCCCGCGGCACCTGGGACATCGGCGGCTCGACCCGGACCGACTCACGCGGTGGGGGTCTGCGGGCCCGCGGCCACGACGCGGTCGCCGGCTGTGTCGAAGACGCCGTCCGGGCAACGGAGTTGGGCGTCAAGTGCCTCCTCGTCGCCGACGAGGGCGTGCTGTGGACGCTGCACCGGGCGCGTCTGGCCGGGATCATCCCGGCCGACACGACCCTCAAGGTGAGCGCCCTCATCGGGCCCGTCAACCCGGCCGCGTACGCGGTCTACGAGAACCTGGGCGCCGACTCGGTCAACGTGCCCAGCGATCTGACGCTCGATCACCTCACCGAGATCCGGCGGGTGTCCGCCGCTCCCATGGACATGTACATTGAGGCACCTGACGATCTCGGCGGTTATGTGCGGATGTACGAGGTCGCCGAGTTGATCCGGCGCGGTGCGCCGCTCTACCTGAAGTTCGGCCTGTCGAAGGCCCCGGCGATCTACCCGTACGGGCACCACATGCGCGATGTGACGCTGTCCAGCGCCCGGGAACGGGTGCGGCGCGGGCGGCTCGCTCTGGACCTGCTCCAACGGCACGGAGCGGACGGCGACATGGCGCCGCTCGGCTCTCGACTGCCGGGCGCGCTGCACAGGTTCGAAACTCCCTCATAACGTTCCGGACAAAGCCCCTTCACAAAAGGCGACGTGGGCGCACACAATCCCACACACCCTTTCTCTCGGTCTTCCTAGCCATCGGCGCCACGGAGCGTGCCCGTGGCGCCGGACCGAGCCCGTCCCGACATCAAGGATGATGATCATGCGTACCCGTCGAGCCGCACTCGCCGCGATAGCCGCCTCCGCCTCACTCGCCATGACTCTGTCCGCCTGCGGCCAGAGCAGCGAGGGCGGCAGCGACGAGAAGGGGGGCACCAGCAACAAGGGCGCGACCATCGGCATCTCCATGCCCACCAAGTCCTCCGAGCGCTGGATCGCCGACGGCAAGAACGTCGTCAAGGATCTGGAGGCCAAGGGCTACAAGACCAAGCTGGTCTACGCCGAGGACGAGCCCGACCAGCAGGTCTCGCAGATCGAGAACATGATCACGCAGGGCGTCAAGGCGCTGATCATCGCGTCGATCGACAACAAGTCGCTCAACAACGTCGTCCAGCAGGCCAAGGACGCCAACATCCCGGTGATCTCCTACGACCGCCTGATCCTCGGCACGAAGAACGTCGACTACTACGCGTCCTTCGACAACGAGAAGGTCGGCGAGCTCCAGGGCAGCTACATCGCCGAGAAGCTCGGCCTGAAGGACGGCTCCAAGAAGGGCCCGTTCAACATCGAGCTCTTCGCCGGCTCCAACGACGACAACAACACCAAGTACTTCTTCGGCGGTGCGATGAAGGTGCTCCAGCCGTACATCGACAGCAAGAAGCTGGTGATCAAGTCCGGCCAGACCGAGCTCACCCAGGTCACCACGCTGCGCTGGGACGGCGCCACCGCCCAGCGGCGCATGGACGACATCCTGACCGGCACCTACAAGAGCGGCCGGGTCGACGCGGTCCTCTCGCCGTACGACGGCATCTCGATCGGCATCATCTCGGCGCTGAAGTCGGACGGCTACGGCTCGGGGAGCAAGCCGCTGCCCGTCATCACTGGCCAGGACGCCGAGAAAGCCTCGGTAAAGTCGATCAAGTCGGGCCAGCAGACGCAGACCGTCTTCAAGGACATCCGTAAGCTCGCCAAGGTCGCCACGAACATGGTCGACTCGGTGCTCAACGGCAAGAAGCCCGAGGTCAACGACGAGAAGACGTACGACAACGGTGTGAAGGTCGTGCCCGCGTACCTGCTGCAGCCGGTGAGCGTCGACAAGGGCAACTGGCAGAAGGAGATCGTCGACTCCGGCTACTACCAGGCCGGCGACCTCAAGTAACCGACGGCGCCCACTGGCAGCAACAGATTGGAAGGCACGACCATGGCGGGACCCGTCCTGGAAATGCGCTCGATCGTCAAGACCTTTCCCGGCGTCAAGGCGCTGTCGGACGTCACGCTGACCGTCCGACAGGGCGAGGTCCATGCCATCTGCGGGGAGAACGGGGCCGGAAAGTCGACCCTGATGAAGGTCCTCTCCGGCGTTCACCCGCACGGCACGTACGAGGGCGAGATCCTCTTCGATGGAGACGTCTGCGAGTTCAAGGACATCAGGGCCAGCGAGCAGCGCGGCATCGTGATCATTCACCAGGAACTGGCCCTGGTGCCCTATCTCTCCCTCGCGGAGAACATCTTCCTCGGCAACGAGCACGCCACCCGCGGGCTCATCAACTGGAGCGACACGCTCAAGCACGCCAGTGAACTGCTGCGCCGGGTCGGTCTCTCCGACCACCCGGAGACCCGCGTCGCCGACATCGGCGTGGGCAAGCAGCAGCTGGTGGAGATCGCGAAGGCGCTGTCGAAGAAGGTGAAGCTGCTCATCCTCGACGAGCCGACCGCGGCTCTGAACGACGAGGACAGCGGCAAACTCATGGATCTAATCCTTGAGTTGAAGAAGCAGGGCATCACCTCGATCATCATCTCCCACAAGCTGAACGAGATCCGCAAGGTCGCCGATTCGGTGACGATCCTGCGGGACGGGCAGACCATCGAGACCCTCGACGTGAAGGCGGCGGACACCACCGAGGACCGGATCATCTCCGGCATGGTGGGCCGCGACCTCGACCACCGCTTCCCCGAGCGGACCGCGTACGAAGGGGAGGTGGGCTCGGCACCGGCTCTCGAGATCCGCAACTGGTCCGTGCACCACCCGATCGACCAGCTGCGCAAGGTGGTCGACGACGTGTCGATCGACGTCAAGCGCGGAGAGATCGTCGGTATCGCGGGCCTGATGGGCGCCGGCCGCACCGAACTCGCGATGAGCGTCTTCGGCCGGACCTACGGCCGGTACACGGGGGGCCAGGTCCTCAAGGACGGCACGGAGATCCGTACGAAGTCCGTCCCCGAGGCGATCAAGCACGGCATCGCGTACGTCACCGAGGACCGCAAGCACTACGGCCTCAACCTCATCGACACCATCAACCGCAACATCTCGCTCAGCGCGCTGGGCAAGGTGGCCAAGCGAGGGATCGTCGACGAGCAGGCGGAGCGGCGGGTCTCCGAGGGCTTCCGCAAGTCCATGAACATCAAGGCGCCCACCGTCTCCGAGCCGGTGGGCAAGCTGTCCGGCGGCAACCAGCAGAAGGTCGTCCTCAGCAAGTGGATCTTCGCGGGTCCCGAGGTGCTGATCCTGGACGAGCCGACGCGCGGGATCGACGTCGGCGCCAAGTACGAGATCTACACGGTCATCGACCAACTGGCCGCCCAGGGCAAGGCGGTCGTCTTCATCTCCTCCGAGCTGCCCGAGCTGCTCGGCATGTGCGACCGCATCTACACGATGGCCGCGGGGCGGCTCACCGGTGAGTTCTCGCGGGCCGAGGCCTCGCAGGAATCGCTGATGCGCCAGATGACTAAGGACAAAGAGGTAACGGGATGAGCACGGATGTGACCGCCAAGACGCCGGCCCCGGCGCCGCCCGGGAAGAGCGGAGGTACGGCCGCCGGCGGAGGCCTGCTGCAGCTCGTACTGGACGGCCTGCGCCGCAACATGCGCCAGTACGGCATGCTGATCGCGCTCGGCCTGATCGTGGCCCTTTTCGCCGTGTGGACGGACGGCGACCTGCTGCTGCCGCGCAACGTCTCCAACCTGGTCCTGCAGAACAGCTACGTCCTGATCCTCGCGATCGGCATGATGCTGGTGATCATCGCGGGCCATATCGACCTGTCGGTCGGTTCGGTGACGGCGTTCGTGGGGGCGTTCGCGGCCGTACTGACGGTGCAGCACGATGTGTCCTGGCCGGTGGCCGTGGTGCTGAGCCTGGTGGTGGGCGCGGTGGCCGGCTCGGTGCAGGGGTTCCTCATCGCGTATCTCGGCATACCGTCGTTCATCGTCACCCTCGCCGGCATGCTGATCTTCCGCGGTATGACGGAGATCCTCCTGGAGGGGCAGACCCTCGGCCCGTTCCCGGACGGGCTGCAGAAGATCGGCAACGGATTCCTCCCCGCGGTCGGCCCCGACACCAACTACCACAACATCACACTGCTGCTCGGCCTGGCCCTTATCGTCTTCGCGGTCTTCCAGGAGGTCCGCGACCGCAGGCGCCAGAAGGAGTTCTCGCTGGACGTGGTGCCGCGGAACCTCTTCCTGCTGAAGCTGGTCTCCATCGTCGCCGCGATCCTCGTCGTCACGATGCTGCTCGCCAGCTACAAGGGCGCGCCGATCATCCTGCTGATCCTCGGCGTCCTCGTGGTCGGCTACGGCTACGTCATGCGCAACGCCGTCTTCGGCCGCCACATCTACGCCATCGGCGGCAACCTGCCGGCGGCGAAGCTGTCCGGCGTCAAGGACAAGAAGGTCACCTTCCTGGTCTTCCTGAACATGGGCGCGCTCGCGGCCCTGGCGGGTCTGGCGATCGCCGCCCGCCTCAACGCGGCCTCACCGAAGGCGGGCCTGAACTACGAACTCGAGGCGATCGCCTCGGCGTTCATCGGCGGCGCGTCCATGAGCGGCGGCGTCGGCACCGTCCTCGGCGCGATCATCGGCGGTCTTGTCCTCGGCGTGCTGAACAACGGCATGAACCTCCTCAGCGTCGGCAGCGACTGGCAGCAGGTCATCAAGGGCATGGCCCTGTTGGCGGCGGTCGGCTTCGACGTATGGAACAAGCGCAAGGTCGGTTCGTAACCGACCGGGGCCCCGCCGACCGGCGGGGCCCCGGCCTTTTTCCGGACTCGATTTTGACAGGAACAGCACAAAGCTGTTGTACGACTACGCACAGTACGGGGAGGCGACTCCCCTCATTCACGAGGAGCCGCACGTGGAACTGAGCAGACGTACCGTCATCGCCGGGGCGGCCGCCGCCGGTGTCACCGCCACCACCGTTGGTGGCACCGCGCACGCCACAGGAGGCAGGAAGCCGGTGAAAGAGCTCTTCGGCAAGCTGGCCGACGGCACGAAGGTCCACCGCTGGTCGCTGGAGAACGGCCGCACGCGTCTGAAGGTCCTCTCCTGGGGCGGGGTCGTCCAGTCCCTGGAGATACCGGACCGCAAGGGCCGCCACGCCAACGTCTCGCTGGGTTTCGACACCATCGAGGACTACGTCGCCTCCAGCCCGTACTTCGGCGCCCTGATCGGCCGTTACGGCAACCGCATCGCCAAGGGCCAGTTCACGCTGGACGGCAAGAGCCACCAGCTCTCCGTCAACGACGGCGCCAACAGCCTGCACGGCGGCGCCCAGGGCTTCGACAAGCGGGTCTGGGACGTCGAGCCGTTCACCAAGGGCTCCGACGTCGGCCTGTACCTGCACTACACGAGCGCCGACGGGGAGATGGGCTACCCGGGCACACTCAAGGTGAAGGTGACGTACACCCTCACCCGGCACGGCGACTGGCGCGTCGACTACGAGGCCACCACCGACAAGGCCACCGTCGTCAACCTCACCAGTCACGTGTACTGGAACCTGGCCGGCGAGGGCAGCGGCTCGATCGAGGACCACGAGCTGAAGATCGCCGCCGCCCGCTACACGCCCACCGACGCGGGCCTCATCCCGACCGGCGAACTGGCGAAGGTCTCCGGCACCCCCTTCGACTTCCGCACCGCCAAGGCGGTCGGCCGGGACATCCGGGACGGTCACCCGCAGCAGGTCCTCGCCAAGGGCTACGACCACAACTGGGTCCTCGACAAGGGCGTCACGGCCGGTCCCGAGCACGTGGCGACCGTCCGGGACCCGTCCTCCGGACGCACCCTGAAGATCGCCACCGTCGAGCCGGGACTGCAGTTCTACTCGGGCAACTTCCTCGACGGCACCCTGGTCGGCAGCGGCGGCAGCACCTACCGCCAGGGCGACGCCCTCTGCCTGGAGACGCAGCACTTCCCGGACTCGCCGAACCACTCGTCGTTCCCGTCGACGGTGCTGCGGCCCGGCCAGACGTACCGGACGACGACGATCCACTCGTTCGACGCGTAGGGCCGGCGGGGCCCTTCGGGACGCAGAGTCCTTCCGGAGGGCGGCGTCTCCGGAGACACCGCCCTCCGGAGACGCCGTCTTTCAGGACAAGTTCGACGGACAGGTTTAGAAGTCCCCCTTCTTCAAAACCCGTTGAACAGCGTCACCCCTGCCACCGTATGTAAGGGCGGCCCGCGCTCCCCCGCGCGGGCCACCTGAGACGACGGGCCCCGGTCGTCCCCGCCGGGCCCGCCCCCTACGGAGGCTCCCCTTGGCTGACAACGTCACCTCGCTGTTCCGCAGCACCGCGGCGCACAGCCCGTCGATGGCCGCGTTGACGCGGGAGGGCGGCGAGGGAGCCGGTCCGGTCGACTTCTGCATTCCCTGCAACCCCTACTTCCCCACCCCCGCCATGTTCGACGAGATGGCGGGCCGGCTGCGGGACATCATCACGTACTACCCGAGCAGCGCCGACACCATCACGTCCGAGCTGTGCAACCTGCTCCAACTGCCGCCGCAGTGCGTGGCGATGGGCAACGGCTCGACCGAGCTGATCACCTGGATCGACCACCTCCTGGTGCGCGAGTCGCTCGCCATCCCCGTCCCCACCTTCGGCCGCTGGACCGACCAGCCGATGGAGACCGGCAAGCGGGTCGACATGTTCCCGCTGCAGGAGTCCAGCGGCTTCGCCCTGGACCTCGCGCAGTACGCCGAGTTCATCAGGGCCCGCGGCACCCGCGTCGCGGTGATCTGCAACCCGAACAACCCCGACGGCGGCTTCCTGCACAAGCACGCGATCGTGCAGTTCATGGACGCGATGGCCGACCTGGACCTGGTCGTCATCGACGAGTCGTTCCTGGAGTTCGCGGACGCGGAGATCGAACCGAGTGTGGTCCAGGAGGCCATGCTGCGGCCCAACGTGGTGGTGCTGCGCAGCCTCGGCAAGAACTTCGGCCTGCACGGCATACGGTTCGGCTACCTCGTCGCCAACCCGGCCCTGGCCGGCCGCATCCGCTCGATGCTGCCCAAGTGGAACCTCAACTCCTTCGCCGAGTATGTGGTGTTCAACCTGAAGGAGCACGGCGCCGAGTACGCCCAGAGCCTCCAGCAGGTCCGCCGGGACCGTATGGACATGGCCGGCCAGCTCGCCAACCTGCCCGGGCTGACGGTCTATCCGTCCCAGGGCAACTTCCTCTTCGTACGCCTCCCCGTCGGAGCCGAAGGCACCGTGGTCCGGGACCGGATGCTCACCGAGCACCGGATCCTCGTCCGCGAGTGCGGCAACAAGATCGGATCCTCCAGCCGCTTCCTGCGACTCGTGGTGCGCCCCCAGGTGGACGTGCGTCGCCTGGTGTCCGGCCTGGAACAGGTGCTCTACGGGACCAGGAGGGGAGCCGCCGTGCCCGAGCCGGCTTATGGGACCAGCTACAGCTCGGGTACGGCGGCCGTGGACCGGTTGGTCGGTTCCACCAACGGTGCCGGTATGCAGGGCCTTGCCGCTCAGGCCATGGCCGTCGGCGCGCAGGAGCTGTCCGCGACCCCGTCCATCGGCGCCGGCATGCCGATGCCGGCGGCGCAGACCGGCCAACCGGCCCGGCCGGTTCAGACCGGTGGTCCCGTGATGCCGATGCCGGCGGTGGCCCAGGCAGCCCCACAGCCGTTCGGCATCTCGGCGCCCGCGCCGGCTGCGGCAGTGCCCGCGCCGGCGCCCATGCCCACGCAGACGCCCAGGCCGGTACCGGCTCCGGTGCCGATGCCGACCCAGATGCCGACTCCGGTGCCGATGCCGACCCAGATGCCGACTCCGGCACCGGTCCCGGCGGCGGCCGTCGCCGCTTCTATGGGCGCTCCTATGGGCGGCCCTATGGGCGGTCCGTTGAGCGCCCCGATGAGCGGTCCCACCCCGCCGGGCGTGCCGGCCCGCGGCGGACTCACCGCCGCGCAGGTTCGCGGCATGACCAGCCCGGCCCCCGTACCGGACCTGACGACGGCCCCGCCCACCGGCTGGCCCAACGCCCAGAGCTGGCCGAACGCGGCCGGGATGGGGCAGGTCGGTTAGCTTGATCCTTACGTCCCGCGTCGACTGGCGTGCCGAACTCGATCACTCGGTCCGCTAACCGCCGTACGCGGAAAGGAAGCCCTCTTGTCAACTACCCGGCGCTGAAGCGCCGGGTAGTTGCACGACGGGCGCCGCCGCTGGGTGTGACACCGCGCGTCCGCAGTGCAGGCCAGTCGCAGCCCCTGGTAGATCACCGTGCCGACGGGGCCGCCTTCGGTGCCAATCGCCCGCCGCCCGAGCCCTTCGCATCGCCCACGCCTGGCCCCGCCTGCGCGGAGGCTTGCGCCCTGCCTGCGCCCTGCCTGCGCCCTGCCTGCGCCCTACTCGTGTCCCGCTCGCGGTCCGTCGACCCGGCGGTGACGGCCTCGCTCCGGTCCCCCTCCATCGCCGTTAGAGGTCGATTACCGCGCCGCCCAACGCGCGAAAATCTATGTTGGTCGGAGTAGACATCGGGCCGTGAGGTGGTTATGGTTTCTCTCGTAGCCGAGATCAACGGGCCCTGGCAGAAACGAACTGCCGGGCAGCAGTACACGCAGTTGCAGTGCGCAGGACGGTGCGGTGGTGGAGTTCCGAAGCCAGAGCGTTTGCAGGACGGCGACGGGACTGACGACCGGACCGGGTGGCCCGCAGTGATCAGGGGCCGCCGTGAGCAGTACCGCAGTGGCAGTACCCGCAAGTGCAGTTCGCAGTAACCAGCAGTGAAGTCAGTGAGCGGTACCTCGGTGAAGGCGTCGGCTGCGGGCGCGCGCATCGGGAGGTTCGGCAGTGGGGTTCCAAGCCAGGGCAGACGCAGGATGGGCGACGGGGCTGGCTGTCGAAGAGTGGCGCTGCCACAGGTCACTGAGCAGTTCGCTTCACAGCAGTGCGCAATACCAGCAGTGCGCAGTACCCCGTTTGACAGCAATTGATCACCGAGGGAAGAACGGAGGAGCCGAACGCCATCAGGATCGCCCGGGCGGAAGTCTTGAGCCCGGGTACCGCAGGACATCGATAGTGAGGTGGTCTCCGGTCGAACAACCACGATCCCCGTACACCCGACAGCATCTCGGTCGGGTTCGCGGAAACAGAAGGCCGGCGCAGTACCAGGGTCGGCAGATGGTGTAAAAGTTCCTTCGGGGCTCTGGTGCCGTACGGCACCGGAGCCCCTCCACGCGTTCCACAGAGAGGTGCAAATGACAGCAGACGACTCGTACGGCCGTCTCGATGACGACGACTACCCGGCGTACACCATGGGCCGGGCCGCCGAGATGCTCGGCACCACCCCCGGCTTCCTCCGCGCCATCGGAGAGGCCCGCCTCATCACCCCGCTCCGCTCCGAGGGCGGACATCGCCGCTACTCCCGCTACCAGCTGCGGGTCGCCGCCCGAGCTCGGGAACTCGTCGACCACGGCACCCCCGTCGAGGCCGCCTGCCGCATCGTCATTCTCGAAGACCAGCTCGAAGAAGCCCAGCGCATCAACGCCGAATACCGCCGCGCCGCCGAATCGACGAACCCGACAGCCGCGGCCTGAGCCCGCTGACACCTGACCCCGCTGACACCTGAGCCCGCTGGGACCTGCGGCCTTCCCGGCGGCTTTTGTCGCTGCCGCTCACGCTCACGCACACCCTGGCGACGGCCTCGACGCTCCACCGAGTGGGGTGGGGTCCAGTGCCCCGGCTGTCGGCCGTCTCCGGGGCAGCGCCCGCCCGGGTCGTTGCCCGCGGGCGTCAGTTCAGGAAACCGAAGCCACTTACGGAGGAGGGCCGGACCGGGATCGGCGCCTTTGCTCTCCCCTGCGGTGCGGCGATCAGCCTTTTCGGAGGAGGAACAGCTGATCGGCCCTGCCGGTACATCGTTCTTCGATCGCTTCAGCACCCTCAGCGGTGTCGTCGTCGACGATGCCGATGCAATGGCTGCTGTGTACCGGGCGAAGCCGAAACCCTCCGGCGCGGTCGGCATCGGCGGGCTCCAGGCGGAACAGTGTGGCTTGGGCACAGTCGTTCCGGGGCTCGATCATGTCCTTTACCGGGCCGGTGCTCATAACCGTCAGGCATCCTTTCCCCTCCTGGGGATGGTGCCACTGGATGCGGTACAGGTTCTCCCCGGCAGGTTCAAGGTAGGTGCGCGGCACAGTGGCCTGGGCGCAGGGGAGTTGAACGGCGATGGCGCTGCCGTAGAGGCCGCGGCGTTCGCGTCCGTCGGTCACGCAGAGGTCGGGCGTACGGGCCGGGCGGATGGTGACCCAGCCGTCGGTGGGAGTCCGGGAATCGGCGGCAGGACCATCGGAGCTGTCGGGGAGTAACTCCCAGGCGGCCAAGGCGAGCACCGGGACCAAGAGCGAGACCGTGAGCGCGACCGTGCGGCCCTTGACACGGCGTGGCCACGCGACCGCCACCTCTTCACTGTCCGCTGCTGGTTGAGCCCTGACTTCGACCTGCGCCCCAGCCACTGCCCCCGGCACCGTGACCGACGCGGGCGAGGCATCCGACATGGCTGGCCCGGCCGACGTGGACGGCGTGGACGCGATATCTGCGGCGATCCGGTTCCTGGCGTCCAGCCAGACACCGACCCGCTGCCCGTCCCCGCAGGCGCGGACGAAGGCGGCCAGTACCTCGGGCCGCGGCAGGCTCGTCCGTCGCAGCATGTCGGCCAGCGTGCTCCGTGCCAGCACGTCACCGTTACGGGCAGCCCGCTCCTCCAACTCGCGATATGTCAGCCCCGAACGCTCCTTGAGTTGCTGCATCGACTCGACAAAGCCACCAGCGTCTCCGGCCTCATGTGGCGACAGTCCCTCCAGGTTTCCCATGAACGTCATCGTGCGACCGTCGTGGCAGACAGGACAACCGTGGATTCCGTCATGCTCCGCTACGCCGGGCGCGATGGCGAAAGATCGTATGGCTATGTTCTAGCGAAGGCGGGCCAGCAAATGGGCGTCGAGGAAGCCCCGCTCAGAGGCCGGGTCGTGGAGCAGCCGGGCGAACGTGACGAGTCCGGCCCCGGCCAGCAGCTCGGCGAACCGGTCCGCCGGCCAGCTGTAGGCGGGCGTCACCTTGTGGTCGAAGCGGACCGGCTCGGGCCCGTCGGTCCCGAAGAACGAGACCAGGAGCAGGCCCCCTGGCGCCAGGACACGCGCCTGCTCGGCGAGCAGCGCGGGTAGTTCTCCAGGAGGGGTGTGGATCATCGAGTAGTGGGCCAGCACGCCGCCGAGCGCGCCGTCCTCGACTGGCAGGGCCTCCATCCGCGCCTCGTCGAACCGCAGCGCCGGCTGGGCCCGCCGGGCGTGGTCGACCATGGCCGGGGAGAGGTCGAGCCCGAAGGCATCCAGCCCCAAGTCATGCAACATGGCCGTCAGATGCCCGGGCCCGCACCCGACGTCGGCCGCCCGCGGGTTCCCCGTCCCACGCACCAACTCGGCAAAGGTGCCGATCATGTTCCGCGAGAACGGCTGCGTCTCCAGCCGATCAGCGAACATCGACGCATACAGTTCGACGACCCCGTCATAGGCCGCCCGGGTCTCATCCTGGTGCTCCACCACGGGAAGGAAGTTAACACCCGCCGTTCACACCTGTTCTCCCGCCCCGTGCCGACTCCCGCGCCCGTCGTCGCGGACGCTCTCGGCCACCACGGCAAGACCACCACCCGGCGTCACGGGGAACCGGCATCGGCATCCGCATCGGCATCGGCATCGGCAGGGGGAGGTTCCTCCGTCAAGCAGCCGCAGAGCGGGAGTGGGACCGAGGAGACCGAAGGGGCTGTCTCACCCAACACGGGTCGACAGCCCCTTCGCCGTGTCCGGGTTCATCGTTCCCGGACAAGCGCCGCGATGGCTGCAGACCTCGGCCAGGCCACGCAGCTCATGGAGTTGCTCAGCTCACGACTGGCAGGGCATGTTGATCGAGCTCGAGTCAGCCGTGACGTTCCCCTCATAGATCCAGCCGTACGGAGCCGCGCCTCCGACGCTGACGTAGAACCACTTGTTCCCCGACTCGTTGTACGCGTAGCACCAGCCGCCGAGCCGCGTGCCCTTCTGCAGCGTGTAGCCGCTCGCGTCGCCACAGCTCGCGCGGGGCCCGGTCCTGAGCCAGATGGGCTTCTTCACATCGGTGCCCCCGGGACCGTTCGAATCGGGTTCTGACCCGCAGGCCCAATCGGCGGCGCCGATGTTTGACGGTGCCCAGTTCGGTGCTTCGTTCGCCGCGCTCGCGGGGGTGGCGTTCGCGGACAGAGGTTGCAGCGCCAGCAGGGCGATCACGGCGCTGCCCGTGAGAATGCCTCGGATGGTCACAGTTCTGCCTTCCAGGTCTCGTTCATGAGTTCGTCGCCGCTCCGGCGACAGGATGTGCGGCGCTGCTGCGCGTCGTCGCCAGCTTTGCCACGCCCTTGACCATCGACCCGCTGATGAGCGCCGGCAACGGTGGGCAAGTGTCCCGGACAGGGTGTTCATGTCCGGCCTGGTCAGAAGCGTGTCCGGGACGCGGTCAGAAGACATGTCCGGGGCGCTGATCCGGTAGACCCCGACACCTTGCCCCTGCCGCCGCCGGTTCTCCAGGTCGTCGACAACCCCAAGCGGATCACCAGCTTCAAGATCACCACGCGAGCGCCGGGTCCTGAGTACCGGTACTCAGGACCCGGTCCGCTATCGGGGAAAACATGTACCCATGAACGGCCCCGCCTCTCCAAGGCTCTTCGGCCTGCCACAGTTCCGCGGCGACAACGTGCCGTCCCCGCGAACCGGACGCCGGTGGCTGCCCCTCGCCGGAGACATCGTCCTGGCCGCCGGGCTGCTCGTCCTCGATGGGATCGCGACCGTCACGACTTTCCTGCTCGGCATCGACTACAGCGGCTGGAAGCCGTTCGACCCCGGCGCAGACAACTCCGACATCTCCCTCGCCCCCAACTGGCTGTACGTGGGCATCGCCGGCGTTGTCATGCTGCTGACCGCAGCACTGCTCCACCGGCTCCGCGCCGTCGTCAGCACCTGCCTGCAGGTGCTCGCCGGCATCGCCGTAATGGTCACCGCCATCGGCGGCGCGCAGATCGACGAACACCGGGCCGACGTGTCCGGGTCCGGCTCCGTGACCGCGTCCGTGACCGCGTCCGTGACCGCGTCCGTGACCGCGTCCGGCGTCAGCAGGTCAGCCGGAGTCAGCTCCCCACACTGCACCCGATACGCGGATCGGTACGTCACTTCCTGACCGTCCGTCAACGTGTGTGGCGGAAAAATGGCTGCCTGTGCACCCTCCGCGAGTAGGGTGCACAACCCGATTGTCGAGCCGGAAGAGGCCAAAGTGCGGACCGTGAAGCATGAGCAAAGGCGCCGGACGTGGGGGCTGCCCGTGGCGGTCCTGGCCGTCACACTGACGGGGTGTTCGGCGGGGCTGGTGACCCGGCCGACCCCCGATGCCAGCGGCGTCGCCCCCAAAGGCTCCGCCACTTCCACCAAAGGCAGCGTCGCAGGAGCAGAAGGTGGGCAGGCAGGGGCGGCGTCGAAGTTACCGGGACTGCCAACCGCCGAAAAGGCCCGCACCGCGCTGGATGGTCTGAAAGTGGCAGCTCAGGGATCGATCTCGGGCTACAGCCGCGCGAAGTTCCCCCAGTGGTCCTCCCAGGGCGACAGCTGCGACACCCGCGAATTGGTTCTCCAGCGCGACGGCACCGACGTACAGCGCGACGACGAGTGCCGGCCCGTGTCCGGAAAATGGCTGAGCGTCTACGACAACAAGACCTTCACCGCCACTGCCGACCTCGGCATCGACCACACCGTGCCCCTGGCCAACGCTTGGCGCTCCGGCGCCGACACCTGGACGCAGGACGAGCGCGAAGCCTTCGCCAACGACCTCACCCATCCACAGCTGCTGACAGCATCCACTGCCACCACCCGCTCGAAGGGCGACCGGAGCCCGGACGAGTGGCAGCCACCGCTTCAGTCCTACTGGTGCGCCTACGCCCGCTCCTGGACCATCGTGAAAGCCACCTACAAACTGACCGTCACCCAGGACGAGAAGGCCATGCTCACCAAGATGCTGGACACCTGCACCCCGTGAACACGCCTTGCTGATCGCACCACTCCTGAGTGTTTGCCTCCTTGCCGGTTGCGGTGACGATCAGCGCACCGGCGATGGCCATACGAACAATCAGTCGCCGCCGAAGCAGGAGAGCCGTGCCCGTGAAGTGGCTGAGGCCTGGCAGGGGTCCGCGGCCGCCGCTGCCTGGAGCCGGGGCTACCACCCTATGGCCGACGTGGTGCAGAAACCGGAATCCGGCTGGCGCAGCCCAGCGGACGAGCGGGCCTACGCGACAAAGAACTTCGTCCTGCGGGGCAATCTGCCGACGACTGCCACCGTGCACGGGACGGTGGACTGGAAAAGCGGAACCACGATCGCCCGTCCACTGACGGGAGCTCAGAAGGCGTACGAGTCCTTCGCCATCAACCGCAGCGACGGACCCCGGCTCACCGTGACAGGGGCGAGGCTCGGCAGAACGACAATAGTGACGAGCCGAGGCACGGCGACCGTTCCCGCTTGGCTGTTCACGCTGGAGGGCTACGACACCCCGCTCAAGCGTGTCGCCGTCGCCCCGTCAGAGCTTCCCAGGTCGCCGATCGAGCCGGCCCGGGAAGGGTCTGCCGGCGGTCTCAGGCGTGTCGCCCGGCTGACCGGGACGGCGGTGGACGGTCGATCCGTCACGGTGAGGGCCACACACGGAGCCTGCGACGACGGACCCCTCGTCAAGGTGCTGGAGACGGACGAGAGCGTGGTGCTGTACGCCTCCGTCGCGGGGGCACGGAGCGGCGGCCCCTGCACCGCCGAAATGATCGAGCAAGACGTGAAGGTGGAACTGCGCAAGCCGCTCGGTGGCCGCATCCTCCTGGACGCCCTCACGGGCCGGCCCGTGCCGTAGGAAAACGCAACGCCGTCGAGCGAGCGAGCGATCAACAAGGGGTGAGCCGGCCCGCAGATACGGCCACAGATCAACAGTGAGCGGCTCGCCCCAGCATTTGCTGAGCGCTGTGATCAGCGCGTCGAGGTGACCCCGCAGGTCTGTGTCGTCTTCACGCGCCGCCTGTCCGTCGTCATCCCAGAACTCCTGACTGGCCCGCAGGATGCGTACACACTGCTCAGGGCCACCGCACCCGGCATTGTCATGGAAGTCCGTCTCCGGAAAGGCTGTGCGAGCAGCTCGTCGATCAAGGAGAGGTACTCCTGAAGAGCCGCGCTCGATGAAGCTCCGGACTCAGCGGTGGTCATCGGCGAAGACCAGATCGCGGGCCGGCGCCCGCCTGGCGGACGGGCCCGGCCCGGCGGGCGCGGCTGAGCGTCACACGGCTGGGCCGAAGTCCGCCTCCAGTCGTTCTCGCCAGGTCTGATGGTCTTCCAGACCCGCCCCCACGAGGACGTCCCGCCAGTCCTCCTTGGCCAGCTGAACGGCGTCCAGGATGCGGTCCACCCTCCCCCGGCCGCACAGGAGCGCCGCGGCGGCGATGCGCTCCTTGTCCTCCCGGTCGCCCCGCTCGGTCAGGTGGTGCACGAGCTCGGCGAGAAGCTCCCCCACGACCTGGCCGTCCCGCCCGGGAAAGTCCTTGGCGATGCGCTTCTCGACGCGCACGGTCAGCCCCATTCGCACTCCCTTTCGCACCCTTTGACCCTTTTGTCACACCACGTTACCGCGACCGTGCGGCAGGGTGCGGCAGGGCTCACGCTCGGCGTCGAGCAGAACTGAGGCAACTCCACCCCAACGCACCCTGGGGGACCGCACGCTGGACATGCGGTCCCCCAGAGCCCCATTCGGCGGGGCGACACCGTCCGTCCGCACACCAGATCACCCGCTCCTACGCCCCACGGTGACCGGTCTCTGAGCAGGGGCCGAGGAACAATGGCGTCAGATCGTGCGCTTAGCGCCTGTTCTGCCGCAAAGCGGAGGTGCGAACAAGAAGCCTTACACTGTCCCGCTTGCCGCGATAGTGATCTTCTTCGTGGTCTTGCCCGACTGGCTGCCGTACCCCTCGATCGTCTTGACGATCTCCAGGCCCTCCACGACCTCGCCGAACACGACGTGGGCTCCGTCCAGCCAGGAGGTGACGACGGTGGTGATGAAGAACTGCGAGCCGTTGGTGTTCTTCCCGGCGTTGGCCATGCTGAGCAGGCCGGGCTTGGTGTGCTTCAGCTGGAAGTTCTCGTCCGGGAACTTGTCACCGTAGATGCTGCGGCCGCCGGTGCCGTTGCCCTTGGTGAAGTCACCGCCCTGAAGCATGAACTCGGGGATGACCCGGTGGAAGGACGACCCTGCGTAGCCGAAGCCGTGCTCCCCGGTGGCCAGCTCCCGGAAGTTGCGCGCGGTCTTGGGCACGATGTCGTCGTACAGCTTGAAGACGATCCGCCCCATGGGCTGGTCATCGGCCGTGATGTCGAAGTAAACGTTGTCTGCCATGCCCTCATGATCCCATCGCGCTCCCGTGCTCCCGTACTCCCGTCCACCTGCCACCGCTTTCGGGCCGGACCAGAACTTCAGGTGCGCCACTCCCGGGACGCTGATATCCCTCACCCCCCTGAGCGGTGCCCTTCGCCAGGGACAGCCACCCCGGTAGGTCGACCTCGGCGCGCACGGTCTTGCCCGGCGGCGGCTCACGGTCGGCCACCTCCCACCGGTCGGCGAGCGCGTCGACCAGGAGCAGGCCGCGGCCGGCCTCGTCCAGCGGTCGCGGAGTCCGCAGGTCTCCCGCGACAGGCGGACGTGGCGGTTCCGTCCGGGTGTCGGTCACCTCCACGCGCACGCTGCCGGTGACCAGGGTGAGCCGCAGCTCGAAGTCCCGGCCGGGGACGCGGCCGTGGGTCACCGCGTTGGCAGCCAGCTCCGCGACGATCACGGCCACCGCGTCGGAAGGGTCGCTGCCGTACGGGACGCCCCAGGCGTGCAGTTGGTTCAGGGCGAGATGCCGGGCCAGACGAGCGCCGCGGGGCGTGGGACTGAGGCGCTGGGTGAACATACGTACGGTAACCGCGCCCTGGCGGGTGGGAGGTGATGTCACGCGCCCTCTCTGGGCCCGCGGCTCGCCCTCTCCCCCGCCGCCTGGGCGGAGTTCGTGTCGCTAACCCTGCAGGTCGGTTAGACCGGCCGGCTCCACCTCCACGAGGGACAACAGCCCGCCGAGCCCCGCGAACAGGGCGAGGCACAGGGCCGTGACCGTGTCGCTGACGCCGCCTTGCTCGACGAGGTAGCCGCCGATGAGCCACCCCGCCACATGGCCGGCCGCGAGGAGCAGATGATTGCCGCGCTCCCTCAGCGACCGCATGCCCACCCACAGCAGGACCGGTAACGACAGCAGACCGATGACGCGCGCCATCAGCCCCTCTGGCAATCCCGCGCCGATGGAGTCGCCGTCGGCCTGAGCCACTTCGTCCGACCACTCCAGCAGCGAGGTCCAGATGCAGTAGCAGACGACGACCGCCAGTGCCGACACGATCGTGCCCTTCGCCGCGCGAGAGTTCCTGCTCTTCGCCATGCCCTCACCGTCACACAGGACAGCACCGGGGGCCTGAGTACGCATACTCAGACCCCCACCGAAGCGGGCCGGGCAAGTGCCCTACTTCTTCGGGCACTCCTTCCATGCCATGTGGTACACCGTGCTGATGTCGCCGTCCGTCGAGTCCATGGTCATGAAGCTGACCTTGCCGGGCGACTGCGTGCCGGCGGTCACGCGGACCTCGGTGTTGATGTTGAAGTTGCGCTGGACTCCGCAGGGGGCGTAGACGAGTTGGGGCCAGTCCGTGGTGTCGGTGGCCTGCCAGTTGTCGTTGCGGGGGCCGTTGAAGGCGTGGTTCGTGAAGACCGTGTTTGAGGAGCCCTGGAAGTAGTACGAGGCTCGCTGGGTGCCGCTCGCGCCGGGCTGGAGCGAGGCGAAGCCGCGGTAGTCGGCGCTGGCGATGGCGTATGTGAAGCCGCCGGGGACAGCGACGATCAGGCTCAGCTGGCAGTTCTTGCGGAACGCCGTGGGGTCGGAGTCGCCGCCGGCCTGGGCGAGGTAGTCGCTGTAGGTCACGGTGAAGGCGGTGTTGTCCTCGGAGACGGCGACCGCGGCCGTGCCCTGGGGGCAGCCGGAGCCGTTCACTGTGGCGACCTTGATGACGATCTTGTCCGGGGGCGGGTCCTCGAACCCGCCGGACGCTCCCTGCGCGGGCAGTGCGGTGGTGAGCAGAGCGGCTATCGCGCCGCCCAGCAGGAGTCCACCGGTCATGGTCTCTCCCAGAGTCGGGGGTGGCTGATCCTCCGGGCCGTGAAGAAACCGTGAGGTTCCTGTGAATCCCGGGGGCGTTCGCATCGTAGGGAGACAGGCAGGGGACGGTCAGGGCTAACTCAAGCCATTCACATCTGCGGATTTCACAACCGGCGGGCGCGCGCGGAGAGCCAGGGCCAGGGCCAGCGCCAGCGCCAGCCGGTTGGCGCACGCTCATGGCGGCGGGTGAACTCCCTCCGGCGGTAGGCGACATCGCGTACGCCCAGGTACCCACCGGGTGAGAGAGCGCCGGTTCAGATGGCCGTACGAGCGCCACGGGATAGCGTGGAAGCCATGAACGCGACGGGTCGGAGAGCGACGCACAGGACGGGAGCGGCGGTCGACGGCGCGCGCGGGATGTTCTTGCTGGACTCGACCGATCCGGGCGCCGCACCGCGGGGACTCGACGCCTTCCGACGCGGGTGGGAGACGCAGATCGGCGACGATGTCTTCCAACTGCCGGCCTTCAGCCCGGACACGATCGGTGACTTCCGGGTCAGGGGCCGTGTGACCAAGGTGCGCGACGCGGTGATCGCCGATCTTCATGCCGCGTCGGCCACCCGGACCACGGACGTCCCGGGCGGCGATCAGGATCTGGTGGAAATGCAGGTAGTGCAGAACAGCGCCTGGACCTTGGGCGGCCCGCCCGGTCGCGGCGAGCAGACGGTATCGGCCGGGCAGTTCCTCCTCCGGCACGTCGGGCGACAGTCGGCCTTCGAGACGTCGGCGCACATCACGGCGAGCGGTGCCCCCGCAGGTGGTAGAGGCCGTTGACGCTCGACGATCCACCGAGCGCCTTGCCGCGCACCACACCCACGGCCCTGCCGGTAGCGGCCTGCACGGTCGAGGTGCCCAGCCACAGGCTCGACGGGTCGAACCCGAGGAAGCCCCAAGGAGATTTCATCGCCTCCGTGGCGTCCCGGGCTCCCTCCTCCAGCAGCAACACCCGCACGCCGGGGCGTTCCGAGAGTCGGGAGGCGATCACACACCCCGCTGTTCCCGCTCCCACAACCACATAGTCATACGTACCCGTGCCCATCATGTCTCCGCTTCCCACGGCAGCGTTGCCCGACCACCGGAGTCAGAAAAACAGCTCCTCGACGGTCAAGGAGCCACAGGCCGGGGGTCTTTCTGCCGTCGAAGCTTAGGAAGACCTGCACAGCACGCACTTGGACCACCGCGACGTCCGTTCGGAACATGAACGCCACAGCCGGCGTTGGAGCAGTGCGAGTCCTGTCAGGGGTTCTCCCAGGCCGCCGGTTCCGCCGCGAGTTGCCGTACCGGCTCGGGCAGGGTGCCCGTGGCGATGTCGGCGATCGTGACGCCCTCCAGGATGCGGCGGACGTTGGCCCGCAGGGCGATCCACAGGGGCAGCAACGGCTGGGCGGAGCCGGTGTACTCGAGCTCCGTCGGCCGTTCCCCGCGTACCGACACGATGGGGCCGTCGACCGCCCGGATGACGTCCGCGACGGTGATCTCCGTGGCCGGGCGGGCCAGCCGGTAGCCGCCGCCCCCGCCGCGCCGGCTGTCGACGACACCGGCCCGCCGCAGATCACCGAGAATGCCTTCCAGGAACTTGTGCGGGATGTCCTGGACTGCGGCGACGGCCTCCGCCTTCACCGGTCCGTCGTCCTGCCGTACGGCGAGCTCCAGCACTGCCCGTACCGCGTAGTCCGCCCGCGCAGAGATCCTCATACGACAATTGTGCGCGCCGGACCGTACAGAATGGCCCCACACCCACCACACCCACCCCAGTACCCACGGTCGCGGACGGAACAGGCACAACAGGAGGCGCTCCCTTGGGGCTCAGCAGAAGGACTTTCAGCATTCTCGCCGGTACGACGGCGCTCGGCTTCACGCTGGGCGGCAGCATCGGCACGTCGCCGAACGCCTCCGCGTCCCGCAGTGTGCCCACCGGTCCCGCGCCGGCCCCGCCCGCCGCCGACGGACGCGGGCACACGGTCGGCTTCGACCGGTACTCGCTGCTGGTCGACGGCCGGCGGCTGGTCCTCTGGTCGGGTGAGATGCACCCCTTCCGGTTGCCGAGCCCGTCGCTGTGGCGGGACGTGCTGCAGAAGATGCGGGCGCACGGCTACAACGCGGTCAGCGTCTACGTGTCGTGGAACTATCACTCCGCCGCGCCCGGCCGGTACGACTTCACGGGCGTCCGCGACCTGGACCTGTTCCTGCGCACGGCCGCCGAGACCGGCCTGTACGTCATCCTGCGCCCGGGCCCGTACATCAACGCGGAGATCGACGGCGGCGGCTTCCCCGGTTGGCTGACGGCCACCGAGGGCCACGCCCGCACCTCCGACCCGGCCTATCTGAAGTACGCCGACGAGTGGCTGTCCCAGGTGAACGCGATCGCCGCCCGCCATCTGTTCACCCGGGGCACGGGCAGCGTCCTGCTCTACCAGATCGAGAACGAGTACGACGCGTACGTCACCGAGCCGGCCGGCCGCGACTACATGTCCCACCTGTACAAGAAGGTGCGCGCCGACGGCATCGACGTACCGCTGTTCCACAACGACAAGGGCAGGAACGGCCACTGGACGCCCGGGTCGTTCGACACCGGCGGGGAGAAGGGGCACTGGCTGTACGGCTTCGACAGCTACCCCGAGCCCGCGCAGGTGCCGCCGGACTGGGGCCGCTTCGGGGCCGGCGGGGCGAGGGGCGGGGCGACGGCGAGTCCGAAGACGCCCGGGTTC
The DNA here is from genome assembly GCF_029893585.1 of Streptomyces sp. LBL. Lineage (GTDB taxonomy): Bacteria > Actinomycetota > Actinomycetes > Streptomycetales > Streptomycetaceae > Streptomyces. The sequence goes on from NZ_JARXYX010000021.1 coordinate 75,623, forward strand.
ATGCCGGAGTTCGGGGGCGGCTGGTTCGACCCGTGGGGCGGGGTCGAGTTCCAGGGGAAGGGGTACGCGGAGTCCCGGCGTACCCGGGACGCGGCGTACGAGCGGCGCTTCTACCTGACCAACCTCGCCAACGGCATCACCCTGCACAACGTGTACATGACCTTCGGCGGCACCTCGTGGGGCTGGCTGCCCGCGCCGGTCGTCTACACGTCGTACGACTACGGGGCGGCCTTCGACGAGGGGCGGAACGCCACCGCCAAGCTCGCCCCGATGCACCAGATCGGGCACCTGCTCGGACGCCAGCCGGACTTCGCCAAACTGAAACGGGCGGCGGCGGTGAAACCCGCGGACGACCGGATCACCGCCTACCACCTGACCAACCCGGACACCGGCGCCCATGTGTACGTCCTGCGCAACGACAGCACCGAACGCGTCACCACGAGCCTGCCGGACACCGACTTCGACGTGCCGGTCTCCGTCCCGGCCCGGGACGCCCGGCTGCTGACCACCGATATGGCGCTGGGGCAGCGGAAGCTGAGGTTCTCCACCGTCCAGCCCCTGTTCTGCCTCACCGCCGGGCGGCAGGACATCGCCGTGTTCGCCGGCCCGTACGGTGAGATCGCACAGGTCGTGCTGGACTGCCCCGAGGAACCGGAGGCGACCCGGCTGGACGCCGAGGGCGCGTGGGTCTACGACCGCGGTCTGCTGCGGGTGACCGCGCCGCTCGGCGTCGGCGGACTGACCCGGGTGCGGGTCGAGGGCGGCGGCCACGAACGGCCCCTGCTGCTGTTCTTCGCCGACGACGCGACCTCCCTCAGGCTGTGGCCGTACGACACCCCGTCGGGGTCGGTGCTGGTGTACGGTCCCGCGCTGGTGCGGGACGTGACCCTGCGCGGCGACACGGTCCACCTGACCGGGGACACGATCGGGGAGACCGGCCTGGAGGTGTGGGGGCCGCGCGGAGCCGCCCGGGTCACCTGGAACGGCGGGTCCGTGCGGACACGGCTCAGCTGCACCGAAAGCCTGCTGGCCGAGCGGCCGCTGCCCGGAGTGCGCCCGGTGCCCCTGCCGTCCCTGGCCGGCGGCTGGCGGCGGCGGGCGGAGAACCCGGAGGCGGAGCCGGACTTCGACGACTCTCGGTGGACGGCCGCCGAAAGGAAGACGTCGTACAGCATCACGCCCGTACCCGAGGGGCAGCCCGTGCTCTTCGCGGACGACTACGGCTTCCACTATGGGGACGTCTGGTACCGGGGGCACTTCACCGCCGCCGCCGAGGACCTGGAATCCGTCTCCCTCGCCTACAGCACGGGCACCCAGGGTCTGCTGATGGCGTGGCTGGACGGTGAGCCGCTGGGCACACACCGGATGCCGGTGCCGGACAACGACACAGCGAGGAAGGGCAGTTGGGCGGCGACGGCGACCTTCGCGGTTCCGAAGAAGCCGCGCGACAAGGATGCCGACGCCCATGCCCATGCCCATGCCCATGTTCCTGCCCCGACCCCGGCCCGTGTCCTCTCCGTCCTGGTTCGGCGGATGCAGCACGACCAGGACGGCACGGCGCTCGACACGCACAAGGTCGCGCGTGGGCTGACGGCGGTCACCTTCAAGGGCGCCTCGCCGGAGGTGAGGTGGCGGGTGCAGGGCGAGGCCATGCCCGACCCGGTGCGCGGGCCGCAGAACAACGGCGGTCTGTACGGCGAGCGGGAGGGCTGGCATCTGCCGGGTTTCGGGGACGGCGACTGGAAGACAGCCGAGCTGCCCCGGGCGGGCCGACGGCAGGGAGTGACCTGGTACCGGAGGGACTTCAGGCTCGCCGTCGACCCCGGTACCGACGCCTCGATCGGTCTCACCCTCGACGACGACCCGGCCCGCGCCTACCGCGTCCAGATCTTCCTCAACGGCTGGAACTTGGGCCAGTACATCAACGACGTAGGTCCACAGCACACATTCGTCCTGCCGAACGGGATCCTGCGCACACGGGGCGCCAACACCCTTGCCCTGGCGGTGTTGTCCGACGGGACCACACCGTCGGGGCCGGGTGAGGTGCGGCTGACGCTGTTGGGTGCGGCGGCGGGCGGGGTACCCGTGGAACCCGTGGCCTCGCCGGGCCGGTGACCGCGGCGTGAGCGGCGGTCACCGGCCCCCGGTGACGAAGGAGTGCTCATGAGCGACCCCGTGAACGCCACGTCCCTTGCCTACAAGGGCGTCAAGAGCACGCCCCCCTGGGTGGTCGTCGCCATCCTGGCGCTCGCGCTCGCCTGCCTGGTCGTCGAACGGCGGCGCCGGAACCGCTCCTGATCCCTACCCGAGCCGGATCACGTTCCAGGACAGCGGCTCCAGTACGGCGGTCAGGGTGCCCTCCGTCAGGGCCGTGCCCTCGACCGGGTGCGGGGTGACCCGCTCGGGCTCGTCGAGGGTGTTGCGGGCGTCCGGGTCGGCGTCCGCGAGGGCGCTGTGCTCGACGACCGACGTCAGATCGAGGCCGTTCAGGGCGACCTCCAGCGGGAGGGCGTCGGTGCGGCTGCGGTTGACGGCGAAGACGGTGACCGAGCCGTCGTCGGCACGTACGGCGGTGGCGTGCAGCAGGTCGGCCTCGCCGTACTTCTTCGTCTCGTACGTCGGCGAGTCGACCCGCACGTCGAGGACCTGGCCGCGCCCGTACGCCGAGGCCTGGGCGAACGGGAAGAACGTCGTCTGCCGCCAGGCCGGGCCGCCCGGCTCGGTCATGATCGGGGCGATGACGTTGACCAGTTGGGCGAGGCAGGCGACGGTGACCCGGTCGGCGTGCCGGAGCAGGGCGATGAGCAGCGAGCCGAAGACGACCGCGTCGGTGACGCTGTAGTTGTCCTCCAGGAGGCGGGGGGCCTCCGGCCAGTCCGTCGGGTCGCTGGTGCGGGCGTGCTCCTCCCACTTCGACAGGTACCAGACGTTCCACTCGTCGAAGGAGAGGTTGATCTTCTTCTTCGACTTCAGCCGCGCGCCCACGTGGTCGCAGGTGGCGACGACGTTCTCGATGAAGGACTCCATGTCGACGGCGGAGGCGAGGAAGGAGTCGATGTCTCCGTCCTGCGGCTCGTAGTAGGCGTGCAGGGAGATGTGGTCGACCAGGTCGTACGTCTCCTGGAGGACCGTCGCCTCCCACGCGGCGAAGGTGGGCATGGACTGGCTGGAGCTGCCGCAGGCGACGAGTTCGACGGTCGGATCGATCTGGCGCATGGCGCGGGCGGTCTCGGCGGCGACGCGGCCGTACTCCTCGGCCGTCTTGTGGCCGGTCTGCCAGGGGCCGTCCATCTCGTTGCCGAGGCACCACAGTGTGATGCCGAAGGGGTTCTTGTCGCCGTGGGCGACGCGCTGTTCGGAGAGCGCGGTGCCGTGCGGGTGGTTGGCGTACTCCTGGAGCTCCAGCGCCTCGGCCACCCCTCGCGTGCCGAGGTTGATCGCCATCATGGGCTCGGCCTGGGGGCCGACCTTGCGGAGGAAGCCGATGTACTCGGAGAGGCCGAAGCGGTTCGTCTCCGTCGAGCGCCAGGCCAGGTCGAGGCGGCGCGGGCGGTCCTCGGCGGGGCCGACCGAGTCCTCCCACTTGTAGCCCGAGACGAAGTTGCCGCCGGGGTAGCGGATCGTGGTGACGCCGAGTTCGCGGACCAGGTCGAGGACGTCGGTCCGGATTCCGGCCTCGTCGGCCGAGGGGTGGTCCGGTTCGAAGATGCCGGTGTAGACGCAGCGGCCGAGGTGTTCCACGAAGGAGCCGAAGATGCGGGGGTTGACCTCTCCGACGGTGAAGGCGGGGTCGAGGGTGAAGCGGGCGTTGTGCATGGGGACCTTTCGAGGTTTTCGTTACTGGCCCGCGAGGCCGGTGTGCGCGACCCCCGCCACGGTCTGGCGTGGGAAGGGGACGAAGATGATGATCAGTGGTACGCCTCCGGTACGCGGTTGCCCGCGGAGTCGTCGGGATGTCGAGTGGTCGTGTGCCGAGGTTCGTGTGCCGAGGTTCGTGTGCCTGGTGTTCGCATGCCTGGTGTTCGTATGCCTGGTGCCCTTAGATCGAGTGTTCGGTATGTCGAATAACGCCCGTAGCCTCGAACGGGACCGTAGATTTCGAAGCGCTTCCACGTCAATGGTTTGGACGCGACTCGCCTGACGGGGACAGTTCGGGGCGCGTAACCTCTTTCCAGGCCGCCGCGGAAGGATCCAGCTTCCGCCATCCCGGAGGTGAGGCAACTGAAGGAACGGATGAACCGGCGACTGGGGGCGGCGCGCCGGAAAAGGGAGATGCGGCGGCTCGCCGGGGTGCTCATCGGGCCCATGCGGGTTTCGGAACCCACGGATCCCGAGGCGCTGTTCGACGCGCTCGTCGACTCCGTCAGCCGGTGGCGGGGCCGTGCGGTCCTGGTGCGCCGGGAGGTGTTCCCGCCGCACACCGCGAGCGGGCTGTGGCTGGAGGGCGACGCCCAGGACATCGTCGTCGTCGACCGGCGGGCCGCCGTATGGCACCAGATCGTGATCTTCTGTCATGAAGTGTGGCACATGCACCAACAGTGCGCGGACCGTCCTCCCGCGACCGGCGAGGGTCCTCTGCGGCCCGTCGCCGCGCGGACCGACTTCAGCCTGGCCGACGAGCAGGAGGCCGACCGGTTCGGCATGTTGATAGGCGGCCGACTGCGGCCCTGGCTGGAGGGCCCGACCGACTCCACCCCGGCTCCGGGAGACGACGGGGAGGACATCGCCGGACGTATCGGCGCCGCGCTCAACTACCGCGGGACCCGAAGATGAACGGCGACCGATGATGAGCGGCCACCGATGATGAACGGCGACCGATGATGAACGGCCTGCTCAACTACGTGAGTTGTGGTGTGCTGTGGCTCGGCCTCGTGGTGAAGTCCCCCGACCTGGTACGGCACCGGAGCGACCCCTATCTGCGGGCGATCTGTGCCGTCCTGGGCCTGGCCGGGGTCTGTTTCCTCCTGGGGGCCGAGCCGACGGTCGCGGCGGTGAACGACCTCAGCGGCATCCCCAACCTGGCCGCCCCGCTGACGTACGCGTCGATCACCGCGTACAGCGCCGCCTCCCAGGTACTGATCGTCTACTGGCGGGGCGGACCGCACGTGCACCGCACCACGCGCCGCTGGATGGTGGCGTACGCCTTCGTGCTGCTCGGCATCGCGGTCACCTTCGCCCTGGGTGACGCGCCCGTGGAGCGCCGGACCGACCTGGACACCTACTACGCCACGACGCCGTTCATCGCCGAGATGATCGTGCTGTACCTGGCGGGTCACCTCGTCGCCGCCGGCGTCACCACGGTCTCCTCGCTGCGCTGGGCCCGCCAGGTGCGCGGCCGGCTCCGGGCGGGTCTGGTGGTGCTGGGCGTCGGGGCGTTGTGCAACGCCGGGTACAGCATCTCCAAGCTCGCGGCGGTGGTGGCCCGTTGGTGCGGAAGCGACTGGTCGGGACTGAGTACGACCGTCTCGCCGGTCGCCGCCGGGCTGGCCGCCCTGCTGACCGTCACGGGCGTCCTGATCCCGCTGGTCGGGTCCCGGACGACGCAATGGCGGCGCGCCCGGCGGGACTTCGTCCGGCTGGAGCCGCTGGAGCGGGAGCTGGACGAGTTCCTCACCCGCCGTGCGCTGCGGCTGCCCCGACCTCGCTGGTCCTCCCCCACCACCCGGCTGGTGTGGCGGCAGACCAGCATCCACAACGCCCTCGGCAGCCTGGACGCCTTCTTCGACCCCGATCTGTACGAGCGGACCCTGGAAGCCGCGGCCCAGGAGGTCCGCGACCCGGAGCGGGCCGAGGCGACCGCGTGGGCCGCGGTCATCGCCGCGGCCGTGGTGGAGCAACGCGACCGGGACAGCCCCCTCGTGCCGCCGGACGGGACGGGGCGCTTCCAGAACCGGGCGCCCGCCTCCGGCGCACTCGTGTCCATCGCCGCCGCGCTGGCCGCCTCCCCGCTCGTCGCGGCCGCCCGCGCCGACGCCGGTACGACCCGGACGGGCACGGCATGAACACGGTGCCCACGGCGCACCTTCCCCCCACCGCCGCACGATCGTCCGAACGGAGTTCTGGGACATGAGCATCGTCGTGTACCTGGCGGCCGCGGTCTTCGGACTGCCCTGCGCGGTCCTCTTCCGCCGGCGGTCGCACACCGCCGTGCCCCACCCGCTGGCCCTGTCCACCTGCGCGACCGTCGTTCTCGGCGCCCTCGTCCTCGTCTGTGCCGCGCCGACGACCCTGGCCGCCGTCAACGACCTCACCGGCATCCCCAACTTCGGTGCCCCGCTCACCTACGGCATGCTCTCGGCGTACAGCTGCTCCCTGCTCATCCTGCTGATCAACTGGCGGGGCGGTTCCCCGGAACGGATCCGGCTCCTGTCGCTGCGGGCCGTCGCCGCGTACGGCGCCCTGGTCGTCGCCATCGTCGCGCTGTTCACGCTGGCGGACGCACCCGTCGAGCGGCTGTCCGACCTCGACACCTACTACGCGAACACGCCGTACATGCGCGAGATGATCGTGCTCTATCTGCTGGGGCACAGCGCCGCGATGGGTGCGATGTGCGTGGTGTGCGTCAAGTGGAGCCGCGAGGTCACCGGACTGCTGCGAGCCGGACTGTGGCTGATCCTGGCCGGCGCGCTGCTGGACGTGGCGGGCTTCCAGCTGGCCAAGTACACGGCCGTCACGGCGCGTTGGACCGGCCACGACCTCGACGTGCTGTCCACCGATGTGGCCCCGCCCATGGCCGCGCTGTCCGCGCTGCTGTTCTCCGCCGGGTTCGTGCTGCCGAGGCTGCTGCCGCCGGCGCTGGCCCATTGGCACAGCGTCGAGGACCACCGCAGGCTGGACTCGTTGTGGTCCCGGGTGCGCTTCGCCTCCACCGCGCCGAAGCCGCCGGACACCTGGTGGCAGTCGCCCCGGGACCGGCTGCGCTGGCGTGAGGTGTCCATCCATGACGCCCTGCTGGCGCTCGCCCCGTACTTCGACGACCACGTCCGCGAACAGGCCCTGGAGGCCGCCCTGCGCGCGGGCCGCGATCCGCACGAGGCCCGTCTCACCGCCGAGGCGGCGATGGTGGCCGACGCCACGCACCGCGCCGCCGCCCGTCAGGCGCCCCTGGCCACACCGAGCACGTACCGGCTGTACGCGACCGAAGTCCCCGGCACCGGCGGGCTGGTGGAGCTGGCGCAGGCGCTCGCGCGGTCGATCCACTCCACCGCCGTACGTGAAGCTACGGTGAAGGCCCTTCCTGGCTGACGTGAGGAGCCCCCATGGCGCGGAGAGCTGTCGTCATCGGTGCCGGCCTGGCCGGCATGCTGGCCGCGGCCGCGCTGTCCGGTGCCGCGGACGAAGTGATCGTCCTGGACCGCGACGACCTGCCCGACGGACCCGGCCACCGCAAGGGGCTCCCCCAGGGCCGCCACGCCCACCTGCTGCTGGCGGGCGGCCTGGCCGCCATGGAGGACCTGGTGCCCGGCGTGAGCATGCGCCGGACACTCCTCGCCGCAGGCGCCCACGACATTCCGCTCGGCTCGGGCATCGTCTCGCACACTCCGGAGGGCTGGTTCCGGCGGTGGCGGCACGACGGTCCCCGTCTGCTCGCATGCACCCGGGCGTTGCTGGACTGGGCGGTCCGCACCGCCGTGCTGGACCACACCCGGGTCGAGCTGCGCACGGCGCAGGTGCTCGAACTCACCGGCCGGGGCGGGCGGGTCACCGGCGTACGTCTGTCAACTCCGGCTGGTGAGCGGGAACTTGACGCCGAGTTCGTCGTCGACGCCAGTGGCCGCGGCTCACGGGTCCCGCACTGGCTGGAGAGCCTCGGCGTCACCGACATCCCCGAGCGGACCGTGGACTCCGGGCTCGTCAACGCCACCCGTGTCTACCGTGTGCCCGAGGGTGCCGAACGGTTCCCGCTGACGATCGTGCAGGCCGATCCGTATGCGAACCGGCCGGGGCGCAGTGCGATGGTGCTGCCCGTCGAGGGCGGGCGGTGGATGGTGAGCCTCGCCGGTACACGGGGCGGTGAGCCCCCGGCCGATCCGGAGGGCTTCCTGCGCTACACCCTCGACCTGCCGGATCCCCTCGTCGGGCGGCTCATCTCGGGCGCGGAGCCGCTGAGCGAGGTGCACCTCAGCCGCAGCACGCACAATGTCCGGCGGTACCCGGAGAAGGTACGGGACTGGCCCGAGGGGTTCGTCGTCCTGGGCGACGCGCTGGCCGCCTTCAACCCGGCGTACGGGCAGGGCATGTCGGTGGCGGCGCTCGGGGCGCGGTTCCTGGGCGAGGAGGTGCGGCGGGGCGGGCTGGGTGCGGCCGGGCTGGCCCGGCGGGCGCAGCGGGGGGCGGCGCGGTCGGTGGACGCGGCGTGGGCGATGGCCGCGGGACAGGACGTCTGGTATCCGCGGACGCGGGGCGGGCGGCCGAACGCGGCGGACCGGTTGGTGACCCGGTACTCACGGCGGCTGACGAAGGCGGCCACGGGGTCCTACCGGGCGGCTTCGACGTTGTGGGACCTGACCAGCCTTACCGCGGGGCCGGGGCGGCTGCTGCATCCGGGGACTGTGCTGGCGGTGCTGAACGGGCCGCTGCTGCCGCCGTTGCAGGGGCCGCCGTTGACCGTGGAGGAGTGGCGGGTGCTGAGGGCGTTGGAGCGGGGGGCTGGCTGAGGTCAGGGGTGCGGCGCCGCGGACCGTCGTGACGCTGCTGTTCCGGACCGTCGTGACGCTGGTGCTACGGGGGTCCCCGCTGGAGCGGAACCGGGAGTGGGGAGGGTGGGCACGGCGATGACGCGCCGCGCCGGGCCGCGGGGTGAGCGTTTGCGGCACCCCGCAGGTGCCTGCCGGGCCGGGCCGGTGTCTCCGGGGCACGGCCCGCCGGCGTGGCCCGCCCCGCCGCCGGGCCGTGCGGTCCGCCCCGGCCCCCCCCACCCCGCGGCAGCGGCAGGGCGCCGGTCAGCCCGCGAACGCCGGCTGGGCCAGCCCCTTGCCCGCTCCCCGTACCACCAGCAACGATCCCGCCGACGGATGCGGTGCCGATAGGCCCACCCGGGCCGTCGTGACGTACAGGTCCGTCAGGTCCGGGCCCCCGAACGCGCACGCCGTCACCCGGGGTGTCGGCAGTTCGATCACCCGGTCCAGCTCGCCGCCGGGCGTGTAGCGGCGTACCGCGGCGCCGTCCCACAGTGCCACCCACACACAGCCGTCGGCGTCGACCGTCAGGCCGTCGGGGAAGCCGGCGCCGTCCTCGATCTCCACCAGGGGGCGGCGGCCCAGGACCCGGCCGTCCTCGAAGTCGAAGACGTCCACGCGGCGGGTCGGGGAGTCGATGTAGTACATCAGGCGGCCGTCGGGGCTCCAGCCCGTGCCGTTGCTGACGGCCACGTCGTCGAGGACGACCTCGGCCGTGCCGCCGCCGGTGATCCGGGACAGCGTGCCGCCGCCGGGTGCCTCGTCGTAGCGCATGGTGCCGGCCCACAGGGAACCGTCGGGGGCGACGGCGGCGTCGTTGGCGCGGCGGCCGGGGACCGGCTCGTGGCGCAGCCAGCGGAAGGTGTCGTCGGGGTCGAGCAGACCTACGCCGTCCCGGAGGTTGAGGACCAGGCCGCCGCCCGCGCGCGGCTTGACCGCGCCGACGTGCTGCTCGGTGGTACGGGTCGTACGCCGTCCGGACACCGGGTCGTACGTGTGGATCCGCGAGCCGAGGATGTCGATCCAGATCAGCCGGCCCGCCGCCGCGTCCCAGGTCGGGCCCTCGCCGAGGGTGGCCTCCGCGCGTACCGCCACCTCGTACGCGGCGCTCATGCCACGTTCCGGTGGCCGAGACGCTCCGACAGTGCGGCGGCGCCCTTGGCGGCGAGCTGCTCCAGCTCGACACGGCGCTCGTCGCTCCAGCGGATCATGGGCACGGAGATGGACAGCGCGGCGACGACCCGGCCGGTGCGGTCCCGTACCGGCGCGGCCACGCAGGAGACGTCCGGATTGGACTCGCGGTGCTCCACGGCGACCCCGCGCTGCCGGATCTCGGCCAGGGCCTCGCGCAGGGCGCCCGGGTCGGTGATGCTGTTGGGTGTCATCGCGAGCAGGTCGGCGTCCTTGGGGATGCGCGCGGTGAGCTCGTGATCGGGGAGGGAGGCCAGCAGCATCTTCCCGACGGAGGTGCAGTGGGCGGGCAGCCGGCGCCCGGCCGCGGAGACCATCCGCACGGCGTGCGTGGAGTCCACCTTGGCGATGTAGATGACGTCGGTGCCCTCCAGGATCGCCACGTGCACGGTCTCGTCGCAGGTCTCGGCGACGGAGCGGGCGACCTGCTGGCCCTCGGCGGCGAGGTCGAGCTGCTCGGCGTACCGGCTGCCCAGCTGGTAGGGGCGCACGCCGAGCCGGTAGCGGCCGGGCTGGCCGGGCACCTGCACGATGTACGACCGGGCGGCGAGCGTGGTGACCAGCTCGTGCACGGTGGTGCGCGGCAGCTGCAGCCGGCGCACGATGTCGGGGGCGGAGAGCGTCCCGTCCCCGTCGAGGAAGAGCTCGAGAATGTCGAGAGCCCGGGTCACGGCAGGTACCAAGCGTCCCACGACCGGCCCCCTCCCTTGCGTTTAAGGCGTCTGCGTTCGAAATTTCCGCGTTCGAAATTTCAACAGACGATCGGCATGACGAACACAGGCTAGTCATAGAGCGTTTACCCGGGCAATGGGCAGGCGGTCTCACTTCCGCCCCGGCTGCGGGTGAAGCTCCAGCACCGCGGGTGATCTGACCGGTTCCCGAACCGCCGGTGATCGGCTGGTCACCGGCGGTTCCACGGTGCCCGGGGTACGGAATGTGCGACAGCGCACCCCCGCCCTGATCGTCTCACGTGCGGCCTTGCCTCGGCGTCTCCCCCAACGTCCCCCGTAACCGCTGCGCCCGCAGCACCAGCTCCATCTCGAAGCGGCGGTCCGGGTCGTCGATCTCGGCGCCCCACAGCTCCCGTATCTGCCGGAGCCGGTAGCGCACGGTCTGTGGGTGGACGCCCAGCCGGGCCGCCACCTCGGGTGCGCCGCCGTGGGTCTCCAGCCAGGCCAGGAGCGTCTGCGCGAGCCGTCGGCCGTGCGTCGGGCCGCAGTGGGCCAGGGGGGCCAGACAGCGCAGGGCGAGGTCGTCGATGAGTTCCTCGGGCTGGAGCAGGACGAGCGCTTCCGTGTGCTCGGTGCAGTGGAGGACCTCGCCCGACGGAAGCAGCCCCCGCTCCATCAGGCGTACCGCCGCCTCGGCCCAGCGCAGCGACTTCCCCGCGTCGGCGAGCGGGACCAGCGGGCCGATCGCCCCCACCCACCCCGCCAGGGCGCGGTGCAGCAGTTCGGGGCGGCCGGCGGCGTCCGGCTCGGGCACGACCATCCGCGGCTGCTCGTATTCCATGTCGAGCAGCACCCCCTGCCCCGCCCCTTGGCCGACCCCCTGCCCCACCGCGGGCGCCACCGCCTCCCGTGCCGGGCGCAGCAGCACGCCCACCGCGACCTTCTCCGGCAGCGGCCAGCCGATCCGCGCGGCCCGTTCGGTGAGCGCGTCGGCCGGGTCGCCCCGGTGGTGCTCGTCCTGCTGTCCGCCCGGCTGCTCGGCGAGGAGACCACCGGCCGTGAGCGGTACGCGCTGGGCGCGATCCTGCTCGCGCTGCTCATGGTCGTACTGTCGCTGCGCGAGGACACGGACCGGGTCAGCCAGCGGGCGCCGTACCCGCTGATCCTGCTGGTGTGCGTGCCGACGCTCGCGGCGGGCGTGTGGCTGTACAACGCGGCCGAGCGCCGCACCCGGCACCGCCACCGCGCGCCGACGACCGGCGTTCAGTACGGCGTCGCGGTCGGCCTGCTCTACGGCGTCAGCTCGCTCGCCATCAAGGGCGTGTCGAGCTGTCTCACGGCGAGTGGACCCGGGGCCGCGATCCTCGACCTGCTCCGCTCCCCGTACCCGTATCTCCTCCTGTTCACCGGCGCGTTCGGCCTGGTCATGTCGCAGGCGGCGCTGCAGCGCTGCCGGGCCTCGCTGATCGTGCCGGTGTGCACGACGGTGACCTCGCTGTTCACGGCCGTGCTCGGCACGCTCTCGTTCGGCGAGGCGCTGCCGCAGGACCCCCTCAGACTCGCGCTGCGGCTCGCGGGCGTCCTGCTCGCCGTGGCCGTCCTTCTGGCCATGCCGAAACATGACCCGGCACCCCAACCCCCCATCGGAGCCAAGGAGTTGACACCACCGTGAAATCCGACGACCCGCTGCTGAAGATTTTGGCGTGCCCGCTCGACAAGGGCCCGCTGCACCTCGTCGTACCGGACGGGCCGAAGGGGCCGGACCGGGCCGAGGTCCTCTACAACCCGCGGCTGCACCGCCGTTACCCGGTCGTGGACGGCATTCCGCAGCTGCTGCCGTTGTCCGGGGAACAGGTGACGGACGACGAACACGAAGACCTTCTCAAGCGGATGACCCCATGACGGGCCCCGCCCGCACCTGGGCCGCCCGGGTCGCCCCCCACCTGCCCACCCGTCTGGTCGCCGCCGTCGTGCGGGCCGTGTACCCGCGCTTCGAACCGGAGTTGGCCCGGCTGGCCGACCTGTGCCCGGCGGGCTGCGGCACGGCCGTGGACGTCGGCGGCTGGTACGGCCCCTGGACGCGGCGCCTGTCCCGACGCGCGCGCCGGGTGGTGACGGTCGAGCCGGTGCCGCATCTGGCGCGGCTGCTGACCTCGGCGGCCCCGGCGAACGTCCGGGTGATCCAGGCCGCCGCCTCGGACAACCCGGGCACGGCCCGGCTGTGGCTGCCGTCGGACGACGCCGGCGACCGGGGCGTGTCCTCGCTGGTCCGCCGGGACATCCACGGCCGCGCGCTGGACGTGCGCTGTGTGGTCCTGGACGACCTGGGCCTGCGGGACGTCGGCTTCATCAAGGTCGACGTGGACGGCAGCGAGCTGGCGGTGCTCCGCGGGGCGACCGGGATCCTGGCCCGCGACCGCCCGGCCCTCTTCGTCGAACTGGAGTCCCGGATCCAGCCGATCGCGCCGGTGGTGACGTATCTGTCCCTGCTGGGCTACGACGGCTGGGTGCTGCCCCGCGACACCTGGGTGCCGCTCCCCGACTTCCCGCTGGAGTCCCACCAGTCGATGGCCTCGTACGTCGTCGCCCACGGCCTGCTGCGCCGCGTCCTCCCCTTCCGCGACCGCCCCCGGTACGTCAACTCGGTCCTGTTCCTGCCCGACGGCCGGCGACCGGGCGAGCGTCGACCGGGGGAGCGTCGACCGGGCGAGCGTCGACCGGGCGGGCAACGTCCAGGCGAGCGCCGACCGGCAAGCAACGTCCAGGTGAGCGGCCGGTGCGCGACGATGAAAGGCATGCCCTCCGGAAACAGCCCGAGTAGCCCCTTCACCCCGCGCGACTTCCAGCTGGTCCTGCTGCGCCGCATGGCCGACCACAACCCCGGCCTGGTCGAGGACGCCCGGCACGCGCTGGGCGCCTCGATCGCCGACATGCGCCAGGCCAACAAGTGGTGGCAGGCGATGCTGCACTCCCCGCGCGCGCGGTCCGCCGCCTCGCGGTACCGCTCAATCCTGGGCGAGCCCGAGTCGGTCCTCACCCGCAAGGTCGGCGACCTGGAGTGCGAGGCGCGGCTGTGGCCCCTCCCCCTCTGGCCGGACCTGCGCTTCGAGGTGCTCCTCGCCCCGAACGGCGCGGTCTGGAACGAGTGGCTGATCCGCGCCCCGGGAGCCGACGGGCCCACGCTGACCACACTCGACGACCTCACCCCCTGGTCCTGCACGGTCGACGAGGCCGCCCGCGCCTTCACCCCCGCCCGCCCCCTACAGGGCACGGCCCCGACCCGCTGGGGGCTGGCGTTCACCGCCCCGGACGCCCAGGGCGTACGGCGGGAGGTCGTCGCGGAGTTCACATGGGGGCTGCTGCAGCGGACGGCGGTCACCTCGTAGCGAATTGATCCCTCGCTTCGGTGTGCACGATGTGCACACGGATTGCCTACACCCTGGGACGCGGCCACCACCTACATCTGGGACGCGGCCAGACGTAGCGCCAGCGAGCCCACTCCGGTCATTCCGCACGCGCGTCCTGAACACGGTCACCAGCGGCGCAGACGTTGTCGACGTTCCCGCGAGCCAGGTCGATGCCGAGCCCGACATCCGGGGCAGCGGCGACAGCGACCCCGGCAACCACCCCGGCGGCCAGATCTGCCACCGGATGGCCGTCTACACGCCGACGACCAAGGGCAAGAACTACCACGGGGGTATCGGCGCCCTCAACGCCAACAGCAACGGAACCAGTCACACGGCCAGGTCGTCGTTCACCGCCGAAGCGTCCGGGACCGTGGGCATCACCATCAGCGCTGGCCTCTCCATCACCATCAATGCGATGATCGGCAAGATCGAGCAGAAATACAACGTGGACCTGTCCGCCTCGTTGACGGCCAAGCTGGGCAACACCATCCAGGTCGACACCCCGGCGCACAAGACAACACACGCGTCCTACGGCGTCTACCGCCTGCGCAGCGTCGGCACGAGCTATGTCATCTACAGCAACTGTCAGACCTCGGCAAAGAAGGCCATCATCAGCTACACCCCTCACTACGTCGGCTGGTACATCTGGGAAACGAACTGATGCCACACACCGGCGCGTCATTCCCCCGGGGCGTATGCGTACTCGCCGCTGCCCTGGCCATAGCTGGGTGCAGCTCCCACGGGAGCAGCTCCACTACCCCCAGTTCTTCAAGCGTTGCTGCGAGCGCGTCGCCGCCCACGGCGACGCCCAGGACGACCGTTCAGCCGCACGGACCGTCGGTCGCGAAAGCACCGAAACTCGCCTCCGACGGCATCACCGCGCTGACCACCGGAACTCAAGTCACGGGTAGCGCCACTTACCCGATCCCTGGTGGCATCAAAGCAGGAATGACTCTGGCGATCGCCATCAACTGCCAGGGGCCGGGGCGGCTTCGGGTGCAGGTGCAGCCGACAGGCATCTCCTTTCCCCTCCTGTGCGAAAAAGGGAAGGTGCTGCCTACCATGAACGAGATCCACCTGACTAAGGGGCGTGCCACGGGCTCGCTCCAGTTTGCGGCAGAGCAGAACGTCACCTGGTCGTTCGCGGCCGGCTGGGATCCCAACCCGCCTGAACAGCCGTAACTCTGTAGCGAGAATCGATCCGCTTGAGACACCGTTTCCTGTGGTGCTTGTCGGCCGTCATCATTCTCGTCACTGTGGTGTGAGAGCCTCCGACCGGAGCGGTCACGCGGAAAGAGCGGTGACCGGAACCTCCCCGGGGTGGGGTGGCTCGGGCGTGACACCTTCCTTGGCGTGCCGGCGATTCGTCACACCGAGCCGCGCGGGCGTTCGTACCGGTTCGTCCCGATGGACTCCCCCTGGGACCTGACGTACATGGACGAGGTCGCGGACCTGGTCCGCCGCGGGCTGGCGGGCTATGACGCCATGACCGACGGTGAATCAGGAATTGCCACGCCGACGGAAAACGTCACCGAATCCCACAATGACGTACCGAGGATTCACCCTGACCTGAGTATTGAAAATACCAAGGAATCACCGTGGACTTCTCCGGTGTAATGTATTGGAGAACCGATGCTCACCAAGATCGATGGAGCAATGATTTCTCAGACCGTGGCCTTTTCAGTTTCAGTGGCCCGGGACGGTTCGAGCGCTGACGGCGTGTCGGTGCGGGTGGCGCGGATGGCAGCGAGGGTGAGCAGCGGCACCAGGCCGAGTCCGACCATGATCATGCCCACCAGGGCCGGACCAGTCAGGCCCAGCGAGGAGTCCAGTGCGATGCCGGCGATGAGGGAGCCGCCCGCGATGCCGACGTTGAAGGCCGAGGCGGACAGCGCGTAGGCGAGGGTGGGGGCGTTGCTCGCGAAGCGTACGGCCAGGGTGGTGGAGACCGGCGGTATCGACTGGCCGGCCAGGCCCATGAGGACCAGCAGTACGACGGTGGCCACCGGGTGGGTGGACAGCGGAGTCTGCAGCAGGACCAGGGCCAGGAAGGCGAGCAGGGCCGCGCCGATCAGTGAGGCCAGTGGCCTGCGGTCGCCGAGGCGTCCGCCGATGTTCGTGCCGATCAGGGCGCCGATGCCGTAGCCGACGAGGATCAGGGAGACGGCGCCGGTGGGGACGCCGGACCGGTCGGTGAGCAGGGGTGCGACGTAGGAGTAGACGGCCATGACCCCGCCCAGCAGCAGCACGCCCGCGACCCATGCGAGCCAGAAGCGGCCCGAGCGCAGCGCCGCGAACTGCGACCGTACGGAGGGCGCACCGTCGGTGTGGGACGCGGCGGGGATGTACCGGCCGATGATCAAGGCGACGACGCCGGCGAGGACGGCCAGGGCCCAGAACGCGCCGCGCCAGCCGATGTGGTTGCCGACCAGCGAGCCGAGCGGGACGCCGATCACGGTGGCCAGGCCGATACCGCTGATGATCATGCCCGAAGCGCGGGCACGGGCCGTGGGTGCGACGGCGGCGACGGCCACGGCGCCCGCGACGGCCCAGAAAGTGCCGGTGGCGAACGCGGTGATCACACGGGCGACCAGCACGAGGGCGAAGGACGAGCTGAGTGCGGCCATCACATGGCCGAGAGCGAAGACGGCCAGGGCCAGCACCAGCGTGGACCTTTGGGGCAGTCGCAGCGTGGCGATCGCCATCGCGGGCGCGCCGACGATCATGCCGATGGCGAAGAAGGTGATGAGAAGGCCGCCCCGGGAGACGCTGACCCCGAGATCGGCGGCCATCTCGGGCAGGATGCCGGCGACGATGAACTCGGTGGTACCCATCAGGAACGTGCCGAGCGTCAACAGCCAGACGACGAACGGCAACTTGGCGGATTGCTTCGCGGAAGAAGACATCAGGGCGTGAAACCTTCGCGGAGGGAAGCGGAGGGAAGCGGAGGGAAGCGGAGGGAAGCGGAGGGAAGCGGAGGGAAGCGGAGGGAAGCGGAGGGAAGCGGAGGGAAGCGGAGGGAAACCGCTCGAAGAAGAGGGAAACCGTTCGAAGGGGGCCGGTCCGAAGACCGGCCCCCTGGTTCGCGGGCAGGTCAGGTACCCGAGGGGCAATTGCTTGCGCCCGTCGAGGTCTGGGGTTACCTGAAGAAGGCGGTGAGTTCCCGCACGATGTCGTGGGGGCGTTCCTCAGCGAGGTAGTGACCCGCCCCCTTCAACTCGACGTAGCGGGCGTCTGCCGCCAGTCCCTCCATCTGCGCGAGAAGGAGCTGGTAGTACTTGCCACCGATTCCGAGCAGGGGCATGGTCAGTGCCGGGTAGTCCTTCAGATCGGCTATGTCCTGCTGGAAGGTCTGGTACCAGCCGTTCCCCCCGCGGATCGCATCCGGCGTGTTGTACGCGGCGACGTAAACCGCTCGGGTTTCCTCGCTGAAAGCTCTGGGGTCCCCGCCCTGGAAGTCGATCAGCCAGTCGACGATGAACCGGAACCGCCCCTCGAGGAGTTGCTCGGGCAACTGGTCGAGCACGTTGAAGGCGAACCACCACGGAGCCGGTTGGCCCGGCTGGGGCAGCATGCGTATGTCGTTGAACACCTCGGTGGGATGCCCGGCCTCCCACAAAGCGACCTTCCGGGTCGCTTCGGGGTGGTTCGCGGCGAAGCTGTGCGCCACCATCGACCCGATGTCCTCGCCTGCGATATAGGCCTGGCCGTGTCCGAGGGCGCGGACCAGCTCGTAGATGTCTCGGGCCATGGTCTTCTTGTCGTACCCGCCCGCGGGCTTGTCGGAGTCGCCCATGCCGCGCAGGTCCGGGGCAATAACCTGGTAGTGCCGCGCCAGCGCTGGCATGATCTTGTGGAACTGGTACCAGGTGCGTGGCCATCCGGGGAGCAGGACCAGGGGGTCGCCCTGGCCTCCGGTGACATAGTGCAGCCGCGTGCCGTTGACTTCAGCGAAGCGGCTTGTGAAACCCCTGAGTATCGGTGTCCTCAGTTTCTGGGTCCTCGGGGCGGCAGCCGCGGTGCCGGCCGACAGGCCGAGCAGGGCCGCGGCGCCGGCACCCGCGGTGACGCCGAGCACGTCGCGTCTGCCAAGCCGGTGGGAGGGCTCGGGGCCGTCGGACTTCTTGGGGCTCATATGAGCAATTCCTTCGCGTTTCAGGTGCGTTCGCCATGTTCGGTTGCCACGGAGTGACAGTGCGTGGGCGGTTCTCTCGGCAGGTGAGCGCATTCGCCGCGCCCTCAGCGAGAACTGGGCCTGGCTGCCGCCGACTTGACACTCGCCGCCGGTGACGACGGCCGTCTCGACATCACTCCGCCCGCGCTCGCGCCCATAACCCATGCCCTCCGCACACTTCAAGCATCGATCAGTACCGATCGGTACTGATCAACATGGAGAGGACTGTAGCACTTTCACACCGATCGGTACAGAAGAGATGGCGAGGGCAGCCGAGCCGCAGCGGAAGCCTGGAAGTCCGCGATCGACACCCTGATCGAACGCGCCCCCGCCACGTGGGCCCACCCGCCAACAACGCCTGGCCGTCGCCGCCACCACCACCACCACCACCACCACCACCACCACCACCACCACCGCCACCGCCACCGCCACCGATCAACTCAACCGCCGCCCACGCAAAACGCTCGGCCGGGAAACCCCAACCGAGCGCCTGCATGAACTGCTCGCGACCAAGACTCGACCGTTCATGAGTCCCCGTGAGCCCCGCGGGGTCAGTCAGGGTCCCGCGCCCCCGGCACCACGCCGCCCAGGCTCTCCGTGAGGGTGCCGGTGGCGGTGACGATCAGGGCGCCGAGTTCCGGGACGCGGTCGCGGGTCACGCGGGCGGCCGGGCCGGAGACGCTCACCGCCGTGGTGACCTCGCCCGTGTGGTCGTAGACGGGCGCGGCCACGCAACGGATGTCGTGCTCGTTCTCCACATCGTCGACGGCGTAGCCGCGGCGACGGATGAGCGCCAGCTCCTCGCGCAGCCGCTCGGGGGTCGTGATGGTGGCCTCGGTGCGCGCCGGCAGGCCCATCGCAATCACCTTGTCGACGACATCGTCGGTGCTGTGCGCGAGGAACACCTTGCCGGTGGCGGTGCAGTAGGCCGGCTGGCGGTTGCCGACCCGGGAGTGCATGCGGACCGGCTGGGTGCTCTCGACCTTGTCGATGTAGACGATCTCGGGCGGGTCGAAGGTCACGAGGTGGACGGTCTCGCCACTGTCCTCGGAGAGCCGGTGCAGCACGGGCGAGGTGATCTGCCGGGTGTCGCGGCGCTCCAGGTAGGCCTGGCCGAGCAGAGCGTTCTGCGGACCGAGGCGGTAGCGGCCGGACTCGGGGTCCTGGTCGACCAGCCGGACGTCCCGCAGCGGGGCGACGAGGCGCAGCACGGTGCTCTTGCTGAGCTGGAGCCCGGCGGCGAGGTCCGTCAGCGTGACGCCGTGCGGATGACCCCGGTCCTCGGCGAGGTACATCAGGATGCCCAGCGCGCGCCGCAGGGAGGACGAGGTGTTGCGGCGGCTCACGGACGGGTCGGCTGCGCTCACGGACGTATCGGGTGCGCTCGGAGGCATGTCGGGTGCGCTCGGGGACGCTTCGGGTGCGCTCGGGGACGTGTCGCGTGCGCTCTGGGGCGTGTCGGGTGCGTCAGTCACGACGGCATCCTACCGTTCTGCATAGCAAAACTTCGTGTTACATATTGAAATCCCCCATTGACGGTCACGAATCCCCAGGGCTAACTTCTGCCCAACGTCCTGCCATGAATGCGAAATTCCGTTTTGCAGTGCAGAACGATCTTCCCCGAAGGGACCCTCGCGATGCGACTTCGTCACCGTACCCGCCCACTGATGGTGATTTGCACTGGTGTGACCTCCGCCGCACTCCTCACCGCCTGCAGCTCCGGCAGCTCCGGCTCGGCCGGCGCCGCCCAGAACTCCACCCTCCAGACGGTCATCAAGCGCGGCACGCTGAACGTCGCCAGCTGTCTGACGTTCCCGCCGTTCGGTTCGCTCAGCAAGGACAACAAGCCCCAGGGCTTCGACGTCGACGTCGCCGGGGCGATGGCCAAGGCGCTCGGCGTCAAGGTCAAGGTCGTCGACACGACCTCCGCCAACCGCATCCCCAACCTGCAGACCAAGAAGGTCGACGCGGTGGTCTGCAACTTCACCACCACCCCCGAGCGCGCCAAGCAGGTCGCCTTCAGCGACCCGTACATCGTCGCGGGCGAGGTCATGCTGGTGAAGAAGTCCAGCGGCATCGCCACGCTGAAGGACCTCACCGGCAAGACGGTCGCCGTCACCAAGGGCTCCACCAACGGCGACGCGGTCAAGGCGGGCAACCCCCAGGCGAAGATCCAGGAGTACGACACCTCGGCCGCCGCCGTCCTCGCGGTCAAGCAGGGCCAGGCGGACGCCATGGTCGAGGACTCCAACTTCCTCAACTACCAGGCCAAGCTCGACCCCTCGCTCAAGGTCACCAAGGACTCCGTCGTCCCGCTGGAGTACAACGCCATCGGCGTCCAGTCCGGCGACGCGACCTGGCTGCAGTGGGTCAACACCTGGCTCCGGGAGTTCAACACCTCCGGCGAGTCCAACACCGTCTACAAGAAGTGGTTCGGCGTCGACCGCGTCTTCCCGCTCAACCCGTCCTACTGAGTTCCGGCGGGCGGCGACACCCGTCGCCCCGTCCGCGACCGTGTGGAGGAGTTCCATGCTCACCGACTGGACCTACGCACTCCAGGACTGGCACACCTACCTGAGCGGGGCCTGGCTGTCGCTGAGACTCTCGCTCGCCGCCTTCGCCCTGGCGTTCGCGCTCGGCCTGCTCGGCGCCCTCGCCCGCAGATCCCGGTACGCCGTCCTGCGCGCACCGGCCGCCGTCTACGTCGAGGTCATCCGCAACACCCCGGTCCTGCTGCAGATGTTCGTCGCCTACTTCGCGCTGCCGTCCGCGGGCCTGCGGCTGAGCCCCGTCCAGGCGGGCGTCCTCGCGCTCGGCGTCAACGTGGGCGCGTACCTGACGGAGATCTTCCGGGCCGGCATCCAGGCCGTCCCGCCCGGCCAGCGCGAGGCGGCCCGCGTCCTGGCGCTGAGCCCCGTCCGCTCCTTCACCCACGTGGTGCTGCCGCAGGCGCTGCGCAACGTCTACCCGGCCGTGGTCAACCAGCTCGTCCAGATCATCCTGGGCTCCTCGCTGCTGTCCGCCATCTCGGTGCCCGAACTCACTGGCACGGCCATGGTCATCAACTCCCGCACACTGCTGACCGTCCAGGTCTTCGGCATCGCCGCGGTGATCTACCTCGTCCTCACCAACCTGGTGGTGCTGGCGGCCGGGCTGCTGGGCCGGGTGGCCTTCAAGCCGCCGCTGCCCAGGGCCGTACGCCCGCGCCCCCTGGACGCCGTACGCCGGCTGCTGCCCGCCCGTGCCGTGTCCACCGCCCATAAGGAGGCCGCGTGATGGACTGGCCCGTCATCTGGTCCAACCGCCAACTGTTCACCGACGGACTGGGGGCCACGGCCCTGCTGTCGGTCGCGGCCATCGCCACCGCGACCCTCACCGGGCTCGTCGTGGCGGCCGTACGCACCAGCCGCATCCCCCTGCTGGCCCAGGCCGCCCGAGTCTATCTGGAGGTGTTCCGCGGCACCCCGCTGCTGATCCAGATGCTCTTCCTCTACTTCGGCGCCGCCTATCTGAACCTCGCGGGCATCACCGTCTTCGGCGCCGCCCTGCTCGCGCTGACCCTCTATCAGGGCGCGTACATCGCGGAGATCTTCCGGGCCGGCATCGAGGCCGTACCCCGGGGCCAGTGGGAGGCCTCGCGCGTCCTGGGCCTCAGCCCCACCCAGACCTTCCTCACCGTGATCCTGCCGCAGACCCGGGCGATCGTGCTGCCCCCGCTGGTCGGCCAGTACCTCTCCCTGGTCAAGGACACCTCGATCGCCGTGGTGATCGGGTACGTCGAGCTCCTGCGCCAGGGCCAGGCGGTCATCGACCGCGCGGGCGACCCGGCCACCACCTATCTCGCCGTCGCCGCCCTGTACTTCGTGATCTGCTACCCGCTGTCGCTCGTCGTGCGGCGGATGGAACGAAAGGCTGTCACCGCATGACGACCACCGAATCCACCAAGACCACGGGAGCGACGGTCGCGCCCGCCCGTATCGCCCTGTCCGGCGTGCACAAGCGGTTCGGCGCGCTGGAGGTGCTCAAGGGTGTCGACATCGGCGTCGAACCCGGTGAGGTCGTCGTCCTCATCGGCGCCAGCGGCTCCGGCAAGAGCACCCTGCTGCGGATCATGTGCGACCTGGAGCGCGCGGACTCCGGCGAGGTGTGGGTCAACGGCGTACCGCTGCACGACCGCAAGCGGGCGCCCGAGATCTTCGGCCACGTGGGCATGGTCTTCCAGCAGTTCAACCTCTTCCCGCACAAGACCGCGCTGGGCAACGTCACCCTCGCCCTGCTGAAGGTCAGGAAGCTGACGCGGGCCGAGGCCGAGGAGCGGGGTCGGGCGGCGCTGGCCCGGGTCGGACTCGCCGACAAGGCGACCGCCTATCCGGCGCAGCTCTCCGGCGGCCAGCAGCAGCGGGTCGCCATCGCCCGCGCGCTCGCCATGGACCCGGCGATCATGTTCTTCGACGAGCCCACCTCCGCACTCGACCCGGAGCTGGTCGGCGAGGTCACCGGGGTGATGCGCGCCCTCGCCGAGGACGGTATGACCATGGTCGTGGTGACCCACGAGATGCGCTTCGCGAAGGACACCGCGGACCGGGCCGTCTTCATGGACGGCGGGGTCGTCCTCGAACAGGGCCCG
This sequence comes from Streptomyces sp. LBL, assembly GCF_029893585.1. Taxonomy (GTDB): domain Bacteria; phylum Actinomycetota; class Actinomycetes; order Streptomycetales; family Streptomycetaceae; genus Streptomyces. Next base: position 98,371 of record NZ_JARXYX010000021.1, read on the forward strand.
CCTGAGCAGGTGTTCGGCAATCCGGCCGAGGCCCGCACACAGCAGTTCCTGCACCGCGTCCTGGACACCTGAGGAGTGCCGGGCGTGCTCACCCCTGCCACCCCCCACGACGTGGTGTGCGTCGGCGAGACCATGGCCGTGCTCAGCCCGCCGGACGCCCGGCCCCTGGCCGGCCAGAAGAAGCTCGCGCTCACCGTCGGCGGGGCGGAGTCCAACGTGGCCTGCTCGCTGGCCGCCCTCGGGCACCGCGTGGCCTGGCTGAGCCGGGTCGGCGCCGATCCGCTCGGCCGCCGGATCCTGGACGATCTCACTGCCCGCGGCGTCGACGTCTCCGCCGTGGAGACCGACCCCGAACGCCCCACCGGCGTCTACTTCAAGGACCCCGGCCCCGACCTGACCCGTACCTACTACTACCGCCGGGAATCCGCGGCCACGGCCATGGGCCCCGAGCTGTCCCGCCTCCCCCTCCTGCGCACAGCCCGGTTGCTGCACCTGTCCGGTATCACCGCGGCGCTGTCGGACACCTGCGCCGACCTGATGGACGTACTGATCGCCCGACGGGCCGCCCCGGGCCCGCTGATCTCCTTCGACGTCAACCACCGCCCCGCCCTGTGGCGGCACCGCCCCGCCGACGCGGCACCGATGCTGCGGCGCCTGGCCCGCGCCGCCGACATCGTCTTCGTCGGCCGCGACGAGGCCGAGGCCCTGTGGGGCACCGGCCAGGCGGCGGAGGTGCGCGAACTGCTGCGGCCCGCGGGGGTGGTCGTGGTCAAGGACGCCGGACACGGAGCGACGGCGTACACCGAGGGCGGCGAGAACGGCGAGGACGGCAAGGACGGCAAGGAGACCTTCGTCCCCGCGCCCCCGTCCCGAGTCGTCGAACGGGTCGGCGCCGGCGACGCGTTCGCCGCGGGCTATCTGTCGGCGGCAGTCCTCGAAGGGCTCGGCGTGGCGGAGGGCCTGCGCCGCGGCCACCGGCTGGCGGCGGCCGCCCTGGCCACCCGGGACGACGTACCGGCATGACCAACGAGCCGGCCTGACCAGCGACCCGACCTGATCAGCCGGCCGGCCTGATCAGCGGGCCGGCCTGATCAGCGGGCCGCCGCCAGGAGCGCCGTCACGACCTCGGGGACCGACTCCGGGTGCAGGAACAGGAAGAGGTTCGGCTCGACCAGTTCCAGCTCCATCACCCGCGGCTCCCCGTCCTCCCCGTCTTCCCCGTCCTCCCCGTCCACCCCGTACACAAGGTCGACCCGGGCGTACAGCAGCTCGGGCGCGTCCGGTACGGCGGCCAGGGCGCGCTCGGCGACGGAGAGTTCGGCCGGCGTCGGGGTCCACGGCTCCAGTCCCGGGTGGGCGACCTTGTCCGCGTCGAACGCCGTGCCGGGCGCGAGGACGGCCCGTTTGCGGCTGGCGTGCAACAGCCGCCCGCCGAAGAACTGCAGGGCCCGCTCACCCCGTACGTCGATGCCCCGCATGTACGGCTGCACCATCGCGGTGAGCCCCTCCTCGTGCATGCGCGCGAGGTGGCGTACGGCGGTCTCGTGCTGGTCGGGCGTGTAGCGGGCGGCGTACCGGGCGCCGGCGCCGGAGGTCGGCTTGACGACGTACTCGTGATCGTCGGGAAGGTCGACGGCGTCGCCGGGCGCGAGGTAGCGGGTGGGGACGACGGGCACGCCGGCCGCCGCCAGCTCCCCGAGATAGCGCTTGTCGGCGTTCCACCGCACGACGTGGGCCGGATTGGCCAGCCGGGTCGCCTTGGCGCAACGCTCGGCCCACGCCACGAACTCGTCCGCCCGCCAGCTGTAGTCCCAGGTCGACCGTATGACCGCGAGGTCGAAGCCGCCCCAGTCGACGTCGGCGTCGTCCCAGAACACCGCCTCCGCCTCGGCCCCGGCCGCCCGCAACGCCTCCAGCAGCACGGGCAGGTCACGGTCCTTGCTGGTCTCGGGCCGGGGGTCATAGGTGACGATGGCGATGCGTGACACGGCGGGGTCCTTTCTCATACGGCTCGTAGGTCCGCAGGACTCTTAGGGGGTGGAGGCAGACAGGGTGACGGCGGACGGGTGGAGGCGGACGTCTAACCCTCCTCCTCCGGCTCCCAGTCCAGCAGTCGTACCTTCGCCACCGTGCGGACATGGCGGCGCATCGCCGTGGCCGCCTGGTGCGGCTCCTGGGCGGCGATGGCGTCCAGGATGGCCTGGTGCTGGGCGAGGGAGCGGGTGGGGCGGCCGGGCTGGCGGAGGGACTCGGTGCGGCTCTCGGCGATCTGGTCGGCGATGGAGCGCATGAACTCGGCGAGCAGGCTGCTGTGGGCGGCCCCCGTCACCGCCGCATGGAAGAGACGGTCGCCCTCGATCCCGTGACCGTCCGCCTCGATCTCGTCGGCCATGTGCGCGAGGGCGGACCGCATCGCCGCCAGGTCGTCCTCCGTGCGCCGCTCGGCGGCCAGTTCGGCGAGTTTGGTCTCCAGGGCCTCGCGGGCCTCCAGCACGTCCGGGAGCCGTCGGCGCCGCTCGACCATCCGCTCGACCGGCTCGACGTCCAGGCTGTCGCGGACCAGATACGTGCCTCCGCCGTGCCGCGCCTCCACCAGGCCCTGCACCTCCAGAACCACGATCGCCTGCTTCACCGAGGCCCGGCTGACGCCGAGCCGCTGGGCCAGGTCACGTTCCGGAGGGAGTCGGTCCCCGGCCTTCAGGTCGCCTTCGGCGACGTACTGGCGCAGGCGGTCCAGTACCTGCTCGTAAAGGCGCTGTTTCGTCATGGGGCGCAGAGCGTCGGTCACGGGGTCCCCCTCTCGTCCGGGAGCGTAGCACCGCGATCGTCAGTGGCTGAGTGGCTGAGCCAATTCCTGCGCGACCCCTTGACGGACGCCCCGGGCGCACCCACGCTGATCAGCCAACGCCCCGAAGTGGCTCAGCCACTCAGCCACTGGGCGCCACCGCCCCTGCACGTCAAACGCACGCCAACGCACCCGCAACCGCTCCGGGACCCAACGACGGGAGCCCGTATGTCCCCCGAACTCATCTCGATCCTCGTCCTGATCGTGGTGTTCGTCATCGCCACCACCCGTTCCGTCAATATGGGCGCGCTCGCCTTCGCCGCCGCCTTCGCGGTCGGGGAACTCGTCGCCGACCTCGACGCCGACGGCATCTTCGCCGGCTTTCCCGGCGACCTGTTCGTCGTCCTGGTCGGCGTCACGTACCTCTTCGCGATCGCCCGCGCCAACGGCACCACCGACTGGCTGGTGCACGCCGCGATCCGGCTGGTCCGGGGGCGCGTGGTGCTCATCCCCTGGGTGATGTTCGCCCTCACCGCCGCGCTCACGGCGATCGGCGCGGTCAGTCCGGCCGCGGTCGCCATCGTCGCGCCGATCGCCCTGAGCTTCGCCACCCGCTACGGCATCAGCCCCCTGCTCATGGGCGCGATGGTGGTGCACGGTGCCCAGGCGGGCGGCTTCTCCCCGATCAGCATCTACGGCACGATCGTCAACGGCATCGTCGAGCGGGAGCACCTCCCCGGCAACGAGATCGCCCTCTTCCTCGCTTCCCTGTTCGCCAACCTCGCCATCGCGGCCGTCGTGTTCGTGGTGTGCGGCGGGCGGGCGTTGTGGGCTCGGGGTGCGGTGACTGTGGACGGAAGCTCCGGCACGGGGAACGCCTTCGAGAAGGGGACGGTCCCGGAGGGCGGTACGGGCCCCCGGCCCACCGGCGCCGGGGCCGCCGACTCCGGCCCGTCCGACTCCGGCCCGTCCGACTCCTACTCCGGCGCCCGTACCGGCGCCGGCCCCAGCCCCGCCGCCACCGCCACCGCCACCGACGTGGTCACGCGCCCCGAGGCGTCCGACCCGGCGGCGGCCCGTCTGACCCCCGCCCGCATCGCCACCCTCGCCGCCCTGGTCGCCCTCGTCGTCGCCGTCCTCGGCTTCGATCTGGACGCCGGTCTGACCGCGATCTCCCTCGCCGTGCTGCTGAGCGCCGCCTGGCCGGACGACAGCCGCGCCGCGGTGGGCCAGATCGCCTGGTCGACGGTGCTGCTGATCTGCGGTGTCCTGACGTACGTCGGTGTCCTGGACCAGATGGGCACCATCAAGTGGGCCGGTGAGGGCGTCGGCGGCATCGGCGTCCCGCTGCTGGCCGCGGTGCTGCTGTGCTACATCGGTGCGCTCGTGTCCGCGTTCGCCTCCTCCGTCGGGATCATGGGCGCGCTGATCCCGCTGGCCGTGCCGTTCCTCGCTCAGGGCGAGATCGGGGCGGTCGGCATGGTGGCCGCGCTCGCCGTGTCGGCGACGGTCGTGGACGTCAGTCCGTTCTCGACGAACGGCGCGCTCGTCCTGGCCGCCGCCCCGGACGTCGACCGCGAGCGTTTCTTCCGGCAGCTGATGGTGTACGGAGGCATCGTGGTGGCGGTGGTACCCGTGGTGGCGTGGCTGGTGATGGTCGTGCCGGGCTGGGGGTAAGCCGGCCGACGGCAACCGCCAGCTCCCGTTGAACAGTTAAGGAGTACGACGCGTGTCCTCTCTCTTCCCGGCCCTGACCGAGGGCCGGACCGACCGCCCCGCCCTGCGGTTCGGCCACCGGTCCCTGACGTACGCGGAACTCGCCACCGCGGCCGACGCCCTGGCCCACCGGCTCACGGGCCACGCCCGGGTGGCCGTGTGGGCGACCCCGACGCTGGAGACGGCGGTCGCCGTCGTGGCCGCGCTGCGGGCGGGTGTCGCCGCCGTACCGCTCAACCCGAAGTCCGGGGAGAAGGAGCTCGGACACATCCTGGGCGACAGCGCGCCGGCGCTGGTGCTGGCCGCTCCGGGTGACGAACTGCCGTCTCCCGTACGGGACCTGCCGCGCGTCGGCATCGACATCGACACCGCATGTGACACCGACACCGAGGCACCCGGCGCGGGCCGGCTTCCCGACGCGCCCGCATCCGGCTCCGCATCCGCGTCCGCGTCCGGCTCTACGTCCGACTCCACGTCCGGATCCGGATCCGGCTCCGACTCCGGCTCCGACGACGCCCCCGCCCTCGTCGTCTACACCTCCGGAACCACCGGCCCGCCCAAGGGCGCCGTCATCCCCCGCCGGGCGATCTCCTCGACCCTGGACGCGCTGGCCGACGCCTGGCGGTGGACCGGCGACGACGTGCTCGTGCACGGTCTGCCCCTGTTCCATGTGCACGGCCTGGTGCTCGGCATCCTCGGCCCGCTACGGCGCGGCGGATCGGTGCGCCACCTCGGCCGGTTCACCACGGAAGGCGTGACGCGCGAGCTGACCGACGGCGCGACCATGCTGTTCGGCGTGCCGACGATGTACCACCGGATCGCGGAGGCCCTCCCCGACGATCCCGCGCTGGCCACGGCACTGAGCCGGGCCCGGCTGCTGGTCTCCGGCTCCGCCGCGCTGCCGGTGCACGACCACGAGCGGATCACAAGCGTGACCGGGCAGCGCGTCATCGAGCGGTACGGCATGACCGAGACGCTCATGAACACCAGCGTCCGCGCGGACGGCGAACCACGCCCCGGAACGGTCGGCGTCCCGCTGCCGGGTGTGGAGCTGCGGCTCGTGGAGGAGGACGGCACCCCGATCACGTCGTACGACGGCGAGACCGTGGGCGAGATCCAGGTGCGCGGCCCGAACCTGTTCACCGGCTACCTCAACCGCCCCGACGCCACGGCCGCCGCGTTCACCGCCGACGGCTGGTTCCGCACCGGGGACATGGCAGTGCGCGACCCCGACGGCTACGTCCGTATCGTCGGCCGCAAGGCCACCGACCTGATCAAGAGCGGCGGCTACAAGATCGGCGCCGGGGAGATCGAGAACGCGCTGTTGGAGCACCCGGGCGTGCGGGAGGCGGCGGTCACCGGCGAGCCGGACGCCGACCTGGGCGAACGGATCGTGGCCTGGGTGGTCCCGGCGGACCCGCAGTCGCCCCCGTCCGCCGAGGAGTTGGCCGACCATGTCGCGCGCCGCCTCGCCCCGCACAAGCGCCCCCGGGTCGTCCACCACCTGGACGCCCTCCCCCGCAACGACATGGGGAAGATCATGAAGCGGGCGCTGGACCGTGGCTGAACGCCCGACCGCACGCGAGGTCCTGGACCTCGTCGCCGACGACTCCGCCTTCACCGAACTCCCGTACCCCGCAAGGGACGTGCCCCCCAACGGACCGCTCGGCTGGCCGGGCTACGACGCCGCACGGGCCCGCGCCGCCGACCGCACCGGCGAGCAGGAGTCCGTCGTCTGCGGCACCGCGCGCGTCGGGGGCACCCGGGCCGTCCTGATCTCCTTCGAGTTCGGCTTCCTCGGCGGTTCGCTCGGGGAGCGCACCGGCGACCGGCTGGAGGCGGCGTACACCTATGCCCGTGACCACCGGCTGCCGGTGGTCCCGTTGATCGCCACCGGCGGCAGCCGTATGCAGGAGGGCATGCTCGCGCTGACCCAACTCCAGCGCGTGGCCCGGCAGTCGACGCTCACGAGGGAGGCGGGCCTGCCGCAGATCGCGGTCCTCCGGGATCCGACGACGGGCGGCGGCTGGGCCACCCTGGGTGCGGGCGCCGACGTGATCCTCGCCCTGCCCGGGGCCCAGGTCGGCTTCGCGGGCTCCCGGGTCCGTCCCCCGGACGCGGACCCGGCCGCGTACACGGCCCAGGCCCAGGTGGCGGCGGGATCGGCCGACGCGGTGGTGGCACCCGGGGACCTGCGCGACACCCTGGGCCGCTGGCTCCGCCTCCTGACGACCCCGTCGACCGAGCCCGCGCCGCCCCCTCGGCCGCTCGGCTCGACGGACCTCCCGGCCACCGGCTGGGCCGCCGTACAACGCGCCCGCTCCCCCGAACGCCCGCGCGCGGCAAGCTACTTGGACGCCTACTTCACGGACCGCCTCCCCATCAGCGGCGACCGCTGCGGCGGCACCGACCCCGAGGGCATGCTGTGCGGCTTCGGCGAGCACGAGGGCCGTACGGTCGCCTACGCCGCGCAGACCGGTACGGCGACCCGCCCTGCCGGCTACCGCACCGCCACCCGTCTGATCCGCCTCGCGGACCGCCTCGGCATCCCGGTCCTCACCCTGGTGGACACCCCCGGCGCCGCCAACGACGCCGAGGCCGAACGGCAGGGCGCGGGCGCGGCGATCGCGGACGTCTTCGCAGCGGTGGCCGCCGCCCGCACCCCGGTCACCACCCTCCTGATCGGCGAGGGCGGTTCCGGCGGCGCCCTCGCCCTCGCCGCCCCCGGCACCACCTGGGCCACCCCGGACAGCTACTTCTCGGTCATCGCCCCCGAACTGGCGGCGGCGATCCTGAAGCGACCGCCCGGGGAGGTGGAGGCGACGGCGGACCAACTCCGCATCCGTCCGCAGGACTTGGCCGAACTGGGAGTGATCCGGCACGCATCAGGCGACCATCTCAAGTACCGTCCGTAACGAGAGAGACGCTCAGGAACGCGCGCCGCCACCTCCTCGGCGCTCCGCGCTCCGCGCCTTCCGGAACGGCTCACTGCGGCCGGACGGGGTCATGAAACGGGTTCGCGAAACGGGTTCGTGAAAAGGGGTCGCGAAAAGGGGTCGCGAAAAGGGGGGCGTGAAGAGGGGGCGTGAAGAGGGAGAGCGCCCGGCTGACCGTGCCTTTCACCGAGCCTTGAGGGACAAGAACCCCCATTCAGCCGTTCCCCGCCCGGCCCACCACAAGACGCGCCCCCTCCCCGGCCCCCGCACGATGCGTAGGAGACCGTCACCCGGCGGTCCACGGTCTGTGCTCTCGGGAGGACCTGCCATGACCGCGAGTCTGGAGCAGCTGCGCCGCTGCCACTTCGCCGTCGACCTGGGTGCGGCGAGGACGCGGGTGTACGTGAAGGGGGCCGGGCTCGTCGTCGACCAGCCGTCCGCCGCCGCCGTCAACACCCGTACCGGCGCGCTGATCGCGGTCGGCGAACTCGCGGAGAAGATGACGGGCCGTACACCGGACTACATCCGTGTGGTCAGGCCCGTCTCCGGTGGCACGGTCGTCGACATCGAGATGGCTCAGCGGATGCTGCGGCACCTGCTCGGCGACAAGATCCGCCGCGCGCTGCGCCGCAAGCCCCGGCTGCGGGCCGCCGCCTGCACCCCGCACGACGCCGACCCGCTGGCCCAGCGCGCCGCCATCGAGACCCTCGTCGGGCTCGGCGCCCGCCGCGTGGAGCTGGTCGACACCCTCATCGCCGCCGCCGTCGGCTGCGGACTGCCCGTCGAGCGGCCCGAGGCCACCATGATCATGGTGTGCGGGGCCGCGGCCACCCAGGTCGCCGTGCTCTCCCTCGGGTCGATCGTCACCGCCGAGCGTATTCCCGTCGGCGGTGAGGCCGTGGACCACGCGATCGTGCAGCATTTGCGGCACGAGCACGAGCTGATGCTGCCCAGCCAGTCCGTACGGCCGCTGCAGCTCGCCCTCTCCGGCAACGGTCTCACCTCGCACGGCCCCGCCTCCACGGAGATCCACGGCCGGGACGTCGCCACCGGCCTCGCCCGTTCCGTGCGGGTCGACACCGCCGCCGTGCGGGACGCGATCGAGACCCCGCTGACCGCCGTCCTCGACGGCATCGGCCGGGTACTGCGCAACTGCCCGCCCGACCTGGTGGCAGACCTCGCCGACCGCGGGATCGTGATGGTCGGCGGCAGCGCCCTGCTCCCCGGCTTCGACCAGATGCTGCGGCACGCGACGGGCATGCCGGTGCTCATCGCCGACCGGCCGGACGTGTGTGCCGCCCAGGGCCTGGGCTACATGCTGGAAGGCAAGATCGAACCCCTGATCCTGGACCCGCTGGCCACCTGAGCGACACAGCACGGCGGCCGGGTCCCCCCGGTGGACCGCCGCACCCACAACGACGACGGCCGGCCCGTCAACAGCTGCCGACCTGTCTACAGTGACCGGCCCGTCTACAGTGACCGGCCCGTCAACAGTTACCGGCCCGTCAGCAGGCGAACCAGCACCGCACCGTCGTCCCGCCCGCCCCGGTGTGCACCCGCACCAGGTCCGCGACGAGGTTGACCATCAGCAGTCCCCGGCCGCCGCGCTGGTCGTGGGGCGCGGGCCGGCGGCCGGCCAGCGGGTCCGCCAGCCACCCCTTGTCCCGCACCTCGCACACCACGTACCCGTCCTCGGCCCACACCCTGAGCGCACCCGCGCCGCCGCCGTGCACCACGCTGTTGGTGGTCAGCTCGGCGGTGACGAGCGCCAGGTCCTGCAGGCGTACGCCGGTCAGGCCGAGCCGGGCGGCCGCGTCGGTGGCGACATGGCGGGCGTACGAGAGCGAGTCCGCGTCGAAGGAGAACGCGGGCACGTCCGCGACGAGCGGCAGCGGCTCGTTGTAGCGGGCGACGACGTCGTGCGGGGCGTACGCCTGGCTGCCCGCCTGAGGCCCGGCGCCGGCGTGGATGACGGTGGGGTGGGTGGCATACGCGTCGGCGATGACCTGCGGGGCCAGGCTCCGGGTGTCGTACGGACACAGGATGCTCACCGTGCGGCCCGTGAAGGCCGCGTTGATCAGAGCCTCGTGCTGGACGCAGGCCGGGTACTCGGTGTCGCTGCGGCCCGCCCAGATCGGCTCGCCGATGATCCGCACCCGGCGGCCGGCGGGCTGGGCGTCGGCGAAGGCACGCAGCACGCCCGGGATGATCCGGCCGGGGTTGCGTCCGGCCTCCCGCATGTCCATCAGGCGCACGGCGTCGGCGTCCGCGCCGAGGCCGTCCCGGATCAGGGCGAGGTTGTCCCCGGGCACGGCGACCGCGACCGGGTCTCCCGCCGCCAGGCCCTCCCGGATGAAGGACACGGTGCCGGCGATGTACTCCCGTTCGTCGCCGTAGAACAGCGCGGGGTGGACGAAGGGATCGAGGACCTCGATGGTGTCGAGGTTTTCGCTGGTGTCCACCTCCCCGAGGGTGTCGAGGGGCTCGCCGGACTCCGAGGGATCGTCGGACTCGAAGGGATCCGCCACGGTACTCATGACGTCGACACCTCGATCGCCGACAGGTCGGGCCAGAGCATCGCCAGCACCCGCCGCAGGGCCTGGGGCGGGTGGTCCAGCACCATCCGCCGGCCGTCCCCCAGCTCCTGGGCGGCGGCGGCGAGCGCGCCGGCACCGGCGACGTCGACGAACGTCACGGCTGACAACTCAAGGTGATACACATCCCCGTCCTCGCGCACGGCCCGCTCCAGCGCACGCTCCCACACCTGGTGCGTCGCCAGTCCGACCTCTCCCGCCACGCGCAACCCATTGCGCGTGGCCAGCGGCGACACCGTCAGCGCCGGCGCCGCCACCACGACTCCGGACGGTGTCTCGTAGCGGATACCCACACCGTCTCCCCACTCTTCCCGGACGAAACGCCCATACCCAGGAACTCCCGCACCATGCCTGAGGCGGGGGTGTAGTCCACCGTACGGGGGGCAGTCGCACGGTCGGTACTCCCGGGCCCCACCGAACGGGTCCGGCAGCGACGGGTCACACTACGTCAGGAAGACTTTCCGAGAAACGCAAAAAAAAGGGGGGAGACATGGCCTCAGCGGCATACGCACCTCTCCCGGGGCGACCGAACGCCCTGGTCATCGAAAGCCACGTGGAGGGGGACCGCGCGGTGCTCGCGCCGCGCGGAGAGCTGGTCCGCGGCTGCGCGGACGACCTGGCCGAGACGCTGGTCGCCTTGCCGTACGGCGTCCGCAAGGTGGAACTGGACATGTCCGGGGTGGTCTTCATGGACACCGCGGGACTGCAGTTCCTGGAGACGCTCGCCGACCACGGCCACCGGCACGACATGCCGGTGGCGATCGCGAACTGGGGCGGCCAGCCGCTCCGCATCATGGAACTCGCCGGTCTCGACACCACCGACCCGCTGCACACCCCGGCTCCCGCACCGCACGTGCCGGAGTCCTCCGCGGTCGCTCTGGAACGCGCCGAGCAACTGCGGCTGCTCCAGGACGAGGTGGAGCAGCTCCGCCAGGCGCTCGCCTCCCGCCCGGTGATCGACCAGGCCCGCGGCATCCTCATGGCCACCCATTCCTGCACCTCCGACGAGGCGTGGACGATCCTCCGGCAGACCTCCCAGCTCTCCAACACCAAGCTCCGCACGGTCGCCGCGGCGGTCACCGCGAGCACCGGCTCCGACGGCACGCCGCCACCGGAGGAGATCCGTAACGCGTTGCGCAGGGCGTTCGTCCAACTCGGACGCTGACGCCCACCGCGGACGCGGAGGCCGGGCGGACTCCGACGCCAGACGACGCTGACGCCAGACGGCCACTCGTACGGGCGGTGGAGTCAGTACAGGCGGTGGAGTCAGTACGGGCGGTGCGAGTCAGGACGGGCGGTGGAGTCAGTACGGGCACTGGGGTCAGTACGGCAGGATCCGCCCCGAAGGCGTCCTGCGGTCGATCGTCACATCGCGCGGAGCGGCGGGCCTACGGTTGACGCGCACCCGGATCTGACGGTTCATGACGTCCTCCTCAGGCCTTGGGCCGGTGCGGGGTTGCGCCGCACCGCCATTGCCCCCGCCATACCCCCGGGACAACGCGATGATTCCTGTCCGCTACGAGACGTCGGTCCGTACGCCCGGGATGGCCGGAGATGTTACGTGCGGGAAACCTTGACGCGCCGCAAGGCGGATGCCACGATTCCGGCGCCGCGATGTTTGCGTAAACACCGATCATTTGTTCGAGAATGTTTACGTAAACACGGCGGCGCGACGCGTGGGCCTGGAAGGACGGACGACACACACGTCGAACCAACGGCACACGTCGAAGGGTGGCCTCTCCCTCCTGGGTGGCCCCTCCCCCTTGGGCGGCCCCTCCCCCCTGGGTGGCCCCTCCTCCGCCACCCCCGACGCGGGATACTCCCCACGCGCCGAGCCGCCATCTCCTGAAAGGGCAAGCTGATGCGCAAGACCCCCGCCAGAACCCGCCTCACCCCCCGACTGCGGGCCGCCTTCGTGGCCGTCGCGATCGCCGCGGTCACCGGTACGACCCTCGCCGGCAGCCCCGCCTCCGCCGCCACGCCGAGCATCGACCCGACCCAGTTCAAGGGCGTCAACTGGGCCGACCCGCGCGACAACTTCGCCGACGACCCGGTCGTCCTGTCCGGTCTGTCGCTCTCCGACAGTTACCGGCAGACGTACGCCAAGGCGAGCCGGATCATCTCCGCCTTCCGCGCGAACCTCGGCGCCAACACCGTGCGGCTTCCCATCAACCCGTACACGGTCAACGGCAGTTACTGGAAGTCGTACCGCGGGGTCATCGACGCGGCCTCGGACCAGGGTTTCAAGGTCATCGTGTCCTACTGGGAGGGCACGGGCGCACAGAAGGACGGCTTCATCGACGACGAGGCCACCTACTGGCCCATGTGGAAGACCGTCGTCAAGGCCTACAAGGACGACAAGCGCGTCTACTTCGAGCCGATGAACGAGCCGCACGGCTACACCGACGCCCAGTGGGCCGACATAGCCGCGAAGTGGCTCGCGACCTACCCGTCCGTCCCGCGCAACCGGGTCTTCGTCAGCGGCGCCGGCTACAACGACCACGTCACCTCGGTCTGCGCCGACCCGCGCCTCAAGGGCACCTACCTCTCCCTGCACCACTACGGGTTCTGGAAGGACTACGCGACCTACGACCAGTGGGTGGCCGACCTCAAGGTACGCATCGGCGACTGCGCCGGCCGCACCGTCGCGGACGAGTTCGGCGCCCCGATGACCACCGGCCTGAACTACAACAAGCCGGACGCGTCCAACAACTTCGTCAACTACGTCCAGGCCGTCACCGACACCTTCCGCGAGCTCAAGATGGGCTCCGTGTACTGGCCGGGCCTGCGCACCGACGACACGTACTCCCTGCAGACCCTCACCGGCCCCGCCGACCGCCCCTGGCTGGCCACCACCAACCAGTCCGGCGCCGACCGCCTCGCCTGGGCCTGGGGCCGCGGCAAGCCGGTCCAGCCCTGACCGACCCGCGGCACGCGCAGCGGCTCCGCCCCCGGTGACCGGGGGCGGAGCCCTCGGTGCCGCGGGTGGTGATGAGTGGCCGGCCGTTCTCCCGCCGACCTCTGGTGTGCTGACTCCGCCCGCTCCGGGACGTGCTGCCCCCGTATCCTCCGACTGCCTGCTGCGGAATGCCCTTGCCCGTCCCCGCCGGGGCGTCCGCCAACCGGTCGACCTGCCTGGCAGGTCGCGAACCGCCCTCCGGGGCGGCTGGGACGCTGCGCGCATGGCACCCAGGGCAGGCACTGCCGAGAAGCCGGCGACGACGCGCGTCGTCCTGCTGACACTCGCGGCCGGTCAGTTCCTGATGGCGCTCGACAGCTCGGTCATGAACGTGTCGATCGCGACGGTGGCCGACGACGTGGGCACGACGGTGACGGGTATCCAAGGCGCCATCACGGCCTACACCCTGGTGATGGCGATGCTCATGATCCCCGGCGGCAAGGTCACGCCCCCGTTCGTCGTGCATGTCGGTTCCCACGCCGACGGACGGTGAAGAGGCAGGCCAACATGCCGAGGCCCCAGGCGATCAGAAGGGCACCCCACAGGGGCATGGTCACCTCTGGAACGAGGAGACGGATCTTGGTGTCCGCGCGGTTCTCGAAGATGAAGATCAGAGCGATCGCCGTGATCAGAACGAACGGTATGAGGCGGCGGACACCGGGGCGGGAAAGGAACGGTGCGCGCGACTGCTGGTGTGTGCTGGTCCGAGCCATGGGATGCCCCTCACTCACGGTGCCCCCGCATCCAGCGTCCCCCGCCGGCAGGTGGCCCGCCACCTGCGGACGCCGCCGGTCGAGATGCCCGCCGGTGCGGGTTGTGCAACGGTGAGAGGGCATTGCGAGGGTCGGGGCCCACGCCCGGATCGCGCTGCCGCGCCGCACGGCACGGCAGACGCAGGAGGCAGGAGGCAGGACCTATGAGCAGCAACCTGTATCTGGCATACGACTATCCGCTCCTGGGCGCTTTCTGGACCATGATGTGGATCTTCCTGTGGATCCTGTGGATCATCCTGCTGTTCCGCGTCATCGGTGACGTCTTCCGCGACGACGCGCTGAGCGGCTGGGCGAAGACGGGCTGGACCTTCTTCGTGATCATCCTGCCCTTCCTCGGAATCTTCGTGTACCTGATCGCCCGGGGCCGGAACATGGGGCAGCGTGAGCAGCAGGCCGCCAGGGCACGGCAGGAGTCACTCGACGCGTACATCCGGGACACCGCCGCGGGTACGGGCACGGGCAGCCACGCGGACGAGCTGGCCAAGCTCTCCGACCTCAAGAGCAAGGGTGAGCTCACCGAGGCGGAGTTCCAGCACGCCAAGCAGAAGGTCCTGACCTCCTGACCCGCGACAGACAGAAGCCGGAAGGAGCCGGGACCGCTCCGGGAAACCAGCCCCAAGAGGCCGACCAGTTGCGGAACATGCTGCGTCGGCCCGAGTACCGGCGGGCGCTGGTGTTCTGCGGCTTGATCGGGATCCCGGTGTCGTTGATCGCGTTCTGGTTCCTCGTGCTGCTTCACGAGCTGGAGAATCTGGTCTGGACGGACTGGCCGCACGATCTCGGGTGGACGGATCCGCCGTGGTGGTGGCCCCTGCCGCTGGCGCTGGTGTCGGGTGCGGCAGTCGCCCTGGTCGTCCTGCGGTTCCCGGGCCGAGGAGGACACATCCCGGCGGCGGGCCTGCACTCCGGAGGGGCGGCGAAAGCCGCCGTTCCCGGTGTGGTGCTCGCCGCGTTGGCCAGCCTTCCGCTGGGAGCCGTGCTCGGGCCCGAGGCTCCGCTGATCGCGCTCGGCGGTGGTCTGGCCCTGTTGTTCCGGGATCTCGTACGCGCTCCCGCGACCGAGGCGAGCACGGCGCTGCTCGGTGCCGCCGGCGCCGCCGCGGCCATCTCCGCGATCTTCGGCAGTCCGCTGGTGGCGGCCGTGATGCTCATGGAGGTGGCCGGAGTCGGCGGGCCGCAGTTGTTCGCGGTGATGCTGCCCGCCCTGCTGTCCAGCGGAATCGGCGCCATCGTGTTCACCGGCTTCGGCCACTGGACCGGGCTGAAGACCGGCGGCCTCAGCATCGGACTGCCCGCGCCGCCGCTCCTCGACACCGGGGACGTGGTGTGGTCGGCGCTGATGGCGCTCGTCATCGGGGCGGCCGTCCACTGGCTGGTGGTGGGCGGACGGATCGCGGCGCGTTTCGTGGCCGCGCGTCCGTTGCGCAACACGGTGCTCTGCGCGCTCGCCGCGGCGGGCTGCGCGGCTCTCTACGCGGTCGGCACCGGCCGTTCGCCGTCCGAGGTCTCCCTGTCCGGCCAGGCCACCCTGGCGCAACTCGCCCGGGACCCCCATGCGTGGTCGGTCGGCGCCCTGGTGGCGGTCCTGGCGTTCAAGGGCGTCGCGTACGCGCTGTGTCTGGGAAGCCTCCGCGGCGGTCCGACGTTCCCGTCCTTGTTCCTGGGCGGCGCGGTGGGCGTCCTGTTGTCACCTCTGCCGGGGCTCGGCGTCGTGGCGGGGATGGCGGCGGGGATGGCGGCCGCGTGCGCCGCCGCGCTGCGGCTGCCCGTCAGCACGGTGGTGCTGGTCGTCCTCATGGTGGGCAACTCGGAAACGGTGCCCGTGATCGTGCTGGCCACGGTGGTGTCGTTCGTGACCACGGAGTTGCTGCCGCAGGGTCCGGGAATCCCTGAGTTCAGGCCGCGGGCCGGTCGAGCGCGTCGTCCAGCGTCGTCGCCGCCATGATGAGGGAGAGATGGGTGAAGGCCTGGGGGAAGTTGCCCAGTTGCTCCCCGCTGGGGCCGATCTCCTCGGCGAACAGGCCGACATGGTTGGCGTACGTCTGCATCTTCTCGAAGGTGTAGCGGGCCTGCGGGAGGCGTCCCGCGCGGGCGAGGGCGTCGACGTAGAGGAACGTGCACAGGCTGAAGGTTCCTTCGCAGCCGCGCAGTCCGTCCGGGCTGGCCTCGGGGTCGTAGCGGTAGACGAGGCTGTCGGAGACGAGGACGCGGTCCATGGCGTCGAGGGTGTTGAGCCAGCCGGGGCTGCGGGGGGACAGGAATCCGACGCGGGGGGCGAGCAGCAGGGAGGCGTCGAGGACGTCGCCGCCGTAGTGCTGGACCAGGGCCTGTTCCTTCTCGTTCCAGCCGCGCTCCATGACCTGTTCGAGGATGGCGTCCCGGGCCCGGGTCCAGCGCACGGTGTCGGCCGGCCTGCTGAACTCGGCTGCCAGCTTGAGACCGCGGTCGAAGGCGGCCCAGCACATCACCCGGCTGTAGGTGAAGTCCTTGCGTCCGCCCCGGGTCTCCCAGATGCCCTCGTCGGGCCGGTCCCAGGAGTCGGCGAGCCAGTCCAGGGTGCCGGCCAGGCCCTTCCACCCGTGGTAACCCGCCTGTTCGCCGACCTGTCGGCCCTCGGCCAGCGCATAGAGGGCCTCGCCGTAGATGTCGAGCTGCAGCTGGTCGGAGGCGGCGTTGCCGGCCCGGACCGGGGAGGAGCCGCGGTAGCCCTCGAAGTGGTCCAGGATCTCCTCGGTCAGATGGGGGTCGCCGTCGACCCGGTACATGATCTGCAGGGGTTCGCCGTCCGGTCCGTCGTGGGCGCGCAGGCGGTCGCCGAGCCAGTGGGTGAAGCGGGTCGCCTCCTCCACGAAGCCGAGGTCGAGCAGGGCGCGCACCGACAGGGAGCCGTCCCGCACCCAGGTGTACCGGTAGTCCCAGTTGCGTTCGCCGCCGACCTGCTCGGGCAGTCCCATGGTGGCGGCGGCGACCGGCGCGCCCGTGGGCGCGTACGTGAGGAGTTTGAGGGTGATGGCCGAGCGGTGCACCATCTCCGCCCAGCGGCCGTGGTAGCGCGAGGTGCGCACCCACTTCTGCCAGAAGTCGATGTTCTCCCAGATCTCCTCGGTGATCTGCTCGGTGGTGGGCGGCGGTGGCGCCTGACCGCCCGGCGCACAGACGGTGAACACCACACCCGCCGTCTCTCCGGCGTTGAGGGTGATGGTGCCGCGGACGTCCTGCCCGTCCCGTTCGAGCGGGATGCCGCCCTGAAGGTAGGCGGTCGTTCCCGGAGCCCGGAACGTCGCCGTGCGGGGGGTCAGGTCCAGTTCGTGGGTCGCGCGCGCGTAGTCGAACCGCGGCCGGCATTCGAGGCGGAAGCGTACGGTGCCGCGGACCGCCCGTACGGCGCGCACCAGGCGGTGCCGGTCGGTCGGAGTCGGGCCCGGCTGGACCGGCATGAGGTCGAGGATCTCGCCGACTCCGTCGGGTGACATGAAGCGGGTCACCACGACGGCGGTGTCCGGGTAGTAGAGCTGCTTCCAGGTCCCCTCGCTGTGCTCGGGCGCGAGGAGGAAATAGCCGCCCCGGTCGTGGTCGAGCAGGGCGGCGAACACACTGGGCGAGTCGAAACGCGGCGCCGCGAACCAGTCGATCACGCCCTGGGACGACACCAGAGCGGCGGTCTGCAGGTCTCCGACGAGCCCGTGGTCGGCGATGGGCGGGTAGCGGTCCATGACGGTCTCCGTTTCAGGCCATTTCAGGCCGCTTAATGCCGTTTCGGGCAGCTTCGCGCCTTCAGGCCGTTTCTGCCGTCACCCGCCCGGCACGGACGGCGTCGACGAGTGCCTGGTGATCCCTCTCGTTCTGGTCGGCGTAGCGCTCGGCGAAGGTCACCAGGGCCCGGTCGAAGGGGTCGCCCGGGCCCAGGTACGCGGCGATGGCGATCCGGTCGCCCGACCTCGCGTGGGCGCGGGCCAGCGTGGCACCGCACAGCTCGCCGAAGGTCCGCATGCCGGCCGGCACCATCGCCTCGGGTTGCGCGATGCCCTTCCAGTCCCGCAACTGACGTACGTAGAAGTCCCGTCGGCGGCCGTCGATGCCGTCGACCCGTTCCCAGCCGAGGAAGATGTCGCTGGTGGCCTGCATGAGCCGCTGGCCGGAGACCACCCGCTCGCCCTGCGTGTGGTGAGCTGCGGCGCCGGCGAAGGGCGCCAGCACCGACTGGTCCGCCTCCTTGGCCTGGAGGAGCAGCGGATCCGAGTCGTCCCTGCCCAGCAGGAGCACGATCCAGCAGCGGGTGCCCACGCTGCCGACCCCGACCACCTTGCGCGCCATGTCGGCCACCCGGTACTGCTCCAGCAGGAAGCGCCGGTCCGACTGCAGGGTCTGACCGTAGTGTTCGATCAACCGGTGGATCGTCTTCTCCAGCGCGCCGCGTTCGACGTCCGGAAGCAGGTCCTGGAGCGGCGTGACCAGGGGCGGATCCGCGGCGATGCGGACCTTCCCGTCGACGAGGTGGGTGAGTTTGCCGAAGGCCTGGAGGCTGTCCCGGGTCCGAGCCTTCGCCGCCGCCCGCGACCAGCGGTCGCGGGTCCGTGCGCTCAGCTCCGGGGCGAACTGCGCCCGCACCCACGCCTCGTCGAACTGGGCGTACCACACGGGGAGATTGCCCATCCCGGCGAAACGGCGCATCCACTCGCGGTAGGACCGCACCGTCGCCCGTACGACGCCGGCCCGTTCCTTGGCGCTGAAGCCGTTCGCCCGGCCCGCGATGACGAAACTGGCGGACAGCCGCTTGACGTCCCACTCCCACGGGCCGGGCAGCGTCTCGTCGAAGTCGTTGATGTCGAACATCATGCGGCGCTCGGGCGAGGCCAGCAGCCGGAAGTTCAGCAGGTGCGCGTCCCCGCACAACTGCGTCCTGAACCCCGACCGGGGGGTGTCGGCGAGATCTCCGGCCATGATGGCCGCGGCGCCCCGGTAGAAGCGGAACGGCGACTCGGTCATCCGGCCGTAGCGGATCGGTACGAGGTCGGGCACCCGTGTCGCCGACTGGCCCTCGATGACGTCCACCGGGTCGGGCCGCTTCGGCGTGGGGTCGAACTCGACGTGGCTGGAGCGGGGTACGGAAGACCGGGCGGCCTTTCCGAGTGCGGCTCGCTCCTGTGGGGTGCGGTGTTTGGTGCCGGTGTCTGCCAGGTGGCGTGAGGTCATTGCAGTCGCTCCGCGATGTGGTCGCCGACGCGCAGGGCGTTGGCGATGGCGGTCAGCGAGGGGTTGACCGCTCCGATGCTCGGGAAGAAGCTCGTGTCGACGACGTAGAGGTTGTCGAGGTCGTGGGCCTTGCAGTGGACGTCGAGGGCGGAGCTTTCGGGGTCACGGCCGAACCGGACCGTGCCCGCCTGGTGTGCGGTGGCGCCGATGGGCATGCCCTTGTGCAGGTAGATGCTGTGCGAGAGAAGCTGGTGCTCGTGCATGCCCAGGTGGCCGAGCATGCTCTGCAGTTTGTGCCGCAGGCGTTTCAGCCCGGCGGTGTTGTTCTTCTCGTCGAGGGCCAGGTGGATGCCGCCGTCCCGGTCCAGGGTGACGCGGTTGTCGGCGACGGGCAGGTCCTCTCCGCACAGCCAGAAGTCGACCGCGTGGTGGGCGAGCACCTCGAAGGGCATGTCGGGGGCGGCGGCCCCGGCCCAGCGCGGCGCTTCTCCGTGGATCTGCTCGGCGTCGGACTTGCCCAGCATCTGGATGCCGCCGAGGGGGTAGTCCCAGTCGTCGGACCCCAGATACCAGTCGTGCAGGGCCAGGGTCTTCTGGAACCTGGTGTCGTTCGGTTCCCTGGACACGGCCATCAGGGCCAGGTTGTTGTGCCGCATGTAGTGCCGGCCCACCACGTCCGAGCTGTTGGCCAGGCCCCGCGGATGCCGGTCGTTCGCCGAACGCAGCAGCAGGACGGCGGAGTTGACCGCGCCACAGGCGACGACCACGATGTCGGCGCTGAACTCCACGGTCGCGGGGTCCCCGTCCCCCACCGTCGCGACGACCGAGGTGACACGGCGACCGGTCGGGTCCGTGTCGAGACGCCGCACGTCCGCATGGGTGACCATCTCGACGTTGGGATGTTCGAGGGCGGGGTCGACGCAGATGACCTGCGCGTCGGACTTCGCGCCGATCAGGCAGGGGAATCCGTCGACGCGGTCGCAGCGGATACAGGCGCTGGTGTGGGTGGCCCCGCCCTGGTCGTCCTGGGTGAGGTTCACCCCGATCGGGAGGTGGAAGGGGTGCAGTCCCCGCTTCTCCAGATCGTGGCTGAGTTGCTGGATGCGCGGCTCGTGCTGGACCGGCGGGTAGGCGTACTGAGCGCTGGTGGGGCCCTCGGTCGGGTCCTCGCCGTGCCGGCCGTGGACGCGGTAGAGGTGCTCGGCCTGCGTGTAGTACGGCTCCAAGTCCTCGTAGCCCAGCGGCCAGGCCGGGGAGACGCCGTCGTGGTGGCGGAGTTCACCGAAGTCCTCGGGGCGCATACGGAAGAGTGCGGCGCCGTAGAACTTGGTGTTGCCGCCCACGTAGTAATTGACCTCGGGCGGGAACTGGTTTCCGTCTTTGTCGTACCAGAACTCCGGGGCGCGGTATTTCCCCTTGATGAAGACCGCGGTGGATTCCCAGTTGTCGCGTTCGCGGGGCAGGTAGTCACCGCGTTCGAGAAGGAGAATCCGTTTTCCGGTGGGTGCCAGCCGGTGGGCGAGAGTGCCGCCGCCCGCACCGGTGCCGATGATGATGACGTCGTAGTGCAGCGCCTCGGTCATGCCGGCCACCGTCCTTGGAACGTGTTCCGGTCCTGCCGGTCGAAGAGTTCGGAGGGGTTGAAGCGGTTGAACCGGTTGAAGAGGTTCAAGAGGCCGAAAGGGTCAAAAAGGGGGCATTTTGCCCGAACACCAACGTATCCCCGGGTGATGGTTCCGGCGAGTTGGGCTGTTCGGGTGAGCACCGGCGGGGCGGGGGCCTGTGGGGCGGAGGACGGTGGGAAGAGGGGCGAAGGCCTGTGGGGCGGAGGGGCGGAGGGGCGGCCGTCACAGGATTGCGAGGGGATTGACCGGGGAGCCGGTCGCCGCGGGCAGCCGGAGCGGGGCGATCACGCAGAGGAACGACCAGCGGCCTTCCTGCGCGCAGAGCGGCGCGAGGAGGTCCTCGAACCGCAGGTAGTCGAGCATCTGCAGTCCCATCGCGTGCATGGCGAGCGCATGCACCGGGAACGCGATCCCCCGCACCGCGCTGGGGGCGGTGTCGCTGTTCCCGTCGCTGCCGAGCACGGCCACCTCCCGTTCCGCCAGGAACTCCATGGCGGTCGGATGGAGTCCGGCACGCGCGTCGGCGACGTCCCAGGGACCCAGCTCTTCCCGCCGCCTGCGGTGTCCGACCCGTACGAGGAGGATGTCGCCCCGGCCGACCCGCACCCCCTGCCGCGCCTCGGCGGCACTGAGGTCCTCGCCGCTCACGTTCGTTCCGGGTTCGAGCCAGGGGACGCCGTGCAACCGGGGGATGTCGAGGAGGACCCCGCGTCCGGCGATGCCGTCGCGGGCCAGGTCGACGGAGAGGGCGCTCGCTCCGTCCGGCGACAGCGCGTCCGCCGCCGGTACGCCGCCGTACAGGGTGCCGTCGTAGACGACGTGGCACAGCGCGTCGAGGTGGCTGTCCACATCGCCGTGGATGTTCATGGCGAAACGGTCCATGGCGAATTCCAGGCCGTTCGAGCCGGGATGTCCGTCGGCAGGAGCGGTGAGCCAGTGCCGGGCGGGATCGGCGCTGTCGGGTCCGGTACGGGTTTCCACCGGGGCGGCGAGGGACACCGTACGTCCCGTCCGCACCTCGCGAGCGGCCGCCAACACCTGCTCCTCGCCGATGGTGTCCAGGGCGCCCCGGCGCGAGGCGCCGCCGGGGGCCTTGGCGCGCAGATGTCGGTGGAGGTGCCGGAAGTCGGCCTCGCTCAGCTCACTGGGCGACCACATGTCCCCACCCTGCGACAGATACCGGGTCCTCGCACGCCGAGTTGCCGGGTTCAGGGGCCGCCGCGTTAATGGATGGGCGGCCGTCGGGGCGACCGGTCGGCGCACCGCACCGATCCGCACCGATCCGCACCGCACCGCACCGCACCGATCCGATCCGCGGAGGTCCGGATGGACATGATCCATGTCCGAGCGGTGTGCCCGCCGGACCTCACTGAACGCACCATGGCCCTGCTGAACGCCGAACCGTGCGCCCTGAACCTGCTCCTGCAGACAGGAACCGTCCGCAACCCCGACGGTGACGCCATCGAGTGCGATGTCCTGACCGGCGCCGCGAACGAGGTGCTGCGCGGCCTGCGGGACCTCGGACTGGAGCACCGTGGCTGCATCGTCCTCGATCCGGTGGACACGGTGTTCTCGGAGCGCGCGGCCAGGACCGGGGCAAAGGAGCTCGGGGCCCAGTTGCGCGCCCCCGTGTGGGAACAGGTGGAGGCCCGGATCAGGTCCGAGGGCAGATACCCCCCGAGCTTCTATCTCTTCCTGGTCATCGCCGGACTCATCGGCGCGGTGGGCATCATCACCAACTCCCAGATCCTCATCGTGGCGGCCATGGTGGTCGGACCGGAGTACGGCGCCATCACCAGCATCGCGCTCGGTATCGACCACCGCGCCCGGCCGAGCATCCAGCAGGGACTCATGGCGCTGCTCGTGGGGTTCTCGCCGGCCGTTGCCGCGACCTTCCTCTTCGCCCTCCTCGTCCGGGGGTTCGGGCTGCAACCGGAGGCATTCGAACTGGGACTGAGACCCGTCTCGAATCTGATCAACACCCCCAACTTCTTCTCGGCGGTGGTGGCGGTGCTGGCCGGGATCGTCGGCATCGTCTCGCTGGCCGAGTCCCGGACGAGCTCACTGCTCGGCGTCTTCATCTCGGTGACGACCATTCCGGCGGCGGCCGACATCGGGGTCTCCTTGGCATTCGCCAGCTGGCACGAGGCCTGGGGTTCGCTGCTCCAACTCCTGCTCAACATCGTCGTACTGATCGTGGTCGGCACCGGCACACTCAAGTGCCAGCGGGCGGTATGGCGCCGGGTGGGCGCACGCCGGCACGAGCACGCGGTCAGGCCGCCGGCGTAGTGGCGGTCAGGCCGCCGGCGCGAGAGCGAGGTCAGGCCGCCGGCGTAGTGGCGGACGGCGTGTCAGGAGTGCCGGTGTCCAGGAACTCTCGGATCGCGAAGGCGACCAGCACGATCACCAGCGTCCACACCACGACCGCCACGGTCGGGTAGGTCCACGTGAACAGGACGATCGCGGCGACCACCAGGATCACACCGCCGATCCACTGCTTGTAGCGGTGGACGAACCGGCCGACCGCCCCCAGCGGGAGCCCCGCCGACACGGAGACGTCCCGCAACGCCCCGATGGCCTTGCGGCAGCCCGTACGGGTGAGGACGGCGACCCGGGACGGGCCCACGAGGAAGGCACCGACGGCCGTCACCAGAGCCACCGCACCCACCGCCCGCACACCGGCGCGCAGGAACTTGACCAGCGAGTCGAACACGGCCCCGGCGGCGGCCTCGGATGCCCCGACGGGCAGATGGTCGAGGTAGACGGATCGCAGGACGCTGAGCGTGATGCCGAGCAGCAGCATGGCGGCGAACACCCCCAGTGCGGCCCCGATCAGGGCCCGGCGGCGGTGCACGGCCAGGTAGACGCCCGCGGCGGCGATCAGTACGGCGATGAGGGGAAGCCAGCTGCCGACGATCTCCAGCACCCTCAGATACCACTTGATCTTGCCGACGTCCTTCGACGCGAACACCACGAACTGCGTGTGGACGGCCGGGATGGCGGCGGCCGGTGTGAAACCGGCGCTGACCAGCCGGTCCTTGACCTCCGCCACGATCGGTCCCACGTCGATGGCGACCTGACCGTTCTCGACGGACACCGCACCGCCGGACTCGCCGGTGAGGGCCTTGTCGAATGCGCTGTGGGCCGTGCGGTTCGCGTTCACCCAGACGGTGTCGAAGGCGCTGCTGGAGACCACCCGCTGTACGGTGCCGCCGACCAGGCTCTTCAGGCCGCTGGTGATCGGACCCTTCAGGTTGCCGAGCAGTTCGGCCGCCTTCGGCGGGGCGCCCTTCTGCGCCGCCGCCTTCTCCAACTCCTTGACCAGTCCCTCCACGTCGATCTGCGCCAGGACCGCTGTGGTGACCCGGTTGGTGATCGCCTTCTGTACGTCCGGGTTGCTCGCCAGCGGCCCGACGGTGGCGACGTAGCGGTCCGTGTCCCGCACGATGCTGTTCGCCCAGACCGCGACGACGGCCAGCAGCGACAGCAGTGAGGCGAGGAGGATCAGCAGGACCGACCCCGTCGACCGGAGCCGGTGGTGCCCCGTGGCCGGCGCCTGCCCGGTGCTCTCCAGGGCCCTCACCCGGTGCCGCAGCTCGTCCAGCTCGCCGCGTTCCCGCGCCGAGGACCGCTGGTCGCCGGACGCGCGTGCCGGGGGTTCGTCCGGGCCCGGTGGAGGTGTGCTGCTCGTCATGGTCACAGAAGACCCGCGCTGATCCGGCCCCGCGACCTGAACGGGGCTGACGGGTTGAACACCGCACTGAGCCGCGATCAGCGAAGGAGCGGCGATCCGCGAAGGGCCGTTGTCGGGAAGCCTTGCTCAGGGCAGGAACTGTTCCCAGGAGGCCTACGGCGTTGGGACTGGTGAGCTCGCGTATTTCGTTTTACGCGTTCGGGTCCCAGTCTGCGAGCTGCTCCATCGGCTCGGTGTCGTCGGTGGTCTCCAGGCCGTCGAGCGGGACGCGCTCGTAGAAGTAGAGGACCAGTTCGCTCGCTGCGCCTCGCATCGCCATGTCGCCCGGCTCCGCGTCGGCGGCGAGGTCGTCGCAGCGGACGCCGTCGGCGTTGAGGGTCAGGCGCCAGGAGCGGCCCTCGGTCGTGTGCAGGTCGATGGTCGCCGGCTTGAACGGCCAGGGGACGGTCGTCGCCGAGACGGTCGTGAGGAACTCGTCGACGCCCTCGACCGCGACGTCCGTCGGCAGCGGCTGTGCGGCCCCCTGGGTGAGCTGGACGTCGTAGGTGTGGACGGCGATCTCCTGGATCTGGTGCCGGGCCACGGCTCCGCTGGTCTCCGGGGCCTGCGAGCGGCCCCACCAGGTCCAGCAGCCGCGGTCCGGGCCGGCCTCGCGCATCGCGTCGAGCATGAGCTCGGTCGACTCGGCGAGCCAGGCGTCCAGGGCTTCGCGGTCGCGGGGCGCGGTCGGGGCGCCCTTCGGGTCCGTCCTCGCCGGGGGCTCAGCGCCCGGGCCCGCCGCGACGATGGCGGCCTGGCGGCGGCGGCCGTCGCCAAAGTGCTGCGCCAGTTCGCGCAGCGTCCAGTCCGGGCAGGTCGGGACCTGGACGTCAAGGTCGAGGGCGGACGCGATCGCGGCGCGGAACGCGGCCGAACGGTCTTCGATCAGCCGCAGGACCTCGGGAAACTCCAAGATGTTTTGCACGTCGGTTGTGTACCACGGCGCTCCGGCCGCCGGGTAGCGAATTTGTCGGACGAACGCGTCGACGACCGGGCGGAGCGCCGGCGCCGAAGCCGTCCTGAAACTCCGCGCACTGCTCGCCAACGGCGACTTCGACCGCTACTGGACCTACCGTCTGGGCCAAGAGCACCAGCGCAACCACCAGGCCCGCTACCAACTCGCTGCTTGACCTACGAAGTCACTCCCAGCAATCCGCACCCGTTCCCTGGGGAGCCCAGCCTGCTGGTGACCTTGCGTGGTCGCCTGCGGCGTACCGACTCCATGTCCCGCCGCTCTCTCTGAAGCCGGCAGGTCGGGGCGCCGTGACGCCCCGACCGCTGCCCCCGGTCGGAGGAAGGTCTGTTCCTCACCGGTCGGTATCCGTGCGGTGGGCTCGACGACCGGTGTCGTCCGGCAGACCGGGAGGTCTCGGCAGGGGGTCGCTGAAGTGATAGGCCGCGATCCGCGCGGCGTGCTGCGCGTTCAGCAGGTGGATCCAGCGCATTCCGATGGCGATCGCGAGGATGATCACCGCGATGAGGACGAGGGTCTCCACGGAACTCACCTCCAGTCGTTTCCGGGCAGCGGCAGGGTGCTTCGGTCAAGCGGGTTCCCGAAGGGGGACATACAGGCCCCGCCTTCGCCCTCCCAGGTGGCTTCCCGGCGGCGGGCGTCGCGGATGCCACGCCCGATGGCGGTCTCGTTGGCCATGAGGACGCCTGCCGTCAGGGCGCTGCCCGGGATCGCGGCGGCGGCCATCAGCCGGGCCGCGGCTGCGGGCCCGGTCTCGGGCGGAACCACCAGCAGGTCCCAGCGGCCGACGGTGTAGGAGAGCAGGATGAGCTTGTCGGGGTCCTGTTCGGTGAACCAGCCCACGTGCACGGTGTTCCCGGCCACGGGAACCGTGTGCGGGATGACGGGCCAGCGGGTGGGGTTCACGGTGACGCGGGTGACGCGCCCCCAGGGTTCTTCCAGGGCGGCGGCGAGCGGCGGAATCTCGGCTGCAAGGTCGCGGGAGTAGGGCCACCAGGCACCGTCCAGCTGGCCGGCGAGGGTGGTCTTCGGGGTGAGGGACAAGCGTGCCGGGAGCTCTGCGGCGAGGTCGCGGGACGCGGTCCGGTCGAGGGTGGTGGTCATGATGCGGACCTGCCCCCGGACTGCCCGTCGGCAGTCCGGTTTTTAGGCGATCGCCGGAAATGACACCCGCGTGAAAGCGGGTGCGCGAAATACTTCCGGTGCTTTCAGAGTACGCCTGCTCGATGGGCGATGTTCGGTGTGACCAGGTATTTTCCGGCGGAGGCGCTGTGGAGAGCGGCGGTGCGGGCGGCGGGAGTACCGTGAAACGACGGCGGACTCGCGTACGTAGCAGGTCGGCATCGATACTGACCTACGACGAGGCGCGGCCGTACCCCGTTGACGGGCGGATCCACATGGCTGACTCCGACGTTCCCCACAAGCCACCTCTGCTCCTGCCGGATGCGATCCACCAGGCGGTCAAACCTGGCACGGCCCTGCTGCGGCTGGAGACCACGCGGTCCCGGGAGGGGCTCCTGGACGGCGCGTGGTGGCCCCGCACCCGCAACATCGAGACCGAGCTGCCCGCGCTGATCAGCGTGTTGACCAGGCATCTTGGGCCGATCACCCGCGTGGGCGTGGACGCGGCCGCCTGGAACGGCCTCCCGACCCGCCTGGTCATCGACGACCAGGTCGTGCACCTCGACTCCGACCCGGTCGGCGACAACACCGTCCTCATCACCCGCGGCCACAACGACCACTTCGCCCTGTTGGTGGTTCCCCCTGACACCACCGCCGACGCCGCCCGCGAAGCGATGGCCCGCGCCGTCCACGCCGACAACATCACCGAGGCCGCTCAGATCCTCATCGCCACCACACCCAAACCTGAAGGTGACCAGGTCGTTGACCGGGGAGTTCACTGAAGCCCCGCGCAGGACAAGATGAAGGTCTTCCCCGGGCGGCTGCAGAGATGCGATCGCTCGGGCGTGGATCTGGCTTCGATCCGGACGGCGAAGCGTTCTCGGCCATGGCGGAGCCGACGCACCTGCCAGTCCAGTCCCCCGTGGATCGGCGAAGCGCTGCCTGCGGCTCTCCGACGGACACCGATGGCCCGCCATTGCAGCACAGGCCCCAGCGGGCGTCGGATCGAAGGCTTGCCCCTACGGTCTTTTGGGCCGCTCACCCTGCCTCGCCCACCCATGATGGCGAGGCAGTCCCAGGCCCAAGGCAGAGTCCGGGGGCTCGTGTCGATCCCCCGTGGGCGGGACAGCACTTCCAGCCGACACACTGAGCCTTTTCCAACCTCAGGCTGACGTGGCCGGGTGGAGGGGGCGAAGACGTGACGAGAGTAGCGGGAGTAGAGGTGACGTAGGACCGGTTGCAACCCAAGTGCGCCGATGTCTAGGACAGAAACAGACCTATTTGCTGCCTACCCGTCGCCGCTGGCAATCAACATCAGCGAAAGAACCGCGATGATCGAGCAGACCAGCGCCACGCCGGAGAGCTACACCACCGTTGCGCCCTGGGTCGTCACCGCAGCACGCCTCCCGCACCGGGCAAAAGCCCGGTGCTCTCGGGGAGGCGTGCGTACTCCTCGGGGTGGGGCTCAGCCCACCGCGTTCGCCCGCTCGGCCGCGCTCAGCGACGAGAGGGGTTCGGCGACAGACTTGGCGTGGACCGGGTTCGCGTGAGTGGCCGCAACGGGGTTCGCGTGAGTGGCGGCAACCGGGTCCGCGTGAGTGGCCGCAACCGGGTCCGCGTGAGTGGCCGCAACCGGGTCCGCGTGAGTGGCCGCAACGGGGTTCGCGTGGGTGGCGGCAACGGGGTTCGCGTGGGTGGCGGCAACCGGGTTCGCGTGAGTGGCCGCAACCGGGTCCGCGTGAGTGGCCGCAACCGGGTCCGCCTGTGTGGCCGGGACCGGGTTCGCGTGAGTGGCCGGGGTCGCGGCGCTGGCGACGCTGACCATCCCCGCGGCGGCCAGAACGGTTCCGGCGGCCACGCTGAACATAGCGCGGCGGTTATGCGAGAACTTGCGGTGCTTCGACAACGGTGTGCCTCTTCCTCGGATCGCCGGACTCCCACCTGTGCGTGGAAGCCCTTTCGGGAGAGAGGTACGGAGTCGGGCGGTGGTCAGGTTGCACGGTGCGGCGGGAAAATTCTCCTGCCCGCACCGTGCAACCCCAGAGGGCCACTCCCCGTATGTATGACAGATGGAGTGGTGCGCAAGGGAGAGGCCGGCAAAGAGTGAGGGACACCGCCCGGGAACGAGAGTTCCGGGAATTTGCCGAGGCGCGGCAGGCGCAGCTCCGACGCAGCGCCTACCTGCTCTGCGGTGACTGGCACCAGGCACAGGACCTGACCCAGACGACTTTGATGAAGTTGTACGCGGCCTGGGGACGGGTCAGCCGGGACGGCAATGCGGATGCCTACGCTCGCACCATCCTCACCCGCACCTTCATCGACCAGTGGCGCAAGAGAGGTTGGCGTGAGGAGCCGGTGAGCGAGCCACCCGATCTTCCCTCGGGCGTGTCCGGCGCACCGGAGTTGCGATTGATGATGCAAGAAGCCCTGATGGAGCTGGCGCCCCGCTACCGAGCCGTGTTGGTCCTGCGATTCTGGGAGGACTGGTCCGTTGAGCAGACCGCGCACGCACTGCGGGTGAGTCAGGGAACGGTAAAGAGCCAAAGCGCCCGCGGGCTCGCCCGGCTGCGCGAGATCGTCGAAGGCTTTGACAGTGAAGGGACCAGGAGGTGAAACCGGCCATGAATGAGCACGAGAACGACGCTCTGCACGCCGCCTTCCAGGCAGTCCTCAGCGCCGATCCGGAGCCTACGCTACCCAGCGTTATCGACGCGGCCGTCGTCGGCGGCTTCCGGATCCGCCGACGACGAGTTGCGCTCGCCACAGCCGGCGCACTGATCGTCGTAGCCTCCATGGCCGCCGTGGCCGTCAACCTGTCCTGGCTGGGCGGCGAACGGGCTCCGGTGCCCCTGGCCCCCGCCAGCACCGCCCACCCGACGCCGCACACACCCGAACCTGCTCGCACGGCAGCAGAGCCCCTTCCCTCCGGAGACTGACAGTCGCCGGGGCCGCCCCGGCATCAGGCTGTGGAGTCCAGGTAGATCCACACGGCCTCCGAGTTCCACTTCCGCACGCGACTGGGACCTGTACCAGTTGACCGCCACAGCCTCAAGATCATCTCCGTTGCGGCTTTTGGCCTTCTCCGCCCGCCTGCGGGAACACCACCGTGGTCCAGGCACCCGATGGCGGCGCCTGAGCGCAGGTCGGCAGGCCCTGCTCGCCCTCGCCCATCTCCGCAACCCGTCGAACCCGTGGCAGAACGTCAACGGCAGCCTCAAGCGCATCGCGGTCGGCTCCCGCACGAACGTGTGGGGCATCGACCCCGCCGGCAGCATCTACCGGTACACCAACAACGACGCCAGCGGCAGCAACCCGTGGATCAACATCCCCGGCACCGCCACCGACATCGCCGTCGGTGCCGTCGGCGCCGACGGCACCGCGTGGCACGTCAACAACGCCGGTGAGATCTACCGCTACACCGGCGACCAGCCCAGCTGACCCCAGCCTCGCCAGCCATGCGGGTTCCCGACCGGGACAGGTCGGGGACCCGCACCGCTACCCGCACCGCTACCCGCGGCGATCATGAGACGCATGGTCGCGTCGGCCAGGAGAGCGAACATGCGCGATCCGGCCGCGTGCGGCCAGCGCGTTATGCCGCCGCATCTGGGAAGAAATCAGGCCCGTCCGGCCCGGCCGTCCGACACAGGGGATCTCCACCTCTACGTGGCGTGCCGCCGGCAACTCCGGAGCCGAGCGAGTACGCACCGCGCCTGCGATCCCGCCTCGCCCGTGAACAGCAGCTCGCCCAAGACGCCGTCGAACGCGGCTGGCGCCGCGAGGTCGAACGACACAAGGCCATCGCCGAACGGATCCGCGGCCTCCTCGCCGATCTCGGAGAGAGCGCCGAGCCCGGCCCGGACGATCACTGCTGAGCGGTTGCTTTCGGCAGCCTCAACGAGAGCCCCGCCCGATACTTGTCAGATGGATGGATCAAGGGCCTCTTGGGTCAACACCACGCACGATTGGGCCGGCACCGTGGACGCGGACCATCTCACTCAGATCCGCCAGGAACCAGCAGAGTTCGCTCCGGGCGGGCCGGGACACCTTGTTCTTGAGATCGTTGCTTATGCCGCTGACGAGGCAGCGAGCCGGGGCGGCGGACGGTGTGTGGTCACGCTGAATACCGACGGCTCCGTCTCGGTGCAGGATGACGGACGAGGCACCGACACTCGGACCGGCGAGCATGGCCAGGTGGTGAAGAAGCCGGTCATCGCCACGAAGGACCTTCGGTTCTTCGACCTCCCAGAGCCGGAACGACTTCCGGACGGACATCCGCGTCGCGGCATGTCCGTCGTCGCAGCTCTCAGCGAGTGGCTGATTCATACCAACCGCCGTCTCAACGGATCCTGGACCCAGCGCTATGAGCACGGCGTCCCGGTGACCGACCTGGAGCCCGTCGAGACCGACGGGACCACGGGGACCAGCGTCCGCTTCCTGCCAGACGGAGACCTGCGCTCGCGGTGGTCGTTGACCGAGGGTGATCTGGCGCGGTGGTCCGAGCACTGGCCCGACCTGACTGTCCACCTCGAAGATCAGCGCGACGGCGGGGACTGGTCAGGTCCGTGACCGCGGGGCGTCACGACCGAATTGCACCAGGGCGAGCGGCCCGGTCTGCCCTCGACCCGCCGTCCCAACGCTCGGCCTCGGTGGCCTGGAGGCGGTAGGTGCCGGAGCTGGTCTCAATCAAGGGCACTTGAAGTTGAGCCGGTCCCGCACACGGAAAAATCGTCCAGATAAGGGTTTACGTGGGACGCGGCTACCGGTCCGCTGCGCCCACACAGCGAGTGATCTGCTGGAGAGGGCCGAATTCCAACGGATCGTGATAGAGGCCGACCAGACCCGAGAAGCGGTCTGGGACTCCGAGGGGGGAGCCATGGCGCCGATGTGACCGCGCCGGCCCGCTCAGCGTGACCCCCCAAACGGCCCCGGTGAAACCGCCGGGGCCGTCCTTTCAGGCGCAACACGTGAGAGTGCGCAACCCACAATCCACAGTACACCTGCAGGTAGTTTCCGACGTGATTCCGTAGGCTGACGCGAAGCATGAGCACATTCTGCTCGGACCTCAAGCACCGACGACCGGGCCCAGCAGCCGGCACGCGCCCAGCCGCCGTCAGAGTGCTTGCTATTCCGCATTACCGCGCCACTGCCCCTGGACACGGAACCAGAGTCCCGGGAGCGTAGATCGATTCGACGACAGCGGCTTCACCTTTGGTCGCCCTGAGGATCCGCAATGCGCCGCTCGGAAGCAGCGTACTCGTACGTGGCGGGCGACTCACCTATGACAGCCATATCGACGTATTGGGCAGAATCTGCGTCTTCCATCAGGTCGTCATTACCGTCCAGGCGGGCGTGGGCAAAACCCGGGCACAGAACGAGGCGATATCGAAGCAACCATTCTGCGATGGTCGCCGTCTCCACAAAACGACAGTGATGTTGTGATCCTCACGGCTTTACGGTGACGTCAAACCGCCCACTGTCCTACCCAATAGGGAGAAAAGTTGAAGAACATACGTCGCGTTCTGCTTCTATCCGCCCATTGGACTCTTCGGGCCAGTTGGACACCGCCGCAGCGATGGCTCCGGACACAGACTCCGTTGTCGTCTCAGCGCTAAGGAGAAGGACCGGGAGTCGTTCGCCGCAGCGGCCGAGGTCGCCCCTGGCGGTCCGTGAGGAGACCCTGTGCGGGGCGAAGGTCTCGATGTGCATGAAG
The DNA here is from genome assembly GCF_029893585.1 of Streptomyces sp. LBL. Lineage (GTDB taxonomy): Bacteria > Actinomycetota > Actinomycetes > Streptomycetales > Streptomycetaceae > Streptomyces. The sequence continues at coordinate 130,490 of NZ_JARXYX010000021.1, forward strand.
GACCGCATGATCCGGACGCCGTCATTCGCGAGGCGCCGAGATATTCGCATAGTGGATGTAGCCGGATGCATCCGGATGTTTCACGAATGCGGCGAACGGTCCGGTGCCGCCTTCCTGATGAAGGGGAGGGGCGCGTCCACACCCCTCCCCTTACCGACCAGGGTCTACCAGGCGTAGAGGGCCCACGAGTTGTCCTTGGTCTCGGCGCATCGGAAGCCCGTGATCTTCCCCTGCTGGGCCCAGGTGTTGCCCGCGGCCTGGCAAGCGACGGCGCTGCTGAAGAGACGCGGGGCGGCGGAGGCCGAACCGGCTCCCAGCGCCAAACCCCCCGAACACCACCGACCGTTGGTCACCGAAGCAGCGGAACCTGGAGCCGATACGCCCCTGGCGGCCATGAAAGGCGCAGATGACCGACAATGCCCGGATGACCCGACCCAGAATCCGTGTCGCCGCATACGTAATCCGGAACCGCGCCGTCCCCGAAGTTCTGGTGTTCGACCACATCGGTATGCCCGAGGCCGGCACCCAAGTACCCGCGGGAGGAGTCAAATCAGGCGAAGAACTGGAAGAAGCGGTCCTTCGAGAGGTCGCCGAGGAGACCGGTCTGCTGACAGCCACGGTCGTCCGACAGATCGCCACGGAGAACAAGCCCCATCCCGACACCGGTCAGCCACGACGAACCAGTTTCTTCTTCCTCCAGGCATCAGCAGAAACCCCCGATGTGTGGGACCACCACGTCAAGGGCGACGGAGACGACGCTGGCCTCACCTTCACCTGCCGGTTCCTCCTCCTTCCCCTGAAGCAACCACTGGCCGACGATCAAGACGCATGGCTGGGCCACATCGATCCGCGCTGGACCACCGTGACCGGCGACAGTCAGTAATCAGAAACCGGCCCCATCCGCTGAATACGCGACACATCAACATGCGGGCTTACCGGTCCCAAGGCCGGCCCAGGAGGCCCTAGGAGGCCTTGCTCAGGGCAGGATCGGTGCGCCAGACGACGGCGAGTTCGGACAGGGGTACGCCGAGTACCTCGCTGAGCCGGACGATGGTGCCGAACGCGGGGGTCGGCAGCCGGCCGGTCTCGATCTTGCGGAGGGTCTCCGGCGAGATCTCTGCCGCCAAGGCCACGTCCACGGGGCTGCGTCCGGCCCGGGCGGCGCGCAACGCGGCTCCGAGGCGTCGGCCCGCCTCGATCTGTTCGGGGGCGAGCGGATGGCGAACCATGCGCACATGCTAGAGCCGCCGGTGTCGGGCAGCAACCACTCCACCCCCTGGTATAAATATACCTGTCGGCCGCCCCGGGGAATCGAGGATCACCGTGATCGAGCACAAATCTCCCGAAGACATCGAGCGTATGCACGTCACTGGACAGTTCGTCGGCCAGGTGCTGGCCGAGCTCGGTGACCTCGCCGCAGTAGGGGTCAACCTGCTGGACCTGGAGCATCACGCTCGCCGCCGGATCAAGGAGCGCGGCGCGCAGTCCTGCTATTGGGACTACGAGCCCTCGTTCGGCAAGGGCCCGTTCCGTAACGTGGTGTGCCTCTCGGTCAACGATGCCGTGCTGCACGGACTGCCGCACAGCTACAAGCTGCGCGACGGGGACCTGCTGACGATGGATATGGCGGTGAGCATCGACGGCTGGGCCGCGGACTCGGCCCACTCCGTCATCGTCGGCACTCCGGCCGAGGAGGACCTGCGGCTGATCGAAGCCACCGAGGTCGCCCTGGAAGCCGCGATCAAGGTCGCCCAGCCGGGCAACAGGCTCGGGGACATCTCGGCGGCCATCGGCGCGGTCGCCGCCGAGTACGGCTATCCGGTCAACCTGGAGTTCGGCGGTCACGGTATCGGCCGCACGATGCACGAGGACCTGCACATCCCCAACGACGGGCGTCCTGGCCGCGGTTGGAAGCTGCGTCCCGGCCTGACGATCGCGATCGAGCCCTGGTTCGCCGCCGGCACCAACAAGATCGTCTATGACCCGGACGGCTGGACGATCCGCTCGGCCGACGGCTCGCGCACCGCTCATTCCGAGCACACGGTTGCCATCACCGAGACCGGCCCGCTCGTGCTCACCGGACGCCCGCAGAGCAACAAGGGGCGGAAGGACCAGCGGGAATCATCGGCGACCGGACGCTGACGAGGGCTCCTGAGCAGCTGACCGTCAGGAGGCCGTGGGCCCGCCGAAGCGTGCGACGGCGGCCCGGACCCGGGTGAGCTGTGCCGGAAGATCGGCTGTGACGTCCAGGGTCATGCCCGGCTCGTCCGGTTCCAGCGGCTCCAGCGTCTCGAACTGCGAGTCCACCAGCCGGGCCGGCATGAAGTGACCGGTGCGGCGGGACACGCGCTCCCATGCCGTGTCCCGGTCCAGGGCGAGGTAGAGACACCACAGCCGTGCGCACGCGGCTACCCGAAGCCCGTCGCGGTAGGCGCGCTTGAGGGCGGAACAGGCGACGACCAGCCCCTCGCCGGCCTCGACGGAGTGACGGATACGGTCGGCGAGAGCACGCAGCCACGGCTCGCGGTCGGCGTCGTCCAGGGGGCGGCCGGCGCTCATCTTGGCGACGTTCACGGCGGGATGGAAGTCGTCGCCCTCGACGAACGGCAGTCCGAGCAGCTCCGCGACCGCCTTGCCGACGGTGGTCTTCCCGGACCCGGACACGCCCAGGACCAGCACGATCGGCGGTCCCTGGCCGGCCCTGGCCCCGGCCACGGCCCCGGTCACGGGCTCTCCGGCTCCCGTCCGGCCGCCGTCTGCCGAAGATCCCCCTCGGTGAGGGGCTGGAGAGTCCCGCGGGTGTCCAGCCGGTAGAGCAGGACCAGGGGCGGTCCGACGAGCACGACCGCGATGACCGTGACCAGCATCAGCCAGCGCAGCGTCGTCGACGCGCCGGCCGCCTCGGACACGGTCAGCGAGGTGGGGATGAGATAGGGCCGCTGGGCGAGCCCCCACGCCACAACGACGAGAGCCACGCTGCCGACCGCGGTGATCCGCGCCCATCCCGTCGCCTTGCGGTACAGCAGCAGCCCGGCCGTGACCACCGCGCAGGCAGCGGCGGCCAGGACGAGCGTGAGACCGATTCCGCTGGTCAGCCCGTCGTAGACGTACCGCGCGTCGTCGTGGGTCACGGCGAGGCCGACGAGCGCCAGTACGGCGACGGCGCCGAGGCCGCACCAGGCCCGCAGCCGGAAGTAGCCGACGAGGTCGGCGGCGTCGAAGCGGCGGGCGTCGGCGCTGAGGAACACCGCTCCGAGGAACGCGGTCGCGGCGATGGCCAGCAGCCCGGCGATCACGGAGGTCCCGTTCGACCAGGCGTCGGCGGACGCCTTCGTGCCGGGAGCCACCCGCCCCGTGGCGAGCCCCCCGACCGCCGCTCCGAGGAAGAAGGGCGTCAGCAGCGAGGACACGGCGAAGACGGCGCCGTAGACCCTGCGTCGGGCGAGACTTCGTGTGGGCTTGCGCAGGGCGAAGCCGGCGCCGCGCAGGACGAGCCCCACGGCCGCGAGTGCCAGCGGGAGCCACATGGCCGTGAAGAGCGTCTGGAACAGGACCGGGAAGCCGGTCCACATGATGACCAGGACGAAGATGAGCCAGACGTTGTTGGTCTCCCACACCGGTGCCATGGCGTGGTCGATGAGCCACCTGGGGCGCCTGCCGCGTTCCGCGCCGCCCGCGAGAAGGTCCCAGAAACCGGCTCCGTAGTCCGTGCCGCCGGCGCAGGCGTAGGCGGCCACCGCGGCCAACAGCACCCAGGCGACGACGTCCTCGGTCATCGGTCTCTCCCCTCCCCGCGCCCGGACGTGGACAACGGGCGGGGGCGGGGCCCGTAGGGCGTGTCGCCCTCCAGGTCCTCGGCGGCGGCTCCCACCAGAGCGTCCTCGTCGGCCCGCCGCCATCGGCCGCTCATCTTCAGAAGGATGGTCAGGAAGGAACCGAGGACGAGGACGTAGACCACCACGACGATGCCGAACATCGCCCACAGGGACCCCGCGCGGGTGTCCGTCACCGCCTCCGAGACCCGCATGTGCTGGTAGACGATCCAGGGCTGCCGGCCCACTTCGGTGGTGATCCAGCCGCACTCCACGGTCAGCAGACAGGCGGCCCCGGCGAGCGCGGCGCACCGGAAGAACCATCGCGACCTGGGCAGGTCCCGGCGTCGCAGCCGGCACCAGCCGTACCAGAGCGCGAGCAGGACGAGCAGGCTGCCGATGCTCACCATGATGTCGAACGCCCAGTGGGCGATGGTGGCCTGAGTGGCCGTCGGGCGGTCACTCACGGGGACCGACGTCAGTCCGGTCACCTTGGTGTCCGGGCTGAATCCCGCGAGGATCGAGTCCAGTTGGGGAATCCTGATCCCGCCGGAGATCGAACCGTCCGGATGCAGGCGCCCGAACAGGTACTCCGGTACGTGGGTGTCGGTCTTCCAGACGATCTCGGTGGCCGCGAACTTCACCGGCTGCTTGTGGAAGACGGAGCGGGCGATCGAGTCACCGAGCACGAACTGCACGGGGGTGAGGATCGCGGCGACGGAGAACGGCACGGTGAAGCCGAGCCGGTGGTAGCGGTCCCGGCGGCCCCGCAGCCAGCCGACCGCGTACACCCCGGCGACGACATACCCGGCGGTCAGGATCACGCCGACCACGAAGTGCCAGTACTCGGGGCCGAACATCGGCGTGAAGACCGCCTGCCGCACGTCGACGTCCACGGGGTTGCCGGACGGGTCGAGCGTGAAGCCGCGCGGGGTGTTCATCCAGGCGTTCGCGGCCACGATGCCGAACGCCCCCATCAGGGCGGCCAGCGGCAGGGGCGCTGCGAGCCAGAAGTGGGTCCACGGCTTGAGCCGGCGCCAGCCGTACAGGTAGATCGCGATGAGGATCGCTTCGAGGAAGAACGCCCACGCCTCGACTCCGAAGCCGAGGCCGAAGACATCGCCCCACCGGCCCATCAGGCCCGGCCACAGCAGACCGAACTCGAAGGAGAGCACCGTGCCGGTGACGATCCCGATGGCGAACTGGACGGCCATGACCGCCGACCAGCGCCGCGCGAGCAGGAGGGCGACGGCGTCGCCTTTGCGCAGGCCGCGGTAGTGCATGAGGAGGGTGATGGCGGGGAGGGCCACGCCGAAGGGCACGAGCAGGATGTGGGTGCCCAGGGTGAAGGCCATCAGCTCCCGGGCCGGCAGAAGCTGTGGGGGGCCGTCCGCCAGAAAGTGGTCGATCGCGCTGTTCACATGGGCCTCGGGGCTGGGCTCGTACCGGATGGCTGCGGGCTACGGGGAAGGGGAGGGTCAGCCACCCGTGGCGAAACCGGGGAACAGTGTCATGCCGCCGTCCACGTAGAGCGTGGTCCCCACGACGTAGTCGAAGAGGTCGGACGCCAGCGCGGCCACCGCGTTCGCGATGTCGTCCGGCTCGCCGACACGGCGATAGGGCACGAGCCGCAGCAGTTCGGCCTCGGCCTCGGGGGTGTCCCAGGCGCTGCGGTTGATGGGGGTGCGAATCGCTCCCGGAGCGACGGCGTTGACCCTGATCCCGTGCGGCGCGAGTTCCTGCGCGAGGGTCTCCATGAGCATCTGCACCCCGCCCTTGGACGCCGCGTAGTTCACATGGCCCGCCCAGGGAATGATCTGGTGGACCGAACTCATGCAGATGATCTTTCCGGCGGAACGGGAGACCTCCGGGACGACGCCGCGCCGCATGAACTCCTTGGCCGCTTCGCGGGCGCACAGGAACTGTCCGGTCAGATTGACGTCCAGCACCTTCTGCCACTGGCCCAGGGTCATCTCGGCGATGGGGGCGTCACGCTGGAGCCCCGCGTTCGCCACCATGACGTCGATGGTCCCGAACTCCTTGACCATGCGGGACACCATGTCGACGACCTGGTCCTCCTGCGACACGTCCGCCTCGTGAGCGTAGGCACGGACGCCGAAGGCCTCGATCTCGCGCACCACCTCTTCCGCGGCGTCCCGCCCGGCCACGTAGTTCACCACCACATCGGCGCCCACCCGCCCCAGACCGATCGCGGTGGCCTTGCCGATACCGGAGTTCGCGCCCGTCACCAGCGCCTTCTGTCCCGTGAGAAGCGGGAGGGCAGGGGGCTGACGGAGGTCGCTACCGCTGGTTTTCACTCGTGTCTCCCTAGGGGTGCCGAAACGGACATTCGACTTGATCCGCACGACAACGGAAACACGGATGGGCCAGTCCGGCCCGGCGGCACGGTCTCGTGTCAGCCGCTCGGGGCGCCGTCCCGCGCCGTTCGGCGCAACCCCCGTTCGCCGAACGGCCCGGAACGGCGCGGCCGACTAGTCGGTGCGGGCACGCCGACCCGCACCGATGCACAGCGCCCAGATGACGAAGGCGTCCACGGCGATCAGCACGATGGCCCAGACCGGCTGGTACGGAAGCCACATGAAGTTGGCGATCATCGCCAGGCCGGCCAGGAGGATGCCGGTCAGCCGGGCCCACAGCGCTCCCCCGAACACGGCGGCGCCCGCGAGGACCACCAGGACGCCGAGGACGAGGTGGATCCAGCCCCAGCTCGTCAGGTTGAAGGTGTAGGCGTAGTCATGGGTGACGACGAAGACGTCGTTGTCCTTGGCGATGGCGGCGATTCCCTGGAATATCGCCATCACCCCACCGAAGATCATCATGACGCCGGCGAATCCGGTCCAGCCGGCCACCCACGCCCCTTCGCCGCTGCTCCGCGCTCCGTGTCGGGGCATTCCTGTCGTGGTCATTTCGGGCTCCTCCCAGGTAGACCTCGCCACTTTGATGTGGCTGCGGCCAATGGCCCACACATCAGCTTGCCACGAGAATCACAGAACGGCAGAATGCGGACATTTCCGGCACACTGACAGGCGGCGGCTCTACGCTCGGTGCTGGCCAATGCCCATGCCCTGACCCTGACCCTGACCCTGACCCTGACCCTGACCCTGACCCTGACCCTGACCCTGACCCTGCCCCTGCCCCTGCCCCTGCCCCTGCCCCTGCCCCTGCCCCTGGCCCTGGCCCTGCCCCATGCCGCCCTGGCCCGTACTGCCCGGACCCACGCCTTGGGCCTCGGCCTCGAACTCGGCGACGGTGATCGCGATACCGAGTGCTTCGGTGATGTTGCCGGCTGCCGTCATGACGCGGGCCGTGCCCACGATGGGGGCGATGGCCACCAGGACATCCTGCAGCTGCTCAGCGGTCAGGCCGCTCTGGCGGGCGGGGTCGAGGTTGGCGAGGTAGGAGATCGGCGGAGCGTCGGAGGCAGCGAGGGCCGCGATACGGGTGAGCATGAACGTGTCCGGAGCCAGCCCGCACCGCTCGACCGAGTCGACCGTCATCGCGGCGAGGGTGTCCAGTACCGGGGTTTCAGATGCTGTGGCCATGATGAGCGTCTCCTGTCGGTGCGGTGTCGTGCCGAGGATGAATTATTCGGATGAGCGAAGAGCCACGATTCCCTTGGCCGTGATTTCCTGTGTGATTTCCTGTGTGAGGTTTTGGCGCAGACTTCCACACATGAGTCCATGGATTTATCGCATCCCTGGGGACAAGCCCGCGAAAGATCCCGAACTCGCGGGAATCCGCGTTGGCCGCTTACGGCGGTACAGCAGGTTTCCGGCAACCTGCGGTCCCCGATCTCGGCAGCCAAGCCATATACCCAAATGCTACCGAGGGGATCCGCTTTTCGCGCGGGCTGGATGACGTATGGGCTTTGCGGTGAACTCGGCTTTTCTCACCTCGAGTTGCGGTTTTTGGCGGAGGAGGGGAGCACAACCTCACCAGCGTGGCGCTCACCGACACCATTCCCGCTCCCGGCTAGTCGGCTCGCCCCTACCTGCTCGGGCTGCTGTCGGGCGTGGAACGGAAGAACTGCCGGCAGCTGGCCGAACAGGCCGGCTTTGCCCGGACTGAGGTATCAGGAGTGATCGAACAGAGTGACTACGCTCTGCGGTGCTTCCCGGCCGAAGAAGTTCTCCAGGTTCTTCGCCGAGCGGCCGGCGGCGTCGTTACTACGGAGGAACAGCCGCTCTTCGTAGGAGGTGAGCGCGACCTCGATGTCGGGTTGCTCAACCAGCTTGCTCGCCAGGTCAGCGCCGTCGTACATGGCGAGGTTCGCGCCTTCGCCGGCAAAGGGCGACATCAGGTGCCCGGCGTCACCGACGAGCGTCACGCCGGGCACCCTGTCCCATTTGAGCCCGACGGGAAGGGCATAGATGGGCCGGAGCCACGGTTCCGCGTCGCTCTGTGTCACGAAGGCGGTCAGCAGCGGCGACCAGCCATCGAACTCGTCGGCAACTTGACGGAGGCCCGCGGACGGGTCGCCGAAGTCGATCGACCTCACCCACCCCTCGGGCTTGTTCAGCGCCGCGTATCCGAGCACGCACCCGTCGGCGTAGCGATGGGCGATGATGCCTTTGCCCGGCGCGACCGCCATCAGCGTGCCGCTGCCGATCGCGGCCACGCTCGCCCGACAGTCCTGGCCGCCTGAGGCGAGAGCAATCTCGATGAAGCAGGTTCCGCTGTAGAGAGGCTTGGCGGGGGTGAGCAGCGGACGCACCTTCGACCAGGCACCGTCCGCGCCGATGACGATGTCGGCGCGCGTGGCGGAACCATCCGCGAAGGTGAGGTCCAAGCCGCCCTCCACACAGCGCCGGATCGAGGCGAGCTTGTGACCCCACCTGATCGTCCCGGGCGCCAGCGAGTCGATGAGCAGGCGCCTGAGTTCGCCACGGTCCACCTCAGGGCGGGCCGAACCGGGGTCCGCAGGCATGTCGAACAGAATCGTGCCGTGGCGGTCGACCACACGCTTGGCGTCCTCGCCCGGGCGGACCAGAGTGAGGAACTCGTCGTGCAGACCGGCTGCGCGAAGGGCGACCTGGCCGGTCTCTTCGTGGAGGTCGAGCAGGCCGCCTTGCGTACGGGTCGTCGCCGAAGTCTCACCCTCGTAGATCGTCGCGGCGACGCCGTGAGCCTGAAGCACCCGGGCGAGCGTCAGTCCGCCCAGTCCCGCTCCGACAATGGCGATGGTCTTCTGCATGCTGCGCTCCTGTGTCGCGCCGACACACGCCGGCGGTGGTCAGTGCCGGAAGCGGACGGGATGCCCGATCTCAGCAAGGAGACGCTCAACGATCAGAACCATCTGCATCGATGTACGAGCGATGTCCGGCGGATGGGCCCGCGGGACATCGTTTTTCGCGACCACATGACTATAGCTCCGCGTCGGCCCAGCGACGGCCGGGGCCGCTCACGCTGCGACGCACCGCGCCCGCCACGCTCATCATCGACAACCGCCTCGACCGGCTCGGGGGTGTCGCTGCCACTGGCAACAACCCGACGCAGCCACTCCCGACGACGGACCGCCGACGGGCCCACTGGATAGATCACGAAACCAGAGTGGAGTACTAGGCCAGGCCGTTGACCAGCCCGGCGAACAGGGCGGGCAGGCGGGCGGCGGTGGGGACGATCAGGGGGGCGAGTCGAGGGTGGGCGCGGAGGCGTACCAGGGTGTCGGTGAGCAGGCGGTGACGGTGTGAGGCCCGACGCCAGGCGCGTTCGTAGTCCAGGGGGCGGTCGTCTCGGACGCAGCGGACGAGCTGGGCGGCACCGGCCAGGGCGAGGGAGATGCCCTCGCCGGTGAGCGCGTCGACGTAGCCGGCGGCGTCGCCGACCAGCAGGACCCGGCCGGCCACCCGGCCGCGGACCCGTTGTCGCAGCGGTCCGGCGCCGCGTACGGCCGAGGAGGCGTGCGCGGGCAGGCGGGCCGCCAGCGACGGAAAGCCTCGGAGCTGCACGTCGAACGGCGCCCGCTCCCCGGTCAGGATGGCCACGCCGAGCAGCTCGGGCCCCAGCGGGGTGACGTAGGCCTCGGCTCGCGCGGACCAGTACACCTCTACGTGATCGGTCCAGGGCGCGACGGTGAAGTGTCTGCGCAACCCGTAGCGGGGTGGGCGCGGATCGGGCAGGTCCAGGCCGAGGTGTCGGCGGACAGGCGAATGCAGGCCGTCGGCGGCAGCGAGGTAACGGGCTGTCAGCCCGGCGGCGGTGACGCTGCCGGCGTCCTGCCGGACCCTCGCCGCGTCGACCTTGACCGGCCGCACCGGGACGCCCAGCTCCGCCGCCCGCCGGGCCAGCGCCGCGTGCAGGTCCGTACGCCGCACGCCCAGGCCGGGTCCGTGGCGGAAGCCGGCCTCGGCGAGCCGGGCGTCGCCCTTGACGTCACCCTTGGCGTCACCCTTGGCGTCACCCTTGGCGTCACCCTTGGCGTCGAGGTACCGGATGCCGCGTAGCGGGTGCCCGGGCGGGGTGACGCCCAGTTCGGCGAGGGCCCGCACCGCGCCCGGCATCAGCCCTTCGCCGCAGGCCTTGTCGACCGGCGTCGGCCGGGGTTCGGCCACGGCCACGTCGAGTCCGGCGCGGGCGGCGTGGATCGCGGTGGCGAGTCCGGCCGGCCCGCCGCCGACGATCAGCAGGTCGAGCACGTCGAGGCCGCGGCGGCCGGAGGTGCGGCGGACCGGACCAGCGCCGCGTTCTCGCAGCGCAGCCGGACGGCCAGAAGGGGCAGGTTGAGCAGCGTGAAGCCGGTCGCGGTCAGCCAGGCCCCGTGGACCAGCGGCAGGGCGAGTCCCTCCACGACCACGGCGAGGTAGTTGGGGTGGCGCAGCAGCCGGTAGGGGCCGGCGCTGACCAACGGCAGGCCGGGCACGACGATGACACGGGTGTTCCAGTGCGGTCCGAGGGTGGTGATGCACCACCAGCGCAGCACCTGCGCCCCGAGCGCGAGGGCCAGCATCGGCCAGCCGAGCAGCGGCTGGAAAGGTACCGGGGCGAGCTGGGTCTCGGCGAGGCAGCCGACCAGCAGTCCGGTGTGCAGGGCGACCATCACCGGGTAGTGGCCGTCCCCGTACGCCACACCCCCGTGCGCGCGGCTCCAGGCGGCGTTGCGGCGGGCGACGACGAGCTCGGCGACCCGCTCGGCGGCCACCAGCAGGATCAGCACGGTGTAACCGGTCATTCCTCACCTACCAGCGCAGGAGCACGAGTTCGGAACTGAAGCCCGGCCCGAGCGCCAGCAGCAGGCCGGGGGTGCCCGGTGGGGGCGGGCGCCGGGCCAGGGTGTCGCGCAGGATGTGCAGCACGGAGGCGGAGGAGAGGTTGCCGACCTCGGCGAGGGAGCGCCAGGTCAGCTCCAGCGAGTCGGGCCCGAGACCGAGTGTGTCCTGGAGCGCCTCCAGCACCTTGGGGCCGCCGGGGTGGCAGACCCAGCCGGTGATGTCGTCCGGCTTGAGGTCATGTGCGTACAGGAAGGAGCGCACCTCCTCGCCCACGTGGAGCCGGACCAGTTCCGGCAGTTCGGCGCCGAGCACGATCGTGAAGCCGCCGTCGCGGATGTCCCAGCCGAGGGCGTCCTCGGTGCCCGGGTACAGACGGCTGCGGGTGGCCACCACCTGGGGTCCGGCGTACTCCTGGCGGCGGGGGTGGTCCTGGCCTACGGCGACCAGCGCGGCGGCGCCGTCGCCGAAGAGGGCACCGGCCACCGTGTTCTGCGCGGAGGTGTCGCCGCGCTGAAGGGTGAGGGAGCACAGCTCGACCGATAGCAGCACCGCGACCTGGTCCGGGTGGCCCCGCAGGTAGTCGTGGACCCTGGCCAGCCCGGCGGCGCCGGCCGCGCAGCCCAGGCCGAAGACCGGCACGCGCTTCACGTCCGGCCGCAGCCCCAGGCGCCCGGCCAGCCGGGCCTCCAGCGACGGCGCCGCGATACCGGTGACCGAGGTGGCGAAGACGAGGTCCACCTCGTGCGGGACGAGCCCGGCCTGGTCCAGGGCGGCTCGCAGTGCCTCCTCGGCCAGCCGCAGGCCCTCCTCGATGAACAGGTCGTTGGCCTGGCCGAAGCCGTCCAGCAGGGCGTACCGCTCCAGCGGCAGGGCGAGATGGCGGGTGCGGACACAGGACGTGGCGTGCAGCCGGTCCAGCACGCCGCGGTCCCGCTCCGGGGCACCGGTTCTGGTTCCGGCTCCGGCTCCAGTTCCGGCTCCGGCTCCGGCTCCGGCTGCAGTTCCGGTTCCGGTTCTGGCTCCAGTTCCGGTTCCGGTTCTGGCTCCAGTTCCGGCGCCAGATCCGACTCCGGGAAGGCGCATCGCTGCGAGCGCATCGGTGATCTCGCGCTGGTGGTATCGGTGGGCCGGCAGCACTCCATGGACAGCGGCGATACGCGTCATTCGGTAAGAATAAGGACGACAACGAAGAAACCTCGGTCAGTGCACCTCACCGGCATTTCGCGTGTGTGGCAGCGGAGGGAGCGAGCCGGCCGCGCCTAGCATGCGGGCGTGCGCAGCCTCGAAACCTCGGCAACAGCTCCGATCACGGCAGAGCACCGCCGCCGCGGGCCCGCGCCCGCCGTCGGCCTGCTGCTGGCGGCTCACCCCGCGCCCTCGGCAGCCGTGACCGCGGTGGTCGCCGCGCTGGCCGCCGCATCCGGGCGGAGCGGCGCCGGTACGGTGCTGATCGCGGCGGCGGTACTCACCGGGCAGTTGTCGGTGGGCTGGAGCAACGACCTGATCGATGCCGCCCGGGACGTGGCCGCCACGCGCCTCGACAAGCCCCTGGCGACCGGAACGGTCTCCGCGCGGACGGTGGCGATCGCGGCGGGCTGCGCCCTCGCGGCCTGTGTGCCGCTCTCCCTCGCCAACGGGTGGCAGGCGGGAAGCGCACATCTGACCGGCGTGGCCGCGGCCTGGGGCTACAACCTCGGCGCCAAGCGCACCGTCTGGTCGTGGCTGCCGTACGCGGTCGCCTTCGGGCTGCTGCCCGCGTTCGTCACCCTCTCCCTGCCGGATGCCCGGTGGCCGCACTGGTGGGCGTGGACCGGCGCCGCGCTGCTGGGGGTGGGCGCCCACGCCGCGAACGTCCTGCCGGACATCGACGACGACCTCGCGGCGAACATCCGCGGCCTGCCCCAACGCGGTGGCCGGCGCGGCGCGCGGGCACTGGCAGCGGCGGCGCCGGCAGCGGGCTCGGCCGTGCTCATCCTGGGCCCGGCGGGCCCCGTCGGCATCCCCGCACGAGCCGGGCTCGCGGCGACCTGCGCGCTCTCGCTCACCGTCGCCCTGTGGCCGGCCGGCCGGAGCCGGGCCCCCTTCCTCATCTGCCTGGGCCTGGCCGCCGCCGATGTCGCCCTTCTGCTGCTCCGCGGCGCGCGTCTCATGTAGACCGGCCGGAAGAACGCCGCTGTCAGTGGCACCGCGGTGACCGTGGACCGGATCGACTTCGTCGGTGAGGCACCCGTTCCGGGCAAGACCGACGTCCCGGTGGACGGCTCCGGCACCGGCCGCACCTTCGACGGCATCGGCGCCATCAGAGCAGTGCCACCGTCAGCTCCACGCCCCGGAAGACGGTGAAGGATCCGGAGGCGCCCCAGTTCGGTCAACCGTGATGTGCAGGGCGGACCATCAAGAACTACAGCTGCCGGGACTGCCACGCATGCCCGTCGTCGGCAGGTACCGGCGACGTTCAACAGTGGCCCCGTGGTCTCCATCGACAGCGACGTGGTGCTCAGCAACTCAGACGTGGTGCTCAGCAACTCACGCGATCACCAGACCCTGCGAGGCCCTGTAGCCGTCGGCGGCGATCGTCTCGGTCACCAAGGAGCTCGGGGTCAACACCGATTCGCTGCGGCAATGGGTCCGCAGGGCCCGCCCGGCCTGCGATCGGTGGGGACGGTGACGCGGTGACCCCTGGAACAGTGACGTGGGCTTCGATCACGAAAGGGGCCAACAGACCGACAACGTGGACGCGGTCCGAGTGATCAGGCTCGCACGTCTCGCTGCTGAAGTTCCTTGAGTACTCCGGCGACCGTCGCGAAGTCGTTGTCCACATGGAGGACGGTGTGCCCGTGGTGGACCGCGGTCGCACACACCAACAGGTCGATCGCTCCTGCCGCACGATGCTGACCCTGCTGTGTCAGCTTGTACTGGGCGGTATCGACCCAACGCCAGGCATTCTTCGGAACGGGAGAGAGCAGGCAGAGTGCGTCCACCTCCTCCGCGAGCTCGTCCCGGTGGGTCGGACTGGTTGCCGAGTAGAGAAATTCGGCGCGCGTCGGCTCGCAGAGATGGAACACCCCGGCGGCGATGTGCCCCTCCCAGTGCGCCAAAGCCCCGGGGGTGCGGAACAGGTGCCACAGGGCGGAGGTGTCGAGCAGATACGTGATCACTCGACGGCCTCGCGTCGGGCACGCTTGCCTGCGTCATACGCCGCCGCAGCCTGCTCGAACTCGCCACGTGCACCGCGCGCGGCCAGTTTCTCGGCCGCATCGAGGCGCTTGATCCGGGCCACGTAGTCCCGCAGGGCCGCGTTGACCGTCTCCTTCTTCGTCGTGACGCCCATCAGCCGCATAGCCTCAGCGAGCGCCTCGTCATCGAGATCAATCTGCGTGACGGACATCCAGCACCTCCAGCATCCACGATGTATGCCATCAAGATACATCGCCAACATTGACTGCCACCACCCAAGAGCAGCCGCCGAAGGCGGTGTGCTTCCCCTCGCACCGCGGAGACGGGGAAGCAGGGGAAGCACAGGGCAGCGGACTTCCCTCCCCATGCGATGATGCTCCACCCCGAGTACCGGGGTGGAGCATCATCCCTGACGGCAAAAGGCGAACTTGACACCAGACGGCACATGGACCCTGGCCGCAGCCTGTCGATCGTGTCAGCCGAGGACATAGATCTCGTCACCGAAGTCAGCGACGATCTTCAACTTGCCGCCGAGCGCCACCCCTGCGGACGTGACCGCCCCGCTCCGCCGTCGATGCGTTCCTGTCCTTGGCCCCTCCTCGGCGAGGCGGTGCACACGGGAGGCCAGGACCATCGCCTGCACCCCCTTCTGGATCTGGTCGTTTTCGGCCCGAGCGACAGTAAATACTTGGCTAGCCACACGTCTGCTGTTATGTTGGTTATGTGTCCAGCCACCTAAATGGGTGGTGACACGAGAGGAGTCGTCATGAAAGCCATCCTGTTCGACCGTTTCGGAGGCACGGAAGTGCTGCACGAGGCGGACATCGAGGTCCCGCAGCCCGGCCCCGGGCAGGTCCGCGTCCACGTCAAGGCGGCCGGACTGAACGCGTTGGACGGCAAGATCCGCTCCGGGGCCCTGGAGGCCATGTTCCCCACGCCGCTGCCCTCCGTCCCCGGTCACGAGCTCGCGGGCGTGGTGGACGCCCTGGGTGAGGGCGTGCAGGACGTGAAGGTGGGTGCCGAGGTGCTGGGCTGGTCGGACACCGGCTCGTACGCCCAGTACGCGCTGGCCACCACCGTGGCTCCCAAGCCCGCCGGCCTCGACTGGCAGCACGCGGTCGCGCTGCCGGTGGCGGGCGAGACGGCCGAGCGGGTCCTGACCCTGCTGGGCGTCGCCGCCGGGGAGACCGTACTGATGCACGGCGCGGCCGGAGCGGTCGGCACCCTGGCGGTCCAACTCGCCACGGCCCGCGGAGCGCGTGTCATCGGCACCGCCGGACCCGGCAATCAGGAATATCTCGCCTCGCTCGGCGCCACCGCGACCGTTTACGGCGAGGGCCTGGTCGAGCGGGTCCGGGCGCTCGCCCCCGACGGCGTGGACGCGGTGTTCGACCTGGCCGGGAAGGGAGCCCTGGAGGACTCCATCACCCTGCGCGGCGGCACCGAGCGCATCGTCACCATCGCCGACTTCCGCGCGCAGCAGCTCGGCATCACCTTCGCCAGCGGTGGCCAGGAACGCTCGGCCGCCCGCCTGGCCGCCCTGGCCCAGGACGCCGCGACCGGCAAGGTCGTCACCACCGTCACCGCCTACCCGCTCACCCAGGCCGCCACGGCCCAGCAAGTCAGCGACGCCGGCCATGTCCGGGGCAAGCTCGTCCTCACCCTCGACTGATCACACCCGCCTCTCCTTCCGCCACGCCCCCGCTTTCCTGATCACCACCTGTTCATCACTGCACCGAAGGACCCCTTCATGCTGAACTCCCTGTGGACACCGACCACCGTCGGTGACATTTCCCTCCCGCACCGCCTGGTCATGGCCCCGATGACCCGTGGCCGCTCCAACCCTGAAGGCGTTCCGACCGAGCTGAACGCCGAGTACTACGCCCAGCGGGCCTCGCACGCGCTCATCATCACCGAGGGAACCCAGCCCTCCGCCGATGGCCAGGGCTACCTCCTCACCCCCGGCGTCCACAATGACGGGCAGATCGCCGGGTGGCGCAAGGTCACCGACGCCGTGCACGCGGCCGATGGCCGGATCGTCATCCAGCTGATGCACACCGGACGTATCACCCACCCCGACAACACCCCCCACGGGCGCCGGCCGGTCGCTCCTTCGGCGATCCGGCCGCAGGGCGTGATGTTCACGGCGTCCGGGCCCCAGGAGATGCCGACACCCCGCGCCCTGTCGACGCAGGAGGTTGCGGCGACCGTCGAGGACTTCCGCCGTGCCGCGGCGGCTGCCGTCGCGGCAGGCGCCGACGGCGTGGAGATCCACGGTGCCAACGGCTACCTGGTGCACCAGTTCCTGTCCGACAACACCAACCAGCGCACCGACCGCTACGGCGGGTCCGTCGACAACCGCATCCGCTTCGCCGTCGAGGTGGCCGCTGCCGTGGCCGACGAGATCGGCGCCGACCGCACCGGCCTGCGCATCTCCCCCGGCAACCCCTACAACGACATCGCCGAGTCCGACACCGCCGAGCTGTATCCGGCGCTCCTGCGCGCCCTCAGCCCGCTCGGCCTCGCCTACCTCCATGTGATGCACGCGGGCGACGACGCGCTGCTGGGCGCCCTGCGCGCGCTGTGGCCGACCACGCTGATCCTCAACCGGGCCGGCACCGACCTGCCCACCCGCGCCAAGGACGTCGACAACGGCACGGCCGACCTCGTCTCCGTCGGCGCCCTCGCGCTCGCCAACCCGGACCTGGTCGAGCGGCTACGCTCTGACGCGCCGCTGAACACCCCCGACCCGGCGACCTTCTACAGCGGCGGAGTGGCCGGCTACACCGACTACCCCACCCACACCGTCTGAGGAACCGCATCATGCCCGCCCCCACACCCCGCACCCCCAGCACGGCCAGCGAGGGGCCGATGAGCTACGCGATCTTCCAGCTCGCCCGCGCTCACCGCGCCCGCGCCGCCGCCATGCTCCGCGAGATGGACCTGCATCCCGGACAGGAACTGCTGCTGATGCACCTCCTCGACCGGGACGGCCAGACCCAGTCCGAGCTGCTCGAAAGCGTCGGCCTGGACCACTCCACCGTCTCCAAGTCCCTACGTCGCATGCAGGACGCCGGCCTGCTCATCCGCGAGCCGGCCGCACACGACCGGCGCGTCATGGTCGTCCGCCTCACCGACAAGGGCCGTGCCCTGCGCGAGCCCCTGGCAGCCATGTGGCAGGCCCTGGAGGAGACCTCCGCACGGAACTTGTCGGCGCAGCAGGCAGAGACCTTCGTCCGTATCGCCTACGCCATCACCGACGCGATGAACAGGCGTGACGTCGCGGCGGAAGAGTCCGAGTAACTCCCCCCGGCCTGCACCCCGGTTCCGGCCTGGAGTGCGCATCGTTTCCGGCGTTCCCGCGAAGCGGACAGTGCCGCAGCGCACCCGCCGCGCCATTTCGCGCCCGTGGGCCTCTCAACCGGCGAGCAGGGCGCGAAGCCACTGGTCCTCACGCCGGCGATGATCTCGGCGCCCTCGGCGGGGATGAGCACCTGCCACTGGGCGTCGGGCGGCGGGATGAAATCCTGTACGGCATCGTGGAAGTCACGGATGAGACGTGCGACGCGGGCGAGCTGGAGCGCGGGTTCCACCCGAGCGAACCGATCGGGCCAGATGACGTCGCCCGGAACGAACGTCAGCACCTCCCGCCCCCGCTCGTCGATCCCCAGCGGTCGAGGGGCCGCCCGGAAACCCGCCTCGTGCAAGTGGGTGAGAAGCGCGTGCACCGCGGGAGTCCAGGGCCCGGCGGGACGACGGACGGTGTCCCCGACGCGTACGACGCCGGCACTGACGTTCCCACCGGACAACGGCTGCTCCTGATCGTCCAGCATGAAGCCAGTCTGGCCGACAAGCTCTCCTGTGATCACCTCAATTGATGCCCGCCTGCTGCCCTGGCTGCGAGTCCTGGGGAAGCAGCAAGGATCTACCGCGCGGGCTCAGGGGTTTCGGCACGTCAGTCGGTGCGCATCGCGGCTCAGCGGCTCATGGCCATGGCCGCGTCCACCGAGTTGTCGTCGAAGGGGAGTTGCTCCGCGACGCCATGGATGGCCGGGGCCAGGTGCGCGGGACCCTTGGCCCGCAGGCCGGCGACGGTTCCACAGGCAGGACGTGCCGGTCGGCGGGTTCGTACGGGCCTCCGCCCGCTCCGACGTTGACCACTGTGCGGGCGTCGATGAGGGCGGCGTGCACCAGGGCGGCGATCCGCAGGTCGGTGCGGCGGACGCGGCTGTAGCCGACGCCAACCCGGCCGTATCGCCCCTCACGGGGGGCATGCGGGAGCATCGCCGGAGTCAGCTCCACCCCGAGGACCACGCCGTCGTCGCCGGCTTCCGCGCGCAGTGCCGATGGCGTACGGGCCTTCCTGCGGCGCGTGTTCGACGACCAGCACGTCCACCGGCGGGACGGGGCTCAGGCTCACCGCGCTCCTCTCATCAGGGTCACGTCCACGCGCGGTAGCCACCGTCCACACGGATCGCGTTGATCCCACTGATGTGCCGGGCCCCGCACCGGTCCTGCGGCAGCACGAGCTGCGGGCCGGCCCGGTCCAGTGAGGTGTCGTCGATGGTGACCGCCAGGAGCACGGGCGCGCGGCCGAAGTCCGGGTCTGTCTCGGCCCAGGACAGCAGGGCGTGATGGCCGTCCACCCCGGTCACGGCGATGAGGAAGCGCAGGCGGTCCTTGCGGCGGGCGGAATCGAACCCAGGACCGGCGTCCGCGAGCACGTCGTGCAGCAGTGGTCCGGTGAAACGGTGGTGCTGGATACCGCTGGTGGCGCACTCGAAGCTGACCTCGGCCGCGTGCTGCGGCCAGACGAGCAGATCGGGCACCGTCAGCCGGGACGGACGGCTCAGATCGCCGGCGAGGGTGAGTTCCGCCATCGGAACGGCGGCTGTACCGGTGGCTGCGAGGGACTGACTCACGGGCTACCACCTCCCGGATGACCGTACCCGGACCCGCCTCCCGTGCAAACGCACATGCCAACCTGATAGATCACGATTCCGGCTTATGCGAAGCCACAGGAGACTTTCTCCTTGCATCTGCGGGCATTATCATCAGCGGATGCACACCTACCGGATCGGGGACGCCGCCGCCCTGCTCGGTGTCAGCGCCGACACCGTGAGGCGCCTGGTCGACGGCGGGAAACTCACCGCCGAACGCGACGAGCAGGAACGCCGGATCATCCCCGGGCCGGCCCTCGCGGCCTACGCCCGCGAGACGCACCGCGCGGAGCGGGAGTCCACCGGCTCCTCGGCCCGCAACCGCCTCTCCGGCATCGTCACCGACGTGATCCTCGGTGATGTGTCGGCGCAGGTGGAGATACAGGCCGGACCGTTCCGGGTGGTGGCGCTGGTCAGCCGCGAGTCGGCTGAGGAGTTGAAGCTGGAGCCCGGTGTTCCGGCGGTTGCCGTGATCAAGTCGACCAACGTGGTCGTCGAGAGACCGTAGATGGTCCGCCAGGACCACAGGTGACTGTGTCCGTCAGGACCAGAGGGAGTAGACCCGTGATGACCCGTACCGCGCGCCGGACCCGCCGGAACCTGCAGGTGACCGGTGCAGGTGTCGCCGCGCTGCTGGCCCTGAGCGCCTGCTCGTCGTCCGACGACTCCTCGTCGACGAAGGCGGACTCCTCCGCATCCGCGTCCGCCTCGGACAAGCTGTCCGGCACCATGACCGTCTTCGCCGCCGCCTCCCTCAAGGAGAGCTTCACGGCCCTGGGCAAGGAGTTCGAGAAGGCGCACCCCGGCACGAAGGTCACCTTCAGCTTCGGGGGCAGCGACTCCCTCGCAGCCAGCATCACCGGCGGCGCCCCCGCCGACGTGTTCGCCTCGGCCAGCCCCAAGACGATGAAGATCGTCACGGACGCCGGGGACGCCTTCGGCACGCCCGCCACCTTCGTCCGCAACCAGCTGGAGATCGCCACCCTGCCGGGCAACCCGGACAAGATCACCTCCCTCAAGGACCTCACCAAGTCGAGCCTGAAAGTCGTCCTCTGCGACAAGGAGGTGCCCTGCGGCGCCGCCGCCCAGAAAGCCCTCGACGCCAGCAAGCTGAAGCTCACCCCCGTCTCCTACGAGCAGGACGTCAAGGCCGCCCTGACCAAGGTGGAGCTGAAGGAGGCCGACGCGGCCGTCGTCTACAAGACCGATGTGCACGCCGCGGGCGACAAGGTGGAGGGCGTGGAGTTCCCCGAGTCCGCCGACGCCATCAACGACTACCCGATCGTCCAGCTCAAGGACACCAAGAACGCCGATGCCGCCAAGGCGTTCATCGCGCTGGTGCAGTCCGCCGAGGGCCAGAAGGTCCTGACCGAGGCCGGGTTCCTCAAGCCGTGACCCTCCCGACCGGCAAGCCCGGCGCCGCGGCCGACACCCTCCAGGGCGGGCCGCGGCGCCGGCGTGTCCCGACGGGCAGACGCGGGGTCGGCCGGGGCGTGCCGCCGGCGCTGCTGGTGCCCGCGCTGATCGGCCTGGCGTTCCTGCTCGTGCCGCTGATCGCCCTGCTCGTACGGGCCCCATGGCGCAACCTGCCCGAGCTGCTGAGCAGCGCCGAGGTGTGGCAGGCGCTCCAGCTGTCCCTGGTCTGCGCCACCGCCGCCACCGCCGTGAGCCTGGTCATCGGCGTGCCGTTGGCCTGGCTGCTGGCCCGCGTCGAGTTCCCCGGACGCGGCCTCGTGCGGGCACTGGTCACCCTGCCGCTCGTGCTGCCGCCGGTGGTCGGCGGTGTGGCGCTGCTGATGGCGCTCGGCCGCAACGGCATCGTCGGGAAGTGGCTCGACTCCTGGTTCGGGATCACGCTCCCGTTCACCACCGCCGGGGTCGTGGTCGCCGAGGCGTTCGTCGCGATGCCGTTCCTCGTCATCAGCGTCGAGGGCACCCTGCGCGCCGCCGACCCGCGCTACGAGGAGGCGGCCGCCACCCTCGGCGCCTCCCGCTTCACCGCGTTCCGCCGGGTCACACTGCCGCTGATCGCGCCGGGCATCGCGGCCGGCGCGGTGCTCGCCTGGGCGCGGGCGCTCGGCGAGTTCGGCGCGACGATCACCTTCGCCGGCAACTTTCCCGGCCGTACCCAGACCATGCCGCTTGCCGTGTACCTGGCCCTGCAGAGCGACCCGGAGGCCGCCATCGCCCTCAGCCTGGTCCTGCTGACCGTGTCCATCGCGGTGCTGGCCGGCCTGCGCGACCGTTGGATGACAGCAGGATGACCGAGACACAGGACGCCGCCCCCGAGGTTCGCGCCGACGCCTTCGACGAGGGCCTCGACGCCCACCTCGTCGTCGAGCGCGGCGCCTTCCGTCTCGACCTGGCCCTGCGCGTCGCGCCCGGCGAAGTCGTCGCCCTGCTCGGCCCGAACGGCGCCGGCAAGACCACCGCCCTGCGCGCCCTTGCCGGTCTGACGCCGCTCACCGGCGGCCGTCTGCGGCTGGACGGCACGGCGTTGGAGCGTACGCCGCCGGAGTCCCGCCCGGTCGGCGTCGTCTTCCAGGACTACCTGCTCTTCCCCCACCTGACCGCCCTGGACAACGTGGCCTTCGGGCCGCGCTGCCAAGGGGCGACCAAGGCAGAGGCACGTGCGCAGGCCGCCGAGTGGCTGGACCGCCTGGGTCTCGCGGATCACGTCGGTGCCAAGCCCCGCCGCCTCTCCGGCGGACAGGCCCAGCGCGTCGCCCTGGCCCGCGCGCTCGCCACCCGCCCCCGGCTGCTCCTGCTCGACGAGCCGCTCGCCGCTCTGGATGCCCGCACCCGCCTGGAGGTGCGCTCCCAACTCCGCCGCCATCTGGCCGAGTTCGAGGCCGTCGCCGTCCTGGTCACGCACGACCCGCTGGACGCCATGGTGCTGGCCGACCGTCTGGTCGTCGTCGAGGACGGCCGGGTCGTCCAGGAAGGCGCCCCGTCCGACATCGCCCGCCATCCCCGTACGGACTACATCGCCCAGTTGGTGGGCCTGAACCTCTACCGGGGCGAGGCCGACGGCCATGTGGTCCGCCTCGACGTCGGCCCGCCCGTCACCACCACGGAGGCCCTGTCCGGCCCGGTCTTCGTGGCCTTCCCGCCGAGCGCGGTCACCCTCCACCGCGACCGTCCGACCGGCGTCAGCGCCCGCAACCTCTGGCATTGCGAGGTCGCCGGCCTGGAGACCCACGGCGACCAGATCCGCGCCGACCTCACGGGAGAGCTTCCGCTCGCCGCGGATCTGACCACGGTCGCCGCCGCTGAACTCGATCTGCACCCGGGCGCGGAGGTCTGGGCGACGGTGAAGGCCGCACAGACCCACGCCTACCCTGTCTGAGAACGCGCACGAGCCGGGCCGCACCCACGGTCCGCAAGGCACCGCCCACCCCACCCATCGCAGGTGCGACGACGTCCAAGCCGGCCCTCCCCATCGCCGACCACGGTGGGCCACAGCAAGTCCGAAGTGCGACACATCACCCCCCTGACCGTCGGTTCACCCGTCACCGCGCTGATCAAGTCGACCGAGGTCTCCCTCGCCCTCGTGTGACCGAACCCTGACTCTGGGACCCACCGTCGGCACCACCTGGAACGAACACTCACGCTGCTCGACGACCAAGCACTGGCAGGACGAGAGAGCGCCGACAGTGGCAGGTGAGCGTTCCAGTACGTCCAGCGCACCCCACCCCACCCCACCCCACCCCACCGCATCCCTCCCGGCCAGCGCCACGTGAACGGATGGCCCGTCTCGCACTGCGGCCCCGTCCCCCGCTCCCGCCCCGAACGCTGGAACCTGCGCGTCCACGGCGCCACCGCCACCGGTGAGCAGCACACCTGGACCTTCGACGAACCGACCGGTCTCCCCCACCGCACGGTCATCGCCGATCTGCACTGCGCGACCGGCCCCACCTCCACCGACCACGAGTGATACGGAATCCCGGCGACGGTCCTGCATGTAGCCGTCCTGCCCGAGTGTGGCGGGTGCTGCTGTGCTGGGCCATCGGGCCCGTTCTCATGATCCGGGGCGCTTAGGGTGGTCTCCTCGGACTCCTGCCGGACACCAGGGCAATCACGCCCGCGCGCTCACCGGCGGGGCGGTTCTGACAGCGTCGACGGCGATCCCGCGGCAGCAGCCCGGCCCCTCCCGCCTCCGGACAGTCACTCAGACACGGGAGTACGGGCAGTTTCCTGTACGGGCCGTTTCCCCGCACCGCGATCGGCGCTTGCCCTGTGATCCAAAGCTCGCGCGACACCCTGATCACCTGCCACCACTCCGCAATCCATGACAGCGGTGTCGGGCAGGATGACGCCGAACCGATTCCCTGCGTCCTGCCAGCGTCCCGAATTCGGCGCCCAGCCGCTCACAGAGGCCGCCTGCGGCCATGTTCACGGCTGTGATACCCGTCATCCGTACAGGTCAGGGCCTGATGGGCATCTCCTACTACTTCACCGATGGCAGCAGCCGTCTCGACTACTACTCCTACGCCAGCGGGGAAGCGCAGGTCTCCGGCCGGGACGTCCAGGTTCACGCCGTCGACGGCCGTGAAACCAGGGACGCCCGGCCGCCGCGCCGATGACGAAGTCGATGGACACGTCTGCTACCTTCCACCGACGGGCCCATATACAAATGATCTTGTATCTTGGTATACTACAGTTGATATACAAAGGAGGGCATCCATGAGCCGTACCGTGATCGACCTCGACGACGAGGCCTTGGAAGAAGCGGCCAGGGAACTCGGCACCACCACCAAGCGCGAGACCATCAACACCGCCCTGCGGGAAGTCACGGCCCGTTACCGGCGTCTGCGCGCGCTCGACGAAGCCCGCGAGCTGGTGACCGACGGCGCGCTGGACATGGACCTTCTCCTGGACAAGAGCAAGTACCGGCCCACGAGCACAGCCGACGCCGCCTCCGACACCGGAGCGCATGAGTGACCGTCGCCGATTACCTCATCGACACCTCCGCGCTCGCCCGCGTCCTGCTCCGCCAGAACACGGCCGACTGGGATGACAGGATCGGCGCCGGCCTCGTCGCGATCTGCGACATCACCGAACTCGAGGTCCTCTACTCAGCCCGTTCGGCCGCAGACCGTACGCGCTTGAAGGCGGCGCTCGACGCCCACTACGTCTGGTGCCCCATGCCGGACGGCGTCTACCGCCGCTCCCGCGTCGTCCAGGAACAGCTGACCGCCAAGGGTGAGCACCGCAGCGCGGGCCCCGTCGACCTCCTAGTGGCCGCCGCCGCCGAGGAAGCGGGGCTCACGCTGCTCCACTGCGACCACGACTTCGACACCATCGCCCGCACCACGGGACAGCCGGTCCGCACGATCGACCTCGGGCAGTAGAGCGTCCACAGCTGCACAGTCGGCGATGAGGAACGGGGTGGCCCGTGGAAACGGCCTGTCGAGGACTCAGCCGAAGCCCGGGTGCCCGAGCCACGGGAATGACTGGCCAACCAGGGAACTCACCCGCGGCCCGTACCGTTCGTCAACCTTGCTCGTGACCCCTTGCTCTCGGTCCCGGGTAGCCGAGGACGGGCACTTCGGATGGGTGCCAGGCACCCATGGCAGTGGGCCCGCACCGTGCACGCTGTCCTTGAGGTGACCTCGAAGGCAGACTTCGCGGTACCTGCGTCCTCACAGCGTCCTCAATTACGCCTCCGGCTCCTCGCTGAGGCCGCTCTTGGGCTCCTCCCCCACCACGCTCCGGCGCATTCAACGCAGGTCAGCGCAATGCCTACCGCCACCCGTCACTCGCCGTCGAACTCGCGCGCAGCGGATTCAGTCCGATGAGCCCGAGTTGACGTTCCGACACCTCAGAGGAGACGTTTCCGCAGGTCACAGCGCTGCACAAGTGGGGCGGGTGGGACTCGAACCCACGGCCGACGGATTATGAGTCCCTTGGGGATCTTGGCGGCTCTTGCCGATCATTGCCGATTCACGCCGTTCTTGCAGGTCAGACGTGCTGATCCGTGTCAGTCCCGTGCAGTGCTTGTCGGCCCGTTCCTGTCCTTGTGGCCCCTCAATGACCCCTGGGGATCGACGAGCTGGACGATCACCACAAGTCAAGGGGATGGAACCCTCGCACAGCGGATCCCCTTACCGACGAGATGATGCTCCCCCATGAGCTCCACCAGCACGGCGTTGTCGGTGGCGAAGGTGACGTAGGCCCGCGCAAGGACGGCGAGGCGAGGCTGGACCGGGAGGCTGGGATCGCCTGCGCCTTTGAGGGTCTGCGTCAGCCGCTCGTAGCCGTCGAGCGCCAGGGTGTCGAGCAGCGCCTGCTTGTCCTTGAAATGGCGCCCCGGCGCCGCGTGACTGACACCGATGTCCCGGGCCAGCTCACGCAGCGACAGTGACCCCACCCCTTTCTCGCGCAGGGTGTGCTCGTCGCGGTACGGGACCCGGAGCGCGGCCGGGCGGCGGATTCGCGCCACCGCGACCCGGCCGACCCGTTCGCCTTCGCCGACTTCGACTTCATCCACGCCCCCGGCGGTCACGGCCCCATGGTCGACTTCCGTGACGATGCGTGGCTCGGCGAAACCCTCCACGTGGCCCGGGAGAACGACGTCACCATCTCGTTGATCTGCCACGCGCCCGTGGCGGTGATCTCCACCCGGCAGCGCGTCGACGCGCAGGGCCGCTCCTACCTCGTCAGCGACAACCCGTTCCTCGCCGCCACCATCTCGACCGTCCCCAAGATCGGCGAGCGGTTCGCGCTACGGTTCCTCTACCCGCGCGTCCCGGGCAAGACGACCCGACTCCCCTACTTCGTCGACGTGGCCATCAAGGAAGCCGGCTTCACCGTCGCATCCTCACCCAACATCTCCGCCCCGAAACTCGCCTACGAGCCGTCCGCGCGCCTGCTCACCGGCAACGGCCCACAGGCCATCGACCAGCAGACCGCCAAACTCCGCAGCATCCTCACCCACAGCCCCGCTGCCCGCCGGACCAGCGGCAAGCACGCGAGCGCGTAGCCACGACCCCATGTGCCGACCAGGCAGCCAACGACGCGGGCGAACAGACGGAACAGGTACGGAGGCGAGCCGATACGGCCCGCCTCCGTACCTGTTCTGGCCGCGCCCTGCTGGAGGTCCGGCCCGACGACGAGCCACTGTGTGGACCTCACTGACCACCGCTGCGCTCGACTACCTCAAGAGCCAGCGCGACACCATGCCGCTGAACCACCGCCTCAAGGCATACTCACGGGCTCTCGCGCAGTCGGCCCACGCCTTGCGACCACCTCCGCACCGACCTGCACACCTGGGTCCTGGGCCACGTCCCGAGCGACGACACACTGATCGCGACCCTGCGACTGAACCTCGCGCTCACCGCTTCGATGACCGCCTACCAGAGCCGGCAGGTCGACGAGGCTTCGACGTCCTCACCCGGCGCACCAGACAGTGCCTGAACCAAGCGGGCGCCGGGTTCGCCACCCCGCTTCATGGTGAGAGCTCCCCGCCGGCGCAGTACTGAGGCAGGGTCGGCCTGTGGCGCGTAGGGCCTGGTCCTCGGCGCGGTCGGCAGACGCCGCTACCGCTGGGCGCGCAGGCCCGCGCACGCCAGGTCGATCATGCGCTTGCGTGCATCCGGGTCGGGGCCCTGCTGCTCCCGGGCCAGACAGCCGACGATGAGCGCCTTGACGTCGGCACGCACGACGTCCGGCCGCACGGCGCCGGCTTTCTGCGCACCGACGAGCAGTTCCTCTTCCACGGCCAGCAGATTGTGCTCGGGGGCCAAGGCCACCGAGTGGACGTCGAAACCTGTCCCGATCATCGCCTGCGACAGACCGCGATTGGCCCCGAAGTGATCGACCATCAGGGCGAAGAACTCGAAGAACGCTGCGCCCGGATCACGGGTCGCGGCCAGTTGCCGGGCCCGGTCGACGATTTCGGCCACCAGATGCAGCACGATCGCCTCGTACAGCGAGTCCTTCGTCGGAAAATGCCGGCTGACCGTCCCTGTGCCCACACCGGCCCGCCGGGCGATCTCCGCCACCGGCACCGACAGCCCCTCGGCGGCGAACGTCTCCAACGCCACCTCCAGGACACGCTTGCGGTTGCGCTCGGCATCAGCACGCATCAAAGACCCTCAGACTTCCGACCAAACGGGACAACTGTCCCGATTATAGTGGACCGGCCTTCTCGTCTCGGCAGGGGCCAACCGTCATGACTCCCCGCTGCTCGTACCCACCCTGGAAGCCGCGAAGAAGCAGGTCAGTGTGTTTCCCGAGCAGGTCAACGTCAACTTGGACCGGGGCTACGACAGTGACAAGACCCGAGCCGCGCTCGAGGAACTGGGCTTCACCGGCGAGATCGCCCGCAAGGGCGTGCCCGCACCGATCCAGGCCGGCAAGAGGTGGGTCGTGGAGCGGAGCCACGCATGGATGAACGGCTTCGGCAAGCTCCGCCGCTGCACCGAGAAGCGCCAGTACGTTGTGGACTTCTACCTCTACCTGTCCGCCGCAATCGTCACGCTCCGCATGCTCATCCGCCGCGCGACCCCGCTCTGCCGCTGGGACGGACGGCCCACCACCAAGAGACTCAAGTGACGCCTGCTGACGGGCGTCCGTCTGCGTCGGGCGGACAAGCACTGCCGCACTCCTGGGGAAGGCGCGCTGCTCAACGAGGGCAGGGCCGGCCCGCGCTCCTGGCTGTGGAGGCTGTGGTGATGATGGCGTCGAGCCGGTCCCGGGTTTTCACCAGGGTGCTGACCTGCGTATCGATGCGGTCCCGCTCGGCCGACAGCCGGTCGAGCAGCGCGGGGGTCACGTCACCGGTCTCGACGCACGGCAGCAGTTCCAGGATCGCCCTGCTCGGCAGCCCTGCGGAGTACAGCTGCTGAATCAGCTGGACGCGGTCGACCGCGCTGTCCGGGTACTGCCGATGGCCGCTGGGGCTGCGCACCGAGGCCAGCAGGCGCTGCTCTTCGTAGTAGCGCAGTGCCCGCACGCTCACGCCCACCCTTGAGGCCAGCTCACCGATGCGCATCAACGCCCCCTCCATGACCTGGATCACATTTCTTGCCTCTGACGTCAACGTCAGGTTTTAGCGTAGCCCGTGAACAGCCCGGACAGGAATCACCTCACCACTGCCAGGAGACTCCCCATGAAGATCACCGGTTCCGTCGCCCTCGTCACCGGCGCCAACCGCGGCATCGGCAGGCACTTCGCCCAACAGCTCCTGCGCCGGGGCGCCACCAAGGTCTACGCGACCGCGCGCACCCCCCACCTCGTCGACCTCCCCGGTGTGGAGGTACTGCGGCTCGACATCACCGATCCGGCTTCGGTCGCCGCCGCGGCGGACGCGGCCTCGGACGTCACCCTCTTGATCAACAATGCCGGCGTCTTCACCCAGCAGAACCTCGTCACCGGGGACCCCGAGAAGATCCGGCTGGAGATGGACACCAACTTCTTCGGCACCCTCAACGTGGTCCGGGCGTTCACTCCCGTCCTGGCCGCCAACGGCGGCGGGGCCATCCTCAACGTCCTGTCGGCGATGTCCTGGCTCGCCTACGACGGGGCCAACGCCTACAGCGCGGCGAAGGCGGCGGCGTGGAGCCTCACCAACGGCATCCGCCTCGAACTCGCGGGCCAGGGAACCGCGGTGACGGGCCTTCACCTGGCCAGCACCGACACCGACATGATGGCCGGGTGGGACGTGGAGAAGAACGACCCCGCCGATGTCGTGCGCGCCGCCCTCGACGGTATCGAGGCCCGGAAGATGGAGATCCTCGCCGACAACAACTCCGTCCAGCTCAAGGCGGCCCTGTCCGCCGACCCGAGCGTGCTCTATCCGCAGGCGGTTCCCGCCGCCTGACCCTTCGCCAGCCGTCCGCCCGGCCAGGCTTCAGCCGACGTTGGAGAATCTATGGATCAGCCGGGCGCGGCCATGCGTACTCGTCACACTCCGCACACGCGTCCGCCGCGCGACCCCGCGCTACCGCTAGGACACCCACCCACCACCAGAAGACTCAAGTGACGCCTACCGCCGGGCTCTCTTAGCTGAGCGGCACGTCCGCGACAGCCTTGAGGTGGCTGAACGCCTCCAGGGAGTACCGGCCGTGGTACCGGCCCATGCCGCTTTCGCCGACGCCACCGAAAGGCAGTCCCGGCATGAGCAGTTGCATCACCGGCTGGCCCCAGGCGACGCCGCCGGAGGAAGTCTCGTTCAGGAGGCGCGACTTGGTGGCCTCGGAGGTGGTGAAGGCGTAGAGCGCGAGTGGCTTGTCGCGTTCGTTGATGAAGGCGATGGCGGCATCGAGGTCTTCGACTTCGACGACGGCGAGGATCGGGCCGAAGATCTCTTCCTGCATGACCGGCGATGCGGGGTCGACCTCGGTGAGCACGGTCGGTGCGATGAACAGGTCGTCGCGGTCGTGCCGGCCTCCCACCGCCGCCCGGCCGGAGTCCAGCAGACGGGTGAGCCGGTCGAAGTGCCGCTCGTTGATGATCCGGCCGAAGTCGGCTGAGGTCTGCGGGCTGGTGCCGAACTGGGCTTCGATAGCCGCGCGGAGGGCGGGGACCAGTGCGGCGGCGGTGGCAGGATCGGCCAGGACATAGTCGGGGGCTATGCACTGCTGCCCCGCGTTGCCGAACTTGGCGCCGACCAGCCGCTTGGCGGTCTCGTCCACGTCGGCGTCGGGCGCCACGAAGACCGGTGACTTGCCTCCGAGTTCGAGTGTGACGGGGGTGAGGTGCTTGGCTGCCGCGGCCATGACGATCCGGCCGACCGTGCCATTGCCGGTGTAGAAGATGTGGTCGAAACGCTGCGCCAGGAGGGCCGTGGTCTCCTCGGCGCCCCCCTCGACGACGGTGAGCACGTCGGCGTCGAAGTACTCACGCAGGAGTCGTGAAGCGACCGCCGAAGTGTGCACCGAGATCTCGCTCGGCTTGGCCACCACGGTGTTTCCGGCGGCCAGGGCGCCGATGATGGGGTCGATGAGAAGGTGCAGCGGGAAGTTCCACGGGGCGATCACCAGGACGACCCCGAGCGGGTCGTACGTGGTGTAGGCCGTTGTCGTGGGACCGAAGTGGGCGGGAACCTCCACCGGGCGAGGCTGAAGCCAGTTTTCGAGACTCGCCAGCGTCTCGTCGATG
Organism: Streptomyces sp. LBL; assembly: GCF_029893585.1. Classification (GTDB taxonomy): domain Bacteria; phylum Actinomycetota; class Actinomycetes; order Streptomycetales; family Streptomycetaceae; genus Streptomyces. The sequence continues at coordinate 160,754 of NZ_JARXYX010000021.1, forward strand.
TCGGCGACGGTGAAGTCGATCTCCTGCACCTTCGCCTCGGCGGCGTTCTTCCTCAGGTCCGCCCAGAGCGCTTCGATCAGTTCCTGCTCGTTCTCGACCAGCAGTGCCCGCAGCCGCCGCAGTTGACTGACGCGCCAGTCCAGTCCGCGGGTGACGCCGGTGTTGAACGTCGCACGAAGGCGGCCGACCACCTCCGCGGCCGTTTCCGTCTGGTGGGTCCTCGACTCGGTCGCCTGTGTTGTGGTCATGGGGTGTGCTCCGTTCTTGATGCAGGCCGCGCCGTCAAAGGCGTTGGTGGCATGCCGTGGTACCGGTGATGGGCAACCCGGTGGATGACGGATGAAGGGTCAATCCGTGCCTTCACTGTAGCCCATGTACGCACCAACGCGAACATGGGACAGGGGTTATTCTCTCCTTATGGCCAGTCGCACCTCGTCACCCCTCGTCCACCCCGACACGGACGACCTCGACCTCTTCAAGATCATGAGCGCGCTGACCGACGAGACCCGGCTCACCATCGTCGTCACCCTCTCCGTCTCCCCCGGTCTGGCCTGCAGCGGCTTCACGCAGGACGTCACCGCGTCCGTACTCACCCGCCACTTCCGCGTCCTGCGCGAGGCCGGTCTCATCCGGCAGCACGATGTCGGCACCCGCCGTTTCAACACTCTGCGCAAGGAAGATCTGGACCAGCGGTTCCCCGGACTGCTCGACCTCGTCCTCAAGGAGAGCGTCGGCCGCGTGGAGCCTTACGTGAACGCCGAATGCGCCTGACCCTCCGGGGCGCCCCTCCGTGACCGCGACGAACCGGACCCACCGCAGCCAGGTGTCCAGCTTGCGGTCGGCTTCGATCCCGTCGAACGACACCTCGGGCACAACGTCGACGGGCGCTGTCACGTTGTTGCGGGGGTGCGGGGGAGGTGCCTGATGGGGTGTTGCGGCGTGGTGGAGCCCGGTTCCGGGCTGGGCTCAGGCCGTGGTGGAGAGGCCGGCGACGCCGGTGATGTGCTCCCAGACTGCGAAGCGGACGGCCATCTCGGCTCGGTAGTCGTGTGCGGGCATCAGATGGCGGCGGGGCCGGAAGTGGTCCTGTGGGAAGAGACCGGCGCCGGCTGGCCATCGAAACGCAGGTGGCCTTGTTAACCGGCGACACGACGGGAGCACCCCTGGACGCCGTCCAAGCCGAGGTCTGCAAGGGCTCCGAAATGAGCCGGCAGCGTGAGCGCTGGCGGCCCTCACCGCCTGACAGTCCACCGACAGGTCCCCGGCCCCGGCCGCGTTCTCCCGATGCGGCACCGCACGCCGCGGCCCGGCCGGCTCCCCTGCGACACCCCGACGGCCACCTCGGCAGGCACTTCCTCCTCGGCCAGCGCCCCCACGGCAACTCGTTCAGCAACGAGGGCGCCGGAGATCGCGTCTCGGCCAGAGAAGGTGGTGGTGCTGGAATCGTCACCGTTGCCTGTGATGGTTCTCGACGACGTCTTCGGCACCGCGATCACGGTGCACGTGCCGGGTAGGCGTACGGAAGGCTCCGCACGGGCTGCTGTACTCCTTCGCGGTGATCACGCTGGAGATGCTGTGGCGCGGGCACGTGCGGGCGCCGGGCGAGATGAACGGTGAGCAGTGGCTGACGTATCAGCGGGGATTGGGTGACCCGCCGAACGGCGTGTGGATCAGATGGGGCCCCGGTCGGTGACCACCATCGCGATCTACCTGCACACCTTGCAAGAACTGGAGATGCTCGCCCGGCTGGAGCTGGCGCCTGAGGATGTGTGGGAGCCAGCCACAACGCGGACGGCTGGGCGGCCTACAAGAAGCCGGCCCTTGTCACCCGTTCCGGGAGCGGAGCCGCTCCGTCAACTGCCCATTCCGAGCCGGGCACCGCCGGCGACATCCAGGCTCAGGCCGGTCAGGTACCGGTTGGCCGCGTCGGTGAGGAAGGCGATGGTCGCCGCCACCTCCTCTGGCTCGGCGAATCGGCCCATCGGGATCTGAGCGGCCCGCGCCTGGCGGGCGTGGGCACGTCGTCGTGGACAACGACGCCGAACCGGATCTCGACGCTGTCGTGCGGCTCGCGGGAAATATCGGGCAGGCACCCCTTCCCGCCTTCCACTGAGAGGACGGTACGTGACTTGATGTCTGTATTGCCCTCCCCGCTGACCGGCTGGCTCCTCGACCGGTACGGCCGTACGCCGATAGCCGCAGCCTCCGGCCTCACCCTCCTCGTCGCCGGAATCACCGCCGCCGGGGCGCCTGCCGCGGCTGGGCTGGAACCTGGGCCTCGTCTCCGGCACCCGCGATGATTTCTATGGGGTTCAGAGCTCGGCGACGACGCGTCGCAGGGTGCCCGGCGCGATGCGCAGCATGGCGGGCATGACTTTCGTCTGACCGGGGAATGCCATGTTCCGCCCCCGCCGAAGAGCTTTCATCGTGACCGCCGCCACCTGTGCGGGAGTCAGTTTCTTCCCCGTGGCTTCGGCGTTCATGGGCGTGTCCGTGGACGGTGGGAGGACCTCGAGGACATGGGTGCCCTGCGGGGCGAGTTGACGGCGCAAGCCGTCCGCAAAGCCGTGCAGGCCGGCCTTCACCGCGCCGTGGGTAGGCGCGCGAGTGGGCGAGACCAAAGCGAACCCCGAGGTGATGAATACGATCGCGTCGGGCGATGGCCATCGCTCGAGCACTTCACCCGTCAAGTGGATGGGGGCGGTGAGGTTCAATGCCACCTCGGCATCGAGAGTCGCATTGGGGTTCTTGCCTGCAACATAGTCTCGTTCCTCGAACGTACCGGCGTTGTTGACCAGCACGTCCAAACGCCCGAAGCGATCAGCGACTGCTTGCAACAACGCTGCCCGATCAGCTGCGTTCGTCACATCAGCCTGCACGGCCAGCGCCTGCGGGTGTGCCTGCGCGAATCGGTCAAGCGCAGCCTGCGAACGCCCGCAAACGACGACAGACGCCCCGAGCTCCACGAAGGATTGCGCGAGGCTCAAGCCGATGCCTGAGGTTCCGCCAGTGATGAGCACGGTCTGTGACATGATGCCACCTCTCCGTATAGCGTACTGATTGGTACGAAACACGGTAGCACACCCGTACCGATCGGTATCGAAGGGGTACGATGAAGAAATGAGCTCGACGACACCGGTCCCTCCTGGCAGGCCTCGCGCGTTCGACATCGACGAGGCACTCGATCGTGCAGTCCTGGTGTTTTGGTCCAAGGGTTTCGAAGGCGCCAGCCTTGACGACCTCACCGAAGCGATGGGTATCAGCCGCCCCAGCCTGTACAGGGCGTTCGGCAACAAAGAAGACCTCTTCCACAAGGCGCTGGAGCGATACACCGAGGGCTTGACCTCCTACTTCGCTCGAGCTCTGGCAGAGCCCACAAGCGGAGCAGTGGCTACTGCTGTGCTCCACGGGACGGTCAAGGCGGCAACCACGCCGGGACTCCCCACGGGCTGTCTTGGCGTGCTGGGTGCGTTGGCTACCGGGGATGAGAGCCGCCCGGTCCGAGACGCACTCATCGCATGGCGTGAGGAGGGGATAGCCCACTTGACGCGCCGGTTTCAACAGGCGGTGGACGCCGGTGACCTTCCGCCTTCCGCAGATCCTCATCTTCTTGCGCTCTACCTGAGAACAGTGGCCAATGGGCTTGCCGTCCAGGCCGCGAGTGGTAGTTCCCGCCCTGAGCTGCTGCAAGTCGCGAACCTCGCGTTGGGCAGCTGGCCAAAGCTGTAGTCAGCCAGTTGGCCCGGGATCTGCGCACGTACTTCGACTTTCTGTGGTTCGCGCGAGGCCAGCGTGACTGGCGCGACGCGTCCATGGATGACCGGGCGGCGTACGAGTGGTGGCGTCGTCGCGACGAGCGTGGACCTCGTCTGTAAGACACGAGCTGGGACCGGGAGGTGTCCACGGTCAACGGGCCCACGGAACCGCCGCGACGGGTGGAGGAGCTGCGGGTGCGTCACCTGGAGCGGTACCTGATGTCGACGCGGCAGACGTGCGGGGAGAAGTCAGCCCGCCGGAACCTGTACGAGGAGGCCATCCGCGTTCTTCCACTGCCTACCCGCAGCACGCCCGCGCCGTCCTGAATCCGATACCGCACCCGGAGGCGTCTGGCGTGCGAAGGGACGCTGGGCGTGGCGCGCCGCCAACTACCGATGATCAACTGTTCATCAAGCCGTGCGTGCCGGCGGCATCCCGGCTCCCGCCCTTGTCGCGTCGGTGCTCCAGTCGGCCAGCAGTCGTAGTGCCTCCGCCGACGGGGAACCGGGTTCGGCGTGGTACGTCGCCAGCGTCTGTTCGTGGTCGTTGGCCGGGTGGAATGACTCCGGGTGGAGGTCGAGTTCGCCTACGAGCGGGTGGTGCAGGCGCTGGATGCCGTGGCACTTGTCCTTGACGTCGTGGGTGGCCCACAGCCGCCTGAACTCCTCGCTCTTCACGGAGAGTTCGCCCACGAGCGCGGACAGCCGGGGGTCGTCCGGATGGGAGCCGGCGTCCATGCGCAGCTGAGCGACGACGTTGTTCGCTTTGTGCTCCCAGTCCACAAACAGGTCGCGGTACTCGGGCCTCAGGAACACCAGCCGTGCCCGGTTCCGCTCGTGCGCCGGCAGCTCGGCCCAGTCGCCGAAGACCGCCGCGGCCATCCGGTTCCAGGCGAGGATGTCCGAGCGCCGCCCCACGAGGAGCGCCGGGACGCCGTCCATGGTGTCCAGCAGCGTCCGCAGGGGGCCCCGCACCTGCTGGGCGCGGCCGGCCGGCTTCTTCTTCTGTTTCGGCTTCGCCAGGTGTGTGAGGCGGGCGTGCTCGGCGTCACTCAGCCTGAGCGCGCGGGCGACGGCGTCGAGGACCTCCGCCGACACGTGCCGCCCGTTGCCCTGTTCCAGGCGCGTGTAGTACGCCACCGACACTCCGGCCAGCTGCGCCAGCTCCTCGCGGCGCAGCCCCGGCACCCGCCGGTACCGTCCGAAGCTCCGCAGCCCCACGTCCTCCGGCTTCAGCCGGGCCCGTCGGGTGCGCAGGAACTCGCTGAGCTCGGCACGCGGGTCCAGAGCGCCGGCGGCGGGCTCGTGCACCGGCTCGAGGACCGTCGGGTCCGTCAGGGCGTTGACGGTCCGCAGGTTCCTGGTCGGCAGCCTGCGTTCGGGGACCTCGTCGAGCACATCGCTCTCGTGCGTGGCCACCGCGGCGGCCTTCGGCCACAGCTGACGCCTACGACAGTTTTCGGCGGCGGCCCATTTACCAGGTCCGCCTCCCGTAAGGGAGTCCTTCGCCGATATCCGTCAGTTCGCCGCGGCCGACGCCCCGCTGCGGGCACGGCAGGTCTGCGAGGCGATGGACATGGAGATCGCGCCCAACAACATCAACAACACCCGCCTGAAACTCAAGCGGCTGACCGAGCGCTGCATCCTGGTCGAGACCGAGCAGGGATTGTTCGCCCAGCCGCGGCCATAGCCGCCCGGCGGCCGCCCGAGCAGCCTGCCTACCCCAACCGACAGGGCAATACGGACATCGAGTCAACTACCGCCCTCTCAGATGGTCGCGTTGTCGATCACGAACCGGTATCGCACATCGCTCGCCAGCACCCGCTCGTACGCCTCGTTGATCTCGGAGGCGGCGATCCGCTCGATCTCCGCACCGATCCCGTGTTCGGCGCAGAAGTCCAGCATCTCCTGGGTCTCGGGGATGCCGCCGATCATCGATCCGGCGAGGATCTTGTTGCCACCGATGAGGGAGAACGGGTGGAAGGCGATGGGCTCCTCCGGGACGCCCACGTTCACCAGGGCGCCGCCCGTCTTCAGCAGGCCGAGGTAGGCGCTCAAGTCCAACGGCGCCGACACCGTGGAGACGATGAGGTCGAAGGAACCGGCGAGCTCCTCGAACGTCTTCGGGTCACTGGTCGCGTAGTAGTGGTCGGCGCCCAGCTTCAGGCCGTCATCCTTCTTGCGCAGCGACTGAGAGAGGACCGTGACCTCCGCGCCGAGCGCGTGCGCGATCTTGACGCCCACGTGGCCCAGGCCGCCCAGGCCGACCACGGCAACCCTCTTACCCGGGCCCGCACCCCACTGCTTGAGCGGCGCGTACGTGGTGATGCCCGCGCACAGCAGCGGCGCGGCGGCGTCCAGGGACAGTCCGTCGGGGATACGGACGACGAAGTTCTCGTCGACGACGACATGCGTGGCGTAGCCGCCGTAGGTGATCTCGCCGTCCTTGCCGATGGCGTTGTACGTCTGGACAGCCCCCCGTACACAGTGCTGTTCCTGGCCGGCCTTGCAGTTCTCGCACTCGCGGCACGAGTCGACCAGGCAGCCGACGCCCACACGGTCGCCGACCTTGTACTTGGTCACGCCGGGGCCGACCTCGGAGACGACGCCCGCGATCTCGTGGCCCGGGACCATCGGGAAGATCGCCTCGCCCCAGCCCTCGCGGACCAGGTGGATGTCGGTGTGACAGATACCGGCGAACTTGATGTCGATCAGTACGTCGAACTCGCGGACTGCACGACGTTCGATGGTGGTGCGCTCCAGCGGAGCGTTGGCGGCGGGTGCGGCGTACGCAGCGACAGTGGTCATGCCGTGGTTCTCCTAGCGGGGGTTGCGCGCCCGGCTGCCTTCTTCCGGCCGGGCGCGTTTTTCACTGTAACCCATGTTCGCGTCAGCGCGAACATGGGTTCACTGCCCCTTCCCTGACGGCCCGGGGAAGACGTCGGCAGCGACCAGCCCCCGTCGCCGACACCGTTGCCTACGGCGAATCACCAGAGGTCAGCCTTCTCGTGGCAATTGACAGTCGTCACCGACTCCTACCTGCTCGCCGTCTCCCACCTGCCCAAGGCCGCGCAACCCGTCGACCCGCACACCTACGGCACCAGCACGATGGCGTCCCGCTTGAACTCCTCGGTGTACCGCTTCGTGTACTTGCTTCCCACCTGGTGCTACTTGCCGTTTCCTAGTGCCGCATCGGCCATCGTCAGATCTGTGATGCGGTCCCACCGCGCACCAGCCGACTGGCAGGGCACAGCGCGGGAGGCCAGCGCGTGTTGAGGCAAAGGGGGTGACTCCTTCAGGCGGCGAGGTCGTGCGGAGCGCGGGCGGGCATCCGACGGCGCAGGGCCTCGCTCATGGAGGCTCGCGAACAGGAGATTCGCCAGCGACCTTCGTCAGGCGCGACCGATCCCGTACTCCCGTTCGATGTCGGTGACCTGGGTGCGCTCCCGTTGGATTTCGGCTCGGGCGGCGCGAGTGAAGTGACGTACAACGGTCTCGCCGAACGCGGCGAGCGGTACCGTACCTCCGCTGAAGTAGGCGGAGCCTTCGGTAAGGGTGGCGGCGATCGGGACGGCGAGGGCGGTGTAGGCGTCGCCGTGGCAGGGGTCGGTCAACTCGGGCTGGTCTTGGAAGCCGTGCGTGATGGAGGCGCAGGATGCGGCGAGGGCGAGGTAGGGGTTGGCGTCGGCCCCGGGCAGGCGGATCTCCAGGTGGGCACCCTTGCCGACGCCGGTGATTCGTACGGCGCAGCCTCGGTTGTCGAAGCCCCAGGTGTGACGGGTCGGGGCGAAGGTATGCGGCCGGAACCGCTTGTAGGAGTTGGTGAAGGGCGCGTACAGAGGGGCCAGGGACGGCATGCCGGAGATGAGGCCGGCGATGGCCCGTTCCATCGCTGGGGGCAGGTCCTGACCGCGGTGATAGGTGAAGGCGGTTCCGTTGGCCGACCACAGAGACACGTGCAGGTGCAGCCCGCTGCCGGTCCCGGTGAACGGCGTGGCCATCCAGACGGGTGTCATGCCGTGACGTTGGGCGAGGTCGTCTGTGATCAGGCGGAAGACGGGGTACGCGTCGCACGCTGCCATCGGGTCCCCGTGGGCGAAGGTGACCTCCACCTGGCCAGCTGCCCCCTCAGTCTTGATCGCTTCGACCGGGATTCCGGCCAGGCGCAGATCGGAATGGAGGTCGCGGAAGAAGTCGCTGATCTTCGGGGGATGTCCGAGGGCGTAGTCGAGGTTGCGGGGCCAGGCCGGGCGCAGGTCGCGATAACCGGCGCGGCGGATCTTGTCCGGCGTGCCCGCCAGGAGCAAGAACTCGGACTCGATGCCCAGAGAGACGTGGTACCCGACGTCGGAGAGACGTTCCAACTGGCGCCGGAGCATGTTGCGGGGTGCCACCTCGACCGGCGAACCGTCGTGGTTAAGGGCGTCTCCTACGACGACGGCAGTCCCAACCTGGTAGGGCAGCATCCGCACGGTGCCGAGGTCTGCCTTGACGGCGAGATCGCCGTAGCCCTGCTTCCAGCTGGTGAGGTCGTAGTCGTCGAGCGGGGTCATATCGAGGTCGGTCGCCAGGATGTAGGCGCACATCTCCGCCGCAGAGCCCATCCGCTCCACGAGTACCTCAGCGTCGAGGACCTTGCCCTTGAGCCGGCCGTATATATCTGGCACGGCCAGTAGGACCCTCGTAATCTCCCCGCTGCCGACGTCCTTGCGCAGTCGGTTCCTTGAGTCTGAAGTCGTCAGATCGGGGGCTGGCTCTGTGTTGTGCTCTTCGCCGTCAGCCATCAGACGATCTCCTTCATACTGGCCTGGTCGGCGGCGGTGGTGTGAGCAGTGAGCTGATAGTCGCGGCGGCCCCGCGTGATCCAGGTCAGCCAGGCGATCCCCAAGGCCACCGTCAGGGTCACGCCGGCGTAGTTGAAGGTCTCCGCAGTCACGGGAGAGGTCTGGGGCAGGCAGAAAACAACCGTGATGACCATGACGTAGATCACCGCGATCCAGCCGATCGGGCGCCGCCACCGGCCCAACGTCCACGGGCCTGGCACGTACGCGTCGCCCTTGCGCAGGGCAAGGTAGACAGGGATCCCGTACGCGGGAATCATCCCGACAGCGTTGATCGCGGTGATCGCGCCGTACGCGGCCGGAGACCACAGGGCGGGCAGCGCGAGCAGGAACGGCATCACCACCGCCAGCCACACCCCCGGGACAGGGGTCTTGGTACGGGGGCTGACACTCCGAAAGGTCTGCCACCGCGGCAGCGCCCGGCTACGGGAGAAGGCGTAGATCATCCTGCTCGCGGCGGCCACCTCCGCGTTGCCGCAGAACAGCATTGCGATGATCACGACCAACAACAGGGCCTTCGCTCCGAAGTTGCCGAGCACGTCGAGGAAGATCTGAGCGGGGGGAACACCCGTCGCCGTGTTCTGCGTGCCCTTGTAGTCCTGTATCGCTGACAACATCCCCGCCAGAAGGATGAAACCCGCGATCCACGACACGGCGATGGCGTGCACGATCCCCTTCGGGGCCGAGGTTTGCGCCTTGGTGGTCTCCTCCGCGACGTGGGAGCTGGCGTCGTACCCGCAGAACGTGTACCCGGCGATCAGGCTGCCGATGAGGCACACATAGAGCGGGTTGGAGAACCCGCTGTCGTTGACGAACTGGGTGAAGACGAAATCGGGCGAGCGGTGCTGGACAGGGGCGAGAGCGAGCGTGCCGACGATGAGCGTCACACCGCCCAGCTGCCACCACACGGAGATGGAGTTGAGGACGGTCACCAGGCGTACACCGCATACGTTCAGCAGGCCGTGCACAAGCAGGATGGATCCGAAGATGCCCATGATCGTTGTGCCGGTCGGGGTGATGTCCCACTGGAGCTGGGCGAAGGCGCCGATGAACGCGGCAGCGCCGTAGTCGATGCCAGCGATCGCGCCCCACAGTCCGAGCAGGTTCAGCCAACCGGTCATCCACCCCCAGCGCGGCCCGCCGAGCTTGTCGGCCATGAAGTACGGACCCCCGCTCGTGGGATAGGCGGAGACCACGTCGGCCAGGGAGACCCCCGACAAGCATCGTCATGAACCCGATCACGACCCAACTGCCCAGCATGACCGCGGGTCCCCCGTGGCCCAGGCCGAAGCCGAACAGGGACATGCCGCCGGCGAGAATGCAGATCACGGAGAAACTGATCGCGAAGTTCCCGAACACCCCCATCTTCCGGGAGAGTTCGGCCTTGATCCCGAGTTGGGCCAGGACCTCGTCGTCATGCGCTATTGCTTCTGATCTACTGCTGAGCACTTATGATCCTCATAGGTGATGTAGGGGACGAAACGAGGCGGGGCGCACGAGAGCGAGTGGGCGGCGACCGGGCGTTCATCGGTGACGGACCCTTGGCCGTACGACGGAGGCCCGCATGCGCAGGAACTCGGAGTGCCAGTCGCGGCGCAGACTCGCGCTGAAGGTCTCCCACGGCGCGTTGGTGGCGTACGGGCCAATCTCGTTGAACACCGCGGCGGCCCCGTGCTCGCCTGAGGCGACGAGGGTGAACGCCAGGTAGTTCAAGGTCCAACAGCGACAATCGCGGACGCTGGGGCGGGGGTGTCGACTCGAACCAGCCGAACCGGGCACGGCGCACATAGTGCCGAACCTGGTCCGAGGCCCAGAACGACAGCGCGCCGATCTCCCCGCTGCCGTGTCGGCGCTGGTATTCCGTGACGAATGCGTGCAGCGGCAACATGTGGAGCGCGGACGCGGAATCTTCCGGGGCGCCGCCAGACGCCCAACGGGTGAAATCCACAGCTAGCCAAGGCGCACGAAGCTCGGCGTACTCCCGCATTCGGTGGTATGCCTCACGGCTACCGGGGTGGCGCCGGTCGGCCTCATGTAACAGGGGCCATGGCCCGGGGAATAACGCCTTCTCGGGGGCTGCGTCCCATCGGTTCTTTTCAATGCTCTGACCCCAGAGCTGAAGGCGTTGGATGAAGTACGGGTCCAGCGACCTCAAACCCCCGCGACCGACCGGCAGTTTGGCCAAACGGAGCAGGTCCACCCACGGCACCGGATCCTCCGGCCAACGACCCACAGCACCGAAACAGGCATCCCGCGCGAGAGCGCCGACTTGGAAGACGAGGTCACGGTCTCGCCCTTCGTCCATGGCACGCAGTGCCTCGCGGGTGAGCACTCTCGCCCACATCATCAACGCGTCGGCAGAGAAGGGCTCTTCAGAGAGCCAATCCTTGATCGCGCCTAGGGAGCCCGCCCCCACAGAAAGCACCAGGCTGCGCGAAGTCCGCAGCTCCCAGTCCGGGCCCGTCCTCCTCAGTAGGTCGCGTGCAGCGGACCAGCGCCCAAGCCGCAAGTCGTCCAAGGGGGCACGCAGTTCGTCATCGCGGCCGGCCAGATCGACGATCAGGGGCATGTCAGCAGCGGGCATCGGAACCTCCCCGGCCAGTGGGAGGGACTAGCGCCCGGAAGGCGGCTTCGGCTCTCCGATGGCGTAAGGAGAAGGCGGTAAACACGGGGAACCTCACGATGGGGATAGGGGCCGCCGAGCCGCAGCCGGGCACACACCTTGGGAAGGTAGGCAGCTGCGGCCCGACGGCTGTTCAGGGGGTCCCGACGGATAGGAGCGTCCAGTCGGTTTTCGGTGCAGGCGCGGGCCGCTCACCAGCACCAACGGATCGGCGGCTCTCTGGCTCTTCAGTGAGGGCCATCGGCGCTTCGACGGCGCGAGCGTCCGCCGGCGGAAGGGCGAGGCAGCACCACGTCATCGTGCCGTCGCTGCTGACACCCCACTCCGTCGCAAGAGCTGCGACGAGCCACAGCCCCCGGCCGTTCTCCGCCTCGGCGTCCACCTCACGTCGTTGAGCCGGAGTCGGGTTTCCGTCCGTGACCTCGATATGCAGTTCCTCAGTCGAACTCACAACCCGAAGCCCGATCTCGGACCCGTGGCAGTGCCGCAGTACCGGTAGGCCGCTGGCGAGGTTTCTGCTGTGCAGTCCCTTTTCCAGCGGCCCCCGGCCCGAACCCGCCGTGCACCTTTCGGTGCAGCGGGCTCTCCAGTGACTACTGCGTGTTCCTCACTTCTGGTGTGCATGGACGTCTGCGTGGCAAGCGACGCAGACCACGAGGGTCCTGCGTCGTTTCCTGAGCATCAGCTGCACCCATGCGGACCGTTCACCCTTGCTGCGCAGCTCTGCGAGGTGGCGGACCTGGTGTGTCTCCACCTGGGTTCGCCGGTCGCAGAGTTCGCACCTTCCTTTGCGGAGCCGGTCGATGAGCTGGCTGCCGCGCGGGCGGCTGCGGGGGGTGAACATGGTGGACGGGAGATCGTCGAGGACGGCCGTCCGTTTCCTTGTGAGGGGAATGCCACCGAACCGTGCGGTCAGTGGTTTCCTGCCCTCGCGTTCGATCCTGGCCTCGAAGCACCTGCGTGGTCCCTGGGGTGTCCGGATGGTTGTCTTGTAACGGTTGGCCATCGCGGTCACCCTTGACCGGTGTTTGGCGGCCAGGGTTTTGAGCATGGAGGTCAGCATGACCCCCTTGAGCCGGTCGAGTTTCCAGACGTCGCCGGCCAGCAGGTAGTACTGAACGATGCCCCGGTACTGAGCTCCGTAGAGGCTGACGATGTCGAAGGGTGCGCAACTCGTCAGCGGGAGCAGGTGCGTGGGTTTGCCACGGCGGAGGAACGGGGCGCATTTGGCCTTGATCACGTCCTTGGGCACGCGGAGTTGGATCTTCCCGTTAATGGAGCGGAGGCCGCGGCTGAGGCGGCCGCCCCGGGAGATCTTTTCGTCGGCGTGCTGGACGGTGATCTCGTAGCCGAGGAAGCGGGCGACCTGGGTGCGGCCGTGCGTGATCAGTGTCTTGTCCTGGTTCAGTTCCAGCTTGAGGTCGTCGCGCAGGAATGCGGCCAGGCGCTGTTTGATCGTCTCGGCTTCGGCCTTGGGTCCGATGAACCCGAGGAGGTGATCGTCCGCGTAGCGGATGTAGCGCAGCCGCCGGTAGCCCGGGTCCTGTGGATCTCCGGCCGGATGGCGGCGCAACTCTTTGCGCCATTGGCGGACTTGAGCGGTCTCGGTGTTCTCCTTTCTGTATGCGAGCCGCTTCCGGGCAGCCCCGATTGCATTCTCCAGCTCTCTGTAAGCCGGATTCTTTCGTCGGGTTGTCCCTCGGGTGTATTCCGGGATGAGGACAGTCTCGACAAACTTGTCCAGCCGGTCCATGTAGATGTTGGACAGGAGAGGAGAGAGTACGCCACCTTGTGGGGAGCCCGACAAGGTGGCATGCCATTTCCAGTCCTCCAGGTATCCCGCCTTCAGCATCTGTCGAATGAGGCGGAGGAACCGGTTGTCGTGGATCTTCTCCGACGTGATCGTCAGCAGGACCTCATGGTCGAGCGAGCCGAAGCAGTCGGAGATGTCTCCTTCGATGAACCAGGTTGTCCCGGTCCAGTTGTGTGTCACCTCGGACAGTGCCGTGTGACAGCCCCGGCCGGGGCGGAAACCGTGGGAGCGGCCGGAGAACCGTGGCTCGTAATACGCCTCCAGCAGGAGGCGGATCACTTCGCCGACGAGTTTGTCCGACCAGGACGGCAGGCCGAGTGGGCGCGTCTTTCCGTTGGATTTCGGAATGTGGACGCGTCGTACCGGGCGGAAGCGGTAGCGCTCGTGGCGCATGGCTTCGATGATGCACCCGATCTTGGCTTCGGACATGCCGTCGGCGGTCTCCCCGCAGGCTCCGGGTGTCATCGCGCCGTGGTTGGCATAGATGCGCCCGTAGGCCAGTAGATACAGGTTCGGGTTGAACAGTTGTCGATACAGCTCATCGCACGGCAGGCTCCGCCTGCCGCGTTCACGCAGGACATCAAGTACCGATTCGGCGTTCTGCATTACGCATACCTCCCAGTATCGTGATATCCGATCACCTGGCCCCCTTCGCCCTGTGGACGGGTTTCCCGTCCCCCTTGGCAGGTCGTTACTCCTGCGACTACTACGGGGCCTCCGTCACCTTGGGGCTCGCGCCCTTTAGGTGATCCCATGTTCGTCTCTGTTGTACGTATCTAGCGCGACTTAGGCGCCCCACTCATCTCCTTGAATTCCCTCACTGGGAATCATTCCACGACCCGAAGGGTGCGATGGATACGCAATTAATCCATCGCAGGGTGCGGCGCCGGTGTCACGTGCAGATTTCCGGCGGATGCGACGCGTTTCATCCTTTGGAGATTGGGGTTCAGGCAGTTCAGCTTTCGCCATATCGCGCGGGTCCCTCAGCGCCTCGCTTCTACACGTGAACACGAGCACTGATTTCCTGGCATGCTGCTGTCCCCTTCACCTTTCGGATCCAGGTAAGCCATCGGACCCAGGAACCTCCCTTCAATTCCTCCCGGCTCAGCCGGGGATACAACAGAGCGCCTCATGGCGCACCGGCGTTGGTCACCAGTTCCGAGACCGCAAGCGTGGCCGTGTCATTCAGTGCTGTGAGGCCCCAAAGGCGCAGGTGCGCCAGAGTGATCCGTCGCATGAGCCGGACGTGCGCGTCGGCTGGAGCGAAGGCCACCTCGAAGTGACGGATGGCTGCCCGCTCTGATCCGGCCTGGGCGCGTTGGTTGCAGCACCCTCGGCCGTCGTCGTGGTTGAGCGCCTTGCGGAACGTCATGGACCTATCGCACCGCGCTATCAAGCAACTCGCCAGGGGAATCCAGAGGGGGAAAAGTTTGTCAAGGGGGAAACCAACGAGGGGATCTGAAGCCACTATTGGTGCAGTCCACCGACAGAGGTCACACTCATGCCAGCAGATCCGTTCGCTGAGCTGCTTCTCCGACTGCGTAAGCAAGCGGGACGCACTCAGGACGAACAAGCAGAGGCGATCAACACTGTCTCCGGTCGGGAAACCATGACCCGCCGTGAGATCAACCGGTACGAACACGGTCAAAACATCCCCACCAACCACACGGTTGCGCACATTGCGACGGCCTGCGGCTTACCCCCTGAACAGTTGCAGAGGGAGGCGGCAGCCGCCCGCGGCCGACGGAGGAAGGGACGCCGCCGTGGAGGGGAGGAGCTGAACGACGTGAACCGCCGGACACTGATTGGTGGCGCTGTTCTCGGCGCAACTGCCGCTGCTGAGCCATGGGGCCGCCTCGCGCACGCTCTCAAACGAGGGACGAAGGTCGATACGACCGGGTTAGACGCTCTCACCGATCATGCTGCTGCCCTCCATGTGAGCGAGCATCACCTCACGGCCCGGCAACTCCAGAGCAGGGTCGAGGACCACCTTGACGCCATTACCGCCGTTCTGCCTCGTGTCGGCGAGCACGAGCGTGCCTTGACCATTGCTGCTGGCGAGACGGCTGCCCTGGCTGGATGGGTAGCTTGGGACCTGGGCGACTCGAAGAGGGCGCGCGCCTACTACGAGGTCACGAGCGAGTGTGCCCAGGCCGCCGGACATCCTCCGCTGCGGGCGTTGGCTCTGGCGTACGCAAGCTATGGGGCTGCCACGCCGGAGAAGGCCATGAAGCTTCTGGCTCAAGCTGCCCAAGATGTACGGGGGCCGGGTAACGCTGCCGCTGCTGCGTGGGTCCACGGCCGTTATGCGGAAGAAGCGGCGACCGCCGGCGATGACATCGGCGCCCTGCGGGCCCTGGAGCGCGCCCAGGCCGTGTACGACTTCGCAGACCACACCACCGAGCAGGCATGGGTGCGTTTCATGACCCCCTACCGCCTCGACTCTCTGTCGTTGTCGGTGTACGGGCAGCTCAGGAGGCAGGAGTTGACGGAGACCGCCGGCAATGCCGTAAACCGCCTCGGTGACGAGCTGCCGGACTCAGGGGTCGTGGTCCTGGGCGACCTGGCCTCAGCACTGCTGCGCGGGGGAGATGTCGAACAAGGCGTCTACGTGTCGCATCAATTCGCAGCCGCAGCGGAGGCCCGACCGAACACCATGGGCAAAGCGCGCGCGCAGGACATTGCGACATTGCTCCCCAGTCGGGAGAAAGAACTCGCTTGGCATCTGCAGCAGTTGGCGGCGTGAACCGTTGTGCGGCTGCCGCACGCAACGGTCCGTGCAGCAGCCGCACAACGGTCGTCGTACGTGCCCTACCTCGCGGCCGACTGTTCGGCTACCCACGACAGGTAGGCCGCAGAACCACCGGTAATCGGCAGGACAACCCACTCTGGAACCTCGTAGCTGTGGTTCTGGGCAACCCACGCCTCAAGTTCCGGGAGACGGTCGGTGGTCGTCTTGTACGAGATCCGCCATTCGGTGGCCGTCTCAATCTTGTCCTTCCACCAGTACACAGCGGTCAACGGCGGGTCGATGTGGGCGCCGGCGGCCAGCCGGTTCTCAACCGCGCCTCGTGCCAGCGCCGTCGCCTTGTCCTCGTCATCGATGGTCGTCTGCGCCACCACGATCTCGCTCGCCATTGCGAACTCCCCTCCTGGTCGATGTGCAACGACCCTACCCAGGGCGCGTATCGAGTCGTGATCAAGGAGTGGTTCGAGTGAGGTCCTTGATCCAGATCATTGAGGGGCCAGGAAGGCCAGGGCGGCCATCACCCAGGTGCGGTACCGGTGCCAGGAGGTCCACGGCGGACCTGGTACTGGCCCAGGCCGTTGATCTGCTTGGCGAGTTCGTTGTTCTCCTCGATCTTCCAGCGGACCCCGGCCCTCACGACCGTGAATCCGTCACCTCTGTCGGTCCGGCCCACGAGGCATCAAAGTGTCCGCGGACGGCGCCCTGCCTGTGGGACTCGTGAGGACTCGCTGCGGCCGCCGAAAGTGTCGGCGGTAGGCGTCCAAAAGCCTCGGGCCTGTCGTCGTCAGGAAACCGGTGAAGGCCGAGGCAATCCGGACGATGTCGCCCGCGGCATGGACGTAGTCAATCAAGTCGTGCACTGGGGTACCTCCGGGATCACTGGCGGTGGAGACGTCTGCTCCGTGCTGACCGGATCAGGATCGGCTGACCAACCGCCGTGAACTGTCCTCTGTTGTCCGCACTGCGATGGACATTCGCGATTTGCCTGCTGACTGGGGACGAAGCCGGGAAGATTGGACAGTCACAGGACAGCGAGTGGACAGCACCACGGGGGACCTTTTCCATGAGCCGCAAAGGGCGAGGGGCCGAGATCAATCGTTCGGGCTGGCCCGAGTCCGGCCCGAAGCGCGAGTGGCTGGAGTACTGCGATCGGCTCCACAAAGCCAACAACTTCCGGAGTCTGAGGACGCTGGCTGCGGCGATGGGTTACAGCTCCCCAAGTTGGGTCAGCCAGCTGCTTCGGGGACCAAAGCTGCCGTACGACGACACCCAAGCACAGAGCCTGGTGAAGGCTCTTGGCGCAGAAGGCTCGGAGGTCGACCACGCGCTGAAGCTCTACCGCCGGGCCCTCCGGGATGGTCGACAACGACACGTCGCCGTACGGCGGGACTGCGTGGGGCGCCTGATCAGCGAACTCGGTGACGAGGACGCTGTGGCCTTCGGTGTGCACCCCTCCGTGCAGGCGAGCACAGATCCGTCAGTGGGCAACGCGCCACTGCCCGGATACCTGACCCGTCGACATGACAAGGCGCTGCGTGCCGACATCGCTCGAGCCGAGCATGGCAGCCGGGTGGTGGTTCTGGTGGGGCAGTCGTCCACCGGTAAGAGTCGGGCCTGCTGGGAGGCGATGCGCAGCATGCTGCCGGACTGGTTCGTGTGGCATCCGCTCGCCCCCACCCGGCCGACGGCGGTGCTGGAGGCATTGGAGGGGAACCGTCTGCGCCCCCGGACGGTGATCTGGCTCGATGAGATGCAGCTGTTTTTGGCTGCCCCGACGGTTGGTGAGCAGGTCGCCACGCGCCTCCACGAGTTGGTGCAGGATCAGTCCCGCGGCCCGCTGCTGGTGCTCGGCTCGATGTGGCCGAGATACATAGACCAGATCAGCCGGGAACCGGCCTGGGACCACGCAGCGGCACGGCTGCTGCTGCGCATCGCCCGGATCATTAACGTCCCCCAGGACTTCACCGGATGGGATCTGACTGCGCTGCGGGAGCGACTGCGCGCCGAGCCCGATGCGACACTGCGGCTGGCCGTGGCACGCGCTGGAACGAGGGTGTGCCAGTTTCTTGCCGGGGTGCCCCACCTCATGGCGCGCTACGAGCAGGCGGACGCCACGACCCAGGCAGTCGTGTGGGCTGCCATGGACGCACGGCGCCTGGGACATGGCAGGCTGATTCCAGAGGACTTCCTGCTCCGGGCGGCGCGGAGCTACCTGACTGCCGACACATGGGAACAGGCGGACGCGGACTGGTTCCAGCATGCGCTGTCCACACTGGCCGAGCCCTGCCTCGGCGTCCCCGGCCCGCTGGTCGACGCTTCGGACGGATCAGGGGTCGGCCCCCACTACCGGCTCACCGACTACCTCGATCAACTCGGCCGGATTGAGCGCGCCGACCAATACCCGCGGGCCAGCTTCTGGGACGCCGCCGTCGCCAGCATCGCGGACCCGGCTGATCTGACGGCGCTCGCGCAGTCCGCTTGGACTCGCGGTCGCCTGCAGCAGGCTGAACGGCTATTCCGGGCAGCTGCCGACCTCGGTGGACGCAACGTGCTCATGGAGCTGGCCTCAACGGTGCTCAGGCGGGAGAGCGGCAAAGACCAGCGCCTCGCCGAACGGCTGTACCAGGTGGCGGCCGATCATGGCGAGCCTGACGCATTCGCCCACTTGGCCCACATGGCCGTGGAGGCCGAGCGGCCCGAAGAAGCGGAGGTGCTGTACCGCCAGGCCGCGAAGCGGGGCAGCGCCCACGGGCTGGAGCACCGCGCGGATGAGCGGCTTCAGTCCGGTGACCAGGCGGCCGCCGCCAGTTTGTACCAGCTTGCCGCCGACCGCGGCAGCACCCACGCTATGAAGCAACTGGCCCAAATAAGCCGGGAAGCCGGCGACCTCGACGGCGAGGAACGGCTGCTCAGAGCGATAGCCGATCGCGGATACAGCGGCGAGCTGGGCGAACTCGCGGTCCGACGGGACGAAGACGGTGATCCTCAAGGCGCTGAGCGACTCCTCGACGAGGCCGCGCCACCAATCTATTGGCGCAGGCGTATCGCGGACGCAAGGATGGCGGCTGGCGATCGCAAGGGCGCGGAGCGGGTCCTCCTCGCCGCCGTCGGCACCAGCGACGTCGTGTCGGCCCTCCACAATCTGGCCGAACTACGCAAGGAATCCGACGACCGGGCCGGCGCGGAACGCGCATACGAGCAGGCAATGGACCTCGGGGACCCGTTCGCGGCGCTGAACGTAGCCGTCCTGCGAGAGGAAGCCGGCCACGACGACGAAGCCGTCCACCTGCTCGAGGACATCGCCGCCCACGGCGACGCCCACACTACCGGCCACCATGCAGCCGTAGCTGCGCTGAGACGCCTGGTAGGACTTCGGTGTCGACTGGGCGACCACGATGCCGCGTACCGCGCAGCCTGCTCGCTCGCCGACCGCGGCGACCCCGTCGAGCTGGCCGCAATGGGCTGGCAGCGCGATAGGGCCGGCGACCGCGAGGGTGCATTGCGCCTGTTCCGGGTGACCGTGGATCGCGGCTACAACGACGCGTTCTTCGGCCTGATGACAGTAGCTATGCGGTCCGGTGATCACGAGCTCGCCGCCCGGGTGCGACGGGAGTCCGAGCACCGAGGTCTTACGCATTGGCTGATGGATACCGCGGTGCAGTTGGCGCGGAGCGGCGATCGTCACGCCACGGCCGTCGAGTTGTTTCGCAGGGCCGCCGATGGCGGTAACGCGTTCGCGCGGCGATACCTTTCGTCCTATGTGGACAACCCGGTGGACGGTGTTGACGTCATGGACCACCGGCTTCACCCGGCCGCCGGGCACAGCGACACCGCCGAAGTGGTGAGCCAGGTCTGGTTCAGAGAGATCGTCGGAGACCGGGCGGGTGCCGACGCGGCCGCGGGGGAGGCGGCAGAGTGCGGCAATCACCTGGGCCTGATCAACCTGGCCTGGCTACGCGCCGACGCCGGCGACACCGACGCCGCGGACCGGCTTCTGTGGCAGGCCGTCGACCGTGGCAACGTCTTCGCTCTGGAACGCCTGGCGGATGCGCGAGTGCAAGCCGGGGACCGTTCGACGGCGATCGCCCTCTATCGACGGGCGGCGGCTGATGGCTACACGTTCGCCTGGCAAATGCTGGCCCGACTGTACGAGGCAATCGATGATCTCAGCGCAGCACACGAGGCGGCTCGGCAAGGTGCGATCCTCGGCGACGCCGACGCTCTGACAGAGCTGGCGCGGTCGCGGGAAGCTGCGGGCGACGTGACCGGTGCCAAACAACTGGTCCGTCAGGCAGTTGATTGCGGTGGCTCCGACGCGCTGCAGGCGCTGTACTGGTTGGTCAAGAGCACCGACGGGCCCGAAGTGGCCGAACAGCTCCGCACCCTCGGTCTCGACGATGACGGGACGTTCGCAGCACCGTCGGCTCATGGCCCGCGCAGGACGAAAGCCGCGGGGTGGTGACGCCTGGCCAGCGTTGGGGATAGGGCTGTGTGCGGTGTACCGCACATGCGCGCAGAGCCGACGGGAGGCGTGAGCCGTGACTTCAGGACACGTCAGGCTGACGTCAGATCTGGCCGTGGGCCGAATCCTCGCCGACAGCACGGATGGGAGATCGGCCACTCCGCAGCATCTTCGACGGTCCGCACTGTGCGGTTGGCCTTGTCGGTGTCCTGATGCGTGGTCCAGCCGCAGTCGAGGCCATCGAAGACCTCGACCATCGTGACGCCCGCCTGGCGACTCCGGTTGAGAGTGCCGGCGTTGTAGGCGACGGCCGACTTGGCGAGGGTGGCGGCTTCGGCCCAGGCCCGGACCGGGACGCGAGCGCCGTTGCGATAGACGACGTGGGTCAGCTTGTGCTCGGCGGCGAGCCTGGCCGCGAGGGTCTTCGCGGCCTGCTTCGCCGTCATGTTGCCCGCCGCGAGCAGCGGGACCTCTCGGCGGGCCGCCTCTCGCGCCACACGGTAGAACTGGTTCGCCATCCGCTCGGCCTCCTGCGAACGGAGCAGGAAATCGGCGTACAAGTCGGCCGCGAGCGACTGTAGGGCGTCGCGGTGGAAGGTAGTCCAGGTGAAGGTCGCGTCGAGGGCTTCGGCGGCGGCTTGAGCGCCGGCGGCGTACAGGTGGGGTAGTTGACGTTGGACGAACTGCCGGGCCTCTTGGTCGACGCGCTGGCGGAAGACGTGAATCGCCTGCTTGAACTCCTCCAGTGTCGCGACGGTGTGCGGCGTCCTTGGGTTGCCGGCGAACTGGGTGAGGACGGCGCGCTGTTTGGCGGCAAGTCGCTGCCAGGCGTCTTCGAGGACCTCTGCGACGCGGCGCGCGACCTCGTCAGGGTCACCGGACACGAGCGGCTGCCACTCGTACGCCATCCGGGCTACCGGCCCCGGCGAGCACGCAGGAGCGGCGCGCTCACAAGGTCAGTGCTTTCCTCGCCATCGGCGAGTTCGTCCGGCGCGACCAGGTCCACGAGCGCCGTGATTTGGCGTTCGAGCCCTACGAGGTTGTTGCTCTGATCGATGGTGACCACGCCGTCCACGGTCATGCGGAGGGGGTCGGCGAGCAGCCTCGCGCGTCGCTCGGCCAGGACCTCGTTCGCGACGGCGCGAGCGGAGGATAGCCGCGCGTAGCGTGCTCAAGGTCGGAGGTGTTAGGGCCTGCGTGGAGTTGCGATCTCGCGGGGCCCCGGCTCGGGAGGGGCGGGGCCTTTGGAGTAAAACTGTGGGGTGTCTCGACCTCAACTTTC
>NZ_JARXYX010000022.1 GCF_029893585.1 Streptomyces sp. LBL
ACCACCTGACGCAGATGCTCCGGCGTCGTACCGCAACACCCACCGATCAGGGACAGGCCGTAGTCCCGGACGAAACCCTCCTGCGCATCGGCCAGGCCCTCGGGGTCGAGCGGGAAGTGCGCGCCGTCCTTGGTGAGGATCGGCAGGCCCGCGTTCGGCATGCACAGCAGCGGGATGCGGGAGTGCCGGGTGAGGTAGCGCAGGTGCTCGCTCATCTCGGCGGGGCCGGTGGAGCAGTTCAGGCCGATCATGTCGATACCGAGCGGCTCCAGCGCGGTGAGCGCGGCGCCGATCTCCGAGCCGAGCAGCATCGTGCCGGTCGTCTCGAACGCCATCGACACCACCAGCGGCACGTCGACGCCGGTCGCCTGCATCGCGCGCCGGGCGCCGATCACGGAGGCCTTGGTCTGCAGCAGGTCCTGGGTGGTCTCGACGATCAGGGCGTCGGCGCCGCCGGCGAGCAGTCCTTCGGCGTTGGCCTGGTAACCGTCTCGGATCGTCGGGTAGCCGACGTGGCCGAGGGTCGGCAGCTTGGTGCCGGGGCCGATCGAGCCCAGTACCCAGCGGGTGCGACCGTCGCGGGCGGCGTACTCGTCGGCCGCCTCGCGGGCGATGCGGGCTCCCGCCTCGGACAGTTCGTGCACGCGGTCGGCGATGTCGTACTCCGCCGCGGCCGTGTGGTTGGCCCCGAAGGTGTTGGTCTCCACACAGTCGACGCCCACCGCGAAGTACTCGTCGTGGACGGAGCGCACGATGTCGGGGCGGGTGACGTTGAGGATCTCGTTGCAGCCCTCCAGCTGCTGGAAGTCCTCCAGCGTCGGATCCTGCGCCTGAAGCATCGTGCCCATGGCTCCGTCGGCCACCACCACACGGGTGGCGAGTGCCTCGCGGAGCGCGGACACACGGGTCCGGCTGTCGGCGGAAGGGGTCGGTGGCGACGAGGCCATGTAAGGGCTCCCTTGAGGTGCGACGGCTGTCGGCTTCTGCGGCGCCCGCGAGACGTCCCGCGCGGGGCGCACCTCGCCAGGGTAGCCGGGTCCCGGCTCCGATGGTCGGGCGCGTCCACGGGACGGACCAGGATGGCGGGCGCACACCTGTGGGATACGGGTGACGTGACGGATCCTGACCAACTATTAGCGGGAGGTCGGCATGGACCGGTAGTGTTCGACATTGCCGAACGACGGAAGCGGCCGTCGTGGTCGGCCGGACGAAGGGACGGAGGCAGTCGGCGATGGCACGGAACATCCAGTCGCTGGAACGCGCGGCCGCGATGCTGCGGCTTCTCGCGGGTGGCGAGCGGCGGCTCGGCCTGTCCGACATCGCCTCCTCGCTGGGCCTCGCCAAAGGCACCGCGCACGGCATCCTGCGCACCCTCCAGCAGGAGGGCTTCGTCGAGCAGGACGATGCCTCCGGGCGCTACCAGCTGGGCGCCGAACTGCTGCGCCTGGGCACCACCTATCTCGACGTGCACGAGCTCAGGGCGCGCGCCCTGGTGTGGACCGACGACCTGGCCCGCTCCAGCGGTGAAAGTGTCCACCTGGGCGTCCTGCACCAGCACGGCGTGCTGATCGTGCACCACGTCTTCCGGCCCGACGACAGCCGGCAGGTCCTGGAGATCGGGGCCATGCAGCCGCTGCACTCCACCGCCCTGGGCAAGGTGCTGTCCGCGTACGACCCGGTGGCGCACAGCGAGGCCCTGGAGAGCGACCGTAAGCCCTTCACCGAGCGGACCGTCTGCGACCTCGACGACTTCGAGCGGATCCTCGACTTCACACGCGCGCGTGGGTACGCGGCCGACATCGAGGAGACCTGGGAGGGCGTCGCGTCCATCGCCGCGCCCATCCACGACAGGCGACGGATGCCGGTCGGCGCGGTCGGCATCACCGGGGCCGTGGAGCGGCTGGGCCAGGACGGCGAAATGCGCCCCGAACTGATCGCGGCGGTGCGGGACTGCGCCCGCGCGGTCTCGCGGGACCTGGGCGCCGGGCGGTTCTGAGCCGTCGCCGGGCGGTTCTGAGCCGGCGCTGGGTGGTTCTCAACCGGTGCGGGACGAGGCGCAGGACGAGGTCCGGGCGGTTCCGAGCCGGTGCGGGCGGTTCTGAGCCGGTGCGGGACGAGGCAGGACGAGGTCCGGCGAGGTCCGGACAGGGCAGGACAGGGCAGGACGGGAAAAGCCGGGCGCCAGAGCGTTCCGGGGTCTCGTCGCGCGCCCGAACCGCCCCGCGTCCGCAGGGGCGCAAGATCGATACACCGGGCGCGGCGATCAATAACGATCGTGTTTTCGAGAACAGAACCCTTGACGTGCCCGTAACCCCAGGGCAAGACTCCCGTCCATCGGTCGACATTGTCGAACACCGACCGGCAATAGGCGTTAGAGTGTGACAACGCCAAGGGCCGGCAGCTCTTCCCCTGGACGAAGGACAAAGGAGTCGCGGGTGTCCAGCTCCGACATCTTCATCGGCGAGACCATCGGTACCGCCATACTCATCCTGCTCGGCGGTGGTGTCTGCGCCGCCGTCACGCTCAAGGCTTCCAAGGCCCGTAACGCCGGCTGGCTCGCCATCGCCTTCGGGTGGGGTTTCGCCGTTCTGACGGCCGTGTACACCTCGGCGCCGCTCTCCGGCGCCCACCTCAACCCGGCCGTGACGCTCGCCCTCGCCATCAAGGACGACGACTGGAGCAACGTCCCGGTCTACTGGGCCGGTCAGCTGCTCGGCGCCGCGATCGGCGCGGCCCTGGTCTGGGTGGCCTACTACGGCCAGTTCCAGGCGCACCTGACCGACAAGGAGATCGTCGGCGGTCCCGGCGCGCAGGCCACCTCGGCCAAGGCCGTGGAGGCCCAGGAGAAGGGCGCCGGCCCGGTGCTGGGCATCTTCTCCACCGGCCCGGAGATCCGGATCGTGTGGCAGAACCTCGCCACGGAGATCATCGGCACCGTCGTGCTGGTGCTCGCCATCCTCACCCAGGGCCTGAACGACAGCGGAAAGGGCCTCGGTACCCTCGGTGCCCTGATCACGGCGCTCGTGGTGGTCTCGATCGGTCTGTCCCTCGGCGGCCCGACCGGCTACGCGATCAACCCGGCCCGTGACCTCGGTCCGCGCATCGTGCACGCTCTGCTGCCTCTGCCCAACAAGGGCGGCTCCGACTGGGGCTATGCCTGGATCCCGGTGGTGGGTCCGCTGATCGGCGGTGCCATCGCGGCAGGCATCTACAACGTCGCTTTCGCCTAGAACTGCTGAGAACAGCGCTTCGAAGCACGTGAGCAGCAGTAGAACCAGTCCCTCTCACCACGGAACCTCCCAGGAGCACACAGTGACCGATGCCCACACCGCCGGCCCCTTCATAGCGGCGATCGACCAGGGCACCACCTCCAGCCGCTGCATCGTCTTCGACCGGGACGGCCGTATCGTCTCCGTCGACCAGAAGGAGCACGAGCAGATCTTCCCGAAGCCGGGCTGGGTGGAGCACAACGCCACCGAGATCTGGACCAACGTCCAGGAGGTCGTCGCCTCAGCCATCGAGAAGGCCGGCATCACCCGCGACGACATCAAGGCCATCGGCATCACCAACCAGCGCGAGACCACTCTGCTCTGGGACAGGACCACCGGTGAGCCCGTCCACAACGCCATCGTCTGGCAGGACACCCGCACCGACGCCCTGTGCAAGGAGCTCGGCCGCAACGTCGGCCAGGACCGCTTCCGGCGCGAGACGGGCCTGCCCCTCGCCTCCTACTTCGCCGGTCCCAAGGCCCGCTGGCTGCTGGACAACGTCGAGGGCCTGCGCGAGCGCGCCGAGGCCGGCGACATCCTCTTCGGCACCATGGACAGCTGGGTCATCTGGAACCTGACCGGCGGTGTCGACGGCGGCCGGCACGTCACCGACGTCACCAACGCCTCCCGCACCCTCCTCATGAGCCTGCACACGATGCAGTGGGACGAGAAGATCTGCGAGTCCATCGGCGTGCCGAAGCAGATGCTGCCCGAGATCCGCTCCAGCGCCGAGGTGTACGGCGAGGTCACCGGCGGCCGGCTCGGCGGCATCCTCGGTGGCATTCCCGTCGCGTCCGCGCTCGGCGACCAGCAGGCGGCCCTGTTCGGCCAGACCTGTTTCGCCGAGGGCGAGGCCAAGTCGACGTACGGCACCGGCACCTTCCTGCTGATGAACACCGGTGAGAAGCCGGTCAACTCGTACAACGGCCTGCTGACCACTGTCGGCTACCGCATCGGCGACGAGAAGCCGGTCTACGCCCTCGAGGGCTCGATCGCCGTCACCGGTTCGCTGGTGCAGTGGATGCGCGACCAGATGGGCCTGATCTCCACCGCAGCCGAGATCGAGACGCTCGCACTCTCGGTCGAGGACAACGGCGGCGCGTACTTCGTGCCGGCCTTCTCCGGTCTGTTCGCCCCGTACTGGCGCTCCGACGCCCGCGGTGTGATCGCCGGCCTGACCCGGTACGTCACCAAGGCGCACCTCGCGCGGGCCGTTCTGGAGGCCACGGCCTGGCAGACCCGTGAGATCACCGACGCCATGACGAAGGACTCCGGCGTCGAGCTCGCGGCGATCAAGGTCGACGGCGGAATGACCTCCAACAACCTGCTGATGCAGACCCTCTCGGACTTCGTGGACGCCCCCGTGGTGCGCCCGATGGTCGCCGAGACCACCTGCCTGGGCGCCGCCTATGCCGCCGGTCTCGCCGTCGGCTTCTGGACCAGCACCGACGAATTGCGCGCCAACTGGCGCCGAGCCGCCGAGTGGACCCCCCGCATGGACGCGGACAAACGCGACCGTGAGTACAAGAGCTGGCTCAAGGCCGTAGAACGGACCATGGGCTGGCTCGAGGACGAAAACTGACGAGGAGCACGAACCCGAAATGACCAGTGAGTCCACCCTGCAGTCCGTACCTGCCCTGGGTACGCGCCCGGCTTTCGGCTCGAACCCGAGCCGCGCCGAGACCCGGGAGCAGCTTTCCAAGGCGTCGTACGACCTTCTCGTCATCGGCGGCGGCATTCTGGGCATCTCCACCGCCTGGCACGCCGCGCAGTCGGGCCTGCGGGTGGCTCTGGTCGACGCCGGCGACTTCGCCGGTGCCACCTCTTCCGCCTCCTCCAAGCTGCTCCACGGCGGTCTGCGCTATCTGCAGACCGGCGCGGTGAAGCTGGTGGCGGAGAACCACTTCGAGCGCCGTGCGGTCTCCCGCCAGGTGGCCCCCCACCTGGCGAACCCGCTCACGTTCTACCTCCCCGTGTACAAGGGCGGGCCGCACGGCGCGGCGAAGCTCGGAGCCGGTGTCTTCGCGTACTCGATGCTGTCGGCGTTCGGTGACGGCGTCGGCCACCTGCTGTCACCGGCGAAGGCCCAGCGGGACGTGCCCGAGCTGCGCACCGAGAACCTCAAGGCCGTGGCCGTGTACGGCGACGACCAGATGAACGACGCACGCATGGCGCTGATGACGGTCCGCGCGGCCGTCGAGGCGGGCGCGGTCGTGCTGAACCACGCCGAGGTCTCCGGCCTGCGCTTCACCGGGGGCCGGGTGACGGGCGCGGACCTGCGCGACCGGCTGTCCGGCGACGAGTTCGGTGTGAACGCCCGTCTGGTGCTCAACGCGACCGGCCCGTGGGTCGACCACCTGCGCAGGATGGAGGACGCGAACGCGGCTCCGTCCATCCGTCTGTCCAAGGGCGCGCACCTGGTCCTGAAGCGGACCGCCCCCTGGAAGGCCGCGCTCGCCACCCCGATCGACAAGTACCGGATCACGTTCGCCCTCCCCTGGGAGGACATGCTGCTGCTCGGCACCACCGACGAGGAGTACGAGGGCGACCCGGCGGACGTCGCCGTCACCGAGAAGGACACGGCGCAGATACTCGACGAGGCCGCGTTCTCCATCCGCGACCAGCAGCTCGACCGTGATCTGATCACGTACGCCTTCGCGGGGCTGCGGGTACTGCCGGGCGGCCCCGGCGCCACGTCCAAGGCCAAGCGCGAGACGGTGGTGACCGAGGGCCGGGGCGGGATGCTCTCCGTCGCGGGCGGCAAGTGGACGACGTTCCGGCACATCGGCCGCACGGTCATGCAGAAGCTGGAGGAGCTGCCGGGCCACCCGCTGGGTGACGACTTCGAGCCGGTCTCCTCACTGCCGAAGAAGCTGCCGCTGCCGGGGGTCGCCAACCCGCGCGCGGTCGCCCACCGACTGCTGGCCGACCACCCGTCGTCCGGCCCGCGGATGGCCGCGGACACGGCCAAGCACCTGGCCACGCACTACGGTTCGCTGGCCTTCGACATCGCCCGCCTGGCGAACGACAACCCGGAGCTGGCTCACCGCGTCCACCCGGACGCCCCCGAGATCTTGGCCCAGGTCGTCTACGCCCGCGACAACGAGTGGGCCGAGACGCCGGACGACGTGCTGCGTCGGCGTACGACGCTGACGATCCGGGGCCTGGCGACGGACGACGTCCGCGCGAAGGTACAGGACCTGCTCGACAAGGAGTAGGCGGTGAGAAGCAGGCGGTTCGACGGGACCGCAGGCGGTACGACGGGACCCGGGCGGCTCCACGCCCACGAGGCCGCCCGGGACGTGGTAGGGCGTCGTAGGGCATCGAGGGGCGGGTTCTCGTGTGGAACCGGCCACTGACCACACTGGACAAGGCCGACGTGATCGCCGATCTGGGCGCGCTCATCTGGACAGGCCCTACATAATGTGCTGAGACATCCGATGTCTCGGCACACTTCGGGCGACAGGGAGGCCGGTCATGGCAGTCACCGACGAGGCGATCGAGAAGATCAAGGGCATGATCGTCTCGGGCGCGCTGCGCCCCGGCGACCGGCTCCCCAAGGAGAGCGAGCTCGCCGCCGAGCTGGGCCTGTCCCGCAACTCCCTGCGGGAGGCGGTGCGGGCCCTGTCGCTGATCCGGATCCTGGACGTGCGGCAGGGTGATGGCACGTACGTCACCAGCCTGGACCCGCAGCTGCTGCTGGAGGCGCTCAGCTTCGTCGTCGACTTCCATCGTGACGACACGGTTCTGGAGTTCCTGGCGGTGCGCCGCATCCTGGAGCCGGCCGCGACCGCGATGGCGGCCCAGCGGATCAGCGAACAGCAACTGGACGCGCTCTCGGCCCAGCTGGACAAGCTCGGCGACAGCCCCTCGGTGGAGGAACTGGTCGCCTGCGATCTGGACTTCCACCGCGGGATCGTGCAGAGCTCCGGGAACTCGGTGCTGTGCTCCCTCCTCGACGGTCTGTCCGGGCCCACCACCCGGGCCCGGATCTGGCGCGGGCTGACCCAGGAGGACGCCGTCACCGGCACCCTGCGCGAGCACCGGGCGATCCTGGCCGCCCTGCGCGACCGGGACGCGGAGGCGGCCCGTTCGTGGGCGACCGTGCACATCGCGAGCGTGGAGCAGTGGCTGCGGTCCACCCTCTGACGCGCCCTTGGACCGATGTCCCGACGCGGGCGCGCAGGACATCGGTCCGGCGGCAGGGACAGCGGGTCGCCGCCGATGCCGGGCAGCTCGGACGACTCAGGGTGTTCCGGGGGGATGAACGGGGCAGTGATCCGTTCACTCCCCCGTGCAAGAGGGAGTCGGGCGCCCCCGCCGCACGCCGTAAGGTTGGGTCGTTAAGCGAGAGCACGTCGGAAGGAGGCACTGGGTGATCGAGCTCGAGGGGGTTCCCGAGCTGATCGACCCGGTCATGGTGGCCGCGTTCGAGGGCTGGAACGATGCCGGCGACGCCGCCTCCACCGCGGTCGCGCATCTGGACAGTGAGTGGAAGGGCGAGGTGTTCGCGGCGCTGGACGCCGAGGACTACTACGACTTCCAGGTGAACCGCCCCACGGTGTGGCTGGACAACGGCGTACGCAAGATCACCTGGCCGACGACAAGGTTGTCGGTGGTCCGGGTCGGCGGCGAGAAGCCGCGGGATCTCGTTCTCGTCCGAGGTATCGAACCGTCGATGCGGTGGCGGTCGTTCTGCAACGAGCTGCTGGGCTTCGCCCACGAACTGGGGGTGGAGCTGGTGGTGATCCTGGGCGCCCTGCTCGGCGACACCCCGCACACCCGTCCGGTACCGATCAGCGGGACCACGTCCGACGCCGACCTGGCCCGCCGCATGGACTTGGAGGAGACCAAGTACGAGGGCCCCACGGGCATCGTCGGCGTCCTTCAGGAGGCGTGCGCGCACGCGGGCGTTCCGGCCGTGTCGCTGTGGGCGGCCGTACCGCACTACGTGTCGCAGCCGCCCAACCCGAAGGCGACGCTGGCCCTCCTCAACCGTCTGGAGGACCTGATCGACGTCCGCATCCCGCTGGGCGAGCTGCCCGAGGACGCGCGTGCCTGGCAGGTGGGCGTGGACCAGCTGGCCGCCGAGGACAGCGAGGTCGCGGAGTACGTCCAGACGCTGGAGGAGGCCCGGGACACCGCGGAGCTGCCGGAGGCCTCGGGTGAGGCGATCGCCAGGGAGTTCGAGCGGTATCTGCGGCGCCGGGACGGATCCCCGGGCGGCTCCGGTGGGCACGCGACGGCGGACGGCAGCGACAGCACGTCGTATCTGCGGGACAGCCCCGGCGGTCGTAACAAGCCGCCGAAACCACCGAAGCCGGAACCGGAACGAGAACCGGGGGCCGATCCGGAGTCCGGCGCAGAGCCGAAGTCCGAGCCGAAGTCCGAGCCGGAGACCGAGCCGGAGACCGGTGCCGAGCCCGGCGACGAGGACTCGTCGTCGAAGGAGTGAACCGAGGAGTGAACCAGTGAGGGCGGTGCGCCTGTGGCGCACCGCCCTTCGAACGGAAGAGGGGCGCTTTCCCCCACAGGGAGGAAACGCCCCTCTTCCGTTCTTTCGTGAACTCCCGTGAATTACAGCGCCACGCCCAGCAGTGCGTCCACCGCCCGCGACACGACGCCGGGGGCACCCTCGTCCGTACCGCCTCGTTCGTCCTGGAGCGCCGCCCACCGGTCGATGGCGGCCAGCGCGGCCGGGGAGTCCAGGTCGGCGGCGAGGGCCTGGCGCATCTCCTCGACGAGCGCCTCGGCGGGCGGGCCGTCGGGGCGGGAGACCGCGGCACGCCAGCGGCCGAGCCGGTCGACGGCGTCCTGGAGGACCTGGTCGGTCCACTCCCAGTCGGCCCGGTAGTGGTGGGCCAGCAGCGCCAGCCGTATGGCGGCCGGGTCGACGCCGTCGTGCCGCAGCTTGGACACGAACACCAGATTGCCCTTGGACTTGGACATCTTCTCGCCGTCCAGAGCGACCATGCCGGCGTGGACGTACGCCTTGGCCATGGGGAACTCACCGGTGAGGGCCTGGGCGTGCGAGGCGCCCATCTCGTGGTGCGGGAAGACGAGGTCGGAACCGCCGCCCTGCACGTCGAAGCCCATGCCGAGGTGGTCGAGGGCGATGGCGACGCACTCGATGTGCCAGCCGGGGCGGCCGCGGCCGAGCGAAGCGCCGTCCCAGCTGGGCTCACCCTCACGGGCGGCCATCCACAGCATCGGGTCGAGCGGGTTCTTCTTGCCCGGCCGGTCGGGGTCGCCGCCACGCTCGGCGGACAGCAGCCGCATAGCGGTGGCGTCCAGGCCCGACACCTTGCCGAAGTTCGGGTCGGACTCGACCGAAAAGTAGACGTCCCCCTCGAGTTCGTAGGCGGCGCCGGCGTCCCGCAGCCGCTCGACGAGCGGCACGATGCCCGGTATCGCCTCGACCGCGCCGATGTAGTGCCGCGGGGGCAGCATGCGCAGAGCGGTCATGTCCTCGCGGAAGAGGGCTGTCTCCTTCTCGGCGAGGGCGGACCAGTCGAGGCCGTCGCGCTGGGCGCGCTCCAGCAGCGGATCGTCGATGTCGGTGACGTTCTGGACGTAGTGAACCTGCCGCTGAGTGTCGAGCCACACGCGCTGCACAAGGTCAAACGCGTTGTAGGTCGCCGCGTGACCCATGTGGGTCGCGTCGTACGGAGTGATGCCGCACACGTAGATACGGGCGACGGGACCGGGGTCGAGGGTGACCAGAGCACCGGTCGCGGTGTCGTGGATCCTCAGGTCGCGGCCCTGACCAGGCAGGGCGGGGATCTCGGAAGCGGGCCAGGCATGCATGTCATGAGCCTAACCGGACGGAAGTTCCATCTACGAACCGGACCGGACCGGATGGCCGGTAAGGCGTTCTTGCGCGATACCGGCCGGTGTGCCGCTGGACCCCGCTAGACCGGCGGCCAGGGAATGGCCGGCCACTCCCCGCTGGGTTCCGGGTGCTTCCCGGACTCCAGCAAGGCGTCGACCCGCGCGCGGGTGGCGTCGATCTCCACCGGGGTGATCAGCGAGGCCAAGCGTGCGGCCAGCGCGCCGGACGGCCCGAGCGCCCCCTTCAGGGCCTTGAGAACGTCGACCGCCTCGCCGGTCAGCGGCTCCCCGGCCCACCCCCACAGCAGGGTCCGCAGTTTGTTCTCGGCGTTGAAGGTGACCCCGTGGTCGATGCCCAGGAGACGGCCCTCGGTGGTGGGCAGCAGATGGCCGCCCTTGCGGTCGGCGTTGTTGATCACGGCGTCCAGCACGGCGAGCCGGCGCAGCCGCTCGTCGTCCGCGTGCACCAGCAGCGCGGTCCGTCCCTCACCGACCTCGGCGAATCCGATCGCCTTCCAACCGGGCTCCGGCTCCTCCGCGTCGACGAGCGCGAGCAGTTCGCTCTCGGGCGTCACGTCGATCCACAGCTGGCACATGCCCTCGCCGTACGGCCCGTCGCGCAGCACGGTGGGCGGCACGAGGCCCCAGCCGGTCGCCTCGGAGACCTCGTACGCGGCGACCTCGCGCTGCGCCAACGTCCCGTCGGGGAAGTCCCACAGGGGCCGCTCCCCCGCCACCGGCTTGTAGATACAGGCGGCTTCCCGGCCGTCGTGGGAGACCGTGCAGTACAGGGCCGCGTTGGACGCCTCCTGGATGCGGCCGCGTACCGTCAGCTCGCCCTCGGCGAGCAGGTCGGCAAGCGGCTCCGTCGGCGTCGCCCCGGTCGTCACGCTCCGCGGCGGTATCCGTTCTGGCGCGGACATACGTGTCCTTCCGGATCGAGCGGGAGACTGCACAGCGGACACGGCGGCCGCCCGGCGTTGACGACGTCCAGGGCACGCTTGGCGAAGGCTCTCGCCTGCGCGCCGGTGAGCCGGACCCGCAGCATCGGGGGCCCGTTCTCCTCGTCCTGGAGGAGTTTTTCCTCCGCCTCGGCGAGGTCGTCCTCGGAGTCGGCGTCGAGCTCCACGAGGGCCTGCGCCTCGACGATCATGCGCTGCTCGTCGCCGTCCCAGGCGAGGGCCATGGTGCCGACCCGGAACTCCTCCTCGACGGGGGTGTCCAGGGGGCCGGTGTCGGCGACTTCGGTGGGCGCCACGGCGGGCACGGCGGCACTGCCACCGCTACGCCGTACGACCTCGTCCAGCAGCTCGTCCATCCGCTCGGCGAGCGCGGCGACCTGGGTCTTCTCCAGGGCCACGCTGGTCACCCGGGGGCCGGCCGTGGCCTGGATGAAGAACGTACGGCGTCCGGGCAGTCCGACCGTACCGGCCACGAAGCGGTCCGGGGGGTCGTAGAGGAACACCTGACGGGACACGTCCTGTCTCCATTGGAATCGTGAGTACCTGCGTCTGTCCGTGAACACTCATGGGAACGCTCATGGGAACGCTCATGCGAGAACGTTCATGCGTGAACGCGCTTGCGCGGACCGCTTCACCCTACTGCGCCCGACGATCACGGTGCGCCCGCACCACCACCCACCGGGGCGTCATCGGCCGGAGGCTCCTGGCGCGGTGACAGGGACGCGAAGTCACCGGTGTCGCCGAGGCGGACGACAAACGGCCTCAGACGGGTGTAACGGATCGCTGTGATGGAACACGGTTCAACAGAAATCCGCTGGAAGAGGTCGAGATGAAGTCCGAGTGCGTCCGCCACGAGCGACTTGATGACGTCGCCGTGGGAGCACATGAGATAGACGGCGTCGGCCCCGTGGTCGCGCTCCACCCGAGCGTTCCACTCGCGTACCGCCTCGGCGGCGCGGGTCTGCATCGCCCGCATCGACTCGCCGCCGGGGAACGCGGCCGCCGAGGGGTGCGCCTGTACGACCTCCATCAGCGGCTCGTCCATGAGCTCGGCAAGCTTACGACCGGACCAGTCGCCGTAGTGGCACTCACCGATCCGTTCGTCGGTGTGCGCGGTGAGGCCGGGCCGGGCCTCCAACAGCGGCCGGACGGTTTCCTCGCAGCGCTGCAGCGGGCTGGTGACGATCTCGGAGAGCGGCAGCTCGGCGAGCCGGCCGGGCAGCGCGGCAGCCTGCGCGGCGCCGCGCTCGTCCAGTGCGACGCCGGGCGTCCACCCGGCGAGCAGTCCCTCGGTGTTGGCGGTGGATCGTCCGTGCCGGACAAGGATCAGCGTGGGCATGCGGCCCAGCGTAGGCGTACGGCGGGAAAGGGTCCGGAGCGCGGTGGTCGTCGGACGACGGGAGTACGCGCTCTGTGGACGACGGGGGTACACGCTCAGTGATAGTCGACTGCGCCATCTACCGTGACGGACATCGGACGGAGGGGCCCGAGGACCTGTCCGACGCCCTCGCCGAGGCCCGGGCGGGGGACGCGTTCCTCTGGATCGGGCTGCACGAGCCGTCCGAGAAGGAGTTCGACCACGTCACCCGGGAGTTCGCGCTCCATCCGCTGGCGGTCGAGGACGCCCTGAACGCCCACCAACGGCCCAAGCTGGAGGTCTACGACGACTCTCTGTTCGTGGTGCTCAAGCCCGTGGAGTACGAACCGAAGAGCGACTCCGTGTCCACCGGCGAGGTCATGCTCTTCCTCGGCGACTCCTTCGTGGTGACCGTCCGCCACGGTGTGGGCTCACCCCTGGGCATCGTGCGGCGACGGCTGGAGAAGGAGCCGGAGCTGCTCGGCAAGGGTCCCACCGCCGTGCTGTACGCGGTCGCCGACGCCGTCGTCGACCACTACCTGGAGGTGGCCACCGAGTTGCAGACCGACCTGGAGGAGCTGGAGACGGAGGTGTTCTCGCCGGACGGCGGGGGCTCACGGCACACCGCGTCCCGCATCTACACCTTCAAGCGGCAGATCCTGGAGTTCCGCCGGGCTACCGGGCCGCTGACGGTGCCGCTGACCCGGCTGGCGAGCGTGGGGACGTCGTCCGGCGGGGCGGTGCCCTACGTCAACGAGAAGGCGCGGCCCTTCTTCCGTGACGTCAGCGACCACCTCGCGCGCGTGAACGAGTCGGTGGAGGGCCTGGACCGGCTGGTCTCGGACATCCTCTCCGCGCACCTGGCGCAGATGAGCGTCCGGCAGAACGACGACATGCGGAAGATCTCCGCGTGGGCGGCCATGGCCGCGATCCCCACGATGATCGCGGGGATCTACGGCATGAACTTCGACCACATGCCGGAGTTGCACTGGGTGTGGGCGTATCCGGCGGTGATCGCGCTGATGGGCTCGTTGGAGGTGCTGCTGTATCGGCTGTTCAAGCGCCGGGGGTGGCTGTAGGCCCGCGGAGAGGCGTGAGCCCACGACTCCAGGCCCGGGGGCAGAGGGCGGGGATGTCCGGGGTTGTTCGGCGTTCAGGCGAACTCGGGGGCCGCGGTCGTGGGTCCGCCGAGCGCGTTTAGGCGTTCCGGCATCCTCAGGGACACCATGGTCCGCCAGCCGCCCGACCGCTCGTACGCGTACATCGCGTGGATACCCGCGGCCAGGAGCGTCGACTTGGCCCTCGGCCAGCCGAGGATGCGGCCCATGTGGGCCATGACCGCAAGGCTGACGTTCCGGTAGACGCGGATCTCGGCGAGCGCGCAGTCGCGCAGCGTGCGCTGGATGAACCGTCCGTGCCCGGCGGCCACGAAGCGCAGCAACTCCTCGTGGGTGTAGGCGAGGTGGTTGTCCTCGTCGTGGGAGATCATCCGTACGGCCTTGCCGACCGCGGGGTGATCCGCGAAGTGCTTGCGCAGCATCTCCATCTGGTCGGCGGCGCGCTGCTCGGTGACCCGGCTGTGCGCCAGGTAGGTGATGACGTCCTGCACCGTGAGCGGTTCGTCGCCCTCCAGCTTGGCGTGAGCCAGCCCGATGCCGCGTTTCTCCAGGAGCATCGTGTAGTCGGTCTCGGGCGGGACGGGAACGGGGTCGAGGCCGCGCTTCTTCATCAGGGCGTCGAAGATCCGCCCGTGCTTGTCCTCGTCCGCGCCGTGCCGGGTGATCTTGGGGGCCAGAGCGCGCTCGCCGGCCGGGACGAGCGCGGCGATGCGGGCGTTCTCCCAGCCGCCCTGGGACTCCCCGCTGGCCGCAATGGAGCAGAACAGGCGGAAGGACTCGTCGTTGTCGAGAATCTCTTGGAACAGGCTTTTGGCCGACAGCATCGTTTGGCACCTCTCTGCAAAGCTCCGCAGGGTTCCGCAAAGAACGAGTCAAATGCGGTGAGAGGGGTGCCGCAACAGCTGTGTCGGACAACTCCGCCAAAAGGGGGACCAGTGGGGTCGCGTGGGACGTGACCGTGCGGGCGTGACCGTACGGAATCCGGAGCGTTTCTGCGTGACCGGCCGTGGCGGGGAAGGCCCCGAGCCCCCACCACGGCCGCGGGAACATCCGGTGGTCGAACCCTGCGTCGCGTGAGCCCGGCTGTCAGACGGAGCCGGTGATCGGTTGTCGGGCGGAGCCGCTTGTCAGGCGAGCCCGGACCGTTCCAGGGCCTCGGTGCCGGCTCGGAGGGATACGAGGCGCTCGTCGAGCGTGAAGCCGGCGGGGGCGAGGGTGAGGGTGGTGACCCCGGCCTCGGCGTAGGCCTTCATCCGGTCGGCGATCCGGTCGACGGAGCCCAGCAATGTCGTCTTGTCGATCAGGTCGTGCGGGATGGCGGCCGCGGCGCCCTGCTTGTCCCCGGAGAGATACCTGTCCTGGATCTCGGCGGCTTCCTTCTCGTAGCCCATGCGCTGGGCGAGCTGGTTGTAGAAGTTCTGCTTACGGCTGCCCATGCCGCCGACATAGAGCGCGGTGTACGGACGGAAGGTGTCGGCGAGGGTGGTGACGTCCTTGTCCTCGCCGACGGCGAGGGGCAGGGTCGGGCAGACATCGAAGCCGTCGAGGGTCTTGCCGGCCTTCTCGCGACCGGCCCGCAGGTACTTGATGGCGGTGTCTTCGAGGTGGTCGGCGGAGGCGAAAATGAGGAGGGCTCCGTCGGCGATCTCGCCGGTCTGTTCGAGGTTCTTCGGGCCGATGGCGGCGATGTACAGCGGGATGTGCTCGCGCTCGGGGTGCACGGTCAGCTTGATGGGCTTGCCGGGGCCGCCGGGGAGCGGGAGCGTCCAGTGCTCGCCCTGGTGGGAGAGGCGCTCGCGGGTCATCGCCTTGCGGATGATCTCGACGTACTCGCGGGTGCGGGAGAGGGGTTTGTCGAACTTGACGCCGTACCAGCCCTCGGAGACCTGCGGGCCGGAGACGCCGAGACCGAGGCGGAAGCGGCCGCCGGAGAGCGAGTCGAGAGTGGCCGCGGTCATCGCGGTCATCGCCGGCTGGCGGGCCGGGATCTGGAAGATGGCCGAGCCGACATCGATGCGCTCGGTCTTGGCCGCGACCCAGGTGAGTACGGTGGCCGCGTCGGAGCCGTAGGCCTCGGCGGCCCAGCAGACCGCGTAGCCGAGGCGATCGGCCTCCTTGGCCACGGCGAGATTGTCCGCGTCCATGCCGGCACCCCAGTAGCCGAGGTTGATCCCTAGCTCCATGCCGAATCCCCTTACCGATCAGTAACGTCTTTTGAAGGGGAACCCTAGCGGGTGCCTCTTGGGCTTGGTCGGGTGCGGGGCGATGCTTGCGACGCCTGTGCGGGTTTGGTGGGGGTGCGTGTAGCGCCTGTAGGGGGAGGTGGGCCGGGACCGTGGGCCGGGACCGTGGGCCGGGGTGTCCGTGCTCGGAACCTCGCGGAATCGGTTCTTGGTGAGGTGCCGGTGTTGACGCGACGACCGCCGCGGGCGGATGCCCCCGCCCCGTCCCCTTCCCGCCGTCGGCGGGTGCCGGCTGTTGTGCCGGTCCCGTCCTGAGGGCCGTGCCGTTCGCGGGAACTGGTTATCCACAGGCACCCACACGGCAGGTTCTGGCCAGTAATCTCGGCGTTCATGGAGCAGAGGCATCTCGGCCGCACCGGCCTGCGTGTGTCCCGGATCGGGCTCGGCACCCTGACCTGGGGTCGGGACACCGATGAGCATGACGCCGCGGACCTCTTGAAGACGTTCTGGGAAGCGGGCGGAAGTCTCGTCGACACCGCGGACGTCTACGGCGACGGAGAGGCCGAGTATCTGCTCGGACGACTCATGGAAGGCCTCGTACCGCGCCGCGACCTGGTCATCTCGACCAAGGCCGGCAGCGTGCCGGATCCCGACCGCCGGTTCGACGGCTCGCGCGGGCATCTGCTGTCCGCGCTGGACGCCTCGCTGGCCCGGCTCGGCACGGACTATGTCGACGTGTGGCACATCCATGCCTACGACCCGGACACCCCGCTGGAAGAGACCCTCCAGGCTCTCGACCTGGCGGTCAGCAGCGGACGTGCCCGGTACGCCGGGGTGTCGAACTTCTGCGGCTGGCAGCTCGCCAAGGCCGCGACCTGGCAGATCGCGGCGCCGGGCACACGGACCCGGTTGGCGAGTACGCAGCTGGAGTACTCGTTGCTCCAGCGCGGTATCGAGCGCGAGGTGCTGCCGGCGGCGCTGGACCTGGGGATCGGCCTGCTGCCCTCGTCGCCGCTCGGGCGCGGGGTGCTCACCGGCAAGTACCGGCACGCGACGCCCGCGGACTCGCGGGGCGCCTCGGAGCATCTGGCGCCGTTCGTCGCGCCGTATCTCGACGACACGGCGACCCGGATCGTGGACGCCGTGACGACCGCGGCGGACGGGCTCGCCGTGACACCGCTCCAGGTGGCCCTCGCATGGGTCCGGGACCGGCCGGGGGTGGCCGCGCCGATCGTCGGCGCGCGCAACGCGCAGCAGCTCACGACGGCGTTGTCAGTGGAGGCGCTTAGTCTTCCTGACGAGATCTGCCGGGCGCTCGACGATGTGTCGGCGCCCGTGCACCGCTATCCCGATCACGACTGGAGCACGCTGTGAGCACGGACCCGGGGCCAACTCAGGACGCCGAGGACACCGAACCGGGGACGCCGGGCGCCACGGAAGAGCGCGTTGCGGCGGACGGCGTCGAGGCCGCGGCGGAGGGCATCGAGGCTGAGGCGGAGAGTGCCGGGGCCGAGGGCGCCGAAGCTGAGGCGGAGGGTGCCGAGGCCGAGAGCGGGGGCGGCTCCGCGGATGACGCGGGGGCGGATGCGGCGAAGGTGTCCGAGGCCGAGGCCGAGCTCGCGGCTCAGCGTCTGGAGCGGGAGCGGATCGAGAAACGCAAGGCCGAGAAGGAGGCGCCCATCGCCGCCGGCGCCAAGCTCAGCGGGAAGGCCGCCGATCTGCTCGCGGCCGTACGTGCGGTGGAGAGCGGCGAGAAGCCGGTGGCGGCCGCCTTCGAGGCGGCGCCCGCCCCGCGTCGGTCCGTGCCCGAGCCGAGGCCGCAGCCGGCCTCGGCCGAGGCCGCTGCGGCCGTACCGGCGCCGGACGCCGTCGAGGCCGTACGGGGCGTGCTGGCCGAGGGGGGTGCGCCGGAGTCATTCGCGGCCCAGGCGGCCGCGGTGCTCGGTGAGAATGCCGGTGAGCTGCTGCGGGCGGATCCCTGGCAACTGCTGCGGGTCGGCGGTGTGCGGCCCGACCAGGCCGACGGGTTCGCGCGGGCGCTGCTGGGCGCGGAGTGCGGGCCGGACGACGAGCGGCGGGGGCGGTCGGTCACGGTGTGGCTGCTGGAGCAGGCCGCTCTGGCCGGGCACACCGCCCTGGAGATGCCGGCCCTCGTCGCCGCGTTGTCCCAGCGAGGCGTGCCGGATCCCGACGCGGCCGTCCAGGGCACCCTCGCCGAAGGTGAGGCCCTGGTCTTCCAGGACCTCCTCGACCCGAGCGCCCCGGAACCGGAGGAGGACGAGGAGGAGCGGCCGGTCCGTGTCCTCGTGGGGCTGGAGCGGTACGTCCTCGCCGAGGAGAGCCTCGCCGACGGTCTGGCCCGGCTGATCAACTCCGTACCGAAGGAGGACGGTTCGGGGGCGGACTGGGAGCGGGCCGCCGAGGCTGCCGGCGGATCGGCCGCCGAGCTGATCCATGCGGTCACCCGTCACGGTCTCGTGCTGCACACCGGCGGGGCGGCCTCGTCGGCCGAGCCTGCGGCACTGCTGCGCGCGGCCGGACAGCTGGGGATGCGTGCCTGGGCCGCCGCCCACAGTCCGGCCGGGCGTGATCGCTTCGCGTCGCTGACGGGCGGGACCGAGCGGCCCGGGCCCGCAGCGTCGTACGGCGGTCAGGCCGACGCGCCGTACGGCGGTCCGGCCCACGCGTCCCCCGACGGTCCGGCCCACGCGTCCCGCGACGGCCGGACCGAATCGGCCGACGGCAGCCGGACCGACGACAGCCGGGACGGCACCACCGGGGTCGCCACCGTCGCCGGGCTGCTGTCCGGTGCCGAGGGGCCCGGGCGGGACGCCGAGGGCACGTTCGACCTCGACCTGCTCATCGTCCTGGACGCGCCCCAGCTGGACGTCGAGACGGCGGCTCTGCTGGCGGAGTCGCTGCCGGACGGCGCCCGGTTGGTGCTGGCCGGGGATCCCGCGGTGCTCTGGTCCGTCGGTCCCGGGCGGGTGTTCGCGGATCTCCTGGCCGCACGGGTCTGCCCGCAGATCGCCTCGCGGCAGCCGGATCCCGGGCCGCTGGGCGAGCTGGTGTCCGGCATCGGCATCGGCGAGCTGAACCAGGTCGAGGCCCCCGGCAAGGAGGTCGTGATCGTGCCGGTGCGGGACGCCGGCGAGGCCGTGCACCGGACGGTGCAGCTCGTCGCGGACTCGGTGCCCAGGGCGATCGGCGTCCCGGCCGAGGAGACCCAGGTGATCACGCCGGGCCACGGCGGCGCGGTCGGCACCCGCGCGCTGAACGCGGCCCTCAAGGAGCGGCTCAACCCCGGTCCCGGCCGTTTCGGCGGCTTTGACCCCGGTGACCGGGTCGTCTACTCCCCCGCTCCGGGGCGTACGCTGCCGGGCCGTGTGGTCAAGGCCGATGCCGAGGGGCTGCACCTGTCGTGCGCGGGCGAGGCCGTCGTCGTACCGAAGGAGCGGGTGGAACAGTCCGTGCGGCACGGGTGGGCGCTGACCGCGCACCAGGCCGTGGGCGGCCGGTGGCCGGCGGCGGTCGTGGTGCTGCCCGGCGATGCGGCGCAGGCCCTCAGCCGACCGTGGGTCTACACCGCGTTCGGGCGGGCGGAGCGGCACCTGTCCGTGGTGCACGGCGCGGAGCAGGCCCTGCCCAGGGCCGTGGCCGAGGTCCTGCCGAAGCCCCGGACGACCCGTCTGCCCGTACTGCTGGCCCCGCAGGTACCGGTGAGGTGACCGGCTGAGCCGACCCCGAGGGCGGGGTGGGAACCGGACCGCCGTCCGGAACCGGAGGCCGAGGTGTCACCGACCGCCGGAGCCGAAACCGGCGGCGGCGTAGGACCGCCGTGGCAGAACCGGAAGGCGGCGTAGGACCGCCGGGCCGGAACCGGAGGTCGACGTGGGATCGGCGGGAGCGTGTGTGCGGGGCACGGCGCGCTTCGTGCCGCGTCCGTAGGTTCGCCGTGCAGCGCGACGGCGGCGGCCGTCCCGGAGGTTCAGCTTCCGGGACGGCCGCCGCCGTCATCTCATGCGTTGTCCCCGCCCGCGCGGGCAGGCGCTCAGCGTTCCGCGTCCAAAGGTTCCAGGTCCTCGTCCTCGTCCAGGTCCGCGTCGAGTTCGTCCACGACGTCGCCGTCGTCGTCGATCTCGTCATCGAAGACCGCGCTGACGTCGAAGCGGCAGACCACCCGCTGGGCGTCGGCCTGCTCGAACGGGGCTTCCAGCCACTCGCCGGGCTCGGGCGCTTCGTCGCCGGCCGTCACCCAGAGCGTGGAGTCGCCTTCCTCCAGGCCGAACTCCTTGTGCCGGGAGGCGATCTCATCCGGCTCGAACTCACCGAACAGAAGACCCAGGGCGCCGTGGACCGTGCCGGACGCCCCCGCGCCGCTGCCGGCATCGTCGTCCGCCGCCTCGATCCGCTGGGCCTGCGCCAACAGCCGCTGCGGCTCCAGCACGGCGTAGTCGCGGCGGATCAGCACACTGAGGGCGTTCGGTTCTTCGGGGCCCGTATACGGCGGTAGCGACTCGTCTGCTCCAGGGATCTCGAAGGGCGTGACCTCGTCGTAGCGGTCGTAGAGCAGTTCGTCGTAAGTTTCGGCGGCCGCGGCCAGCTCGTTGAACGCTTCGTAGACGGCCGGGTCGTCCTCCCCCGACCTGCGTTCGACCGCGGCCAGGTGGCGGTCGAGCGCGGTCTTGACCGCCTCGGCGGCGGCTCGTACCTCGGCAGCGGTGGGCTGCGCAGCATCAGACATAGTGCAGACGCTATCCGTACCGGGCCCCAGCCCGCACAATAGATGCGATGCCGGAATACGAATTTGTCGAGGTGTACGTGCCGCGCGGGGTTTCCCGCAAGGACGCGACTCGTCTGCTGACGGACCATGCCGAGTACGGTCACTGGGAGTTGGACCGCCTGAGCCTGCTGCGCGACGGCAGCCGCAGGGTGCGGCTGCGACGGCGGATCATCCGCCAGGTCCGCGCCACATGGTGAGCTGAGGCGACGGAGACGAAGCGGGCCCGACCGAAGCAGGGCCCGCGCCGTCGTGTGCACCGACGGGGAGGTTCGCGGTGCTTTCAGCCGTGGTGTGCGGCTTGTCCAAGGTCACACAGAGGCGCGTGCCTTGCGGTAGAGCACGGCGCCCGCCAGCAGTGCACCCGCGCCCGCGGGCAGGGCGAGGCCCAGCGGCAGCCCACTGCCGGTGTGCGCGAGCTGCGCGGCACCCTGGGGCTGGACGACGGACGGGGCTCCGGACTGGTCGGTCTGCGCGGAGCCACCGGGCGTCC
This sequence comes from Streptomyces sp. LBL, assembly GCF_029893585.1. Lineage (GTDB taxonomy): Bacteria > Actinomycetota > Actinomycetes > Streptomycetales > Streptomycetaceae > Streptomyces. Next base: position 20,994 of record NZ_JARXYX010000022.1, read on the forward strand.
GGCCCTCCGTGGTGGGCGGGGTGTGCGGAGTGTTCGGAACGCCGGGGCGGCTGGGCTCCACCGGGTTGCCCGGCCCGCCGGGGTGCTCCGGAGTACCCGGCCCCCCGGGCTGTCCCGGATGGCCCGGCAGTCCCGGAGTGCCCGGCTGCCCCGGAGTGCCCGGCTGCTCGGGGTGGGCGGGCGGGGTCGTCCCGTCGCCGCCGCCCGGAGGCGTGGTGTGGTGTCCGCCGCCGGAACCGTCCCCGTTGGCACAGCCGTCGGCCGTGGCGGCGTTGCCGACGCCGATGACGCTGGCGCTGTTGCCGCACACGTTGACCGGCGCGTCGATCGGCACCTCGACGTGGTTGCCGGAGCCCACGCCCGGGGAGCCACCGGTGTGACCGCCGGCGTGCGACCCCCCTGAGCCGCCGGACCCCCCTGAGCCGCCGTGCCCCGAGTGACCGCCATGGCTTCCGTGCCCGCCGGAGCCGCCGGAGCCGCCGGAGCCGCCGGAGCCGCCGGAGGAACCGTATCCGCCGTCTCCGCCATATCCGCCGGAGGAACCGTCACCGGCCCTGACGTCGGTGTTCACGCACTTGTTGCCCATCGCCGGGTTGAGCAACCCGATGACGTTGACCGTGTTGCCGCAGACGTTCACCGGCGCGTGCACCGGCGCCTGCACCGAGTTGCCCGACAGCACGCCGGGTGAGTCGGCGCTCGATCCGCTCGCGTACGAGCCGGCGTGCGCCGCACCGCCCGCGGCGGCGATCACGCCGGTCGCGGCGGCCACGGTCATCAGGCCCTTACGGGTGACCTGTCGCATTGCTGAATCCCTGCCTTCGACCTTGTCCCGAAATCTCGACGCCCGAAATCCCGACGCCCGAAACTCGACATCCGAGTCCCGACATCCGAGTCCTGACATCCGAAAATGAACCGCTGCTGAAGGCCGGTCGGCCCCGGAGCGCATGGCACGCACTCCGGGGCCGACGGGCTCAGCCCCTCACGGGGCGAGGCACAACGTCACTTGTTGATGCAGGTGTTGCCGAACGCGGGGTTCAGCAGCCCGATCACGGAGACCGTGTTGCCGCAGACGTTCACCGGGACGTGAACGGGGGCCTGAACGACGTTGCCGGACAGGACGCCCGGCGAGTGCACGGCAGCACCCTGGGCACCCGCGTCGGCCACGGCAAGGCCCGCGCCCGCGAGAACGAGCCCACCGGTGGCAGCCGCGGCGGCGACGACCTTCTTGATCATTATTCCTCCTTGTTGGCAATGCGATCCCAAGTAGTTGATCGCACCACCTGTAACGAGGAAGGAGTAATGGAGCTACGAGCTTATCGTCGCATTCACTCTTCTCAGTTCATTCCGCACGGGCGCTCGAATAGTGAAGTGTCGTTTAAGTGGGCGAATTCAGGACGCGTCGATGAATCGGTCGAGCACCCGCACACCGAACTTGAGCCCCTCCACCGGGACGCGCTCGTCGACGCCGTGGAACATGCCCGCGAAGTCCAGCTCCGGCGGAAGCTTCAGCGGCGCGAACCCGAAGCCCCGGATGCCCAGGTCGTCGAAGGACTTGGCGTCCGTGCCACCCGAGAGCATGTACGGGACCGCCTTCGCGGCCGGGTCCTCGGCCAGCAGCGCCGACTGCATGGCGTCCACCAGCGCTCCGTCGAAGGAGGTCTCGAGCGCCTTGTCGGAGTGCACGTCCTCGCGCCGCACCTTCGGACCGAGGATCCGGTCGAGGTCGGCGAGGAACTCCTCCTCGAACCCGGGCAGGAACCGTCCGTCCACGTTCGCGGTGGCCTCGCCGGGGATGACGTTGACCTTGTAGCCGGCGTTGAGCTGCGTGGGGTTGGCGGTGTTGCCGAGGGTCGCGCCGATGAGCTTGGCGATCCCGCCGAGCCGGGCCAGCGTGCCCTCCATGTCCTCCGGATCGAGTTCGGTGCCGAGCGCGTCGCCGAGTTCGTCCAGGAAGGCACGGGTCGTCTTGGTGACCCGGACCGGGAACTTGTGCCGCCCGAGTCGCGCGACGGCCTCCGAGAGCTCGGTGATCGCGTTGTCGCGATGGATCATCGAGCCGTGGCCGGCGGTGCCGGCCACGGTCAGCTTCATCCAGTGCATGCCCTTCTCGGCCGTCTGGATCAGATAGAGCCGGCGCTGCTCGTTCACGGTGAACGAGAACCCGCCCACCTCGCTGATCCCCTCGGTGACCCCCTCGAAGAGGTGGGGGTGGTGGTCGACGAGGTGTCGGGCGCCGTACGTGCCGCCCGCCTCCTCGTCGGCGAGGAACGCGAGCACGATGTCGCGCGGGGGCCTGCGCCCGCTGCGCAGCCGGTCGCGCACGACCGCCAGGGTCATCGCGTCCATGTCCTTCATGTCGACGGCGCCCCGGCCCCACACGCACCCGTCCGCGACCTCCCCGGAGAACGGGTGGTGGGTCCAGTCGTCGGCGTTGGCCGGTACGACGTCCAGATGGCCGTGGATGAGCAGCGCGGGCCGGGACGGGTCCTCGCCCTCGATGCGGGCCACCGTGGACGCGCGCCCCGGGTGCGACTCGAAGATCTCCGGTTCGAGGCCCACCTCGGCGAGCTTCCCGGCGACGTACTCGGCAGCCTCGCGCTCGCCCGGTCCCGAGTGGTCGCCGTAGTTGCTGGTGTCGATCCGGATCAGCTCGCGGCAGAGGTCCACGACCTCGTCCTCGCCGGTGACGCCCCTGGTCGTGTCCGTCTCGCTCACGCGCTTCCTCCCGCACTGTCGCTGCTGGTGGTCCCCCCTCATCCTCCCCCTCCTCCCGACCTCTCCCCAAGGCCGGTCCCGGCCCGTCACACCCCGTTCACGCACGGGGTCCACGCACGACCGGGGTGGATCAGGAGCCTGTCGAAAGCCTGGTAATGTTTCCTCTGTCGCCGCACGGGAAACCGCGCACGACAGACACCTTGTCCGGGTGGCGGAATGGCAGACGCGCTAGCTTGAGGTGCTAGTGCCCTTTATCGGGCGTGGGGGTTCAAGTCCCCCCTCGGACACACGAGAAGAGCGAGGGTCGTGACCAGACGGTCACGGCCCTCGCTCGTCGTGTGGGGCATCTCTCCTCACCCTGAAGATCACCAGGTCACGGCCCTTCGCGGCGCGGGTACGGACCCCCCGGAAGGCCGTCCCGAGTGGCCGACGGAAGCGGGCGGGCCTAGCGTCGTACTAAAATTTCCGGCTTGTTACGGAACGGAGCTGGAATCGGACAACCCCAGGCAGACCTGCGGGCCCGCCAGCGCCCCGGGGGTTTCCGGGAACGAAGACGCGAGGGCCCGATGGCAGCGATACACGAGAGCGACGCTCTCGGCCTGCTCGATGACGAGATCCGCGAACGGTTCGGCGATACGGCACGTTTCTCCGGAGGGCCGGCGGCCCCTCCCCGCACGCTTGTGGACGTCCTCGACGCGTCCGTGCGGTCGTATCCCAACGAGCTCGCTCTCGACGACGGCAGGGCACCGCTGACCTACCGTGCGCTGGCCGCGAAGGTGGAGCAGCTGCGGCGGCGACTCGCGGACGCCGGGGTCGGTCTCGGTGACCGCGTGGGGGTCCGGGTGCCGTCCGGAACCAACGATCTGTACGTGGCGATCCTCGCCGTGCTGGCCGCCGGTGCCGCCTACGTGCCCGTGGACGCCGAGGACCCTGACGAGCGGGCCGAGCTGGTGTTCGGCGAGGCCGAGGTGCGGGCCGTCGTCGGCGCCGGGCACGAGCTGACCGTGCACGGCCGCTCCGAGGTCCCCGCCGCGCGTCCCGGCATCGGGCACGACGCCTGGATCATCTTCACCTCCGGCTCCACCGGCAAGCCCAAGGGTGTCGCCGTCAGTCACCGCAGCGCCGCCGCCTTCGTGGACGCCGAGGCCCAGCTGTTCCTCACCGAGGACCCGATCGGGCCCGGGGACCGGGTCATGGCGGGCCTGTCGGTCGCGTTCGACGCGTCCTGCGAGGAGATGTGGCTGGCGTGGCGGTACGGGGCCTGTCTGGTGCCGGTGCCGCGTGCCCAGGTCCGCAGTGGCGCCGATCTCGGGCCCTGGCTGGTCGAGCAGGAGATCAGCGTCGTGTCGACGGTGCCGACGCTGGCCGCGCTGTGGGAGCCCGAGACGCTCAACGACGTACGTCTGCTGATCTTCGGTGGCGAGGCGTGCCCGCCCGAGCTGGTGCAGCGGCTGGTGACCGAGGGACGCGAGGTGTGGAACACCTACGGGCCCACCGAGGCGACCGTGGTGGCCTGTGCCTCGCTGATGAGCGGTGCGGAGCCGATCCGGATCGGGCTGCCGCTGGACGGCTGGGAGCTGGCCGTCGTCGACGAGGCCGGGGAGCCCGTGCCGATGGGCTCCAGCGGTCAGCTGGTGATCGGCGGGGTCGGGCTCGCCCGGTACCTGGACGCCGAGAAGGACGCGGAGAAGTACGCGCCGCTGGAGTCCCTCGGGTGGGAGCGGGCGTACCGCAGCGGTGACCTCGTCATGGCGGAGCCCGAGGGGCTGGTGTTCCTCGGGCGGGCCGACGAGCAGATCAAGCTCGGCGGGCGGCGCATCGAGCTCGGTGAGGTGGATGCCGCGTTGCAGGCCCTGCCGGGTGTGGCGGGCGCCGCGGCCGCCGTACGGACTGCCCGCAGCGGGAACCAGCTCCTCGTCGGCTATGTCGTCACCCAGGACGGCTGGGATCACGCGGCGGCCGTCGAGAGGCTGCGTGCCGAGTTGCCCGCGGCCCTGGTTCCGCTGCTCGCGCCGGTCGACGAGCTGCCGACCCGGACCAGCGGCAAGGTCGACCGGGGCGCCCTGCCCTGGCCGTTGGAGGGGCTGCAGAGCACCGGTCCCGTAGAGCAGCTGTACGGCACCGAGGCGTGGCTGGCCGAGCAGTGGAGCGAGGTGCTCGGCATCCCGGTGTCGGGCGCGCGGGACGACTTCTTCGCCGTCGGCGGCGGCAGTCTCGCCGCGGCCCAGCTGACCACACGGCTGCGCACCCGCTACCCGAGCGCCGCCGTCCTCGACGTCTACCAGCAGCCCGTGCTGCGCAAGCTCGCGCGGCATCTGGAGAAGTCGAGGCAGGACGACGGTGGCACGCGGGTCATCGCGCCGGTTCCGGTGCGCGCCCAGGTGGTCCAGCTCCTCCTCCTGCTCCCCCTGTTCACCGTGATCGGGCTGCGCTGGACCGTGGCGCTGACGGCGCTCGGCAACCTGCTGCCCGCGTACTCCTGGCTGCCGACCGCCCCGTGGTGGCTCGTCGCGGCCGGAGCGGTGCTCTTCTTCAGTCCGCCCGGCCGGCTCGCGATCGCGACGGGCGGGGCCCGGCTGCTCCTCAAGGGGGTCGAGCCGGGCCGGTACGCGCGCGGCGGCAGTGTGCATCTGCGGCTGTGGACCGCCGAGCGGCTGGCCGAGTTCAGCGGGGCGACCTCGCTGACCGGGTCCTGGCTGGAGCGGTACGGGCGGGCGCTGGGCGCCCGGATCGGGCCGGACGTGGACCTGCACTCACTGCCTCCGGTCACCGGCCTGCTCAGGCTGGGGCGGGGCGCGGCCGTGGAGTCCGAGGTGGATCTGTCCGGCTGGTGGCTGGACGGTGACCGGCTGGAGATCGGTGCGGTGCGGGTGGGCGCGCATGCCGTCGTCGGTACCCGCAGCGTGCTCTTCCCGGGCGCCCGGGTGGGCAAACGGGCGGAGGTCGCGCCGGGCTCGGCGGTCGCCGGTCAGGTTCCGACCGGGCAGCGCTGGGCGGGCGCTCCCGCGGTCAAGCTCGGCAAGGCCAAGCGCAACTGGCCCAAGGAACGGCCGGTGCGGGGCACGTACTGGCGGGCGATGTACGGCGTCACGGGCCTCGCGCTCAGTGGGCTGCCGGTGCTGGCGGGCGCGGTCGCGCTGTTCGTGGGCTACTGGTTCGTCACGCCGGAGGTGACCGCCGCGGGTGTCGCGCTCGGTCTCGTCCCGGCGACGCTCGCCTTCGGGCTGGTGTACGCGCTGGTGCTGCTGGTCGCCGTACGGCTGCTCAGCGTGGGCCTGCGGGAGGGCACGCATCCGACGCACAGCCGGATCGGCTGGCAGGCGTGGACCGTCACGCAGCTGATGGACCGCTCGCGGGAGACGCTGTTCCCGCTGTACGCCGGGCTGGCCACGCCGGTGTGGCTGCGGCTGCTCGGTATGCGGATCGGCAGGGGCGCCGAGGTCTCGACGGTGCTGGCGCTGCCCAGCCTGACGACCGTCGGCGAGGGCGCGTTCCTGGCCGACGACACGCTGACCGCGCCGTACGAGCTCGGCGGGGGCTGGATGCGGATCGGGCGGGCGGAGATCGGGCGCCGGGCGTTCCTCGGGAACTCGGGGATGACCGGGCCGGGCCGGTCCGTGCCGGACGGCGGGCTGGTCGGGGTGCTGTCGGCGACGCCGAAGAAGGCGAAGAAGGGCAGCTCGTATCTGGGGCTGCCGCCGATGAAGCTGCCGCGTGCGGCGGCCGACGGCGACCAGAGCCGGACGTACGACCCGCCGGCCCGGCTGCTGTGGGCCCGGGCGCTGGTGGAGCTGTGCCGGATCGTACCGGTGTTCTGCTCGGCGGGGCTGGCCGTGCTGACGGTGGCCGCGCTGTGTGCGCTGGGCACGTGGGCGCCGCTGCTGTCGGGGCTGGTGCTGCTCGGTGTGGGGCTGGTGGCGGGTCTGGTGTCCGTCGTCGCGAAGTGGGCGCTCGTGGGGCGGCACCGCAGTGGGGAGCATCCGCTGTGGAGCTCCTTCGTGTGGCGCAACGAGCTGGCGGACACGTTCGTGGAGGTGCTGGCGGTGCCGTGGCTGGCGGGTTCCGTGCCCGGTACGCCGGTGCTGACGGCGTGGCTGCGCGGGCTCGGGGCGCGGATCGGCCGGGGCGTGTGGGTGGAGAGTTACTGGCTGCCCGAGACCGACCTGGTCACGCTGGAGGACGCGGCGACCGTGAACCGTGGCTGTGTGCTGCAGACCCACCTCTTCCACGACCGGATCTTGCGGACGGATACTGTGGTCCTCCGTGAGGGCGCGACGCTGGGTCCTGGCGGAATCGTCCTGCCCGGCAGCACGATCGGCGCCCGTACGACTCTGGGACCGGCGTCGCTGGTGATGGCCGGGGAGTCCGTTCCCGACGACACCCGCTGGCTGGGCAACCCGATCGAGTCATGGCGTTCCTGAGCGCGGCTCAGCCGGGGTCCGAGGACGGTGCACCGGCACGACGTTCGAGCACAGCGCAGGGAGCAGACACCGCAGTGACCGTTCAGCAGGCAGTGGGTCCGGACCCTTATTTTCCGGCCAACGGCGATTCCCGCTACCGGGTGCATCGCTACGAACTCGCGCTGGACTACCGCCCGGGTCCCAACCGGTTGTCGGGGACGGCCCGGATCAACGCGATAGCGGGACGGTCTCCGCTGCCCGAATTCCAGTTGAACCTGGGCGACTTCAAGATCGGCCGGATCCGGGTGGACGGCCGGCAGCCGCACTACACGCACCGGGGCGGCAGGCTGCGCCTGCGTCCGGTCAAGGCGGTCCGTCCGGGCGCCCCCTTCACGGTGGAAGTGCACTGGTCCGGCAACCCCAAGCCGGTGAGCAGTCCGTGGGGCGGGCTCGGCTGGGAGGAACTGGAAGACGGGGCGCTGGTGGCGAGCCAGCCGATCGGGGCGCCGTCCTGGTATCCGTGCAACGACCGGCCCGCCGACAAGGCGTCGTACCAGATCTCGATCACCACGCCGTCCGCGTACGCGGTGGTGGCGGGCGGGCGGCTGCTGACCCGGACGACGAAGGCGTCGACGACCACGTGGGTGTACGAGCAGGCCGCGCCCACGTCCAGCTATCTGGTGGGGCTGTCGATCGGCAAGTACCAGACGGTGCTGCTGGGCGATCCGGGCCCGGGCGGGGTGCCGCAGCACGGGCACATTCCGGCGCACCTGCTGCCCGAGTTCTCGCGGGACTTCGCGCGGCAGCCCCAGATGATGGAGCTCTTCCAGGAGTTGTTCGGTCCGTACCCGTTCGACGAGTACGCGGTCGTGGTGACCGAGGAGGAGCTCGATGTCCCCGTCGAGGCACAGGGGTTGTCGCTGTTCGGCGCCAACCATGTGGACGGGGCTCGGGGTTGGGAGCGGCTGGTGGCGCACGAGCTGGCGCACCAGTGGTTCGGCAACAGCGTGTCCATCGCCGACTGGCGGCACATATGGCTGAACGAGGGGTTCGCGAAGTACGCGGAGTGGCTGTGGTCGGAGCGGTCGGGTGGCCGGAGCGCGCATCAACTCGCCGTGGCGGCCCACCGGTCGCTGTCCGCCCTGCCCCAGGACCTCACGCTGGCCGACCCCGGGCGTAAGTCGATGTTCGACGACCGGCTCTACCAGCGCGGCGGGCTGGTCCTGCACGCGGTGCGGTGCGCGATGGGCGACGACGCGTTCTTCCGGATGCTGCGCGGGTGGGCGACGCTGCACCGGGGCGGGGCGGTGAACACGACGACGTTCACCGCGCACGCGGCCCGGTTCGCGCCGGAGCCGCTGGACCAGGTGTTCCAGGCATGGGTGTACGGCACGAGGCTGCCGCCGCTGCCGGCACCGCACGCCCCCGCGATACCGGCCCGGCCCGCGCATCCGCCGACCAACGCCGGGTCGGCGTAGGGCCCGCGCCGGGTCCGTGCAGGGCTCGCGCGGAGTGCAGCGCGCCGTCACGGTGCCCGCGCGCGACGCGTACATGGTCCCGCGTGCGCTGCCCGCACCGCGCGCCCCACGATCCCGGCCCGGCCCGGCCCGGCCCGGCAGGCGTAGGGCCCGGGCTCACCGGCCGGGGCGGCGCGGGGCGCGGTCCCGGCACAATGGTGTGCATGTCCCGACGCAGCACTCGCCCCTCCCGCCCCGCCGGTACCCGCCCCGCCGGTACCCGCCCCTCCCGCCCCGCCGGTGCCTGTCCCTGCGGGCTTCCGGAGCCGTACGAGGCGTGCTGCGGCCGCTACCACTCCGGTCCTGCCGCGGCGCCCACCGCCGAGGCGCTGATGCGGTCCCGCTACGGCGCCTTCGTGAAGGGGGACGCGCCGTATCTGCTGCGGACGTGGCATCCGCGGACCCGGCCGGCACGGCTCGACCTCGATCCGGGGACGCGCTGGACCGGCCTGGAGATCCTCGGCACGACGGACGGTTCCGCCTTCCACAGCACCGGCACCGTGACCTTCCGGGCCTCGTTCCGGGGCGGTGCGCTGCATGAGCGGAGCCGGTTCGAGCGGGTGGACGGGGCGTGGGTGTACGTGGACGGGGAGTTCCTGGACCAGTAGGGCTGCGAGTTTCTGGAGCAGGAGGGCTACGGCGCCAGTATGTCCAGCTCCTGGAGGGCCCCCATGGTGATCTCGCGGGTCAGTTCCTCCGCGCGGAGTGCGTCGCCCTCGCGGACCGCCTCGGCGACCTGGACGTGGAGGGTGACGGCGGCCGGGTCGGGGTCCTCGAACATGACCTCGTGGTGGGTGCGGCCGGTGAGGACCTCGGCGACGACATCGCCGAGGCGGGCGAACATCTCGTTGCCGGAGGCGTTGAGGATCACGCGGTGGAAGGCCATGTCGTGCACGAGGTAGCCCTCCAGCTGATGGCCGCGTGAGGTGGCCACCATGCCCAGGGCGTACTCGGTGAGTTCGGCGCACTGCTCGGCCGTGGCGTGCCTGGCGGCCAGACCCGCGGCGACCGGTTCGATCGCCGAGCGCAGCATCGTGAGCGAGCGCAGCTGACGGGGGCGGTCGGCGCCGTCCAGACGCCAGCGGATGACCTGAGGGTCGTAGACGTTCCACTCGTTCTGGGGACGCACCGTCACGCCCACCCGGCGGCGTGACTCGACCAGGTGCATGGACTCCAGTACGCGGACCGCCTCGCGCATCACGGAGCGGGAGACGTCGAAACACTGGGCGAGTTCGTCGGTACGCAGGACACTGCCCGGCGGGTACTCCCCTGCGGTGATCGCGGGGCCGAGGGCCTCCAGTACTCGGCCGTGCAACCCGCGGTCCGATGCGCTCATGCACTCAGCGTACGGGCCAGGTCACAGGAACAAAAAGTCAGACTTATTTGTTGCAGACTCTTGAATTAGTCGTACCTAGTGGGTTTCAGTATGCCGACGTCAGATGTCGACGTCGGATGTCGAGGAAGACAGCGAGGCAGTGATGAGTACCCCTCACGTCGTCGTGGTGATGGGCGTCGCCGGCACGGGCAAGACCACGATCGGTCCCCTGCTCGCGGCCCGGCTGGGCGTCCCGTACGCCGAGGGCGACGACTTCCACCCGCAGGCCAACATCGACAAGATGTCGGCCGGCACTCCGCTCGAGGACGCCGACCGGTGGCCATGGCTCGACGCCATCGGCGTCTGGGCGCACGGGCGGGCCGGGCTCGGCGGGGTGGTGAGCTGTTCGGCGCTGAAGCGGTCGTACCGCGACCGGCTCAGGGCCTCCGCTCCCGGAGCCGTCTTCGTGCACCTCGCGGGCGACCGGGCGTTGATCGAGGACCGGATGGCGCATCGGCAGGGTCACTTCATGCCGACCGCGCTGCTGGACTCGCAGTTCGCCACGCTCCAGCCGCTCCAGGCGGACGAGGCCGGAGTCGCCGTCGACGTCTCCGGCAGCCCGGAGGAGATCACCGAGCGGGCCGCGAAAGCGCTCGACGCGCTTCCTGAGACATCCCGGTAATCACTCTCCACCGTCGCCGCAGTACCCCTCCCCACCCGCAGTACCCCCTCCCCCTCCCCACTGCGGTACCCCTCCGTACCCCCATCGCAGTACCCCTCCCCATCCCCGTACCTGCAAGGAACCTCCCGTGACCAGACTCAGTGTCGAGATGCTGGCAGCGGACGCACCCGAGCCGATCACCTCGGCCGGCCACGCTCAGCTGGGTATCGCCGTTCTGGCGGGCATCGCCGTCATCGTCCTGCTCATCACCAAGTTCAAGCTCCACGCGTTCCTGTCGCTGACCATCGGGACACTGGCGCTCGGCGCGTTCGCCGGGGCGCCGCTCGACAAGGCCATCGTCAGCTTCACCACCGGGCTCGGGACCACCGTGGCCGGTGTGGGCGTGCTGATCGCGCTGGGCGCGATCCTCGGCAAGATGCTCGCCGACTCCGGGGGCGCCGACCAGATCGTCGACACGATCCTGGCGAAGGCCACCCCCCGCACGATGCCCTGGGCGATGGTGCTGATCGCCTCGGTGATCGGCCTGCCGCTGTTCTTCGAGGTCGGCGTGGTGCTGATGATCCCGGTGGTGCTGATGGTCGCCAAGCGGGGCAACTACTCGCTGATGCGCATCGGTATCCCGGCCCTCGCCGGTCTGTCCGTCATGCACGGCCTGGTCCCGCCGCACCCCGGCCCGCTGATCGCGATCGACGCGGTCAAGGCCAACCTCGGCCTGACGCTGGCGCTCGGTGTCCTGATCGCCATCCCGACCGTGATCATCGCCGGTCCGCTGTTCTCGAAGGTCGCCGCCCGCTGGGTGGACGTCCCGGCGCCGGACCGCATGATCCCGCAGCGCGCCTCCGAGGAACTGGAGCGGCGTCCCAGCTTCGGCGCGACCCTGGCCACGATCCTGCTGCCGGTCGTCCTGATGCTGTCCAAGGCGCTCGTCGACATCGTCATCGATGACCCCGAGAACACCGGGCAGCGTGTGTTCGACGTCGTCGGCTCCCCGCTGATCGCACTGCTCGCCGCCGTGCTGGTGGGCATCTTCACCCTCCTGCGGCCCGCCGGGTTCGCCAAGGACCGGGTCTCTCAGCTCGTCGACAAGGGACTCGCGCCCATCGCGGGCATCCTGCTGATCGTCGGCGCGGGCGGCGGCTTCAAGCAGACCCTGATCGACAGCGGTGTGGGGCAGATGGTCCTGGAGATATCCAAGGACTGGTCGATCCCGGCCCTGCTGCTGGCCTGGCTGATCGCCGTGGCGATCCGACTGGCGACCGGCTCGGCGACGGTCGCCACGGTCTCGGCGGCCGGCCTGGTCGCCCCGCTCGCGGCCGACATGTCGACGGCCCACACGGCCCTGCTCGTCCTGGCCATCGGCAGCGGCTCGCTCTTCTTCAGCCATGTCAACGACGCCGGATTCTGGCTGGTGAAGGAGTACTTCGGCCTGGACGTCGGCCAGACCCTCAAGACCTGGTCCATCATGGAGACGATCATCTCGGTGGTCGGCGGCGGCCTGGTCCTGCTCCTCTCGCTGATCATTTAGGGGTACGGGAATGAGTCACCCTCTCTTCGACATCAACGGCCGCACGGCCCTGGTCACCGGCTCCAGCCGGGGCATCGGCCTCGCGCTGGCCCGGGGACTCGCTCAGGCGGGCTGCCGGGTCGTCCTCAACGGGCGGGACGGCGACCGGCTCGCCGAGGCCGCCACAGAGCTGCCCGGCGACGTCCACACGGCCGTGTTCGACGTGACCGACGGCCCGTCGGTGGCCGCCGGGATCGCGGATGTCGAACAGCGGGTGGGCCCGCTCGACATCCTGGTCAACAACGCGGGCATGCAACTGCGCGCCCCTCTCCTGGAGTTCACCGACTCGGACTGGCACCGGATCCTGGACACCAACCTGACCAGCGCGTTCCTGGTCGGCCGGGAAGCCGCCCGCCGGATGACGGAACGCGGCCACGGCAAGATCATCAACATCTGCTCGCTGCAGAGCGAGGTGGCCCGGCCCGGCATCGCCCCCTACGCCGCCACCAAGGGCGCGCTGAAGATGCTCACCAAGGGCATGTGCGCGGACTGGGGACCGTACGGCGTGCAGGTCAACGGTCTGGGTCCCGGCTACATCGAGACCGAGCTGACCCAACCCCTCGTCCAGGACGAGGAGTTCAGCGCCTGGGTGCGGCGGCGCACCCCGGCCGGGCGCTGGGGTCGTACGGAGGACCTGGTGGGCGGGGTGCTGTTCCTCGCCTCGCCCGCCGCGGACTTCGTCGGCGGGCAGGTGCTGTATGTCGACGGCGGCATGACGAGCGTGCTGTGACCGAGGAGGAGACGGCGATGCCGGCATGCGTGATCCATGGTCCGGGCGACCTGCGGGTCGAGGAGGTTCCGGTACCGTCGCCGGGCACCGGCCAGGCGCTGGTCGCCGTCCGCTACGGCGGCGTGTGCGGGTCCGACCTGCACTACTGGCGGCACGGCGGGGTCGGCGACTTCCGGCTCAAGGAGCCCATGGTGCTCGGCCACGAGGTGGTCGGGACGGTCGTGAGGTACGGCGACGGAGCGTCAGGGCCTGCTGTCGGTACGGCCGTCGCGGTGCACCCGGCGAGCCCCTGCGGGGTGTGCCCGGAGTGCGCGGACGGGCGCCGGAACGTCTGCCGGGACACGCGCTACCTCGGCAGCGCGGCCCGCTTCCCGCACGTCCAGGGCGGCTTCGCGGCCCAGGTGGTCGTACCGGCCGAGCAGTTGAGGCCGCTTCCGGCCGGTCTGGAGCCGCGCCGGGCGGCGCTCGCCGAACCGCTGTCGGTGGCGCTGCACGCGGTGCGGCGGGCCGGGGATGTGCGCGGGCGGCATGTCCTGGTCACCGGCGCGGGTCCCATCGGGTGCCTCGTGGTCGCGGCGGCGAAGGCGGCGGGCGCCGCACACGTGACGGTGACGGACCTGCTCCCGGCGGCGCTGCGGTACGCGTCGGCCGCGGGTGCCGACACCGTCGTACGGGCGGACGATCCGGACGATGCCGGGTGGCCGGCGGAGGTGGATGTGGCCGTGGAGGCATCCGGAGTGGCCGCCGGGCTCGACGCCTGTCTGCGTCGGGTGCGGCGCGGCGGGGTCGTCGTACAGCTCGGCATGCTGCCGCCCGGGCCGAGCCCGTTCGCGGGCAACCTCGTGGTGAGCCGGGAGATCGAGCTGCGGGGCGCGTTCCGCTTCGACGGTGAGTTCGACGCGGCGCTGGAACTGCTCGCGGCCGAGCCGGCGTTCGACGGGCTGGTCAGCGCGGTGATCCCGGTCCGGGAGGCGGAATCAGCGTTCGCGCTGGCCGCCGACCGGAGCCGGTCGTGCAAGGTGTTGCTGGACTTCGGCGGCCTCAGTACACCCTGAGACGTCCCGGCATGTCCCCACCGGCGCGTCCCCTACCCATGCCGCTCCGTGATCAACGCCGACGCGGGCGCCAGTGCCCGGCCGCCGTCCTGGCCGTTGCCGTTGCCGTTGGCGTTGCCGTCGGGGAGCGCCGCGTCGTGCACCGGCATGTCGTCCCGTATGAGGTTCTCGCCGATGAGGACGGCCGCCGTGGCGCCGCCGCTCTCCGATGAGCGCAGTTCGACGCTCAGGTTCTGCCGGGCGGCGATGCGGTTGACCACGAAGAGTCCGATCTGCTTGGCGTCGAGCAGATCGACGTTCTCGGACTGGATCTTGCGGTTGGCTTCGGCCATCGCCTCCTCGTTCATGCCGAAGCCGCTGTCCTCGATCTCGATGAGGAGGCCGTCCTGCAACCGGGCGGCCCGCAGCCGGACATGAGCGCTGGGCGGTGAGAAGGAGGCCGCGTTCTCGACGAGTTCGGCGAGCAGGTGGATGACGTCGGCGACGGAGCCGCCGTTGACGGAGACGCGCGGTACCGGCCAGACCTGGACCCGGCCGGGCTGCTCGATCTCCGCGACGGCGGCCCGCAGGACGTCCGTCAACGGGATGGGGTCACGCCAGCCGCGTCCGGGTGCGATGCCGGACAGGATGAGCAGACTCTCGGAGTGGCGGCGCATCCGGGTGGCGAGGTAGTCGACCTGGTACAGCTCCTGCACCTCGGCCGGGTCGCGCGGGCGCTGCTCCAGCTGGTGGAGCAGGTCGAGCTGGCGGTGCAGCAGCACCTGGCCGCGGCGGGCGATGCTGACGTACACCCCGGAGATGCCGCTGAGCAGTTCGGCGCGCTCGGAGGCGGCCGTGAGCGCGGCCCGCTGCACAGCGGTGAGTGCGGTGCCCACCTGGGCGAGTTCGTCGCCGACGAGGCGACGCATCGGCGCCTCGGCATCGATGTCCACCCCTTGCCCGGCGTGCAGTCGGCGCATGGCCTGCGGCAGTCGACGCCCGGCGACTTCGAGGGCGTCGTCGCGCAGGTCGAGCAGTTCGACGATGAGCCCCCGGCCGACGCCCACGGACACGAGCAGCGACAGCAGCACACCCACCAGACCGAGGATGACGGCGATGCCGGAGGCGCCCAGCGTGTCCCAGCCGAACGGGTTCGTCTTGGCCGTGGCCCTTGTACCGGCGTCCGACTGGGCCTCGGCGAGCCCCGTCAGCACGTCGTCGGCACCCTTGTTCCAGTCCGTCAGGAAGCCCGTGGAGAGAACCGAGGTACCGGGCCCGGCGCTGCGCACCCGGTCCTCGCCGGCCGCGAGCCCGGCGTAACTCGCGCTGCCCAGCACCGCGTTGTACGCCGCCCGGTGGGCCGGCTTCAGGTCGGCGACCGCGGGGTTCAGCAGTTCCCGCCGGGTGCCGACGGCGCCGGCGAACAGCGTGTACTGCCCCGTGGTGAGCTTCCCGGTCCCGCTTCCCGCGGCGAGGAGGGCCTGTTCCTGGGCCACGGCCTCGCGGACGCGGGCGAGTTCGAGGACGACCCGTGCCTCGGACGCGGCGTCGGTGGCGTTCTTGCCGGTGAGCGCGCCGGTGACGGCGAAGGCGTCCTCGATGACCTTCGAGTACCCCGTGAACGCCGTCTGGAGGGCGTTCTTCGCGTCGGTCTGCGCGTCGGTCTGCGCGCGCAGCGCTGTGAGTCCCCGTGTGTCGGACTCCAGGCGGTCGATGCGCGCGGGCAGCCCTGCGTCGAGGAGCTCGGCGTCCGCGGTGGCGGCGTCGGCGCCGTCACGGAAGGCGGCGGTGGCGTCATCGGTGGCCTTGCCCGCTGCTTTGAGAGCGTCGAGGTCGGCTGTGTCCCGCGCGGCGGCGTGGCGCGTGGCGGCGGTCCGTTCGGTCTGCAGCGCGGTGATGAACGCGTCGACCGGGGCGAGGAGCACGGAGTTGACGTCCTTGACCCGCTGGGTGTCGCCGATGTGGGAGGCCGTGGTCACCGCGGCGAAGCCCCACAGCGCCATGAGGGACACGATCGGCAGCATGAGCAGGGCGACGATCTTGGCCCGGACCGATTTGGGGCGCAGCCGTGCCGTGGTGGGGGTGACACGCATGGGATACCTCTTCGAGGGTGTGTGCGGTGCGGCTCTGCGGGCGTACGGCTCAGGCGGTCCCGGTCGCGATGGTGGCGGCAGCGGGCTCCGAGGTGGTCTCGGTGGAGAGCTCGACCTCGCGCAACAGCTCGGTGGCGACGGACTCGGCGCGCTTGCCGGTCGGGGAGAGCGCGACGTACGCGGAGGCAAGGAAGAGGAACGAGCCGAGCAGCACGGCGAGCGGGAAGAGGAACTCGGTGGCCGTGACTCCGGGCAGTTCCGCGCTGCTGGGCGCGAGGCGGACACGGACGGCGAACATGGCGGTGTAGTGCATGCTGCTGACCGCGAGCCCCATGACGAGCGCGGCGGCGACGGTGAGGGCGGGGCCGCGCACGATGAGGGTGAGGGTGAGCGCGGCGGTCGCGGCGACGACGGCGATCGCTACGGAAGCGGCGACGAGGAGTGGGTGGTACTCGACGGCGCCGTGCAGGTTGAGCGCGGCCATGCCCGTGTAGTGCATGGCGGCGACACCCACTCCGGTGCCGAGCCCGCCGAACACCACCGACATCACGCGTGAGCGTCCGTACCCGGCGGTGAAGACACCGGCGCTGACGACGGCGATGGCGAGGACCAGGCTGAGTACGGTGAGCGGGACGTCGTAGCGGACGGGGGTTCCCTCGACGCCGAAGCCCATCATCGCGACGAAGTGCATGGTCCAGATACCGGAGCCGATCGCGAACGACGCCAGCAGCAGCCAGTTCCGTTTCGAGGCGCCGTCGGCATCGAGGGCCCTGACGGTGCACCTCAGGCCGAGCGCCGAGCCGACGCAGGCCATGACGTAGGACAGGACGGGCGTGGCCCATCCGGCGCTGAAGTGATCCATATGTCCCATGGGAAACCCCCTCTCGCCCGCCGGGCGGACAGCACAGCGCGCACGGTGACACCACCGGTGACGAGCGACCTGGGGGAACGAGATCAAGCCACCGCCTTGCCGGAGGTCGGTGAGGATCAACGTACTGCGGTGTGGGTTACATCCCCATTTGCGCGCAAGTGCTTCACATTCCTCTTACCTTGCCCCTACTTTCAGCACCGAAGCGGCTCACATACCCGCCCGTAGCCGTCAGTTCGGGCAGCAAAGGGGCCGGGAACGGTCAGAGATGGCCAAGTGCAGCCAGGAGCAGCATGGTTCCGCACATTCCGAGCGTGGCCGAAAAGTATCCCCGGAGGGCGGCCTGGAAAAAAGTGGCTGGAAACCAGTGGCTGGTGGCCGGCGCCCGGGTCGGCCGTGATGACGGCCGTCTCACGTTCCGTCAGGAAACGTGAGGCAGTGGCGACGGGCTAGGGACGCCACAGCGGATGTTCCCGCTCCGCCCAGTCCCGGCTGACCTTTCCCGTCCGCAGGCCCCGGCGGGCCTCCGGGTCCCCGAGCGCCATGCCGATATGGCCGCCCAGGACGATGCCGAGGGTGAGGGCGAGCCAGTCATGGACGAAGGTCGCGCTGGTGCGCCACTGGATCGGGGTGAGATGGGTGAACCACATCAGCAGACCCGTGCCGAGCATCACCAGGGTGGCACCGGCGATCCAGGCCGCGTAGACCTTCTGGCCCGCGTTGAACTTGCCCGCCGGGCGGGCGGCGGAGCGTTTGTCGCGGCGCAGTGCGGCACGCAGCCATACGCGGTCGTGCGGGCCGAAGCGGTTCAGGAAGCGCAGGTCGGCGCGGAACGCGCGGGAGGCGAGGCCCGCCAGCACCGGCACGGGCAGGGCGAGTCCGGCCCACTCGTGGACGCGGACCACCAGCTCGCGGCGGCCGACGAGTTCGGCGAACTGCGGGACGTAGAGGCAGGCGGCCGTCACCACGCACACGCCCATCAGCGCGGCCGTGGCGCGGTGGACCCACCGCTGGGTGCGGCCGAAGCGGCGGATGCGGGACGACTCGGGGGCGGGAACGTCGATACGTAGGCTCATCGTCAGTTCGTCAGCTCGTCAGTTCGTGGGCTTGTCGTCGCGGCCGTTCGAGCGGCCGACCCAGGCGTCGACGTCGTAGCCGCGGTCCTCCCAGTAGCCCGGTTTCACCTTCTCCGTGACCGTGATGCCGGAGAGCCACTTGGCGGACTTGTAGAAGTACATCGGTGCCACGTAGAGGCGGACCGGGCCGCCGTGGGAGTGACCGATGTCCTTGTCCTGCATGCGCAGGGCGACCAGGACGTCGGCGCGGCGGGCCTGGTCGAGGGTGAGACTCTCGGTGTACGCGCCGTCGAAACAGGTGAAACGTACCGCCCCGGCCGAGGGGCGCACTCCCGCGGCGTCCAGGAGCCGGGACAGGCGTACCCCCTCGAAGGGGGTGTCGGGGACCCGCCAGCCGGTGACGCACTGGACGTCCTTGACCAGGCGGGTCTGCGGCAGGGCGCGCAGCTCGGCGAGGCTGTAGCTCTTCGGGGTGTCGACCAGTCCGTCGACGGTGAGGCGGTAGTTCGCGGCGTCCTTGTGCGGCACGGAGGACGTGACCGAGTAGTAGCGGAAGCCGCCGCCGTTCGGGAGCAGGCCCGTCAGTCCGGTCGGGTCCCTGTCGGCGGCGCCGCCGAGGAAGGACTCCAGGCCGCGTTGCAGGGTGGGCGCGGCGACCACGCCGAGCGCGCCCAGGCCAAGGGTGCCGAGCAGGACCCGGCGGCCGATCGGCGTGCCGGGTTCCTCGGGCCGCTGCGCGGGCGGGTCGTCGGGGTGCTCACGCCGGTCGTCGCGGTGCCGCCGGCCGCGTTCCTCGGGCTGTTCGGAGTTCACTCTTCCATTCGAGCACTCGCGACCCCCGCCGGGCCAGGGATCGCGGACGCTCGTCAGAGTTCCGTCACCACTTCCCACCCGGCTCCCAGCTGGTCACGGCTGATCGTGGACAGTGGTGACTGGTCACGGATGGTCACGGCGTGTTGGTTCTGCTGGTGCCGGTGGCTCCGCTGGTGCTCGAACTCTCCGTGGTCACAGGAGACCGTCCTTTCCGGGATGGGCTTCGGGATGGGTTCCGGGCGGAATCCGGGCGGAATCCGGGGCTGGGGGTTACGCCGTGCCGAGCGCGGTGGCGCGGGCGGCGCGGAAGGCGGGGTACGGATCGCGGTCCGGGTAGGACCAGGGGGCCGGGGTGGGGTGCTCGCCGATGCGGTGGAACAGGGCGGCGGCCTCGGCGCCCCGCCCCTCGCAGACCTTGGCGTGGGCGAGGAAGTTCAGGTCGACGAGGCGGCGGGGGTGGTCCTCGTGCTCCCACTCCAGCCACCAGTCGAACGCGGCCTTCATCACCTGCCGGGCCCGGCGGCCGGTCCAGTGGCCGGAGGCAGCCGGGTCCGGGGGCCCGTGGCCGGCGGTGGCGAGGACGCGGTAGCGCTCGGCGTGCGCGACGACCGGGAGGATCGCGAGCGGGGAGTCGGCGGGGGCCTGCTCGGCGGCCCGGTTGGCGAAGTCGTACACCTCGTGCAGCGGGTCCGGGCCGGCGTCGGCGCGGCGCTCGGCGAGACGGGCGACCATCAGGTGATGGGCGTGGTGGTGGTCGGGGTGCCGGGCGCGGACCTCGCCGAAGAGCCGGACGACCTCGTCACCGGCGCCCAGGGTGTGCTCCAGCATGAGCAGGCCGAGCCAGGGCGTGGGGTCGGCGGGGGCGAGCGCGGCGGCGGACCGGCAGGCCTCGCGGGCCCGGACCGCCTTCTCCTTGCCCCGTAGGGCCCGCCGGACCTGGGCGAGGGCGAGCAGGACGGCGGCGTCGGCGGAGTCGGGCTCGGCGAGCAGCCAGTCGTTCGCCCAGGCGGCGCAGTAGGGCCCCAGGGCCAGGACCACGACCCGGTGCCCCCGGACGTCCCAGTCGTCGCCGGTGTGGGCGAGCAGCGTACGGGCGGCCTGCCAGCGCCCCTGCGCCAACGCGGCCCGCGCAGAGGCGAGGTCGGCGTCGTCGAGGGCGTCGTCGAAGGCATGGGCAGCGGCGCGTCTGCGGCCTGTCTTCCAGATCACGTCGGCTCCGAGGGACGGCGCCTGAAAGCGCACAGGAGAGGGGTCAGGGTGGCGCCCGGAGGCGTGCGCGTTCGGGCCTGGGGGTGCGTTCGGCCGTACGGCGGCGGAGGCGGCGTCGGAGGCAACGGCGGCGTCGGTCACCCCGGGAGCAGGCGCCGGGGCGTCCGGCGCCGAGATGGCCGGGGAGGCGGTGGTCTCCTCTGCGGCGGGCCGGCCGGTGGCACATGACCACCCCGCGAGGGACGACGCGACAGGCCCCGGGGTGAGTGGGTACCGCTCGGCCCGCGCGGGCTCCGCCGGGCAGGCTTCGACACCGAGGGGTGGCGGGGGTGGGGACACCGCGGGGACTTCCTCACGCGACGCGGCTCGTCGTCGGCAGGGAGACGACGTATCGGCCGGCCGTCTGGTCCGGACGTTTCGGCTTGCTATCAGCTGATCACACACAGCCAATCCCCAGCAACACATTCCGTCAAGGGCCGCCGGAATATTACATGCGGCAACTCCCGTGATTCACAAGGGACTTGCGAGACGCTTGGAACGTGAACCTCCGATTCGCGGGTCCCACTGTGGCGTACGCCATGGCGCAGCCCGCCCCGGCATCGCACCATGGCGGTACGGTCGTGGTCCCGTCCCTGATCGACCCGGGCGGCGTGACCGACTCAACCGCCCGAATCCGGGTACTCCCAGGGGCGAGCCGGGCCCTGGGCCGCTACAGTCAGCCCCCTACGCATCCCGTTTACCCGGCCGGATGATCGAGGTAGGCAGCGTGTCGGTACTGGTTCTTGTTCTCGCCGTGAGCGCGGCCTGCTGTCTGGGCTTCGGGTTCGTGCTCCAGCAGAACGCGGCCCGGCAGGCACCGCTCAGCGACTTCCTCTCGCCCCGACTGCTCCTGGACCTGATGAAGGTGCCCCGCTGGCTCGGCGGCATCGCACTGATGGTGGCCGGCATGGCCCTCGGCGCGATCGCGCTGGGCAAAGGCGAGATCTCCCTGGTGGAACCCCTCCTCGCGACGAACCTGCTGTTCGCCCTGGCCCTCTCCCGCAAGCAGTCCAAGCAGCCACTGGGCCGCCAGGGCTGGGCAGGTCTCCTGCTGCTCGCGGGCGGGGTGACCGCGTTCATCGTGGCGGGCGAGCCGCGCGGCGGCAACGCGGTCACCGATCCGCTGCGCCACTGGCTGATCATCGGAGTGATGACCGGCATCGCCCTGCTGCTCACGACCTACGCCAAACGCTCCCGGCTGAGCGCCGCCCCGATGCTGCTGGCGCTGGCCGCTGGCCTGCTCTACGGCGTGCAGGACGCGCTGACGAGGGTGAGCGGCCAGCGGTTCTCCGAGGGCGGCCTGGTGGAGGTGCTGACCGGCTGGCAGCCGTACGCCGTGCTGGTGCTCGGCGTGACCGGCCTGATCCTGGTGCAGAGCGCGTTCGAGACCGCGCCCCTGCGGATGTCGCTGCCCGCGTTGACAGCCGCCCAGCCGCTGGCCGGGATCGTCTGCGGTGTCGGCTTCCTCGGCGACCGGCTGCGCACCGACACGGGCGCGCTGGCCTGGGAGGCGGCGGGGCTCGCGGCGATCATGACCGGCATCGTGCTGCTGGGCATGCACCCGGCGATGCCGGCCGGCGCGACGGAGACCGAGCGCACACGGGACCTGCAACCACGCTGACGGCTCCCCCTCGATCCCTGCCCGAATCGGGCGAGCCCCTGCCCGGATCGGACGGGCCCCGCCCGGATGAGGATCCCGCCCGGATGAGGATCCCGCCCGGATGAGGCCACTGCCCATAGGGGTCGCCCGCCGATTCTCGCCCTCGCCCGGATGGGCCCCCCGCCAAGGCGCAACCTCCACCCCCACGCCGATACAGCCACCACCGAGACGCAACCCCCACCCGGACGGGACCCCCGGACGGGACCCCCGCACGATGGGACGGAGCCCCCTGCTTGGATGGGGTGATGAACGCTGCTGACGAGATCCTCGACATCGTCGACGAGAACGACCAGGTCATCGGAGAGTCCCCGCGCGGCGAGGCGTACGCGCAGGGTCTGCGCCACCGCTGTGTCTTCATCCAGGCCAGGGACGCCGAGGGCCGGCTGTTCGTCCACCGCCGCACGCCGACCAAGCTGGTCTTTCCCTCCCTGTACGACATGTTCGTCGGCGGAGTCGTCGGCGCGGGCGAGTCCTACGACGACGCGGCCCTGCGCGAAGCCGAGGAGGAACTGGGCGTCACGGGCCTCCCCCGCCCCGAATACCTCTTCAAGTTCCTCTACGACGACGGCACCGGCCGGACCTGGTGGTCGGCCGTGTACGAGGTCCGCTGGGAGCTGCCGGTCAGTCCTCAGGCCGAGGAGGTGGCCTGGCACGACTTCCTGCCCGAGGACCAGGTGGAGCGCCGTCTGCGGGAGTGGGAGTGGGTACCGGACGGGCTGGCGGCGTACGAGCGGCTGAAGGCGTACCGGTCCGGTCTGTCCGGCGCGTGAGCGGGAGCCGCCGGATGCCCCCGCCCGAAGCGGCCGGATAAGGTCCTGCGCGTGATCGAATTCGCACGGAACGTCCGGCTGTGGTTCGCCCCACAGGAACTCAGGCAGGAGGGCGGCACCCCCGACTACCGCTTCTCGCTGGCGAACGAGCGCACCTTCCTCGCCTGGCTGCGCACCGCGCTCGCGCTGATCGGCGGCGGTTTCGCCGTGGACCAGTTCCTGCCGGACCTGCGCTGGGGCTGGCGGGTCGGCCTCGCGCTCGCGCTGCTCGCCGCGGGCGTGCTGTGCTCGCTGCGGGCGGTCAACCACTGGGTGCGCTGCGAACGGGCCATGCGCCGGGGTGAGGACCTGCCGGTGTCCCGCTTCCCTGCGCTGCTGGGCCTGGCGGTCGCGCTCGTGGCCGTCGCGATGGTCTTCGTGGTGCTCGTCGGGTGGGAAGGGTGACCGGCGCGGGGGCGACCCCGGACCGGGATCCCGGACTGCAACCCGAGCGGACCCGGCTCGCCTGGCGCCGTACGACCCTGTCGAGCACCGTGGCGGCCCTGCTCGCCATGAAGACCAGCCTGCACGGCGGGGCCTCCGCGGCCGCGCTGACCGTCTGCGCCCTGTGCTGCGCCCTGTGGCTGGGCTTCCTGCTGGTGGCTCACCGTCGTATCCGCACCCTGTCGGCGACGAGCAGCCCTCCGGCACTGACACCCCGGTACGCGACGACCGGAGCGCTGCTGACGGTGGCGCTGGCCGTCTGCGCGGCGGCGCTCGTTTTCTAGGCGCAATGCCAGTGACAGTCACCGGCGGCACTGCTTCCAGGCGGCATCGGACCGAGCGACCTGGATTCCGGACGACATCGGAGCGAGCGTCGCGGGTTCCACGCGTCGCCGGAGCGAGCGACCTGGGTCCCAGGCGACATCGGAGCGAGCGACCTGGGTTCCAGGCGACATCGGAGCGAGTGACCTGGGTTCCACATCGGAGCGAGCGTCGCGGGTTCCACGCGTCGCCGGAGCGACCGTCCTGGGTTCCGGGCGACGTCGGACGAACACCCGTCACAGCTTCCCGCCACCCCCGGCGGGGAGCTGTCGGCCTATGGTGGCCCCGATCACGTTCTCTTCCCCCACTGGACGACATACCGACCGGTCGGCATCATTGGTCGGGTCGCGTTCACCCGTCCGTAGGAGCATTGATGAGCCCCGACCACCCGCCAGGACTCGATCTCGACCGGCTGCGCGCCCTGCTCGACCGTGAGCGGCCCGGTCTGGTGCACGGCCCGCTCACCGGCCGGCTGATCGAGGGCGGACGGTCGAACCTCACGTACGCGGTCTCCGACGGCAGCGCGAAGTGGGTCGTACGACGGCCCCCGCTCGGCCATGTCCTGGCCACCGCGCACGACATGAAACGCGAGCACCGGGTGATCAGCGCGCTGCACCCGACCAACGTGCCGGTGCCGCGTCCGGTACTGCTGTGCGAGAACCCCGAGAACGGAGCGGTGCTCGGGTCGCCCTTCTACGTCATGGAGTTCGTCGAGGGCACTCCGTACCGAACCGCCGACCAGCTGGCCCCGCTCGGCCCCGAGCGCACCCGGGACGCGGTCCTCGCCCTGGTCGACACGCTGGTCGAGCTGCATGCCGTCGACCCTGCCGAGGTGGGACTCGCCGACTTCGGCCGGCCCGAGGGCTTCCTGGACCGGCAACTGCGGCGCTGGGGAAAGCAGTTGGACGCCTCCCGCAACCGCGAGCTGACCGGCATCGACGAACTGCACGCGGCGCTCGGCCGACAGCTGCCCCGGTCCCCCGCGCCCGCGGTCGTGCACGGCGACTACCGGCTCGACAACGTCCTGATCGGCGACGGCGACCGGATCAGGGCGATCCTCGACTGGGAGATGTCCACGCTCGGCGATCCGCTGACCGACCTGGGCCTGCTGGTGATGTACAGCATGCCGCTCGGCATGCCCGACTCCCCGGTGTCGACGACCGCTGAGGCCGCCGGCCACCCGTCGCCCGCCGAGCTGATCGAGCGGTACGCCGCACGCTCGGGGCGCGACGTCTCCGCTGTCTCCTGGTACACGGCGTTCGCCTGGTTCAAGCTGGCCGTGATCCTGGAGGGCATCCACTACCGCTACACCCTGGGCCAGACGGTCGGCCGCGGCTTCGACCGCATCGGCGACCTGGTCCCGGTCTTCATCGAGCACGGCCTGACCACCCTCCAGGAAGGCTGACCGGACATGGACTTCGCGTTCGACGCGCGCACCGAGGAACTGCGCGCCAGGCTGCTCGCCTTCATGGACGAGTACGTCCACCCTGCCGAGGCCGTCGCGGAGGAGCAGCGCGCCGCGCTCGCCTCGCCGTGGGACACCCCGGCCGTGGTCGAGGAGTTGAAGGCGGAGGCTCGCAGGCAGGGCCTGTGGAACCTCTTCCTCCCGGACTCCGAGTACGGCGCCGGCCTGACCAACCTCCAGTACGCGCCCCTCGCCGAGCTCACCGGCCGCTCCCCGCAGTTGGCGCCCACGGCGCTGAACTGCGCGGCTCCGGACACCGGCAACATGGAGGTGCTGACCCAGTTCGGCGACGAGCGGCAGAAGAAGCAGTGGCTGGAGCCGTTGCTCGCGGGCGAGATCCGCTCGGCGTTCGCGATGACCGAGCCGGAGGTGGCCTCGTCCGACGCCACGAACATCACGACCCGCATCGAGCGGGACGGTGACGAGTACGTCATCACCGGCCGCAAGTGGTACATCTCCGGGGCGATGAACCCGGACTGCAAGATCTTCATCGTCATGGGCAAGACGGACCCGGACGGGGAGGACATCCGCCGTCAGCAGTCCATGATCCTGGTCCCCCGCGACACCCCGGGTGTCACAGTGAAGCGCGCGATGCGGGTGTTCGGCTACGAGGACCACTACCACGGCGGCCACGCCGAGATGATCTTCGACCACGCGCGCGTGCCGGTCACCCACCTGATCGGCGAGGAGGGCGGCGGCTTCGCCATCGCCCAGGCCCGTCTCGGCCCGGGCCGTATCCACCACTGCATGCGGCTGATCGGCATGGCGGAGCGGGCGATCGAGCTGATGTGCCGGCGGGCCGTCTCGCGCGACGCCTTCGGCAAGGCGCTGGGCCAGCAGGGCGTGGTCCACAACTGGATCGCCGACGCACGCGTGACAGTCGAGCAGCTGCGACTGCTGGTGCTGAAGACGGCCTGGCTGATGGACACGGTCGGCAACCGGGGCGCCCACACGGAGATCCAGTCCATCAAGATCGCCACGCCCCGCGCGGTCGTCGACATCATCGACCGGGCGATCCAGCTGCACGGCGCGGGCGGCGTCAGCCAGGACTTCCCGCTGGCCGAGCTGTACGCCGGCGCCCGCACCCTGATGATCGCCGACGGCCCTGACGAGGTGCACCAGCGGTCGCTGGCGCGGCGGGAGTTGAAGAAGTACCTGTGAGGTCATCTGTAAGGGGCGGTCGCCAAGGACGACCGCCCCTTACAGATGTCTCTTTACGGCCGCAGCGCCCTGAATCACCGCCACAGCGCCCGCGTCACCGCCGCAGCGCCGCCCCGATCACCGCCGCAGCGAGCAGTTCACGGTCGCAGCGCTCGGAGCAGAAGGTCCGCGAGATGGTCGGCGACCTCCTGCGGGCTGAGGGGGCCGTCGGGACGGTACCAGGTGGGCAGGTGGTGAACGGAGCCGAAGTGGTAGTCCACGACCAGGTCGGCCGGGGTCGCCTTGGAGAAGACGCCCGCCTGCTGGCCCTCCTCGATCAGCGCACGGAAGCGTTCGTGGTAGCGCCGTCGCTCGGCACGCACCTGCTTGTTCTTCTCCGGGCTCAGGTGATGCATCGAGCGGAAGAAGATCGACGCGTCGTCGAGGTGGTCGATGGTGGTGACGACGACGTCGGCCGCCGCGCCCCGCAGCCGCTTCTCGACCGGTTCGTCGGCGTCCGCGAAGGCGTCGAGTCTCTCCTGCTGGACCCGCAGCACGCGCGCGTACACCTCGTGCAGCAGGTCGTCCTTGGAGCCGAAGTAGTGGTACAGCGCCCCCTTGGTGACGCCGGCCGCCTCGACGATCTCCTGCACCGAGGTGCGGTCGTAGCCCTGCTCCGCGAAGAGCCGGGTGGCGGCGGCGAGCAGCCGCTGCGGTACGGGGGTTCCGTCACCGTCCGTCGTCCTGGGCACTGCCGCCACCTGCCTTCCGGGTCTTTCTGCTGTTTCTGGCGCTAGCCGTTGCTTCCGGGGCTAGACGTTGTGTCTGGTGCTATCCGTTGCTTCTGGGACCAGCGGTGTTTTCGGGGCTAGCCGTTCGGACGGGAACGGAGTTCCCGCCGAAGGATCTTCCCACTCGCCGTCTTCGGCAACTCGGGCAGGATCTCCACCTGACGGGGGTATTTGTAAGCGGCCAGTCTCTCCTTGCAGTACGCGGCGAGCGCACCGGGGCCGGTCTCGGCGCCGGGTCGGAGGCTGACGTACGCCTTGACGGTCTCCCCGCGGTACCCGTCGGGCACCCCGACGACGGCCGCCTCGCGCACCGCCGGGTGCGTGTACAGCACGTCCTCGACCTCGCGCGGCCACACCTTGAAGCCGGAGGCGTTGATCATGTCCTCGACCTCGCGGTGACTGAGGCGGCCGTCGAAGTAGGCGAGGAAGGTCCGGTCCGGTGTCTCGGCGACCGCCCGGCGCAGGGCGTGCACAAGGGAGTCGGCGGGGTCGATGGGGGCGCGCTGGGCGTCGTCGAGCAGGGCCAGCCAGGGCTTGGCGGCGTAGCGGGAGTCGGTCACCGGGTCGTCTCCCACTTCTGCTGGAGGTGGTTCATGTTCGTCAGCCAGCGATCGGGATCAGCGGCCCTGGCCTGGCAGTACCCGGCGACCTCGGGGTGCGGCAGGATCAGGAACCGGTCCTCCTCGATGCCCTTGAACAGGGCGTCCGCCACCTCGTCCGGCTCGATCGCGGTCGGCTGCAGGACCAGGTCGCCCGCGCTCCCGGTGGCGGCCAGCATGTCGGTGCGCACGCCCTGCGGACAGATCGCGTGCACCTTCAGACCACGATGCCGGTATGTCAGCGACAGCCACTCGGCGAAGGCGTACGCCCCGTGCTTGGTCACGGCGTAGGGCGCGGCGCCGATCATGGTCAGCAGTCCGGCGGCCGAGACGGTGGAGACGAAACGACCCGTGCCGCGCTCCAGCCACTCCGGCAGCAGCTCGTGGGCCGCGCGCACGTGCGCCATCACGTTCACCTCCCAGGACAACGCCCAGGGCTGCTCGTCGAGCGGCGTCCCGGGCTCCCCGGCCTCGAAGGCGATCCCCGCGTTGGCGCAGTACACGTCGACCGTGCCGCCCAGCGCCTCCCGGGCCTCGGCGACGATCGCGGAGGCGTCCCCCGGAACGGCGATGCCGCCGATCTCCTCGGCAACGGCCTTCGCCCGACCGGCGTCCAGGTCGTTGACCACCACCCGGGCTCCCTCGGCGCCGAAGCGGCGGGCCAGCGCGGCCCCGATCCCGCCCCCCGCTCCGGTGACGACCACTCCCGCATCCTGCACGGCTCCCACCATCGGTCTCCTTCGACGCGACGCGATTCGGCTCTGCCTTCGCCCGCGGTCAGACTAACCGGTCGGTATGTAACAAGGAAGGGTGGCTGGAACCACTCGGGGGCGAGGGCGCGGGAAACCCGAAGAGTGCCCCGACGCCCTCCTCGACCACCTCCTGCCCCTCCTCCATCACCGATCCCGCCCCCCAGCCAGGCCCTGGTGCCGCAGGGCAGTCCTGCGTCCGTGGCGGCCGGGCTCAGGTGCGCCGGGTGCTCAGGCACGTCGGGTGACACGGGTGGCGCGGGTGGCGGCGGGTGGCGGCGGGTGGCGGCGGGTGGCGGCGGGGGGGGGGGGGGGGGGGGGGGGGCCCCCGGGGCCGCCCCCCCCCCCACCACCCATGTCTCACCGGTGCGACGTGAACTCCACCACCTGCTGGAACGTCGGCCGGTTCTGCCAGCTGATGTTGGGGTGCTTGATGCCGCCCAGGGTGCGCTGGACGATCGAGTCGGCGCACCACTGGTTGCCCGCCGCGCACAGGTCGTCGCCGGGGTAGACCTGGGCCGCGGTCCGGCCGGCCGCCTCCTTCAACGTGCTGACCAGGACGTCCCGGCAGGCGCTGAGGCTGCCGCCGCCGCAGTACTTCTGCCCGAGCGGCCCCCGGACCGACTCACCGAGCACCGCCCGGATGTCCTTGTCGACATAGCTCCACCAGCCGTACTGGAAGGAGCTGCCCGCGTGCGCGCCGGTCGGGCCGTGCGCGGACGACGGGGCCTCGTCGACGGGGAGGTTGCCGGTGAAGGCGGTGTACAGGTCGCTGCCGAGGCCGGGTTCGAACTCGGCCTTCACCAGCAGCGGCCACCACGCGTCGAGGATGCGGATCGCGTCGGCGTCGGCGTACGTCTTCGAACCGGCCGACGTCTCCGTGCGCTTGGCGCCCGCCGTCACCCACGCCTGGAGCTTGCTCACCGCCGCCGCGGCCGCCGGGTCGGTGACCGTGGAGCTGTTGATCACCTTGAGGACGTCCGGCAGCACGTCCTCGGCCCGCAGGTCGGCCAGGGCCGCGTCCGCCATCGCCTTGGTCAGCGCGGCCCGGGTGACCCCGCCCGCCGCGACCAGTTTCTTCACCCGGTCCTCGATGAGGTTGCCGCGGTGCACCGAGCCGTCGCCCCAGGACGCGGTCGCGTAGTCCTTGGCCTGCTTGTTGTTCCAGGAGATGTAGTAGTCCTGGTCGGTCGAGCGGGGGTGCGCCGAGGCGGGTGTGTAGTCGGCCGTGTTCCCCGTCGGGTTCCAGTTCCGCCACTCGTACGCCGGCTGCGCCCACACCGGGAACTCGGCGTCGACGCCACTCGCGCGCACCGGGTTGTCGCCGCTGTTGTAGTACGCCGTGTGCGCGGAGTCGGCGTAGAACCAGTTGAAGGTGTAGTTGATGTGCTGCACCGCGGACTGGAAGTCCTGCGGGCCCTTCACGTAGTCGGGGTCGTTCAGCATCTGGAAGCCGATGATCGAGTCGGCCTCGTGGAAGTAGGACGTGCGCAGGGTGGTGTAGGCGACCTTCTTCCCGCCGACCTTGGCGCGGTACTCGACGGGGCCGTACTTGGTGCGCCACACCCGCATCGTGTAGGAGCCGGCCGCGGTGCCGTCGGCCGTCGTCGGCTTCCAGGCGTTCTTCCGCTCGATCTTCTCCATGGGCGTGCACACGCCCCGGTACAGGTAGTGGTAGTCGTCCTGGCACAGCTCGACGGCGTAGGTGTCGATGATGTCCTGGCCGGAGGTCGTGGCACTCCACGCGTAGTCCTGGCCGCGGCCGAGTTCGACGTACATGCTCAGGCCCGCGAAGGAGGCGCCGCGGGCACTGAGGCCCGGGCCCTGGATCTCCTGGAGCATGAGCAGTTGGGGTGCGAAGTAGCCGGTCTGCGGGCCGAACACGGCGATCGGATTGCCGCTCGCCGTGTGGTCGCCGCTCACCACGAGGGCGTTGGACATGCCGCGCCTGGCGGAGGTGACGGCCGTCTTCGCCGCCGTCGTGGAGGCGCCGGTGGCGCTCGCCGTGCCCGCGCTGCCCGTACGGTCGTAGACCAGCTGTTCCTCCGCCGCCGAGCCTGCGTCGGGCAGGGCCTCGCCCTGGGCGTCGGCGGGCTTGGACGCGTACGGGAAGCTCCCGTTGCGGACGGTGAGGACCGCCTCGGGGTCGTTGCGCTCGCGGAACGACTCCCAGACCTTGGTGCCCTCAACCACGCCGTACTTCTGCTGTGCGGCGAGCAGCGAGATCGCGTTGTCGACCTCGCCGCCGCCCCCGGAGCCGAAGAGCGCGCCGATCACGGAAGCCAGCGCGACCAGGTCGGTGGTCTTGAAGTGGTCGATCGTACCGGCGTTGGTGACGGAGTCCTTGTGGCCGGTGAGGACGTACTCACCGGGGAAGTAACGGCCGCTGTCGGAGGCGTCGATGTAGGCGTTGATGCCGGCGACGTAGGCGTTGACGTCGCCAAGGGCCTGCTGCCCGCGGGCGCCGGCCGAGGCGACGGCGTTGTCGATCTGGGCCTGGAGGTCGGCCTCGGTGTACGGGGCATTGCGCCAGAACTCCTGTTCAAGGCCCTGGTTGGACGGAGCACCGCCCGCGAAGGAGGTCAGCTGGCCGCGTCCGACGTGGCGGAAGACGTCCATGAGCCACAGCCGGTCCTCAGCCGCGGCATAGCCCGCTCCGAACTCCGTGCCGTATCTGGTGGTACCGGTGATGTGCGGTACGCCCGACTTCTTGTCGCGGACGATCGTCACGTCGCCGCGACCGGCGGGCTTGACCGTGGACGCGACCTGGTCGGAAGGAACCCCGAAAGACGCGTCGTTGAAGAAGTTGTTGATCGTACCGTCGGTGAGCGCGGGGTAGCCCTTGGCCAGGTCGGCGTACGGGGCGAGCTGGTCCTCGGCGTGGTCGGGCTGGGTACCGAAGGCCTGGTTGAGCAGGATCTGCGCCAGGGTGGCGTTGCCGTTCTGACCCGGCGGCAGGATGTCGGAACACTGGCCACCGCAGTGGTCGTCCGGAGCGGCTGCCCCGGCCGTGAGCGGCTGCTGGGCGGCCACTTGGGTACGTTGCGCTGCGGCCACTTGGGAAAGCGGGGACAAAAGACCGGCAATCAGGACGCATACGAATGCGGCCTTCAGGAACCCGGGAGATCTGCCGGGAGTTCTCTGTCTGTCGAGGGCGGTGCGTGGGGTGCGCCGTGGCATGTGAGCTCCTACCGACGGGAGTGGTGCCGGACGTTACCGCCGGTATCCCCGGGATGGAAGATGAACATGCGTCACTTTTGGAGTCGACTGTGGCCGACTCATGGGAGGCCATCGGAAATCGGATGGAGCCGAATCGCTTGTCGATACGTCTATTCGGCGACGTCCGTTCGACGACGCCGAAGTGACCGAAGTGCAGGCGCAGGTGCAGGTGTGACGGAGGTGCAGGGCGATGGCCGGTTTCCGGAGTCTGGCGAGACAGGTTCGCGATCCACGGTGCGATCTGGCGCTGCGGCGTTACTCGCTCCGCAAGTGCCTTGAGCGGTTCGCTCCTTACGGGCACAGGGCGACCTGGGACCATTTGTGCTCCCGGGCCGGGTTCGGCCCGGAGGACCGCTCTCCCGATCCGGCGCGGCTCGTGGCCGCACTGGAGGAGTTG
Source organism: Streptomyces sp. LBL (assembly GCF_029893585.1). Taxonomy (GTDB): domain Bacteria; phylum Actinomycetota; class Actinomycetes; order Streptomycetales; family Streptomycetaceae; genus Streptomyces. The sequence goes on from NZ_JARXYX010000022.1 coordinate 52,643, forward strand.
GAGGAGGCGCGTTCGGTCTGGCTGGCCTACGAGGTCGAGTTCGCCGAGCGGCGCAAGAAGGAGAAGCACGACGGGTTGCGCAGGCCGGGCAGTGTGGACGACTGGCACCGGCTGACCTGGGGCGGTTTCGGTGTCGCCTGGTGCGACGATCCCCGGCTCCATCCCCATGAGTCGCTGGCGGAGGTACTGCGCCGGCTGATCTCCGCGCTGGAGCGGGAGCCGGGTGCGGGATGCCCGGTGTGCGGCGGGGAGCGGCTCGTCTGGAAGTACGAACTGGACCACGAACCCTCGACGGGTCCGGTCTGTGTGCACTGCGGAATTCTCGTACCGCGGCCCGTGCTCTCGCCCGAGGCTCTGGCGGATGCCAGGCGAGGGCGGCTGTTGGTGTCGGCCTGACAGAGCCGACTGGTGCCGGTCTGATCGAGCCGACTGGTGCCGGTCCGACCAAACTGACCGGCTTCGAACTGACCGAAGCGACGGGACCGACCGGACCGACCGAAGCGACCTAGGAACCGTGCATGGGGGTGCGCCGGGGATGCCGCACCCCCGTTTTGTTCCCAGCGGGCGTTGGCACCGTCGAGGCGTGGTGCAGGTGTGTACCAACGGGCCCACGGGGCCCACGGGGGCCGCCGGTGGTGCGGTGGCGCCGATTACGGGCGGGGATACCAGGAGCCCCGGGGACGCCCGCAAGGGCGCCGAGCGTGAGGTCTGGGCGGAGCCCCAGGGGCGCCGGGGGGCGGGTCAGTGGTGGTCTTGCGGCCCGTGTTCAGGCGCTCGGCGCTGGTCCACCATCAGTCTCGACCCCGTCAGCCGCTCGCCGAAGATGTCGTCCGGGTTGGAGAGGACGCAGGTGTCCAGGGAGAGGCAGCCGCAGCCGATGCAGTCGGTGAGGTGGTCGCGGAGGCGGTTGAGTTGTTTGATGCGTTCGTCGAGTTCGGAGCGCCAGGCCTCGGACAGGCGGGACCAGTCCTCGCGGGTCGGGGTGCGTTCCTCGGGGAGTTCGGCGAGGGCCTCGCGGATCGTGGCCAGCGGGATGCCGACGCGTTGCGCGGCGCGGACGAAGGCCACCCGGCGTAGCGCGTCACGGGAGAAACGACGTTGGTTGCCCGTGGTCCGGCGGCTGCCGATCAGACCCTTGGACTCGTAGAAGTGCAGGGCGGATACGGTGGCGCCGCTGCGCGCGGCGAGCTGGCCGACCGTGAGCTCATGGATCTTCTCGGGAATCTGAGGCACCCCTCGAACCCTACCCAGTGCGTCGCCGCCCCGGTTCGTTGACAGGGGACCCGCCGCCGACCATGCTAAGCAGTCGCTTAGATTGAGCGACAGACTTCGCTACCGGGAGGCCGGGACATGGCAGAGCCGAGGATCTTCACGACCGCCGACGGCCTGAGGGCCGCGGTGGGCGAGCGGTTGGGGTACACCGACTGGCTGGAGGTCGACCAGAAGCGGATCGACCTGTTCGCGGAGGCCACCGGCGACCACCAGTGGATCCATGTCGATCCGGAGCGGGCCGCCTCCGGGCCGTTCGGGACCACCATCGCGCACGGATACCTGACCCTGTCCCTGCTGCCTCTCTTCGGGCCGCAGCTGATCAAGGTCGAGAACGTGAAGATGGGCGTCAACTACGGGACGAACAAGGTCCGTTTCCCCGCCCCGGTCCCGGTCGGCTCCCGGCTGCGCGCGACCGCCACGATCACCGGCGTCGACGATGTGCAGGGCGGCGTCCAGGTGAGCGTCGCGTTCACCGTGGAGCGCGAGGGCGGGGACAAGCCGGTGTGTGTCGCGGAGTCCGTGTCCCGGTACTACCTCTGACGAGCCCGGCTACTTCGCGCCCACCATCCGCAGCACGAGGTCGGCGTACAGCGCGCCGACCTCCTCGGGGGTGCGCGGGCCGTCGACGTTGAACCAGCGGGCCACGTCGATGCAGAGCGAGAGCACGGCGAGGGTGGTTCCCCGCACGTCGAGCACGTCGAACTCGCCCGTCCCCACGCCGTCTTCGATGATCCCGCGCACCTCGGCATCGACCTGACGGCGCAGCGCGAGGATCTCGGCGCGGGCGTCGGGGCCGAGGGAGTCCAGTTCGTACTGCACGACCCGCGCGGTGGTACGACCGCCCGCGTGCCAGCGTACGAAGGAGCTCACCGCGTCGACGAGCCGCTCGGTCGCGCCACCCTCGCCCCGGGACGCCGTGCGCAGGATCTCCAGGGCCTTCTCGTGGCCGATCCTGCTGATGCGGTGGAGGAGTTCCTCCTTGGTCTTGTAGTGGATGTAGAGCGCGGCCGGGCTCATGCCGGCGCGGCCCGCGATGTCGCGGGTCGTGGTGGCGTGGTAGCCGCGCTCGGCGAAGGCCTCCACCGCGGCGATGAGCAGCCGCCGGGCCGCGTCGGGCGTGACCTCGCCCCACGCCGACGTCTCGCCGTCCGCCGTCTCCTCCGCCGTACTCATCGCCCGCTCTCTCTCCACTGGCACGGCCCCACCATACCGCCGAAGGTGAGCGGGCGCTTAGCGTGCCCGCTCAGAGCTTTTCGAACGGGTGGTACTGCGTCGACGTCGTCGTGTCCTGCCGGTCCCGGATCACCTTGGCGAGGGTGAAGGCGGAGGTGACCAGGTACAGGACGGCGATGGCCAGGAACGCCCGCACCCAGGCGTCGGCGTTCAGCTTGAAGATGCCGACGGCGGTGGCACCCATGGCCACCGAGAAGGACGCGACGGCCTGGCCGTAGAAGGCGGCCGTGTTCTGCTGCTTGCCCGATGTGTCGCTCATGAGGACAAGGATCGGCGGACGTGGTCCGCGCCGCATCCGTCGAAGTACTCAGAAGTACCCAGAAGTCCTCAGCAGCCCTCAGTGCTCCCCAGTACTCCTCAGCGGGGAGGCTCAGAACGCCGAGACTCCTCCGGTCGGTGTCCGACCGATGACAGCTTCTGGACAGCCGTCCACTTATTAGCGCTGCTAGTTTCTGGACCGCAGCCCTACTATGTGCGCCATGGCCCGACCGCTCAAGCCCCTTCTCAGCACCGACCGGATCGTCCGGACGGCCCGGGTGCTCGTGGACGCGGAGGGTCTTGCGGCCGTCTCCACCCGGCGGCTCGCCGCCGAGCTGGGGGTCAGCGGGCCCTCGCTCTACAACCACTTCCGCACCAAGGACGAGATCCTGGAGGCCGTGGCCGACTCGGTGAGCGCGCAGGTCGACCTCTCGATGTTCGAGGACGGCCGGGACTGGCGGACCGCACTGCGCGACTGGGCCGTCTCCTACCGGGCGGCCCTGCGCGACCACCCGAACATCGTCCCGGTGCTGGCCCGCGGCCCCGGCCGCCGGCCGGCGGGGCTGCGGCTCGCCGACGCCGTCTACGGCGGGATGGCCGACGCCGGTTGGCCGCCCGCGCAGGCCACCTCCATCGGCGCGCTGATGCGGTACTTCGTCATGGGCTCCGCGCTCGGCTCCTTCGCCGCCGGCTTCGTGGACGAAGCGAGCGTGTACGACCCCACCGACTATCCGCACCTCGGGCAGGCCCACCTCCTCGCCGAACAGCAGGAGAAGATCGACGAGCGGGCCTTCGAGACGGGACTGACCGCGCTGCTGGACGGTCTGGCGCAGCAGTACGAGCAGGTCGGACGGACAGCGTAAGGACAGTTCGGTGAGCACCGAAGTGTTCGTGTCCCATGCTGGAACGCATGACCACCAAGGAGCCACGGGCGGCGGAGCTGGCCCGGTTCGCCGGTCTCGTCGCCGACGAGACCCGGGCCGCGTGTCTGCTCGCGCTGCTCGACGGGCGGGCGTGGACCGCCGGGGAACTGGCGCGACACGCGGGCGTCGCCGCGTCGACCCTGAGCGCGCACCTGGGCAAGCTCGTCGCCGGCGGACTGCTCACCGAGGAACGGCAGGGGCGGCACCGGTACGTCCGGCTGGCCGACGCACGGGTCGCTCAGCTGGTGGAGGATCTCGCCGCACAGGTCAGCCCCAACGGTCATGAGCCGCGGCCCCGGAACCTTCGGGAGGCCGGCGCCGGAGCAGCCATGGCCCGGGGCCGCACCTGTTACGACCACCTCGCCGGACGGCTCGGCATTGCCCTCACCGACGCGCTGACCGGGCGTGAACTGCTGCGCCAGGACACCGGATTCGCGCTCACGGACAACGGAATCGACTGGTTCGACGCGCACGGCATCCGCCTCGACCGCACGAGCCGCCGCCCTCTGGCCCGCGCCTGCCTCGACTGGACCGAACGCCGCCCCCATCTCGCGGGCGTCGCGGGCGCGGCCCTGTGCCGGCACGCCCTGGACACGGGCTGGTGCGTGCGCATCGGTTCCGAACGGGCGGTGAAGGTGACGGCGGCCGGTGAGCACGCGCTGGCCGAGCTGCTGGGCATCGGGGCCGGCGCACTGCACTGAGAGGCGCCGAAAGCTCTCCGTCCGACATCCACGGCCGAAGGTCCCCGTCCGACATCCACGGCCGAAGGTCCCCGTCCGAAATCCGCGGGACGTCGCACGACTTCCTTATCTCACCTCAGGAGCATGATGAACGCCTCCCGTCGTACGGAGCTGCTCGCCGCCGGTGCGGCCACGGTGACCGTGGTGCTGTGGGCCTCCGCCTTCGTCTCGATCCGCAGCGCGGGTGCCGCGTACTCCCCGGGCGCGCTGGCGCTCGGACGGCTGCTGGCCGGGGCGCTGGTCCTCGGGACGATCTGTCTCGTACGCCGGGAGGGGTGGCCGCCGCGGCCGGCGTGGCGCGGGATCGCGATATCCGGGGTGCTGTGGTTCGGCTTCTACATGGTGGCCCTGAACTGGGGCGAGCAGCAGGTGGACGCCGGGACCGCGGCTCTGGTCGTGAACATCGGGCCGATCCTGATCGCGTTGCTCGGCGCACGGCTGCTCGGGGACTCGGTGCCGCCGCGGCTGCTGGCGGGGATGGCGGTGTCGTTCTCGGGGGCGGTGACCGTCGGGCTGTCGATGTCCGGTGGCGGGGGATCCTCGGTGCTCGGTGTGGTGCTGTGCGTGCTGGCCGCGTTCGGATACGCGGGCGGTGTCGTGGCGCAGAAGCCGGCGCTGGGCCGGGCGAGCGTCCTGCAGGTGACGACGTTCGGCTGTCTGGTGGGGGCGGTGGTGTGTCTGCCGTTCGCCGGGCAGCTGGTCCAGGAGGCCGCCGACGCGCCGGTCTCCGCCACCCTCAACATGGTCTACCTGGGCGTCTTCCCGACCGCGCTGGCCTTCACGACCTGGGCGTACGCCCTGGCCCGTACGACCGCCGGCCGGATGGGCGCGACCACGTACGCGGTGCCCGCACTGGTCGTCGTGATGTCGTGGCTGGCGCTGGGCGAGGTGCCCGGGCTGCTCACGCTGGCGGGCGGGGCGCTGTGCCTGGCCGGGGTCGCGGTGTCGCGCTCCCGGCGGCGGGCGGGGCGAACCACGGCACCGGAGTCACTGCCCGAAGCGCCCGAAGCGCGACCGGGGAAGGCCGCGGACCCGGCATGAGATCCCACGCCGTGGGCCCCGCCTACGCCCGTCAGGCATCCCTCTTCCGGTCCAGCGCCAACTCCGTCGCGCGGGGCGCGGAGTCCGGCGCCGGTCCTCCGGACGTCCTGCCCGGCGAGCGCAGCGCGACTCCCGAGGACAGCAGCAGCAGGCCGCCGAGCATCACGAACGGTGCCGCCACGCCCGCGACGCCGGCCACGAGGCCCGCCGCGGCCGGTGCGGCGACCTGGCCGAGGCGGTTGCCGGTGAGGCGGAGGGCGAGGGCGGTGGAGCGGGCGTCGGCGGGGGCCGCCTGGACGACCGTCGTCATGGACAGCGGCTGTCCGACGCCCAGGCAGAAGCCGAGGGCGACCAGTATGAGCGCAAGCGCCCACACGGGCACCGGCAGCGCGACGCCGGCGCACAGCACGGCCGCCGACAGGCAGGTCACGGTGAGCAGCAGGGTGCGGCCCAGCAGCCGCAGCAGCGGGGTCAGCACCAGGCGGCAGGCGATCGTGGCCGCGGCACGGAGACTGAGCAGTACGCCGATCACGGACGGGGCGATGCCCCGGTGCTCGCCGACCACCGGAAGGTAGGCGGTGAGGATGTCGGTGGCGGACAGCACGGACAGACTGATGAGGATGCCCGCGGGCACACCCCGGGCGCGCAGGATGCGCTGGACCGGGATCCGGTCGCCCCGTGCGGTACGGGACGTGAGGGCCGTACGGTCCTCGATGCGCCACAACGACGTGAACGCGACCGCGGCCCCCGCACCCGCGACGAGCAGCGCGAGTGCGCTGGTCCGCGCCATGTCGGGGCCGCCGATCAGCGCGCCCGCCGCGATCGGGCCGACCAGTTGGCCGAGCGAGGCGCCGATGGTGAAGTGGCCGAAGTTGCGGTCCTGTTCGTGCGGCGCGGACTGGCGGGCGACGAGCGACTGGGCGCCGATCACGAAGCAGAGGTGGCCGAGGCCCATCACCCCGCTCCAGGCCGCCATCGCGCCCAGGGAGTCGGCGACGCCGCTCAACGCGCAGCCGCCGGATATCAGGACCACGCCCACCGGCAGCAGGGGCGCGCAGCGGCCGTGGTCGGTGCGGCGGCCCAGCGGTACCGCGGCGAAGAGCGGAAGCAGTGCGTACACCCCGGCGATGACGCCGATCGCCCGCTCGTCGGCGCCCAGCGCGAGAGCCCGGTAGGAGACGGCGGGCCGGGCCATGGACACCGCTCCCTGCGCGAAGCTGAAGGCGATGACGAGGCGAAGCAGCCAGCCGCGGTTCCCACCGGGCTCCATCAGGACGACCTCCGACGAGTCATCAGGCGAGTGATCGAACGAGTGATCGGACGGGTGATCGGACGAGTGGTCAGACGAGTGGTCAGACGAGTGATCGGACCAGCGACCGAACGAGTGATCGAACGAGTGATCAGATGATGCCGAACAGGATGCCCGCGCCGAGTACCACGAGCGAGGTGAGGGCAGCCCACTTGACCACGAACCTGGTGTGGTCGCCGAATTCCACCTTGGCCATGCCGACCAGGACGTACACGGCGGGGACGAGCGGGCTCGACATGTGCAGCGGCTGACCGACCAGCGAGGCGCGGGCGATCTCCAGGGACGAGACACCATGCGCCTGGCCCGCCTCGGCGAGGACCGGGAGGATGCCGAAGTAGAAGCCGTCGTTGGACATGAAGTACGTGAACGGGATGCTCAGAACGCCGGTCACCAGGGCCATGTGCGGGCCCATCCCCTCCGGGATGTTGCCGACGACCCACTTGGCCATGTGGTCCACCATGCCGGTGCCCTGCAGGACTCCGGTGAAGACGGCGGCGGCGAAGACCATGCCGGCGACGTTGAGGACGTTCTCCGCGTGGGCGCCGAGGCGGGCCTTCTGGTCGGGCATGTGCGGGAAGTTCACGGTGAGCGCGAGTGCGGCGCCGAGCAGGAACAGCACCGGGATCGGCAGGTACTCCATGATCATGGCGGTGAGCAGGACCACCGTGAGCAGGGCGTTGAACCAGTACAGCTTGGGGCGCAGGGTGAGCCGGTTCGGGTCCAGGACCTGCAAGCCCTCATCGAGCTCGTCGTCCTCGGCGCCGTCGGCGTTCTGGGCGGGCACATCGGTGCCGGAACCGCCGGTGGGGACGGTGCCCTTGCCGGTGCCGGTGCCGGTGCCGGTGCCGGTGCCCTTGCCCTTGCCGGCACCCACGAGGACCGTCTCGGACTCCTGCTCCTCCACCAGCGCCTCGTCCAGCGTCAGCACGCCCAGGCGCCTGCGCTCACGCACACCGAGGACGTACGAGAGGGCGAAGACGCCCAGCAGGCCGACGGCGAGGGCCGGGATCATCGGGACGAAGATGTCGCTGGCGTCCAGCTTCAGCGCGGTGGCGGCGCGGGCGGTGGGGCCGCCCCACGGCAGGGTGTTCATGACGCCGTTGGCCATGGCGGCCACACCGGTCATCACGACCAGGCTCATCTTCAGGCGCTTGTACAGCGGGTACATCGCCGAGACCGTGATCATGAAGGTGGTCGAGCCGTCGCCGTCGAGCGACACGATCGCGGCGAGGACGGCGGTGCCGACGACGATCCGCATCGGGTCGGCCTTGCAGAACTTCAGGATCCCCCGGACGATCGGGTCGAAGAGTCCGACGTCGATCATCACCCCGAAGTAGACGATCGCGAACATGAGCATCGCCGCGGTGGGGGCGAGGCTGGTGACGCCGTCGATGACGTAGTCACCGAGCTTGGCGCCCTTACCGACGAAGACGCAGAACAGTGCCGGGATCAGTACGAGCGCCGCGATCGGCGACATCTTCTTCAGCATGATCAGGACCAGGAAGGTCGCGATCATGGCGAAGCCGAGGATGGTGAGCATGAGTGGATACCTAACGTTCGCCCTTGAACTCCCACCAGGGACGGCGGTGCGATGACGTTAGGTCCCGTCAAGCAGCGTTAACAAGACGTTGACATGCGAGCAATAAGCGCAAAACTGCTGGTCACGGCTTTGCGCTGCTCACGGGGGTGCGCTTTCGGCCTCATTTCAACCTGTCGCGGTCACTTCCACGGGTATGCCGTTGAGGACCGCGTTGCCCGACAGGGGGTCGAGCAGGCTGCCGTCGAGGAGCTGGTTGACGTTCACGCCGGGGTCGGTGGCGGCGTGGCTGAGCCGGGTGCCGGGCCGATCGTGACCCCAGCCGTGCGGCAGGCTCACCACACCCGGGCGCACCCCGTCGGTGACCTCCGCGGCGGCGGTCACCTCTCCCCCGGCGCCCTTGACGCGTACGGCCGCCCCGTCCCGTACGCCGAGCCGTTCGGCGTCCTCGGGGTGGATCTGCAGGGTGCAGCGGTTGGAGCCGCCGGTGAGGACGGGGATGTTGTGCATCCAACTGTTGTTGGAGCGCAGATGGCGACGGCCGACGAGGACGAGCCCGTCGGGGCGCTCCGTCAGAGCCCGCCGGAGTCGGGGCAGGTCGTCGGCGATCGGCTGGGGCAGCAGCTCCACCGTGCCGCTGCGGGTCTTCAGGGGCTGCGGCAGCCGCGGGCGCAGCGGCCCGAGGTCGATGCCGTGCGGATGCTCCAGCAGCTTGGCGAGGCTCAGTCCGTCCGGTCGTACGCCGAAGCCGTCGCCGTAGGGGCCCAGGCGAAGCATCAGGTCGAGCCAGCGCTCGGGGCCGCTCTCGCCGGTGAGTTGTGCGGTGAGTTCCTTCGGGTCGCGGCCATGGACCGGGGTGTGCGGTTCCTTGACCGCCTTGCCGAGGGTCTGGCCGATGACCAGGTCGTCCACGGCGGCCGTCTCGGCGCCGTGCATGCCGGTCACCGCCAGTGTCAGCCGGGCCAGGATCTCGGTCTCGGCCATCCTGCCCGGCTCCAGCGGGACGGCGGGGCGGGTGTAGCGGACCTGGTTACGGACGGCGAGGGTGTTGAAGGCGAAGTCGTGGTGCGGGCTCTGCGAGGGCGGGGGCGGCGGCAGCACGACGTGGGCGTGGCGCGAGGTCTCGTTGAGGTACGGGTCGACGCTGACCATGAAGTCCAGCGAGTCCAGCGCCTTGTCGAGCCGGTCGCCGTCGGGTGCGGACAGGACCGGGTTGGCGGCGACGGCGATCAGCGCCCGGACCGGCTCGCCCGCCCCGGTGGCGGTGTCGATCTCCTCGGCGAGCACGGACAGCGGCAACTCCCCTTTCGCCTCGGGGTGCTGACCGACCCGTGAGCGCCAGCGCCCGAGCGCGAAGCCGCGGCCGGGCCCGGCGGGCCGGGGTGTCCGGTCGGTGGCCGCCTGCGGGAAGAGGGCGCCGCCGGGCCGGTCGAGATTGCCGGTGAGGATGTTGAGGACGTCCACGAGCCAGCTGGCCAGGGTGCCGTGCTGGACCGTGCAGCTGCCGATGCGGCCGTAGACGGCGGCGGTGGGGGCGGCGGCGAGTTCACGGGCGAGGGCGCGGATGGTCGCCGCGTCGACGTCACAGGCGCCGGTCACGGCCTCTGGCGTGAAGTCCCGTACGGCGTCCCGGAGTTCTTCGGTGCCCTGCACATGCGGTGTCAACGCGCCGAGTTCCACGAGCTCTTCCTCGAAGAGGACGTACGCCATCGCGGCGAGCAGCAGGGCGTCGGTGCCGGGCCGGATCGCGATGTGCCGGTCGGCGAGGCGCGCGGTACGGGTGTGGCGCGGGTCGATGACCGAGAGGGTGCCGCCGCGGGCCTTGAGCGCCTTGAGCTTGCCGGGGAAGTCGGGGGCGGTGCACAGACTCCCGTTGGATTCCAGGGGGTTGGCGCCGATGAGGAGGAGATGGTCGGTGTGGTCGAGGTCGGGTACGGGGATCGCGTTGGCGTCACCGTAGAGCAGGCCGCTGGAGACGTGCTTGGGCATCTGGTCGACCGTGGAGGCGGTGAAGAGGCTGCGGGTGCCGAGCCCGGCGATGAGCACGGGCGGGTAGAGGGCGCCGGCCATGGTGTGCACGTTGGGGTTGCCGAGGACGACACCGACGGAGTTCGGGCCGTACCGCTCGATCACCGGACGCATCCCGGTGGCGACCGCGTCGAAGGCCTCCTCCCAGGTGGCCTCCCGAAGCTCACCGTCCTTGCGGACCAGCGGGGCGCGCAGCCGGTCGGGATCGCCGTCGACGGCCCCGAAGGCGGCCCCCTTGGGGCAGATGAACCCCCGGCTGAACACGTCGTCCCGGTCACCGCGGGCGCCGGTCACCCGGGTCCCCTCGACCGTGAGGGTGAGACCGCAGGTGGCCTCGCACAGGGGGCAGATACGCAGGGCGGTGCGGGACACGGGTCCTCCCGGTGGGCGGCGGCAGCGGTGACGCACGGACTCGGGCCGAGCATACCGACCGGTAGGCACGCTGGGGAGGCCGCTCCGCGGGCGACCTCAGTCCAGCACCCTCGCCAGATACGCCCGCAGCATCTCCCGGGTCTCCTCGATGATCCTTGCGTCACCCTCCGGTGCGACCCGGAAGGCCAGGTGGACCAGGGTGTCGGCGGTCTCCACGGCGACGAGGAAGACGCGGCGCAGGTCCTCGTCCGGTGCACGGTCGAGGTAGCCGGAGAGCAGTTCGGTGAGGCGGTCGGCGACGCGGTGGTTGGGCTCGGCGTAGCGGGCTCCGACCGGGATCTGGTTGCCGAAGTCGACGAGCGAGAAGCCGGGCGCGGTGCGCTTCATGGCGAGGTACTCGTCGAGGACGGCGTCCACCGCCGTCCGCCAGCCGCCCTCTCCGGTCTCTTCGAGGCGTTCGGTGACCCGCTCGGCGTAGCGCTCCAGGTTGCGCTGGGCGAGCGCGTCGGCCATCGCGCGCTTGTTGCCGAAGAAGCGGTAGACCGAGCCGATGGGGACTCCGGCGCGCAGGGCGACGGCCCGGGTGCTCAGCGCGTCGTAGCCGACCTCGTCGAGCAGATCGGCGCAGGCGTCGAGGATCCTGGTCAGCCGTTCGGCGCTGCGCCGTTGCACGGGCGCACGGCGGAGCGATGTGGCGTGGGGCACGGACTTCATGATGCCTTTCCGCCGCGGTCCGGGGAACCTCGTCCCGCAGTACGGACGGGAGTGCCGGACGTGCTCGGCGCGTGGTCCGAGGTCCCGGTGGGCGTGCTCAGCGCGTGGTCCGAGGTCCCGGTGGACGCCGGGTCCGAGGCCAACGAGGTGTCGATGGACGTACTCAGCGCGCCGTCCGAGGTCCCGGTGGACGCCGGGTCCGAGGCCGTGATGTCCGCGGTGCTCTCGACGGGTTCGCCGTCGGCGGCCCAGACCGTGCCGTCGTCGGCGTACAGGCGCGCGGTGAGGTGGTGGGTGCCGTGCCGGACGTAACGGGCCGAGAGGCGGTACCCGGGGGTGCGCAGCTTCGCGACGGGGATCCCGTCCACGAAGAGCCGGGCGACACCGCGGCCGGCCACCGCCTCCCCCTTGGCCGCGGCGGGCGAGAGGCGGAAGCGGCGGAGGGTCAGCCGCACGTTCCAGCCGTCGTCGTCCTCGGCGGGCTGCACCTCGATGCCGACGTCGGGCGCTTCCTTCCGGTCCACCTCGCGGTAGTGGCGTCCCTGCCTGTCCGTGTCGTCGAGGAGCTTGCCCACCGGTAAGGGCGAGTCCTCGTTCTTTCCGTTCTCCTGTGTACTGCCCGAGCCACAGCCCGCGGATCCGGTCAGCAGCAGGACACAGACCGCGAGCGCGGCGAGCTGTCTCCGCGTCCACGACATGCGGGGGAGCGTAGAACACGAGTCCGACACCTCGTATCCCCCTGAAGGCTGGTTCCGGCCGATCGCGGTCGTCCTTCGTGAGGAGGAGGACGACGGATCTCTTGCGCCCGGGAAACCGCAATCCTACGGTGATGCATAGGAATCAAACGCCGAGGGAGCGATCATGAGCGGGGACGCGCGGAAGACCGCGGAGGGGCTGGGTCATCTGTCCGGATTCGGGAACGAGCACAGTTCTCAGGCCGTTCCGGGCGCTCTGCCCGAAGGCCGGAACTCGCCCCAGCGCGCCCCCCTCGGGCTGTACGCGGAGCAGCTCAGCGGTACGAGCTTCACCGAGCCCCGGGCGTACAACCGGCGCTCGTGGCTGTATCGGATCCGTCCTTCGGCCGCGCACCCGGCGTTCACCCGCACCGAGAACGGCTCGATCTGTACGGCCCCCTTCACCGAGGCGGTGCCCGACCCGAACCGGCTGCGCTGGGACCCGCTGCCGGAGCCCGCGCCGGGGACCGACTTCCTCGCGGGGCTGTGGACTGTCGGCGGCAACGGGGACGTGACCCAGCGCACCGGCATGGCCGTGCATCTCTACCACGCCAACGCGTCGATGGACCGGGTCTTCAGCGACGCCGACGGGGAGCTGCTGATCGTGCCGGAGCGCGGCGGACTGCTGCTGCGCACCGAGTTCGGGCTGCTGCATCTGGAGCCGGCACATATCGCGCTGATCCCGCGTGGTGTGCGCTTCCGTGTGGAGCTGCTGGATGCCTCGGCCCGCGGTTATGTGTGCGAGAACTACGGCGCCCCCTTCCGCCTTCCCGACCTCGGCCCCATCGGCGCCAACGGACTGGCCAACGCCCGCGACTTCCGGGCTCCGGTCGCCGCGTACGAGGACGTGGAGGGTCCGGTGGAGGTGGTCAACAAGTTCTGCGGCAACCTCTGGACGGCCCGCTACGAGCACTCACCGCTCGACGTGGTCGCGTGGCACGGCAACCATGTGCCGTACACCTATGACCTGCGCCGGTTCAATGTGCTCGGCACCATCTCGTACGACCACCCGGACCCGTCGATCTTCACGGTGCTCACGTCGCCGAGCGACACCCCCGGGCTGGCCGGCGTCGACTTCGTCGTCTTCGCGCCACGCTGGCTGGTGGGCGAGGACACCTTCCGGCCGCCGTACTTCCACCGGAACGTGATGAGCGAGTACATGGGGCTGATCGAGGGCGCGTACGACGCCAAGACGGCCGGAAAAGGCGGCTTCGTGCCCGGGGGCGGCTCGCTGCACACCATGATGTCGGCGCACGGGCCGGACCGGGAGACGTTCGACCGGGCAAGCGCCGCCGAACTGACGCCGCGGAAGGTCGACGACGGACTGGCGTTCATGTTCGAAACACGGTGGCCGGTGACGCTCACCGCCCACGCCGCCCGGGCGGAACACCTCCAGCAGCGCTACGACGACGTGTGGCAGGGCCTTGAGCGCCACTTCCGCCCGTTGCGCTGATCGCGGACGACCGGTACGGATAGCGCCGTGACCTCCTTCGCGCCTGACTCGATCGTCCTGAACCGCAAGCTGCCGCTCTGGTATCAGGTGTCGCAGTCGCTGCGCGCCTCGATACTCGGCCGCTCGCCCCAGGACCCGCTGCGGCTGCCGACCGAGGAGCAGCTCGCGGGGCACTACGGGGTGAGCGTGCTGACCATGCGGCAGGCGCTGAAGGAGCTGGAGGACGAGGGCCTGATCACCCGTCACCGCCGACGCGGCACCTTCATCGAGCCGGACACCCGCAGAGGCACTCCCGTCCGGCTGCTGGGCTCGGTGGACGCGATCGTGGCCCAGCAGTCCGGCATGGCGACGCGGCTGCTGGACCACGGCCGGGCGCCCGTGCCGGCCGAAGTCGCCGAGTACTTCCCGGACCTGGCCGAGGTGTCGACGTACCATCGCCTGCGCTGCGACGAGAAGACCGGCGAGCCGACCAACCACGCCCGCAACTACGTCCGCCCCGAACTCGCCGCCCGTATCGACCTCGACGACCTGGTCCGCCGGCCGATGACCAAGATACTGCGGGATGCCGTCGGGGCGGACATCAGCCGCATCACGGACACGGTGGAGGCCCGCCTCGCGGACCCGGAAACGGCCCGCCTCCTCCACGTCCCGCTGCTCAGCCCGATCCTGCACTGCACGGGCGTCACCTACGACACCGCCGGGCGCCCCTTGGACGTGGCCGTCATCCACTACCGGGGCGACCGCTTCTCGTTCACGGTGACACTGGACGCCACGTAGCGGCCGGTCCGGGTCCGGCGGATCGACGGGGACGCCCCGCCGGACAGGCCCCCGCCCCGCTGTCGTCGGCAAGTCGTACGATGCCCAGCGTGACGCACGACGACGCTCCGCTGCTGGCGGACCTCATGCCGTGGTCCGTCGCACCGCCGCGGCTCGGCCGGGGGTGGCCGACGGGCCCCGACCCGGCATCCCTGAAGGCCCGTTGGGACGCCCTGATGAAGGCCGAGGGCCCCGACCGGGAGGCCCTGTTCGAGGCGACGCGTTCCCGCACACTCCACTCGGCCGTCGGACAGCTGCCGGGGCGGTCCGGGGGCACGGTGAAGCTGGTCCGCGCCGCGGGCCCGTGCCTGGAGCCGGTGCGCGTGCTGCGCGCCCCCTTCGACGAACAGTGGCTGATCCCCGACCACCGGCTGATCGACGCGGCCCGGCCCGAGCTGTGGCGGGTGGCGGACGAGCGCCAGATCTTCGTCACGGAGACCCCCGACGCCGCCGTCCCCCACCTCCTCGCCACCTCCCTGCTCCCGCTGCTGCGCCCCGGCCGTGTCCGCCCCCTCTACCGCCGCCCCGGCGGTGTGGAGCCCAACCTGGCGCCGGGCCTGCTGGACCACCTGGCCGACCGTCTCGGCCTCACCCCCACTCCGGTGGACCTGCTGGCCTGGACCGTGACGGCGGTGAGTCCAGGCCTCACCGTCCCCCTCACCGAGGACCCGGAACTCTGGGCCCTCGGCGTCGAACTGGGCCACCGCACGCTCTGGCTGATGCGCCGCGACGGCGACCGCCCCAAGCTTCCCGGCGGCCGCCGCCCGTACGTCCGCGCCCCCCTGCCCTCTCTCCCCCGCTCTCGGCTCCGCCCGAACGGGGGGACCCCCGCCCTCACCGTGCGCTACGACCGCGACGAGGAGACCCTCCACCTCGACGAGGGCCGCATCTCTCCGGTCCCCCCGGAGGCCTGGGACTTCGAGGTGGCCGGCGTACGGGTCCTGGAGCAGTGGTTCGCGGCCCGCACGGCGGAGGCCGAACCGGGCACGCTGTCGGCGATCCGCCCGACCGCCTGGCCGCAGGCGTGGACGTCGGAGGTCCTGGAGCTGATCACCGTGCTGGCGCTGCTCGCGGAACTCCGCCCGCGCCAGGAGGAGTTCACCGTGACGGCCCCGATCACGGCGCAGGAGCTGCGCGAAGCGGGCGTCCTGCCCGTGCCGGACACGGCCCGCAGACCGGCGTCGGTCCTCGACCACCACGAGGAGGGCCCGGAAGGCCAGTTCGCGTTGATCTAGTGCCGCGTGAGGTGCTGGTGCCACGTGAGCGCTGGCGCGACGTGAGCGCTGGCGCGACGTGAGCGCTGGTGCCACGTGAGCGCTGGTGCCACGTGAGCGCTGGTGCCACGTGAGCGCTGGTGCCACGTGAGCGCTGGTGCCACGTGAGCGCTGGTGCCACGACAGGCGCTGTTCGCCCCGTCGCGGCTCCACAACCAGTGCTGTCGCGGTACTACCTCCTGGGTTCGAAGCCGTCCAGTACGCGCTCCAGCATCCGGTCGAACACGGCGTCCATGTCGATCGGCCCCGTGTCCTCCATGAACGCCGCCGCCAGCCGCGGATACGCCCCGGCCGCCACCTGACTGCCCAGGTAGGCGATCCGCACCGCGTTCTCCTGCTCCTCCGACCAGGGCAGCGACCGCACCCGCTCGGCCGTGGACAGCTCGGTCGCCACGTACACCGTCACGCACCCGTTGAGCATCCCGAGCAGTTCCATCTTCGTGCCGTAGGGCGCGTCGAAGGGGTCCATGCAGGCCATGCAGTGCTCGAGATAGCGCAGGGCGTTGGGGCTGAAGCCGTAGACCGGTGACATCAACCGCGGTACCCAGGGGTGCCGGTGCATGAGAGCCCGCGTCTGGTACGCCACCCGGCGCATGTCGCCCCGCCAGTCGCCGCTCGGCTCCCACGGCTCGTGCTCCCCGCTGGCCGCGTCCACCATGAGCTCGTACAGGTCCTCCTTACGGGGGACGTAGTTGTAGAGCGACATGGTGCCGCAGCCCAGCTCGGCCGCGACCTGCCGCATGGAGACGCCGTCCAGACCCTGCGCGTCGGCGATCCGCACCGCCGCCGCCGCGATGTCCGCGCGCGTGAACGCGGGCTTCGGCCCCCGGCCCGTCCGCTCGGGACGGGCCCAGATCACTTCGGGTACGGCCGCTCGGCCCGCCATCGATCATCACCTCGACCTCCATCGTAGTTACGTACGGCGTACGTAGTGCGCTATGGTCGGCACATGACTACTACGTACGCTGTACTTAGTGAAGGTCTGGAGAAGCGGTTCGGTGCTGTCCAGGCCCTGCGCGGGCTGGATCTCGCGGTGGCGAGCGGCACGGTCTGCGGAGTTCTCGGGCCGAACGGCGCGGGCAAGACCACGGCCGTACGACTCCTGACCACGCTGCTGCGGCCGGACGCCGGCTCGGCCCGGGTCGCCGGGCACGACCTGGTCCGGGAGGCGGCGGCCGTACGGACGAAAATCGGCGTCACCGGGCAGTACGCGTCCGTCGACGGGGACCTCACGGGGCGCCAGAACCTCAGACTGTTCGCCCGGCTGCACCGGGTACGGGGGCCCGCCGGACGGGCCGGGGAGCTCCTCGACCGCTTCGGACTGACGGAGGCCGCCGACCGGCCCGCCGCCACCTACTCGGGCGGGATGCGCCGCCGGCTGGACCTGGCGGCGAGCCTCATCCGCCGCCCCGAGGTGCTGTTCCTGGACGAACCGACGACAGGGCTCGACCCGGCCAGCCGGAACCTGATCCATTCCGCCGTACGCGATCTCACCGCGGACGGCACGACCGTACTGCTGACCACGCAGTACCTGGAGGAGGCCGACCAACTCGCGGACGACATCGCCCTGGTGGACCGGGGCCGGGTGGCGCACAGGGGTTCGCCTGCCGCGCTGAAGGCGCTCATCGGCACGCATGTCGAGGTCGTCGTCGTGGGCGCGGAGGTCATGGCGAAGGCGGCGGGCGTCCTGGACCACCTCACCGGCGCCCGGCCGACGTTCGACCACGAGCGCAACGCCGTCGGCGCGGTCACCCGGGACTCCACGCTCACGCTCCCCCGGCTGGTGCGCGAACTGGACGCGGCGGGGGTGCCGTTGCTGGACGCGAGTCTGCGCCCGCCGACCCTCGACGACGTGTTCCTCCGGCTCACCGACGACCAGGACCTCAAGGAGGCGGCGGCATGAGCGTGCCGGTGTACGACGGGACCGCGATGCTCGGCCGCCAGCTGCGGCGGCTGCGGAACAACCCGGGGCTGATCATCCTGACCCAGACCATGCCGGTCAGCATGCTGCTGTTCTTCGGCTACGTCTTCGGCAGCGCGCTGGCGGTGCCGGGCGACGCCTACCGCGCGTTCCTGGTGCCGGGCCTGCTGGTGGCGACCGCCGCGAACGGGATCATGACCGGGATGTTCCAGGCGGCCCAGGACACCCACCGGGGCGTGATGGACCGCTTCCGGACGCTGCCGATGAGCCGGGCGGCGGTGCCGCTCGGGCAGGCGGGCGCGGATCTGGTGGTCACTGCGGCCGGGACGGTGCCGTTCCTGCTGGTCGGGCTCGCCGTGGGCTGGCGGATCGAGGGCAGCGGGCCGGCGGCGGTGGGCGCCTTCGGGTTGTTGCTGCTCTTCCGGTTCGCGACGACGTGGATCGGGATCTTCCTGGGGCTGCTCACCCGGAACGAGGAGGCGGCGGGTCAGCTGGGCGGCGCGACCTTCCTGCTGCCGCTGCTGTCGAACGCGTACATCCCGACCGAGGGGCTGCCGGGCTGGCTGCGCACGATCGCCGAGTGGAATCCGATCAGCGCGGTGACGACGGCCCTGCGGGACCTGTTCGGGAACGCGCCGGTGCCGGAAGGGGCGGCCTGGCCGGTGGCGCATCCGGTCGCCGGGTCACTGGTGTGGTGCGCGGTGCTGCTGGCGGTGTTCGTACCGGCGGCGGTGCGCCGGTACGCGAACGGCGAGCGGTGAGTCGGCGCCGGTAAGCCGGACGGCGCACGTGAGGGGCGGAGCTGTTGGGCACGCGGGGGTGGGGGCGTACGGGCATCACTGGTTCGGGCACGGGACACGAGGCAAGGTCGGGCGCGGGGCATGGACGGGGGTCTTGCCCCGCGCTCGGGAGCCACAACCGGTGCGCCGCTGTGTGCCGTGGGGATGACGGACGGCGAGAGCACAGCGTCGCGCCGGGACGGCGTGGCAACCCGAGCGAGAGCTCCTCGGGACGACCCGAGGAACGCCGGTATCGCTCAGCGTCCGCCGAACAGCGAACGACGCAGTCGACGCAGGGGCGCGAAGAGCGAGACGCGGCGTACCCGCGCTCCCCTTGCGCTGCGGTTGTGCGCGGGCTCACGTGCGGTCAGCTCACGCATCAACGAGGTCGCCTCGGCCGTCTCGACCTGTGGGACGGCAGGGCCCCCCAGCACCGAAAGGTGACGGTCGAGACGCGAACTTGTCGCGCTGCTCCCGCATGTGATCGCAGGTACTCTCGCCCTGCTGCGCACTGTTATCTGCTCCATGTCACTCCCCACCCGTACGAGTCCACCCGGCCCGGGCAGAGTAACCCTATCGCTCCCTCGGGGCACTCGTGTATCGAGGTCACAGGATTCACCTTCCCCGTAAGGAGGTTGACGACTCCTCTCGATCACCCTCCGAATCCAACCGATTTCAGGGCGAGTTGGACAATCGGCTGGGTGGTGGGCTGCGCTGACCCCCCGTCCGGCTCGACGGTCACCGCGAGTGACGACGCCGATGTGGTCAGCCCGGACGTGACCAAGGGCGTGCCGTCGTCGAAGAGCCCGAGGGAGCGCGGTTGTGCGTGGGGGCGCATGAGCCACAGTTGATGCACACGGTCGCCCGGCAGGTCGTCGTATCCGCTGAGGGTGACGACCGCGCGCCCCTCGGATGCGGAAGCGATCACTCCGATACTTCCCCCCCGGGTGTCCGCCCCGGTCGTCGCCCGGGCGTCGGGAGCTCTGAGGACGTGGGCGATCTCACGTGACTGCGTCCGCTCCGCGTTCAGCTGGTCCCGCGTCTCGTTGGCCTGGACGGCGAACAGGGACGCGACCACAAGGGCCGCTGCGGCGGTCACGGTGGCGAACGGCACGAAAAACGGGCGTCGGCGGGGCGCACGGGAACGTGACGGCGGCGGCTGCACGCCCCACACATGCGGCGGCAGCTGGGGCGCCCGCACCCGGCCCGCCTCCTGCTGGGCGGGTTCCTGCGCAGTCGTGCGTACGGCGGTCAGGACCCGGTCGCGCAGCACGGCCGGCGCCGGAGCGACCGTCGTCCAGGCGAGCCGGACGGCGTCCTCGGCCAGGGCCCGCACCTCGGCGGGGCACACCGCACAGTCCCTGAGGTGCTTCTCGAAGCGGACCCGCTCGGCGGGCTCCAGGGCGTCGAGGGCGTAGGGAGCGGCGAGGGAGTGGAGGTCCTCGCGGCGAAAAAGGCTCATGCGACACCTCCCATGCACTCGCGCAGCCGGGTGAGTCCGTCGCGCATTCTCGTCTTGACCGTGCCCAGCGGCAGAGAGAGCCGCTCGGCCACTTCACGGTACGTATAGCCGTCGTAGTAGGCGAGCGTCACCGACTGGCGCTGCAGGGCCGTGAGGCTTTCCAGGCAGCGGCGCACCCACTCGCGTTCCAGACCGGCCTCGACCTCTTCGGTGACCTGGTCGAAGGCGGGGTGGTGGGCGCGCTGCGCCTCGCGCCGTTCGCGTTCGCCGGCCGCGCGGGCGCTGCGCACCCGGTCGACGGCCCGGCGGTGGGCCAGGGTGAGGACCCACGACAGGGCGCTGCCGCGGCTCGGGTCGAAGCGGGCAGCGGACCGCCACAGTTCGAGCAGCACCTCCTGCGCCACCTCCTCCGACTGAGCCGGATCCCGTAGAACCCGCTTCACCAATCCGAACACCGGTCCGGACACCAGGCCGTACAGCTCCTCGAACGCCCTCTGGTCACCGCCGGCCACCATCACCAGCAGTTCGTCCGCCTCCAACTCGTGTCCCCCTCCGGCCAGACCGCATCGGGGCCGCGGTCCTGTCCCACCAGGCATGCGCAACGAACCCACCTCCGGAGGGGGTTACGGATCAGAGCGGGAAAAACGCGGGTCGCCTGACGATGAAACAAGTTTCGATGCCCGCCGTAAGAAGGTTTGAGATTCGACCAATCCACTCTGCCGATCGCTCCGAATCGCGTTCGTCAGGCAAGTTGGCACTGAGGACGGACGGCATGACACCTAACTCCAGGCGCGGCGCAGGGCACCGGAGCCTCGTGACCCTCATATGTGGTGCGTTGGCCGCCGGGGGGCTCACAGCCGCCGGTGTGGCCACGCTGGTACCGGGGGCGGCCTCCGCCTCCAGCCACCGGGAGGCTCCGCTGATCTCGGGGCAGCCGCAGTACGACAACACGGATGTGTACGCGTTCGTCAGTCCGGACAAGCCGGACACGACGACGATCGTGGCCAACTGGATCCCGTTCGAGGAGCCCGCGGGCGGACCGAACTTCTTCCCGTTCGCCGAGGACGCCCAGTACGACCTGCACATCGACAACGACGGTGACGCGCAGGGCGAGCTGCTGTTCCGGTACACGTTCAAGACGCACACGAAGAACGACAAGACGTTCCTCTACAACACGGGCCCGGTCACCAGCCTGGACGACCCGGACCTCAACATCACGCAGACGTACGACATCGAGCTGGTCAAGCTGCACAAGCAGAAGGTGACGTACAAGACGAAGATCGCCGACGATGTGCCGGTGGCGCCGTCGAACGTCGGCAAGGCGTCGATGCCGGACTACAACACCCTGCGCAAGCAGGCGGTGCACAAGCTCTCCAACGGCGCGCAGACCTTCGCCGGGCAGGCCGACGACCCGTTCTTCCTGGACCTGCGGGTCTTCGACCTGCTGTACGGGGGGAACCTCACCGAGGTCGGAAACGACACCCTCAAGGGCTACAACGTCAACTCGATCGCCCTTCAGGTCCCGAACGACATGATCACCGAGTCGCACAAGCAGCCGATCGTGGGCCTCTGGTCGACCACGCAGCGCAAGAACGCGCAGGGGTACTACTCTCAGGTCTCGCGCCTGGGCAGTCCGCTGGTCAACGAGGTCGTCAACCCGCTGAAGGACAAGGACAAGTTCAACGCGTCCGAGCCGAAGGACGACGGCCAGTTCCTGAAGAACGTCACCAACCCCGAACTGCCGAAGCTCATCGAGGCGATCTACAAGATCAAGGCGCCGGCCGAGCCGCGCAACGACCTCGTCGACGTATTCCTCAAGGGCGTCAAGGGCCTCAACCAGCCGCCGTACGTGACTCCGTCGGAGGAGCTGCGGCTCAACACCTCGATCAAGCCCGCGAAGAGCCCCAAGCGGCTCGGGGTACTCGACGGCGACAACGCGGGCTTCCCGAACGGGCGCCGGCTGGGTGACGACGTGATCGACGCCTCGCTGCAGGTCGTCGAGGGTGAACTGCTCGGTGCGAAGAACGACTTGGGCGACGCGGTCGACAAGAACGACAAGGACTTCGAGCACTCCTTCCCGTATGTCGCACTGCCGACCGAGGGCTCGCGGGGTCCGCTCGCCAAGGGCACGACCGACGGGACCGACGTCCGCAGCCAGCTCGGCGACGCCCTTCAGCCGGCCGGCTCGGGCAGCTCGGACAACATGACCCTGATCGCCGGCTCCGCGGGCGCGGGCGCGCTCGGCATCCTGCTGATCGGCGGGGCCCTGCTGTGGTGGCGCCGGATGCGGGACCGGGCGTACTAGGACGCCCCTCCCAGCCCATCGACTGGCGCGGCCCGCTCGTATCCATCCCCCACGGCGCGGGCCGCGCCGCCGCACGACAACCAGGTTGATCACTCCATCGGCCAAGGAGAGGGCATGCCCCGGCGTACCGACGACAACGCACCGGCCAGCGGCGACGCGACACCACCGACCGCCACCCCGGAAGGCGACCACCACCAGGGACCGCACCCCGCCGGGGCGAAGACGGGGAGCACACCGAATGGTGCGGGCCCGGAGGCGACGGCCGCGGAGGCTCCGTCCGGGCCGAAGGCTGCAGGGCCGCAGACTCCGTCCGAGCCGAAGGCTGCAGGGCCGCAGACTCCGTCCGGGCCCGAGGTTGCAGGGCCGCAGGCTCCGTCCGGGCCCGAGGTTGCAGGGCCGCAGACTCCGTCCGGGTCGGAAGGCACTGGCGCGGAAGCGCATACCAGGCCGGAGACCGACGGTGCGAAGGCGGAGGCCGTGCCGGAGGGTGCCGGGCGGCAGGCCCACGGGCCGGTGGTGTCGGACGTCGACGGTGTCGGCGCCGGGGCCGGGGCCGGCTCGCCGAGCCTGGCGCCGGCTCCGGCGCCGGACGGCACTCGCGGGGCGAACGCAGGCTCGCCGGGCGTCCTGCGACTGCCGGGGGGCAGCCGCAGGACGGAAACCCACTCGCCCGACGACACCCGCGGCGCCCCGGGCGCGGCGGCCTCACCGGGGGAGCGCCGTCCCAAGGGCTCCGAGGAGGCCGGAGGTGACCCGCGGGTCGCTGCCGTTCGGCGGGTGGGGGCTGCTGGGCGACGTTGGCGGGCTGCCCGGCTGGTGGGGTGTGCCGCTCTGTTGGCCGTCGCGCTGACCGCCGGGGCCATCGCGGTGGGGGCCGCGCGGGACGGTCAGGGTACGGCGGTGGCGTCCTCGTCCGCCGCGCTGTCACCGGAGTTGCTCAGCGGCGGTGACCTCGACACGAGTATCACCGCCCTCCAGACACATCTGCGCGCCCAGCCGAGGGACTTCCGAGGCTGGGCCACCCTGGCCCTCGCCTACGTCGAGCAGGCGCGGACCAAGGGCGACCCCTCGCGCTATCCGCAGGCCGACAGCGCCCTGAAGCGCTCACTGGATCTGGAGCCGGACAACGACCAGGCCCTCGCAGGACGGGCCGCCCTCGCCGCCGCCCGGCACGACTTCGCGAACGCGCTCACCTACGCCGACCAGGCCCTGAAGCAGAACCCCTACAGCGAACGCGCGCTGTCCTCCCGTATCGACGCCCTCGTCGAGCTCGGCCGCTATGACGAGGCGTCGAAGGCGGCCGACACCGCGGACGCCCGGCGGCCGGGTATCCCCGTCTTCACGCGGTACGCGTACGTGCGCGAGCTGCGCGGCGACGTGACCACCGCGCGACGGGTGCTGGAGCAGGCGCTCGCCACCGCCACCGCGCCCGGAGACGTGGCGTACGTGTCCACCACGCTCGGCCAACTCGCCTGGAACCAGGGCGACTACGAGACGGCCCTGCACCACTACGCACGGGCCCTCACTGCCGACGAGAACTACCTCCCGGCGCTGGAGGGCCGCGCCCGCGCCCAGGCTGCGAGCGGCGATCGCGCCGCCGCGCTCCGGGGCATGGAGGCCGTGGTCGCCCGCTACCCGCTGCCCGGCCCGCTCGTCGTACTCGGCGAGCTGTACGAGGAGCGGAACGCCGAGGGCGACCGGGCGAAGGCCCGCGACCAGTACGCCCTCGTCGA
Organism: Streptomyces sp. LBL; assembly: GCF_029893585.1. Classification (GTDB taxonomy): domain Bacteria; phylum Actinomycetota; class Actinomycetes; order Streptomycetales; family Streptomycetaceae; genus Streptomyces. The sequence continues at coordinate 76,547 of NZ_JARXYX010000022.1, forward strand.
CGCCTGGACGGCCCTCGCCCGCGCCAACAAGGTCAACGCCGACCTGGACACCGCGCTCGCCGCCGCCGACCACGGCGACAAGGCGGAGGCGCTGCGCGCGGCCCGCGCCGAGTGGGCCCGCCGGCACACCGTGCACACCGCGGACGCCCTCGCCTGGGCCCTGCACGTCAACGGCCGCGACGAGGAGGCCCTGCCGTACGCCCGCCGGGCCACGGCCACCGGCTTCCGCAACGCCTCCTTCCTCTACCACCGGGGGATCATCGAGCAGGCCACGGGCCACCAGAAGGAGGCCCGCACGCAGCTGACGGCGGCGATGAAACTGAACCCCGGCTTCTCACCTCTGGGCGCCCGTGCGGCCCGTAAGGCACTGGAGGCGGTCAAGTGAGGCGAATCCGGCGCCTGTCGGCCTCCGGCGCGGCCGTCCTCACGGCGGCCTGTGCGCTCGTGCTGGTCCCCTCGGGGGCCGCGAGCGCCCACCCGCTCGGCAACTTCACCGTCAACCACTACGACGGTCTCGTCGCCGCCCCTGGCGAACTGCGCGTCCGGCACGTCGAGGACCTCGCGGAGATCCCGGCGACCCAGGCCAGGCCGGACCTGAGGAAGCTCGGTATGACGGGGTGGGCCCGGCAGCGCTGCGCGACGGCCGCGCGGGACAGCGAGGTCACCGTCGACGGCCGTAGCGTCGGCCTCACCGTGGCCAGCAGCCACGCGCGTGTACGTCCCGGCCAGGCCGGGCTCGACACCCTCCGCGTGGTATGCGCGCTGACCGCGCCGCTCCCCGAGGACGACACCGTCTCCCTCGGCTTCCACAGCGCGGGCACCTCCGCCGGCCCCGGCTGGCGGGAGATCACCGCTCGTGGCGACCGGATGACGCTCACCGGGTCGGACGTACCGACGGACTCGACGTCGCGTGAGCTGACCGTGTATCCCAAGGAACTGCTCTCCTCCCCCGCCGACACCACGACCGCGTCGCTGCGGGTGCGTCCCGGCGGACCGGCCCTGGCCGACGCGGACCGGGACGCCCCGGCCGCCTCCGTCCTCCCGCGCGGCGCCGACCGCTGGACGCGGGCCCTGGACTCCCTGGTCGCCCGGCACGACCTCACCGTCGGCTTCGCCGCGCTGGCGATCCTGATCGCCGTCGCGCTCGGCGCGATGCACGCGCTCGCGCCAGGTCACGGCAAGACTCTGATGGCCGCGGTGGCCGCGGCCCGGGGCGGCAAGGCCCGGATGAAGGACGTCCTGCCGCTGGCCGCCTCGGTCACCGTCACCCACACGCTGGGCGTGGTCGCCCTCGGCCTCCTGGTGACGGCCGGTTCGGCGGCGACGCCCTCGGTGATCGCCTGGCTGGGCATGGCGAGCGGCGTCCTGGTGACCGGAGCGGGAGTGACCCTCCTACGCCGGGCCTGGCCCAACCGGACCCACGCGCGCGGACACGACCACGGGCACGGGCACGGGCAGGACGGCGGTCATGGGCACGACCATGGCCACGGACACGAGCACGGACACGGACACGGGCACGATCATGGGCCCGGGCGCACGCACGAGACGGCCGAAGCCCCGGACCGTCCGCTGGTCCTGGCATCCGCACACAGCCACGCCACCGCGATCTCCCCTTCCACCTCCCCTTCCCCTTCCACCTCCGTCTCACCCCCCACTCCCGCAGCCCCCACACACACGCACGATCACCCGCACCCGCACCCGCACCCGCACGACCACGACCACGACCACACTCCCCTCACCCACTCCCACGGCGGCTTCACCCACACCCACGCCACCGCCCCCACCCTCCGCGGCACGATCCTCCTCGGCTTCGCCGGTGGCCTCGTGCCCAGTCCGTCCGCCGTGGTCGTGCTCGTCGGTGCCGCGGCGCTCGGACAGGCCTGGTTCGGGCTGCTGCTCGTCGTGGCGTACGGCGTCGGGCTCGCCCTCACGCTGACCGCGGCGGGCTTCGCCGTCGTCAAGCTGGGTACCGGTGTCACCCGGGTACTCGACAAGCGCCCGCGCTGGGCGGCCAGTCCCCTGACCGCCCTGGTACGTCGGACCGCCCCCCTGGGGTCCGCGCTCGTCGTCGTGGCCCTTGGGGCCGGATTGGTGCTCAAGGGGGCGGCATCCGCACTCGGCTGAGCTACTTTTGTGGAGAGATCACGCGGAACAGCACGCCGAACACCACGCGGAAGACCACGCCGAACACCACGCCGCGTGGACGATGCACACGGATGCGAAGGGGAGACGCGCGTGTCCGAAGAACCGGGCAGTGAACGTCTGATCGCGGGCCGCTACCGTCTCCTGTCCCCGCTCGGCGAGGGCGGCATGGGAACCGTGTGGCGTGCCCGTGACGAGGTGTTGCACCGTGAGGTGGCCGTCAAGGAGGTGCGGGCGCCCGCGGGACTGCAGGGATCCGAGGTCGAGCGGATGTACGCCCGGCTGGAGCGGGAGGCGTGGGCGGCGGCCCGGGTCGCCAACCGCAACGTGGTGACGGTGTACGACGTGGCCGCCCAGGACGGTCGTCCGTGGATCGTGATGGAGATCGTCCACGGCATCTCGCTCGCCGAGCTGCTGGACGCCGAGGGCCCGCTGTCCCCGCAGAACGCCGCGCACATCGGTGCCGAGGTGCTGTCCGCGTTGCGGGCCGCGCACGAGGCGGGGGTGCTGCACCGGGACGTGAAACCGGCCAATGTGCTGATGTCGAACGACGGACGGGTCGTGCTCACCGACTTCGGCATCGCCATGGTCGAGGGCAGCTCCGCGCTGACCATGACCGGCGAGGTCATCGGCTCGCCCGAGTTCCTGGCGCCGGAGCGGGCGCTGGGCCGCACGCCCGGGCCCGAGTCCGACCTGTGGTCGCTGGGCGTCCTGCTGTACGCGGCGGTCGAGGGCCACTCCCCGTTCCGGCAGAACACCCCGCTCAGCACTCTGCGGGCGATCGTCGACGAGGAGCTGCCGCCGCCCTACCGGGCCGGTCCGCTGGCCCCGGTGATCGAGGGGCTGCTGCGCAAGGATCCGGCCGAGCGGCTGTCGGGTGAGCGGGCCGAGCAGGATCTGCGGGTCGTCGCCGCGGGCGGCACGCCCCGCGCGGACGGCGTCCAGGCGGCCCCGTACGCGTATCCGCCGACCGCCGCGACCCGTCAGCAGCCACCGCCGACCGCACCCGGTCCGGCCCAGTGGACGCAGCCCGCCCCGGCGGCGGGGCCGACGACGACCGAGCCGGGCGGGCGGGGGCGCAACCGCCGGGCCACCGTCGTGCTGGTCGCGGGCCTCGTCGTCCTGGCGCTGGCGATCGCGGGACTGACGTACGCGCTGCTGAACGGCGACAAGGGGAACGAGGCCGGAAACGGCGGGCCCAAGAACAGCACGCCCGGAGTGAGTTCGCCCGCGGTGAGCGACACCCCGTCCAAGAGCACCGAAGAATCCGAGCCCACGCCGAGCCAGAGCAGTGAGTCCACGTCGGCGGCGCCGGAGCAGTCGGTGGAGGTCTCGCTCACGGGGGCGCACACGGAGTACTCCGGTCCCTGTCCCCCGGCGCAGGGCGAGGCGCCCGCTTTCACCGCGACGTTCACGGTGGTCAACCTGCCGGCGGAGGTGCGCTATCGCTGGCTGTCGCGGGACGGCAAGGTCATGGACGCGGGCTGGAAGACCCTCTCGTTCCCCGCGGGCGGGGGCAGGACCAAACAGGACACCGCGTTCGTGACGACCAAGGACGACGACGGGAGCTTCGAGAACGAGATCAGCGTCGAGGTCCGCCGTCCGGTGCGTACGACGTCCGACTCGGTGCCGTTCTCGGTGACCTGCGAGACGGAGACCCCGTCGGGTGACGAGGCCTCCCCCTCCACGTCGGAGAGTCCGTGACGGTCAGGCCAGGCCGTTGAACACCGGCAGGTAGCCGCCGGACTGGCCGGCCGCCGTCGGGTGGTACGACTCGCCGATGTCGAGCACGTTCAGGCTGTGCAGCCAGGCGCTGCCGGAGCAGAGCTCATGGCCGGTGAAGGTGGTGCGGACGTCACCGAAGGCGAAGCCGAAGTCCGCGGCCCGCTTGGCGATCGCGGTGTCCATGCGGTCGGCCGCGTCGTTGATGGCCTTCCGCTTGGTCTCGGAGAGGCCGACGCACGTGGTGCCGAGCTGGTAGAAGCGGGGGTAGCCGAGTACGACGACACGGGCGTTGGGTGCCTTGGAGCGGATCGCGGAGTAGACGCTGTCGAGCTTGCCGGGCAGCGTCGAGTCGATGTACGCCCTCGCGGTGTCGATCCGGGAGAGGCAGGAGCTGTCGGACTGGAGCACACAGGTCGTCATGACGTCCGAGAACCCGGCGTCGTTGCCGCCGACGCTGATCGAGACGAGGGCGGTGGCGGAGCTGAGCGGGGTGAGTTGACTCGCCAGAACATCACCCGTTCGGGCGCCCGAGCAGGCGGTGAAGGCGAAGGTCGAGGGTGAGTGGTCGGCGGCCCAGAGGTAGGGGTGCGCCTTGGTGCTGCGCTTGCAGTCGCCGCTCGCGGAGAGGTAGCTGCCCGCGCCGACTCCGGAGGCGTAGGAGTCGCCGAGGGCCACATAGCCACCGGTTGCGGCGACTTGGGACGCCTGGGCCGTGGCCGCCCCGGTGAGGGCGGTGCCGAGGGCGAGGAGGAGTGCGCTGACGTATACGGCCAGTCGGGAACGTCTCATGGAACCTCCCTTTAGCAGGATCTCTGCCGTAACTGTGGTACCAACTACGCGCGTTGACGGGAAGTGTCCATGCCAAGAATCGAGGGGCGCGACGGGAGTGAACCGGCGCATTCACCGGCGCACAATTGCGCGTTCATGACAAACATGCGACAGGGACTCACATCCCTTGAGCCACACCCGTGGACCACTGATTCTTTACTCAGCCATGGGGAGGAACGCAGTACTCCGTGGCCGTGCGGGCGACAACGCGCGCATCCCCCACAGACCGGCGCGGCACTGAACGGCTACACGGCGCCCCTCTCCGCGGCCGAGGCCCGCAGACTCGCCGCCGACCCGTCGGTGGCGTGCACGGTCGAGCAGAACCAGACCGTGCTCGCCACCGACACCACCCAGTCCGGCGCGCCCCGAACCACCTGATGAAGATCGTGCCGTGACACCTGCTCACCTGATCCGACCCACCATTCCCCTGATCTGAGATCCGACCCATCGTTCTCCCGATCTGAGATCCGACCCACCGTTCCCCGGAGGCCTCGCCCGCCTCCGGGGAACGTCGGCATCTTGACGGCCTCCGCGGGGCTGAGCGACATTGAAGCCAGGCATCCGGCGCCTGGGGGGCAAGGTCGGCCATGCAGACCATCCGTAACAAGACACCTTCGACCGTGCGGGCGGACGAGGCCGAACGGGTGCGGCCAGGACCGGGGAGGGACCTGGTACCGCTGCTCGCGGGCGCCGCGACGGCCGTCGCCGCATGCGGCGCGCTCTTCGCGTTCACCGACTCCGACTCACCGCTTCGGGGACCGTTCGCCCTGTTCTTCCTGCTCGTCACACCCGCGGCCGCCATCGGCGCGGCGCTGCGCGGGCTGGAACCGTTCGGCCGGCTGCTCACCGCGCTGGCGGGCTCGGTCGTCGTCAACATGCTGGTGGCGCAGGGCATGCTGGCCGTGCACCGCTGGTCGGTGCGGGGCGGGCTGGTGGCCGTGACCGCTCTCAGCGCTCTCGTGCTCCTCCCGGTCGTGGTGCGGCGGTTGCGCGGCACCGGGCGGCGGCACGCGTCGCAAGTCGCTGACGGCAAGGGATCGGTAACGGTCAAACCAACAAAAACGTGAGGCTCGTTCCAGGTCTTGCCATACTGCATCAATCATCAATACCGTCGTACATCTCACCCGCATCGGTCCGTCATCAAGCGGCTTCAGGGGAGGGCTCAGGACCGCGATGGATTCCGGCGCGGGGGCGCGGTAGGGGGGTGCCGTGCTCGGTGACCGCTTTTGTGACCGAGTCGTGCCGCGCGACCGGCTGCCGTTTTCCGGAGCCGGCCAGCTTTGCCAGCTCACCCGGCACGCACGGAGAACCGTTCCGGCATGCCCTGTGAGTACCCCCCTTTCGAACCGGACCAAGATCCGGGCTGCCCAGGGGCGGGCGGTCCACCGGACGAGAGGGACCAGACTCATGAGCTCAGTTCTGCGCCCGGCCAGTACGGGAAAAGATCCTTTAATAGCAGGCATCTACCGGCCGATCTCCTCTCACCTGGCGATCACACCGCCGGTGAGCGTGGTGATTCCCGCCATGAATGAGGCGGAGAATCTCCCCTACGTCTTCAAGACGCTTCCGGCCTGGATCCACGAAGTGGTTCTCGTGGACGGCAACTCCAGCGACGACACCGTCGAGGTGGCCCGCTCGCTGTGGCCGGGCGTCAAGGTCGTCAAGCAGCGCGGCAAGGGCAAGGGTGACGCGCTGACCACCGGCTTCCAGGCCGCCAGCGGCGACATCATCGTGATGGTCGACGCGGACGGCTCGGCCGACGGCAACGAGATCGTCAGTTACGTCTCCGCCCTCGTCTCGGGCGCGGACTTCGCCAAGGGGTCCCGCTTCGCCAACGGCGGCGGCACCGACGACATGACCTTCATCCGCAAGCTCGGCAACTGGGCGCTGTGCACGGCAGTGAACCGCAAGTTCGGCGCCCGCTACACGGATCTGTGCTACGGCTACAACGCGTTCTGGCGGCACTGCCTCGACAAGATCGAGCTGGACTGCACCGGTTTCGAGGTCGAGACCCTGATGAACATCCGGGTGGTGAAGGCCGGGCTGAAGGTACAGGAGATACCGAGCCACGAGTACCTCCGTATCCACGGCACCAGCAATCTGCGGGCCGTGCGGGACGGGATCAGGGTGCTCAAGGTGATCCTGAGGGAGCGTTCCAACCGGCGGGCCCTGCGCCGCCGGCCGCAGCACTCCCCGCTGCTCGACTCGGTCCGGGGAGAGGCGTCTTGAGCGGTCCTGACATCTCCGTCGTGGTCTGCGTCTACACCGAGGACCGCTGGGAGGACATCCTCGCGGCGGTCTCCTCGGTGCGGGCGCAGTCCCGGCCGGCCCTGGAGACACTGCTGGTCGTCGACCACAACGCGGCGCTCCTGGACCGGCTGGCCAAGGAGTACAAGGCGTCCGGACAGGTGCGGGTGCTCGCCAACGCGGGCCCCCGCGGTCTGTCCGCCGGACGCAACACCGGGATCACCGCGGCCCGCGGCGACGTCGTGGCGTTCCTGGACGACGACGCCGTCGCCGAGCGGGACTGGCTGCGGCACTTCGCCGAGGGCTACGCCGATCCGCGGGTGATGGCCGTCGGCGGCCGTACGGTGCCGATCTGGGCGTCGGGCCGCCGGCCGGCCTGGTTCCCTGCGGAGTTCGACTGGGTGGTCGGCTGCACCTACAAGGGCCTGCCGCCGGGGCGGGTCCGGGTGCGCAATGTCCTGGGCGGCAACGCCTCCTTCCGCCGCAGCGCCTTCGACGTGGCGGGCGGCTTCGCCACCGGCATCGGACGCGACGGCGACAAGCGGCCACTGGGCTGCGAGGAGACGGAGCTGTGCATCCGGCTCACCCGGGCCAGACCCGAGGCGGTCCTGCTGATCGACGACCGTGCGGTGATCCACCACCGGGTGCCCGAAGCGCGCGAGCACTTCGGGTACTTCCGCACGCGCGCGTACGCCGAGGGCCTGTCGAAGGCGTTGGTGGCCCGAAGTGTGGGAGCGGACAAGGGACTCGAGTCCGAACGGCGGTACGCGGCCCGGGTGCTGCCCGCCGGAGTGGCGCGCGGTCTGCGGGACGCCGTACTGGCCCGGCCGGGCGGCGCGGGCCGCGCGGGCGCGATCGTCGCCGGGGTGCTGACGGCGGCGGGCGGATACGTGGTGGGCAGCCTCCGGGCGCGCCGCGGCACCACCACCTTCGCGGTGGCCGGGATCGAGGGGGAAGCGGGGGACAGCTCATGAGCGGACAGCCGGTGCCGATCCTCATGTACCACGCGGTCGCGACCGCCCCGAACAAGGCCACCCGCACCTTGTCGGTGTCCCCGGAGGCGTTCGCGGAGCAACTGGCCGTGGTCGCCGACCGCGGCCTGACGCCGCTCAGCACGGCTGATCTGGCGGCCCGTTGGCGCTTGGGCCGCCCGCTGCCCGAGCGGCCCGTCCTGATCACCTTCGACGACGGCTACGAGGGCGTCCACCGGCACGCCCTGCCCGTGCTCGCCAAGCACGGCTTCCCGGCCACCCTGTTCGTCTCCACCGGCTGGATCAGGGGCGCGTACGACACCGGCGGCGGACCGGACACCATGCTCGACTGGGACCAGGTCCGCGAACTCGCCGCGGCGGGTGTGGAGATCGGCGGCCACAGCCACACCCACCCGCAGCTCGACCAGCTCGACGACGGCACGCTGCGCCACGAGCTGATCCACTGCAAGGAGATCGTGAGCGACGAACTCGGCACGGTCCCGGCCTCGTTCGCCTACCCGTACGGCTACTCCAGCCGCCGGGTGCGACAGACGGTGCGCGAGACGGGGTACGGCCAGGCACTCGCCGTCGGCAACGGGCTCGCCCGCCGCCGGCAGGGGCCGTACGCCCTGCACCGCGTCACCGTGCGCCGCAGCACGGGCGTCGAGGAGTTCGAGCGGCTCGTCGAGGGCCGTGCGATCGCCCGGAACTTCGCCGGGGACCGTGCCCTCACCAAGGGGTACGCCCTGGTCCGCAGAGCACGCCAGGTCCGCCGGAAGGCCATCCGTTCCCGTGTCTGACACGACCACGACCACGCCCGAGGACACCTCGCCCGCGACCGGGGCGCCCGAGCGGTCGGGGCGCCGGCTCCGGCTGCCCGGCCTCGGCCGGTCCCCCGGGGGCAACCAGCTGTTCCGCAACGCCTACGCCCTGATGCTCAACACCGGCATCTCCGCGGTGCTCGGCCTCGGCTTCTGGCTGGCCGCCGCCCGCTACTACTCCGACTCGGCGGTCGGCCAGGGCTCGGCCGCGATCGCCGCGATGAAACTCCTCGCGGGTCTGACCGCGGTGACCCTGACCGGCGCGCTGGCCCGGTTCATCCCGGTCGCGGGCCGGGCCACCGGGCGGCTCATCCTCCGTACGTACGCGGGCAGTTCGGTGATCGTGGCGCTGGCCGCGCTCGTCTTCCTGCTCACGCTCGACCTGTGGGGACCGTCGTACCGCTTCCTGCACGGGCCCCTCAACGGGCTCGGCTTCGTCGCGGCCGTGATCGCCTGGTCGCTGCTGACTCTGCAGGACGGGGTGCTGACCGGGCTGCGCAGCGCCCTGTGGGTGCCGGTCGGCAACACCGTCTTCTCGGCGGTGAAGCTCGCACTGCTGGTCGCGTTCGCGGTGGCCGTCCCCACGAGCGGCGTGTTCGTGTCGTGGGTCGCGGCGATCGCCTTCTCCGTACTGCCGCTGGGCTGGCTGGTGTTCCGGCGGCTGGTGCCCCGGCACGAGAGGGCGACCGAGGAACGGGCGCAGCCGCCGACGCTGAAGGAGGTCGGGCGGTTCCTGGCGGGCGACTACACCGGCTCACTGTTCTCCCTCGCCGTGGTCTACCTGGTCCCCGTGATCATCGCCTCGCAGGTCAGCTCCCAGGACAACGCCTACTTCTACATCACCACCACCATCGGCGGCACGATCAACCTGCTCGCCATCAACATGGGCGCCTCGCTGACCGTCGAGGGTGCGCACGACCCGCGGCGGCTGGCCGCCAACACCCGGGCCGCGCTGAAGCGGATGGCCCGGATCATGCTGCCGCTGGCCGGGATCCTGTTCGTCGGTGCGCCCTGGATCCTCGGCGTGTTCGGCGCGGGCTACGCGGACGCGGCCACCCCGCTGCTGCGCTGGTTCGCGGTCGGAGCGGTCCTCAGGGTCGTCATGGAGACGTACTTCGCGGTGCTGCGCGCCCAGAGCCGTACCTCCCCACTCGCCTGGATGCAGGGCCTGTTGTGCGTCCTGGTGCTCGGTCTGACGCTGCTGCTGCTCCCCCGGATGGGCCTGACCGGCGCGGGCGTCGCCGAGATCTCCTCACTCGCGGTGCTCGTCGCGATCGCCGCACCCAAGCTGTTCAAGACCGTCCGGGGCAGGCCGGGCGACCTGGCCGAGAGCGCGGCGCCCGACGGGGACCTCGCCGACCTGGGGGTACGTGAGGTCCCCGCACCGGCCGCACCGGCCAGGCGCGGGCCCGCCTGGGCGCTCGACAAGGACACCCTCGCCCTCGGCATCCACGTCGACTTCGACCACCTGGAACGCCGGCCGGACGTCCGCCCGGGCCCCGGCACCCCACCCACGGGCACACCCATCGCCCCGGAGGACCGCCGTCCGGCCAGGTCGCCGAGTCCCGGGCCGGGGCTGCCCGTCGAGAGGGGGGTCCGCCCGCTCGACCGCGTTCGAGAGTGGGGCAGGGAGCCGGGTTCGGAGGCGTCGTCGGGGCCGGCCGAGACGTCCCTGGACGCGGCAGAGCCGGAGGTGGACGCCCCGTTCGCGCCGCAGGAGGAGGTCGTACGGTTCGAACCGCAGGAGGAGGTCGTACCGGAGGCCGAGGCAGTCGGAGCGGAAAAGACGCCCGGGCGCGCGGATGCTCCGGAACCCGGAGCGGGACCGGCGGCCGTGCGTCTGCTGCCCACCCGGGTCGGGGTGGTCCTCGGCTGTCTGCTGACCGCCGCACTGCTCCTGTACTGGGTGCCCGCGCTACGGCTCGGCGAGGCGGACCTGGACGAGATGGGCGGGCTCGGGCTGATCTCCGTGCTGCCGTTGCCCACCCTCGTCGGGGCCGCGCTGCTGATCGTGGTGTTCGCCTCGCTGCTGTGGCTCGGCCGCGAGCACCGCACGCTGCTGATGGTGACCCTGCTGGCGACCGTGGTCTCGCTGCACGCGCTGCCCGCCGTGATCGAGACGGAACCGCGGTTCGCGACGGCCTGGCAGCACCTCGGGTTCATCGACTACATCGACCGGACCGGGTCGGCCGTGCCCGACCTGGACGCGCGCTGGAGCTGGCCGGGCTTCTTCGCGGCGGCCGCGTTCGTCGCCAATGCCTGCGGGGTCAGCGACTTCACCGACGTCATCCGCTGGTGGCCGACGGCCATCCAACTCCTCTATCTGGCGCCGATGTTCCTGCTGGTGCGCTCGATGCGGGCGAGCTGGCGGGCCAAGTGGACCGGCATCTGGATCTTCGTACTCAGCGGCTGGGTGGGCCAGGACTACTTCTCCCCGCAGGGCTTCACCTACCTGCTCTACCTGCTGTTCGTGGCGATCCTGCTGGTCTGGTTCCGGGCGCCGGGCGTGATCTGGGCGAAGCGGCGGCCCGGCGAGATCGAGGTCGAACCGACGGACCGGCGGCAGCGGGCGGTACTGCTGATGATCGTGATCGGCCTGTTCGCGGCGAGTGTCCCGGCCCACCAGCTCACCCCGTTCGTGATGCTGGGCGTGCTCGCGGTGCTCGTCCTGACCGGCCGCAGCGAACTGCGGGGCCTGCCCATCCTGTTCGGGGTGCTGGTGGCCGCCTGGGTCGGCTTCATGGCCGAGCCGTACTGGTCCGGGCACTTCGACGAGCTGTTCGGCGGGGTCGGCGGGGTCGGCGGCAACGTGTCGTCGTCCGTCTCCGGCCGGATCCAGGGCGGCAGTTCCACCCACAAGCTGGTGCTGTACGTGCGGGTGCTGCTGGCCGGCGGGGTGATGGCCTTCGCCTGCTGGGGCTGGTGGCGCCGCCGCTGGCACCGCTACCGCGAACGCTCGCTGCTGGTCCTCACCTTCGTGCCGTTCCTCGGCTTCGGCATGCAGTCCTACGGCGGCGAAATGGCGCTCAGGGTCTTCATGTTCGCCCTGCCGGGCTCGGCCCTGCTCGCCGCCCTCGCCCTGTTCCCGCGCACCGGCGTCACCGTCGAGGAACGTGACAAGGACCGGATCAGCCTCGCCCCGCTGGCCGCGCTGATGGCGGGCCTGATCCTCATGGGCGGCTTCCTGGTGGCCCGTTGGGGCAACGAGCCGTTCGAGCGGATCCGGCCGGGCGAGGTCGCGGCCATGGACTACGTGTACGCCCACGACGATCCGACGGTGCGGCTGCTGTGGCTGAGCAACGACACGGTCGACAACGTGACGCCGGCGATGCCGTGGGGCGCGAAGGACATGGAGAAGGTCGAGTACGTGCCCACCCTCGCGCCCAGTGACCCGGTGCTGGTGTCCGGCCTGGTCAAGGCGCTCAAGGACGCGGGCCCGAACGCGTACCTGATGATCAACCGCAGTCAGGTCACCTATCTCCAGCTGGACGTCGGCTACTCGAAGACCTGGGAGCCGCGGCTGGTCCAGCACCTGGACGACCGGCCGGAGCTGAGAGAGGTCCTCGTCAACGACGATGTGACGATGTACACGCTGCGCCGGCAGCCCGAGGGCAAGGTGCCGACGGCGGACCCGGGTCCGATCGGGCCGCAGGTGACGTGGACGCCCTGGTCGGTCGTCGGGGCCCTCGCGGCGCTCGCGCTGATCGTGCTGCTGACGGCACGGGAGGTCGTCCGGGTCGCGGCGCGGCCGAGCGTGCGACAACTGCGCCGGCTGCAGAGCAGCTTCTGGTTCTCGCTGCCGCTGCTGGCGGTGCTGTTCGCCTCGCTGGTGCAGCGGTTCCTGACGATGCAGTGAGCGTGAATGTGGCGGGGAAGTGACCGCGAACGTGACGGGGACGTGGCCGCGAACGTGACGGTGAAGTGGCTCAGCCGGTCTGCCGGTCGAGCCACTTCACCTCGTACGCCTGCATCGCGAACCGCCTGCCGTCGACCTGTGCGCTGATCGGCCGGTCGAGGGTGTTGACGACCAGGACCACCTTGTCGCCGGCCAGGATCCGCACGTTGGGCACGTCGTCCTCGGCGACGGACACCGTCCGGTATGAGGTGCCGGGCGGGAACGCCTTGCCGAAGCGGGAGACGAGGTCGTACATGGGCAGCTCCGCGCCGCCGCTGCCCCGGTCGGTCGGGGTCCACAGGCAGCCCGCGCACCCGGTGCCCTTCTCCGTCTCCGGGTTCCAGTAGAAGCCGGAGGACGCGCCGCCCCTGACCATGGCGATCATCCCGGCCGCCTGGACGGCGCGGCGGCGGGTCTCGGACCAGCCCTTGCGTTCGTCGTCGGCGTCGCCGGGCTCGACGTAGTACTCGGCCCACCACAGGGGCAGGTCACCGGTCCGCGCCCGCACCCACTTCCCCACCGCCGTGAACTTGTCGGTGGCCGCGAACTCGTCGGGCAGCAGCTCGTCGTCGTTGGTGTAGCTGGAGCCGTCGACGACCACGAAGTCGGCGCCCGCCTTGTTCCTGTTCCAGTAGGCGAAGGCGTCGAGGACACGCTGGTCCATGGCGCCCCAGGGGCCCTTGACGGTGGCCGAGGCGCCCTCGGAGCGCGGGTCGAGGCTGTCCATGACCAGGTACGGCCCGCCGACCATGATGTCCTGGTCGACCTTCTTCAGCGCCTTGTAGACCAGGTTGTAGAGCTTGGTGTAACCCTCGTAGTCCCAGCGGGCCTGCGCGTCGTTCCAGAAGCCCTTGAACTCGTTCCAGACGACGAAGTGGCGTACGTCCGGATAGCGCTTGGCGACGGTCGCGGCCAGGTCGGCGAAGTCCTGGTAGTGCTCGGGCGTCGGCGCGGTCTCCAGGGCGGCCTGGCTCCAGTTCGTGTTGCCGACACCGGACCGGCCGCCCTTCATCCAGTCCGGGGAGCAGCACAGCGTGATCACCGGGGTGGCCCCCGACGCGCGCATGAAGTCGACCCGGCGGTCCAGCGCCGCGAAGTCGTAACGCCCCTTCACCGGCTCGGGGTTGTCGGCCCCCCAGCCCATGATGTGCTGGTTCTCGGGCAGACCCCCGGCGTTCTTCAGCCGTCCCTCCACCCGTTCGGTGGCGGCGTCGCTGCCCTCGGCGGCGCTGAACTGGGTGTGCGTGAAGCCCCAGCCCACCTCCGGCTCGGGTGCGCCCGCGGGAGCGGCCGGTGTGCCGTGCACCTTGGCGCCGTCACGCGAGGTGCCCGCGGTGCTCGCGCCGTCCCCGGGAAGGGTGTTGAGCAAGGTCACCAACAGGGCCAGTGCGGCCGCGCCCACGCCGAGCAGCGCGGTGAGCCGCCACCGCCCAGCCCCCGAATTCCACCCATGACGTCCCATCGAGGGCAACGGTAACCGGCCGGACACACGCGGCGGCAGAGGGCGTAGCCGCACAGCTCTGTAACAGGAGGCAGGGGACACACCGCAAGCGCCGGCGGGCCCGCACGGCACCGGCGGCGCAAGCAACGGCGCGAGCGGTGACACAAGCGGCCGCGCGAGCCGCGGCGCCCTACGGAAAGCGGGTGCACGAGGCGCGTGCGTGCCGGATCATGGCGGGCATGTCTGCGAACCCACACGACGCTCTGCCGATCCGGCTCAACGTCGACGACAGCGACTCACCGTCCGACGTCGTCGACGCGCTGTTCCTCGGCCGCTTCGCGACGGGCGAGCAGCCGTACTCGCACGCGGCCAACATCGACCGCGTGCGCTCCGGGGCGACCCTCCTTCCGCCCGACGCCCGGGTGCTGCGCATGGCCCGCGACGACGACCGCAGCGCGACGCTGGCCGAGGGCGACGGCTGGACCCTGCTGATCTCCCGCTGGAACCGGGGCGCGGACGTCACCGTCACCGCGACCACCGCGGAACTCGCGGAGAAGATCCTCGACCAGGCCACCGACGGCGCGGCGGACGAGCCCGAGCCGCAGCCGGAGAACGTGGCCATGGGCTTCTGGTACGTCTCCCCGAGACGCGGCCCGCACCGCACCACCCGCCAGATCTCCGCGGGCACCTGGGACGATGTGCGGACCAACTACACCAGGCCGGTGGCGGACGCGATGGACCGCCTGATGAAGACGACCCCGGAGGACATCGCCGGCCGGCTGCTCCTGCTGCACGGCCCGCCGGGCACCGGCAAGACCTCGGCACTGCGGACGCTGGCCCGGTCCTGGCGGGACTGGTGCCAGGTGGACTGCGTCCTGGACCCCGAGCGGCTGTTCAGCGACGTCGGCTATCTGATGGACATCGCGATCGGCGAGGACGACAGCACGGGCAAGGGACGCTGGCGGCTGCTCCTGCTGGAGGACTGTGACGAGCTGATCCGCGGCGAGGCCAAGCACACCGCCGGCCAGGCGCTGTCCCGGCTGCTCAACCTCACCGACGGCCTGCTGGGCCAGGGCCGCAACGTCCTGGTCGGCGTGACGACCAACGAGGACCTGGAGCGCCTCCACCCGGCCGTGGTCCGCCCCGGCCGCTGTCTGGCCCGCATCGAGGTGGGGCCCCTCACCCGCCGGGAGGCGGTGACCTGGCTGGGCACCGAAGAGGGCGTCGGCCGCGAGGGCGCGACCCTGGCGGAGCTGTACGCCCTGCGCCGGGGCACGTCACCGACGGCGGTGCCGGAGCCCAGGCCGGAGGCGGACGCGGGACTGTATCTCTAGGGCTTCACCGCTGGTCATCTCCAGAGCTTCACCGCTGGTCCCGTACTTCGCGGGGAGTGCTTTGATGAGGGTATGACCCTGTTCGTCGGCACGTCGGGGTGGCAGTACAAGGACTGGCGAGGCGTCTTCTACCCGGCCGGGTGTCCGCTGCGGCGGTGGCTGGAGGAGTACGCCACCCGCTTCGCGACCGTCGAGATCAACAACGCCTTCTACCGGCTGCCCTCCCGCGAGACCTTCGAGGCCTGGCGGGAGCGCACCCCACCGGACTTCGTCGTCGCGGTCAAGGCCAGCCGCTACCTGACCCACATCAAACGGCTGAAGGACCCCGAGGAGCCGGTGCACCGCCTGATGAGCCACGCGGAGGGCCTGGGCGACCGCCTCGGCCCGGTCCTGCTCCAGCTCCCGCCCACCCTGCGCGCCGACGCGGGCCTCCTGGACGCCTGCCTGGCCTGCTTCCCGCCCGCCACCAGAATCGCCGTCGAACCCCGCCACGACTCCTGGTGGACACCCGCGGTTCGCACGGTCCTGGAGACCCGCTCGGCCGCCCTGTGCTGGGCCGACGTCCTCTCCCGCCCGGCGACCCCCCTGTGGCGCACCACCGACTGGGGTTACGTCCGCTTCCACCAAGGTCGCGCCCGAGCCTGGCCCCGCTACGGCCACCGGTCCCTGACGACCTGGGCCGAACGGATCGCGGCCACCTGGTCCGAGGGCGAGGACGTGTACGCGTACTTCAACAACGACCCGAACGGGGCGGCGGTGAAGGACGCGGCGGTGTTCGCGCGGGCGGCGGACAGATCGGGACTGGGACCCACGCGTACGCCCCGTACGCCCCGTACGCCCTGACGGCCGCGCCACTGCTGTCACCAGCCCGGATCAAGCTCTCTCCCCGTTCTCACCCGCCTTCTCTCCCGCCGCTTTCACCCGCCCCCGTTACCCGCCGCCCTTACCCCCCGTAAGCCGCCCGCAGGGCATCCCGCACAGCGACCAGCGCCGCGTCCTCGTCCAGCCCAAGACGACGAGCACGCTCCACGTAGGCCTGAGCGGCTGACGCGAGTTCCCGCTCGGCGGCCGAGCCCGCCGCGGCGATGTACGTCCCGTTGCGCCCCCGCGTCTCGATCACCCCGTCCCCCTCCAGCGCCCGGTACGCCTTGGCGACCGTGTTCGCGGCCAGACCGAGCGACTCGGCCAGCCCCCGCACGGTCGGCAGCCGGTATCCCACCGGCAGCACTCCCGACCGCGCCTGCTCGGAGATCTGGGCCCGCACCTGCTCGTACGGCGGGGCACTGTCATCGATGTGGATCGTCAAGGTCACGCCGGCGATTGTCCCGCACCCACGCGAAAACCCGCACTCCCGCAAAAAAGGAGAGGCACCGAAACCCGTCTCCCGCATAGCCTCCGCCTCTATGACTATGACTGTGCGTGATCTCCGCCGCGGGGTCAGGGCCGACTTCGAGGGCTTCGCCCACGTCCGCCACCTCGCTCTGCCGTTCTACCTCGTGACCGCGGACTCCCTGGCCTACGACCTCGCCCACGCCCACCCCGACTCCCACTACCGGCCCCTGGTCGCGGAGGAGGACGACGAGATCGTCGGCACGGCCCAGATCGGGATCGTCCACGACAGCCCGGAGCCAGGCCAGGGCTACGTCAACGTGTACGTACACCCGGGGCGCACCGGCCGGGGCGCCGGCACCGCGCTGGTCCGCGCCGCCGAGGAGTACCTGGCCGGTCTGGGGGCGACCAGGCTCTTCGCCTGGGTCCTGGACGAGCCCGGCAACCGCGCCTTCGCCGAACGGCACGGCTACCGCGGCAGCCGCTCCGCCCACTTCCTGCGCCTGGACCTGGCCAACGGCACCCTTCCGCCGCGCCCGCCCCTGCCGACCGGGGTCGAGCTGCGCACCGGCGCCGACTTCGCGGACGACCTGCGCCCGCTGTTCGAACTGGACTCGGAGACGATGGCGGACGAGCCGAGCGACATCGCGTACGAGTTCACGGACTACGAGGCCTGGCAGCAGGAAACCTGGCACCACCCCCTCTTCAGCCCCGAGCTGACCTCCGTCGCCGTGGTCGACGGCCGCCCGGCCGCCTTCAGCGCGGGCCGCACGGACGGCGGCACCCGCTACGGCACCGTGATGACCGGCACCGCCCGCGCCTTCCGCGGCCGCGGCCTGGCCAAGCTCGCCAAGACCGACTCCCTGCACCGCGCCCGCGAGGCCGGCCTCACCGAGGCCTTCACGGGCAACGACACCGGCAACGGCCCGATGATCGCGATCAACAAGTGGTTCGGCTACGAGATCTGCGCGACGGAGGTGCGCCATGTCCACGAACTCGGCTGAGTGGCCACGTCAGGTGGAGGTCGTTCTCCTCAAGGCGGGCCGTACGAAGATCCGTTACGAGGCCGAGGTGCTCGGCGACGACGGCACCCGGATCGCGATACGCGCCCCCTGGGCAGGCAACGGCACCCGCGACTTCGGCTTCGTCCGCTTCGAGCCTGGCGACGTCTTCACCGAGTACTACTGGCGGGACCGCTGGTACGCCGTGAAGGAGGTCCGCGACGCAGCCGGGGCGCTGAAGGGCTGGTACTGCGACATCACACCGACGAGCTGGAGGCACTGGCCCGAGGGCGCGGTCTCAGGACGCTGCTCGCGTAGCCACGTACGGCTCACACGGTCGCCGCGCAGCCCCGTACGACTACGCGGTGGTCGAAGTGCAGCCCCCGCACGACTACGCGGTGATCGCCGCACAGCCCCCGTACGGCTCACACTCACACCGTCGCCACCACCGCATACCGCTCGTCGTCCACGTCCCTCCCCCACAGCAGCGCGTCGTCCGACAGCGGGTCCACGCGTACGTGCCCGCCGAGCGGGGCGAGGAGGGCGGTGAGCCGGTCGGCGGGTATGCCGACGGGGCTGACCGTGCCCCACACGCCCTCGATCAGCACCAGCCGCCCTCCGGGGCGCAGCAGCTCCCGCCAGTGCCGCAGGACCCGGCTGGGGTCGGACAGCGTCCACAGGACATGCCGCACGAGCACCACGTCGAACCGCTCCTCCCCCACCGGCGGCTCCGCCGCATCACCGAGGAGGAACACGGCGGCACGCCCGGCGAGCTTGGCGCGGGCGAGAGCCAGCATGTCCGGGGACCGGTCCACGCCGGTGACACGGTGTCCCTGCTCGGCGGCGAGGAGCGAGAGGCTGCCGGTGCCGCAGCCGAGGTCGAGGTCGAGGACGTCCGCGGGGTGCTCGGGCAGCCAGCCGCGCAGCCGCTCGGCCCAGGCTCGGCGCACTTCCGGGGCGCGCAGGCCGTGGTCCGGCTCGTCGTCGAAGGACGCGGCCTGGGCGTCCCAGTCGACGTTCGTCGAGGTCGTGGCGTCACTCTCGTTCGTCATGGGCCCAAGAGTGACACCCGCCACTGACAGTCGAATCGTGACAGCGGCCACTGACAGAACGGCAATCGATGAGGAACTCTCCCTGCACGGGTCTACCTCCGTGAAAACGCGGAACTCGTAGACCGCGAAGGAGGCAGCCATGCGCCGTGTGACCGTGCAGAAGCCCCTGAGGAAGACGGACTCCAGGGTCCGCGAGGAGGCCGACGACCGCCCCGCGGGACGTCAGGAGGTCCGCAAGGACATCGCGCGCACCTGGTGGCCGGACGGCTGAGCGCCGAAACCCCTCAGTCCCGCCGCTTTCGGTAATGAACACGGTCGTACGGCCCGTCGCCGCGCCGCTCCACGACCTCGTAACCGAACTTCGGGTAAAGCTTTTGGTTTTCCCACATCATCGCGTGGGTGTAGAGCCTGACCTCGGACAGGCCGAGCGCACGCGCGCGTGCCTCGACGAAGTGCAGCAGCCGCCGTCCCACGCCGGTGCCGTGCGCGTCGGGGTGGACGGCGATGCTGTCGAGGATCAGGTGGTCGGCGCGCGTCTCGACCACCACCAGGCCGACGACGGGATCACCCGTCACGAACACCTTCCCCGCGGCCACGTCCGCCGCGTGGTCCGCCTCCATGGGCACCGGCACCACCCCGATGCGCTCGATGTAACGCCGATACGCGGCATCCGTCACCGCCTTCACCGCCGGTACGTCGGCCGCCGTGGCGGGCCGGATCTCCTCGCTCGTCATGGCGCGCACGCTACCTACCTCAGGGTCCCTCTCAGGTCGACCCTCAGCTCCGTCTCAGGCCGCCGTCATGCCGTGAGAAGCCGCGTCAGTCCTGCGCGATCACGACCACCTCGTCGCGCTCGGTCCAGTGGCGTCGTTCGTTCTTGTCCGGGTTGATACGCACTCCGTGGTCGGGAGCGGCGGTGGCCCGGTCGTGGCGGCGGTAGCCGATGGCGCATTCGCCCCGCTGCCGCGCCGCTGCGACGACCGTGGCGAAGGACGACTCAGAGCCGGGCAGGACGTACGAGGCCGCCGGTCGCAGGTGGATCTGACTGCCGGTGAGGGAGAACAGTTCCTCGAACACGGCGGCCAGGTGCCGGTTCTGGGAGATCTGGGCCAACAGCAGGCCGATGAGCTTCCCGCTGATGATCACGTCGGCTCCGGGACTGATGGGCGCCAGCGCCCGGTTGCGGTCGTCGATCATCTCGGTGACCACCGGCAGCTCCCGTCCGGTCTCCTGTTCCAGCAGGTGCAGGACGAGGAGCGTGATGAGGGTCCGGTTGTCGGCCTCGTCGGGCCGCTGTCCCGGGACGGGGTCCGGGCCGAGCACGACGACGCTGTCGTACGAGTCGATCTCCAGGCACCTGAGTGTCTCGGGCCGGGTGACGTCTCCGGGCCGGAAGGTGATGGTCAGCCGGGGTGCGAAGCCGGTACCGGCGTCCCGTACCTGCTCGGCCGTCACCTCGTTCCGGTCCGCCACCACGGCGATGGCCGAGCCGGGCACGGCAGACCGGCCCATCTGGTCGACTATGAGCGAGGCCCGTCGGTTCCAGCCGAGGATCAGGACCCGTTCGGGCCGGGCGTTCGCCGGCTTCCAGGGCGTCATCACCGACTCGTCGACCAGCCCGGAGCAGTCGTCGACCAGCCCGGAGCAGTCGTCGAGCCGCGCGGTGTCGTCGTCCCGCGTGATGACGATCAGCCGGTCGTCGGGTTTGATCAGGGTCTGCGGCGGCGGGTTCAGCAGGGGTCTGCCGTCACGCAGCAGGCCGACCACGCTGGAGGTGGCGTAGGCCAGCAGGGTGTCGCCGAAGGAGCGGCTGGTCAGGGCCGGATCGAAGGTGAGGTAGAACTCGTCTCCGGCGAAGTCCAGGAGGTCGCGGTACACCAGCGAGAGTCCAGGACGGCGGGCGGACTGGACGATCAGCCGGGCGGTGATCGCGTCGCTTTCCAGGACGATGCCGCGCGTTCCCGCGGCGAGAGAGGCCGCCAGCCGGTACCGGTCGTCCCTGACAGCGGCGACGACGGGTGGACCCTCCTGCGCGCCGAGTGCGGACCGCAGCGCCAGCAGCGTCTTGACCACTTCCGGGTCTGCTGACGGATCGTCGTGGGGCAGCACCAGAACGGCGCTGGCCGCGCCGGGGTTGGTCAGGGCAAGCAGGGCCGGGTCGGTGGGAGGACCGCTGCGGCAGATCAGGCGGGTACGGCCGGTGGGCCCCATCTTGCTGCTGAGGGCCTCCTCCATGGTGGTCTTGTTCCGGTCCGCCAGCACGGCCACCGCGCCGTACCGCTGGTTGGCGTTGGCGGCCACGAGTTCACTCACCACCGTGAACACCTGCTCGGACCAGCCCAGCACCACGGAGTGCCCCTGCTCGATGACGGTGGAGCGGCCCCGCCGCAGCGCGGTGAGCCGCTCGGTGAGTCCGGTGGTGATCAGACCGACGAGAGTGGAGACGTACACCAGGGCGACCAGGGCGAGCAGCACCGACATCAGCACGCGCAGGAGCGGGCCTGTCGCCCCGCCGAGCCGCAGTGTCTCGCCGGTGAGACGCCAGATCGCTGCCAGCCTCCCCGAGCGGGACGCGGGCGCGTGAGGGTCCGTCCACACCAGCACGGCGCTCGCCGGGAGGACGAGGGCGAGGCAGCCCAGGGCCAGCCAGCCGACGAGCGCGGAGGTGCCGCGGGTCAATGTGGTGTCGAACCAGTAGCGGGCCCTGCCTTTGAGTGAAGCCCTTTGTTCCACGCCTGCCCCCTGTTCCGCGGGGGTTCCGGCGGCGGCAGCCCTGCCGCTCCGGTTGCCCCGCCCGCTCCCCCACCGACCGCGCACGGCCGCACGACCGTGCGACCACCTGGGAGTGTGCCGACGGGACGGCCGTGACACGCGGATCATCGTCTGTCTTTCATCCCTTCGGGGACGTCGCCGAAGGAGCCGCTCCGCCCGCCGCCCGACGGACGTCAGCAGTTTGACCTCGACATCGCTCGTTCGGGTCAACGCCGCGGCGCAGGTGGGCGGGTCGGATCGGCCGAACGATACAAGTGCCTCATGACTGAAGATCACGAGGCCGTCTCGGCAGGTTCCGGTCTGTCCAGGCGCAGCTTCACCACGGCGGCGGGTACGACTGCGGCGGCCACGGCTCTGGCCGCCGCCGCGCCCGCCGCGGCGCTGCCCGCCCCGGCCGCCCCGGCCGCCCCGGCCGCACCGGCCGCACCGGCGCCCGCCCAGGGCGCGGACTTCGACAGATGCCTGGCTGTTGCCCGGGCCCTGCTGGTCGTGGACGACCACGACCAGCCCCTGGTCCCACGCTACGAGCGCGTACTCCAGGACGGACTGCCCGCTCAGCGGACGGCCACGCCCAAGAAGGTCCTCGTCGTCGGGGCCGGCCCGGCCGGTCTGGTGGCGGCGTTGCTGCTGAAGCGGGCGGGCCACCACGTGACCGTCCTCGAGGCGAACGGCAACCGGGCGGGCGGACGCATCAAGACCTTCCGCCGCGGCGGCCACGAACGGGGGGCGCAGCCCTTCGCCGATCCCCGCCAGTACGCCGAGGCGGGTGCCATGCGGCTGCCCGGCAGCCACCCGCTGGTGATGGGGTTGATCGACCAGCTGAAGCTGAAGAAGCAGCGTTTCCACTACGTCGACGTCGACGGTGACGGCCGGCCCGCCAACCGCACCTGGATCTACGTCAACGGCGTCCGTATGCGGCGCGAGGAGTACGCCCGTGCGCCCCGCCGTATCAACCGGTCCTTCGGCGTGCCGCGCGCGCGTTGGGACACTCCCGCCGCCGCCATCCTCCGGTCGGTGCTGGACCCGGTGCGCGACGAGTTCAGCACCGTGGACGCCGGCGGCAAGCGGGTCGACAAACCGCTGCCGGAACGCGTGCAGGGCTGGGCCCGGGTCATCCAACGGTTCGGCGACTGGTCGATGTTCCGCTTCCTGACCGAGCACGCGGGGCTGGACGAGCGCACGGTCGACCTGATCGGCACCCTGGAGAACCTCACGTCACGCCTGCCCCTGTCGTTCATCCACAGCTTCATCGGCTCCTCCCTCATCAGCCCCGACACCGCCTTCTGGGAGCTGGCGGGCGGCACGGCGGTGCTGCCGGACGCGCTGTTGGCGCAGGTGCGTGACACGGTCCGGTTCGACCGCCGGGTCACCCGCGTCGAGTACCACGATCCCGACCGCCCTTCCTCCGGCACCCCGCACGTCGGCGCCAAGGGCCCCCAGGTGTGGGTGGACACGGTCTCCGAGGGGCGCGACGGCCCGGTGGTGCGCGAGCAGTTCACCGCGGACGCCGCCGTGGTCACCGTGCCCTTCTCCGGTCTGCGGCACGTACAGATCAGCCCCCTGATGTCGTACCGCAAGCGCCGCGCGGTCACGGAACTGCACTATGACAGCGCCACGAAGGTGCTGCTGGAGTTCAGCCGCCGCTGGTGGGAGTTCACGGAGGCCGACTGGAAGCGCGAGCTGGGCCGGATCGACCCGAAGCTGTACGACGCCTACCGCACCGGCCGCGCACCCGCCGACGGCAGCCTGCTCGGCGCCCATCCCTCCGTGCCGGCCGGCCACATCACCCCGGGCCAGCGCACCCACTACGCCGCCAACCGTGCCGTCTCCCGCGACCAGCCCGAGGCCGCACACGTCGTGGGCGGCGGCTCGGTGTCGGACAGCGCCAACCGGTTCATGTACAACCCCTCCCACCCGGTGCCCGGCAGTTCGGGCGGTGTGGTGCTGGCTTCCTACAGTTGGGCGGACGACGCACTGCGCTGGGACTCCCTGGACGACGAGGCCCGCTACCCGCACGCCCTGTGCGGACTGCAGGAGGTCTACGGCCAACGCGTCGAGGTCTTCTACACCGGCGCCGGACGCACCCAGAGTTGGCTGCGCGACCCCTATGCCTACGGAGAGGCGTCCGTACTGCTGCCCGGCCAGCACACCGAGTTGCTGACCTCCATCCCCGCACCCGAGGGCCCGTTGCACTTCGCGGGTGACCACACCTCCCTCAAGCCGGCCTGGATCGAGGGCGCCCTGGAGTCGGCGGTCCGCGCCGCCCTGGAGGTCCACACCTCGTGACCTGTGCGACGGTCCGCCCGAGCACGCGGACCGTCAACCCGTGGTGCCCGTCCCCGGGTTCGTATCCGTGGTAGCGGGATCCTGACGCGACCCGTCATCGGCAGGCCCGATCAGCAGGCCCGCTGCCCTTCGGCTTGGGCAGCGGGCGTTCGGCTGGACGGGCAGCTGCCGCGCTTGCTCCGGCAGCACCTCCCGCCACCGGCATCACCCGGGCGAGTCACCCGGGACGGGTCAGTGGCCCGTAGTTTCCTGAGCCCGGTGCTTGGGCGCCGGGCTGGAGACGAACCGGCAGGAGCCCCGGGTTCCTGACCTGGCTCAGCGGTGCTCGGGGTTGTCTGCCCCCGGCCGGCAGCCGGCGTCCCACTCCGAGCGCTGGTTGCCATGGGCCGGAACGCCTCCGGCGCGTTTGAGCAGGGCCGCCAGGTGCATCAGGTTCCAGGTCATGAAGCTGGTGTTGCGGTTGGTGAAGTCGTTTTCCGGGCCTCCCGAGCCGGGGTCCAGGTACGACGGCCCGGGCCCTGCGGCTCCGATCCAGCCCGCGTCCGCCTGCGGCGGGATGGTGTAGCCGAGGTGCTGGAGACTGTAGAGGACGTTCATGGCGCAGTGCTTCACCCCGTCCTCGTTGCCGGTGATCAGACACCCGCCGACCCGCCCGTAATAGGCGTACTGGCCTTCGGAGTTGAGGAGGCTGGAGCAGCTGTAGAGCCGCTCGATGACCTGCTTGGTGACCGAGCTGTTGTCGCCCAGCCAGATCGGCCCCGCCAGCACGAGGATGTCCGCGGCCATCACCTTCTCGTACAGCGCGGGCCAGGCGTCCGTGGCGAAGCCGTGCTCGGTCATGTCCGGATAGACACCGGGAGCGATGTCGTGGTCGACGGCCCGGATCTCGTCCGTGGTCACCCCACGCGCGTCCATGATCGCCCGGCTCTTGTCGATCAGCCCCTGGGTGTGGCTGAGCTGGGGGGACGGCTTGAGTGTGCAGTTGATGAAGAGCGCACGCAGGTCGTCGAATCGGTAACTGTCCTCAGTTGGGGAGGGCGATGCTGCCATGGCGGCCTCCGGCAGGAGAGCGAAAAGGGGCGGTGAGGCGGCGTCTCCGCGCCGTCCCGGCGGAAGCGTCTCGCGGAATGCGCGCCTTGTCCCGCTACGACGCACCGGCACACGGTGCTTTCCACCGGCATGCGCGCCCGCCTCCCGCCCCGAGGGCCGAGGGCCCAGAAGCGGGGCCTCAGACCCCGGTCGGTCGTGAACCATGCAGCAGCGCTACGGCCCGGCGGGACCCGGGACGGAAACCGCGGCATCAGCGGTCTGCGGATGAGCACGCGGAGTCGTCGACCGGTGCCGCCGAACACGACTGACGCGCCGACCGCCGTGTCCGCGTGCTCATCCGCATCACGCCGTCACTTCCGACTCGGTGCGCGCCTCCACCGGATCTTCGGCACCCGGACTGCCTGTCGAAGGAGCCCGCCGCAAGACGCTTCAACAGGTTGGCCAAGAGCCATACTTGATTTTGCGGGAGGAACATCCCGTGGTGCTTGACATGGGAGAGGCAGCAATCCGGTGAGCAGTGACAGCCAGGGACTGGGGAAGGCCGAGGTGCGACTCAAGTGGGACCCGAGTCCCTGGAATCAGCCGCCTCACCATCTCGACATCATCGCCACGACCTACTCGACGGATGCCCCCTACGGGCGGCCCGTGTACGTCGTCCACTTCGACAGCCGCTCGCCGGACGGCACCATCAACATGAGCCGGCACAGCCAGACCGGCCAGGGCTTCGGCTACGTCGAAGCGATGACCCTGGAGCTCGATCGCCTCGCATCCTCCTTCGCACGGGTGATCGTAGGCGTGGCGATCCACCAGAACAGCGGCCCCAAGACGTTCGGCGACATATCGAACGCCGGAGTGCTGGTTGTCAACGGGTACAAGGAGCTCCTGAAGGACGACTTCGCGCAAGTCTCCGGATCCACCGCGGTGACCGTCGCCGAGTTCACCCGGGACGCTTCCGGAACCTGGGAGTTTCACGAGATGGTCCGCGGGTTCGACAGCGACCCCGTGCTCTTCACCGCGGAAATGGGCAGCGCCCCACAGACCTGACCGGGGAACAGCGCAGAGAACGCCGGCGCTGCGCCGGACAGCGTCTCGTCGACCGACATCCCCCACGACGTACCCGCCTCGTTCACCGCCGGCGCACTGCTCGGTGTGGCCACCGACTGGCTTCAACGCGACTGCCCCCGCACACCGACCGAGATGGCCGAACTGACCTGGCCACTTCTCGTCGCCCACCACCCCGCCGACACCCAGCACGCCAAGACGTGAGGTGATCCTCCGGCTCGCGAGCCTCGGGACTCGACCTGTCCGGTCAGGCACCCCACCCTCCGCGTGTGGTCGGCGCGTAGGCTGGCCGCGCAGTCGATGATCACGTGCCTGGGCGCTCCTGCGGTCCGACAGCCGGGAGGCCGGCGGCCCGGGTTCGCCGGTGAGGGCAGCCGACCGGATAACGGAGGAAGGAGGCGGCGTCGGATGGGCGGAGATGCTCTGCGCTGGAGCCAATACCGCAGCATGCCGTGGAAGAACGGCGGCGGTGTGACCCGAGAGGTCGCGTCGGGCGCCGTGCAGGCGCCCATGGCCTCGACGGAGATCACGGACGGCTACGACTGGCGGGTCAGTGTCGCGGACGTGGACGCGGGCGGCCCCTTCTCCGCCTTTCCCGGGATCGACCGCGTGATCACCCTCGTCGAGGGCGAGGGCATGGTGCTGACGGTGGACGGGACAGCGCATCCAGTCGGGCCGCTGAGTCCCTTCGCCTTCTCCGGCGACGCGGCGACGGACTGTCGGCTGGAGGCGGGCGCGGTCCGCAATATGAATGTGATGACCCGCAGGAGCCGTGCGACGGCACAGCTGCGGCTCATTACCGTCGCCGCCGCACGGGGGGCCGAGATGGCCTGCGCCGCAGGCGAGACCCTACTCGTCATGGCCGTCACCGACGGGATCGCCGTCGGCGGACCCGGCGGCCGGGAGACCACGCTCGGCCGTCTCGACTGCGTGCGTCACGACGGCCCGGCGGCGCTGACTCTGCGGGGCGACGGCACGGTGGCCGGGATCACGATCACCGCGGTGTGCTGACGGCGGGAACCAGCGCCCACCCGGTCGTCTCCGCTCGGTGTCGGCGATGTGCTGAGGCTCCCGCATCGTGGCGCGCACGCCGCACCGGTGTCGTCGTCCTCCGCCTCCGCCTCCGCCTCCGCCAGACGCTCGTTCAACGCATCGATCTCACGCCGGAGCCCGGCCGCTTGGTCCCGCGCGGCCGCCTCCCTCCGACGCAGCTCTTGGATCAGCGAACTCATCCCACAGCTACCTCGGGTCCTGCTCTCACGCAATGTGATCAAGGGGACGGGAACACCATGCCTCATGACCGCCTTCGCCAGGAACCAGTCGTTCTTGGCACAAGCGGTCAGTTCGCCAGCGCGGCTGGACGTATGGCCTCCGGTCCGAAGCGCCGACGGGCACGGTCCGCGGCGGCTTCGGCCGCGCGGGCGCGGGCATCGCCGGGGTCCAGAGAGAGCTGACGGTAGGCCCTGTCGGCCGGCAGCAGATTGTCCGCGCGGATCACGAAAGCGCGTACTCTCGCTCGCTGCAATCCGAGACCGGCCAGCAGGCTCAGCGCGGCCGTGGCGAGGGCGGGTGAGTGGTTGGTGGGTTCCGGCAGGGTGTGGGCGCGCGTGGTGGAGCTGCGGTCGGCGTACCGCACCGTGAGGGTGAGCCGGCTCGCGATCTCGTTTTCGCCGCGTAGGCGCCCACCGATCCGTTCGGCGAGTCCCAGCACTGCACGGTGGTGCTGTGCCGGGTCGAGGCAGTCCCGCTCCAGCACGAGGTCGGCGATCAGGTGCGCCGGTGGTTCCGCGGGGACGACCGGGCGGGGGTCGTGGCCGCGGGCGCGTTCGGCCAACAGCCGCGCCTGGCCGACGCCGAGGAGCCGCTGCAGGGTCACCGAGGGCAGGTCGGTGATCTGGCCGATGGTGTGCAGGCCGTGTCGGTGAAGCGTTTCCGCCATGGTGCGGCCGACTCCGGGCAGCGCGGTGACCGGCCGCGGGTACAGCCAGTCGGTCATGTGACCGGTGGGGATCCAGGTGGTGTCTCCCATGGCGGACGCGTCGGCCGCCATGGCCGCCAGCATGCGGTTCCCCGCGAGCCCGGCGCTGCTGTCGATGCCGTAGAGGGCCTTCAGTCTCATCTTCGCCAACTGGACCACGTCGTAGGGAGACAGGTCGAAGTATCTGAGTGCCGACGTCAGGTCGAGCTGGACGGCGCCTGGCGGGACGGCCTGGACATGAGGAGTGATACCAGACATCAGTTCGATTATGTCACCGTACTGGGACTCGGTCAGTGCGGCGGGCAGGTGGAGGTGGAGGTGGGCAATGTGCCGTTGACGTGTGGTCGTCCCGCTCACCCCACTCACCCCGCTCACCCCGCTCACCCCGCGCTCCCCGGACTGCGGTGGCCGAACTTCTTCAGGTCGGCCGAGCGGGTGCCGGCGGGCTGGAGGTCGGCGTAGGGGTGGAGGCGGGCGCCGGTGGTGCCGTTGGCCAGGGTGCGCCGCGGTTGGGCGGGGGTCGGGCGCGGGTGGCTCTCGCCGAGGAGCGCGAGGGCGGCCTCGGGGCCGTGGTCGCGGCGGGCGGCGGCGATCTCGTCCAGGTCCCAGGCCATGGTGCCGACGACGGTACGACGGGTGCCGCGCACCTGGACCGTGCCGCGCACCAGCAGCAGGCCGCTGTGGAAGACGGTGTGCGCGCAGGCAGGGTGGGAGTCCTCGAAGAAGGCCAGGTCGACCAGGCCGGAGCCGTCCTCCAGGGTGACGAAGATGATGCGCTTGCCGCTGGCGATCGGCGGGGTCTGGGTGGAGGCCCGTACCCCGGCGACCAGGACCTGCCGGCCGGCGCGCAGTCCGGCCAGGTGGGCCGCGTCGGTCGCGCCGATCTCGCGCAGCAGCCTGTGGTGGTGCTCCATCAGGTGCTTGGAGACGTCGATGCCGAGCGTGCTCAACTCGGCGCTCAGGGCCTCGCGTCCGGTCATCTCCGGCAGACCGCTCGGCTCAGCCCCTCCGACAGCACCTGTGTCGATGGGGAGTTGACCTGAACCTGCGGTCCGGTTGCGGGACTGCCGATGCAACTCGGCGATCTGGAGCAGGAGGTCACGTCGAGTGAGCCGGCCGTCGTGGAGACAGTTCAGGGCGCCGATCTCGGCGAGGCGTTCGGCGATCGGTCTGCTGGGGTGGGCCCGTTGCCAGAAGTCCGACAGTGATCCGTACGGCTGCCCCTCCTCGATCCGGGCGCACTCGTCCTCGCTGATGCCGTGCACCGCGGAGAGAGCAAGGCGTACACCCCACCGCTCGCCGTCGGTCTTCTCCACCGTGTGCTTCACCTGGGAGTGGTTGATGTCGACGGGCAGGACGGGGACATCGCGCCGACGGGCGTCGGAGACGAGGACGCGTTTGGGCCACATGCCGGGGTCGTGTTCGAGCAGGCCGGCCAGTAGGTAGGCCGGATGGTGCGCCTTGAGCCAGGCGCTCTGCAGGGCCGGTACGGCGAAGGCGACCGCGTGGGCACGGCAGAAGCCGTAGGCGCCGAAGGCCTCGACGGTCTTCCAGACCTCGTCCCGCACGGCCGCGTCGTAGCCACGTGCGCGTGCCAGTCCGTGGAACCAGTCTCTGATCTTCGGCAGCCGCTCCTTGTCGCCGAGCGCTCGCCGGGCGATCTCCGCCAGCGCGTAGTCGCAGCCGGTCATGACCGACAGGGTCTCGATGATCTGCTCGTGCCAGATGGTCACGCCGTAGGTGTCGGCGAGCACCGGCTCCAGGTCCGGATGGGCGTACGACGGTGTGCCGCCGTGGCGGGCGGCGATGTACCGCTCGGGCATGCCGCCGGCGACCGGGCCGGGGCGGAAGAGGCTGATGTCGGCGATGACGTCCTGCGGATCGCGTGGCTGCAGCCGGGACAGAAGATCTTGCTGGCCGGGTGACTCCAGCTGGAAGAGACCCAGGGTCTGACTCTCCTGGATGAGCTTGAAGGCGAAGACGTCGTCGAGTGGGACCTGCTGGGGGTCGTCGAGGTCGATGTGGTTGCCGGTGGTCCGTTCGATCTCGGCGACGGCATGGGCCATCGCGGACTGCATCCGCACCCCCAGGACGTCGAGTTTGATGTTGCCCAGCGCCTCGATCTCCTCCTTCGCCGCCATCGCCATGGGGTAGTCGCCCTGAGGGGTGGGCTGCACCGGCAACCGGTCCAGGAGGGTCGCGTCGCTGATGACCACTCCGCAGGGGTGCATGGCCATGCCGTGGACCAGGGAGTCGAGGCCCTCGGCGAGCTCCCACAGCGGTCCGTACCGGTCCGCCTCGGCCGCCAACTGCCGCAGTTCGGGCAGTTCGGCGAGGGCGCTGGTGATGTCCGAGGCGCGCAGGTGCGGGAAGCTCTTGGCGATCCGGTCGACGTCCGCGGGTGCGATGCCGAGAGCGAGGCCGGTGTCGCGCAGGGCCCGGCGGGCCCGGTAGGTCTCGGGCATCGCGGTGACCGCCACCCGTTCCTTGCCGAACCGTTCGAAGATCGTGTCGTAGCACTCCAGCCGTCGGGCGGATTCCACGTCGATGTCGATGTCGGGCAGCGAGGCCCGGCGCACGCTGAGGAAGCGTTCGAACAGCAGGCGGTGGTCGAGCGGGTTGGCGGTGGCAATGCCCAGCGCGTGGCAGACCATCGAGCCGGCGCCCGAGCCGCGGGCCGCGACCCTGATGCCCTTGGCCCGGATGTCGGCCACGACCTGGCCGACGGCGAGGAAGTACGAGTCGTAGTCCAGCTGGGAGATCACCCCGAGTTCTTCGTCCAGCCGGTCGAGCGCCGCTCGGTCCCGGTCCAGGCCCCGTCGGACCAGGCCGGCCTCGCATTGCCGGCGCAGCAGTCGTGCCGCTCCCCCTGCGGGCTCGGCGCCGAAGAGCGCGGGTTCCGGGAAGTGCCTCCTGCCCAGCCCCAGATCCGCTCCGGGGTCGACGGCGCACAGGGCTGCGGTGGCCGTGGTGTCCGCCACCAGGCGGCGGGCCCGCCGGGCATCCGCTCCGGCGCATTCGGCGACCAGCTGCGCGACGGCTGTCATCGCCGACTCTCCCTTGAGCCAGCGTTGCCCGCTGTCGAGGCTGCGCCGGTCGATGGGCCGCAGCAGCCGTGCGGCGTCCAGGACGTCGGCCAGGCGGTGCTGGTCGGGGTCGGCGTAGCGGACGGCGTTGGAGAGCACCGCGGTGGTGTGGGTGCGGTCGGCCAGCGCCAGGGTTCGGGCAGCCAGCCGGAGCGATCCAGGTCCAGTGCCGAAACGTTTGTGCACTACGGCTTCCAGCCTGACCCCCGTACCGAAGATCTCCTGCCACGGTGCCAGCAGCTTCATCGCTACGTCTTCACGGCCGGCCGCCAAGGCCCGCGCCGGCTCGGAGAGCGGCCCGAGCAGTACGGTCAGACCGGGGCCGCCGTACTCGCGCAGCGCCTCCCACGGCACCACCACCGGTGCCGCGCCGGACGCGGTACCGGCGTGGGCGGCCGACGTGATGCGGCACAGCCGCGCCCATCCTTCCCGGTTCTGCGCGAGCAGCGTGAACCGCAGTGGCGGCTCGACAACGTGCGCACCACCGCGCGCCGGGGTGCGGCGCCGCTGGGCGGGCGGCGGGGGCGCAAGGGCCTCCACTGCCAGGTCGACACCGAAGACCGGCCGGACCCCGGTTCCGGCGCATGCCTGCGCGAACCGCACGGCACCAGTGACCGTGTCACGGTCGGTGAGCGCGAGCGCCGTCACGCCCCGCTCGGCGGCCCGCAGGACGAGATGCTCGGGGTGGGCGGCGCCGTAGCGCTCGGAGTAACCGGACGCGACGTGCAGATGGGCGAAGCCCGCCATGTCGCACCTCCATCACTCCACCCCTTTTGAGCTATATGCCCGATAGGTTCATCGTACTCCCGTTCGATTACTCTAACCCCATCAGCCCCGGTCAGCGACATGATTCGAACACATCAGCGATTATTTGGCGAGGGGGCGATGACGGAGACAGGCGCCACCCCGTCAGTTCCTCAGGCAGGCGGAGCAGTTGGAGGAATGCACCTCCACGGGACGCCTCGCGCCACGGTGATTCAGCGCCTCAAGACGAGCGAACGAGTAACGACGTACAGGCCGAACGTCGCTTTCCGTAACGGGCGGACGGTGGCGTCGACCAAGGGGCGCACCGAAGATCGAGGTGGCGACGAGCAGCCCCGTGTGCGCGGGCCGGTGTCTGTACCGCGCCGGGTGCGCCCACTGGCGGCTACAGCACCGAGTCTCTACGACCCGGCAGCTCCCATCAGGCGGGCTTGACGGTGATGGTGCAGAGGCGCTTGGTGGCCCGGGTCAGGGCTACGTACAAGTCCCTTTCCCCACCGGGGCGGGCCGTGATGATTTCCTCGGGGTTCATGACGACGACCCCGTCGAATTCCAGGCCGCGTGCTTCGGACGCCGGCACGACGCGTGCGTGGTGAGCGATGCCCTGGGCCGTCAGCTCGCTCACCCTGGTGTCCGCGCAGATCACTCCCAGAAGCTCGCCCGGGTGCGCGGTGCTCTGGGCGCGGAGTTCCTGAACGACGGCGGTGACCAACCCGTCCGGAGGTGTGATCACGGTGCGAGGGCTCTCACCGCTTCGCAGTGACCGTGTGGGCTTCTGGTCCGGAGCGATCCGCGTGAGCAGGTCCCGGACGCTCTCCAGGATCTCCTGCGTGGTGCGGTAGCTGACGGTCAGGTTGTGCAGTGTGAACCGCGGTCCGACGTGGGGGCTCAGTGCTTCCTTCCAGTCGCGTGCTGTCGCGACCGGGCCTGCCTGGGCGAAGTCACCCACCAGCGTCATCGCCCTTGCCGGGCAGCGGCGGACGATCATCCGCCACTGCATGGCGGTCAGTTCCTGCGCCTCGTCGACGACGACGTGCCCGTACGTCCGCTCGGGAGGGCCGTCGACCAGGCTCGCCGCCTCGTCCAGCAACGGCACATCGGCATCGGTCCACGGGTCGTCCGGACCGCGCAGCAGAAGGGACCGTTCCTGCGCGGTCAGGCGGGGCAGGCGCTCGGCGAGAGCGCCGGCGTTCGTCAGGAGCGCCTTCACCAGGTCACCGGGTACCAGCCGCGGCCACAACACCTCGACCGCTCGGTCGACGCCGGCGTCGTCGAGGAGATCGGCTCGGATGGCGTCCAGGTCCAGCTCGTGGACCGGACCCGAGTCGGCCGCACCTTCGGCACGGCGCTGGGCGACTCCCGTGAACCGGTCGAGGTCCATGCCCGTCATCCTGGCGGCATCGGCGTCGATCTGCTCCAGGAGGTCACCCATGTCTCGTTGCATCGCGTCGGTGACGGCGTCGACCAAGAGCTCCCTGAACACCTGGCGCGCGGGGTTGTGCCCCGGTGCGGCTGCCACGGCGGCGTCGCGTGCCGTGGCGACTCCCTCGCCGGACAGGTGAACCAGTTCCTGTCCGACCCGCACGGTGAAGTCACCGGCGGGGGCTTGGTGGACGCGCAGCAGGCCGGCCAAGGCGTCGGCGAGGTCGGAGCTGCCCTTGAGACGCGCCGTATCGAACGGGTCCACCGTGTCCGTGGACACTCCGGCCAGTTCCCGGCAGGTCGCCAGAACGACGTCGTTCTCTCCGAGCGAGGGAAGGACCTGGGCGATGTAGTCGAGGAACCGGGCGTTCGGGCCCACCACCAGGACACCCTCCTCCGCGGCGCGCGGGAACGCGTACAGGACATAGGCCGCCCGATGCAGGGCGACCACCGTCTTGCCGGTGCCGGGCCCGCCCTGCACCACGGTCACCCCGCGGTGGGCGGAGCGGACGATCTCGTCCTGCTCGGCCTGCAGCGTCGCGACGGCCGCGTGCATCCTGCCCGTACGCCGTGCCGACAGAGCCTCGGTCAACGGGCCGTCCCCCACGACGTCCTCGTCGGTCGGGGCGGTCCCGTCCAGCAGTTCGTCGCTCACCGAGATGACCGTGCGCTCCTCGAGGCGCAGGTGCCGGCGCCGCCGCAGGTCCATCGGGTGGACCGGTGTCGCCTCGTAGAAGGGCCGCGCCGCGTTCGCGCGCCAGTCCACGAGCAGAGGCAGGTCATCCTCCTCCGTATGCAGTCCGATCCGCCCGATGCGCAGGGCCGTGCCGTCCGTCCAGTCGATGCGCCCGAAGACCAGCCCCTTTTCGGCGCCCTCCAGCCGGCCGATTTCCTTGGCCAGGCGCTCGGCGGCGATTTCTCTCTCGTATGCCTCACCGGCGCTTTCCGCCGGGGCCTTCAGCACACTCGCTCGGTGTACTCGCGCCTCGGAAAGCCGCTCGGTGAGCAACTCATATAAGGAGGACACATAATCCCGCTCCGATTCAACCGCACGCACAGCGGGATCATTCATTTTCGACAACAGGGGGCTCCTTCGATTCGAGCCACACCATACGGTCAAAGCTCCCTGAAGATAAGTCTTGACTTACTTGGTAAGCCATGACCCTACGACTGAATCCATGACGGCTGACCGTATGGCATATCATGCATTCCGCCGTTCCGTATATCGCCAATTGCGCTCCCGATGCCCGCCTGCCCGCCTGCCTTATGGCGAGCCCGCCCTTGGGTGCCGGCGATGTTCTGCCGCGCTCGGGAAAAGGGGGAAGGACACCGGAGCAGGATGATGGAGCGTCAAGAGGGGACCTTTCGTGATGTGGGCGGTGGAACGACCGGCGCGGTGCGGGGAGTCGGGCGGACGTCAGCCCTTGACGGCTCCGCCGGTCAGGCCCTTCATGACCTTCTGGTTGAGGAACAGGTAGATCACGAGCGTGCCGAAGACGTTGATGCAGATGGCCGCGGACAACGGACCGTACCCGGTGGCACCGAAGTCGCCGGTGAAGTTGAGCAGGCCGACCTGGACGGTGCGCAGGTCCTGGTTGTTGGCGAACGTCATTGCGATGAGCAGGTCGTTCCAGATGAAGAAGAACTGCACCAGGCCGATGGTGAGGATCGCGTTGCGGACCATCGGGACGCTGATGGTGCAGAAAGCGCGCAGGATGCCGGCGCCGTCGATGCTGGCCGCCTCGAACAGCTCGCGGGGCACGGTCTTGTAGTACGTGGCCATCATGAACACCGTGAGCGGCAGGCCGGTTCCGGTGCAGGCCAGTATCAGCGGCCACAGGGTGCCCGACAGGCCGGCCTGGAAATACACCGTGAACAGCGGCAGCAGGATCATCTGCGGGGACGCGCAGACCCGGCTTGTACATCGACAAGGTCCGATGGGACCGCCCGCACATCGACGGTGACTCCGGTACCCGAACAAGGGCGAGCCCCCGCACGGCAGTCGCGTGCGGGGGCTCGTTCACTTCTGGTCGCGGAGCTTCACGGTGGCGCGAGCCGGACTAGAAGACACTGACGCCGTAGGCGTTCAGGGCCTCCACGACCGGCTGGAAGAAGGTCGTACCGCCGGCGGAGCAGTCGCCGCTGCCGCCGGAGGTCAGGCCGTAGGCGACACCGTTGGTGCCGTAGAGCGAACCGCCGGAGTCGCCGGGCTCGGCGCAGACCGTGGTCTGGATCATGCCGTAGACGATGTCGCCGCCACCGTAGTTGACAGTCGCGTTGAGGGCGGTGACCCGGCCGCTGTGGATACCGGTGGTCGAACCGTTACGGGTGACGGTGGTGCCCACGCTGGGAGTACCGGCGCTGGTGATGTCCGTGTTGCCGGCGGTGCCGGACTTGGTGACCGACGAGTTGGTGTACCGGACCAGGCCGTAGTCGTTCGTCGGGAAGCTGGAGCCCGCCGTGGTGCCGAGCGTGGTGCTGTGGCCGGAGTTGGACCACCACGTGCCGGCGCCGTCGGTGCAGTGACCGGCGGTCAGGAAGTAGTTGGTGCCCGCGCTGTCACGGACGTTGAAGCCGAGGGAGCAGCGCCAGCTACTCGCATAGATGGCGTCGCCGCCCCCGATGTACTTCTGGAACTTGCCGTTCGTGCGCTTGATCGTCAGAGCGTCGGCGTCAGCGCCCGCCTGCTGCTTGATCTTCGCGATCTCGGCCTGGGAGACGGTGCTGTCGGCGGTGACGACGACGCGGTGGGTCTTGCTGTCGACGACCCAGGCGGTGCCCGGGATGTCGGCCTTGAGTACCGAGCTGCTCACGCCCTTGAGTTCGGAGGCGCTGAAGGTGGTGGGTGCGTCGGACGCGTTCGCGCTGGGGACCGCGATCGCGGCGGCGGCCACGAGGCCGGTGGTGACGGCGGTCAGCCGGGTCCGTCTCGAGATGCCACTGCGAGGGGTGGTGCGCTTGATCCTCACTTTTCGTTCCTCCACATGGGAAGTCGGGGGCCCTCGTGGGGTTCGGGCCCGTGAGGCGCAGCCAGAGCACCGGCCGTCCGGATTACAGACTCGCCGTGCCCCTGACAAGCGCTCTGGGGAATATTCGGCCGAACGGCCGGTCGACGCAAGGGCGCCTTTCGGCCGTCACCCTTTGCACCTGCGAGGGGAATCGGTCCTCTCCGGCCGACCGTCGACGCAGCGTGCGCTCCCCCGCCTCGACCGCGACGCTCAGGGTGTTCCCGGGCGGCGGGAAAGGGCAGATGAAGTGGTCGGCGAACGCGCACGGCGGCAGCAGCGCACGGTTGAGGTCGACCGTGGTGCGGCCCTCGGCGTCCGGCGCGGCGGGCCGCAGGAACCGGAACCGGTAGCTGCTGTCCCCGCTCGTGGCATCGCCGAAAACCGCCCACAGCGAGCCGTCGCCCTCGACCGTCACCTGGAGCGTCACCTCCTGCCCGGCCAGGGCAAATGACAGCTCCCCGCCGAGACCCAGGCCACGCGCCCGTCCGTCCGCGTTCTCCACGCGTACGGTGCGGTCCTCGTCGTACGGCGTGAAGCGCCCCGGCACCGACCAGCGCGGATCGTGGGACGTGGCCTCGATGCCCCGGAACGCCTCGCGCGCCGCATTCAGCTTCTCCCCACCGGGTCGGAGAGCCCGAGGTGCGAGCGCAAGGTGGCGCCCTGGTATTCCGTGCGGAACGCGCCGCGTTCCTGCAGCAGTGGCACGACCCGGTCCACGAACTCGTCCAGCCCGCCCGGGGTGAGGTGCGGGACGAGGATGAAGCCGTCGGCGGCGTCCCGCCGTACGAACTCGTCAAGTTCGGTGGCGACCGCTTCCGGCGTGCCGATGAAGGACTGCCGGGTGCTCGCCTCGATCACGGTCTCCCGGATCGACAGCCCCTTCTCCTTCGACAGCGCCCGCCACTTCTCCGCGATCGCCACGGTGTCGCCGTGCCGGGTGCGTCCCTGGGTGATCGACGGCTCCGGCACCGGGTCGGTCTCGGGGAGGGGTCCGTCCGGGTCGTACGAGGACAGGTCGACGCCCCAGATCTGCTCCAGCGTGAGGATCGCGTTCTGCGGGGAGACCTGCAGTCGGCGGATCTCGGAGGCCTTCTCCTGCGCCTCGGCGGCGGTGTCACCGAGGACGACGGTGACCCCGGGCATTATCTTCAGGCCGTCGGGGCCGCGGCCGTACTTCTCCAGCCGCTTCTTCACGTCTGCGTAGAAGGCGCGTCCGGCCTCCAGGGTGCCATGCCGGGTGAAGATCACGTCGGCGGTGGCGGCGGCGAACTCCCGCCCCTCGTCCGAGTCCCCCGCCTGGATCACGACCGGGTGCCCCTGCGGAGAGCGCGGCACGGTGGACTCGCCGGTGATGTCGAAGTGCCGCCCGCGGTGCGCGAAGGGGCGGGAGACGCCGTCCGCTGTCCAGGAGTCCCACAACTGCCGTGCCACAGTGACGAATTCGGCGGCGCGTGTGTATCGGTCGGCCCGGTCCAGGTATCGGCCGCGCCGGAAGTTCTCGCCGGTGAAGGCGTCCGAGGAGGTCACCACGTTCCAGGCCGCCCGGCCGCCGCTGAGGTGATCCAGGGTGGTGAGTCTGCGGGCCAGGTCGTACGGCTCGTTGAAGGTGGCGTTGACCGTGGCGGCGAGGCCGATCCGGTCGGTGACGGCGGCCAGCGCGTTGAGCACCGTCAGGGACTCGGGCCGCCCCACCACGTCCAGGTCGTGGATACGGCCCTTGTGTTCGCGCAGCCGCAGCCCCTCGGCGAGGAAGAAGAAGTCGAACAGGCCACGCTCGGCGGTGCGGGCGAGCTGCTCGAAGGAGGAGAACTCGATCTGCGACTTCGCGCGCGGATCGGCCCACACCGTCGTGTTGTTGACGCCGGGGAAGTGCGCGGCGAGGTGAAGTTCCTTACGGCGTACGGTCATGACGCTCCCCCTGTCACGGCGTACTGGTTGACGGGCCGGGCCAGGCCCAGGTGCTCCCGGAGCGTGCTGCCCGGGTAGAAGGTGCGGAACAGGCCCCGGTGTTGCAGCAGCGCCACCGTGCCGTTGACGAGCCGCTCCAGGTCCCGGCGGGGCTCGGCGGGCGTGAGGTGGAAGCCGTCGACGGTGCCGTCCGTGTACCAGGCGGTGATCAGCTCGGCGAGGTCGACAGGACCGCCCCGGTACAGCGGGCCCTGCGCGCTCTGCCGGGGGCCGCCCCCGCCGTGGCCCGGTTCGGCCGCGCGCTCCCCGTCCCCGAGGTCGACGACGAGACTCGCGAGGACACACAGGTCGTCGGGGTCGCGCCCGAACTCCCGGGCACCTTCCCGTACCTGATCCCGTACGGCGGCGGCCTGCACGGCGCTCACGGCCCGTACGAGTACCACGTCGGCGTACTCGGCGGCCGTCCGCCGGGCGGGTCCCTCGGTGGCGTCGACCACGCGGACCGGGTGGCCCTGGGGCGGGCGGGGCACGATCGACGGTCCCTTGACCGAGAAGGCGGAGCCGGTGAAGTCGACGTGGTGCAGCTTGTCGCGGTCGATGAAACGGCCGGTCGCCTCGTGCCGTATCTCGGCGTCGTCCTCCCAGCTGTCCCACAACTTCGAGGCCACGTCGGCGACTTCACCGGCCTCCTGCCAGAGCGCGTCGGCGGGAGCGGCAGGCCGGCGGCCGAAGAGACGGGCCTCGCCCTCGCTGGTCGACACGTCGATCCGCCAGCCGGCCCGGCCGCGGCTGACCCAGTCGAGCGTGGCGACGGCGGCCTGGACGTGGAAGGGCTCGGTGTGGGTGGTGGTGACGGTGGGGACCAGCCCGATCCTGCTGGTGGCCGGCGCCACCCGGGACAGGACGGCGAGCGCGTCGGGGCCCGGGCGGGCGAAGGTGTCGTCCAGGGTCACGAAGTCGAGGCCGCCGCGTTCGGCGAGCCGGGCCAGAGCGACGTAGGAGTCGGCGTCGTACACCGCCTGCTGGTCGACGGCGGCGGCCAGGTGCAGCATGCCCCGGCCGTGCGATGCGGTCATGTGGGAAACCTTTCTGCGGTGAGCCGCGGGGCTCACAGCACCTTGGAGAGGAAGGCCCGGGTGCGCTCGTGGCGCGGGGCGTCGAGGACGTCGGCGGGCGGGCCCTG
The DNA here is from genome assembly GCF_029893585.1 of Streptomyces sp. LBL. Classification (GTDB taxonomy): domain Bacteria; phylum Actinomycetota; class Actinomycetes; order Streptomycetales; family Streptomycetaceae; genus Streptomyces. Next base: position 115,850 of record NZ_JARXYX010000022.1, read on the forward strand.
CTCGACGATCCGTCCGTCGTCCATGAACACCACCGTGTCGGCGACCTCGCGGGCGAAGCCGATCTCATGGGTGACGACGATCATCGTGGTGCCCTGGTGGGCCAGGTCCTTGATGACGTCGAGGACTTCACCGACCAGCTCGGGGTCGAGCGCGGAGGTCGGTTCGTCGAAGAGCAGCAGCCGGGGCTCCAGCGCGAGCGCCCGGGCGATCGCCACCCGCTGTTGCTGGCCTCCGGAGAGCTGCCTCGGGTAGGTGTCCGCCTTGTCGGCGAGCCCGACCCGGTCGAGCAGCCGGCGGGCGCTCTCGACGGCCTCCTTGCGGGGCCGCTTCCGCGCGGACACCGGCGCCTCGATGATGTTGTCCAGCACGGTCAGGTGCGGGAAGAGGTTGAAGTTCTGGAAGACGAAGCCGATGCGCGTGCGCTGCCGCAGCACCTCGCGCTCAGGCAGCTCGTACAGCTTGTCGCCGGAGCGCCGGTAGCCGACCAGTGCCCCGTCGACGCTGATCGCGCCCCGGTCCACCTTCTCCAGGTGGTTGATGGTGCGCAGCAGCGTGGACTTGCCGGACCCGGACGGGCCCAGGACCACGGTGACCTCGCCGGCCCGCACGGCGAGGTCGACGCCCTTGAGCACTTCCAGCGAGCCGAAACTCTTGTGGACGGACCTGATGTCGACCATGACGCTCATCGCGGAGATTCCCTGTCGTAAGAAGTGTCGTGAGACGTGTCGTGCAAAGCGCTGTGAGAAGTTCCGTGAGACGTAGGGGGTCAGGCGGCCGCGCAACCGGCGAGCTCGCGCAGGAACAGCAGTGCCGCCCGGGCGGTCGCGTCGTTCTGCCGGAACGCGGGCCCGCCGGTGCGCGGCCGGGTGAACGCGCCGGGGGTACGGCTGTCGGTGTACGGACCGAGCGCGAAGCGCCGGGGATGCGGCCGTCCGGCCCGGTCGAGGACCCGCCCGTCGGCGGGGTCCACCCGGAGCAGCCCCTCCGGTGTCTCGGCCGCCCCGTCGGCGTGCAACTCGCGCAACAGCGGATCGCGGGCCCGTCCGACCGTCGGCTCGGGCAGCCGTGCCTCGACCAGCGCGCGGGCCTCGACGGAGCACCCCGGCACGGTGGCGCTCGACGCCCGGAACACCCCGTCCTCGGCGACGACGGTCAGGCCGGCGCCGAGGAACTTCAGGACGCCCGCCCGGGACAGGGCCAGCATCTGCCGCAGCCGGGGTCCGGGCGGCCCGGAGGCCAGACAGCTGAAGAAGCCGTGCCACCAGGGGCCGATGTCCCCGAGCCTGACCAGCTGCCCGTAGACGGACAGCAGCCCGAGGAAGACCGCCAGGTCAGGGCTGTACGCGCGATCGTGACGGCGCCCGAGATCGCCCTCGACATAGCCGCGCAGCCCCTCCTGGAACTCCTCGAAGGAGCCGTACCGCACCCCCTCCAACGGGCGGTCCAGCGCGGCGAGGTCGAGCCGGTCGGCGGGGTCGGGCACGGCGGACGCGACAAGGTCCGCCCGCCCTGACGGGTCGCCCTCGGCCGCGTACTTCTCCTCGAAGACGCTCCAGTCGACGGCCGTCCGCTCGGGATGGACCGTGAACAGCCGGTGGTAGTGCGCGAAGCCCAGCTCCTTCTCCACCAGCGGCCACACGTCCCGCCGGAAGTCGAAGCCCTCCGGCCGGGCGAGCAGCGCGTCGACCTCGGCGGGCCCGAAGAACCGGGGCAGAGGCGGCCGTTCACCGGTCCAGTCGTAGCCGATCTTCGCGTGGTACGGCACTCCGCGCCGCGAACCGACGTACAGCACCGGCTCCCGTCCCGAAGGCACGTACGTGTCCCCGTCGTAGCGTCCGCCCCGGCCCTCGGTGAGCAGCACCATCAGGTCGACGAAGGCCAGCCCGAAGCCGCGGACGAGGACGGGTTCGCCGGGCGCGAGCGGGGACAGGTCACTGTCGGCGGTGAAGTCCGGCGGGAGGTGGACGAGCCCGTGCTCGCCGGCGTACGCGGCCAACTGCCCCTGTTCCTGGTCGAGTTCGGCGTCGAGGTGGCCGAGGGCGAGCACCACGAGGTCGGCCAGGAGCGGACGTGGCCGGTCCTCCAGCCACACCTGCTGGCGGCCCTCGCGGGGGCCGGACACGCGCAGGGCGCGGCGCGGGTGATGGTGGACCGTGACGGACGGGGGCAGGGCGGCGACGGCCCGCTCGTAAAACCACCGCAGGTAGGTGCCCTGGAGTTGCCGGTCCGCGAAGGTGCGGCCGTCGATGCCGGCCCACTCGTGCAGCGTGGGGCCCTCGGCGACGGGACCGGCCATGGCGACCGTCTCGTCGGTGAACATGGTGACGTCCTCGGCATGCGAGTTCATCCACAGCAGCGGTGACTGGGCCGCGCGCCAGATGCGTCCGGCGCCCGGCGGATGCGGATCGACGAGATGGAGGTCGAGGCCCGAACCGGCGTACAGCTCGGAGGCGTTGGCGGCGATCCGCTCGATCAGACCGATCCCCCGCGGCCCGGCACCGACGATCACGACAGAGGGCCTGTGCGCACTCATCGGGCACGCTCCGAGCCGCGCGCGTAGTGCTTCTCGACGTAGTACTGGCCGAGGCTGAGCACCGAGGTGACGACGGTGTACCAGACGGTCGCGACCATCAGCAGCGGGATGACCTGGTAGGTGCGGTGGTACACGAGCTGCACCGAGTAGAGCAGGTCCTGGACCGCGATGACGCTGACGATGGAGGTGCCCTTGAGGGTGCCGATCAGCATGTTCCCGGCCGGCGGCACGATCGAGCGCATCGCCTGCGGCAGCACGATCCGCCGCCAGCGCCGCCACCGGCTCAGCCCGAGTGCCTGCGCGGCCTCGATCTGCCCGCGGTCCACGGAGAGGATGCCACCGCGCACCACCTCCGCGGCGTACGCGGCCTCGTGCAGGGTCAGGCCGATGATCGCGACGGTGACCGGTCCGAGCAGGTCGACCGTCTTCACGCCGAGGATCTGCGGGTACAGCGCCCCGATGTTGAACCACAGCAGCAGCTGCACCAGGATCGGGATCGACCGGAACAGCCAGACGTATCCCCAACTGATGCTTCTCAGCACGGGGTTGGTGGACAGCCGGGCCGCGGCGAGCAAAGTGCCCAGCACGAAGCCGAGCACCATGACGACCGCGGTCAGCCAGAGGGTGAGCCACAGACCGCGCAGTACGGCGTCCGAGGTGAAGTAGTCGGCGACCACGCCCCACTGGAACGCCTTGTTGCGCAGCACCGAGTTGACGACGAGGGCGAGCAGTGCCAGCACCACGACGGCGGCCGTCCACTGGCCGGGACGGCGCTGCGGGACGATCCTCAGAGAGTCCGCGTTTTCCGGTATGTCCGGGGCGGCGGGGGCTTTGGCGAGGGTGTCGGAGGACATGGAAGGCTCCGTGACATCGAGTTGGTCGAACTCGGATGGATGCCTTCACACGGGTGCACGCCACAGACCTGCGGCACGGGTGCGGCCGAGCCCCTCAGCAGGGCCGCCCTGTGAGAGTACGGGTGCGTTTCCCCTCGCTGTCAAGGCTGTCCACACTGTGAGCCGTACGTCTCAAGTCGGTTGACGCACCACCGAATGCCTGTTCCACTTGGCCCATGCATCCACAGCAGTGGCTGGTCAAGCGCTCCCACATCGACTTCGGTCGCGTGTGGTCCTCTTCCTGTTGAGCTGACCCACTGCGCGCCCTGATCTCTCAGGGCGCCTTTCGCGTTCTCCCCCTTCGCCTTCACACGCGCACACCTCCCCTCGCGCTGTTCTCCCCTCGCGCTGTTCTCCCGTCACGTTTCCCCCTCGCGCTTGCCTCCCCCTCGCGCTTGCCTCCCTCTTGCGCTTGCCTCCCTCTTGCTCTCAGGAGACCGCACACGATGCGTACGCCTACGCGCGCCCGAAATAAGCTTATTGCTCCCTTCGTTCCCATCACCACGGCGGCTCTGCTCCTCACCGCGTGCGGCTCCGGCTCGGACGACACCGTCAGCGCCGCGGCGCAGGCCGACAAGATCCCCACCACGGACGTCGTGTCCGCCCTCAAGAAGGACGAGGCGGCCGCGAAGCTGCTGCCCTCCGGCACCACGGACCTCACGATCGCCGTCAGCGTCTCCGGCCAGCCGCCCGGCACCTCGATCCTGGACGACGGAAAGACCCTGGCCGGCCAGGACGTCGACTTCGCGAACGCGGTCGCCAAGGTCCTCGGCATCACGCTGAGGACCGAGCAGGCGAGCTTCGAGGCGATCCTGCCGGCCCTGGACAGCGGCAAGTACGACCTGGGCGTCGGCAACTTCGGCGTGACCGACGAGCGCCGCAAGGCCATCGACTTCGTCACCTACATCAACGACGGCCAGGGCTTCGCCACCCGCGAGGACAGCAAGCTGACCAAGGTCACCGACCTGAAGCAGTTGTGCGGCCTGAACGTCGCCACCGGCGCGGGCACCACCTTCGAGGCCACACTGGAGGAGAACAAGCGTCTCTGCACCGACGCGGGCAAGAAGGCCTACAAGGTGCAGACCTACAACGAACAGGGCGCGATCTGGTCCTCGCTCCAGCAGGGTCGGAGCGACATCGTGATGTCCACGATCAACGGCCTGCGCTACTCCGTCGCCCACCAGCAGGGCGTCACGTTCCTCAACGAGTTCCACCGCCTCGACGTCGGCTTCGCCTTCCAGAAGGGCAGTCGGCTGACCCCCGCCTTCCAGGCCGCGGTGAACAAGCTGATCGCCGACGGCACCTACGCCAGGATCCTGAAGAAGTGGGGGACGACGGGCTCGGCCATCACCAAGTCCGAGATCTCGCCTCCGGAATTGAGGACCCCCTAGCGGCGCGCGGGCGGTGTCGATGTGCGGCTCGGCCCCGTGGGCGTGGGCCACCACCACGTGGCCGCCCGCCTGCAGCCGCCCGCCTATAGCTCTGTCTGTAGCCCCCTGTAGCCGCCCGCCTGTGGCCCCCTGTCACAGCCCGCAGTCGCAGCACGAGCAGCATTCACCGCACTCGCAGCAGGAACACGCCTCACAGCAGCCGCCGTCACAGTCCCCGCCACGGCACCACCCCTCCCGCTTCTGCCGCGACCACGGCCCCTCGTACTCGTCGGCACAGCACACCTTGCAGGTGCAGCACAGCCCGATCGCGACGGCGCACCCCGCCCACAACCCGCGCTTGCCGGGCCGGGGCGGCTCACCACCGAAAGGACTGCCGCCGAAAGGACTGCCGCCGTGGGGGTTCTGCGGCGTCTGCGGCCCCTGCGGGGTGTACGGCCCGCCGGGCTGCGGCGGGCCGAAAGCGGCCGTGACGTCCTCGGAGGTGTGCCCGCAGGACGGCGCCCCGAACGCCCGGTCCACCGAGCGCCGCAGTTCGTGCACGAGCAGCTGGTGCGCGAGCTTGCTGTCCGTGAACTCGGCCTCCCGCAGTGCGAGCCGTATCCCGTGGACGGCGTCGTCGGCGAGCCGCCGGGCCTCCGGGAGGGAGGTCCCGGTCGCGGTGAGGGGGTTCCAGGCGCCCGAAGCGGAGTCGGTCTCCCGGTCCTCCACAGCGTCGAGCAGGTGCGCGAGCCTGCCGAAGAGGCGCCCGGCCTCGGCGAGTGGCGCGGTGTTTCCGGGGCGCCCGGCGAGGATCGCGGTGTGCGCGAAAGCGGCGGCGGTCGCGGTCTCGGTGGGTTCGGTGACCGTCAGCAACGGCGTTCCCGGCCCCGCCAGCGCCTCGACACCGATCTGCCGGTCCACGGCGTCGACGAGTACGGCGGTGTCGAACCCGATGTCGGAGCCGGTCCGCGCCCCGGCCCGGCTCCAGTTCGTGGCGACGCGGCGGGCGGCGAGCGCCACCGGCCGGCGGGCCAGCAGCCCGTCCTCGTCGGCGACATGGTCACGCACCTTGGCCGACGCGAGCACCAGCGAGACGGCGGCCGCGAGCCGTGCTCCCTCACCCTGTGCGACCGAGGCGGTCCGCATTCCGCGCAACGGGCAGGGGCCCGCCGTACGCCGTCGCCCGCTTTCTTCGACGGCCTGAGCCTCCGTCAAAACCGATATCAGGAGCCCGTCGTAGTTCGTCACCACCCGCGCGAACTGTCCGTGGTCCTTGCGCAGCGCGAGACACAGCCCGCACAAATGCGCCATCCACTGGGTTTTGAGGCTCTCTCCAAGCCGGTGACGGCAAGGCCTGACGATTCCGAACACGACGATCCCCCGTGGTTCCTGTGGCGGTGAACTGCGGTGAGCTGCGGTGATCTGCGGCATCGTACCGACCGCCGTTCACCCATACGCCCCGGCCATCACCCGTACGCCGTGAAGAATCATATTTCACTCACAGTCAGCAGCCGTTTGCGAAACGACCCTTGGGACACCTGGACTCTCGACGGATTCGCTGTGCACCAGTACCGTCACAAACCCCCCGCGCGGCGTCTATCCACTTGGCGCACCGTCCGCATCATGGATGACCATAGGGATGCGGAAGCACGAAAGACCGCTGTGAGAGGAGGCGTCCATGGGATCGGTACGCAAGGCAAGTGCCTGGCTTGGCCTCGTCGACGACAACGAAGACGAGCGTTACTACGACGACGACTACTCCGAAGGGACCGAGCCCGGGGAGGCCTGGGTCACCGACGCCCGGGTCAGAGTGGCCGCGGACGTCACCGAGGAGAAGGGCCGCCGGATCGGCACGGTCACCCCGGACTGTTTCCGGGATGCCCGCGCCATCGGCGAGCTGTTCCGCGAGGGTGTCCCGGTCATCATGAACCTCACGGCCATGGAGGCCGGCGAGGCCAAGCGGGTCGTCGACTTCGCGGCGGGGCTGATCTTCGGCCTGCGGGGGTCCATCGATCGGGTGTCCAGCCGGGTGTTCCTGTTGACCCCCGCCGACACGGAGATCATCAACGGGGAGTCGGCCGCGCACCGGACGGACGGCTTCTTCAACCAGAGCTGAGGCAGGGCCGCTCACCGGCCCTGCCCGCTCCTGGGGGTCACCAGTCCCCAGGCACGGTCAGCGGAAGGCATCGAGCCCGGTGAGCGCCTTGCCCAGCACGAGCTGGTGCATCTCGACGGTGCCCTCGTAGGTGAGCACCGACTCGAGGTTGGTGGCGTGCCGCATCACGGGGTATTCGAGCGAGATCCCGTTGGCACCGAGGATGGTACGGGCGGTCCGGCAGATCTCGATCGCCTCCCGTACGTTGTTGAGCTTGCCGAAGCTGACCTGCTCGGGACGCAGGCGGCCGGCATCCATGCGCCGCCCCAGGTGATGGGCGAGCAGAATCCCCTTGTGCAGTTCGACCGCCATGTCGGCGAGCTTGGCCTGGGTGAGCTGGAAACCCCCGATGGGCCGACCGAACTGCTCCCGCGTCTTCGCGTAGTCGACGGCGGCCTGGAAGCAGGTGCGGGCCGCGCCCATGGCTCCCCAGATGATTCCGTAGCGGGCATGGGAGAGACAGCTGAGCGGTCCCCCCAGCCCTGCTGCCTCCGGCAGCACGGCATCGGCGGGCAGCCGTACGTCGTCGAGTACGAGCTCGCTGGTGACGGAGGCGCGCAGGGACCACTTGTGCTTGATCTCCGGCGCGGAGAAACCGGGGGTGTCGGTCGGGACGACGAACCCGCGGATCCCGTCATCGGTCTGCGCCCATACGACAGCGACCCCGGCGACGGACCCGTTGGTGATCCACATCTTGCGCCCGCGCAGTACCCAGTCTCCCCCGGCGTCGCGTCTGGCGTACGTCCGCATACCGGCGGGGTCGGAGCCGTGGTCGGGCTCGGTGAGCCCGAAGCAGCCGATGACGTCACCGGCGGCCATGGAGGGCAGCCACCGCTGCTTCTGCTCCTCGCTGCCGAACCGGTGGATGGCGTACATGGCGAGGGAGCCCTGCACGGAGACGAGGGACCGGATCCCGGAGTCGGCGGCCTCCAGCTCCAGGCAGGCGAGCCCGTACTGCACGGCGCCGGCGCCGGCGCAGCCGTACCCGCTGAGCGACATCCCGAGCGCGCCGAGCCCGCCGAGTTCACGGGCGAGCTCCCTGATGCCGGGCAGCTCCCCCTTCTCGTACCACTCGGCGACGTACGGCAGCACCCGGTCCGCGGCCCAGTCCCGCACGGTGGCCCTGATCGCCAGGTCCTCCGGATCGAGCAGCTCGTCGATACCGAGGGGGTCGGCGGGGTCGAACGGGGGCATGAGCGGTACCTCCGGCAGACGGCTCGAAACTAGCACCGCTAGTTACGGTGCCGGGACCGACGTTACGACGCGGCGTCCCGCACGTCCAGGCCGGCAACCCGGTTGCCGGAGGCGCGGCGCCAGGTGGAGGCGCGGCGTCAGGCGGGGACGTGGCGTCAGGCGGAGACGCGGGACTCCGTGACTTCGCGAGGGGCGGGCAGCTCGACGGTGCCGGGGGCTTCCCCGCACTGCATCACCCGCGGCAGCCGCAACGCCATCACCGCCCCCAGCAGCAACAACCCCGCACTGACCAGCAACGTGACATGCAGCCCGTGCACGAAACAGTCCCGGGCGGCCTGGCGCAGGGCCGCCCCGGCCGGCCCGCCCAGCCGCCCGGCCACCTCGTACGCCTCGCCCAGCGAATGCGACGCCGACGTCGACGCCGACGACGGCACTCCCGGCACGGACGCCAGCCCGGGCGCGTACGCCGCGTTCATCACCGTGCCGAGCAGCGCGATCCCGATCCCCGCGCCCAGCTGGTACGAGGTCTCGCCGATCGCCGCCGCCCCGCCCGCCTGCTCCGGCGGAGACTCGCTCAGCATCGACTCGTACGCCCCGAAGAGCGTCGTCTCCAGCCCGAACCCCAGCAGCACGAACCCGACCAGCAGCAGGCCCGGGTTGTCCTCGCCGCCCATCGCGGTCAGCAGGACGACAGCCGTCGCCGTCAGAAGGAAACCGCAGCTCACCATGCGTCGCGGCCCGAACCGCCGGAGCAACCGCGCCCCCGCCAGCCCCGCCGCCATCGCGGCGATCGTCAGCGGCAGCAGCCGTAGACCGGTCTGCAGCGGGGACAGGCCGAGCACCAGTTGCAGGTACTGCGCCGCGATCAGCTCCAGCCCGACCAGCGCGAGCATCGCCAGCACGATGCACCCGACCGACGTACTGAACGCCGGCCGCGCGAACATCCGCAGGTCCACCAGCGGATGCGCCAGCCGTCGCTGTCGCCGTACGAAGAGAACGATCAGCGCCGCGCCCGCGACCAGCGGCGCCACGGTGAACGGCCCCAGCTCCAAGCCGCCGAGCCGCTTCACGCCCAGCACCAGACAGAACAGCCCGGCCGCCGCCATCAGCGCGCCGACCACGTCCCACGGCCCCTTGCCCTCACCCCGCGACTCCGGCAGCAGCAGCCGTCCGATCGGCAGGCTGACCAGCATCAACGGAATGTTGACGAAGAACACCGAGCCCCACCAGAAGTGCTCGAGCAGAAAGCCGCCGAGCAGCGGGCCGATCGCCGCGCCGACCGCCGCCACCGCACTCCAGATGCCGATCGCGAGCGCCCTCTCCCGCCGGTCAGGAAAGACCTGGCGCAGGATCGACAGCGTCGCGGGCATGATCATCGCGCCGCCGACCCCGAGCAGCGCCCGGGCCAGGATCAGCACCTGGGCGGTGTCGGCGAGGGCGGCCAGGGCGGAGGCGATGCCGAACAGCCCGTATCCGAACAGCAGGATCCGTCTGCGGCCGACGCGGTCGCCGAGCGTGCCGAAGAGGATCAGCAGCGAGGCGCAGACCAGTGGATAGACGTCGACGATCCAGAGCAGCTCTATCGCGCCGGGCTTGAGGTCCTCGGTGACGGCGGGCACCGCCACGTGCAGCACGGTCGCGTCGAGGGCGACCAGGAGCAGGCTGACGCAGAGGACGACGAGAACGACCCAGCGGTTGGCACCGGCCCCGGCCGCCCGACGGCGCAGCGCGGCGGCGGCCGTGGTCGTCCCGGACATGTACGTACCTCCCAATGTTCCCTCGCGGTCGGCGGGGCTCACGGGGCGGGGGCTCCCCGTGACTCGGCCGGAGAGGAGCGGTGGTCTCCGGCCCGCGCACCGAAGGCGAGTGACACGTCAGCGTACGCGAGTCCGCTCGGGTGCCGAGTGGCGGACCTCTCACACTCGTACGGAACAGGTGTGGCGTACGCCACTCCCGCTCCCTGCCAGGCACGCCCCCCGCGGGCCGCCCGGCGCCGCGGGCGGTCGATAATCGCCCCGTGACCGATCTTGGAACGCGTGGGGCCCCGCCCGGCGCCGCGACCCTGCGCCGGGCGGCCCCCGCCCTCCTCGGGTACGCGGCGATACGCGCCCTGGGCCTGCTGACGCTGGCCCTGTGGAGCGCCGCACGCGACAAGAGCGCGTACACCTTGCTGACCGCTCGCTGGGACGCGCTCTGGTACACCAGGGTCGCCGAGCTGGGATACGGCTACGAAGTGCGCCTGCCCAACGGCGACGTGCACTCCAACCTCGCGTTCTTCCCTCTCCTGCCCTGGCTGGAGCGGCTGCTGGCCGCGGCGACCGGGCTGTCGTACGCCGACGCGGGCTTCGTCGTCGCCCTGCTCGCCTCGTTCGCCGCGGCCTGGGGTGTCTTCGCCGTCACGGACCAGGTGTACGGCCCCCGGGCGGGCGTCTGCGCGACCTTGCTGTGGGCCGTGCTGCCGGTCGGGATCGTGCAGTCGATGGCGTACAGCGAGTCGCTGTTCACGGCCCTGGCCGCCTGGGCGCTGTACGCGGTGCTGGCCGGTCGCTGGATGACGGCGGGCGCCCTGGCCTCGCTGGCGGGCCTGACCCGGCCGGTGGGGCTCGCGGTGGTCGCGGCCGTGTGGGTGACGGCGATCGCCTCGTTCGCAGGGGAGCGGAGAGGGCCCGGTGGCACGGCGCCGGCGCGGGACCGCGGCACGACCCTGGCGAGCGGCGCCCGACTCGGGGAACGCCTTCGCGCCCGACTCGGGGAACGCCTTGGCGTCCCCCTTGGAGAACGCGCCCCCGGCGTCGACGCGCGCCGTGCCCTCGGCATGCTGCTGGCCCCCCTGGGCGCCGCCGCGTACGTCCTGTGGGTCGGCCACCGCACCGGCAAGGGCCCACTCGGCTACCTCGACGTCCAGGCCGGTTGGCGCAACGGCTTCGACGGCGGCTACGCCTTCGCCCGCTTCGTCGCCGACAAGTTCACGTCGTTCCCGTCGGCCCTGGCGGGCGTGGGGCTGATCGTCGGAGTCGGGCTGATCGTCTGGCTGTACGTCGTCTGCGTACGACAGGGCCAGCCGCTGCCACTCCTGGTGTACGCGGGGGTCGTCACCGCCCTCGCCCTGTGCGCGTCGAGCTACTTCGGCTCGAAACCGCGCCTGCTGCTGCCCGCGTTCCCCCTCCTTCTGCCCCTCGCCGGGACCCTGGCCCGGGTGGCAACGCGCAGGTCGGCGCTGGTGCTCGGCGTGGTCGCGGTGGCCTCGGCGGTGTACGGGGCGTTCTGGCTGAACGGCACCGGTCCGCCATGATCGACACCGACCGTCAGTGAGCGTCCGGAGAATTCCACCCCATCATTCGGTGAACGAATTCATAAGCGCTATATAACCGTCACCAGAAACGATCAAAGGAATTGAAGGGGCCGGCCCGGCCGCATTGGGGATTCCTCGGAATTGAACCTCCGCCTGAGAGGAATCCCACATCACATCGTCATCACAAAGCCGTGGATTCGACCGGGAACTGAGCTCACTCGCTGTAACGTCGATTGGGTGCGTACCGATCGACACCTCACCCGTCTGGACCGGGTGTTCGCCAGGCTGGACCGTGAGCGTGAACGGCCGGCCCACATTGATGTGCCGAAGATGAGCCGGCACAGGGTCGCGCTGCTCGCCGGAACTCTCGCGTTCTATCTGGCGATGGTGTGGCTCGTGGTGATCACCTCGTGGCTGGTCCGTCTCGACTGGCTGGTCATGTTCTTCCGCCCGTACCAGCAGTGGGCGGGCATCCACTGGTTCGTCGACTACTACGTGGTGCTCGGCCAGCGCGGCCCGACCGCGGTGATGGTCTCCGCGTGGCTCGGCTGGCGCTCCTGGCGGCAGCACACGCTGCGCCCGCTGCTGACCCTGGGCGCCTCGCTGCTGCTGCTGAACATCACGGTCGGCGCCGCCAAGCTCGGCATGGGCAGACTCGGTCCGCACTACGCGACCACCATCGGCTCGAACGAGATGGGCCTGGGCGGCGATATATTTCCCAGCGGCCACACCGCGAACGCCGTGGTGACCTGGGGAATCCTCGCGTATCTGGCCTCCACTCCGGGAGCCCGCCGCTGGCTGTCCGCGGGGTCCGCGGTGGTCTCGCTCGGCGTCGGCATGGCCACGGTCTACCTCGGTACGCACTGGCTCAGCGATGTGCTCCTCGGCTGGGCCGCGGGCCTGCTGGTCCTCCTGGCACTGCCCTGGTGCGAGCCGCTGATCGCCCGCGCCGAGGACGCGATCTTCGATCTGCGCGACCGCTGGCGTGCCCGGCACGACGCCCCGGCGCCGGCACCGATCTCGCCCGTCAAGGCTCCCGTGCGCCTCAAACCGCTGACGGCTCCCCAGAACGAGACGGCCGCCCGCGCGTCCCGGGCCCCCGTCCACCTGGCCCCGGGCCCGCACACGACCCGCTCGGAGCGCACGCCGGTCACCCCGGTCGGCAGCCGCCGGCCACCGCACCCGGACCGCGTCGTACGGGGCACGAACTCGACGGCCCGCCCCCTGACGGGCGGCTGACCACCAGGCGACGAGGCCGGTACGCACAGCCCACCCCCGCAACGGGTGACGGCCCCGGTTCCTGTCGAGGAACCGGGGCCGTCACCTGTTGTCGTTGCCGTTCTCGTTGTCCGGTGAGCGTCCGGTCAGCCCTTCCAGGCCCGGGTCACCTGGCCGTCCTTCACCTCGAAGTTCAGACGACCACTGCGGTACTCCATCGTGATGATGGTCCCCGGCGGCAGCGACCGGACCGTCGACCACCCCCGCTCGCGGGCGAGCCGTTCCGCGCTGCCGGCGTCGAGGCCGACATAGGCGTCCGGGCTGTCGTCAGGTTCGGCGGAAGGTGTCGGAATGGGTGCCATACGGCCACGCTAGGCGCTGTCCGGCAACCGGGGAAGTCCAGGCTCGTTCCGCACGTCGCACGCCCCTCCCCGGTCACACTTCTGTCACAGAATCACGACACGCGTTTCGGTCCGACTTCGTCACACGTACGGACGGTTTCGAACGCCTTCCGCGGGGAATCGATCGTAATTCCCCGCGTGCCGCGCCGGCCGACGGAAAAGCCCGGCGGAAAGTTCCGGGAGAATCTCCTCGACCCCTCTTTCCGTCGGCGATTCCGGACGGCTCCGCGGGAACTGACACCGCAGAAGAAATTCCCGAATGCAGTACCGAACTCCCGTACACCCTCTGTCCTCGGAGCCCGTGTCGGCGCACCATCATGGCCTGAGCTCGCAGGTACGCGGGGCCCGGGCCGCACCCCAGGGGCACCGGCTGCCGGGACGACCGTGTGCGAGGCGTACGCGGTCATGGGGACGCCCGTGGACCGGCGCGCGCACCGCTCGGGGGCCGTCCCGGCGGGCCCCGCACGCCCTGGGGCCCCATCCGGTCGGCCGAGGCCGACCGGATGGGGCCCCGTCCCCGGGACGAGGGGGAGCGGCCTCAGATGTCGAGACGCTGCCCGGGCACGATCACGTCGGGATCACCACCGATGGCGGCCTGGTTGACGGCGTAGAGCCGTTGCCAGGTGGTCCCGTGCCGGGCTGCGATGCCGCTCAGCGTGTCGCCCGCGCGGACGGTGTAGTCGCCTCGGGACGCACCGCGGGTGATGTGCTGGGTCGACCGCTCGGGCGCGCTGGCCGAACGCTCCGGTGCCTGGTAGCGCTTCGACGGTGCTTTGTAGGACTTCGATGGCGCGTTGTAGGACTTCGACGGGGCCTTGTAGGACTTCGACGGGGCGGAGTTCGTGTTCGCCGTGCCGGAGGCGGAGGCCCCGGGCGCGTTCCCGGACGCTCCGGCCCGCGCCGAGCAGGTGGGCCAGGCGCCCCATCCCTGGGCCCGCTGGACCTTGGTGGCGACGGCGATCTGCTGGTCCCTGCCCGCCCGGTCGGCCGTCGGCGCGTAGGCCGCGCCGCCGTACGCCCGCCAGGTGGAGGCGGAGAACTGGAGTCCTCCGTAGTAGCCGTTGCCGGTGTTGATGTTCCAGTTGCCGCCGCTCTCGCACTGGGCGATGCGGTCCCACACCCCGCCGTCCGCCGCCGCGGCGTTGCCGGTCGCGGCCAGCACCCCCAGCGGGGCGAGCAGTGCCGCTCCGGCGAGGACGGCCGTGGTACGGGCCTGGTTCCTGCCGGGGGCCTTCTGCGCCTTACGGACGTTGTCGCGAGTGGTATCGGCACATTCGAACATGTAGTTCCCTCTCCACGGACTCGGGGTCCCCCAAGGCGAGGCGCCACGGCCCGTGTTCCACCACGGTCGTCGCGCTCAGCCCCGTCCGCCGGGGATCGCGCTGCTGGTAGAGACCAGGAAGCGCGGCCGGTGGACGTACCCGAGCGGTGCTCGATGCACACGGCCGGAAATCTAAGAGGGCGATCGTCCGGGATCAAGCAACTGCCTGTCGTCGCAGGCCAGTTCGCCGTTACTGCGAGTATCGGCGAATTTCGGTAACCCACTTCATTCACTGATTTCCTGATTTGTCGACCACCTCATGCGAGATCACGCGAGATTCTGTGACCCACTTCACCGCACCAACCCTCTTGCCATTCCCGGCAGTTGACGCTGAGTGCCGAATTCCGCACCGAACGTGAGCTTGTACGGCGGATGGTTCGATCCCGTTCGCTTTTGGGGCGTGACTCCCGCCACAGCTCGCCCGTTGTCTTCTTCATGAGCCCGGGGCCCACCCGGTTCACGGGCCGGGAGCCACCCGGTCCCGCCACGCACCACATCGGAGGGAGCCACCCGTGTCGCGCATGCTCGACGTCAGCGACGAGGTACGCGCCGAGATCGGCGATGAAGAGGCCGACCGGCTGCTCGCCGGAGAGACCGCCCCCGGCAGTTACGACTGCACTTCCTGCCGCACCGCGGGCGACTCCGCACAGGAGCGGACCAGCACCGTCCTGTTCATCGGCGACGAGACCGCCGTCCTCGCCTTCGCCCACTCCTCCTGCCTGCCCTCCCAGGTGGTCCAGGTCACCGAGGAACAGCTCCAGGGAGCGGTGAAGTCCATCACCGGTGACACCGTCGACCTGGAGCCGTCCAGGACCGCACCCGAGCAGGCCGTCCTCGGAGTGACCAGCGGACTCGTGCTGATCGCCGGGGCGTTGCATCCCGCGCTGGTCGTCGAGCCGACCGCGCCGATCGTGCGACCGGGCGCGACGGGGGCGGGCGACGACTTCCTGCCGCTGCTGATCGAGCAGGGATTCATGCCGATGACGGCGATCGAGAGCGCGCCCTCCGTTCTGCACGGGTGGTCCGTGCTGTTGGCGGTGGGCCAGCTGCACGCGGTGCTGCAGCCCTCACCGAACGGCGGACAGCCGGTCGCCTGGTGGCAGGCGCATCAGCCGTTGCAGGTCACGGAGAGCTGGCGGGCCGCGGCGAACAAGCACCAGCAGGTGCTGATGTTCGCGGCGCCGGTGGGGTCGATCGGGCGGCAGCCTCGGGAGGACCTGCTGCGGGACGCGCTGGACAAGGCAGCGGCGAACGGGAAGCTGGTCGCGTCGGCACTGCCCCTTGCGGGGACGTGAGGGCGCACCTGCACAAAGGGGGCTGGGGGTTGTTCGACAGCCGCGGGTTGTGCGGCAGCTGTGAGTTGTGCGGCAGCCGCGGGTCGGACGTGGCTGGTCGCGCCCACACGGCGAGGCCGCCCATCGATGCAGCCCCGGGCGCCCCCGCACAGCCCCGCGCCGGTGAAGGGGCGTCGCCCGACCGCATCTCATGGAGCTCGGGTTCGTTTGGACATACGTGCACATCTACGACGTTCCCCGCCGCCAGTTCCAGCCGCTGCCGTCCGCGCGAGCAGCTCAGGACCCTCCCTGCGGCCCCTCGGCCACACCGATCTACGACGCGCTCTACGCCGAGTACGTCAAGTCGTTCCGTTCGTTGCCGGGTGACCGCAGTGGCGAGGACGAACTGGGGTTCACCGCCTTCGGGAACATCCCGCACGGTACGGGTTCGTTCAGCAACGCGTACAGCGCCTACAGCGCGGGGGCGTACACCGCGCGCCAGCAGTCGCAGTGGCAGCGGGTGGGACAGATCGGCCCGGTCGGGCAGCAGCACCACAGGACCGGGATGCGCCACATGCCGGCGGCGCTGCCGCCCGGTCCACGCAGAGGGGTCTGAGACATGAGGAGGGCGGGCCCGGATCCGGGCCCGCCCTCCTCATGCGTGCGTGACTACTTCTTCCTGCCGCGCTTCTCGCGCACCCGCACCGAGATATGGATCGGCGTTCCCTCGAAGGCGAACTCCTCGCGCAGCCGGCGCTCGATGAAGCGCCGGTAACCCGCCTCGATGAAGCCGGAGGCGAAGAGCACGAACCGCGGGGGCTTGGTGCCGGCCTGGGTGCCGAAGAGGATGCGCGGCTGCTTGCCGCCCCGGATCGGGTGCGGGTGGGCGGCGACCAGCTCACCGAGGAAGGCGTTCAGACGGCCCGTCGGAACGCGGGTCTCCCAGCCGGCGAGGGCGGTCTCGATGCCCGGGACCAGCTTCTCCATGTGCCGCCCGGTACGCGCCGAGACGTTCACCCGCGGCGCCCACGCGACCTGGCCGAGCTCGGTCTCGATCTCGCGCTCCAGATAGTAGCGCCGCTCCTCGTCGAGGGTGTCCCACTTGTTGAAGGCGAGGACGATCGCGCGGCCCGCCTCGACGGCCATGGTGACGATGCGCTGGTCCTGGATCGAGATGCTCTCGGAGGCGTCGATCAGGATGACCGCGACCTCGGCCTTCTCGACGGCGGCCGCGGTGCGCAGCGAGGCGTAGTAGTCGGCGCCCTGCTGGAGGTGGACGCGCTTGCGGATGCCCGCCGTGTCGACGAACTTCCAGGTGACACCGCCCAGTTCGATGAGCTCGTCGACCGGGTCACGGGTGGTGCCCGCGATCTCGTTGACGACGACGCGCTCCTCGCCCGCCACCTTGTTGAGGAGGGAGGACTTGCCTACGTTCGGACGGCCGATCAGGGCGATGCGGCGGGGGCCGCCGACCGCGGTGCCGAAGGTCTGCTCGGGCGCCTCCGGCAGGGCCTCCAGGACGGCGTCCAGCATGTCGCCGGTGCCCCGGCCGTGCAGCGCGGAGACGGGGTACGGCTCGCCGAGGCCCAGCGACCACAGGTACGCCGCGTCGGCCTCCCCGCTCAGACCGTCGACCTTGTTGGCGGCCAGGACCACGGGCTTGCCGGCCTTGCGCAGCAGGCGTACGACCGCCTCGTCGGTGTCGGTGGCGCCGACCTTGGAGTCGACGACGAACACGACCGCGTCGGCGGCCTCGATCGCGTACTCGGCCTGCGCGGCCACGGAGGCGTCGATACCGAGGACGTCCTGCTCCCAGCCGCCGGTGTCGACGACCTTGAAACGACGGCCCGCCCACTCGGCCTCGTAGGTCACACGGTCGCGGGTGACGCCCGGCTTGTCCTCGACGACGGCCTCGCGGCGGCCGATGATCCGGTTCACCAGAGTCGACTTGCCGACGTTCGGACGCCCGACGACGGCGAGCACGGGCAGTGGCCCGTGACCGGCCTCGTCGATCGCCCCCTCGACGTCCTCGGGATCGAAGCCCTCGTCCGCGGCGAGCTCCATGAACTCCGCGTACTCGGCATCGCCGAGCGCCCCGTGATCGTGCTCGGCCGACCCGTCGGGCTGGATGTGGTCGTTCATGAAGTCCGTACCTCGTCGTTCATTCGTGGTGATCGGTGGAACCCCCGGTTCTCCCGGCAGATCCACTACTCGGTGTCGCCCGGCGCCCATGTGGACGCCCGGCGTTCTACCGGCGCCCGGTCAGGCGCCTGGCGGTTTCAAGGTGTGCGCTGAGCTGCTTCTGGATGCGCTCGGTCGCCTCGTCGAGCGCCTTGCGCGTACGTCGTCCGCTGCCGCCCGCCCGTCGCCCACCACCACCCGTATGGGAGCTTCGCGCACCTTCTGATGCCTCGAAGGGGTCGCCGAAGACGACGTCCACGCGGCTGCGCAGCGGAGGCAGCGCTTTTATCAACCGTCCGGGGCGGTCGGAACTTCCCAGCACGGCGACCGGGACGATCGGGGCACCGCCGCGTACGGCGAAGTACGCGAGCCCGGCGCGCAGCGCGGCGAAATCTCCCTCGCCCCGGGTGCCCTCCGGGAAGATCCCGAGGGCGCCGCCGTTGTCCAGCACGCCCAGCGCCTGAGTGATCGCCGTACGGTCGGTGGTGTGACGGTCGACCTTCACCTGCCCGATGCCGAGCAGGAAGGGGTCCAGGGGGCCGATGAACGCCTCCTTCTTGATCAGGAAGTGCGTCGGCCGCGGCGCCACGCCCATGACCATCGGGCCGTCGATGTTGTGGGAGTGGTTGACGGCGAAGATCACCGGTCCGGTGACGGGGACCTTCCAGGCACCCAGCACACGCGGCTTCCACAGCCCGTACATCAGGCCGACGCCGATGCGCCGGCCGACCTCGGCGCCCTTCTGCGAGGGCACGGACGCAGGAGTCACTTCGCGGCCCGCTTCTCCTCGACGAGTGTGACGACGCACTCGATGACCTGCGCGAGAGTGAGATCGGTGGTGTCGACCTCGACCGCGTCGTCCGCCTTGGCCAGCGGCGAGGTCTTGCGGCTGGAGTCGGCCGCGTCCCGCTTGATCAGGGCCTCGCGGGTGGCGTTGACGTCGGCGCCCTGCAGCTCACCGCTGCGACGGCCCGCGCGGGCCTCCGCGGAGGCGGTCAGGAAGATCTTCAGGTCGGCGTCGGGCAGCACGGTCGTCCCGATGTCGCGCCCTTCGACAACGATCCCCTTCTCCGCGCCGGCCGCGACGGAGCGCTGCAGTTCGGTGATCCGGGCCCGTACCTCGGGCACCGCGCTGACCGCGCTGACCTTGGCGGTGACCTCCTGGGTGCGGATCGGGGCGGCCACGTCGGTGCCGTCGACCGTGATCGTCGGGTTCGACGGGTCGGTGCCGGAGACGATGTCGGGCTTGCCGGCCATCGCGGCGACAGCCGACGAGTCGTCGATGTCGATCCCGTTGGTCACCATCCACCAGGTGATCGCCCGGTACTGGGCGCCGGTGTCCAGGTAGCTCAGGCCGAGCTGGGCGGCCACGGCCTTGGACGTGCTCGACTTACCCGTGCCGGAGGGACCGTCTATGGCGACAATCACGGGCTGGGCGGCGCCGTTTTCCACGGGGGGACACCTTCCTGGTGCGCGGTGGGAGTGTGCGGGGACGCCAAAGCGCCCCGCACAAGGTTACTGGCTCGCCGGAGGCCTTCCTTACTGACGGATGGCCCAGCCCCGATCCTTCAGCGCCGCCGTCAGCACGGGCGCCGCCTTCGGCTCCACCGTCAGCTGCACCAGTCCCGCCTGCTGCCCGGTCGCGTGCTCGATGCGTACGTCCTCGATGTTGACCCCTGCCATCCCCGCGTCCGCGAAGATCCGGGCCAGCTGACCGGGCTGGTCGTCGATGAGGACGGCCACGACCTCGTACACCCGCGGGGCGGACCCGTGCTTGCCGGGGACGCGGACCTGGCCCGCGTTGCCACGGCGCAGCACGTCCTCGACGCCGGCGGTGCCCTCCAGGCGCTTTTCCTCGTCGGAGGACTGCAGCGCGCGCAGCGCCCGGACCGTCTCGTCGAGGTCGGCGGAGACGTCCGCGAGGAGGTCGGCGACCGGCCCCGGGTTCGCGGAGAGGATGTCGATCCACATCCGGGGGTCGGAGGCGGCGATCCGGGTCACGTCCCGGATGCCCTGCCCGCACAGCCGCACGGCGGCCTCCTCGGCGTTCTCCAGGCGTGCGGCGACCATGCTGGAGACCAGGTGGGGCATGTGGGAGACGAGCGCGACGGCACGGTCGTGGGCGTCGGCGTCCATCACCACCGGCACGGCCCGGCAGTGCGAGACCAGCTCCAGGGCGAGGTTCAGCACCTCGGTGTCGGTGTCCCGGGTCGGGGTCAGCACCCAGGGGCGGCCCTCGAACAGGTCGCCGGTGGCCGCCAGCGGGCCGGACTTCTCGCGGCCCGACATGGGGTGGCTGCCGATGTACGCCGACAGGTCCAGGCCCAGCGACTCCAGCTCGCGGCGCGGGCCGCCCTTGACGCTGGCCACGTCGAGGTAGCCGCGGGCGAGACCCCGCCGCATGGTGTCCGCGAGCACTCCGGCCACATGGGCGGGCGGGGCGGCGACGATCGCGAGGTCGACGGGCCCTTCGGGCGCCTCGTCGGTGCCGGCGCCCAGCGCGGCCGCCGTACGGGCCTGCTCGGGGTCGTGGTCGGCGAGGTGGACGACGACGCCGCGCTGGGTCAGGGCGATCGCGGCGGACGTACCGATGAGGCCGGTACCGATGACAAGGGCGGTTCTCACTGGGCGATGTCCTTGCGCAGGGCCGCCGCGGCGCCGAGGTAGACGTGCGCGATGTCGGCGCGGGGACGGTCGGAATCGATGTGCGCGAGGACGCGGACGACACGGGGCATGGCGCCCTCGATGTCGAGTTCCTGGGCGCAGATCAGCGGGACATCGGCGAAGCCGGTGCCGAGCTTGCGGGCCGCGGCGGCCGGGAAGTCGCTGTGCAGGTCGGGCGTGGCCGTGAACCAGACGCTGATCAGATCGTCGGCGCTCAGGTCGTTCCGCTCCATGATGGCGGTGAGCAGGGCTCCGACCTGCTCGTCCATGTGGCCGGCCTCGTCCTCGTCGAGTTGGACGGCGCCCCGGACCGCTCGTACCGCCACGGCGATGCTCCTCACTGATGTACGGCTCTTGGAGTATCCAGCCTAGTCAGCCCTCCTCGGGCCGGTGAACGGCGCCCGTCGTGCAGGGCGACTCCGTCAGGCCGACCTGACCACCACGTCGTCACGCCGGCCTGACGATCACCGCGTCAAGACGGCCCGACCACCACCGCGTCAGGCGTCCCAGAGCGCCCCCAGCGTCGCCAGCTCGCTCTGGTACTCGATCCGGTCCGCCCACTCCCCCGGCCACACCTCGGCGCCCAGGTGAGCGCCCGCGAAGGCTCCCGCCAGGCAGGCGATGGAGTCCGAGTCACCGGAGGTGCAGGCGGCCCGCCGCAGGGCCGTCACCGGCTCGTCGACGAACAGCAGGAAGCTCAACAGTCCGGTCGCCAGCGCCTCTTCGGCGATCCAGCCCGCACCGGTGGCCAGGCACGGGTCGGTCTCGGGAGAGGGGGCGCGCAGGGCGTCCTGAAGGCGGTCCAGGATCTCCAGGCACTCGTCCCAGCCGCGCGCGATGAACTGCTCGGGCGTCGGGTCCTGGCTCCGCGTCCACAGGTCACCCAGCCAGCGCTCGTGGTAGTGGCTGCGGTTCTCGACGGCGTACGACCGCAGCAGCCCGACCAGCCCGGTCGGCTCCGCCCCCTGCGCGAGCAGCCGTACGGCGTGCGCGGTGAGGTCGGACGCGGCGAGGGCCGTCGGGTGCCCATGGGTGAGCGCGGACTGCAACTGGGCGGCGCCTGCGCGCTGTTCATCGCTCAGCCCGGGGACGAGCCCGACGGGCGCGACCCGCATGTTGGCGCCGCAGCCCTTGGAGCCGATCTGGCTGGCGTCCTGCCAGGGCAGGCCCGGACGTTCCAGCAGGGCGCAGGCCCTCAGACACGTGTTGCCCGGGGCCCGGTTGTTCTCCGGGGAGCGGTTCCAGGCGATGAACTCCCGCCGCACGGGCTCGACCATGTCCTCGGGTCCGAGGACACCCCGGTCCATGGCCGTCCGCAGCCCCCGGGCCAGCGCCAGCGTCATCTGCGTGTCGTCGGTGACGATCGCGGGCGTCGGCAGCTCCATCTCCCGCCAGGGCCCGAACTTGGCGAGGATCGACCGCACGTCGTTGAACTCGGTCGGAAAGCCGAGCGCGTCTCCGAGGGCGAGCCCGACGAGCGCCCCCGTGGCGGCACGCTTGGTGGGGTTCATGGTCATGCGGGACGTCCTTTCCGGGACGGTCGGAGGAGAGGGGGTTGCAGGGCGGTGGCCGTGCCCGCCCGGGAGCGTCTCCACAAGGCCGCTCCCCTCGCCGGTCACACGGACGGACCGGCGAGAGAGCGGGAACGCATCAGCGCCGAAGGCTAGAGGTCCACTTCCTTCATCAGCATCCCGACCTCCGTGTTGGACAGCCGACGCAGCCAGCCCGACTTCTGGTCGCCCAGGGTGATCGGGCCGAAGGAGACCCGGACCAGCTTGTCGACCGGGAAGCCCGCCTCGGCGAGCATGCGTCGGACGATGTGCTTGCGGCCCTCGTGGAGGGTGACCTCGACCAGGTAGTTCTTGCCGGTCTGTTCGACGACCCGGAAGTGGTCCGCCTTCGCGTACCCGTCCTCCAACTGGATGCCGTCCTTGAGCTGCTTGCCCAGGTCGCGCGGGATCGGACCCACGATGTGCGCGAGGTAGACCTTCTTCACGCCGTACTTGGGGTGGGTCAGCCGGTGCGCCAGCTCGCCGTGGTTGGTGAGCAGGATGACGCCCTCGGTCTCGGTGTCGAGCCGTCCGACGTGGAAGAGGCGGGTCTCACGGTTGGTGACGTAGTCGCCGAGGCACTGGCGGCCCTCGGTGTCCTCCATCGTCGAGACGACACCGGCGGGCTTGTTCAGCGAGAAGAACTGGTACGACTGCGTCGCCACCGTCAGGCCGTCGACCTTGACCTCGTCCTTCTCCGGGTCGACCCGCTTGCCCTGCTCCAGCACGATCTCGCCGTTGACCTCGACCCGCGCCTGCTCGATCAGCTCCTCGCAGGACCGGCGGGAGCCGTAGCCTGCGCGCGCGAGGACCTTCTGCAGCCGCTCGCCCTCCTCCTCGGCGCCCGGGAAGGTCTTGGGCAGCTTGACGTCCTTCTTGCCCGCGTACCGCTCCCGGTTGCGCTCCTCGGCCCGCGTCTCGTACTCACGGGAGGTCGCCGGAGCCGACCGTCCGCGCTGCTGGGGCTTCTTGGGACCGCCCTTGGCGCCGCCGCGGGCCGCGCCGCCGCGCCCGGCCTTCGGGCCCTCATGGGACGCGCCGGGGCCCACGTCGTAGCGGCGCTCCTCGGGGCGGGGCTTGCTGGGACGGCCCTGAGCCTGGCCCTGGCCCTGGCCCTGAGCCTGGCCCTGGCCGCGAGCCTGGCCCCGAGCCTGGCCCTGACCCTGGCCCCGACTCTGGCCCTGCTTCTGGTCCCTGTTGTTGCCGGCCCCGCGGGGGTTACCGCGCCCGCCGCTCTTGCCGCTGCCGCTACCGCTACCACTGCTTCGCATCAAAGTTCCGTCGTCGTCGTGTTAGGCATGTCCGTCATGAGCCCGTCGTCCGCGTCCGGTGCATCCGGATCGAACGACGGCACGCCTTCCTGGGTCTCGGCCTCGATCGCCTCCGCCTCCGGGAGGAAGGGCGCGAGCTCCGGGAGCTCGTCCAGACCGCGCAGGCCCATCCGCTCCAGGAAGTAGTTCGTCGTCACGTACAGGATCGCACCTGTTTCGGGTTCCGTGCCCGCCTCCTCGACCAGACCCCGCTGGAGGAGGGTGCGCATGACCCCGTCGCAGTTGACTCCGCGCACGGCCGAGACCCGGCTGCGGCTGACCGGCTGGCGGTAGGCGACCACCGCCAGCGTCTCCAGCGCGGCCTGGGTGAGGCGGGCCTGCTGGCCGTCCAGGACGAAGCCCTCGACGGCCGCCGCGTACTCCGGGCGGCTGTAGAAGCGCCAGCCGCCGGCGATCAGCCGCAACTCGAAGCCGCGCCCCTGGACGGCGTACTCGTCGGCCAGCTCCCGCAGCGCGTCCCCGACTTGCCGCCTGGGCCGCTGGAGGATCTTCGAAAGGTGCTCCTCGGTCGCGGGCTCGTCCACGACCATGAGGACGGCCTCCAGGGCCGGCTTGAGGCCGAGATCGGCGACGGTACGCGGCCCGGCCGGAACATCGGTCGTCTCCTCACTCACGCCTTCTTCTCCTTGGCATCGTCCTCGGGCACCTCGGGCACCTCGGCCACCTCAGGCGGCCGGTCGAACTCGTCCGTGACCGTCGGCGTCTCGTCCCCGTCCCCGCCGGTCCAACGCACCAGCAGTTCCCCGAGGGCGGTCTCCTGGTCGAGGGCCACGGCCTTCTCCCGGTAGAGCTCCAGCAGGGCCAGGAACCGCGCCACGACGGTCAGGGTGTCGTCGGCGTCCTCGATCAGTGCCCGGAAGCCGATCTCCCCCAGCTCCCTGAGCCGTGCTACCACGATCTGGGCCTGCTCCTGCACGCTCACCAGCGGCGCGTGGATGTGGTCGACGTACACCTGCGGCCTGGGCTTGGGCTGCATCGCCTTCACGGCGAGCTTCGCGAACCCTTCCGCCCCGATGCTGATGACCACCTCGGGCAGCAGCTCGGCGTGGTGCGGTTCCAGGCCCACGGTACGGGGACAGCGCCGGGCCTCCGCGTCGAGCCGGCCGCTGAAGATGTCGGCGATCTGCTTGTAGGCGCGGTACTGGAGCAGCCGCGCGAACAGCAGGTCCCGGGCTTCGAGGAGCGCGAGGTCGGCTTCGTCCTCGACCTCCGCGGCAGGCAGCAGCCGGGCCGCCTTCAGGTCGAGCAGGGTGGCGGCGACGACCAGGAACTCCGTCGTCTGGTCCAGGTCCCAGTCCGGGCCCATCGCCCGGATGTGCGCCATGAACTCGTCGGTGACTTTCGACAGCGCGACCTCGGTGACGTCCAGCTTGTGCCTGGAGATCAGTTGGAGGAGCAGGTCGAAGGGACCCTCGAAGTTGGACAGGCGGACCGTGAAGACCCCTTCCGCGGGTTCTTCACCCTCCGCGGCGACCGTGGGCTCCCCCGCGGGTGGTGGGGCCACCGGAGGCGAGGCCACCGGAGCAGGAGGTTCCGGAACCGGCGGAGGCTCAACCGGAACGGCCGGAGGCTCAACCGGAACGGCCGGGCGCTCAACCGGAACCGGCTCCGCCCCCGGCCCCCTCCCCAACGCACGCCGACGGCCGGCGGAGACGCCGGCGCCGGAGGGAACGTCGTTCGAGGTCATGGCCCCCGCAGGCTACCGCTACCGCCCGCGCAGCCGTCGTACGAGGATGCTCGCGTCCCCACGGGACTCCAGATCGGCCAGCACCACGGCAACGGCCTCCCGCACGATCCGCCCACGGTCGACCGCCAGCCCGTGCTCGCCCCGGAGCACCAGACGCGCGTGCTCCAGATCCATGAGCTCCTCGGCCGACACGTAGACCGTGATCTTCTCGTCGTGCCGTTCCCGCCCGCTGGGCCGCCGTGAGGGCGCCCGTTGGCGCTTGCGGGACGCGGAGGCGGCTGGTTCGCCCGCGCCCTCGGCAGCACCTTCCTGCGGCCCCTGGCGCCGCCCGGAGCGATCCGCGCCGCGGCTACGGGACTCGGTGGAGGAGTCACCCGGCTCGGCTGCCACGTGCTCCGCGCCGTCGCCGTCACCGCCCTGGGCCGGTACCGCGTGCGGCGCGTCCTTGGACGACGGCGCGGTGGTCGAGGGTGACCCGGCCGCTGCCCGGTCGCTCTCCCCCGCCGGAGCCGGCACCCGGGCCTCGCCGTTGACCGGGCGCCGCGGAGTGGACGGCTGGAGCGCCGTCCCCCCTGTCGTACGGAACAGTTCGTCGGCCCCCGGCAGACTCACTCGGCGTGACACCGGGCGAGCACCTCCCTGGCGAGCTGACGATAGGCGGCGGCCCCGACGGAGTTGGAGGCGTACGTGGTGATCGGCTCGCCGGCAACCGTGGTCTCCGGGAAGCGGACCGTGCGCCCGATGACCGTGTGGTAGACGTGGTCGTCGAACGCCTCGACGACCCGCGCGAGCACCTCACGGCTGTGCACGGTGCGCGAGTCGTACATCGTGGCGAGGATCCCGTCGAGTTCCAGCTCCGGGTTGAGCCGCTCCTGGACCTTCTCGATGGTCTCCGTCAGCAGCGCGACACCACGGAGGGCGAAGAACTCGCACTCCAGGGGCACGATCACCTTGTGCGCGGCCGTCAGGGCGTTCACCGTGAGCAGGCCGAGCGAGGGCTGACAGTCGATCACGATGTAGTCGTAGTCGGCCATGAGCGGCTTGAGGGCGCGTTGCAGCGTCGACTCGCGCGCGACCTCGGAGACCAGCTGCACCTCGGCGGCGGACAGGTCGATGTTGCTGGGCAGCAGGTCCATGTTGGGGACCGCCGTCTTCAGGAGCACCTCGTCGGCCGCCATGCCCCGCTCCATGAGCAGGTTGTAGACGGTGAGGTCGAGCTCCATCGGGTTGACACCGAGACCGACCGACAGCGCGCCCTGCGGGTCGAAGTCCACGAGCAGCACACGACGGCCGTACTCCGCGAGAGCGGCACCCAGGTTGATGGTCGACGTCGTCTTGCCGACGCCGCCCTTCTGGTTGCACATCGCGATGATCTTCGCGGGTCCGTGATCGGTCAGCGGGCCCGGGATCGGGAAGTACGGCAGCGGGCGACCGGTCGGGCCGACGCGCTCACGGCGCTGGCGGGCAGCGTCGGGCGCGAGCGTGGCCGCGTACTCGGGGTCGGGTTCGTACTCGGCGTCGGGGTCGTAGAAGTGCCCGTCGGGCAGTTCGTCGTAGTCGGCGAAGTGGTTGCGGGGCGCGCCACTTCCGTCGCCGGCCAGGGCGTTCACGTGATGGCCATCCATGCTCTGGTGTGCTGGCTGAGTCACCCCTGGGATCCGGTGACTCCGGGTCGCCGCGAAGGTGCGCACCGCGACGGAGCCGACAGCCTCGAACCCCGCGGGGCCCTCGGCCCGTGCAGGCATCCCTGGTTGACCACCCCCGGGAGAAAATGTCGACTCATTCACAAGTCGTCTTACCTCCTTGGTGACCAGGAAACTTCTAGACAGGTCAGCGTGGCACTATGCCGACGGTTGGCGACTCTATGGCGTGTCGGGCGTCCGCAGCAACACAATCCGCCGGACCCGGCAGGATGTGTCGGCAATGAAACAACCCTCTGTCAAGGGCGTACGGCCGTCGCACCGTGGGTTTCACCGGTGTACGAATCGGCTCAAGGGTTACGTTCGAGGCGAGTTGACCTAGAGCCGCAAAGTGACCATACACACACTCGGCCGGACCTTCTCGGGCAAGGTCCGGCCGGGTGCGCGGGGTTGACGACCTGTGTTGACGTATCGACCTTTACCAAAAGGAGACTTAACGTCGACGGTCAGCCGAGCAGCGTCTCGAGCTCCACATGCTCCAGACCGTGCGCCTGGGCGACCTCACGGTGAACGACTGCGCCGTCGTGGGTGTTGAGGCCCTTGGCGAGCGCGGGGTCGCGGCGCAGCGCCTCCACCCAGCCGCGGTCGGCGAGTTCGACGATGTAGGGCAGCGTCGCGTTGGTGAGCGCGTAGGTGGAGGTGTTGGGCACCGCGCCGGGCATGTTGGCGACGCAGTAGAAGACCGATGCGTGCACCGGGAAGGTCGGCTCGGCGTGGGTGGTCGGGCGGGAGTCCTCGAAGCAGCCGCCCTGGTCGATCGCGATGTCGACAAGGACACTTCCCGGCTTCATGCGCGACACCAGCTCGTTGGTGACCAGCTTGGGGGCCTTGGCGCCCGGGATGAGGACGGCACCGATCACGAGGTCCGCCTCAAGGCATGCCTTCTCCAGCTCGAAGGCGTTGGAGACGACGGTCTGGATCTTCGTACCGAAGACCCTGTCGGCTTCTTTGAGCTTGTTGATGTCCTTGTCGAGCAGCGTCACGTGGAAGCCCATGCCGATGGCGATCTGCGCGGCGTTCCAGCCGGAGACGCCACCGCCGACGACGACGGCCTTGGCGGCCAGCACGCCCGGGACACCGCCGGGCAGCACACCGCGGCCTCCGTTGGCGGCCATGAGGTGGTAGGCGCCGACCTGGGGGGCGAGGCGGCCCGCGACCTCGGACATGGGGGCGAGCAGCGGGAGCACCCGGCCGGGCAGCTCGACCGTCTCGTAGGCGATCGCGGTGGTGCCGGACTCGACGAGGGCGTCGGTGCACTCCTTGGAGGCGGCCAGGTGCAGGTAGGTGAAGAGCGTCTGGTCCTTGCGGAGGCGGTGGTACTCCTCGGCGATGGGCTCCTTGACCTTGAGCAGCAGGTCGGCGGTGGCCCACACCTCGTCGGCCGTTCCCAGGATCTGCGCGCCGGCGCCGAGGTATTCGTCGTCCGTGATCGAGGAGCCGACACCGGCGCCCCGCTCGACGACGACCTGGTGGCCGTGGCGCACCAGCTCGTGCACACCGGCAGGGGTGATGGCCACTCGGAACTCGTTGTTCTTGACCTCGCGGGGGATACCGACCTTCACGTCGATCACGGTCCTTGGCTCAGTGAACGTGGGGGCAATACAGCACATACCCGGGCATGCAGGAGCACGCCAGGAGACACCGCAGGAGAAAGCGCGGCAGAGCCAGTCTAATGAAGGTGTTCCCGCTGTCTAGCCTTTCATTGCATCAACCTTCAGTGGATGTACTGCGGATTTCGCAGGCGTTAGCGTCGTGTTCCAGTTGATCGGGCTGTTCGGGCTCCGGCTCGGCCTGCGTTTCGGGCGCCTGGAGCTCCTCGCCCAGCAGTTGCTCGGCGGTGCCCCGGTGCAGCGAGGCCGCCGCCGGATCGCCGAGGCGTTCCAGGGTGTCGGCGAGCCGTAGCTGGAGCGCGGCCTGCAGGCGGACGTCCTCGGCGCTGCGCGCCCACTCCAGCGCCTCGTGGCAGGTGCGCATCGACTCCTCGGGGCGACCGGCGTACTCCTGGACGCGTGCGAGTTCGCTCAAGGCCCGCGCGTGGGCGGCCACATCGCCGTGCTTGCGATGTCCGGCCGCCGCGGCCCGCCAGTTCCGCAGCGCCTCGCCGTAACGGCCCGCGAAGGTGTGCGCGGCGGCGATACGGCCGTACAGCCGGGCGGCGTCCGCGCGCTCGTCCCGGGCCAGCCGCAGGGCGAGAGCGCGCCCGAACCAGTCGGCGGCCCGGTCGTAGTCCGCGAGCTCCAGATGGGCTCCGCCTACGGATTCCATCGCGCGACCGGTCGCGTACGGGTCGTTCGCCTCGCGTCCGGCGTCCAGCGCCGCCCGATAGCGCGTCAGCGCCTCGGTCGTCCGGCCGGTCCGGGCGTCCAGGTCCGCGAGGTTCAGCAGGGCGGCGGCCCGCTCGCGGGGCAGTGTGCGCCGCTCGGCCACGTCGAGGACCAGGCCGTGGATGTCGTACAGGTCAGGTGCGGCCGCCCGGGTGCCGAAGTGGGCGACCATGGCCCGCACGAGCTGGGACATCAGGCGCCGGGCGAGGGTGTCCAGCCCCCCGTCGGCGACCGCGCTGCGGGCCGCGGCGAGCAGGGCGGGCTTGCGGAGGGTCAGCCACTCGGCGGCCGCCCGGGGGCTCGGGAAGCGCAGCGCGCGGGGCATGTCCAGGAGCTTCTGGCGGGCCTCGGGGCTGTCGGTCTCGGTGATCGCCCGGCAGGACTGCAGCAGCCGCACGGTCCGCTCCAGCATCCGGGCGCGGGCCAACTGGAGCTCGGCGGGGCGGTCCTCGGTCTCGGTGAGGGCCGTCAGCAGCGGCTGCAGGCAGCCGGGGACCTCGTACTGCGGCAGCGGCGAGTCCACCGCGTGCAGCAGTCCGAGGGCGACGAAGTCGTCCAGGGTGGTGCGGGCGCTGTCCACCGAGCAGCCCGCGAGCGCGGACGCGGTGTGCGGGTCGACCAGGCCGGCCGGGGCGAGGGCGAGCAGTCGCAGTATCCGGGCGGCCGGGACGGGCAGGGAGCTGTAGGCGAGCCGGAAGACCCGGCTGAGCGGAGTGCCCTCGTCGCCCTCCGCGCGCAGCTGCTTGGCGAGGTCGGAGACGGCCGCCGTGGGGCGGGCGGCGAGCCAGCCACCGGCCAGCATCAGCGCGGCGGGCTGGCCCTGGCACTCCTCGGCCAGGCCCTCGGCGGCCCGTGGATCGACGGTGATGCGGACCGACCCGGTGTGTCGGGACAGCAGTTCCACCGCCGACTTGGTGTCGAGGCCGCCCAGGGTGCAGGGGCGGACGTCCGCGATCCCGGTCAGCGGGCCCCCGGCGACGGCGACGACCAGGCAGTCCGGGGTGTCCGGCAGCAGGGCGTCGACCTGGTCGGCGGTGACCGCGTCGTCCAGCAGGAGCAGCGTCCGGCGGTCGGCGAGGGCCTCGCGGAGATCCGCCGTGAGGTCGTCCTCGGCGGCTCCGGCGGGGGCCGGCATGTCGAGGGCGGTGAGGAGTTCGCGGGCGGCGTGCTCGACGGGGACGGGCGTGCCGTCGGGCTCGCCGAGCCGGGCCCGCAGCACCCCGTCCTGGTAACGGTCGGCGACCTGCCGTACGAGTTCCTCGGCGAGGGCGGTACGTCCCCACCCGGGCCGGCCCGCGATGAGCAGCACGCGCGCGCGGGGGGACTTGCGGCCGGCGATCGTATCCAGTCCCGCGCGTTCGATGTCGGCGCGCAGTTCCTTCAATTCCCGTGTGCGGCCGAGGAATTGGCTCTCCGTCGGGGTTGGTGCCGACAGCCGTACACCGTCTGCGTCCACCGCCTGATCCGTCACGGGCACACTCCCGTCGCACACCGCACGCGCAAGCCCGCCGGGACTCCGGTCCGGGCGTTTCCAGAGCCTAGTTCACGCTCTGCTACGTTCCGGGCGGAGCGCGGCGGACATATCCCCCGATCGGATCAGCTGATCGTCAGACCGCAGACCCGGTGGAGGCGTTCAGGACTCGAACGGGCGCGCCGGCCACGGTGCCTGAGCCGGTCGCAGCGCGTCGAGCCCGTCGCCACCCCGCGCGGCGACCAGCGACAGCACGCCCACGACGAGGCAGTTGTTGTGCACCTCGCCCCCGAACACACCCCGGACGAGTTCGTCGACAGGCACGCGCGCGTGCTCCATGTCGGCCTCCTCGTTCTCCACGTCGAAGCGCTCCCCGTCGGCCTCGGACAGACCGCGGGCGAGGAAGATCCGTACGGCCTCGTCGCAGCCGCCGGGCGTGGTGTAGACGTCGGTCAGCACCCGCCAGTCCTCGGCCTTGACGTGCGCCTCCTCGTACAGCTCACGCTGGGCGGCGTGCAGCGGGTTCTCGCCGGGCACGTCCAGCAGGCCGGCCGGGATCTCCCACAGCTTCTGCCGCACCGGATGGCGGTACTGCTTGATGAGCAGGACGCGGTCCTCGTCGTCGAGGGCGAGAACGGCCACCGAGCCGGGGTGGACCTGGTAGTCGCGTCGCGCCACCGAACCGTCGGGCATGACCACCTCGTCCGTACGGACGGAGGTCTTGTTGCCCACGAAGGGGGTCTCCGTCGCCCGGATCTCCCACTCCTCGGGAGTGTCCTTGATCGTCATGCTCTGTCCTTCCAGACGTACGGAAGCCACGTGCGAAAGCAGCCGGGGTGCCCACCTTTTGAAGGTTTGCACCCCGGCCACCGTACAACTGGTGTGTTACTTGGAATTCTTCCGCTCGACAGAGGCCTTCACGAGGCCGGCGAACAGCGGGTGCGGACGCGTCGGACGCGAGCGCAGCTCCGGGTGCGCCTGCGTGGCCACCAGGTAGGGGTGGACCTCGCGCGGGTACTCGACGTACTCGACGAGCTTGCCGTCCGGCGAGGTGCCGGAGAACTGGATGCCCGCCGTCTTCTCCAGCTCCGCCCGGTAGGCGTTGTTCACCTCGTAGCGGTGCCGGTGGCGCTCCTCGACGTACTCCTTGCCGTCGTACACCTCGCGCACGATGGAGCCCTCGGCGAGCTTGGCCGGGTACATGCCCAGGCGCATGGTGCCGCCCATGTCGCCCTCGCCGGCGACGATGTCGAGCTGCTCGGCCATGGTGGAGATGACCGGGTGGGCGGTGGCCGGGTCGAACTCGGTGGAGTTGGCGTCGGAGATGTCGGCGAGGCTGCGCGCGGCCTCGATCACGATGCACTGCAGGCCCAGGCAGAGGCCGAGCAACGGGACCTTGTTCTCGCGGGCGTAGCGGATCGCGCCGACCTTGCCGAGCACACCGCGGTCGCCGAAGCCGCCCGGGATGCAGATGCCGTCCACGTCGGCGAGCTGCTGGGCGGCGCCGGACGGGGTCTTGCAGTCGTCCGAGGTGACCCACTTGATCTTCACGCGGGCCTTGTTGGCGAAGCCGCCGGCGCGCAGCGCCTCGATGACCGAGAGATAGGCGTCGGGCAGGTCGATGTACTTGCCGACCAGAGCGAGGGTGATCTCGTGGTCGGGGTTGTGGACGCGGTCGAGCAGGTCGTCCCAGGTGGTCCAGTCCACGTCGCGGAAGGCCAGGTCCAGCTTGCGGACGACATAGGCGTCCAAGCCCTCGCCGTGCACGGTCTTCGGAATGTCGTAGATCGAGCGGGCGTCGGGGCAGGCGACCACCGCGGCCTCGTCGACGTCGCACATCAGCGAGATCTTGCGCTTGATCGCGGCCGGCACCTCGCGATCCGAGCGCAGCACGATCGCGTCTGGCTGAATACCGATGTTCCGCAGAGCCGCAACCGAGTGCTGGGTCGGCTTCGTCTTCAGCTCCCCCGAGGGACCGATGTACGGCAGGAGCGAGATGTGGACGACGAAGACGTTGTCACGGCCGACCTCGTGCCGGACCTGGCGGACGGTCTCCAGGAACGGCAGCGACTCGATGTCGCCGACCGTGCCGCCGACCTCGGTGATCACGACGTCCACCTCGTCCGTCGCCATGCGGCGGATGCGGTGCTTGATCTCGTTGGTGATGTGCGGGATGACCTGGACGGTGTCGCCCAGGTACTCGCCGCGGCGCTCCTTGGCGATCACCGTCGAGTAGACCTGTCCGGTGGTGACGTTGGCGGAGCCGTCCAGATCGCGGTCGAGGAAACGCTCGTAGTGGCCGATGTCCAGATCCGTCTCGGCGCCGTCGTTGGTGACGAACACCTCACCGTGCTGGAAGGGGTTCATCGTGCCCGGGTCGACGTTCAGGTACGGGTCGAGCTTCTGCATCACGACGCGCAGGCCCCGGGCCTTGAGCAGCATGCCGAGGCTGGACGCCGTCAGGCCCTTGCCGAGCGAGGAGGCGACACCCCCGGTGACGAAGATGTGCTTGGTCGTCGTGGCGGTGCTGTTTCGGAAAGCAGCGGGCGGCATGGCCAAGAGGGGGCTCCCGTGGTCGCGGTCTGGAGGTGCGGTGCGGCTCCCCGGAGGCTTTCACCAGGGGTTCGTGCCGGAGGTTTCCGGGGGTGCCGTCGCTGCGGTTCGGGGGTTTTGTGCCCACCGGTCCACGGGCTACCAGGGTATCAGCGCCTGGGGGAGATGGCTTCCGACCACCCTCCGTGCACAGGTCGGTACAGACCCGCACGGGCATACCCATTTCCTACCTGTTGCTCACCCGTTCGGCTCAGCCGCGTTACCCGGAGCGGCACGCAGATCATCTACGTGCGTCGTATCCTGCTCGGACACTCGCTGACGAGCCCGGCCGGGAACACGGCACCACCCCCGCCCGTAACCACCGGAACAACGAGAGCTCGTCTGATCGTTGAGCAACGGTCGTCGTTTTGCCTCACAGCGACACGACTGTTTTGATTCACCGCTCAATAACGCATGACACATACCCCTTGACCGCACTAGCGACAGCCCCCTGCTCGTAGGGGGTGACGTGGCCGTTCGACTGGAGTTGCACGTGGCCGGGCGCATCGAAGACTACGCACTCATCGGAGACATGCAGACCGCTGCCCTGGTCTGCCGGGACGGCACGGTGGACTGGCTCTGCCTGCCCCGCTTCGACTCGCATGCCATCTTCGCCGGACTGCTGGGCACCGAGGAACACGGCTTCTGGCGGATCGGCCCGGCGCACGCCGCCGACGCCACGCCGCCCACCGCGGTCCGGCGCAGCTACCGCGGCGACTCCCTGATCCTGGAATCCGAGTGGGATACCCCACGCGGCACGGTCCGGGTGATCGACTTCATGCCTCCGCGTGACGGCGCTCCGCAGCTGGTCAGGATCGTGGAGGGCGTCTCGGGCCGGGTCCCGATGCGCTCGGCGCTCCGGATGCGTTTCTCCTACGGTCGGGTCGTCCCGTGGGTGCACAAGCACGAGGGCCGTACGGTGGCCGTCGCCGGCCCGGACTCCGTGTGGTTCGACACAGACGCCGAGACGTACGGAAAGTCGCTGACGACGTACGCGGACTTCACGGTCGCCCCCGGTGACCGGATCGCCTTCACCATCTCCTGGGAGCCCTCGCACAAGCAGCCGCCGCCGCTGCCGGAGCCGGAGCAGTCGCTGGAGGCGACGGAGGACTTCTGGCGCGACTGGGTCGAGCACTGTACGTACCACGGCCCCTACCGTGAGGCCGTGATCCGCTCGCTGATCACGCTGAAGGCGCTGACATACGGCCCGACGGGCGGCATCGTCGCCGCGCCCACCACGTCCCTGCCGGAGGCGGTCGGCGGCGTCCGCAACTGGGACTACCGCTACACCTGGCTGCGGGACGCGGCGATCACCCTGTCCTCGCTGTTGCGCACCGGCTACCGCGAGGAGGCCCGCGCCTGGCGCGAGTGGCTGCTCAGGGCGGTCGCCGGCGACCCGGAGAACCTGCAGATCATGTACGGCATCGCGGGCGAGCGCGAGCTGGGCGAGGCCGAGCTGGACTGGCTGCCCGGCTACGAGAGCTCCGCCCCGGTCCGGGTCGGCAACGGCGCCGCGCACCAGCTCCAACTGGACGTGTACGGCGAGGTCACCGAGGCTCTGCACCTGGCGCACATGACGGGCCTGGCCCGCAACGACTACGCCTCGCTGCTCCAGCTCAAGCTCATCCGCTACTTGGAGCAGCACTGGGACGAACCGGACGAGGGCATCTGGGAGGTGCGTGGCCCGCGCCGCCACTTCGTGCACTCCAAGGTGATGGCCTGGGTGGCCGTGGACCGCACGATCAAGCTGATCGAGTCCGGGGACGCGGACGGCCCGCTGGAGAAGTGGCGCGATCTGCGCGACGACATCCACCGGGACGTGTGCGAGAAGGGGTACGACAAGGAGCGCAACACCTTCACGCAGTCGTACGGCTCGAAGGAGTTGGACGCCTCCCTGCTGCTGATCCCGCAGATGGGCTTCCTGCCGCCGGACGACAAGCGGGTGATCGGCACCATCGAGGCGATCCAGCGGGAGCTGTCCACCTCGGACGGCTTCATCCTGCGCTACCCCACCTCGGGCGACAGCGAGGGCGTCGACGGCCTGCCCGGCGACGAGGGCGCCTTCCTCGCCTGCTCGTTCTGGATGGCGGACGACCTCGCGATGATCGGCCGCGTCGACGAGGCACGCCAACTGTTCGAGAAGCTGCTCTCGCTGCGCAACGACCTCGGTCTGCTGGCCGAGGAGTGGGACCCGCGCCTGAAGCGCCAGGTCGGCAACTTCCCCCAGGCCTTCAGCCACGTCCCGCTGATCGACACGGCCCTGCGGCTGACGGCGTCCGGAGCCTACGGCGGCTGAACGGGTCGTGCGTTACCCCAACGCGAGGCCACATTCCATCAGCCTCCATCAGCGTTTCCCTCCCCGTGGCCAAAAGGACACGGGGAGGGAAATCAGGCTCCGTGGAGCCTGGTCCTAGATCAGGAGCCGGGGCTGGGTCAACTCGTCGTAGACGCTCAGCACTTGGGCGACCGTCTCGTCCTCGGTGGGCCAGGTGGCCGCCTGCCGCAGGCCCTTCTCCCGGAGCAGTTCCCGGCGCTCGGGATCACCGAGCAGCCGTACGACCGCGTCGGCGAGGGCCTCCGCGTCCCTGACCGGGACGAGTTCGGCCGCGTCGCCGACGAGTTCGGGGATGCCGCCGCCGTCGCCGGCGACGAGCGGCACGCGCGCGTACAGGGCCTCCTGGGCGAGCACGGACCGCGACTCCCCGCTGCTCGGCAGGAGGGCGAGGTCGGCGGCGGCGAGCAACTCCGTGATGTCGTCCCGTCGTCCGATGAGCCGGACCGGCAGTTGCTCGTCCTCGATCCGCCGTTGCAGCTCGGCGCGCGACGGCCCCTCTCCGGCGATCACCACCAGCGGTACGGGATCGAGGTCCCGCCATGCGTGTGTGGCGTCCAGCAGCGTGTCGTAGCCCCGGTGGCGGTCGAGGGAGCCGACGGCCATCAGCAACGGGCGCCCGGTGGCGCCGAGTCCGGCCCGGATCTTGGGCCGCAGCCGGTCGGGATCCTCCGGCTCGACGGCCTCGCGGGGGCCGGGCAGGACCACGGCGGCGAGCCGCGCGTCCCGCGCGCCCGTCCGGCGGGCCCGGTCGACGAGGGCGGAGGTGGTGCCGAGGACCACGGCGGCGGCCTTCACCACCCGCCGCTCCAGCAGGCGCAGGAAGTGGGCACGCGCGCCCTCGGCATGCGCCCGGTCGTGCCAGGTGACGACCAGCGGGGTGCGCCGCCCGCTGAGCGCGAGCACGGCACGGAAGGAGGCGTGAAGTCCGTGCGCGTGCACCAGGTCGGCGTTGGTGCACGCCTGCCGCAGCGCGGCCACGGAAGCCGGGTCGCTGCTGCGCGGTACGTGCACGTGTTCGGCGCCGGCGCCGGTGAAGTCGTGGGCGCGATCGGCCTCGACGGGGGCGCATACCGTGACCCGCACGCCCCTCGCCACCAGCCCCGAGGCCAGGGAGCGCACATGCGCGCTGCTGCCTGCGTTGCCTCCGCCGAGCACCTGCACGGTGCGCAGCGGCGACTGGCCGTGCGGTGAGTGGCTGCTCACGGGGGTCACGTGGCCGGGGCTCCTGGTTCGGGTCGGGCGGTCACGAGGAAACGTACAGAGGTATCGAGCGGAGGGGTGTACCGCGCGCTTCCTACACGTACCGCGTTCTGCGCCAAGGATGCCAGGCCGTACGGGTGTTCCGGGAACCCGGAAGGCCGGACGGCCGGGCGGTTCGGCGAGCAGGTTCACTCACACGAGTGAGGAGACCAGGGTTCCGTACGAATATCCGCGCGGCACCCCTCACTCTTCACATTTCGTCGGCCGTACAGACCTTAGGCACAGACCGTACGGACCGCCCTCGGGCCGCCGACCGCCCCCGGCGCAGCGCGCGGCAGGGCCGCTATCCGTCGGCGCGTGCCGTGGCCAGCAGCTCCATCGCATGCGCCCGGGCCGTCTCCGAGTCCTCCTGTCCGGCGAGCATCCGGGACAGCTCCCGGATCCGCTCCTCGCCCTCCAGCGCCTTCACACCGGACCGGGTCACGGAACCGTCGTTGGTCTTCTCGACCAGCAACTGCCGGTCCGCGAAGGCGGCCACCTGGGGCAGGTGCGTGACGACGACGACCTGCGCGGTCTTCGCGAGCCGGGCCAGCCGCCGCCCGATCTCCACCGCGGCCTTGCCGCCGACTCCCGCGTCTACCTCGTCGAAGAGATACGTCGGTACCGGATCCGTTCCCGCGAACACCACCTCGACGGCGAGCATCACGCGCGACAGCTCACCCCCGGACGCGCCCTTGGCGATGGGCCGGGCCGGTGCCCCCGGATGCGGGGCCAGCAGCAGCTCGACCTCGTCGACACCCGCGGGCCCGTAAGCGACCGGACGCCCGCCGACCTCGACGCCCTCGGGATCCTCGGTCTGCCGGAGGTCGAAGGACACGCGCGCGTGCGGCATGGCCAGCGAGGCCAGCTCGGCGGTCACGGCGGCCGCGAACCGCTCGGCGGCCTCGGTCCGAGCATCGGTCAACGCCTGGGCCAGTCCGCCCAGTTCAGACCGCAGCGCGTCCCGCTCGGCGGTCAGCTCCCCGATCCGGCCGTCGTCGCCGTCCAGCTCCGTGAGCCGCGCGGCACCGCGTTCGGCCCACTCCAGCACCGAGGTGACGTCCTCGCCGTACTTCCGTGTCAGAGCGGTCAGCGCGGCCCGCCGTTCCTCCACCGCGGCCAGCCGCAGCGGATCGGCGTCCAGATCGTCGGCGTACCCGGCGAGCTCCCCCGCCACATCGCCCAGCAGGATCCCGATCTCCCCGATCCGGTCGGCGAGCGTGGCCAGGTCCGGGTCGTGCGACCGTACGGCGTCCAGGGCCCGCTGCGCGCCCGCGACGAGGGTCGCCGCGTCGATGCCCTCGGGGTCCTCCGGGTTACCGGCGAGCCCCGCGTGGGCGACCGTCGCGGCGGACGACAGCGCCTCGGCGTGCCCGAGCCGCTCCGCCTCCTCCGCCAGTTCCACGTCCTCCCCGGCACGCGGCTCCACCCCGGCGATCTCGTCGAGCCCGTAGCGCAGCATGTCGGCTTCCTGGGCCCGCTCACGCGCACGGGTGACGATCTCCTCCAGCTCGACCGACACGGCCCGCAGCCGCCGGTAGGCCCCCGTGTACTTGGCCAGCGGCACAGCCACCGCGTCCCCCGCGTACCGGTCCAGCGCCTGCCGCTGCCGGGACAGCTTCAGCAGCCCCTGCTGGTCCGTCTGCCCGTGCACGGCCACCAGATCGTCGGCCAGCTCGGCCAGCAACCCCACCGGTACGGTGCGCCCACCGAGGTGCGCCCGGGACCGCCCTTCGGCGGAGACGGTACGACTGATCAGCAGCGCTCCGTCGTCGAGCTCCGCTCCCGCGTCCTCGGCCCGCACGATGGCCGCCGAATCACTGGCGGACAGACGGATCCGCCCCTCCACGACCGCCTTCTCGGCCCCGATCCGCACGAGCGCCGCGTCCGCCCGCCCGCCCAGCAGAAGGCCGAGGCTGGTGACCACCATCGTCTTGCCCGCGCCCGTCTCACCGGTGACGGCGGTGAAGCCTGGCGACAGCTCGACGACCGCGTCGTCGATGACTCCGAGCGACCGTATCCGCATCTCCTCCAACACGGACACGACCTTACGAGGTCCGGGAGGAGAAGTGTGACGGCCCCTGCCCCTGGGATGTGAAGGTGCAGGTGATGAATGGGGACCGACCGCACGATGTCACCCACCGGTGTGGTCCGGCCTGAGGGGGCGCGGGGCACTGCGCGCCGGGCCACAAAACGGACCCGCAGCCGCGCACACCACCTCGCGCCCCCTTGGAAAACGCCTTCTTCGAGCGCGCCTTCTTCGAGCGCGCTTACCGCTAGTGCGGCGCCCCCCGCCACCCGGAAACCGGCAACGCGAACTTCGCCACCAGCCGATCCGTGAAGGACGCATGATGCAGCCGAGCCAACCGCACCGGCACAGCCCCTCGCCGCACCTCGACCCGCGCCCCCGGCGGCAACTCCACGGTCCGCCGGCCGTCACACCACAGAACCCCCGGCGGAATGTGCGGCAGCACCTCCACCGCCAGTACCGAATCCGGCGAGGTGACCAACGGCTTCGCGAACAGCGCATGCGCACTGATCGGCACCATCAGCAACGCCTCGACCTCGGGCCACACCACAGGCCCACCCGCCGAGAACGCGTACGCCGTCGACCCGGTCGGCGTGGACAGCACAATCCCGTCACACCCGAACCCGGTCACCGGCCGCCCGTCGATCTCCAGCACGACCTCGAGCAACTTCTCCGCGGAGACCTTCTGCACGGCGGCCTCGTTCAGAGCCCAGTCCGTGTGCACGACGTCCCCGTTGCGATGAACGACGACATCGATCGTCATCCGCTCCTCGACCTCGTACGCCCTCGTCGCCACCCGCTCGACGACCTTGTCGAGGTCGTCCCGCTCGGCCTCCGCGAGGAACCCGACGCGCCCCAGATTGACACCCAGCATCGGCACCCCGGACGCCCGGGCGAACTCGGCGCCCCGCAGCAGCGTTCCGTCGCCCCCGAGCACGATCAACAACTCGCACCCGTCGAGGCACTGCGCGGCGGCCTCCTCGATCAGCTCCACCTCCTCCGGCAGCGGCAGGTCCCGCGCCTCCGCCTCCAGGACGCGCACGCCGATGCCCTCGCGCAGCAGTCCCTTCACCACCAGTTCGGCGCTGCGGATAGCCGCGGGCCTGCCGGTGTGGGCAAGCAGGAAAACAGTACGAGCTCGGTTCTGGCTCAACGC
Source organism: Streptomyces sp. LBL (assembly GCF_029893585.1). GTDB lineage: Bacteria > Actinomycetota > Actinomycetes > Streptomycetales > Streptomycetaceae > Streptomyces. The sequence continues at coordinate 155,761 of NZ_JARXYX010000022.1, forward strand.
GGTCCCTCCGCAACTGCACGATCGACATGGGCCGGGTCCAGTTCGGGCGCACCCGACCGCAGCCACAGAAAGTACTCGACATTCCCCGCCGGCCCGGGAAGCGGACTGGCTGTGACACCCTTCACACCCAGCCCCAGGTCCCAGGCCCGCCCCGCCACCGCGCGCACGGCCTCGGCGCGCAGCTGCGGACTCCGTACGACTCCGCCACTGCCCAGCCGCTCCTTCCCCACCTCGAACTGCGGCTTGACCATCATCACCAGGTCGGCGTCCGGCTTCACACACCCCACCAAGGCGGGCAGTACCAGACCGAGCGGGATGAAGGACAGATCCCCCACGACAAGATCCACTGGCTCCCCATCAATCGCTTCGAGCGTCAACTCGCGTACGTTCGTACGATCCTTGACGGTGACGCGTTCATCACTCTGAAGAGACCAGGCGAGTTGTCCGTATCCGACGTCCACGGCGACGACGTGCGCGGCCCCCGCCCGCAACAGCACATCCGTGAAACCGCCGGTGGAGGCTCCGGCGTCCAGAGCCCGCCGCCCTTCGACGATCAGCCCTTCCGGAACGAAGACCGTCAGCGCGCCGGCGAGCTTGTGGCCGCCCCGCGAGACGTAGTCGGGGGCGCTGTCGTCGGTGGAGACCACGATCGCCGCCGCGGTCTCCACCTGTGTGGCGGGCTTGGTCGCGACGGTCTTGCCGACGGTGACCCGCCCGGCGGCGATCAGCTGGCCGGCGTGCTCACGCGAACGCGCGAGCTTCCGGCGGACCAGCTCCGCGTCGAGACGACGGCGTGCGACTCCTGCCACGTTCGGTTCAGCTCCTGTTCCCGTACGGCGATAGGGGCGCCGGAGGTCCCGGGCGGGCGTCGAGCGCGGTGAGCGCGTCGCGCAGCCCCCGGTGTACATCCTCGTACACCTCCACGTGTCCGTCCGTGGCGAGGTGGTCCGCGTCGCCGAGCCGCGCGAGCTGGGCGTCGACGCCGCCGTTGCCGGTCGGGGTGCGGGGCACGTTCAGCGGAGCGGTGAACGGCCCGAGTGCGGGTTCCGCCACCGCCACGTCCTGGGGAGAATCGGTCTCCGAAACAGAGTCACTCATGCCCAGACGCTACCGTTCCTCGGCAGTGAGCAGGAGTGAGCCCTGCACGTCGGTCCGCCCCGAACGGTTTTGGGCGCGCCGGTCACCGCTTTCGCATCCCGGGCGGCGACACAGATCGCGTCCGTGGTCCGAGCCGGGCGGGAGAGTCCCGCACGATCTGGCCTGTGGACACGGCCGGAGGCGACGGGGAGACCCAGAACCATCGCTCGTGCGGCAGGGGCCCCGCACGCCGACGCCACACCCGGCGTCCCGGATCGCAGGATCACGCTGTCCCGGCTCTTACGCGGCACCAAAAGCCAAAAACCCGACGATCACACGATCGAGCTAAAGCGTCGACTGGGGTACCGTCGAGCGCGATGGCCACGATCGAGGAGTGCCGCGCCGCACTCGAGAAGCTTTCCGACAGCATGCATTCCGCCGAAGGGGACGTCCACACGGCCGCGGCCCTGGACCGTTCGGTGAGCTGTCACATCACCGACCTGGACGTCACCTTCGTCGGCCGGCTCACCGGCGGGCGGATCGAGGTGGCGGACACGGTCCAGGGACCGCCACCGGAGAAAGCCGAGATCAGACTCGCCATGGCGGGCGACGACCTGGTGGCGCTGGTGCACGGCGAGCTGAACTTCGCGAAGGCCTGGGGCTCGAGCCGAGTGAGACTGGAGGCCGGCCTCAGGGACCTGCTCCGCCTCAGGAAGCTTCTTTGACCACGGCCTTTGACCACGGCGTTTGACCACGGCCTTTGACCACGGCCTTCGGCCACGCCTTTCGGTTACACCCTTCGTCCGCGCCCTTCAGCCACGCACTTCAGCCGCGACCTTCGCCTCCGTACGCGCCTTGCGTGCCGCCGGCACCACCAGCGGCGTCCCCGTCTCCGGGTCGTCGATGACCTGGCAGCGCAGCCCGAAGACCTCCTCGACCAGCTCGGCGTCGACGATGTCGTTCGGCGCGCCCTCGGCGATGATCCGGCCGCTCTTCAGGGCGATCAGGTGCGTGGCGTACCGGGCGGCGTGGTTGAGGTCGTGCAGCACGGCGACCAGCGTGCGCCCCTGCTCCTCGTGCAGCTCCGCGCACAGGTCCAGTACGTCGATCTGGTGCTGGATGTCGAGATAGGTCGTCGGCTCGTCGAGCAGCAGCAACGGGGTCTGCTGGGCGAGCGCCATCGCGATCCACACCCGCTGGCGCTGGCCGCCGGACAACTCGTCGACATAGCGGTCGGCGAGCTCGGCGACACCGGTCTGCGCCATCGACTCCTGCACCACCCGCTCGTCCTCGGTCGACCACTGCCGCAGGATGCCCTGGTGCGGGTAGCGGCCACGGCCCACCAGGTCGGCGACGGTGATCCCGTCGGGCGCGATCGACGACTGCGGCAAAAGGCCGAGGGTACGCGCGACCTTCTTCGCCGGCAGCGACTGGATGACCTGCCCGTCGAGCAGCACCCGTCCCCGGTTCGGCTTGAGCATCCGGGACAGCGCCCGCAGGAGCGTGGACTTGCCACAGGCGTTCGGGCCGACGATCACGGTGAAGGAGTTGTCGGGTATCTCCACCGACAGCTGCTCGGTGATGACCCGCTGGTCGTAGGCGAGGGTCACGTTCTCGGCGGAAAGGCGGTTCACGGTGCTCCTTTGGTTGTCCAGCCCGATGCCTGCGCTGCTGCCGACGCTCATATCCGACCCGCCTTGCGCTCGATGACCAGCAGCCACAGCAGGTAGACGCCGCCGAGGACGCCGGTGACCACACCCACGGGCAGTTGGTCGGCCCCGAAGGCCCGCTGCGAGATCCAGTCGGCGGTGACCAGGAGGGTGGCGCCCATGCACAGGGACGCCAGCAGGTTCGGCCCGGGCGAGCGGGTCAGGCGGCGGGCCAGCTGCGGCGCCGTGAGTGCCACGAAGCTGATGGGCCCGGCGGCCGCGGTCGCCGTCGCGGTGAGCAGGACAGCGGCCACCAACAGCACCATCCGTACCCGCTCGACACGCACCCCGAGGGCGTACGACACGTCGTCGCCCATCTCCATGATCCGCAGCTTGCGCGCATGGGCGAGGACGAGCGGTACGAGCACGACGCACAGCCCGAGAAGCGGCCACACCTGGTCCCAGTCACGGCCGTCGAGCGAGCCGGTGATCCAGACGACGGCACGGGCCGCATCGGTGAGGTCGGACCTCGTGAGCAGATAGTTGTTGAGCGCGGTGAGCATCGCGGACACACCGATACCGACCAGCACCAGTCGATAGCCGTGCACACCCCGCCTCCAGGCGAGCAGATAGATGGCGATTCCGGTCGCGAGACCGCCCAGCAGGGCGCCGACGGTGACCTGAGCCGCGCTCCCGGACATCAGCACGATCACGATCAGGGCACCGACCGCCGCACCCTGGCCGAGCCCGAGCACGTCCGGACTGCCCAGCGGATTGCGGGAGATGGCCTGGAACAGCGCACCCCCCAGCCCGAGCGAGGCGCCGACCAGGAGTCCCACGAGGACCCGCGGCAGCCGCAGCTCGTTGATGATGAATTCCTGGCCGGCGTTGCCGTTGCCGACCAGCGACCGGAGCACGTCGGCGGGCGGGATCGGGAAGTCGCCGGTGCCGATCAGCACGACGCTCGCGGCGAGCGCCACGACCAGCAGCAGAACGACGACGGTGACGGCACGGACGTCCACCCGCAACGAGAGCCCGCCCGGGGTCCTGAGGGCACGGTTGGTCTTCACAGCTGGGCCAGCCTCCGCCGACGTACAAGAAAGATGAACACGGGACCGCCGATGAGCGCGGTGACGATCCCGACCTGCAGCTCAGCGGGCCGCGCGACGATCCGGCCGAGGATGTCGGCGCCCAGCAGCAGCACCGGCGACAGGACGGCCGCGTACGGCAGGATCCAGCGCAGGTCGGGACCGGTGAAGGACCGTACGATGTGCGGGACCATGAGCCCGACGAACACGATCGGCCCGCACGCGGCGGTCGCGGCCCCGCACAGCACGGTCGCGGCCAGCATGGACAGTGCCCGGGTGCGGTTCAGGTTGGCGCCGAGCGCCTTGGCGGTGTCGTCGCCCATGGCCACGGCGTTGAGCGGCCTGGCCAGGACGAGCGCGAGGACTGAGCCGACCAGCAGGAACGGCAACACCTGCACGATGATCGAGTTGGTCGCCGACGACAGCGAACCGACCGTCCAGAAGCGCATCCTGTTCAGCGCCGCGTCATCCAGGATCATCACGGCCTGGAGATAGCCGTAGAGCGCGGCGCTGATCGCGGTGCCCGCGAGCGCGAGCCGCACCGGCGTGGCCCCCCGGCTGCCGCCCAGGAACCAGACCATCGCCCCGACCCCGGCCGCGCCGAGGAACGCGAACCACACATAGCCGCTCAGTGAGGTGACGCCGAGGAACGAGACGGCGGTGACGACCGCGGCGGACGCGCCCGCGTTGATGCCGAGCAGTCCGGGATCGGCCAGCGGGTTGCGGGTGAGCGCCTGCAGCACGGCCCCGGCCAGACCGAGCGCGGCGCCGGCCAGCACTCCCAGCACGGTCCGTGACAGCCGGTCGGCGACCACGACGTCGGCGTACGTCCCCGAATCCTCGAACAGGCCGTGCCACACCTCGCCCACGGAGAGTGCCTTGGCACCGATCGCGATGCTCGCCATCGCGACAACGGCCAGGAGCACGACCGAGAGGAGCAACCCGACGACTCGTATCGTCCGGCGCTTCGGGGGCGCGGGGGCGTTCTCCGCGCGCTGTTCGGGAGGACTGTCGACCAACACGCAGTTAGGTTAGCCTACCCTCGCAAGCAGCCGCGATCCTGGAGGGCGAACGTCCGCGAACCCGCGAACCCGCGAACCCGGGAAGCGAGTGCACGCGATCCCTATGGAACGCACGCGATCCCGAGAGTGCCCGCGATCCCGGGGAACGCACGCTCACGGGCTCACAGTTACGCCTTGCCACTTGCGTCACTTGCCACTTGCCGCTTGCGCCGCTTGCCGCTTGCGCCGCTTGCCGCTTGCGCCGCTTGCCGCTCACTGCCGTTCGTATGCCTTCTCCTCACAGACCCAGCCGTGCCAGTGCCTTCCCTCCGTCCAGCTCGCACACACCGTCACCGGCCGCCGTCCAGGCCGCCGCGCACAGCGCCCGCAGCCCGTCCAAGGCCTCGCCCTCGCCGTCCAGTTCCAGCCCCACGGCCCCCGCCTTCGCCGTCCAGCCGCCGCAGCGGAATCCGCCGTCCGCCTCCATGACCTCCGGCTGGCCGGTGAGCAGCCCCCGCAGATCGGCGTCGACATACGTCGGCCGGTGCTGCGGCGGCGCGGCCAGCAGTTGCGGCCCGTCCGTCACCCCGGTCAGAACGAGCAGCGAGTCGACCTCCCCGTTGAACGCCCCCTCGATGTCCGTGTCCAGCCGGTCTCCGACCACCAACGGCCGCTCGGCGCCGGTCCGCAGAATCGTCTCCCGGTGCATCGGCGGCAGCGGTTTGCCGGCCACCTGCGGCTCGGCACCGGTCGCGATCCGGACGACCTCCACCGCCGCGCCGTTCCCTGGCGCGATCCCGCGCGCGCCAGGAATCGTCAGATCGGTGTTGGACGCGTACCAGGGCACCCCGCGCGCGATGGCGTAGCCGGCCTCCGCGAACCGACTCCACCTCAGATCGGGCCCGCCGTACCCCTGCACGACCGCCACCGGATCGTCGTCCGCCGACTCCACGGGCTCGAGGCCGCGCTCACGCAGCGCCACCCGCAGCCCCTCGCCGCCGATCACCAGCACACGCCCGCCGGCGGGCACCTGCTCGGCGATCAGCCGTGCGACCGCCTGCGCCGAGGTGATGACGTCCGACGCCCCCGTCGGTATGCCGAGCTCGGTGAGGTGCTCGGCCACGGCGTCCGGCGTCCGCAGCGCGTTGTTGGTGACGTATGCGAGATGCATCCCGCCACCGCGCGCGGTGGCGAGCGACTCGACGGCGTACGCGATCGCGTTCCCGCCCGCGTACACCACCCCGTCGAGGTCGAGCAGCGCCGTGTCGTACGCCTCGCTCAGGGCTCGCCCACTGCCCTCGGGCCTCGTCCTGACACGCTGGCTCATTCCGCATCGCTCCTCGTTCGTCGGCTTTCCTCCGATCATCCCGCATGCCACTGACACACGTACGATGCCGGGATGAACTCTGCAGGTCACTCGGAAGCAACGGCGCGCCGAGGCCTGGAACTCACCCCGTTCCGAGGCCTGCGTTACCACCCCGACCGGGTCAGCACCCTGGCCGCCGTGACCTCTCCGCCCTACGACGTGGTCGTACGCCCCGACGGTGTGCACCATCTCCAGTCCGCGGACCCGCACAACATCGTCCGGTTGATCCTCCCCCAGGCGACCACCCCCGCCGAACGTAACGCACAGGCGGCCCGCACCCTGCGCCGCTGGCTTTCCGAGGGAGTCCTGACCGCCGATCCGGAGCCGGGCCTGTACGTCTACGAGCAGCGCGACGGCGACGGCCTCCTCCAGCGCGGCATCATCGGCGCCCTGCGTCTGTCGGAACCCTCGGAGGGTGTGGTCCTGCCGCACGAGGACGTCATGCCGCATGTCGTCGCCGACCGAGCCGCCCTGATGCGCGCCACCTGCGCGAACCTGGAACCCCTGCTCCTGACCTATCGTGGTGCCGCCTCCGCGTCCGTCACCGCCGAGGTCGTCGAGCGCACCGCCGAAGACTCCCCGTTGCTCGCGACGACCACGGAGGACGGCTTCCGCCATCGCCTGTGGTCGATCACCGACCCCGCCGACCTGGACCACATCCGGTCCGACCTGGCCCGGCACCAGGCCCTGATCGCCGACGGCCACCACCGCTGGGCCACATACCGGCGTCTACGCGCGGAGCACCCCTCCCCCAGCCCCTGGGACTTCGGCCTGGTCCTCCTCGTCGACACGGTCCGCTACCCCCTGCGCGTCCGCGCCATCCACCGCCTCCTGCACGACCTGCCCGTCGCGGACGCCGTGGCCGCCGTGGAGGGCCTGTTCCGCGTACGCCGTCTCGACGTCCCGTTGCCGCAGGCCCTGAAGGCCCTGGCGGACGCGGCCTGCGAGGGCAACGCGTTCCTGCTGGCCGGCGACGGAGCCTTCCATCTGATGGACCGCCCGGACCCGGCACTGCTGTCCCGCACGGTTCCCGCCGAGCAACCCGCCGCCTGGCGCACCCTCGACGCAACGGTCCTGCACGCCACCCTCCTCGCCGAGGTATGGCACATCCCCGAGGACGACCCGACCCGGATCGCCTACATCCACGACCCGGCGGCCACGGTCGAGAAGGCCGAACGCGACGGTGGTACGGCCGTCCTGATGCACCCGGTCCGCGAGGAGGTCGTCCGCGACCTCGCCCGCCAAGGTGTCACGATGCCCCGCAAGTCCACGTCGTTCGGCCCCAAGCCGGCGTCGGGCCTGGTACTGCGCATGCTGGACCAATAACGGCCGCGGACATACGAAGGGGGCGGGAACCCGAACCTCGGGTTCCCGCCCCCTTCATACACGGACGTCAGTCCTTGTCGTCGTCTTCCACGTCGTCCTTCACGTGGTCTTCCACGTCGTCTTCCACGTGGTCTTCCACGCCCGCGTCTTCGACGGGCGTCTCCAGGCTCTCCAGTACGTCGCCGCTCTCGTCCTTGCTCTCGCTCTCGTCCTCGACTTCGTTCGCGTCGAAGGCGTCGACGAACTCGACTCCGTCCAGCTCGGCGAGCCGGTCCGAGGCGTCGGTGCTGCCGTCCTTGTCGGCCTCCACGGACTTGGCGAACCACTCCCGTGCCTCGCCCTCCCGACCGGCTGCGAGCAGGGCGTCGGCGTACGCGTACCGCAGCCGCGCAGTCCACGGCTGGACGGAGTTGGATGCCAGCTCGGGGCCCTGCAGCGTCACGATCGCCGCGTCCAGCTGCTCCATGTCCCGCCGGGCACCGGCCGCGACGAGCCGCATCTCCACCTGCCCGGGCTTGTCGAGCTTGTGCACCTCGGGGGCCCCGGCCATGTCCAGCGCCTTCTCCGGCCGCCCCAGCCCACGTTCACAGTCGGCCATCACGGGCCACAGGTCGACATTGCCGGTCATCCGCTTCGCGGCCCGGAACTCGGCGAGCGCCTCACCGTACTTCTGGTTCGCGTACGCCGCGAACCCGGCAGCCTCACGTACGGCAGCCACACGCGAGGCGAGCCGCAGGGCCACCTTGGAGTAGCCGTAGGCGCCCTCGGGGTCCTCGTCGATGAGCCTGGCCACCATCACCAGGTTCTTGGCGACATCCTCCGCGAGCGTCTTCGGCAGACTCTGCAGCTCCTGCCGTACGTCCTTGTCGATCTCGTCGCCTGTGACGTCCTCGGGGATCGGCAGCCGCTTGATCGGCTCCCGGTCCCGCTCCCGCTCATCGCGGAACCGCCCACCGCCGCGCCGGTCGTCGCCACCGCGGAAGCCACGGTCCTGGTCGTCCCGGCCGCGGAAGCCGCTGGGGCGCCCACCGCGGTCGTCACGACGGGGCCCCTGTGCACCACGGTCGTCCCGCCCACGGAACCCACCGCTCCGGCTGTCACGGTTGTCGCGGCTGTCGTCCCGCCGGAACCCGCCACGGTCCCCACGGTCGTCACTCCGCCGATCGTCGCGCCGGTCGTCGCGGCGGAAGGGCGGACGGTCGCCACCACGATCGTCACGCCGGAACCCACGGTCACGGTCGCCGCTGCCACCGAGCCCACGGTCCCGGTCGCGGTCATCACGACGCGGCCCACTCGGACGGTCATCACGACGGGGACCGCTGGGCCGGTCATCACGACGCGGCCCACTCGGGCGGTCATCACGACGGCGATCATCACGCCGGTCGTCACGGCGGAAACCACCGCGATCGCCGCCCCGATCGTCCCCACGACGGTCGTCAGGTCGCCCGACTCCACCACGGTTGTCATCCCTGCGGAAGCCGCCGCGGTCGTCGCTGCGACGCTCCCCACGGTCGTCGCGGCGGAAGGGCGGGCGGTCGCCACCACGATCGTCACGCCCGAACCCACGGTCCCGGTCATCACGACGGGGACCGCTGGAGCGGTCATCACGACGCGGCCCACCGGAACGGTCATCACGACGCGGCCCACTCGGGCGGTCGTCGCCGCCACGGAACCCACGGTCCCGGTCATCACGACGGGGACCGCTGGAACGGTCATCACGACGGGGACCGCTGGGACGGTCATCACGACGGGGACCACCGGAACGGTCATCACGACGGGGACCACCGGAACGGTCATCACGACGGGGACCGCTGGGACGGTCATCACGACGCGGCCCACCGGAACGGTCATCACGTCCGAACGCCGGGCGAGGACCGCGATCGCCGTCGCGTCGGTCGTCCCGCCGGCCAGGCCCGCCCCGGTTGTCGTCACGGCGGAACCCACCACGGTCACCACCACGATCACCGCTACGGTCATCGCCTCGACGGTCGTTGCCAGCACGGTCGTTGCCACCACGGTCACCGCGGTAGCCGCCGCGGTCACCACTGTCCCGTCGCCGCTGGTCGCGCTCCGGTCGATCGTCGGGAGAGTTGGTGGACATGGGTGGCTCCTGTCTTCGGTACCGCAAGTCATTCTCGCGCAGCCGGGTACCCGGCGCGCTCTGGAAAAACAAAAAGGACCCCTGGTCCCAGCTGAACGCTGGTGACCAGGGGTCCTTCCAAAGATTGTTCGGCGGCGTCCTACTCTCCCACAGGGTCCCCCCTGCAGTACCATCGGCGCTGTAAGGCTTAGCTTCCGGGTTCGAAATGTAACCGGGC